>OY288189.1:965000-1250000 GCA_958439205.1 uncultured Allorhizobium sp. | reverse complement strand
TCCTGATCTTCGGCGCTGGCGCCGCCTCGATCGGTCTGGCACTTGGTCTCCTGCTGCAGGGGCTGTTCTTCGCGCCCTTCGATCTGCCGCAATATGGAATGAACGTCACGACGCTGATCGTACCCTTGTTTGCCATCAGCCATATCGCTCGCCGGATCATCCCGGAGAAGAAGGCTTACGTTGACGTCGGCTACCGCGATGCGCTCGCTCTTTCGACCACCTATCAGGGCGGCATCGTGGCCTGGGTCGCGTTCTGGGCGCTCTATGGTCATGGCTTCACGACGGAAAGCCTGACCAGCATCGCCACTTTCGGTGCCGCCTATATGACGGTTATCCTTGTTGAACCGCTCGTCGATCTCGGCGTGCTTGCCGCCGCCAAGACACTGCGCAAGGCAACCGACAACGGGTTCTTCCACGATCGCCTGCACCACGCAGCGACCTGATATAAGATGACGTTGAGAGAGCGCATGGCCCATGCCATGCGCTTTTTCTTTGAAACAGCCCCCGCTTTCGGGTACCGCGAGGCAGAAACCGCACCTTTACAGCGTGCTCCGATCGCGAAGACCTCGAGGATAACAATGCGCGTCCTGTCCGAAGCCCATTACCCGGAACTGCCGAACTACTATCGTGGCAAGGTGCGTGAGAACTACGACCTGCCGGATGGAAGCCGCATCATCATCTCGACCGATCGCCTCAGCGCCTTCGACCGTATTCTGACCTGCATACCTTATAAGGGCCAGGTTCTGACGCAGACCGCGCGCTACTGGTTCGACAAGACCAGCGACATCTGCCCGAACCATGTGATCGCCTATCCGGACCCGAATGTCGTTGTCGGCAAACGCCTCGATATCCTTCCCGTCGAGATTGTTGTCCGCGGCTATCTCGCCGGCACGACGGGCACGTCGATCCTCACTCTCTATAAGAAGGGCGAGCGCCAGATGTACGGGATCACCCTTCCCGACGGCATGCGCGACAACGAGAAGCTTCCGACCCCGATCATCACGCCGACGAGCAAGGAGTTCGACGGTGGCCATGACGAGCCGCTGACACCGGCCGAAATCGTGGAGAAGAAGCTCCTGACCGCCGAGCAGTGGGAGACACTGTCGCGCTACGCCCTTGCGCTCTTTGCACGCGGGCAGCAGCTCGCCGCGGAACGCGGCTTGATCCTCGTCGACACCAAATATGAGTTCGGTACGGATGAAAACGGCACGATCATCCTGGCAGACGAAATTCATACACCCGACAGCAGCCGCTACTGGATCGCTGAAAGCTATCCGTCGAGCTTCGAAAAGGGCGAGCGCCCGCAGAGCTTTGACAAGGATTTCGTCCGGGCCTGGGTCGCCGAACGCTGCGACCCCTATGTCGACCAAATCCCGGAAATCCCACAATCGCTGGTCGAAGAGACGTCCAAGGTCTATATTAAGGCTTATGAAGCGATCACCGGTGAGACCTTCGTGCCTGATGACAGTGGCGAGAGCCCTTCGGTTCGGGTCCACGACAATCTGGTGCGCTACATCGGCTAGGAGGAGGCCGAAACGTCATGGATCACGGTTATCGCGCCCCACCAGGCAGCTGTACAGGGCCTGAGAAAGCCAAGGTAGTTCGCCGCCCGCGCAAATCTGCCGAGGAAACCCGTGAAGAGATCCTGAACACGGCCGAAAGCCTATTCCGCACCCATGGTTACGCCAGTGTCGCGATCGCCGATATTGCGGCAGAACTCTCCATGTCGCCGGCGAATGTCTTCAAGCATTTCCGCACCAAGACCAGTCTCGTCGATGCGATCGCAACACGCGCCATCGAAGAGACGGTCGCGTCCCTGCGGGGCTTGCCACAAGACCATCCCGCTCCCGAACGCTTGTACGCGCTTGCCCACCATCTGATGCAGGAACACGTCTCCGGTCGCCTGGATGCGCCGTTCGTCTTCGAGATGATCCTCGTGACCATCACCGAAGAGCTCGACTGTGGCGACCGTTTCCGCAAGATGGTCGTCGAAATGATCGCCGACATCATCGAAGCCGGCATCCGCGAGGGCTGCTACCACGTGACCGACATTCCGCGTTTGGCCAATGCGGCCTTCGATGCGCTCTCCTGCGTCATCCATCCTGTCATGACAGGATTGGAAAAGGCTGACATTATGGCAACACGATGCAAGGATGTTGTCGCGTTGATCGACGCAGCCATGCGCTTGCCACTTGTTAAGTGACGATACCTGGATTACGTCACTTTCCATCGAGACCTGCCATCGTGTCAGACGGTCGGGCCGTGTTCTGTGTCGAGGAGACATAATCTCCCGGCGTAAGCGGCCCTAACCTTCAACGACCGCCATATTTTGGGATGTTCCATGCGCCGAAGCCTCAAGTTCGCCTCTGTTCTTCTTGCCTGCACCGCGGCACTCGCGAGTTGCAGCGACCAGGAAACGGCCCAGAACCCCGGCGGTGGAGCCCCGGGCGGTGAGCGACCACCCGCAGCCGTCAGCGTGGTGCTGATGAAGAAGGCACCGCAGACGCTGACCACGACACTCCCGGGACGCGCCGCCGCCTTTCAGATGGCGGAGATCCGTCCGCGCGTCAGCGGCGTGATCAAGGAAATTGCCTTCAAGGAAGGCAACGAGGTCAAGGAAGGCGATCTGCTTTACAAGATCGAGGACGACACCTACCGCGCAGCCCAGGCACAGGCCCAGGCGAGCCTGCAAAAGGCAGAGGCCGGTGTGCCGACCGCACAGTCCAACCTGGCACGCCAGGAACGTCTCGTCGGCAGCGGCGCGACCCAGGTTGAGCTGGAAAACGCCCGCGTGACGCTCCTCCAGGCCGAAGCTGATGTCGCCCAGGCGAGAGCCGCCCTGCGCTCTTCCGAGATCGAACTTGCCCTGACCGAGATCCGCGCGCCCTTCGAAGGCGTGACGACGGCATCGCGCTACTCGATCGGCAACGTGGTGACGGCAAACCAGACCGACACGCTGATGACGCTGCGCCGTCTGGATCCGATCTATATCGACCTGACGGAATCGAGCGTCAATCTCCTGCGTCTGCGCGAAGCAATCTCTGCCGGCCGCATCAACCGCACAGAAAATGGCGCGACCGACATCCGGTTGACCCTTGAGGATGGCCATGAATATCCTGTCGTCGGCAAGCTCGACATGTCGGAAATGGCCGTGAGCCAGACGACCGGTACCTTTTCGATCCGCGCAGTCTTCGACAACCCGGATGGCCTCATCCTGCCGGGCATGTATGTCCGCGCAACGGTTAGCGTTGGCACCGAAGAAGGCTTCCTGATCCCCCAGCGCGCCGCGACCCGCAGCGCCAACGGGGAGCTTTCAGCAAAGTTCGTCACAACTGACAACAAGGTCGAGACACGCATCTTCGATGACGCACAGGTTTCGGGCAGCAACTGGCTCGTCGCCTCCGGCATCTCGGACGGTGACAAGCTGATTGTCGACGGGTTCCAGTGGATCGGCGATGGGGCACCTGTCCAGCCGGTCGAAGCGAAGATCAACGCGGACGGTATCGTCGAAGAGACCGCGGCTCCGGCTGCCGCCCCTGCTGCACAGCCATAATTGTGCGACAGGCAAGGCAACCGAGGCGTAAAGGATAACCCATGGCCCAGTATTTCATCCGTCGCCCGATCTTCGCTTGGGTGATCGCGATCATCATCATGCTCGGGGGCGCTTTGGCGATCTCGACGCTTTCGATCGCTCAGTACCCGGAAATCGCGCCGACGACGGTGCAGATCTCGGCGAGCTATAACGGCGCAAGCGCCGAAACGGTCGAGAAGTCCGTGACCTCGATCATCGAGGACGGCATGACCGGTCTCGACGATCTCACTTACATGACCTCGTCGTCGAGCACCGGCTCCGCGAGCGTAACCCTGACCTTCGGCAACTCCATCGATCCGGAAATCGCCCAGGTTCAGGTTCAGAACAAGCTGCAGCTCGTCCAGTCGCAGCTGCCGGACATCGTCCAGACGGCCGGCATCTCGGTCACGCGCTCCACGTCCAGCATTCTACTCGTCGGCGCCCTTGTTTCGACTGACGGTGCACGCAGCAACGTCGAACTCGGCGACATCTTCTCCTCGCAGATCGAGGACCAGATCAAGCGTCTGGAAGGCGTCGGCAGCATCGAAGTCTTCGGCACTGGTTATGCCATGCGCGTGTGGCTTGACCCGTTCCAGCTCAACAAGTTCCAGCTGACACCCACGGACGTCACCACGGCGATCCAGGCCCAGAATACGCAGGTTTCCGTTGGCGCTCTCGGCAGCCAGCCGGCTCCGGCAGGCCAGCAGTTGACCGTAACGGTGACGGCACAGAGCCAGTTGCAGTCTGTCTCTGACTTCGAATCCATCATTCTGAAGACGGAAACAGACGGTGCAACGGTGCGCCTGAGCGACGTCGCCCGTATCGAGATCGGCCAGGAAAGCTACGGCACGAAGACCCGCTCCAACCGGAACCCGGCAACCGGCTTCGCCGTCAACCTTGCGACCGGCGCCAATGCACTTGATACGGCCGCCCGCGTGAAGTCGCAGCTTGAGACGATCGCGCCTTCGCTGCCGGAAAACGTTGTCATCACCTATCCCTATGACACGACGCCCTTCGTCCAGCTGTCGATCGAAAAGGTCGTTCACACGCTGATCGAAGCCATCGTTCTGGTCTTCGTGGTCCTGCTTGTCTTCCTCCAGAACCTGCGCGCAACGATCATCCCGATGATCGCAGTGCCCGTGGTGCTTCTCGGAACATTCGGCATCCTTGCGCTGACGGGATATTCGATCAACACGCTCACCATGTTTGCCATGGTGCTTGCGATCGGCCTCCTTGTCGACGACGCCATCGTCGTCGTGGAAAACGTCGAACGCATCATGTCGGAGGAAGGCCTCTCCCCGCTTGAGGCGACAGAGAAGTCGATGGGCGAAATCACCGGCGCGATCGTCGGCATCGCTCTCGTTCTGACCGCCGTCTTCATCCCGATGGCTTTCTTCGGCGGCTCGACCGGCATCATCTATCGCCAGTTCTCCGTGACGATCGTCTCGGCCATGCTGCTCTCGGCTCTCGTGGCCATCGTGCTGACACCGGCCTTGTGCGCAACGATGCTCAAGCCGATCGACCATCACAAGGACAAGCGCGGCCTCGGCGCGTGGTTCAACCGCAACTTCGACAGTGCGACCGGTGGCTACGTGTCCTCGATCGGTTATCTGCTGAAGCGCCCGCTGCGGGTCATGCTGATGTTCGCGATCGTCATTGGCGGCATGAGCTGGCTTTTCCTGCGCCTTCCCTCTTCCTTCCTCCCGGAAGAAGATCAGGGCGTGCTGATGACCATCGTGCAGTTGCCGAACGGCGCAACGGTCACGCGCACGGAAGAGATCATCAAGAAGATCGAGGACTTCTATCTCGACAAGGAAAAGGACGCGATCCAGGACGTCTTCTCCGTCTCCGGCTTCTCCTTCACCGGTTCGGGCCAGAACTACGCCCTCGTCTTTGCCAAGCTCAAGGATTTCGAGCTGCGCGAGGAGCCTCAGCTGGCAGCTTCTGCAGTCGTCCAGCGCGCCATGGGCTACTTCTTCACCCTGCGCGACGCTCAGGTATTCCCGCTGCAGCCGCCGGCAATCCCGGGTCTCGGCACATCGAGTGGTTTCTCGATGTATCTCGTGGACAGCGGAAAGAACGGCACGGAAGCACTGACGGCCGCAGCCCAGCAATTGATGCAGGCCGGCAGCGCCAACGCCAATGTCAGCTCGCTGCGCACCAACAACCCGCCGGCCGAAACACAACTCAAGCTGCTGCTCGACCAGGAAAAGATGGGCGCAATGGGGCTCGACGTGGCGACCGTGAACAGCATGCTGTCGATCATTTTCGCCGGCCGCGACGTGAACGACTTCACGCTGAACGGCGAATTGAAGCCCGTCTACGTGCAGGGCGATGCGCCCTACCGTATGCAGGAGACCGCAATCAACGACTGGCACGCCCGCAATTCGACCGGCGAGATGGTCCCCTTCTCCTCCTTCGTCAAGACGGAGTGGATCAGCGGTGCCCCAACGCTTAGCCGATACAATGGCGTCGGCGCGATCTCGATGGAAGGTGCGGCGGGTGCGGGCGTAAGCTCTGGCACGGCCATGGATACGATGGAGCAGCTGACCGCCGACATGAGCGGTGGCTACACGGTCGCATGGCAGGGCATTTCCTATCAGGAGAGACTGTCCGGGTCCCAGGCACCGCTGCTTTACGCGCTGTCGGTTCTCATCGTCTTCCTCTGCCTCGCCGCACTCTATGAAAGCTGGTCGATTCCCTTCTCGGTCATCATGGCGGTTCCCGTCGGCGTGCTCGGCGCGGTGGCGGCGGCATACTTCTTCGGCCAGTCGAACGACGTCTATTTCAAGGTCGGTCTTCTGACCACGATCGGCCTGGCTGCGAAGAATGCGATTCTCATCGTGGAGTTCGCCAAAGACCGCCAGGCTGCCGGATTGAGTGTCATTGATGCAACACTCGAAGCCGCAAAGCTCCGACTGCGTCCGATTATCATGACGTCTCTCGCCTTCATACTGGGCGTTGTGCCACTGGCAATTGCAACGGGCGCAGGCTCTGCAGCGCAGAATTCGATCGGTATTGGCGTTCTTGGCGGCATGTTCACCGCTACAGCGCTCGGAATCTTCTTCGTACCGTCGTTTTTCGTGATCATTCGGCAACTCTTCGGCGGTGCAAAACCGAAAGAAGAGCTGTCTAAGGGGTGATTGACAAACTACGTTAAGGAATTATTGCGTAGGCTGCTGCGGTAGCCTGCGTGAGTAAAGCGGTCGCCGGCAAAGGTATCAATAGAACCTTCGCGGCTCGACCGGGGGACAATTACAGGAACACGTGATGCTGAAAATTCGCGCCGCCGCACCTCTCGCAATGCTCCTCCTCTCCGGTTGTGTCGTTGGACCCGATCATGAGGCCCCTCAAACGACACTCCCCGTCAAGTTTTCCGAGGGCAGCACGCGTGCCGCAGCGGACGTAACACTGGCTCCCTGGTGGACCGCCTTCAACGACCGCCGGTTGAACGGCCTGGTCGAAACGGGCCTCTCCCAGAACCTCGACGTCCTCCAGGCAATTGAACGCATCACCTCGGCGGAAGCAAATTTCGAATCGGCCGACTCTGCAGCCTTCCCGCAGCTCAACGTGGGTGCGGACCATCAGGTATCGAAGACCAATGGCAGCGGCGCGCTATCGACCCGTGACAGCGACACGACCAACACGTCGACTGGCACTGCCAGCGTCTCTTGGCTGATCGATCTCTTCGGCCAGTATCGCCGGTCGAAGGAAAGCGCGAAGGCTTCGCTGGACGCAGCCTATGCAAGCGCTGACGTGGCGCGCCTGACCTTCCTGTCGAGCGTCGTATCGGCCTATGTCGATGCGCGCTACTATCAGGAGCGCATCGCGATCGCCCGCAAGAACCTGACATCGCGCCGCGAAACGCTTGAACTGACCCGCCTTCAGCTCGAAGCAGGTGCCGCCTCGCGTCTGGACGTCGTCCAGTCCGAAGGTCTGGTGAACTCCACGCTCGCCGAAATCCCGGCCCTCGAAATCTCGTTCCGTCAGTCGGTCCACCGCATTTCGCTGCTGCTTGGCTTGCCCGCAACAAGCTTGCTCGCCGACCTTCAGAAGGGCGCGGCCCAGCCCTATGCGCGCCGCGGCGTGAGCGCCGGCGTTCCCGCCGACCTCATTCGCAACCGTCCGGACATCCGCGCGGCCGAACGCAATCTCGCAGCCGCGACTGCCGAAATCGGTGTTGCCGAAGCAGCGCTTTACCCGTCGATCTCGCTCAGCGGTTCGATCTCGCCGACGCTGGTCGCGACATCGGCTGCCAGCGGCAAGGCAACGTCCTGGGGCTTCGGCCCGAGCCTCGACCTGCCGATCTTCGACGCAGGGGCTCGCCTCGCAAGAATCAAGGCAAATGAAGCCGCGGCTCGCGAAGCTTATCTCGCCTGGAAACAGACCGTGCTGAACGCCGTTTCCGAAGTCGAGAACGCACTCGTTGCCGTCAGCCGCACCCGCCAGACGGTATCGGCCCTGACCGCCACCGTCCGCTCCTATGAAGAAGCCCTGTCGCTCGCCACCGCGAGCTACCGTGACGGCGCTTCCTCGCTGCTCGACGTGCTGGATGCCCAGCGCAACGTCGCAAGCGCCCAGGCAAACCTTGCCCAGGCCGTGCAGCAGCTTGCGAATGGTTACGTGTCCCTCAATGTCGCCATCGGTGGCGGCTATGCCTGGGATGGCGCAAAGACCGTGGTCGCCAGCAAGTAAGCGCCTGCAGCCAAACGATATGAGAGCCCGGCACCGGTAACGGTCGCCGGGTTTTTCTTTGCCTGAATTAGAAAGTGGCCGGCGTGTTGATCCAGATAAGCACGGTTTCGCCGCTGGCGATGTTCCGCCAGGAATGCGGCCTGCGGCTCTCGAAATAGAAGCTGTCCCCGGCATTCAGCTCGAAGAACTTGTCGCCATCGAGAATGATCTCCAGGCTACCTGAGAGCATGTAGAGGAACTCCTCCCCCTCGTGCTGATAGGCACCTTCGCTCGATGCACCGGGCGCCAGCTGGAAACGGTTGCATTCCATCGCGTTCCGGCCCTCGGCCAGCACCTGCACGGCAACGCCGGACGAGGTGGTGGGCCAGGAAGCCCATTTGCCATCGCGGATCAGGGACTCTCCGCCCCTCCCCTCTTCCTGGCCGCTAAGCGAGGCCAGTGTCGTGCCGAGATGCCGCGCCACCTCATGCAGGGCCGTGAAGGACAGGCCCTGGGAGGTGCGCTCAAACGTCGACAGCTGCGAAACCGCAACGCCCGTCGCCTGCGCTACACTTTCCAGCGTCTTTCCAGCCTCCCGTCGCAAGCGACGGATCCGGGTGCCTGGGCGGATATCGGAGGCATCGTCCTCACCCTCGACAACCTCTTCATCGGCCTCCGAGGCAACCTCTCGCAAGCTCTCGCGGATTGCTGCCGGGTTCAGGCCTCTTTCACTCCTCAACCAGGCAATGTGCTTCAGGCGATCCACCAGCGCGCGGTCATAGAGCCGCTGCCCCGTGGCCGTACGGATTGGCTGGATCAGATCCTGCGTTTCCCACAGCCGCAGCGTGGAGGGCGAGACGCCCGCCATTCTCGCGGCTTCTGCAATCTTGAACCGGATGTCGTCCACGCTGCCCCCAAGGAAATGTCGCAGTCACGGGTGATAATGCCGATAAAGCATATTGCAAGTCTACAGAAAAAATGTAGGAAATATGAAACCGCGTGATCGCAGTCGGATGCGACGCCGCTGGCAACCCTTCGCACAGGACGAAAACGATGAAGAACGCCGAAATCTCAGCCCGCAAGAACGACGCCATTTCCCGCGGCGTTGGCATGACCACGCAGATCTATGCCGACAAGGCTGAGAACTCGGAGATCTGGGATGTCGAAGGCCGTCGCTACATCGACTTCGCAGGCGGCATCGCTGTACTCAACACCGGCCATCGTCACCCGAAGGTCGTCGAAGCCGTCAAGGCCCAGCTTGATCGCTTCACGCACACCTGCCACCAGGTCGTCCCTTACGAGAACTATGTCGCGCTTGCTGAGCGCTTGAACAAGATCGTACCCGGCAACTTCGAGAAGAAGACGATCTTCGCGACAACAGGCGCCGAAGCCGTCGAAAACGCCATCAAGATCGCCCGTTGCGCCACCGGCCGCTCTGCCGTCATCGCCTTCACCGGTGGCTTCCACGGCCGTACCTTCCTCGGCATGGCGTTGACCGGCAAGGTCGTGCCCTACAAGGTCGGCTTCGGCCCGATGATGGGCGACGTCTTCCATGTCCCCTTCCCGCTCGAAATGCACGGCATCGACGTTGAGACCTCCCTCGACGTGCTCGACAAGCTGTTCAAGGCCGATGTCGACCCGAAGCGCGTTGCAGCCATCATCCTGGAACCCGTCCAGGGCGAAGGTGGCTTCTATGATGTTCCGCGCGCCCTCATGAAGGCACTGCGCGAACTCTGCGACGAACACGGCATCCTGCTCGTGGCCGACGAAGTGCAGACAGGCTTTGCCCGCACCGGTAAGCTGTTTGCCATGGAGCATTACGACGTGGTTCCGGACCTGACGACGATGGCCAAGAGCCTCGCCGGCGGCTTCCCGCTCTCGGCCGTCACCGGCCGCGCCGAACTGATGGATGCCCCCGGCCCCGGTGGCCTTGGCGGCACCTATGCCGGCAACCCGCTGGCGATTGCAGCCGCCCATGCAGTCCTCGACGTCATCGAGGAGGAGCAGCTCTGCGACCGCGCCAACCAGCTCGGCAACCGCCTGAAGCAGCGCCTCGAGGCGATTCGCTCCGACGTGCCCCATATCATGGATATCCGCGGCCTCGGCTTCATGAATGCCGTCGAATTCAAGGTGCCCGGAACCGACAAGCCGAATGCGGATTTCACCAATGCGGTGCGTCTGAAGGCGTTGGAGAAGGGCCTGATCCTGCTCACCTGCGGCGTCTACAGCAACGTCATCCGCTTCCTCGCCCCGATCACCATCCAGGACGAGGTCTTCAACGAGGCGCTCGATCTGATCGAAGCCTCGATCCGTGAAGTTGCAGCAGGAGCCTGAGGCATGACCATTTCGAAAGTTCTGACCGACAAACTGAAGGACCCGACACTGGCGACGGACAAGTCGCTGGTCGGCAATGACTGGCTGGCCGCAAGCCAGTCGGGCAAGACCTTCGAGGTCACCAACCCGGCAACGGGCGAAGTCATCGCGGTTCTCCCCGATGTAAACAAGGCCGAAGTCACCAAGGCCATCGATGCGGCGCATGCCGCACAGAAGGCCTGGGCGAAGAAGACCGGCAAGGAACGCGCCGCGGTTCTGCGCAAGTGGAACGACCTGATGGTCGCCAATGCCGACGACCTCGCAACCATTCTCACGATGGAAATGGGCAAGCCCTGGACTGAGGCCCGCGGCGAAATCCTCTACGGTGCATCCTACGTCGAATGGTTTGCCGAGGAAGCCAAGCGCGTCTATGGGGACACCATCCCCGGTCACCAGGCCGACAAGCGGATCATGGTCATCAAGCAGCCGATCGGCGTCGTCGGTGCGATCACGCCGTGGAACTTCCCGAACGCGATGCTCGCCCGGAAGGTAGCACCGGCTCTCGCCGTCGGCTGCGCAATGGTATCGAAGCCTGCCGCCCAGACCCCGCTTTCGGCACTGGCACTCGCCATCCTTGCCGAGCGCGCTGGCCTGCCTGCCGGCCTGTTCTCGGTACTAACCTCGACCGATGCAGCCATGGTCGGCCAGGAATTCTGCGCCAATGACAAGGTCCGCAAGCTGACCTTCACCGGCTCCACCAATGTCGGCCGCATCCTGATGCGCCAGGGTGCCGACCAGATCATGAAGCTCGGCCTCGAACTCGGCGGCAACGCGCCCTTCATCGTCTTCGACGATGCGGATCTCGATGCCGCGGTCGAAGGTGCGATGATCTCCAAGTATCGCAATGCCGGCCAGACCTGCGTCTGCGCCAACCGTCTCTATGTCCAGTCCGGCATCTACGATGCGTTTGCCAAGAAGCTCGCGGAAAAGGTCGGGCAGTTGAAGGTCGGCAACGGTTTTGCCGAAGGTGTGACGACCGGCCCGCTGATCGATGCCAAGGCGGTCGACAAGGTCAAGGAACACGTTGCAGACGCTGTCTCCAAGGGTGCAAAGGTCGCCCTCGGCGGCAAGCCGTCCTCGGCTGGCGAACTCTTCTTCGAACCGACGATCCTCACCGGTGTGACCACCGATATGAAGGTCGCGACCGAAGAGACCTTTGGCCCGGTTGCGCCGCTCTTCAAATTCGAGACCGAAGACGAAGTCGTCGAACTCGCCAATGCAACCGAATTCGGCCTTGCCTCCTATTTCTACTCGAAGGACATCGCCAAAATCTTCCGGGTCGCGGAAGCTCTCGAATACGGCATGGTCGGCGTCAACACCGGCCTCATCTCGACGGAAGTAGCACCCTTCGGTGGCATCAAGCAGTCGGGTCTCGGCCGCGAAGGGTCGAAATACGGCATCGATGACTACACCGAGATCAAGTACATCTGCCTCGGCGGCATCGCCTGATCGCATTCGAGATCCCCGGCCCTGCGCCGGGGATTTTCATTTCGGCTCACTCGGTGAAAAGATCCTATCCGCCACCGAGTGGCCAAGTTCGGCCAGTGCCTCGAAGTGGCTTTGCCGAGCCGAGGCCTGCCGCCAGAAAAAGCCAATGTCTCGCACCCCTTGCCAATGCTCGATTGTCAGGAGTTTGATCCCGTCTTCCTTGGCAAACTCCGATCGCACATAGAGTTCCGGAAAGAGCGAAAGCCCCATCTCGATCGAGACCATCTGGCGGATCGCGTCGAGGCTCGACCCTTCATACTCTTCGGCGAGCGTGGCACCCGACATATCGGCGAGACGCCTCACCTCATCCATCAAGCGATGCCCCGGGCCAAGCGTGAGCAGCCTCTCACCCTTGAGCTCATCCGGTGAAATCGTGTCGAACGCGGCCAGCCGATGCGCCTTGGGCACGCCGAGGAGGATCCGCTCCCGGCAGATCTGGAGCGAGACAAAGCCGTCTTCGGAGGATGGCAGAGGTCCCAATCCACAATCCGTCTCCCCCTGCAGCACTGCCTTCTCCAACTGACGCGGCCGATCCTCGCGGATGTAGATCTTGAGTTCAGGATAGCGCTTGTGGAGCGGCGGCAGGAGATAGGGCAGGAAGTAGGGTCCGAACGAGGGAGCGACCCCCAGCCGGATGGCGCCGCCAAGATTGGCTTTCGATCCCGTTGCAACCGCACGGATTTCATCCAGACCATTAAGGATGACCTTCGCGGCTGTGATGACCTCGGCACCGACGGGCGTCGGCACGACCTGTCCGGGCATGCGATCAATCAACGTCACCCCGAGCTGCTTCTCAAGCAGCGCCACCTGCACCGAGAGCGTCGGCTGCGAGACATTGCAACGCTTTGCGGCCTCTCCGAAGTGCCCTGTCTCGCCCAGCGTGACGAGATACTCCAACTGCCGATGACTGGGTCGAAAAGGCATCGCCGAACCTCATAGAGAAAAACTATCAGTTTTATATAATCAATGAATTGGAACAATCAATCAAGGCGGGTCATATAGATGAGGCACGAAAGGAGATCGCCATGAAGCAACTGCTCAAAGCCCTGAGAGCCCGCCATTCGATCGTCGCCGCCAAGATTGACGAGGAACAGCGCCGTCCGCAGCCTGATGGTATCAGGGTCCGCGCCTTGAAGAAGATCAAGCTGCACTTGAAGGAGCAGATCATGTTGCTCGAGCGGGGCGATGCCATGAAGGCAACTGCCGCCCGCCCCAAGGCATTGAACTTCGGCAGTCCCATTCTCGCCGGACGCTGATCACGTAAGCGCTCCGTGATGGCGCGAGCGTGACCGGCGAGAACGGCCGGCGGGGCACCCTGCGCCCCGCCGGCATTAGGGGAAATGACGAGCAAACAAAAAGCCCGGCGTGGTCCACGCCGGGCTTTTAGGTATCGGTCGAGCTACAGCTCTTAGTTCTTGGCGCGCTCAACGTAGGAATTGTCTTCGGTCGCGATGACGACGCGGATGCCGGCGTCGACATGCGGCGGCACCATCGTGCGGATACCGTTCGACAGGATCGCGGGCTTGTAAGACGACGATGCCGTCTGGCCCTTCACGACCGGCTCGGTCTCGACGATCTCGAGCGTCACGTGACGCGGCAGCTGGATGGCGAGTGCGACGCCTTCGTGCATGGACAGGATGCAGACCATGCCTTCCTGCAGATAGGCTTTCTGGTCGCCCATGGTTTCGACATCGACGACGACCTGGTCGTAGTTTTCAGGGTTCATGAAGTGGAAGCCTTCACCGTCCTCGTAGAGGAACTGGTGGTTCACGTCTTCAACGAACGCGCGCTCGACCTGCTCGGTCGTGCGCCAGCGTTCCGAAACCTTCACGCCATCGACGATGCGGCGCATGTTGACCTGGGTGACCGGCGTGCCCTTGCCCGGGTGGAAGTTTTCGGCAGTCAGCACGACGTAGAGCTTGCCGTCCACGTCGATGACATTGCCCTTGCGCACGGACGAGGCGATAATCTTGACCATTGGAATTCCTTGTATCTGCGTAAGACCCGTCGTAAAGGACGGCGGTCCCGACGGACCTCTATGAATTTCTCGGGCGCAACTAACCCAAATCCGGTAAAATAGCCAGCCCGTGTTGAGAAATGGACCGAGATTCCGGCATGATTGACAGCCGCCGATCATCCCCTCCGTGGTGGCGCGCTTCCGTGCATGCGGACCGTCGCCCCTTCCTGATCGGTCGCAATCGGATCCAGGCCGCTTTCCGCGCGCATTTCGCCGGGGACGACTTCGTGGAGGTCGACACTGCGACCCTGCAGGTTTCGCCCGGCAACGAAGCCCATCTGCATGCCTTCCAAACCGAAGCGATCGGCCACGATGGATCTGCTGTGCCTCTTTACCTGCACACATCGCCGGAATTCGCCTGCAAGAAACTGCTGGCTGCCGGCGAGCCGAAAATCGCGTGCTTCGCCCATGTCTACCGCAATCGGGAACGCGGCCCCCTGCACCATCCGGAATTCACCATGCTGGAATGGTACCGCGTCGGCGCGAGCTATGAACGGCTGATGCAGGACTGCGCCGATCTGATCGCGCTCGCAGCGCGGACTGCGGGCACGCAGCAATTTGCCTATGGCGGCAAGACCGTTGACCCTTTCGCAGAACCGGAACGCATCTCGGTGGCAGACGCCTTCACCCGCCACGCCGGCATCGACCTGTTGGCCACCATTGGCGCAGATGGCAGCACGGATCGAAACGCGCTGCTGACACAGGTGCAGGCGGCCGGCATGCGAGCTGCCGACGACGATACATGGGCGGATCTGTTCAGCCGCGTCATTGTGGAGAAGGTCGAACCCAACCTCGGCAACGGCCGTGTCACCATTCTCGACCGATACCCGGTCGCAGAGGCCGCCCTTGCCCGCCCCTGCGCCGACGATCCGCGCGTGGCAGAGCGCTTCGAGGTCTATGCCTGCGGTGTCGAGCTTGCCAATGCCTTCGGCGAACTGACGGACCCGGCCGAACAGCGCCGCCGCTTCGATGCAGAAATGGCGGAGAAGCAGCGTGTCTATGGCGAAACCTATCCGCTCGACGAGGATTTCCTCGAAGCCTTGGAAGAAATGCCAGAAGCATCCGGGATCGCGCTTGGCTTTGACCGCCTCGTGATGCTGGCAACCGGCGCATTGAGGATCGACCAGGTGATCTGGGCGCCGGTCGCGGAGACGCATCTTGGCTGAGGCGACCGTGCGCAGTGTCAGCGACCTCGTGTCCAAAGGCCTTGTCACGACGGCTGAGGCAACGCAGCTTGATGCCGTCGCCGAGCGTTACGCCATTGCATTGACGCCGACTGTCCGCGCGCTGATTGATCCCACCGACCCTCACGATCCGATAGCGGCCCAATACGTGCCGACGGCCGCTGAACTTGTCGAACATCCCGACGAGCGGGCAGACCCCATCGGAGACCATCCGCATTCGCCGGTCGAAGGCATCGTGCACCGCTATCCGGACCGGGTCCTGCTCAAGCTCGTGCATACCTGTCCGGTCTATTGTCGTTTCTGCTTCCGCCGAGAAATGGTCGGGCCTCAGGGCGACGGCAATCTCTCTCCCGATGCCTTGGAGGCGGCACTCGATTACATCCGCGCCGACAAGCGGATCTGGGAAGTGATCTTCACAGGCGGCGATCCGCTGATCCTGTCGCCACGACGCCTGCGCGCGGTCATGCAGGAACTGGCAACGATCGCCCATGTCCGGATCGTTCGCATTCACAGCCGAGTTCCGGCCGTCGATCCGGCGCGCATTTCCGAAGCCTTGACCGAGGCGCTTCAGTCCGGCGGCAAGACGCTCTATCTCGCACTGCATGTGAACCATGCGCGCGAACTCACGCCAGAGGTTCGCGAGGCATGCACACGCCTGGTCTCAGCGGGCGTGCATCTAGTCAGCCAGAGCGTTCTGCTGAAAGGTGTCAACGACAATGCCGATACGCTTGCGGATCTCATGCGCGGATTTGTCGAGATCGGTGTGAAGCCCTATTACCTGCACCATCCAGACATGGCGCCCGGCACCGGACATTTCCGGCTGACCATCGCCGAGGGCCAGGCCATCATGCGAGACCTGCGCACCAAGCTCTCCGGCCTCTGCATTCCGCACTACATCCTCGACCTTCCGGGCGGCCACGGCAAGGTTGAAATCGGTACGAATAGCCTGCGCCAAGTTGAACCAAATCGATACATCGTTCTCGACCGCCACGGCAAAGAACACGTCTACGAGGGCTAACTCGACACCGATTGTGGCCGAAACCGCGAAAACTGGCTGCTTTCCGCCGGCTCACGCAGCCCGTTCATTCTGATTTTACCGAAACGCTTAGCGGAAACTTCGTCTTTCCTCTGTAAGAAATCGCTCAATAGATTTCGAACGTCCGATCGGAGGGAAAACGATGAACGAAACCATTCGCACGTTGCTGGCCAAACTCGGTGGCCTCCCCGTCGCTGTCGAGACGCTTGCAGACGAAGCTGACCTTTATGCCGCCGGCCTGTCGTCCTTCGCCTCCGTCCAGCTGATGCTGGGCCTCGAAGAAGCCTTCGACATGGAGTTCCCGGACCATCTCCTGAACCGCAAGTCCTTCGCCAGCATTGCCGCCATCGAGGCGACGGTCGCGACCATCGTCGGGGACAGAAAGGTCGCCTGATGGACCTCTCCTCCACATCGACGGACAAGAGCCTGAAGGCGCGCGCGTCCCGCGTCGCGGCCATCGCCGCGATGCATGCTGACAACGTCGACAAGGCCGGCCGCTTTCCGAAAGAAGCCGTGGACGCCATGAAGGCAGAGCGACTGATGGGAATCCAGATCCCCGTCGATTGCGGCGGCGAAGGTCGCTCCACCTCTGAGATCGCCGAACTCTGCACCATCATGGCCCAGGGCTGCGCCGCAAGCGCGATGATCTTCGCCATGCACCAGATCAAGGTGTCGAGCCTCGTTTCTCATGGCACTGAGGCGTCCTGGCACCGCGAGTTCATGCGCCGGATCTGCGCGGACCAATTCCTGCTGGGATCCGCCACCACCGAAGGCGGCATCGGCGGCAACCTGCGCAATTCGATTTGTGCCATAGAGGTTGACGGCAATCACTGCCGGCTGGAGAAGGACGCCACAGTCATCTCCTACGGCAAACATGCCGACGCCATCCTGATTACATCGCGCGCCCACAAGGACGCCCCGCCGACCGATCAGGTGATGACGGTGTTCCTGAAAGACCAGTACACGCTCGAACAGACCCAAGTCTGGGACACGCTCGGCATGCGCGGCACCTGCTCCGATGGCTTCCTGTTCAAGGGCGAGGCGCCTGCAGAACAGATCCTGCCCAAGCCCTTCGCCGAGATCGCCGCCCAGTCCATGCTCGCGAGTTCCCATCTGCTCTGGAGCGCGCTCTGGTATGGCATCGCCGTGGACGCCTTCACCAAGGCCCAGACCTTCATCCGCGCTGCCGCCCGCAAAGCGCCGGGCATCCAGCCTCCAGGCCTTGTGCAGCTTGCCGAAATGTCGAGCCAGCTTCAGGTGATCCGCTCCAACATCCAGTCGGGACTGGCCTCCTACGAACAGGCCCTGAAGGATCCCGATCGTCTATCCTCCATGGGCTTTGCCGTGGCGATGAACAACGTCAAGATCGCCTCCTCGGAGATGATCCTGCCGGTCATCCATCAGGCGCTCAGGATCTGCGGCATCATGGGCTACAAGAACGGCACGCCCTACAGCCTCGGCCGCCATCTGCGGGATGCGCATTCCGCCGAACTGATGATTTCCAACGACCGCATTCTCGGCAACACGTCGACCATGCTGCTCGTGCACAAGCAAGAAACCGGATTGTTGGGGTAACCAAATGGATATGCAGGTGAGCTTTCTGGACCGCCTCTTCGAGAGCGGCCTTCTCATCGACACGGGCGTCGACGGCCTCTATGGCCGCAGCGGCCAGTTCGAAGACGTCATCGCCGCCTTTGAGCGCCTGATCGACAAGATCGGCGGGGCCGATGGCGCAGAAGCGATCCGCTTCCCGCCCGGCATGAACCGCGCCTATTTCGAAAAGAGCGGCTACATGAAGAGCTTCCCGCAGCTTGCGGGCACCGTGCATTCCTTCTGCGGCAATGACCACGACCACATGAGCCTGCTCCAGTGCATGGAAGAGGGCAAGGACTGGACGAAGGAACAGAAGGCGACCGATATCGCGCTGACCCCGGCCGCCTGCTACCCACTCTATCCGACAGTCGCCAAGCGTGGGCCGATCTCGATGGAAGGCGGCCTCTTCGACCTGCAGTCCTATTGCTTCCGCCATGAGCCGTCGAAGGATCCGGCGCGCCAGCAACTGTTCCGGATGCGCGAATATGTCTGCATGGGCACCGAAGCCCACGTCACGAGCTTCCGCCAGACCTGGATGGATCGCGGTGTCGAGATGATGAAGTCGATCGGCCTCGACGTCGAAATCGACGTCGCCAATGACCCCTTCTTCGGCCGCGCCGGAAAGCTGCTTGCCAACAACCAGCGCGACCAGAACCTGAAGTTCGAGTTGCTCATCCCGGTCACCTCGCAGGCCAACAAAACCGCCTGCATGAGCTTCAACTACCACCAGGACGCCTTCGGTCAGAAATGGGGCCTCTCGCTCGCCGACGGCTCCGTGGCTCACACCGCCTGTGTCGGCTTCGGTCTGGAGCGCATCGCGCTTGCCCTCTTCGCCCAGCATGGCCTCGACGTCGCCTCCTGGCCGGAAGCCGTGCGCAAGACGCTCTGGGGCTGAACCCGCAATGACATCGGTCTTCCCCGGCCTCGATCCGGAAAACTACGCTTCCCACGCGCTCCACAATCAGGAGCGCATGTGGCCGGAAACCAATTGCTATGTCGATCTCTGGATCGAGGTACTGGCCGCAGCAGGCTTTACCCCGGAAGCCATGCTCGGCTTCACACTGACCCAGGATTTCGAGGGTGACCAGTTCACCTTCTTCAAGGTGCCGCTGGAGGATCTCGAAGAGCTCTACGACATCAGGGTGACCGAGCTCGCCATCTTCGACACCGTCGAAAACCACGTCTTCGAGCAGATCGCCCGCGGCCGCCTCTGCCTCGTCGAGATGGACAGCTACTTCATGCCCGACACGCAAGGCGTCGGCTACCGGCAGGAGCACGGCAAGACGACCGTCGGCATCAATCGGCTCGACATGGCGAACCGGGTCATGGATTATTTCCACAACGGCGGCTTCTTCCGCGTTGCGGGAGAGGATTTCGACGGCGTCTTCCAGCGCAATCTGCCTGAAGGCACCCTGCCCTTCCTCCCCTATACCGAATTCGCCAAATTCCCGAAGACACAACCGTCGAGCGCTCACCAGCGGACAACGGCGACGGCTCTCCTGCGCCGCCATTTTAAGCGCCGGCCCGACGACAATCCGATCGCCGAATTCGCCTCGGTGTTCCCGAAACAGGTCGAGGCGGTCGCCGAACGCCCCTTTGGCTATTTCCACAAATACGCCTTCAACACGCTGCGCCAGTTCGGCGCCAATTTCGAACTGCTGGCAAGCCACCTTGCCTGGCTGAACGAGAAAGCGCATGGGCACGCCATTGGCGAAGCGCTGAAGATCAGCGAATGCGCCAAGACCGTTCAGTTCCAGCTAGCCCGCGCGGTGACCCGCAAGAAATTCGATCCGCTGGCAACGGCCCTTGATCCGGCCATTGCAGCCTGGGAGCGGCTGATGGATGATCTGGGCCAGAGGCTGACGTGAGGACTGAGACATGACGGGGACGATCTATCTGGGGGCGGATACACGTCCTCTGGAGCACGGCTGGACCCTCATGGTGACGGAAGCGGGACGTTACGCTGTCCCATCAGACCTTCCCCGCGCCGCATTCCATATTCGTGCTTCCGTGCCAGGAACGGCCGCCGGCGCACTGACCGATGCGGGCCTTTACGATCCGGCCAATCCAAGCCCCCTGCATGACAAGGATGTCTGGTATCTGCGCTCTCTGGCAGGGGAAACGCCCGGCTCTGCAATCCTGCGCTTCGAAGGTCTGGCGACCATTGCAGACGTCTTCGTCAATGGCGCATTGCGTCACGCAAGCGTCAGCATGTTCGAACCCTTCGATCTCTCGCTCGACCTCGCAGGCGACGACGAACTGGCGATCTGTTTTCGCGCGTTACAGCCCCATCTTGACCAGAAGGGCCCAAGGGCACGCTGGCGCCCACAGATGATGGATCATCAGGGACTGCGTCTCGTGCGCACCACCCTGCTCGGCCACATGCCAGGCTGGTGTCCCGAGATCCATCCCGTCGGCCCCTACCGGCCGATTTCGCTCATTCGCCCGTCACGCGACGCGATCTCCGGTCTTCGCATTCGAGCCGATCTCGACGATTTCGGCACCGGACACCTGACGGTCGAACTGCAGGAACAGACGGGCGCAGAGATGGCGATCCTCTGCTGTGGGCGCACGGCCCAGCTCGAGAGGAAGCCAGACGGGCGCATGACGGCGCGCCTTGAACTGCCTGCCGTGGCCGCCTGGTGGCCGAGAACCCATGGCGAGCCCACACTCCACGATGTGACGCTGGCGATAGACGGACGCATCCACCCCCTCAGACTTGTCGGCTTTCGGCGGATCGAGGTTGACCACGACGAAGACGGCAAGGGCTTCGGGCTCAAGGTCAACGGTGTGCCGGTCTTCTGCCGCGGCTCCGTCTGGACCAGCGCCGACCTTCTGCGACTGTCGGGCTCCGCCGAAGCCTATGCGCCTTGGCTCGCTTTGGCCGCCGAAGCCAACATGAACATGATCCGCATCGGCGGAACCATGACCTATGAGAGTGCAGACTTCTTAGGCCTTTGCGACCGACTGGGCATCATGGTCTGGCAGGACCTGATGTTTGCAAATTTCGACTATCCCTTCGCCGACGAAGCCTTCGCCATGCGCGCAAAGACCGAAGTGGCAAGCCTCCTCGGCGAGCTTCAGGGCCACCCCTCGCTGGTCGTTGTCGCTGGAGGCAGCGAAGTCTTCCAGCAGGGTGCCATGCTCGGGCTTCCGGACCGCATATGGAAAGGCGCGTTCTTCACCGAGACGTTGGCTCAGCTCGTCAAAGACTACCGCCCGGACGTGGCCTACGTCCCGAACTCACCCTATGGCGGCAGCATGCCATTCGCTCCGAATGAGGGCGTCACCCACTACTACGGCGTTGGCGCCTACCAGCGCCCCCTCGAAGACGCCCGACGCGCCAATGTCCGCTTCGCCGCCGAGTGCCTTGCCTTTGCGCATGTTCCGCAGCAGCGCACTCTCGACGCTCATCTGCCAGTATCCCCGGTCCATGATCCCAGATGGAAAGCGCGCGTCCCCCGTGATCGCGGGGCGTCCTGGGACTTCGAGGATGTGCGCGACCATTACCTCGGCGAACTCTATGCCGTCGAACCCGCGCGACTGCGCCGGGAAGATCCGGCCGCCTATCTCGACCACGCCCGTACCACGACGGCGGAGGTCGTCACCGAGACCTATGCCGAATGGCGCAGAACTGGATCATCCTGCCGCGGCGCGATCACCTGGACTTTCCAGGACCTTCAAGCCGGCCCCGGCTGGGGCGTGATCGATGCAACGGGAGAGCCGAAATCCGTCTGGTATGCCTTGAAGCGTGCCTTCCGCCCGATCCAGGTGCTCCTGACCGACGAAGGAACCAACGGGCTTGATATCCACGTCATCAACGAGACCGCAGCAAGCCGAAGCGTGACGCTCGAGATTGCATGCCTGCGCGACGGCGCTCAGCCGGTGATATCGGCAAGCCGGGCGATGTCACTGGACGGGCGATCGGCCCATCTGATCGCAGCCACCGATCTGTTCGGGGCATTCTTCGACACGACTTATGCCTATCGCTTTGGCGCACCATCACACGACGTGACCGTGGCAAGATTGATCGACAGTGAGGGATCGGTCGTTTCGGAAGCCTTCCATTTTCCGCTCGGGCGCCATGCGGCGAGGCATGCAGCCCGCATCGAACACGACTTTCATCGGATCGATGGCGTCTGGTGGATTGGCCTGACAACGAACCAGTTTGCCCAATCCCTGCACCTCGATTTCGAGCATTTCCGCCCCGAGGACGACTGGTTCCACCTGGCGCCCGGACGCACGAAGCGTATCAGGCTCCATCCACGCGAGGGTGCCGATCAGTCCCGGCGGCCTGAGGGCACACTCCGCCATCTCGGCAGCCACTCGATCCTGACACTGTCTTGAACGGGCCTCGCAGCCTGCGCGTTCTACGCAAAAATCATGCGTCGGTAGCGTGGAAAAGCTGTGCGACCACTTCTTCCCACGTCAGAATGTCGGACGTATCGATGGACAAATGGTCCATGACCTTTGCGCGTTCGAAGGCCTCCCGCATTGAGGCCGGATCATCAGGTTCGTAGGCACACACATTGTCGCGACCGGCGGCTGCAAAACGCGGCGCCACGATCGGCAGATGGCAGTAGCTGTACTGGATCATCTTCAGGCTGGACTGACTGAGATAGTCCGCACCGGCGCCCGGCCGATAGGGCGCAATCCCGACATCGGCGAACTTGATGAAGGGGACGATCGTCGCAAATGAAACTTCCCCATGCACCACGATATTGCCCCGAGGCTGCAGCGGTTGCGCCTTTTTGCCGAAGAGATGGAAGGTCCAGTCCGGATTGGCGACAGCCAGCGTCTCGATGAGACCGGCGTCGAACATCATGTCACCGACGCTGATGGCGTGACGATCACCCTGATAGGGACTGACGGCCGCCTCATCGAACAGCGTTTTGCTGATCCCATGCGGCACGAAGACGACACGATCCTGGGAGGCAAAATCGGCCCGCATGGCCTCCGCCATGATCCGGATCCGGTCATAGAGCGGCAGTGTCCTGTTCAGCTCTTCGATCACGCAGGGATGTACCCGGATCGTCTCCAGCCGATCTGCGGCATGGTAGATGAACTTGGCTTTTGGCGCATGCTGGCGCAGATACCGCGTCAGCAGTGGTGAAGGCCCGCTTTCGATGACGATGTGGGAATAGTCGGAAAGGCGATCGATGACCGCCTTTGGCAGAAAGTGCCCGTATCGCCGATAGATCGGCGAGACCATCGCGTTGAGCCAGCCGAAGCGCAGGTTGACCGGATGCAACGGCGCAAACCAGACGAACTCCTCGAGCCGCTCGTCAAGGCGAAACCAGGTGTTGATAGGGCGCGTCAGCGCATGCTTGTAGCGGCCGTCACGAATGAAGCGGCTGATCGGGCTTAAACGGCAGATCAGGAAATCGACGGCTGCACCTTCAGCGCGCAGCTGATCCGACATGAAGTGAAGGTCGACGCGCCGCGGCGCATCAGCAAAGTGATGGCCTGAAACGACCAGTATCCGCTTGGACGAGGACTTCATCACGCAAACGCCTCCTGCAGCTTCGGTCCGAGAACCTCGCGATAAAGAGCAACATGCTGATCGCAAACCCCGTCCCAACCGTGCTGGAGCGTTCCCGAAATCATTTGCGATCGAAGCGCAGGAGAGCTTGATAGACGCTGGAACGCCGCTTCAATGGCTGACGCGGCAAGCTCGGAGCGGGAGAAGTCGGTGACGACAACGCCCTGATGGCGGGCAGCGAGTGCCTGATAGGCTTCGTTGCCGTGAAGCACAGGCACCAGCCCGGCGCTCATCGCTTCGACGGCGACGAGGCCGAACCCCTCGTACTCCGAGGCCGAGACAAAAAGCGAAGACCGCGCCAGGACTTTGCGCACGTCATCATTGCTAATGCCAACATGCAGACGGATGACATTCTCAAGCCCCCGTGCCGCAATCGCCTCACGCAGGTCCGCTTCTGTCTGGTCAGAAGGAGAGCCGATAATGTCGAGCTGCCAGCCCGGCGCCAAGTCTCTGAGAGCAGCCATGGCCTCGATCAGGCGGTCGAGCCGTTTGTTTACCGAGAACCGCCCGATCGTCACCATCCGGCGCACCGGCGCTTCGCTGGCGAGCCCTGCAAATTTTCCGATATCCACGCCGTTTTCGATCAGGCGCACTTTAGCGCCGGCAATCGGCTCGAACATCCGCAGATCAGACTGGCTGCAACAGACGAGCGCGTCATATCCCCACCCCGAGGCACGCGTTGCCGTCCCAAACCAGAGCTTCTTGATCGCCGCGTAATTCTTCGTATGGAAAAAGCCGCCATGCGTGGTGGCGACAAGCGGCTTGCGGTGAAACAGACGCGACCAGGCGAGGGCATCGTAGAAGAAGTCGATGCCATGCACATGCACGAGATCCGCATCGGCAATGTGTCGAAACACTTCGGGCGCCACCGGATACCGGCTGCTGCCATGCCAGGGGATACGCAGCACCTCCACACCGTCGATGATCTCGGACGTGGGCAATGCGACATCAGGCGCTTGAAACAACCGGTCGAGCGTCACCACCCGCACCGCAAAACCGCGATCGACCAGTGAACGGCTCAGATTGGACACAACGTCTTCGAGACCACCCCGGCTCGGCGTGTATTGACGCACGATCTGCACGATCCGCGTTCCCCTGCCGAAACCTGGGACGCTCCTCGGCCGTGACGCGTTCATGCTTTCCATGCCGCACCTTCATTCTGGGTAGCAACGGTCGATTTCATGCGCTCTGCCTAACGGAAAACCGTTAAGGTCACGTTTTCACAACCGTTCTGGCTCGTGGGCACGCCTGACGATTTCTGCACCGGCCACATGGCGACGGCGAAGATGCGCCTTCGAAAGACGCAATGGGAACGAGGTTTTGCTTTTCCTGCCCTAATCTCTGGCCATCGCAAAGGAAGGGGCTCGCATCGACGAATGCCGACCGCCTTTGGAGGACGATAACAATCAGCGATGCTGCACGCTTCCGATCGTGCCGGACATGCGCTAGAGACACGGCGCCCGCGCCACGCCGAGGAGATGAGAGAACCGATGACGAGCTATGTATTGACCGTATCCTGCCAGTCGACCCGCGGCATCGTCGCTGCGATCTCGGGTTACCTTGCCGAGCAGGGTTGCAACATCGTCGATAGCTCCCAGTTCGACGACCTCCACACCGGCCAGTTTTTCATGCGCGTCTCCTTCATCTCGGAGGAAGGTGCCAATGAAGCCAAGCTCGAAAAGGGCTTCCTGCCCGTCGCCGAGAAGTTCGGCATGAACTGGAACCTGCATGACGCCGCCAAGCGCATGAAGGTGCTGTTGATGGTCTCGCGCTTCGGCCACTGCCTGAACGATCTGCTGTACCGCTGGAAGATCGGCGCGCTGCCGATCGAGATCGTCGGTGTCGTCTCCAACCACTTCGACTATCAGAAGGTCGTCGTGAACCATGACATCCCTTTCCACCACATCCCGGTCACCAAGGCGAACAAGATTGAAGCCGAAGCCCGGATCATGGACCTGGTCGAGCAGACCGGCACCGAGCTGATCGTGCTCGCTCGCTATATGCAGATCCTGTCCGATCAGATGTGCCAGAAAATGTCCGGCAAGATCATCAACATCCATCACTCCTTCCTGCCCTCCTTCAAGGGCGCAAACCCTTACAAGCAGGCCTTCGAGCGCGGCGTGAAGCTGATCGGTGCGACGGCCCATTATGTCACCGCCGATCTCGACGAAGGTCCGATCATTGAGCAGGACGTCGCCCGCATCACCCATGCGCAATCGGCCGACGATTACGTCTCGATTGGCCGCGACGTGGAAAGCCAGGTGCTGGCGCGGGCCATCCACGCCCATATCCACCACCGGACGTTCATCAACGGCAACCGTACGGTCGTCTTCCCGGCAAGCCCGGGCTCCTACGCCTCCGAGCGCATGGGCTAAGGATCGCAAGGGCGTCGGAAACGGCGCCCTTTGTCTTTTCCTCCAACGGCTCTGCGGGATAGACGCCAAGCAACGCTCTGCTAATCTCCCGTCATGATTCCCCTGGGAGGAAATGTATGGCCGACTCGGCTCTGCTCCAGCGCACAGAACTGCCGCGCCCGAACGTCTCGCTGGCCGATGCCAAGATCATCTTCAACGACTTCTATGGCTTCAGCGGCGAGATCCGGGAACTCGGCAGCCAGCAGGATCGCAACTTCCTCATCGATACCGGCAACGAGCGCCTCGTCCTGAAGGTCACGCGCGCCGACTATCCCCAGCACGAACTGGATGCCCAGAACCGCGCGATGGACCATCTGCGCAATCTCGATATCGGCTTGCGCATTCCCGAACCGATCCCTGCCCTCACGGGTGAATACATTCCGCAGATCGAGCTCGGTGAGGAATTTTACTGGATCCGGCTGCTCTCCTACCTCGACGGCCAGCCGCTGACCCGCCAGAAATATCTCGCGCCAGACGTCGTCGCTGCATTCGGCGACATCGTGGCGCGCGTCGCAACCGGACTGAAGGACTTACGTCACGCAGGCCTGGAGCGCGACCTGCAATGGGATCTGCGTCGCGCCGGGCCCGTCGCCCTGCATCTCCTCAAATCCGTGACGGACCAGAAGCAGCGGGACCGGATCGCCAAGGCCATGATCATGGCTGTAAAGCGCCTCCAGCCGCTCGCGTCCGAACTTCGCATCCAGGCGATCCACCACGACATCACCGACGACAATGTTGTGGCGACGCCCGATGCCTCGCGGCGGCTCATGCCAGATGGCGTCATCGACTTTGGCGATGTCCTCTATGGCTGGCTGGTGGCCGACCTCGCCGTCACCTGTGCCGCCCTGCTCCATCATGCCGATGGCGACCCCTTCTTCATCCTGCCCGCCGTCAAGGCCTTCCACGCACGCTATCCGTTGAACCAGGCGGAGCTGAAGGCACTCTGGCCCCTGATTGTCGCCAGGGCCGGCGTTCTCGTCGCCAGCAGCGAGCAGCAGCTCTCGATCGATCCGGACAACGACTATGTTCTGGGCAATATCGACCACGAGCGAATGATCTTCGAGGTCGCGACCTCGGTGCCCTATCCGCTGATGGAAGCCGCCATTCTCGAGGCTGCGGGCGCACTTCCCGAAGCACCGGACGTCACGGTCTCGCATGCTCTTCTGCCATCGTTGAACGCGGCGGACTTCCGGCTGACCGACCTCACGGTGACAAGTCCGGATCTGCCGCGCGACAGCTGGGCCGATCAGGAGATCGACTGGAAACTTCTCGCCCGCGCCGCGATGGAGACCGGCATTGCCTCAACGCGCTACGGCGAGCATCGCTTGTCCTACACCAAGCCTCTCTCGCAGACGCCACCGGCAACCTTCGCGCTTCACATCGACGTGTGCATGCCGGGAGGCACGGAGGCCTTCGCACCCTTCGATGCAACCATTATGCTCGACGGCCATCACCTGATCCTCTCCACGCCTGACCTTTGCCTGCATCTCGACGGCATCGACTGCAGCCTGGAGGATGGAGCAAGCGTCAAGGCCGGCGATGCGATCGGCCCGGTTGCTGGGGCCGCCGGCGGCGTCGGAGGCCTGCGCATCCAGCTTTGCCGCGATCCGGATCTGGTTCCCCCGCTCTTTGCCAAACCGCAGCAAAGCGCCATCTGGCGACGGATCTGCCCGTCTCCATCCCGCCTGCTCGGCGTGGGCATCGATGCCCCGGCACCGGAGAGCGAAAGCCTCCTGGAGCGACGCCACAAGAGCTTCGCCAAGCCTCAGAAAAACTACTATGCCGATCCGCCGCAGATCGAGCGCGGCTGGAAGGAACACCTCTTCGACGTCAAGGGCCGCGCCTATCTGGACATGGTCAACAACGTCACGATCCTCGGTCACGGCAATCTGCGCCTCGCGGAAGCAGTCGGGCGCCAATGGGCCATGCTCAACACCAATTCGCGTTTCCATTACGCAGCGGTCGCCGAGTTCTCCGACCGGCTCGCCTCTCTGGCACCGGAAGGCCTGGACACGGTGTTTCTGGTGAATTCGGGTTCGGAAGCCGTCGACCTGGCTCTGCGTCTCGCCTGGGCCCATAGCGGCCACCGCAATATCCTGAGCCTCCTGGAAGCCTACCACGGCTGGACTGTCGCAAGCGACGCGGTCTCCACGTCGCTCGCAGACAATCCACGCGCGCTGGAGACGCGCCCCGACTGGGTTCACCCGGTGCTTTCACCGAACACCTATCGCGGCCAATATCGCGGCGACGGATCGACCCAAGGCTATGTTCAGGCGGTTGTCGAGAAGATCGCAGAGATCGAGGCGCGTGGCCTGCATCTCGGCGGCTTCATCGCAGAAAGCGTCTACGGCAATGCCGGCGGCATTCCCCTGCCTTCTGGCTACCTTCAGGAGGTCTACGCCCTGGTGCGCGAACGCGGCGGCCTTTGCATCGCAGATGAGGTGCAGGTCGGCTATGGGCGCCTCGGTCACCACTTCTGGGGCTTCGAGCAGCAGGGCGTCGTTCCCGACATCATCACGGTCGCCAAAGGCATGGGCAACGGCCAGCCGCTGGGCGCCGTGATCACCCGCCGTGAGATCGCCGACAGCCTGGAGAAGGAGGGCTACTTCTTCTCATCCTCAGGCGGCAGCCCCGTCAGCTGCGTGGTCGGCATGACTGTGCTCGACATCATGCGCGACGAAAACCTGCAAGCGAATGCCCGGGATGTCGGCGATTACCTCAAGGCCCGCCTCGAAGCGCTCGGCCAACGCTTTCCGATTGTCGGCGCTGTCCACGGCATGGGCCTCTATCTCGGCCTGGAATTCGTCCGCGACCGGGAGACCCTGGAGCCGGCAACCGAGGAAACGGCCGCGATCTGCGACCGGCTGCTTGATCTCGGCGTCATCATGCAACCGACAGGCGACCATCTTAACGTTTTGAAAATAAAGCCGCCGCTGTGCCTGACGCCGGAAAGCGCCGACTTCTTCGCGGAAATGCTGGAAAAGGTGCTTTCCGACGGCTGGTGATGAGCTTTGCAGACACTACCATCCGCCTAACAGATGGTCGCGAAAGCGCGCCATGACGTAAAGGAAACGCAAAGCCCAAATCTGGGTAGACTAAATGGCGGCTTCACAGGGTTTTCAAGAGTGGTCTATCTTCGGACAAAAGTAAGCCGAAGGAATACCCATGCCCATCCTGCCGGAGCAAATCTCCACCCAGCTGTTGATCTGGGCCGTAGCTCTGTTCATCATCAAGCACCTGGCGGCAGACTTTCTTCTGCAGACCGGCTGGATGGCAAAGGGCAAGGAGCGCGTCGAGGGCTGGTTTGCGCCCCTTCTCGCCCACATCGCAGTGCATGCCCTCGGCACGCTTCTGATCGCTTTGCTTCTCGCGCCGCAGATGGCGTGGCTGGCACTGGCGGATTTGATCGTCCACGGCCTGATCGACAAGAGCAAGACGCAGATCCAGCATCGTTTCCGCTTCAAGGTCGAGCAGGCTGCCTATTGGTGGCTCCTCGGGGTGGACCAGACCCTCCATCACCTGACCCATCTGGCCTTCGCAGTCTGGATCGCAGCAGCCGCAAGCGGCGCTTGATCGCGAGGTTTCACGTCCGCGACAATTCGCGGACGATCCATTCGCGAAACGCGACCAGCGGCGGATAGGCAGCCCGTTCACGCGGGAAGGCAAGATAGTAGCGTTGCGCACTCGGCATGGGCCTGTTCACTGCCGGAACAAGCTCCCCGCGTTTGAGCTCCTCCTGAATGAGAAACGTCGGCAGGAGCGCGACACCCAGGCCGCCGATCGCCGCCTGCGAGGCCGTGGCGAATTGGTCGAACAGCATGCCATGCACGCTTTCGAACACGACCCCCGTCTCCGTGAACCACCGCTCCCAGGCATCAGGACGTGTCGTCAGATGCAAAAGCGGCACATGAAGCAGGTCTGACGGCGCCTCGACCCCATGCGCGCGCTTGAACTCCGGACTGCAGGCGGGAACGGTTTCCTCCTGCATCAGCAGTATCAGCTCGGCGCCCGGCCAGACGGCATCCCCGAAATGGATCGCGGCATCGATCGAATCCAGGCGGAAGTCAAAGGGAGACAGCCGCGTCACGAGGTTGATCGTGATCCCGGGATTGGCTGCAAGGAACTGCCCCAGTCGCGGCGCCAGCCAGCGCGCACCGAAGGTCGGCAGAATTGCGAGGTTCAACGTTCCACCATGCGGATTGGCCCGCAGATTGAGCGATGCGCTTGAAATGCGGCGAAGCGCCTCGCGGATCTCGCGGGCATAGCTGTCGCCGGCGACCGTCAACCGTATGGTCTGCCTCTCGCGCAGGAAGAGTTCGACACCGAGTTGGTTCTCAAGCGCCTTGATCTGACGGCTTACCGCACTTTGAGTGAGGTCGAGCTCACGCGCAGCCGCCGTGATGCTGCCCGTCCGGGCTGCAGCCTCGAAGGCTGTGAGCAGGGAAAGCGACGGAAGAAAGCGGCGCGCCGGTAGCATTGGTCATGCCTTTTCGGAATGATCTCTTGAGAATTTATCGCTGGAATGGGGTAGAACGGTCTTCTAGAAATCACAAGACAGTACGAGGCGGAATGATATCGGACAGGACCCATGTTCGGACTGCCGGCCTCGGATCCATTGAGAGCCCGGGGGCCACATAATGCTGAACGATCCTCGCTCCCACGGACTTTGGGAAAAGACGGCCCCTGCTGCTCCGCAGACAACACCTCTGCAGGGTGCAGCGAAGGCGGATGTCGTGATTGTCGGCGGCGGCTACACCGGGCTTTCCGCAGCACTCCATCTGGCGGAAGCGGGCACCAGCGTCATTCTGCTGGAAGCCAAGGAGATCGGCTTCGGCGGCGCGGGCCGCAATGTCGGCCTGATCAATGCCGGCATGTGGGTGATGCCAGACGATTTGCAAGGTGAACTCGGCCCGGTCTATGGCGAGCGCCTGCTTGATCTGCTCGGCAACGGGCCACGCACGGTGATGGATCTGATCGACCGGCACGGGATCGAATGCGAACTCGAACGCACCGGCACGCTGCATTGCGCTGTGGGCACCGCAGGTCGCAAGGAGATCGAGGCACGCGCCGAGCAGTGGCAGCGTCGCGGCGCGCCGGTAGAACTGCTCGACGAGGCGGAGACCGAGCACAAGATCGCCACGCGCGCCTACCAGGGCTCGCTGCTCGACCGCCGTGCCGGCACGCTGCAGCCACTCGCCTATGTCCGTGGCCTTGCGTATGCAGCGCAGAAGGCCGGAGCGGTTCTTCATACGGCAAGCCCGGTCGATGCCTATGACAAGACAGCCGAGGGCTGGCGGGTCACCACTGCGGACGGCATCGTCGATGCGCAGTGGATCGTCGTCGCGACCGATGCCTACAGCCATGGCCCGTTCGCCGCGGTCCGCGAAGAGCAGGTACATCTGCCCTACTTCAATTTTGCGACCGTGCCCCTCAGTGACAATCTGCGTAAGTCGATACTGACGGAACGACAGGGCTGCTGGGATACGAAAGAGGTTCTCTCCTCCTTCCGCATGGACAAGGCCGGCCGCATGGTCTTCGGCAGCGTCGGCGCCCTGCGCGGCACAGGCCTTGGGATCCATCGCGCCTGGGCACAACGCGCACTCAAAGCGATCTTCCCGCAGATCGGCGACATTGCCTTCGAAAGCGAATGGTATGGCCAGATCGGCATGACGACCAATGCGCTCCCGCGCTTCCACAAATTTGCACCCGGCGTCATCGGCTTTTCCGGCTATAACGGCCGCGGCATCTCGCCGGGCACCGTCTTCGGCAAGACGATCGCCAGCCACATCCTCGGCCAGATGACAGAGGAAGAACTGCCCCTGCCCCTCACCGATCCCCACGCACCGGCCTTCCGCACCCTGAAGGAAGCATGGTACGAGGCCGGCGCCCAGGTGGCGCATCTGACCGGCGCACGATTTTGAACGAACAAGAACCAGGTAGACCTGACGGAAGGACCACCATGACCCTCGCCACTCTCAAATTCTCCGCCGAAACGGCATCGCTGATGGCAAGCTTTGGCGTCGACGCCACGGCACTGACCGGCGGCACGCTTTCGGTTCGCTCGCCGATCAACGGCGAAACCATCGCAGCTGTCGCCGAAATCTCCGCCGACGACACCCGCAAGGCGATCGACGCCGCCCACCAGGCCTTCCTCGAGTGGCGCCTCGTGCCCGCCCCGCAGCGCGGCGAACTGATCCGCCTGCTCGGCGAGGAACTGCGCGCCGCCAAGACCGAACTCGGCCGCCTCGTCTCCATCGAAGTCGGCAAGATCACCTCGGAAGGCCTCGGCGAAGTCCAGGAAATGATCGACATCTGCGATTTCGCCGTCGGCCTGTCGCGCCAGCTTTATGGCCTGACGATCGCGACCGAACGCGCCGAACACCGCATGATGGAAACCTGGCACCCGCTCGGCGTCGCCGGCATCATCTCGGCCTTCAACTTCCCCGTCGCCGTCTGGTCCTGGAACGCGGCCCTCGCGCTCGTCTGCGGCAACTCGACGATCTGGAAGCCTTCGGAAAAGACGCCGCTCACCGCCATTGCCACCCATGCGATCTTCGAAAAGGCCGTGAAGCGTTACAACGCGCAAGGCGGCAAGGCCCCGGCCGATCTCGCGACGCTGCTGATCGGCGGCCGTGACATCGGCGAGATCCTCGTCGATCACCCCAAGGTACCGCTGATCTCGGCAACCGGCTCGACCGCCATGGGCCGCGCCGTCGGCCCGCGTGTCGCCGCCCGCTTCGGCCGCTCGATCCTCGAACTCGGTGGCAACAATGCCGCCATCGTCGGCCCGACCGCCGATCTTGATCTGACGCTGCGCGGCGTTGCCTTTTCCGCCATGGGCACCGCCGGCCAGCGCTGCACCACGCTGCGTCGCCTCTTCGTCCACGAGAGCGTCTACGACACGCTCGTGCCGCGCCTGATCAAGGCTTATGGCTCGGTCACCATCGGCAACCCGCTGGAAGCCGGCAATCTGATCGGACCGCTGATCGACAAGGGCTCCTACGAGCGCATGCAGCACGCCCTGGAAGCAGCCAAGGCGAATGGCGGCAAGGTGCATGGCGGTGACCGCGTCCGCTCTGACGAAGCAGCTGATGCCTTCTACGTGCGCCCGGCCCTCGTCGAGATGCCGGACCAGTGCGGCCCGGTCGTCGAAGAAACCTTCGCGCCGATCCTCTACGTCATCAAGTATGCGAACTTCGACGATGCACTGGCGCTGAACAACGACGTTCCCCAGGGCCTCTCCTCGTCGATCTTCACCAACGACATCCGCGAGGCGGAAGCCTTCGTTTCCGACCGTGGTTCGGATTGCGGCATCGCCAACGTCAATATCGGCCCGTCGGGTGCGGAAATCGGTGGCGCCTTCGGTGGCGAGAAGGAAACCGGCGGTGGCCGTGAGTCCGGCTCGGATAGTTGGAAGGCCTATATGCGCCGCCAGACCAACACGGTGAACTACGGTCGCACCCTGCCGCTCGCCCAGGGCGTCAAGTTCGACATCGACTAAAGAACAAAAAGGCCGGCGGTCATCCCGCCGGCCTTTCCTAATTCTATGGCTGCCACTCAGCGAAGGTTGAACCGCACCGGGGCCTCAATCGTCTTGTTCACACCTTCCGGCGGTGCCGGAACCGGGGAAGCCGCCCGCACCATGTCGAGCACGGCACTGTCGAGGGTCGGATAGCCCGAGGACCGCGACAGCGATACCGACAGCACATTGCCGGAATCGTCGATCCGGAACCGCACATAGACGGTCCCCTCTTCCCGGTTGCTGCGCGCCGCACTCGGATAGCGCTTGCGGCGCTCCAGATGTGACATCAAACGCGACTGCCATTTTGCCGGCGAGACACTGCGTCCGGCCCCATTGGCCGCTGCAGCCGCCGCATTGCGGTTCGACTGGGCAACCTCGGCCTTGGCAGTCCGGGCCGCCTGCGTTGCCGGCGGCTGGACCTGCTTCTTCACCACTTTCTTGGGCGCCGGTTCTTTCTTCTTCTCCACCTCCGGCTTCGGCACCGGCGGACGCATCATCGGGATCGGAACCTCGACGTTTTCAAGTTCGGCCAATACCATCTGCTCGATCGGATCGATCTCCGGCACGGGTTCCGGAAGAGGTTCCGGTTCGATCAGCGGCGCCGGCTCCGGCAGGGCCTCTGCCACCTCAGGCTCCGGCTCCGGTGGCGGGGGTTCAGGCAAGGGCTGCTCGACCGGTTCCGGTATCGGCTCCGGCAAAGGCTCGCTGGTCGCCGTCTTCACCTCTTCGGAGTCGACTTGCTCCGTGGAGATCTCGTTCTCTTCGGTAATGACGGCCTCGGGCTCTGGCGCAAGCTCGATCATTATCGCCGGTGGCGGTCCGCTGTCGGCGATCACCATCTCCGGTTCCCGCAGGAGAACCGCGACGGCTCCCGCATGCGCGGTCGCAATCAGGAGGCCGGCCGTGGTCCACAATAGCCCCTCGCCGACGACACGCCTCGTGGAGCGGGGCTCGATCATGGCGCGGTCTCCACGCCAGTCGCCGGCGCTCCAGCCGCGTCTGCGGGTGCCGATGCCGGAGGCACACTCTCCAGCCCGACAAGAGCGATTTTCAGATAGCCGGCGTCCCGCAGCAGGTTCATGACCTCCATGAACTTGCCGTAGTCGACGGTCTTGTCGGCACGCAGGAAGATACGCGCGTCCTTGTTCCCTTCGGTCATCCGGTCGAGCGACATACCGAGCGCCTCGCGGGGCACGGTATCATTGCCGAGAGAGAGGCTCATGTCCTCCTTCAGCGTCACGTAGACCGGCTCGTCCGGACGCTCGGCGGGCTTTGCCGTCGACGCCGGCAGATCGACATTCACATCGACCGTCGAGAGCGGGGCTGCAACCATGAAGATGATCAGCAGCACCAGCATCACGTCGATGAATGGCGTCACGTTAATCTCGTGGTTCTCGACGAGATCCTCGCCCGAACTGTTTTCCCTGATACCGCCGGCCATTTGCTCACTCCGCCGCCATCGCCATGGCCTGGGTCGCCTGGGCGATCCGGGCACTCTTGCGGAAATCGAGATCACGGCTCACCAGCCGTTCGATGCCGGCGCCGGAATCGGCCAGCAACTGGCGGTATCCGGTCACCGAGCGAGCGAACACGTTGTAGATGATGACAGCAGGAATGGCGGCCACGAGGCCCACAGCAGTCGCGAGCAGCGCCTCGGCAATGCCGGGGGCAACGACGGCGAGATTGGTGGTCTGAGTCTCGGCAATGCCGATAAAGGAGTTCATGATGCCCCAAACGGTACCGAACAAGCCGACGAAGGGCGCCGTCGAGCCGATGCTGGCGAGCACGCCCGTACCGTTCGACATTTGCCGACCCGCCCTCGCTTCAATGCGGGCAAGCGCAGAAGCCACACGCTCCTTCACGCCGTCGCCACCGACCTGATCGATCGCGGCATCCGACAGGCTCATCTCGTGCTGGGCTGCGCGCACCATGGTCGCCACGACGCCACCACGGTTTTCAAGCGATTGCAGGGCATCGCGCAACTGGCGCGCCTGGGTGACCGCCTTCAGCCCACGCTTGGCACGGGCCCGTGCACCGAAAAGCTGCAGCGACTTGGCAAGCCACACGGTCCAGGTCAGGACCGAGGCGAGCGCCAGCATAATCATGACGGATTTGACCACCCAGTCGGCGGCCATGAACATGCCTTCCGGCGAAAGATCATGCGGCATGACCTTCTCCGCAGCTTCTGGCACTTCCTGAGCGAGAGGCGACACAGGCTCGACCGGGCCGGCATCAGTGATGGGCTCAACCGGGGTTGCAGCAGCCGGAGCCACAGCAGGCGTGCTCGGCGCAGAAGGGGCCTGCGTGCTGGCAGGAGCGGCCTGAGCCTCGACGACTGGCGGCTGGGGCACAACCGGATCAGCGGCCGAAGCGGAAGTCGCAGGGGACGCAGGAGCAGTTGCAACCGGAGCTGTTGATGTGTCCGGCTGCACGGCAGCGGCAGGCGCCTCCACGGGAGAGACAGACTGCGAAGGCGCAACCGCCGGAGCAGGCTGGGCAGGAACGACACGAGGCTCCGTCGCAGTCGGCGCCGACTGCTGGGCAAATGCAAGGGAAGCCCCGAGAAGAAGGGGAAGCAGAACGCCAAATCGCTTGAGCGAAGGTCCCGAATGAGTGAGCGACATTGGGAGCTCCTTGTAAACTGATGATGAAAACCTGGCGCCGTAGCCGCACCAGTACGCTGCCTTCCCCATATAAAACTTGATTAATCGTGACAAGTAATAAAACAACCAGCGCGCGGTTTTCCCGCAACCGTTATCGACCAGCGAGCATCAGCCGCGCTGCCGCTCCCGCTCGTAGAGCTCGGTCACGTCCTGGCGGCGGCAAAGCTCGGTCCCGGGCGTCATGACCGCTGCCGCACCGGCAGCCTGAGCGAAGCGGAAGGCCTCCTCGATCTCGAACCCCTCCGAGAGCGACCAGACCATGCCGGCCACGAAACTGTCTCCGGCGCCGGTTGCCGAATTGACCGGCACGTCGATGGCCGGCAGGCGGATGATCCGGTCGGCCGACGCAAGCACCGCACCATCGCCGCCTAGCGTGACCGCGATATACTGCGCAGCACCCGTGTGAACATGGGCCTGGGCGGCCGCCCCCACTTCTTCGTGCGACAGCTTGCGCCCAAGGAAGGCCTCGAACTCCCCGAGGCTCGGCTTTACGAGAAACATCTTCGATCGGGACAAAGCCTCCGCGAGAGACGGACCGGATGTGTCGAGAACGAAGCGCGCGCCTTTCTTAGTCACGATATCAGCCAAGCGGACATAGGTGTCATCTGGCGCGCCGCGCGGCAGGCTGCCGCTGGCGACAACGTAATCCGCGTCGCTCGCGGCAATCGCTTCGAACACCGGAGCAAGTTCCGCCTCGGTCACGAGAGGGCCTTCCGGCACGAAACGATATTCGAGATTGGTCGAAGTCTCGTGAACCGCATAGGCGACACGGACGGGATCGTGAATCTTGAATGTCTTTTCCACGATCGGCAGAGGCTTCAACATCGCCTCCAGAAGCTCCCCCGTCGCCCCACCCGAAAGGAACATCAACTCGCAAGTCCCGCCGAGCGTGGCGATGACGCGAGCAACATTGATGCCACCGCCGCCAGGAAACTGTTGCTGGTTGTGTGTTCGGGTCTTGTGCGTATGGCGCACGACCTCCGCATCGCTGGAGATATCGATTGCAGGATTAAGCGCGAGGCAGAGGATTTTTGTCATAGAATGAACCAGTCGCTGAAGAGGAGATTTGAATACTGCAATATCGATGCGACAGATCTAGGACGCGCGGGCATGCAGCCGCAACCCGGTCGTTAGGCGCACGTTCTCGACCAGGACCGGCGCACTTTCACCGCATGTGCGAAAAGCTGAACACTGAGATCGCAGTCCGGGGATTGTCTTTGGCTCTTGAGACATTACCTTCGCTGCGCGTCCACCGAGGAAAGAAAACAGCAGCCATGTATACCGGCATCGTGCAGACCGTCGCCCCGATCAAATCCGTCGTCCGCCACGACGGCTATACCACGTTCTTCATAGAGCTTCCGGAACGGGTGATGGTGGATTTGCAAATCGGCGCCAGCGTTTCAGTCGAAGGCGTATGCCTGTCCGTGACCTCCATGACCGACAACACCGTCACGTTCGACGCCATGGACGCGACACTGGAGCGCACCAACCTCGGCACAATCAAAACGGGCGATCCCGTCAATATCGAACGTTCGGCCAAGCCGACCGATGAAAACGGCGGACACAATATTGCCGGTCACATCGCAACAACGGCAGAACTTGTGGCGGCGAAGATGGAAATGCCCGGCGCATTCATTCGCTTTCGTGTGCCGGAAGAATGGGCGAAATATGTCTTCAAGCGCGGCTATCTCGCCGTAAACGGCGCGAGCCTGACGGTCGCGGAGGCTGAAGATGATACCTTCACCATCAACCTCATCCCCGAGACGCTCCGCCAGACAACTTTTCCCCGCTACAAAGCCGGTGACGCCCTCAACATCGAGGTCGATCATCAGACCATGGTCATGGTGGATGTTGTCGAGCGCACGCTCGAGCGGCTGATGTCCAAGCGCAGCTGATCTGCGCGCTCGATCAATGGCGGCTATGTGAACCGAGCTGCGGCACGTCTTTCATCAGGGAAACCAGCACCTGCCGGTAGTCTGCGGGTTTAGGCGCGCACAGCGCCTGCGGGATACCGTTCTCCTCGATCTCCTTGATCGCCGAGCCTGAGACGATCCGGAACGGAATGCCGCTGCGGCGTAGCCGCTGAACAATCGGCGTAACGTCACCGTCACGAACCTTGAAGTCCAGGATCGCACCGGAGACGTGTTCCGTGTCGAGGATCTCCAGGGCATCCCGAACGGTTTCCGTCGTAATGACGTTGACGCCAGCACGCGCAACAGCGTCGGCTGCATCCATGGAAATGAAGACGTCGTCCTCGACGATGAGGATCGTATCGATTGCTAGAGCCTGTCCTGGTCTCATCTTCGTACTCCCTTTGCGACCACAACGCCCTCAACCGGGGTTTGTTCAGATTTTCTTAAATTGCCAAACAACATGGTAAACAATGTGTTAAGCCGGTTACTTCGTTCGAGGCTGACAAACTCACGACCATCGCGCATGGTTCCCACATCTGTGAAGCTACATGCGCCCATGGAACATCCAGAATAGTGCAGCGTTTCTCCGCCAACTCAAATCTGGAGAAGTGTCATGCAGATCATCAGCACCGAAGTCACAGAAGCGAACGGCGCCACCGAGGGCTTCCTCGTCGAATTCCTGGGCGACGGCGGTGAAAGCGTTTCCGTGCGTCTCGCAAAGTCGGAGAGCGGTGGCCTGAGCCGGGACAACGCTTTGGCCAAGGCCCAGGTGGTTCTGCTGCAGGCCAGCCGTTTTGGCCTGTCGGAAGATGGCGGCGATGACGCCTCGTCTGATCAATCCGAGCCGAGCGACGCCGTCGAAAGCCTGCGTCAGGAGCAGGAAAGCCGTGAACGCGGTGGCAGCGCCCTGCAGGAAGGCCTTGAAGACACCTATCCGGCAAGTGATCCGGTCTCGGCGACCTACACCTCGACCGCAGGCGCCACCGAAAACAAGCACTGAACAAAGGCGACGGGCACCGACAGGTGCCCGTCGATCGTCAAATGCCATCAGAACTGACGACGTTCGGTACGCCGACCACTCTCGAACTCTCCGCGATCATCGTGCGGCTTCTTATCGCACTGGCCTGCGGCGCCGCCGTGGGCTTCGAGCGCGAGTGGCGCGCGCATGCGGCCGGCCTGCGCACACACATTCTCGTCTGCTTGTCTGCCGCGATAGTCGCCATCCTGACCATCGAGATCACCCATCACGCAGCATTTTCCAGTGACGCCGCACGCTTCGATCCCATCCGTCTGATCGAAGCAGTGACCGCCGGTGTCGCGTTCCTGGCCGCAGGGATGATCGTCTTCAACAAGGGGGAAGTCAAAGGCCTGACAACAGGTGCAGGCCTCTGGTTCGCGGGGTCGATCGGCCTCGCTTGCGGGCTGGGCTTCTGGCAGATCGGTCTGATCGCGACAATGTTCGCAGTCGCCGTCCTCTTTCTGATTCACCGGCTGGAACGTCACCTGCCGCTGCCGCCGCGCGACACCGACTGACGTTGGCTGGGCGGGCGGCGGGCACAACAGATCACCGCAGCAGGCTTTGGCCTCCATCGACCCAGATCGGCGTGCCCGTGACATGTCGGGATGCCTTCGAGGCAAGAAACCCAATCACTTCGGCGATGTCTTCGATCGTGCCAGCCTCGCCGCCGGTGAGTGGAATGTCACCTTCCGGAAACTCGACGGGGACCTCCGTCTGCCGCTTCTTCCGCATGCTCGTATTGTCGTCGATCTCTGTCCCGATGGCACCGGGACAGATGGCATTGATGCGAATGCCGTGCCGTCCGAGTTCGAGCGCAAGCTGCTGCACCATGGCGAGCTGCGCGGCCTTGGTGGCAGAATAGGCGGTCGCCCCCGGGGTGGTGAAGGTGCGCGTGCCGTTGATCGAGGAAATGACGATGATTGATCCGCCGCTCTTCTTCATGTGGCGCACGGTGTGATGCAGGGTCAGGTAAGTCCCGCGCAGATTGACCGCGATCGTCTTGTCGAATTCGTCGGGCTTAAGATCGTCGATCGGCGCCCAGGTCCCATTGATGCCGGCATTGGCCACGACGATGTTGAGGGCTTTGCGTTCGCTGATTAAACGGTCGACGGCCTCGGCCATCTCGTCTTCCCGGCTCACATCGGCGAGCAGCACCAATCCCTCGCCGCCGGCCGCACGGATTTCGGCGAGCGTTTCTTCAAGCTCGTCTTCCGTCCTGCCTAAAAGGCCAACATAGGCACCGCCCCGCGCCAGCGTGAGCGCGGCACCCTTCCCGATGCCAGACCCAGCCCCCGTCACCAGTGCCGTTTGGCCCTCGAATTCAGCACCGTTCATTTCTGCTTCTCCACGTGGTTAGGCTTGTTCGCGCGATTTGTGGAGGCCAGTTCTTCCAGCTCTTTTTCGGTCATGCTCTTTTCCATACTGCGGGATGCCCCCTTCAACTCGGAGACCTTGGCGTCGCCACGCTTGGCCGCCAATGCAGCGCCTGCAGTCTTCTGTTGTGCTTTCGATTTCGCTGGCATTGGCATCTCCGCTCGTCTCACAGCTTTCATGTGGTGCGGCATGAAAACCAGTGAATGGAGGGAAAGTTCCTGACGGCCAGCGGCACCGGAACAAAGGCGGGCGGTTGCGAATTAAGCTGCGCAACTCCAGACATCAGAGGATCAGATGGACGCCAAGAGCACGCATTTTCATGTCACGCCGGGCCAGTGGCACCAACTCGGCGCGTGCTTCGATGGAGAGGGTACCAACTTCGCTCTCTTTTCCGCACATGCCGAGCGTGTTGAACTTTGCCTGTTCGACGAAAGCGGCAGCGTCGAGATCGCCCGCATCGAGCTTCCGGAATACACCAACGAAATCTGGCACGGCTATCTGCCGGGCGTGAAACCGGGACAGCTTTATGGCTACCGAGTGCACGGCCCCTACGATCCTGAAAACGGTCACCGCTTCAACCCGAACAAACTGCTGCTCGACCCTTACGCGCGCGAAATCGTCGGCGACTACGCCTGGTCGAACGCGCATTTCGGTTACGACCTGGATGCGGAAGATAAGGATCTCACTTTCAACACGCTGGACAGCGCGTCCTGCTCACCGAAATGTCGTGTCGTCGATCCCGACGAGAGCCGGATTTCAAACAGCTTCGCGCGCATTCCATGGGCAGAGACCATCGTCTACGAAACCCACGTGAAGGGCTTCACCAAATTGCATCCGGCGATCCCGGAAAACCTCAGGGGCACATTCGAAGGCCTGGGCCACAAGGCAGCCGTCGACTATGTGAAGAGCCTCGGCATCACCTCGATCGAGCTTCTGCCTGTGCATGCCTTCCCCGATGATAGCCACTTGATGGACAAGGGGCTGCAAAACTACTGGGGCTACAACACCATCGGCTTCTTCTCCCCCGCCAGCCGCTATTACGGACCGAAGGGCCTCATCGGCTTCCGCGACATGGTGCGCGCCTTCCATGATGCCGGCATCGAAGTCATTCTGGACGTGGTCTACAACCACACCGCCGAAGGAAATGAGCTGGGACCGACGCTCTCTTTCAAGGGCATCGACAACTTCTCCTACTACCGCACCCTGCCGGATCAGCACCGCTACTACATCAACGACACCGGCACCGGAAACACGGTCAACACCTCCCACCCCCGGGTTCTCCAGATGGTGATGGACAGCCTGCGCTACTGGGCCGAGGAAATGCATGTCGACGGCTTCCGCTTCGACCTGGGTACCATCCTTGGTCGCGAACCCGATGGTTTCGACCAGCGCGGTGGCTTCTTCGACTCCGTAACGCAGGATCCCGTTCTGTCGAAAGTCAAGCTGATCGGCGAGCCTTGGGACATCGGCCCCGGCGGTTATCAGGTCGGCGGCTTCCCGCCAGGCTGGGCCGAGTGGAATGACAAATACCGGGACTCATCCCGCGAATACTGGCTGAACGCCGACAACACCTCTCAGGATTTCGCAGCCCGCCTCCTGGGCTCCGGCGACATCTACGATTTGCGCGGTCGCCGCCCCTGGGCGAGCGTCAACTTCATCACCGCCCATGACGGTTTCACGCTGAACGATCTGGTCTCATACGACCAGAAGCACAACGACGCCAATGGCGAGGACAACAACGACGGCCACGACCACAATCGCAGCCATAACTACGGCCATGAAGGACCGACTGACGACGCGGAGATCAATGCGATCCGCGAGCGCCAGAAGCGCAACTTCCTGGCGACGTTGTTCTTCTCGCACGGCACCCCGATGCTGCTGGCCGGCGACGAGTTCGGGCGCTCGCAGATGGGCAACAACAACGGCTATTGCCAGGACAGCGAAATCAGCTGGCTGCACTGGGAAGACCTACCGGAGTCCTGCGAAGACCTCAGGGAATTCAGCCGCCGTGTGATTGCGCTGCGCAAGACCCAGCCGCTGCTGCGTCGTGAAAGCTGGCGCGACGGCACTATCATCGACTGGTACAATGTCGGGGGTGGCCATCAGGAGGCGGAGCACTGGCTCGATGGCAACCCGCTGGCGCTGAAACTCCAGCGTCAGGATCTCGAAGCAGAGGAAGGCGCCTGGCCGGAAGTCCTGATGCTGTTCAACCCGGTTGGGGAGGACATCGATTTCAGCCTTCCCGACACGGGCGGCGGCAGCTGGCTGCTTGAGCTAAGCACGTTCGACGTCGAGCGGCACGGCGATGTCGCCGAGGAAGGCAAGCCTTTCCGCCTTGAGGCAAGATCTCTCGCTCTCTTCCGGCGTGCCTGATCTACTCGATCGGGCCTGTCAGGCGCGTTGAAGCAACTCGAAATCGTAAAGCTGCCCGGCAACTGAAATACGCCGGGCAGAGATTACCACGGGCACGACATTGCCCGCCGCATCCCGGATCTCTCCCCGCATCCCGACATAACCACCATCGCGGTCGAGCAGCATCAAACGCTCGACGCGGGCCTCGCTGCCAGACACGACGCCGGACGCAACCATCTCGCTGCCCCGGATCTCGTCCCAGCTTTTGCCGACGAGGTCGAGATAGGCCTGATTGACCCGGACATAGCGCGAGCTCTTCTGGCCGATGCTCGAGATCGAGAAGGCGACCGGGGAAAGTTCGAACAGCGCCTGGATAACGGGCCCGGAGAGCGCGTTTGTCTCGGCCTGTTCGATGATCTCGCGGGAAAGCACCTTGCCTTCGCCGCTCGACGCGATCTCGTAGTCGGCTGGCATGGCCAGTTCGTCACGCAGGATGGCCACGAAACGCCAGAGATCAATCTCGAGAAACTGCGGCTTGTGGCTATCGTCCAGATGCTCGAGCCGAGCCGGCAGTTTGTCGATGGCATCCGACAGACGCTGCATCTCGCGGTCGTTGCGCGCCCCTGCCAGCAGGCCTTTAAGCTTGCCGAGTGCAATATCGTAGAGGATCGCATAGGCATCTTGCAGCTTTACAGACCGCTCAGCCTCGACCTCGTCCACAGGGCGCGAGCCATCTGCAACCGGCAGGTCTTCGAGCAAGGCCCAGATGTTGCGCTCCTCGGGACACTCCTCCTGCTTGGCTGTTCCAAGCGGGGCGTAGCGGATGAGACTGAGGATTGTATCGACACCGAACTGGTTCACGTCGGATGAGACGACACTGCCGTCCGGACCAACCTCGAGCGCGGTGATACGGCTCGGTCCGCCATTGTCGTCGAAATAGACGCAAACCTCTGAGACATGCTTGGGAAATTCAAGCCAGGGGTGCTCGTTGCGAAACGCCTCGAGCGCTGAGTGGTCGAGCACTGTTAGGGCATACATGACGCTTCCTCCACAACCGGCCGTGGTGCAAACCACCTCATCCTGCCTCCTCAAGCAGGAATCGCCTGACGTCAGCATAAAGCAAACATACGGGCTTCTGAACGTGTTTCTAGGCCCCGACAAGTGTATGAATGTTTAAGCTGGAATCCTGGAGTTCCGACAGTGTCGCAAGAATGCGACAGGCCGGCGCCCACACCCATCAATGGGTGGGGGGCACCGGCCTGCTTGGCTCGATTAGGAGATCAGAAGAACGCCTGAATACCGGTCTGGGCACGCCCCAGGATAAGAGCATGCACGTCATGCGTGCCCTCATAGGTGTTCACGGTTTCCAGGTTCTGCGCATGGCGCATGACATGGTACTCGATCTGGATGCCGTTGCCGCCGTGCATGTCGCGTGCCATGCGGGCGATGTCGAGCGCCTTGCCGCAATTGTTGCGCTTGACGATCGAGATCATCTCCGGCGCGAACTGGTGTTCGTCCATCAAGCGACCGACGCGCAGCGAGCCGAGTAGACCAAGTGCGATCTCCGTCTGCATGTCGGCGAGCTTCTTCTGGAACAGCTGCGTGCCGGCCAGCGGCTTGCCGAACTGTTTGCGGTCAAGGCCATACTGGCGAGCACGATGCCAGCAATCCTCGGCCGCGCCGAGAACACCCCAGGAGATGCCGTAGCGGGCGCGGTTGAGGCAGCCGAAGGGGCCCTTGAGGCCGGATACGTTTGGCAGAAGCGCATCTTCACCGACTTCAACGCCGTCCATGACGATTTCGCCGGTGACCGAAGCGCGAAGCGAAAGCTTGCCGCCGATCTTCGGCGCCGACAGACCCTTCATCCCCTTTTCGAGGATGAAGCCACGGATCTCGCCGCCATGCGCCTCGGACTTCGCCCAGACGACGAAGACATCGGCGATCGGGGAATTCGAGATCCACATCTTGGCGCCGCGCAAGCGGTAACCGCCCTCGATCTTCTCAGCGCGGGTCTTCATGCCACCCGGATCCGAGCCGGCATCCGGTTCGGTCAGGCCAAAGCAGCCGATGAGTTCGCCCGAAACGAGACCCGGCAGATACTTGTCCTTCTGCTCCTCGGAGCCATAGGCATAGATCGGATAGATGACGAGCGACGACTGCACGCTCATCATAGAGCGATAGCCCGAGTCGATGCGCTCGATTTCACGCGCGACGAGGCCGTAGGACACATAATTGGCGCCCGCCGCACCATATTTCTCCGGCAGCGTGACGCCGAGAAGCCCGGCCTGCCCCATCAGCCGAAAGAGCTCCGGCTCGACCGTTTCACCGAGATAGGCGTCCGAGACCCGCGGTGCGAGCTCGGCCTGAGCAAAGGCTGCCGCTGCATCCTGGATCATACGCTCGTCCTCGTTCAGGACCTCGGACATCAGGAAAGGATCACTCCAGGAAAAGGGCTGCATCTCGCTCATCGGTCTCATCCATTTGTTTCGTTATCCCAGATTGCTCATGACTGAGTAGAATTCAAGCCATGTTTACTCATGTTGCTATTAGGTCTATTCATATCGCATGCTCACACACCAACGCCGATTCCTCCCCTCCACCAGCGCACTTGCCGCCTTTGATTCCGTCGCAAAGCTCGGCAGCTTTTCGGCTGCGGCCAATGAATTGGCGCTCACGCAGGGTGCCATCAGCCGCCAGATCGGGCTATTAGAAGACCAGCTAGGCGTCCGGCTCTTCGAGCGCACCAACAGAGGCGTCGAGCTGACCTCGATCGGCCGCACATACGCCAAGGGTATCGGCGACGCGTTGGCCACGATCCGCACGCTCTCGCTCGAAGCCATGGCCACCCGTGACGACACCCATTTGCGGCTCGCCATCCTGCCGACATTCGGCACCCGCTGGCTGATGCCGCGCATGCCGGATTTCCTGTCGAAGAACCCGGCAATCATCATGGACTTCGCCACCCGCATCGGCCAGTTCGATTTCGAGGGATCGGGCCTCGATGCAGCCATTCATATCGGCGAACCGAACTGGCCCGGCACAGATTGCCAGTTCCTCATGCATGAGATGGTGGCGCCCGTCTGCAGCCCTACATTCCTCGCGGAAAACCCCGTAAAGCGGCCTGAAGACCTGCTGACAAAGCCCCTGTTCGACATGGCCTCGCGTCCACGCGCCTGGGAGCAGTGGTTCGCGAGCCTCGACATCGGCGAAGGCCGAGGCGGCGGCATGCGCTTCGAGCAGTTCTCCAATGTCGTCCAAGCCTGCCATGCCGGCCTCGGCATTGCGTTGGTCCCGACCTTCTTGATCGAGCCGGAACTGGCGAGCGGCCAGCTGGTCCGCGCCTGGGATCACGAGGTGAAAAGTGCGAGCGCCTATTACCTCGTTCGCCCCCTGTCGAAGATGGCTTATGGGCCAGCCAGCACCTTTGCCGCCTGGATCCTGGAGCAAGCAAGAACCTTCAGCGAGCGACGTCCGGCAAGCGGTTGAAGAGCACCCAGAAATGACTCACCACCTGTGTCCTGTGCCGATTGACAACCTATCGTCATGAGCAAAGACTAACCTTCGAAAGCCATGATCAGGCTCGGAGGGGACCATGTTCACACACCGTTTTTCGGGATTTCTCGCACTCGCGCTGGCTCTTGTCCCGATATCCCTCCCCGCTTCCGCACAGGATATCCGCACCATCGAGCGCATCGATGATGCCGACTATTTCGGCTTCGATCTGCGGACGGAAAAGAATGTCTCCATCGAGGAATGCGAGGCAAGCTGCATCGGCGACGCGTCCTGCCGGGCCTTCACCTACAATCCGAAGGTCAACTGGTGCTTCCTCAAGTCCGACTATGACCAGCTGAACAGTTTTCCAGGAGCGATCGCGGGCCGTATCGTCGTCCAGACCGCCGAGGAAGACATCGGCGCCCCACCGGCACTGCCTTTTGTTTCGGAATACCTGAAGACTGAAGCTCGCAACCAACGCGACAATCTCGCAGTCGTGCCTGACCAGGAGGGGCTCGGACGCGACGCCCTCATCGAAACCGGTCGCGCGGCGTTCACTGGCGGCAATATCGACTACGCCATCGCCTCGATCAAAGGCGCCCTGTCGGTCGATCCCGATGATCAGGCCTTGTGGCTCGAACTGGCCCGCATGGCAAACACCGTAACCGGCAATTATTCCATGGCCAACGAAGGCGCGATGGCCTCGATCAACGGCTATCTGCTGACCCGTGGCGCCGCGACCCGCGCCGAGGCCTTGGCCACGCTCGCCAAGTCACTCGAAAACAGCGAAAACTGGCGCCCGGCGCTCAGCGCCTACAAGGCAAGCCTCGAACTCGCGTCGAACGCCGAAGTGCGCGCCGCCTTCGAAGACCTTCGCTCCCGCCAGGGCTTCCGCGTCGTCAACAACACCGTCGATTCCGACAGCGCCTCACCGCGCGCTTGCGTCGAATTCTCCGAACCGCTGGTCAAGCGTGGCGTCGACTACTCCTCCTTTGTCACCCTCGACGGCAAGACGCCCAAGGCGCTCGAAGCAAAAAACAACCAGATCTGCGTCGAAGGCCTGGAGCATGGCGGCCGATACCGCCTCGCGCTCCGCGCCGGCCTGCCCTCGTCGGTCGACGAGAACCTTGAAGCTCCGGTCGAACTGGAGCTTTACGTCCGCGACCGCAGCGCCACCGTGCGCTTCACCGGTGACGCCTTCGTTCTCCCCTCCTCCGCCCGCCAGGGCATTCCGCTCGTTTCGATCAACAGCGAAAGCGCCAATCTCGAACTCTACCGGATCGGCGACCGCAACATCGCTCCGCTGCTGGCCGCCTCGCAGTTCCTGACCCAGATGGACGGCTACACTGCCGGTCGCGTGAAGGACGAGATCGGCGAACTTGTCTGGCAGGGCTCGGTCGAGATCGCCAACGAGCAGAACAAGGAAGTCGTCACGAGCATTCCGCTGCAAGAAGCGCTGCCGACCCGCAAGCCCGGCATCTATGTGATGACTGCGGTCTCCCCGACCGGGGTCACCGAGAACTGGGACAGCCGCGCAACGCAATGGTTCGTCGTGTCCGACATCGGTCTTTCGACCTTCGCCGGCAGCGACGGGCTGCATGTCTTTGCCCGTTCGCTCGCATCGGCTAGCCCGCTTGCCGATATCGAGCTGCAGCTGATCGCCAAAAACAACGAGATTCTGGCAACCGCCACGACTGACGCAGACGGCCGCGCCCGCTTCGATGCCGGTCTCGTCCGCGGCGGCGCGGCATTGGCACCAGCCGTGATCGCGGCTCGCAGTGGTGCCGACGATAACGTCTTCCTCGACATGACCCGCGCCGGCTTCGACCTTTCCGACCGTGGTGTCACCGGTCGCCCGGCCCCGGGCCCGGTCGATATCCTCGCCTGGACCGAGCGTGGCATCTACCGCCCCGGCGAAACCGTGCATGCGGCAGCGCTCGCCCGCGACACCAATGCCGATGCAATCTCCGGCCTGCCGCTGACATTCCTCTTCTCGCGGCCGGATGGTGTCGAGTTCCGCCGCATGGCCGTGACGAGCGAGACACTCGGTGGCTATGCCGTCGATCTGCCCATCCTGGCCAATGCCATGCGCGGCACCTGGACGGTCGCAATCCACACCGACCCCAAGAAGCCGGCCATCGCCCAGTCGACCTTCCTGGTCGACGACTTCGTACCGGACCGGCTCGAGCTGAAACTATCGAGCGAAGCCAAGGCGATCTCGCCTGAGGAGCCCGTGACTGTCTCCGCCGATGGCCGTTACCTTTACGGCGCGCCGGCAGCCGGCCTGACGCTCGAAGGCGAAGTCGTGATCCGCCCGACAACAAGCCATCCGGACTTCGACCGCTACAGCTTCGGCCTGGCGGACGAAGAAGGCATTGAGGACATGCGCCTACCACTCGAAGGCCTTGACGCCCTGGATGACGAAGGTCTTGCCACAATCGACGTCTCCCTCACCGACCTGCCTTCCACGACGCGGCTCCTCAATGCCGACGTGGTCCTGCGCCTGCGCGAAGGCGGCGGCCGCGCCGTCGAACGAAAGCTGAGCCTGCCGGTCACGCCGGAAGGTCCAATGATTGGCATCAAGCCGGAATTCGAGGGCGATCTCGCCGAAAACACCAATGCCGCCTTCAACCTGATCGCCCTCGGCCCCGATGGCCAGCGTCAGGCCCTTGCCGGTGCGAGTTGGAAGCTGATCAAGCTGGAGCGGAACTACCAGTGGTACCGCGAGGGATCGTCCTGGCGCTACGAACCGATCACCACGACCAAGCTCGTGGCCGATGGCACCACAGACATCGCAGCCGACGGAACTGCGCTTTCAGTACCCGTCACCTGGGGCAGTCACCGCCTGGAGGTCGAACAGGGCGGCGCGGTGACCAGCGTCGATTTCGATGCTGGCTGGTTCGTCACCGCAAGCTCCACCGAGACGCCGGACGCCCTCGAAATCGGCCTCGACAAGCCGTCCTATCAGGTCGGCGACACCGCTAAGCTCAAGATCTCGCCGCGCTTTGCCGGCCAGGTCATCGTCACCTCGGGTACGGATGCTCTGATCTTCACACAGGTTGCAGACGTCCCGGCCACTGGCACGGAAATCGAGATCCCCGTGACAGCAGAATTCGGCGCCGGGGCCTATGTGACCGCGACCCTCTTCCGTCCGGGTGATGCAGAGGAAAGCCGCATGCCGGCGCGCGCGATCGGCATTGCCTGGCTCGCCGTCGATCCGGGTGCCGACAAGTTGGCTATCAAGCTTTCGCCGCCGGAAAAAACTCTGCCCCGCCAGCCGCTCGAAATCCCTGTGGAAGTGACCGGCGCCGGCATCGGCGAGGAAGCCCATGTGATGGTCGCCGCCGTCGACGTCGGGATCCTCAACCTCACCCGCTACGAGACACCCGATCCGGAAAGCTACTACTTCGGCCAGCGCCGCCTCGGCCTTGAACTGCGCGACCTCTATGGCCGCCTGATCGATGGCTCGCTGGGCGCAACCGGACGTCTGCGAACCGGTGGTGACGGCGGACAGGTCGCCCTGCAAGGCAATCCGCCGCGCGAAAAGCTCGTGGCCTTCTTCTCCGGCCCCGTGAAGCTCGATGCAGACGGCAAGGCGACCGTCTCCTTCGACATACCCCAATTCAACGGCACCGCGCGTGTCATGGCCTGGGCCTGGTCGAAGACCGGCGTCGGCCACAGCGAGACGGACGTGATCATCCGCGATCCAGTCGTCGTGACGGCGAGCCTGCCGAAATTCCTCGCGCCTGACGACCAGAGCAGCCTTCGCCTCGATATCGCGGCAACAGACGCGCCAACAGGCACCTACACGCTCGCTGTCACCGGCAATGGTCCGGTCAGCGTCGGTGGCGCGGAAAGCCAGGAGGTTGCGCTGACCGCAGGTGAAACCACCACCGTCACGCTGCCGCTGATGGCGAACATACCCGGCGACGGAGCCATCGACATCGCACTTTCTGGCGCCGACGGCATCGCCGTCAGTCAGTCTTTGGACCTTCCCGTCCGTCCGGCGACACTGCCGATCACCGAGCGGCAGGTCATTGCGCTGGCACCCGGCAAGAGCCTGACCGTCGACGGCGACCTGCTCGCCGACAGCCTGCTGCAGGGCGCCTCGGTCAGCCTGAATGTCGCGCGCGCAGACGGCCTCGATATTCCGGGCCTGCTGATGGCGCTCGACCGCTACCCCTATGGCTGCGCCGAACAGACCACCAGCCGCGCGCTGCCGCTTCTTTACTTCGATGAACTAGCCAAGCTCTCCGGCCTGCCGGAAGACGAGGCGATTAACAAGCGCGTCCAGGACGGCATCCTGCGTGTGCTGGCCTATCAGTCGTCGAGCGGCTCCTTCGGCCTCTGGGCACCGGGTTCTGAAAGCCTCTGGCTCGACGCCTATGTCACCGACTTCCTGACCCGCGCCCGCGAGCAGAAGTTCGACGTGCCGGAGGAAGCACTCGTCCAGGCGCTGCAGAACCTGCAGAACCGCATCGCCTACGACAACGACATCCGCACGCGCGGCAACGACATCGCCTATGCGCTCTATGTGCTTGCCCGCAGCCGCAAGGCCTCTCTCAGCGACCTGCGCTACTACGCTGATACAATGCTGGGCGACTTCCCGACACCGCTCTCGAAAGCGCATCTGGCAGCAGCCTTGTCGCTCTATGGTGACAGCGAGCGGGCCAACGGCGTCTTCCTCGATGCAGCCGGCATGAGCGAACAAGCCCGCTTGACGCCGGTCAGCTTCTCCCGCTCGGACTATGGCTCGGCGCTTCGCGATGCCGCTGGCGTTCTGGCCCTTGCCGCCGAAAGCCGACCGGTTCCGCCTGTCGTCCCGATCCTGGCAAAGGTCGTGGCCGACGAGTGGAAGGCAAAGCAGACACTCAGCACCCAGGAACAGACCTGGATGCTGCTTGCCGCCCGCGCGCTCCAGCAGGACGACAACGGTCTGAAGCTGGATGTCAACGGTGCCGAAAAGACCGGCGCCTATGCCGCCACCATCCCGGGCGACGCCCTACTCCAGGCGCCGATGACGCTGACCAATACCGGGCTTGATCCGGTCAGTGCAGCGATCACGACGGTCGCAGCCCCGGTCGAACCGCCGGCAGCCGGTGGCGAAGGCTTCGAGATCACCAAGACCTATTACGGTCTCGATGGAGAGGAAGCCAACGTCACCGAAGCGATCCAGAACGAACGTTATGTTGTGGTGCTGGAAGTAACGGAAGAAGACGAATGGCCGGCGCAGCTGCTGGTCACCGATCTGCTTCCGGCCGGCTTCGAGATCGATAATCCAAGCCTTGTCGACAGCGCGGCCCTCGCCAACTTCGACTGGATCGGCCAGACCGAGACCGCGCATCTCGAATTCCGCAGCGACCGCTTCGTGGCGGCCATCAATCGCGGCGAAGGCGAAAACGGCACGATCACGCTGGCCTATGTCGTCCGCGCCGTCACGCCCGGCACCTATGACCTGCCCGCAGCGAGCGTCGAAGACATGTATCGCCCACAGCTGTCGGCGCGCACGGCAGCCGGTGCGATGACGGTCTCGACCGCACCCTGATGGGTCGGGCGAGGCGCATCGGGATCAGCATCGGGGCGGTCGCCATCGCGGTCGCTGCCTCCCTTGCTGCGCTGGACTGGGCAGACAGGAATTACCCTCCCCCGCTGAACGCGGCGCGGGAGGTCTCGACCGAAATCCTCGATCGCGACGGCCAACTCTTGCGCGCCTTCGCGACCCGCGAAGGTCTGTGGCGGCTCGAAACCACAATCAATGACGTCGATCCGGCCTTGCTGCGAATGCTCGTCGCCTATGAGGACCGCCGCTATGAGAGCCATTCCGGCGTCGATCTTCTGGCGCTCGGTCGCGCCGCCTGGCAGCTTGCCGCCAACGGCCGCATCGTCTCCGGCGCCTCGACGCTCTCGATGCAGGTCGCCCGCCTGATCGAACCGCGTCGGGAACGCTCGATCAGCGCCAAGCTCATCCAGATCGCCCGCGCGATCCAGATCGAGCGGCGCCTGTCGAAGACGGAGATCCTCAACCTCTATCTGACCCACGCCCCCTATGGCGGCAATCTCGAAGGCGTGCGCGCGGCAAGCCTCGCCTGGTTTGGCAAGGAACCCAAGCGCCTGTCGACAACCGAGGCAGCGCTGTTGGTCGCCCTGCCCCAGCTACCCGAAAAGCGCCGCCCGGACCGCTACCGCGACAATGCGTTCGAAGCCCGCAAGCGGGTTCTCGAACGCGCCCGCGAGGCAGAGGTCGTCGACGAGACAGAAGTCGAGCTGGCGCTCAACGCCTCGCTCCCGACCGTTCGGCGTCAATTGCCGGCGCTGGCGCCCCATCTCGCCGAAGCCGCTCGGCGCAAGGCACCCGAGGCCAGCACCCACCAGACCACCATTCTGCGCCCGGTCCAGGAGATCCTCGAAAAGGTGGCGCTCGAAGCGGGCCGCAAGCTCGACCCCAAGGTATCGCTCGCTCTGTTGATGGCCGATGCCACCACCGGCGAAATCGTCGCTGAAGTCGGCGCTGCCGACTATTTCGATGCATCCCGCTCCGGCTGGATCGACATGACGCGGGCAGAGCGCTCACCGGGTTCGGCGCTGAAGCCCTTCATCTATGGCCTTGCCTTCGAGCAGGGTCTGGTCGCCCAGGAAACCATCGTCGAGGATCGCCCGGCCGACTTCTTCGGCTATCGCCCGAAGAACTTCGACATGCAGTATCAGGGGGATGTCAGCATCCGCCAGGCGCTGCAGCTGTCGCTCAACGTGCCCGCCGTACGCCTGCTCGATGCCGTCGGCCCCTCGCGTCTGATGGTGCGCCTGCGCCGCGCCGGTGTGACGCTGAAGCTCCCGCCGAACGAGGCCCCGGGTCTGGCGATTGCGCTCGGCGGTGCCGGCATAACGCTGAAGGATCTCGTGCAGCTATACGCCGGTCTCGCCAACCGCGAACAGCCGGTCCGGCTCGGCGATGGCATCCGTGACAAGGCTGAACTGATCGACGAACAGCCACTTTTCGAACCCTCAGCCGCCTGGACGGTCGCCGACGTTCTCGGCGACGTTCTGCCGCCAACGGGAAGCCCGCCTGCCGGCATCGCCTACAAGACCGGCACCAGCTATGGTTATCGTGACGCCTGGTCGGTCGGCTATGACGGTCGCTATGTACTCGGCGTCTGGATCGGCCGCCCGGACAACGCTGCCGTCCCCGGCATCTCCGGCTATCAGACGGCGGCCCCCCTCCTGTTCGAGGCCTTCGCCAAGTCGGGTCTGGCTGGAAACGCCCTGCCCCGCGCGCCGACAGGCGCCAACCGCATCGCCGCCTCCGAACTGCCGCAGTCACTCCGCCGCTTCTCCGTTGACCCGAACGGTCTCATCTCCGTCTCGGCTCGCGAGCGCCCGCCGCAGATCGTCTATCCGCTCGAAGGTTCGGTGCTGGAGCTCGGCAAGGGACCGGATGGAGAAGCCTTACCCGTCGTCATGAAGATGCAGGCCGGGCGGGCGCCATTCCGTTGGCTGGTCGACGGCAAGCCGATGAGCGACAGCACGCGAAGACGAATCGGCGAATGGCACCCGGAGGGTTCCGGGCAATCGACGCTCACGGTCATCGATGCCGAAGGCAGAGCAGCCTCCGTGAACGTCTTCATCCGGAACTGATAGGCCGCAAAGCACCTCGTCCGTGATCCAGTCGCGCTCCCGCGCCGTAGAAATCTCCGTAAACCAATTCGAACGGGAGATCTTCATTATGACCAGCAGCTTGCGCGCCGGATTGATCACGCTCCTGACGCTCGCCTTAGCCTCATCCGCTGCGATGGCGAACGAGCGCTTCACAGCCAATGACATCAAGGGCGAGATCATCGGCAAACGCATTTACCTCGCTGTGCCCTTCGGCGGTGAATTCCCGCTCAATTACCGCCCTGACGGGCAGGTCGACGGATCAGGTGAAGCGCTCGGCCTCGGTCGTTTCGCCAAGCCGAACGACAAGGGCAAGTGGTGGATCAAGGGCGACCGCCTCTGCCAGCAGTTCACCAGCTGGTACAAGGGAGCACCGATGTGCTTCGAACTGATCCGCACCGGTGACAAGCGCTTGAAGTGGATCCGCGACAACGGAGAAACCGGCACGGCCCGCATCGGCAGCAGCATCTGACATTGCTTGCCGCACCTGCTACGGGTCCCTATTCTGTCCGACTTGGAGATTGGGGACCCCGATGGCAGACTTGAAGGACCGACCGATCGGCGCGACCGCCACTCTCGGCAAAACCGGCTATCCTGGCATTCGCTCAGTGACCGGCGGCGAACTGGAAATCGTCACCGGGCCCACTCAGCCGGGCTTCAATCCGCTCGACTTGCTGCTCGCCTCGCTCGCCGCCTGCATGAGCATGAGCGCCCGCATCGCCGCCCGCGAAATCGGCCTTGCGCGCAGCTTCGAAGGCGTCGCAGTGGCGGTCAGCGGTGAAAAGGCCGCCGACGAACCATCCCGCTTCATCGGCTTCACGGTAGAATTCGACTTTCAAGGCGCGCTCGATCTGGAGCAGCAACAGGCAATCGCCCACCGCGCAGAAGAAATCTGCACCGTCAGCAACAGTCTTGCCCTGCGTCCGACCTTGGTGATCGGCAACGCCCAGCAGTAAACGCAAAGCCGCAATCTCAAAGCGTCGCGAGGCATCACCGCAGTTTTCGTTTGCCGTCGCACACGTTCGAGACCGCGCCATTTTCGGATGCACCGCCTTTTCGCAATACGATCAACTATGGCGCCTCGCCTGCCTTAAATCTTGACGTTTGAGCAATGTTCGTTAACAAGAACGTGAGGCGCCGTGATTTCAGCATCACCGCGTCCGAACCTGGTGCCGGGCCCCTCTGGCGAGAGTTTACGGCGCTCTCGTGATGTCGGTACCGCCAGCAATTTGAGCCGGCGGATTCTATAAAAATGAACAATTCGATCATGCTTCATGCGAAGGCGTGCAGGGCGCTTCGCATCTCCACTCTGTATCTGTTCTCCAGCCAGGAGAACCGCACATGAGCACTGCAGCAGCAACCGGTGGAAGCTCCACCCTCGGCTATTTCCGCTGGGCCTTCATCGTCACGGCGATCGGCCTCATCCTCGGCGGTGTTCTCGGCTGGCAGTCGACCGGCACGATCGCCGGCATGGCAACCGTCTTCTTCATCTGCGCAGTTCTGGCGGTCCTTGAGATCTCGCTGTCCTTCGACAACGCGATCGTCAACGCCAACAAGCTGAAGGACATGACCCCCGTCTGGCAGCAGCGCTTCCTGACCTGGGGCATCATCATCGCCGTCTTCGGCATGCGCATCGTCTTCCCGCTGCTCATCGTGGTCATCGCCGCCCAGATCGGGCCGATTGAAGCGATCATTCTGGCTGCGCGCGAGCCGGCAGAATATGCCCGCATTATGAACGACGCGCATCTTCCGATCGCAGCGTTCGGCGGCACGTTCCTGATGATGGTCGGCCTCACCTATTTCTTCAACCATGAGAAGGACGTGCACTGGATCGAGTGGATCGAGAAGCACATGGCGCGCTCGGCCTCCATCAAGGGCATCGAGATCGCGCTGGTCCTTCTGCTGATCCTGCTGTTCTCCAACCTGCTCGAAGGCGAGGAATCGACGACCTTCGTTTACTCCGCCATCTACGGCCTGGTGACCTTCCTGGCTGTCGAAGTGCTGGGTGGACTTCTGGATGCCTCGCAAAAGACCATGAGCGAAGCGGCCAAGGGCGGTCTCGGCGCCTTCATCTATCTCGAAGTGCTCGACGCCAGCTTCTCGTTTGACGGCGTCATCGGCGCCTTCGCGCTGACGCAGAACCTCTTCATCATCGCGATCGGCCTTGGCATCGGCGCCATGTATGTGCGCTCGATGACCATCATGCTGGTCGAAAAGGGCACGCTGGCGGAGTACCGCTATCTGGAACACGGCGCCTTCTACGCCATCCTGATCCTATCGGTGATCATGTATGTGCAGACGCTGTTCCACATCCCGGAAGTCATCACCGGCCTCGGTGGCGCGGCTCTGATCGGCATCTCGCTCTGGTCGTCCATCAAGTACAACCGCGAAGAGCGGGCGGAAGAGGAACGCCTCGCCCACGAAACCGTGGCCGAGAACATCTGATAGATCGCTTCACAATTACAAGAAAAGGCCGGCGTTTTCGCCGGCCTTTTCCGTTTCAGAGACCGGATACTCAGTCCGGCCCGACATCTGAGCCTTGAGATCCGACCTCAGGCAGCGAGCCCGTTCCTGGCGTCTTCATCGGATCCTGCAATTCCGGCTTGTCGTGCGGCCCGGCCGCAGGCATCTCGTCTGCGGTCGTTTTGCCCTTTTCGGTCTGTTCCTTGTCGGCTGTATCAGCGTGATCTGTCATCGCCCGTCTCCTTTGCTTGGACACAGGAAACAGCCGGCGGCCCTGCGAGGTTCCAGACAAACCAACGACAGCACTGGACTTCTGGAGACAGCGGCGTGGACGCGCGGAGATGTGCGGCCGCACTCCAGACCGGCCTTGTGTCGCGGCAAAGCCCTCCTACATCTCCTCAAACGCCAGGAGATACGTCAGACCATGAACAGTTCAGAGCCACCAGACAGCCCGGCTCCCGAAGGCGGGGTGGCATCGAGAAGGCTTGCCCGCCTACAGGCCCGTGCGGCAGAAGCGGGCTCTGTGAGCCTGGACGAACTAATGTCGGCCATGGGCCGCAGCAGCATTGCGTTTGCGATCCTCATCCTGTCGCTGCCGGCCCTTACCCCGATCCCCGGCCCCTTCGGCATGGTCTTCGGCAGCTGTCTGGCCATTGTCTCGATCCAGATCATTGCCGGCTTTCGCCGCATCTGGTTGCCAAAATTTCTCGGCCGCCGTCAGGTCTCCAGCGGCGTGATCGACGTGATGGTCCGCTACACCGCCCCTCTGGTCGCCCGCGTGGAAACGCTGCTGCGCAAGAACCGCATGCGCCATCTCGCGGGTCCTCGTGCACAGGCTTTCCTCGGTGTGCCGGTGCTGCTCCTGGCCATCGCGGTGGCTCTGCCTATCCCCTTTGGCAATTTCCTGCCCGTTGCGGCCTTGGTCATGATCGCACTCGGCCTCATGGAGCGTGACGGTCTTGTCGCCATCCTCGGCGTCGCCATGGGTGTGATTGCACTCGGCGCATCCGGTGGCCTGGTCTATGCCGCAGCCCGGGGTCTGGGCTGGGCAATCGGCCCCTGAAACCATATCCGAAATATTTTTGACTGACGGTGGAATAGGATCACGTTCAGCTCCGTATACTGGGGCATGACGACGAACTCGAACCCGTTCAATGTGATTGGCCAGCTCGCAGCCTTGCGACGCTATGCCCGTTCGCTCGTCAGGAATCCCGACGAGGCCGAAGACCTCGTTCATGATGCTCTCGTCCGCGCGCTGGAGCGCAAGTCGACGTTTCGCAGCAGCGGCAACATCCGCAACTGGCTGATGTCGATCCTGCACAACACCCATATCGACCGGCTCCGCCGCGACCGTGCGGTCAATCGCCGTCACGACGCAGCCCTGGAACTGTCCGAAACGGTAGCACCCGCAGGACAGGAACATTCGGTGCGGCTCGCCCAGGTGCGGGACGCCTTCCTGTCTCTGCCGGAAGACCAGCGCGAAGCACTGCATCTCGTGGCCATCGAGGAGCTCTCCTATCAGGAGGCCGCCGATGTCCTGAATATTCCCGTTGGCACACTGATGTCTCGTGTCTCTCGCGCCCGCGCCCGTCTTCGGGCGATGGAAGGCGGCGAGGAGGCGAGCGCGGTGCCACACCTCAGAATCGTTGGAGGAAACCCCGATGACAAGCAATGATCCCGTGATCGAGGCCGACCTGCACGCCTATGTCGACGACCAGCTGGATGTCGGCCGCCGTATCGAGGTCGAGGCTTATCTCTCGGAGAACCCATCCATCGCTGCCAAGGTCATGGCAGATCTGCGCGTCCGTGATGAGTTGCGGCTGGCACTGGCCGGCATGCCGACAGGCGTCCGTCAGGAAACACGCGAAGCAGCTCGGGTCCTGGAAAGCGCCTTGAACCGTCCGCGCACCTTTGACGTGATGCGGCGCGCGGCATCGGTTGCGCTTTTGATCGGCGCCGGCTGGATCGCCCATGCCTGGATCGCACCCGGCAGCATCGGCGAAGTGGTGGCCTCCGTCCCGCCTCCACAATTCGTCGAGGAAGCCATGCGCGCGCATCAGACGGCAGAACTGCGCGAGCAGATGTCGTCACAGGCGGAAGTGAGCCGCTTTGACCCGGCTGAGATCCGTTCGGCGACAGCGATCGTTCTGCCCACGATGCCGGCAGAATGGTCTGTGCGCGACGCGCAGGTTTTCCCCTCCACCTACGGCCCGAGTGTCGAGCTTGAAGTGGAGCCCCAATCCGGCGAGAGGCTGTCCCTCTTCGCCGTCCGGCCTGGCAATTTCTCGGTTCAGCAAGTGCTGCTGAAGCAGGAGGGCCAGACCAACGCCGCCTACTGGCAGATCGGCGAGGTTGCCTACGCGCTGATCTCCGAAACCGAAAATGCGGACAAGCTGGCCGAACAGGCCCGCAAGCTTGCCCGTACCCTTTACTGATCCCAAGGAGGTAACTGACTATGGATCCTATCCAGAACCGCTTCGGCTACGGCGCTCAGGCCCAGTCCGCAGCAATCTTCGACGAAGGTCTGCGCAAGCACATGCTGCGCGTTTACAACTACATGGGCCTCGGCCTTATCATCACAGGCATCGTCGCCTTCGTGGTCAGCCAGACGCCGGCGCTATACGTGCCGATCTTCTCCACCCCGCTCAAGTGGGTCGTGATGCTGGCGCCGCTCGCCTTCGTCTTCTTCTTCTCGTTCCGCATTCACGCGATGTCGGCCGCAACCGCGCAGATGGCCTTCTGGGCCTTCGCAGCCGTGATGGGTCTGTCGCTGTCGTCCGTATTCCTGGTCTTCACCGGAACCTCGATCGCTCGCACCTTCTTCATCACCGCGACCATGTTCGGGGCGATGAGCCTCTACGGCTACACGACGAAGCGTGACCTGTCGAAGTTCGGCTCGTTCCTGATGATGGGTCTGATCGGTGTCGTCATCGCTTCGATCGTCAACATCTTCTTGGGCTCCAGCGCCCTGCAGTTCGCGATCTCGGTCATCGGCGTCGTCGTCTTCGTCGGTCTGACCGCCTGGGATACCCAGAACATCAAGGAACAGTATGCCGAAAACTTTGACCAGGAGAGCCAGCAGAAGCTCGCCGTCTTCGGCGCTCTGTCGCTCTACCTCAACTTCGTCAACCTGTTCCAGCTGCTGCTGAGCCTGACGGGCCAGCGCGAAGAATAAGATAAAAACGCGTCGGGAGAACGCTTCAACAAGAAACGCCCGGGTTTTGCCCGGGCGTTTTCACGAGATGAGAATGAGATCCAGTTCAGACGATACCGCCGGAGCCGCCCTTGACCGCCGGACGCTCGGCCGCAACACGACCCCGGTAGCCGCTGGCCCGGTAGGTCGCGACCGGATCGATCGCCCCGCCGGACCGCCGTCTTGCCTCGGCGAGGATCGGCTCGACATCGGTGCGATAAGCCCGCTTCAGTGTTTCGGATGCCATCAGCGCGTCGTTGTCGGTCTGGTAGCCCTCAAGTGCCGCGCGATCCACCAGAAGCGCCTGCGCATAGGCACGGCGGATCTCGTTGGCACTGGAAATCAGGCTCTCGATCGGGTCTGTCACATTGTGGCTTTGGTCAATCATATGCGCTGGGTGGAAACCCTTCACACCCCGATGCTCCGCATCGACCAACTCGTTGAAAACGAGGAACAGACGGTAGGGTTCGACCGACCCGGCATCCAGATCGTCATCGCCATACTTGCTGTCGTTGAAGTGGAAGCCACCGAGCTTGCCGAACTGGATAAGCCGCGCGACGATCATCTCGATATTGGTGTTTGGCGCATGATGCCCGAGGTCGACCAGGCAATGGGCCTTTTCACCCAGTGTCTGGGCGATCAGGTAGTTCGTGCCCCAATCCTGCACGACCGTCGAATAGAAGGCCGGCTCGTACATCTTGTGTTCGGAGAACAGCCGCCAGTCGTCCGGCAGCGCCTTGTAGATGTCCCGCATCGCGTCGAGATAACGCTCGAACTGGCGGGTGAAGTTGCTCTGCCCGGGGAAGTTGGACCCATCACCGATCCAGACCGTCAGCGCCTTGGAGCCGAGTGCGGCACCGAGTTCGATGCATTCGATGTTGTGCTCGACGGCCTGCCGGCGGGTCGCGGCATCCACATGGCTGAGGGAGCCGTACTTGTAGGAATGCGGCTGCTCAGGGCTATCAGAGAAGGTGTTCGAATTCATCGCATCGAAGCCCAGCCCCAAAGCATCCGCCTTGGCCTTCAGCTCCTTCGGATCCGCCTTGTCCCAGGGGATATGCAGCGAAACGGTCGGCGTCGCCCGCGTCAACTGCTGGATGACGCCGCAATCGTCGAGCTTGTCGAAGATGTGCCGCGGTTCTCCCTGCCCCGGGAAACGGGCGAAACGTGTGCCGCCGGTCCCAACGCCCCAGGAGGGCACGGCCACGAAGAAATCCGCGACCTTCGCGGTCACGCTCTCGATATCGATGGAGTTGCGCGCGAGTTTCTCGCCCAGCGCCTGAAAGTCGCTACGGTGAGCCGCCTCGCGCCGCTCGTTTTCCGCCGCGACGATATCGACCGGAATTCGGATTTCGCTCATTCTTTCCTCCACCTCGCGCGAACGATTGTCATCGAAGCGCGTTTATCTGCAGTCTCAAATGAAAATCGGAGCCATCATGGACGTTCTTCGCATTTTGCTTGCCATCCTCCTGCCGCCACTCGGCGTTTTCCTCCAGGTCGGCATTGGCCTGCATTTCTGGCTGAACATCCTGCTCACGCTCTTCGGCTATATCCCGGGCATCATCCATGCCATCTGGGTGATCATCCGCAAGTAGGATCCCGCCGCGGCGCATGCGCCGCGACGGCTTGGGAGATCAGCGCGGGAAGCTCTGCGCATTGCCGGCATCGACATTGATGATGTTGCCGGTGGATTTCGCCGAGAGATCGGAGGCGAGGAAGTAGATCGCCTCCGCGATGTCTTCCGGGAAGACATTCAGCTTCAGCATCGAGCGATTACGGTAATGCTCCTCGAGATCGGTAACTTCGATCTTCGAGGAGGCCGCACGTTGCTCGCGCCATTCGCCATTCCAGATCTTCGAACCGCGCAGAACCGCATCCGGATTGACAGTATTCACCCGGATGCCGGCATCGGCGCCTTCGAGCGCCAGGCAGCGGGCGAGATGGATCTCGGCCGCCTTTGCCGTGCAGTAGGCGGACGCATTGGGCGATGAGGCCAGACCATTCTTCGAGGCGACGAAAACGACGTTGCCGCCGAGCTTCTGCCGCCGGAACAGCCGGAAGGCTTCCCGCGACACGAGGAAATAGCCGGTTGCCAGGATGCTGATATTCTTGTCCCACATCGCAAGCGTCGTGTCTTCGACCGGCGCAGACGAGGCGATCCCGGCATTCGAAACGAGAATGTCAACACCGCCGAATTCGACGCAGGCCTCTGCAAAAGCGCGGATGACCGCGTCCTCACGGGTTACGTCGAGCTGTGCTGAACGCACAACATCCGCACCATGGCGTTTGGAGAAATCCGCAACTGTCTGGTCGAGTGCTGCCGCATCGATATCGGCCAGAACCACGCAAGCACCCTCCGCCATCAGACGGTCCGCCGTTGCCCGGCCAATCCCGCCGGCACCACCGGTGACGAAGGCGACGCGACCGGCCAGGCTCTTCGGCTTAGGCATACGCTGCAGCTTTGCCTCTTCGAGCAGCCAGTATTCGATGTCGAAGGCTTCCTGCTCCGGCAGTCCCTGATACTCGGAGACCGTCGAGGCGCCGCGCATGACGTTGATCGCATTGACATAGAACTCACCGGCAATGCGGGCCGTCGCCTTGTCCTTGGCAAAGGATAGCATGCCGACGCCAGGAACCAGGAAGATGACCGGGTTCGGATCGCGGATGGCGGGCGAATTGTCGTGACGGCAAGCCTCGTAGTAGCCCCTATAGTCGGCGCGGTAGGCTTCGAGCGCCTTGTCCAGACCGGCAAGAACCGCATCGACATCTGGCATTGCCGGATCGAAATCGACGATCAGCGGCCGGATCTTGGTGCGCAGGAAATGGTCCGGGCAGGACGTTCCGAGCGCGCCGAGCGGCTGCAGATGGCTGGAATTGACGAATTCGAGCACGGCATCCTGATCATCGAAATGGCCGAGCTTACGCTCGCCCTTGCCGATGCGGCCGCGGATCTCCGGCATCAGACGCGCGGCAATCGCGCGGCGCTCGTCTGCCGGCAGGCTCTTCGATACCGCACCGCCGAAGATCGTCTTGCCGTCGGTCTCCTTGGCAAACCACTCGATCGCCTTGTTGATGATCTCGAGCGTCAGCAGATAGCAGTCCTTGGCATCATCGGCCCAGGTGAACAGGCCGTGGCTTTCGAGAACGACGCCCTTCGCGGTCGGATTGGCCTTCACGAAGGCTTCGAGATCGAGACCGAGCTGGAAACCGGGACGGCGCCAGGGCAGCCAGCCGATCTCGGAGCCAAAGACCTTCTGCGTCAATTCCTTGGAATTCTTAGAGGCTGCAATCGCAATGATCGCGTCCGGATGCATGTGATCGACATGCGTGAACGGCACGAAACCATGCAGCGGCGTATCGATGGATGCTGCGCGCGGATTGAGGTTGAAGGTGCAATGCGGCAGGAAACCGACCATTCGGTCTTCGTCGTGCACGCCCTGATAAATTCCCTTCAACGCTTCCAGCTTGTCCTGGTAAAGCGTCGCAAACCCATCGAGCTTGATCGTGCCGACGTCGCCGCCGGATCCCTTGACCCAGAGAACCTTGACCGTCTGCCCCGTCAGCGGATCGATTTCCATCACCTTGGCAGAGGTGTTGCCGCCCCCATAATTGGTGATGCGCTTATCGGCACCCAGCAGGTTGGATCGATACAGAAGCTTGCCGGGCTCATCGAGCGTGGCGGCATAAGCATCATCCCAACGATTTTCGAGAAGGCGGGTTTGGCCCGTCATGACATCCTCCCTGCAATTATCTCATGAGCCGGCAATGCCGGCTCATCTACATCTTGTTCGCAGATATCGCGCAGCCCTCGACCGATTGTCAATCAGTTTCGATCATTTCTTTTCATTGTGCGCTGCAGTATTATTATTTTTGATCGTTTCTGATTGACAGCGTAAAAACATTGCGAATAAATCAGCGTCAGGAGGACCCCATGCACGAACGCGAACGCCATCGCATTATTCTGAGCGCGATCCAGGAGAAGCCTGTGATCACGGTGCAGGACATTGCCGAGCTGACCGAGGCTTCAGAAGCCACGATCCGCAGGGATATCGCGTCTCTCCATGTGCAGGGAAAGCTGAGGCGCGTCCGCGGTGGCGCAGAAGCCGTGCACCCGCCACAGCTTGGAAATCTCGCAGCACGCCCGTTCCGCGTTTCCGAATCGGTCAATATCGACAAGAAACGCGCAATTGCGCGCGCAGCCGTCGATCTCTGCGAGGAAGGTGATTCGATCATCATCAACGGTGGCACCACCACCTTCCAGATGGTGCATTTCATGTCGGCCCGCCGCCTGCAGGTCATGACCAACTCATTCGCGATCGCCGAACATCTGGTGAAGCACTCGAAATGTACGGTCTCGGTTCCGGGCGGCGCGATCTATCGCGACCAGAGCCTGATCCTCTCGCCTTTCGAGAATGACGCGATCCGCAATTTCTATGCCCGCCGCATCTTCATCGGCGCGCAGGGCATCAATGCACTCGGCGTGATGGAATCGGATGCACTGGTCATCCAGAGCGAACAGAAGCTGGTTCGACAGGCCGAAGAGCTGATCGTCATGGTCGACTCCAGCAAGTTCGCCAAGCGCTCGAGCCTTATCCTGTGTTCGCTCGACAAGGTCTCGACGATCATCACCGACGATGGAATTTCCGACGAGGCGGCCGCCATGGTCACCGACGCCGGCGTGAAGCTCATGACCGTGAAGCCCATGGCTTCATCGGCAAGGGAGGATACCTCGTCGGTCGCCTAGAGGAGGCGGCCGGGAGGAAAGGGTAAGCAGTTCATCAACCTGGGAGGAAAACATGAAACTGACGAAAATCTTGCTGGCCGGTGCAGCCATTGCACTCGCCACCATGGGCTCTGCCGCACAGGCAGCCGACATGAAGATCGCACTCGTGGTCAAGTCGCTCGGCATCGGCTTCTTCGAAGCTGCCAACAAGGGCGCACAGGAAGCAGCCAAGGAACTCGGTGGCGTTGAAGTCATCTATACCGGCCCAACCTCGACGACCGCTGAAGGCCAGATCGAAGTCATCAACTCGCTGATCGCCCAGGGCGTCGATGCCATCGCGATCTCCGCCAACGATCCGGATGCAGTTGTCCCCGCGCTCAAGAAGGCCATGGACCGCGGCATCAAGGTCATCTCTTGGGACTCAGGCGTTGCTGCCGAAGGTCGCATCATGCACCTAAACCCCTCGTCCAACGCGCTGATTGGCAAGATGTGCCTGCAGCTCGCCGCCAACCATCTGCCTGATGGCAAGGGTGACTTTGCGATCCTGTCGGCGACCACCACCTCCACGAACCAGAACATCTGGATCGAGGAAATGAAGGCACAGCTGAAGGACTTCCCCGGCCTGAACCTCGTGACCACCGTCTACGGTGACGACCTCGCCGACAAGAGCTACCGCGAAGCAAACGGCCTCCTGACCTCGCAGACCAACGTCAAGGTCATCGTCGCACCGACAACGGTCGGCGTTCTCGCCGCCTCGCAGGCCGTCAAGGATGCCGGCAAGATCGGCGACGTCTATGTCACCGGCCTCGGCCTCCCCTCCGAAATGGCGGGCGCCATCCAGTCGGGTGCCACGAAGGAATTCGCCATCTGGAACCCGATCGACCTCGGCTACTCCGCCACCCAGATCGCCTATCGTCTTGCCAAGGGCGAAACCGATGCGGCTCCTGGCTCGGAAATCGAAGCCGGCCGCATGGGCAAGATCAAGGTTGGTGACGGTGGCGAAGCCGCCATGGCCGATCCCTTCGTCTACAACGCCTCGAACATCGAGGAATTCTCCAAGATTTTCTGATCTCGGCGGACCAGACCCGGCGGCTCAAGCCGCCGGGATTTCACTCATTCGGTAAGCACATGATGACCGTTCAATCTGCCAAGCTCGCGGCGGGCGCGACCCCGGCTGGCGAGCCCATCCTCGAAATGCGAGGCATTTCCCAGATCTTCCCGGGCGTAAAGGCCCTGGATCGGGTCGATATCGCCCTCTATCCGGGTAAAGTCACCGCGCTGATCGGCGAGAACGGCGCCGGCAAGTCGACACTGGTCAAGATCCTCACAGGCATCTACCGTCCGAACGAAGGCGAGATCCTGATAGACGGCAAGCCCAGGAGCTTTGCCAATGCCCAGGACGCCATCGACGCAGGCGTCACCGCTATTCACCAGGAAACTGTGCTTTTCGACGAGCTGACCGTTGGCGAGAACATCTTTCTCGGCCACGCCCCCCGAACCCGCTTCGGGCTGATCGACTGGCGCACAATCAACGATCGTTCGCGGGACCTGATGAAGACGCTGGAAAGCGACATCGATCCCACGACGAAACTCAAGGACTTCTCGATCGCCCAGCGCCACCTCGTGGCCATTGCCCGGGCGCTATCGGTCGACGCGCGCATCGTCATCATGGATGAGCCCACTGCCGCCCTTTCCCGAAAGGAGATCGACGATCTCTTCCGCATCGTCGAGGGCCTGAAGCGTCAGGGCAAGGCGATCCTCTTCATCAGCCATAAATTCGATGAACTCTACGAGATCGCCGACAACTATGCCGTCTTCCGCGATGGCCGCATGGTCGGCTCCGGCGTGCTCAAAGACACGCCTCAGGATGAGATCGTACGGCAGATGGTCGGCCGCGACGTGCACGATGTCTTCCCAAAGGTAGAAGCCGTCATCGGAGCACCGGTCCTGAGCGTCCGCGGCTACAGCCACGAAACCGAATTCCGCGACATCAGCTTCGACCTGCGCAAAGGCGAGATCCTCGGCGTCTACGGCCTGATTGGCGCGGGCCGCTCCGAACTCTGCCAATCGATCTTCGGCATCACCCGCCCGAAATCAGGCACGTTGCAGCTCGAAAGCCGCGAGATCACCATCCGAGACACCGCGGATGCGATCACCGCCGGCATCGTCTACGTGCCAGAGGAACGCGGCCGCCATGGCCTGGCGCTCGAACTGCCGATCTACCAGAACATGTCCCTGCCCTCCCTGATCCGGACATCCGTCTCAGGTTTCCTGAAAGCCGCCAACGAATTGAAGCTGGCGCGCCGCTTCGCCGAACGGCTCGACCTGCGGGCAGCCGCTCTGTCGGTTCCGGTCGGCACCCTGTCCGGCGGCAATCAGCAGAAGGTCGTGATCGGCAAGTGGCTCGCCACCTCGCCCAAGGTCATCATCCTCGATGAACCGACCAAAGGCATCGACATCGGCTCCAAGGCCGCCGTCCACGGCTTCATCTCCGAGCTTGCCTCCGAAGGCCTCTCGATCATCATGATCTCGTCGGAACTGCCTGAAATCCTCGGCATGTCGGACCGTGTGATGGTCATGCGCGAGGGCCTGCAGGCCGGCATCTTCGAGCGCGAGGGCCTGACGGCCGAGACGCTCGTGCGCGCCGCAACCGGCAATGCGTGAGGAATGACAATGCAGAACCTCTTCAAGAACCGGGAAATGCTGCTGGGCCTGATCATCATCGGCATGATCCTGAGCTTCACCACCCGCGCACCCAATTTTGCCTCGCCAGAAAATCTGGCGAACATCTTCAACGACACCTCGATCCTGATCATCCTGGCACTCGGCCAGATGGTCGTGATCCTGACCAAGTCGATCGACCTGTCGGTCGCCGCCAATCTCGCCTTCACCGGTATGGCGGTCGCAATGCTCGACAGCGCCTATCCGGGCCTGCCGCTCGCCCTCCTCGTGCTTGTTGCAATCGGCATTGGTGCCGCACTCGGCGCGATCAACGGTTTCCTCGTCTGGGCCCTGCAGATCCCGCCGATCGTCGTGACACTCGGCACGCTCACCATCTATCGCGGCATGAGCTTCGTGCTCTCGGGCGGCGCATGGGTGAATGCCCACCAGATGCAGCCGGACTTTCTCGGCGTGCCGCGCCTGCCGGTGCTAGGCTTACCGATCCTCTCCTGGGTAGCGATCACAGTCATCCTGCTGATTGGCTTCATCCTGGCCCGAACCCCCTTCGGTCGCTCGGCCTATGCCGCCGGTGGCAATCCAGTTGCGGCCATCTATGCCGGCATCGACGTCGGTCGCGCCCGCTTCCTCGCCTTCGTGCTCTCGGGCGCGCTTGCCGGCCTCTCGGGTTATCTCTGGGTTTCGCGCTACGCTGTCGCCTATGTCGATATCGCCGCTGGCTTCGAACTCGACAGCGTCGCGGCCTGCGTCATCGGCGGCATCTCGATCGCAGGCGGCATCGGCACCGTGATCGGAACGGTTCTCGGCGCCCTCTTCCTCGGCGTCATCAAGAATGCGCTCCCGGTCATCGGCATCTCGCCCTTTGCCCAGATGGCAATCTCCGGCATCGTCATCGTGCTCGCGGTCGTCTTCAACGCCCGCGCCGAGCGCAAGAAGGGCCGTATCATCCTGCGCGATCGCGCAGCAGGAAAGGAGGCGACGGCATGAACACCGCAAACCAACAAATGAACAGCACCCGCGTCATTCCCGACCGCCTGCAGACACCCTTCCGTCGCCTGCTTGGTAGCTGGGAGGTTCTCCTCTTTGCCGTGGCAGTTCTGATCTTCATCGCGAACTCGCTCGCCTCGCCCTATTTCCTGAACGCCTGGAACCTGTCGGACGCCACCTTCAACTTCACGGAAAAGGCGCTGATCGCCTTTGCCATGGCGCTACTCATCATTGCTGGCGAAATCGACCTCTCGGTCGCCGCCATCATCGCACTCGCCTCGACCGCCATGGGTTATGCCGCGCAGTACGGCATTGGCGCGCCCGGCCTCGTGGCAATCGGTATCACCACCGGCCTTGCCTGTGGCGCCCTCAACGGCCTACTGGTCGCCGGCCTGAAGCTGCCCTCGATCGTCGTGACCATCGGCACGATGAGCCTCTTCCGCGGCATCTCCTATCTCGTGCTGGGTGACCAGGCCTTCGGCAAATATCCTGCGGACTTCGCTTTCTTCGGCCAGGGCTATGTCTTCTGGGTCATTTCCTTCGAATTCGTGCTCTTCCTGGTGATGGCACTGCTCTTCGCCATCCTCCTGCACCGGACGAATTTCGGCCGCCACGTCTATGTCATCGGCAACAACCCGCTGGCGGCGCGTTTCTCAGGCATTCCAGTCGAGCGGGTCAAATTCATCCTCTTCCTGCTGACCGGGCTAATGAGCGGCATCGCAGCCGTCTGCCTCACCTCCCGCCTCGGCTCGACGCGCCCCTCGATCGCTCAGGGCTGGGAACTCGAAGTCGTCACCATGGTCGTACTCGGCGGCGTCTCCATCCTCGGCGGTTCCGGCACGATTGTCGGCGTCGTCATCGCCGCCTTCGTCATGGGCCTCGTCACCTTTGGCCTCGGCCTCCTCAACGTGCCCGGCATCGTCATGTCGATCTTCATTGGTCTGCTTCTGATCATCACCATCGCGCTCCCAATTGTCGCGCGGCGCATCAAGCATGCGAGGAACGCCTGATGAGCGAGACCGAACGCCACGTCTTCAAGATGAAGCTCAATCCGGGCATGGAAGCGGAATACCGCAAGCGCCATGACGAGATCTGGCCGGAGCTCGTCGACCTCCTGCACGAAGCAGGCGTCAGCGACTACACGATCCATCTCGATACGGAGACCAATCTGCTGATCGGCGTCCTTATCCGGACGAAGACCCACGCCATGGAAGACCTGCCCTCTCACCCCGTCATGAAACGATGGTGGGCACATATGGCTGACATCATGGCAACGAACGCCGACAACTCCCCCTGGGCCGTCGATTTGAAGCCCGTCTTCCACATGCCATGACAGGATCCTTCCAACGCATAGCCGTGATTGACATTGGCAAGACCAACGCCAAGGTGGTTCTTGTCGACGCGAAATCGGGCGCGGAGATTGCGGTTCGCAAGACCGCAAACAGCGTTCTGCAGAGCGCGCCCTACCCGCATTTCGATATCGAGGCCCTCTGGCGCTTTCTGCTGGCAAGCCTGAAGGATTTCGCCGCCAGTCCCGGCTTCGATGCCCTGTCGATCACAACCCATGGCGCATCCGCAGCGCTGCTAGACGCCGATGGTCATCTGGCGATGCCGGTCCTCGACTACGAGCACCTTTATCCGGACACCATCGTCGAAGCCTATCAGAGGCTGAGACCGGATTTCTCGCAGACCTTCTCACCCTGCCTCACAGGTGGGCTGAACCTCGGCGCGCAACTGCATTATCAGAAGACGGCCTTCCCCGAGCTCTTCGGCAACGTTGCGACCATCCTCACCTATCCGCAATACTGGGCTCACCGGCTGACAGGGATAGCCGCCAACGAGCGCACATCGCTCGGCTGCCATACGGATCTTTGGCTCCCCTTCGAGGAACGATATTCGGATCTGGTCGACACTCTGGAGATCCGCGAGCGCATGGCGCCCCTGAGATCCGCCTTCGATGCACTCGGCCCCATCAGACCGGATATTGCCGATGCGCTGGGTCTAGCGTCCTCAGTCCCCGTCCATTGCGGCATCCACGATTCCAACGCTTCGCTGTTGCCACACCTCGTCGGTTTCGGCAGCCCCTGCACAGTCGTCTCCACCGGCACGTGGGTGATCAGTTTCGGCGTAGGCGCCAAGCCGCAGCGGCTCGATCGCTCCCGCGACACGCTGGTCAATGTCGATGCGAATGGTACAGCCGTTCCTTCCGCCCGGTTCATGGGCGGCCGGGAATGGGACCTCCTCACCCGCGATCTGCCACCCGTTATCGAACAAGAGGAACTCGACGCAGCCTCTGCGGTGATCAAGGCTCGCGCGATGATCCTGCCCAGCGTGGTGATGGGCACCGGCCCCTTCCCGGATTCACGATCCCGCTGGCAGGCCGAACCGCACCTCGCCGCGGAGCGCCGGGCGAGCGCCAGCCTCTACGAAGCCATGATGACCCAGACATGCCTTGATCTGATCGTTTCTGAAGGTCCCATCGTGGTCGAAGGTCCCTTTGCCGCAAACCGGCTTTATCTAGAGGCCCTTCACACCCTGATGAAGCGCCCGGTCTACGCCTCCGAGGCAACAACCGGCACAGCCATTGGCGCAGCGCTGCTCAGCGGGATCAGGCTCGACGTGCCCATGCAGCGCATCACGCACCGCATAGAAGGCCTTGAGGAATATGCCGAAGAATGGCACGCGATATCGGGCAGGAATTGAGGTTCATAGCTGGCTAGCCAGCCGCCTGTTCTGTCAGACTGAGAGCCCGGTCACGCTCAGAGCGTAACGATCAGCACCGCGAGGAAAGCGATCGACAGCATGGCGGCAGCCGTGGCAACCCGCTGTCTGCAGGCCTCGGCTGAGCGCCAGGACCTGGGTTCACCAAAAAGCTTCGCGATCGCATGTGACATGGCAGTCTCCTACGAACGGAGCCACTCATTGGCTCCGGCTGATATCGACACATTTTCGTCATAATCAGCCCAAGGTCAATAATCACGACTAGATTGGTATTCTAAAGATAGGCAGGTTCGAAAAATGACTCTCTATCTAAAACGGCTAGGCAGGGGGACACCATCCATACGGGATCTAGCGCTGCTCTTCCGAAAGATTGTCCGCTCCATGGTGAACCCTTACAAGGCTTGCCAATGCGGTCCCCATCGGACATGAGGGATACGGAATTGTCAGACAACATGACAGAGCAGATTCGATCCTATGGTCTTGTGAGGAGGAACCATGACAACGCAGGCAACGGATAACACCTCCAGCAGATTACCTGGTATCGCGGGCATGGCTGGACCAGCGGTCATGCTTGTCGGAATGCTGCTCTTTGCAATGAACGATGCCATGGGCAAATGGCTCGTGGCGAACTATGGCCTTGGCCAGGTGATCCTGATCCGCAGCATTGCAGCACTTTTGATCCTCGCCCCTTTCCTGTGGATCGCCGGTCTAAAGCCGATCGTCGAAGCGGAAAGGCCATGGCTGCAGTTCACACGCGTGGTTCTGTCGACGCTCGAGCTCTTCTGTTTCTACTATGCGGTGATGTACCTGCCGCTGGCGGATGTCATGACCTATTGGCTCGCCGCACCCATCTATGTCGCAGCCACCGCGCCCTTCCTGCTGGGGGAAAAGGTGGGCTGGAGGCGCTGGACTGCGATTGGAGTGGGCTTCATCGGGGTCATCATCACGCTTGAGCCCTCAAGCGCGATGTTCACGGCTCCCGCACTCATCTCGATCGTCGGCACGGCTGCCTTCGCCTTCATGATGCTCTCCGGCCGCAGCCTCAGAGGCACGCCGGACAAGACACTGGTGCTGTTCCAGACCGGTGGCGCCGCCATTGTCGGCCTGGTTGCAGCTCCCTTCGGCTGGACGCCGCTCACTTCCGTTTCGGAAGTGCTCCTGCTTGGACTGCTCGGCATCGTCGCCATGAGCGCCCATATGCTGGTCAACCGCGCCCTGAAGATTTCCGACGCCGCCACGGTGGCGCCTCTTCAATACACGTTGCTCCTATGGGCCGTCGTCTTCGGTTACTTCTTCTTCGATGAAGTGCCGAGAATGACAATGATTATCGGCGCAACGCTCATCGTCGGCTCGGGCCTTTTCATCTTCTTCCGCGAGCAGCAGTTGAAAAAGCAGGACAAGGTCCTGCCATCCGTTCCCGAATAGAATGCAAAAAGCCCGCAGCGGTCTCCCGCTGCGGGCTTCTTCTGGTGCGGCCCCTAAGAGCCACGACCAGGGAGGTTATTTGCGGAGTTCGGCGAGCTCGGCCATGATCCCGTCTACGACGTCGGCACCGATGGTGCCCTTGTGCTTCTCATAGACCACGGCAGACTTCTCACGAATGCGCTGCTGCTCTTCCGGCGACAGCACGTTCACTTCCAGACCGGCGGCCTTGATCTTCTCCAGCGACTTTTTGTTGAGGTCGGCAATGACCGAACGCTCGACATCACGACCGACGGTCGCGCATTCGCGCAGAGCTGCCTGCTCTTCCGGTGTGTAGGTATCGAAGATCGCCTTCGAGAACAGGAAGAGGAACGGCGTGTAGGCGTGGTTTGTCTCGGTGATGTACTTCTGGACCTCGAAGAACTTCGAGGTGTCGATCGTCACATAGGGATTTTCCTGCGCATCGATCGTATTGGTTTCCAATGCCGAGAACACTTCACCAAAAGCCATCGGAGTCGCGTTCGCGCCAAGGTTCTGGAAGGTGTCGAGGAAGATGTTGTTCTGCATCACGCGAACCTTCATCCCCTCGAAGTCCTCCCACTTCGTGACGGGACGTACCGAGTTCGAGAGGTTGCGGAAACCGTTCTCCCAATAGCCGAGGTTTACGAGGCCAACGGCTGCGAGCTTCTCGTTCATCATCTCGCCGAACTTGCCGTCGAGAACCTTATAGGCCTCGTCAGCCGAGCCGAACAGGAACGGAAGGTCGAAGACGCCGAGTGCCGGCTCGATGCCGACGAGCGGCGAGGACGAGGTGACGACGGCTTCCTGAACGCCAGAGCGCAGGGCCTGCGTGGCCTGAAGGTCGCCGCCGAGCGCGCCGCCCCAGAAGGCCTGGAGTTTCAGCTTGCCGCCGGACTTGTCGTCCAGGCACTTCTGCATGGCCTCGATGCCGTTACCGACCGGATGGTCAGCATTGATGCCGTTCGAGACACGGATGGTGCGTTCGTTGAATTCAGCAAATGCCGGAGCTGCTCCGGAAATGGCGAATGCCATTGCTGTCGTCGCGAGTAGTATTTTCCTCATGATATATCCTCCCTTGGATTGAAATGAGTTGGTTCAGTAGCAGTCTTCACCGCAGCCACTGGGCCGGCACGATGACGATGTCGGGAAACAAGACGAGCAGCAGGAGCACCAGGACCTGCGCCAACAGGAACGGCGTGACGCCCGTAATCACCTTCCCGAGCGGCACACGCCCGACGCCACTGACGACGTTGAGCACGACGCCGACCGGCGGGGTGATCAAGCCGATGCAGCAGTTCATGATGAACATGACGCCGAAATACACCGGATCGATGCCCGCCTGCTTGATGATCGGCATCAGGACAGGGGTCAGGATCAGGATGGTTGGCGTGAGGTCCAGCGCTGTTCCAACGACGAGCACCAGCAGCATGATGACGAACATCAGCAAGATGGGCCGGTCGATCAGGGGCTCGATGTAACCCGTGATTTCACCTGGAATATTGGCAGCGGTAATCAGCCAGGCGGAGACCAGAGCAGCGCAGACCAGGAACATGATGATCGAGGTTGTCTTGGCCGCTTGAAGGATGACCTTTGGCAAATCCTTAGGTTTCAGTTCGCGATAGATCACCATGCCCACAAACATGGCATAGGCAGCCGCAATGACGGCGGCCTCCGTGGGCGTGACCACGCCAGCTTTGATGCCGCCGAGGATGATGACGGGCATGCCAAGCGCCCAGGCAGCACGCCCGGTGACGCGCAGCCGCTCCTTGGCAGGGGCTTTGGGCAGGGGCTGGACGTTGTCTTTGCGGACAACGATCTGCCAGGCAACGACAAGTGCGAGACCCATCAGGATGCCAGGCACGATCCCTGCCATGAAGAGCTGGGTAATCGAGACATTGGCAGCAACGCCGAAGACGATGAATGCCATGGAGGGTGGGATGACCGGGGCGATAATGCCCCCGGATGCGATAAGCCCGGCGGATCGCGGCACGTTGTATCCCGCCTTTGCCATCATCGGAATGAGGATCGCGGCAAGCGCTGCCGTATCGGCAGCGGCCGACCCGGAAATGCTGGCCATGATGACGGCTGCCATGATGGCGACAATGCCGAGGCCGCCCCTGATATGGCCGACACAGGCAATTGCGAACTCGATGATGCGCTTGGAAAGGCCGCCGGAATTCATCAACTCGCCGGCCAGAACGAAGAAGGGGATCGCCAGCAAGGTAAATGTGTCAGCGCCCGCGATCATGTTCTGGGCAATGATCTGGCTGTTGAACATGCCCATGTAAAACATGAGGGCAACGCCGCAGAACATCAGCGAAAATGCCACCGGTACGCCGATGGCCATGGAACCGAGCAGCGAGACGATAAAGACGATAAGGGTCATCAGGCGCGCTCCACCAGCTTCTCGACACCTTGGTGTTCGCCGGCGAAAGCTGCGATTTCACTGTCGGTGACGCGCCCCGTGAACAGGCGGAAGAGACGCTCAAGCGCGATCAGACCACAGCCTGCGCCGGTGAAGAAACCGATGCCATAGACCCAGCCCATGGAAAGCCCCGTAACCGGCGCACTCATGCTGGCATTGATCGGCAACTGCTTCCACGTGCCCCAGAAGAACAGCAATGAAACGCCGAGGATCAGGATATTGCTCAGGATCATGCAGATGACCCGGCCGCGTCTCCCGAACATTGCAACGAGGGATTCAACCCCGAGATGGCCATGTTCGCGAAATCCGACAACGGCGCCGATGAAGGTCAGCCAGACGAAGAAATAGCGCGCCATTTCATCCGAGACCGTGAGGCCTGAATTGAAGGCATACCGCAATACGACATTGACGAAGACCATGATCGCCATGCCGCTCAACAGCAGGATCAGGAGCAATTCGAGAAACCGGTAGAACAGGTTGACCGCCTTGGACATGCCCTCAGCTCCCTTGCAGCAGGCCGCGACGGGCAAGGTTCTCGAACAGAGCCCGCGTACCGAAGGTCCATTCCGGGCAGGCGTCGGTCCGGTCGACCCAGTTCACCAGACGCCCGAGCTTCGGCGTTGCAATCTCCACCCGGTCGCCCACTTCGTGGGTGAATCCGAGGCCCGCACCGCGCCGATCCTTGACCGGAGCGAACATGGTGCCAAGAAACAGAATAGCGCCGTCGGGATATTGATGATTGCGGTTGCGCAATTGCGAGGCCAGGTTTTCCGGCGTGCGGCTGATCGCTTCCATCGGACTTTCCCCCGTCATCTCGAAACCGTCCTCACCCCGCACCAGCAGGGAAACGCGAACCGTCCGCAGCACATCCATCGTGAAGCCACCATGGAAGAGCCTGACGAAGGGCCCGATCGAGCAGGACGCATTATTGTCCTTCGCCTTGCCGAGCAGCAGAGCCGACCGACCTTCGACATCCCGCAGGTTGACGTCATTGCCGAGCGTCGCACCGATGACCTTGCCGTCGGAACGAACGGCAAGAACGATTTCAGGCTCCGGATTGTTCCACTGCGAGATCGGATGAATACCGACTGTGTCACCACAAGTGACCGAAGACATCGGCTGCGCCTTGGTGAATATCTCGGCGTCTGGCCCGATGCCGACTTCGAGATACTGCGACCACAGCCCCATATCCTGCAGCAGGGCCTTCACTTTGGCGGCCTGTTCGGAGCCTGCAACGAGGCCACGCAGACTGCCGCCCAAAACAGGTGCCAGCTTTTCCCGGATCGCCTGCGCCCGGCCCGCATCCCCCTTCGCCTGCTCTTCGATCACCCGCTCAAGCATGCTGTCGGCAAAGGTGACGCCTGCTGCCTTGACCGCCTGGAGGTCGATGGGCGCGAGCAGATGACCTGCCTCGCCGGAGAGGAACTGGTCCAGCGCGCCGAGATCCGTCAGGCCATCCTGGGTCGCCAGGCGCTCGGCAAGATCTTCAATTTCAAACAGACCTGAAACTGTCGGCGAAAGCGCCGTGAGGTCGAGGACCTTTCCGTCGCGGATCAAGACCGGGCATGGCCCGCCGGCCGCATTGGACCAGACACGCCCGACCAGCACCGCATCGGACGCATCCGAGGGCAAAATATAGACGGACTCCAGACGTTCTCGACGCAGCAAGATGGACCTCCTCCATGTCCTACGGCACGGCGCTCCTATCGCCCTGCCATATTGTCAGGATGTCTGACAACTGTTGACCTGCATTCATATGGTCAGAAATTCCGGCTGTCTAGCCCGAAAGGCATCCTTGTGGACAACCGGCCAACGGTCGTCCCGTATCAGAATTGCTCGAGGCTGAGATCGATGCGGCTGGCAGCCCCATGCAGATGGCCGCGCATCGCCTCACGAGCAGCGACAGGGTCGCGCTTGGCAATCGCATCTCTGAGCCGCACATGTTCTGCGATCGTCACCTCGACGATCTCCTCCAGAACGGCACGCGAGCGAGCGGCATCAATGGCAAGACTGATGCGCTCGGCAATGAAACCGATGAAAAGTGCAAAATACTCGTTATGGGTCGCCTCGGCCACCGCACGGTGGAAGGCGAGATCGGCGACGATCCCCTGCTCCGTCCACTTTTCGGCACCGGTCATGCGCGACAGGGCTTCATCGATCTTCGCGAGATCGTCAGCTGTATGATGGACGGCTGCCAGGCCTGCCGCCTCGATCTCCAGCGGAACGCGCAACTGGAACAGGGCGCGAAAACTCTGGGGCGTGGAAAGCTCGCCGTCCTTGATGCGGATTGGCCGTGCCGAGGGCTCGCTGACGAAGGCGCCCACGCCCTGCCGGGTTTCCACCAGGCCTTCATTGCGCAATTGTGCAATGGCCTCGCGCACGACAGAGCGGCTAACCCCGAGGGTCTTGGCAAGCACATGCTCCGTCGGCAAACGCTCGCCGGGCTTCAATCGCCCCTGGCTGATCTCCTCGGCCAGTTGCACGGCGATCCGGGCAGGCAAGTGTTCACTACGCCTGATTTGTCCAAAGCTGATCTGCCCGAGGTCGATCGACATGCCTGCTGGTCTCCTTGCCACCGCTCCGGTATTTCATGAATCCGCACCAGAATTCAATTGGCAACCGGGGTTCATGATCCCCGCAGGATCAATCGCCCGCTTGATCACTGTCAGCAGTTGCAATTGCGTGGGCGGCACGCGCGCCAGAAAGTCCGGCTTCTTCAGACGACCGATCCCATGCTCGGCGCTGATCGAGCCGCCAAACCCGTCGAGCACCGCATTGACGATCCCTTTGGCCGTGTAGATCCGCTGCGCAACGTCTTCGCGCGTCAGCCCGCCCGGCGGGAGCACATTGAGATGGACATTGCCATCGCCGACATGGCCATAGGACACGCAAAGGCAATCGGGCAGCCGCGCTGCGATTTCAGCCTCCGCCTTCTCGACGAATTCCGGAAGGCGCGACAACGGCACGGACACGTCCGTTCGCAGATGCGCCCCGCGTTTGGCCTGCCCCTCGTTCATGCCTTCCCGGAAGAGCCAGAGGGTCTTTGCCTGGCTGCGCGAAGAGGCAATCACGCCATCCAGCACCAGACCATCCTCCATCACGCCCTCAAGGAAACGCTGCATCAATTCATCGATATCGACGAGACCCGAGCCGGAAATTTCCATCAGCACATAGGCCGGATAGTCACCGCTCATCGGCAGGCTAAGATCCGGCATCGCTTCCTGGGCAAGGGTAAAGGCGACCGGCGGCATGAATTCGAATGCGGACATGAGATCGCAGCAGTCGCGTCTTGCCCGGCGATAAAGCGTGATCGCATCCGATAGAGCCCCGAGCCCAAGCAGGGCCGTCGCCACCTTTTCAGCCGGTGGGGCCAGCTTGAACGCAACAGCCGTGATGATGCCGAGTGTGCCCTCGGCCCCGATAAACAACTGCTTCAAATCAATCCCGCGATTGTCCTTCCGAAGGGTCGACAAGCCCTCGAAGATCGAACCATCGGAAAGAACCACTTCCAGACCAAGCACGAGTTCCCGCGTCATGCCGTAGCGGAGCACATTGATCCCCCCGGCATTGGTGGAGACATTGCCGCCAATCCGGCAGGATCCCTGCGCCCCGAGCGCGAGAGGGAAATAGAGGCCGGCCTCCTCCACCCTGTCCTTGAATTCAGACAGGATGACACCGGCCTCAACCACGGCCGAGAAATCATCTGCATCGATGCGCCGGATCGCCGTCATGCGCTCCAGGCTGATGACGACCTGGCTGGCCGGCTGGTCCGGCGTCGCGCCGAGAACAAGACCCGTATTGCCGCCCTGCGGCACGATCTGGAGGCCAAGCGACCTGATGGCGCGCACGGCTTCGGAAACTTCCAATGTGCTGCGCGGACGAACAACCGCAACCGCACCCGTCGTGACATCCCCATGCCAGTCACGGCAGTAGCGCTCGACCTCCGGGCCGCACAACACCAGATCGGGGCCAAGCAAACGCACCAGTGCCGAAGCGGCATCCTCGGTTTTCGAGCTGAAATCGTCTCGTTGTATCGGGCTTTCCACGGCCATCTGCAGTCCCCCAGACGGCTCACGACCTGTGAGCCAAGAATTCGGTTTTCAACCGGATGATATAAGGTTATCAGACAACCTTACAAATTGTTTTTGCAAATGGCCCTTGTGTCGAAAGGCGCTGGGTCGAACAATGACACGGGAGGAAACGATTTCATGCATATTCTGATCATTGGTGCAGCCGGCATGGTCGGCCGCAAGCTCGCGCGGAGACTGACGCGCGATGGCGAGCTGCAGGGACAGCAGATCACGGCGATGACACTTGCCGATGTCGTCGCAGCCGAGGCGCCTTCAGGCTTCGGCGGGAAAGTAACGATCGAGACCGTCGACCTCTCCGAACCCGCAGCAGCAGAACGCCTGGTCGCCGCCCGTCCCGATGTGATCTTCCATCTCGCGGCAATCGTCTCCGGGGAAGCGGAACTCGATTTCGAGAAGGGCTACCAGATCAATCTGGACGGAACCCGCTTTCTCTTCGAAGCGATCCGCCTTGCCCACATAGTCGATGGATACCGTCCGCGGGTCGTCTTCACATCGTCGATCGCGGTCGTCGGAGCACCGCTCCCCTATCCGATCCCGGACGATTTCCACACGACGCCGCTCACCAGCTACGGCACACAGAAGGCGATCTGCGAACTGCTGCTCTCGGACTATTCCCGCAAAGGCTATTTCGACGGCATCGGCATTCGCCTCCCGACCATCTGCATTCGTCCCGGCAAGCCGAACAAGGCCGCCTCCGGCTTCTTCTCGAACATCCTGCGGGAACCGCTGGTCGGCCAGGAAGCCGTTCTCCCCGTGAGCGAGGACGTCCGCCACTGGCACGCCTCCCCCCGCTCCGCCGTCGGCTTCCTGATTCACGGCGCCACGATCGATCTGGAAACTGTCGGCCCACGACGCAACCTTTCGATGCCCGGCCTCAGCGCAACCGTCGGAGAACAGATCGAGGCATTGCGCCGCACGGCGGGCGAAAAGGCCGTCAAGCTGATCCGTCATGAACCCGACGAGATGATCATGCGCATCTGCGCCGGATGGGCGCCCGGCTTCGAGGCAACACGCGCCCGCGCGCTCGGCTTCACGGCGGAAAGCACTTTTGACGAGATCATCCGGGTGCATATCGAGGACGAACTGGGAGGGAAACTGTGACGGAAAAAGCCACAAGGCAGATCGCCTTTCTAGGGACCGGGCTGATGGGCGCTCCAATGACGCGCCGTCTGCTCGCCGCAGACTTTGCCGTGACGGTTTGGAACCGCGATGTGAGCAAAGCCGAACCACTGGCAGCAGCCGGGGCGCGGCTGGCGAACAGTCCAGCAGAGGCCGTAGAAGATGCCGACGTGGTCTTGACCATGTTGTCGGACGGTCCCGCAGTCGAGGATGTCCTCTTCGCCAAAGGCGCAGCAGCCGCTCTGAAGAAGGGTGCCGTCGTCATCGACACCTCCTCGATTGCACCACCGATGGCGAGAGACCACGCGGCAAGGCTTGCCAAGCTCGGCATCGCGCATGTCGACGCACCTGTCTCGGGTGGCGTCGTGGGCGCTGAAGCCGGCACGCTAGCGATCATGGCGGGCGGCGACGCGGACATTGTCGAAAGCCTCGCGGAAGTCTTCGCCCCGCTCGGCCGCATCACCCATGTCGGCCCGTCCGGCGCAGGCCAGATCTGCAAGCTCGCCAACCAGCAGATCGTCGCAATCACCATCGGTGCCGTGGCAGAAGCCATGATGCTGGTGGAAGCAGGCGGCGCATCGCGCGAAAAGTTCCGCGAGGCAATCCGCGGCGGCTTCGCCGAAAGCCGGATCCTGGACCTGCACGGCCAGCGCATGGTGGACCGGCGCTTCGAGCCCGGCGGCCCATCTCGCCTGCAATTGAAGGATCTGAATGCCGTGGCCGCCATGGCCGAGACCTACGGCCTGGAACTCCCGCTGACGGCAGATATTCGCCAGGCCTTCGACGACTTCGTGGCAGACGGAAACGGCGACCTCGATCACAGCGCCCTTCTCCTTCACCTGGAAAAGCACAACCACCGCAAAGGTGCAGCCGATGACTGAAACTGAAAAACCGAAACGCCGCCTTCGCTCGCAGGACTGGTTCGACAACCCCGATCATCTGGACATGACCGCGCTCTATCTCGAGCGCTTCATGAACTACGGCACTACTCCGGAAGAGCTGCGTTCCGGCAAGCCGATCATCGGCATTGCCCAGTCGGGTTCGGACATCAATCCCTGCAATCGCCATCACCTCGACCTCGCCAAGCGCGTACGCGACGGCATCCGTGATGCCGGCGGCATCCCGATCGAATTCCCGTCGCATCCGCTGTTCGAAAACTGCAAGCGCCCGACGGCAGCCCTCGACCGCAACCTCGCCTATCTCGGCCTTGTCGAACTGCTCTACGGCTACCCCTTCGATGGCGTGGTGCTGACGACAGGCTGCGACAAGACCACCCCCTCGGCCCTGATGGCGGCCTCCACGGTCGACATTCCGGCCATCGTTCTGTCAGGCGGCCCGATGCTGGACGGCTGGCACGACGGCGAACTGGTGGGTTCCGGCACGGTCATCTGGCGTTCGCGCCGCAAATATGCGGCAGGCGAAATCACCAAGGAGGAATTCTTGGAACGGGCACTCGATTCTGCACCCTCCGTCGGTCACTGCAACACCATGGGCACGGCCTCGACGATGAACGCCATTGCAGAGGCGCTCGGCATGTCGCTCACCGGCTGCTCCGCCATTCCCGCCGCCTATCGCGAGCGCGGCCAGATGGCCTATCGCACGGGAAAGCGGGCCGTCGAACTCGTGCTTGAGGACATTCGCCCGTCAGACATCCTGACACGCGACGCCTTCCTGAACGCCATCCGCGTCAACTCCGCAATCGGCGGATCGACGAACGCCCAGCCGCATCTCATGGCCATGGCCAAGCATGCCGGCGTCGAACTTCTGCCCGAAGATTGGCAGGTTCACGGCTACGACATCCCGCTGCTTGCCAATGTCCAACCCGCCGGCGCCTATCTCGGTGAACGTTTCCACCGCGCCGGTGGTGTGCCCGCCATCATGTGGGAGCTGATGCAGGCCGGCAAGATCGACGGAACCTGTCGCACCGTCACCGGGCGGACCATGGCCGACAACCTGCAAGGCAGGGAGGCGACGGATCGCGAGGTGATCAAGCCCTACGATGAGCCGATGCGGGAGCGCGCCGGCTTCATCGTGTTGAAAGGCAATCTCTTCGACTTCGCGATCATGAAGACCAGCGTCATCTCCGAAGGCTTCCGCCAGCGTTATCTTCAGGAAAAGGGACGCGAAGGGGTCTTCGAGGGTCGCGCCATCGTGTTCGACGGGTCCGAGGACTATCACCGGCGGATCAACGATCCCGCCCTCGAGATTGATGAGAACTGCATCCTGGTAATCCGTGGCGCCGGCCCCCTCGGCTGGCCAGGCTCAGCGGAAGTGGTCAACATGCAGCCACCGGATCACCTGATCAAGCAGGGCATCCTCAGCCTGCCGACGATCGGCGACGGACGGCAGTCCGGCACCGCCGACAGCCCGTCGATCCTCAATGCATCGCCGGAAAGTGCCGCAGGCGGCGGCCTTGCCTGGGTGCGCACGGGAGACACGATCCGGATCGACCTCAACCAAGGGCGCTGTGACATGCTGGTCGACGAAAGCGAGATCGCGAAACGCCAGGCGGACGGCATACCTGCGGTACCGAAGGATGCCACCCCGTGGCAGCGTCTTTATCGTCAGACGGTCACCCAGCTCGCCGATGGGGCCACCATTCGTGATGCGGAAGACTTCCGTCAGATCTCCAAAACGCCGCCCCGTCACAACCACTAACCGGAAGGCGGCAGGGATGCATCGCCTTTCAAAATACCACTGCAAAATCAGGGGATAAAATAACTTCATCGGGAACCGTCTTCGGACAACTTCATTCTTCTGTCACCTGACGAAAATGGAGATCCCGATGAAAACCGTCCTGCAACTGCTCGCCGCATCCGCCCTGTCGGCAGGCATGGTGATCGGCGGCGTGGTCATCGCCTCCGCCGCACTTTCGCCTGAAGAAGAAACACACCAATTCACTGGCCTTGATATCCGGGACCTCTGGACAGCCGAACCGGTGCGCATCGATCGTGCAGCCCAAAACCTGGAACGACTGCCGCCGCGTTATGCCAGCCACGTGGTCATGAGTGAACCGGCACCGCAGGTTCAGGAAACTGCGGCAAATTCGGCTCAGGAGGATCTGGGATCGAGGATCGCTGAAATTGATCTGACTTCGACCGGCGCGGTTTACGACGAACCGTCGGAGGCATCCCTGGACGTCCTGTCACCACAGCACACGGCCTGGTGTTCGCAGCGCTACCGTTCCTATGAACCGCTCGACAACACCTATCGCAGCTTCAACGGTGAGCTGCGAGATTGTGTGTCGCCGTATCAGGTTGAGGCACCAGCCGAGATCGGGGAAGGTGAGGCAGAGGTCATGACGGTGAGCAGCGAGCCGTCCTCGTCAGACGGCTATTCGGTGCAGGACGATCACATCACAAGCTGCATGGCCCGTTATCGCTCCTACAGCCCCGCCGACAACACCTATCAGCCCTATGGCGGTGGCCCGAGGCAGCCGTGTGAGCTGGCCTCGTTCTGAGGCCAGCGGAAATCAGCTTGCGAGAATGAGACCCGGCGGAGGGGTGACGCTGTCGCCACCCGCAACGGCTGCCGAGATATAGGTCAGGGCGTTCTGTAGCCCGTTCATCGTATAAGGCTTCTCGATCGCGCCGATTGCCCCAACGAAATCTTCGGGGATACGCTTGATATTGCCGGTGACGAAGACGAAGGGAACGTCCTTTTCGGCCAGGCGGCGACCGATGTCGATGCCTGTGGGGCCATCGCTCAGATGCACATCCACAAAGGCGAAGTCGGGCTTGCTCTGTTCGAGAATGTCAAAGGCGGCCTTCCGCGAAGCCGCAGTCCCGACAACGACGTGGCCGGCAGCCTCGACCTCAAACTCCAGTTCGAGGGCAAGCAGCGCCTCATCCTCGACAATCATGATTTTCAATCGTCCGCATCCTTCGTTTCTTCAACCAGCATCGTGACCAAAACGTCAGTCCGGTGGCCATCAATTTCGCGCTTGATCTTGGCGCCGAGCTGCTTCGCGCAGGTCTCAAGCATCAGTTTGCCGAAAGCCTCCTCTTCGGGATTGACGGAGACCGGCGTGGTCGTATCGGTGACCCGGATCAGGAAATGTCCATTGGTCCGTTTGACCTGCAAATGAATGTCGCCGCCGCCGTCGCTCAACCCGCGACGGACGGCATCCAGCACAAGCTCGTTGATGATCAGAGCGAGCGCGGACGCCTTTACCGCCGGAACGAAAACGGGAGAGATATCGACGATCACGCGGATATCGTCCCGTTTCAGGGCCCCCACGAGATCCTCGATCAGATCCTTGGCGAAATCCGAAACGTCGAAGCGCCCGAGATCGGCACTCGTAAAGAGCTTCCGTTGTACGGTGCTCAGAGCCTCAACGCGGTTGAGCACGGAAAACAGTGTCCGCTTCACAAGGTCGGTTTCGGACATCCGCGCCTGAAGCTTCACGATCGAAGCGATCGTCAGGAGATTGTTCTTCACCCGATGGTCGACTTCATGGACAAGAAGTGTCTGCGCCTTGAGCGCATCCGACAGGTCGCTTGTACGGCGCGCAACTTCACGTTCCGCTGACTTGCGCGCCTCGGCAAGTTCCTGCTCCTTGCTCTTGATCGTCGTGAAATCGAGCTGAGAGGCAAAGAAGTAGATGACGTCACCCGCAGCATCGCGGACCGGGCTGACAAAAAGCGCGTTCCAGAAAGAGCTACCATCCTTGCGGTAATTGAGAATGTCGATGGAGATATCGCGTTCAGCCGCAATAGCGTCGCGCAACTCGGCGATTGCTTGGCGATCGGTCTCTGGCCCTTGCAGGAGTCGGCAGTTGCGTCCGACGAGTTCGTCAACGCTGTAGCCTGTCAGTGTAGCAAAGGCCTGATTGCAAAAGATAATTGGGTTGTCATGTTGCTGCGGATCCGTGATCAGCATCGGCATGCGCGTCGCCTTGAAGGCCGCGGCAAAGGGATCTTCCGAGGGATGGGAAGCTAAGAGACGGTCGCCGGCGTCCCGTGCGTCGCGCCGCGAGGAATTTTGATCAGACATTCACACCATCGTCCTGAAGCAGGCTGCTCAACACAATGACGCATTCTTGGAAAAGTTCCGCCGCCAGAACAAAATTTTGGAGGGGTCAAAAATTTGACCTCCAAGCGCCCCTCCCCCAAATCGGGGCGAAGCGAGACAATAGACATGCAAAGGCGTTTAGCCTATCTGACTAGTAAGAGCCTAAAACGCGCAGCTCAAGGCAGCAGCATTGATGTCGATCGACGAGCACCAGAACGCAAGGCCCGGTTTCCTGAAGAATGGCGGCTTCATGGCCGACCTTATCCTTGAACGCGATTGGTCAGATGGCCTCGGCCCCATCGAGACTTGGCCGGCGGCACTCCGCTCGGCTGTTTCCATTTGCCTGAATTCCAGCTTCCCGACCGCCATTTACTGGGGACCTGAGCTTCGCTTGCTGTACAATGACAGCTGGTCTCATATCCCAGGCGAACGACACCCTTGGGCACTCGGGCGACCGGCAGCTGAAGTATGGTCGGACATCTGGGACGTCGTCGGACCGCAATTTCATCAGGTGATGGCCACCGGCGAGGGTGTGACCACCTACGACCAGCTGCTGGTAATGGACCGCAACGGTGTTCCGACGGAAGGCTACTGGAACTACAGCCTCTCGAGCATCCGCGACGAGCATGGCAATATCGTCGGCGTCTACAATCAGGGCAACGAGACAACGGCTGCAGTGCTGGCACGCCGGCAAGCACAGGAAGAGATCAACCGACTCGGGCGCCTCTTCGCGCAAGCACCCGCAGCAATCGCCATTACGGAAGGACCGTCGCACATCTTCAAGCTGGCAAATCCGGCCTATGAGGCCCTGGTCCAGCGCTCTGATCTGGTCGGGAAGCCCGTGGCGGCGGCCCTGCCCGAGGTGGAAGATCAGGGATTTGTGGGACTTCTGGACACGGTCTACCTGTCCAACGAGCCCTACAAGGGAACCGCAGTGGCTGTCGAGTTCATAACTCCGAATGGCGAGCGGCAACTGCGCTACGTAGACTTCGTTTTCCAGCCCATTACGGACCAGGAAGGACAGAGCGCCGGCATATTCATCCAGGCCTCGGATGTGACCGAGGCAACCACCGCCATGGCCGCTCTGCTGGAGAGCGAGCAGCGTTTCGAGGCGATCGTCAATTCCATCGACCAGATGATCTGGTCGACACGACCTGATGGGTATCACGACTACTTCAACCAGCGTTGGTACGAATACACAGGCGTTCCGGAAGGCGTCACCGACGGGACGGATTGGGAGAGGGTGTTTCACCCGGATGACCGGGCCGAAGCCTGGGCCTGTTGGCAGGACAGCCTTTCAAGGGGTGAGCCTTACCACGTGGAGTATCGGCTCCGGCATCGATCAGGCAACTACCGATGGGTCATCGGGCGCGCCCAGTGCGTGCGTGACGAGAGCGGCGAGATCATCCGCTGGTATGGCACCTGCACAGACATCCACGATCTCAAGGTGGCCGAAGAGGCCCGCCAGCTCCTGTTGAGCGAGCTCAACCACCGGGTCAAGAACCTCTTTGCCATCACCGCCGGCATGGTCAACATGACGGCCCGTTCCTCCGCCTCTGTCGGCGCGATGGCGGAAGCGCTGCATGGGCGCCTGCAGGCGCTGGCAAAGGCGCATCATCTGATCCAGCCAGCCATCACCCACGGGCTGCATGGCACGGAATCGGTAGGCTTCCATGCGCTTCTGGAAGAAATCCTCTCGCCACATCTGTCCGATAGACAGAGCCAAGTATCACTGACTGGGCCTGAGCTCAGGCTCGGACCGAATGCTTCGACCAGCTTCGCTTTGATTTTTCACGAGCTTGCGACGAACGCCGCAAAATACGGCCCGTTCCGCGAACCCGTCGGCCGCCTCGACGTGAGCTGGCATATGGAAGATTCATCGCTCAGCCTGGAATGGCGGGAAACGGTGTCACGTTCGGAGATAAGAGCACCGAAGCAGGAAGGCTTCGGCAGCAAGCTGGCGCGCACTAGCGCGACCCATCAGCTCGGCGGCAGCATCGACTTCGAATGGCTTCCCGGTGGGGTCAACATCGCCCTGACGGCGGCGACGGATCGACTAAGCAAGTGAAGCTCAGCGAGGGGCGGGATGGTCGCCTGTCTTGCTGAAACAAAAAGAGCGCCCGAAATGAGCGCTCGTGTTGTCTTGTCAAACCGGCCTTGAGGCCAGCTATCCGGGCACTCCATGAGTGCCCGTCATCATTTCTATCGGGATCAGTAGCGCGGGAAATCGGCCGGGTTGATACCGAGCGTCTTCAGGTGATGATCCTTCGGACGACGATGTCCCTCGACAGCGGCCGCTGCGGAGCTTGCTGCGCCGATAACGGCGATCGCACGACCGAGGAAACCCTGCTGGATGGACTTGCGGAGGCTAGACATTTCTTTGCTCGCTTTCTTCGTTTGCAAGCAGAAGATGATACTCCGACGGTCAAATTACAATGGACGGAAAGTCACGCCAGCCATGCAGCCGATGCAGGCCGAGTTAATCAGATCCTGCATCGGCACATGGTAATTTAGGCTTTAGTCTTCACTACCCGCAACCTGGGCCAGCACCTGCCCCTTGCCCCGCGCCCGAAGGATCATCGGAACGAAGAGCGCGATGGCTGCAAGCGCGAGCAGAATGGCAGCAATCGGCGAGGTGACGAGCACGGTTGCGTCGCCCTGGCTGATGGACAGTGCACGACGCAGCTGCTGCTCGGCCATGGGCCCGAGGATCAGGCCGACGATCACAGGCGCGATCGGATAGCCGAAGACACGCATGATGTAGCCCAGCACGCCGAAGGTCAGCAGGAGGCCAAGTTCGAACACCGACGGATTGGCGCCGATCGTGCCAAGCGTCGCGAAGACCAGGATGCCGGAATAGAGCCAGGGCTTCGGGATTGTCAGCAGACGGACCCACAGACCGATCAGCGGCAGGTTCAACACCAGCAGCATGAAGTTGGCGATCAGAAGCGAAGCAATCAGACCCCAGACCAGCTGCGGATTGGTCGCAAACAGAAGCGGTCCCGGCTGCAAGCCGAACTGCTGGAAGCCGGCAAGCATGATCGCGGCCGTGGCCGTGGTCGGCAGGCCGAGCGTCAGCAGCGGCACCAACGTGCCGGCAGCCGACGCATTGTTCGCGGCTTCCGGACCGGCAACACCTTCGATGGCACCGTGACCGAATTCCTCGGGATGCTTCGAGAAGTTCTTCTCTGCCGAATAGGACAGGAAGCTCGAGACATCCGCGCCACCGGCCGGCATGGCCCCGATCGGGAACCCGATCGCCGTGCCGCGCAGCCAGGGTTTCCAGGAACGCTTCCAGTCGGATTTGTTCATCCAAAGCGAACCGCGCACGGCCTCGACCTTTTCGGGTGCCCGAGCACCTTGTGCGGCCACATAAAGCGTCTCACCGATGGCGAACATCGCAACCGCAAGGGTCGTCACTTCGAGGCCGTCCAGCAGATCCGGCACGCCGAAGCTCAGGCGGGTCTGGCCCGTGAGCTGGTCGATGCCGACGATCGAAAATGCCAGACCGATGAAGAGCGCAGTCAGACCGCGCAGCGTGGAATCGCCAAATGCTGCCGAGACAGTCACGAACGCCAGCACCATGAGCGCGAAATATTCACGCGGGCCGAAGGAAAGCGCGAATTTGACGACAAACGGAGCAATGAAGGCAAGCGAGATCGTCGCCAGCAGACCCGCGACGAAGGAGCCGATGGCGGCAGTGGCAAGCGCAGGCCCCCCGCGTCCGGCCCGGGCCATCTTGTTGCCCTCGAGGGCCGTAACGATCGAGGCGCTCTCGCCCGGCGTATTCAGCAGGATCGACGTCGTCGAGCCGCCATACATGCCGCCGTAGTAGATGCCGGCGAACATGATCAGCGAGCCGGCAGGATCGAGTTGGTACGTGACGGGCAACAGAAGCGCAACGGTGAGCGCCGGACCGATACCCGGCAGCACGCCGACGAGCGTGCCGAGCGTGACGCCGATCAGCGCGTAGAACAGGTTGATCGGCTGAGCGGCGATCGCCAGCCCCTGGAGAAGGAAATCAAACGTATTCACGGGGTTCCCCTCAGAAGAACAGCCGCTCGAGTGGACCCGCCGGCAAGGACAGTTGCAGGAAGCGCGCGAAAATGATCCACACGGCGAAGGAGAGTGCGATGCCCGCAGGCAGCGAAATCCAGAACTTTCTCTTGCCGAATCCGGCAGCGGTCATGGCGAACAGAATACCGGTGGCAATCGAGAAACCGGCGGTCTTCAAAAGCAGCATCTGCGCGGCAAGTCCCGCGACGATGAACAAGACAGGGGGAAGCTCCTGGTGCTCCCGCTCAGGAAAGTCGCGGCGCAGCGCAGCGAAGACCGTCCAGATGCCGAGCACGATCAGACCGATGGCGATGCCCTTCGGCACAGTTGCTGGACCAATACCGGAATAGAGGTTTCCGCCTTGCAGACGAGCGACATCGTAGAAGATCAGGCCGGCAATCGCGAACATGACCAGCGCGATGGCCAGCGCCGCCCAATCAGGGCGGCGCGTGCGTTGTCCGGAAGAGTGCTCTTCCATGCTCATTTCACGAGACCGATGTCTTTGAGGATCGCTTCAGTAGCAGCGATATCCTTGGCGAGCTGCTCTTCGAAGGCCGCACCAACGAGATAGGTGTCCTGCCAGTTCTTGGTCTTCAGCGTTTCCTGCCAGCCGGCAGACTTCGCAAGCTTTTCGACGTCAGCCGTCACAGCAGCCTTCTGCTCGTCGGTCAGGCCAGGAGCAGCGGCAACCATGCGCCAGTTCTGCAGCACGACATCAAGGCCGCTTTCCTTCAGCGTCGGGGCATCTGCACCGGCGATACGTTCGGCGCTGGAGACAGCGAGCAGACGGAGCGTGCCGGCAGCAACCTGTGCCTGGAATTCGCCATAGCTGGAGATGCCGACGGTAACCTGGCCGCCGAGGATGGCGGCAAGTGCTTCACCGCCGCCAGAATAGGCGATGTAGTTGATCTTGGTCGGATCAACGCCGGCAGCCTTGGCGATCAGGCCTGCGCCGATATGATCGGTGCCGCCTGCCGAGCCACCAGCCCAGGAAACCGAACCCGGATCAGCCTTCAGCTTTTCAACGAGCTGGCCGATGTTCTGGATCTCGGAATTGGCAGGAACGACGATGGCTTCGTATTCACCGGTCAGGCGCGCGATCGGCGTAACGTCAGCCAGCGTAACCGGCGACTGGTTGGTGAGGATAGCGCCAACCATGACGTAGCCGCCGACGATCAGGGCGTTCGCATTGCCCTTCTGCTGGCTGGCGAACTGGGCGAGACCGATGGTGCCACCGGCGCCCGGTACGTTCACGACCTGAACATTGCCGGAGATACCTTCAGACTGCATGACGGCCTGCAGCGAGCGGGCCGTCTGGTCCCAGCCGCCGCCAGGCGCTGCCGGAGCCATGATCGTGTAGTCGGCAGCAACGGCCGGAAGGGCCAGGGCGCCTGCAAGAAAAGATGCCAGGAAAAAGTGCTTCAAGATAGTCCTCCACCATCAATGCGGCTCTTGCCGCTTTCAACTGATCTGTGGGGAGAATGCGGGTACCCGCCATACGGCGCGAACCGTTCCAGGCAATGCCTGCTCCTCCCATGTCCCATCTGCCCCGCCTCCACGGGACGATGTGACCATAGGCCTAACAGCATAACCTGTCACGCACCTGTCACCGCCGTGACAGACATGCGGGAGAACCCGACGAGATAGTGAAGCGAGAGCTTAAGAGGCCTGCACCTGATGGTCGTTCAGGTCACGAACGAGCCGTTGATGGCTGCGCACGCTGGCGAGCACCTCGCCGAACCGCACGAGGCCCTGACCTGCAAGCATATCCTTGAGCTTGATGAAGACGTCAGCCGTCGCGATCGCATCACCAAGCGCCGTGTGACGGTCCGCATCCTCGATATGCACGCCTAAGCGGCTGGCCAGCGCATCAAGCGTGTGCGTTTCGGCCCGACCGAAAGCCGTGGCCGAGACAAGCACCGTATCGAGAATGGGATGCAGGAACCGCAGCCCCACCTCCTTCTCCCGCCGATAGAGAAACTCCATGTCGAAGGGCGCATTATGCGCCACGAGCACTGCGCCCTCGGCGAAACGATGGAACTGCCGCACGGCCTCCTGGACGCTTTTGGCATCGGCAACCATCGCATCACTGACACCATGGATCGCCGTGGCAGAGGCCGGGATCGGACGGCCCGGATTGACGAGCAGGTTGAAAACCTCGCTCTTGACCCGCTTGCCATTGACGATCCGCACAGCCGCGATCTGCACGATCTCGTCGCCCTGCTCGGGCAGAAGGCCCGTGGTCTCGGTATCGAAGACGACATAGGTCAATGCATCCAGACGGGCGTCGGAGATCTTGTCGTAATGCATCCGGGACAGAAGGTCGAAATCATAGACCACGTGGCGCGACAGGTCCGCTCGTACGGGCCGAAGGCGCTCGATAGGCCGCAACCGCGTCAGGATCGCCGGGTGATCGCCGACGGAACCGACCGAAAGTGTATTGCCATGCGCCCGAAGGATCGTCTCGCATGCCACGCCGCCTTCATAGACGGGTTCCCCGAGCCAGCCCTGCAGCGCCTCCTGCGTGATCGATCCGCCAGACCAGGAGACGGCGAGCTCAGCCGCGTCACCGACGGCCGAGATCGCCAACAGGAATTGCCCTGCGGACGTCGCGCCGTTTACCCGCGATGCGATATGTCCCAGAAGGCTCACGATGTCGAAGGCATTGCAGCGGACAGCAACCTCGTCTGCGTCAATCTCGAGCGACAATCCGCGCCCCTCGAACTCTCGCCGCAACTGGCTGCCAAGTTCGCGCGCATCGGTGGCCGCCATCGGCCAGCCATCGGAACGACAGATCTCGAAGCGGCCTTCGAGCGCATCCAGCATCGTGTCGAGCGCCTCGATCTGCGGGCGGATATCACTATCTTCGAGCGGCCCAACTGACTGCTCCGCAGCACGTCGCCGGAGCTCCGAAACGGCCGGGCGGATCTGCAGGAAGACATCCCCCAGAAGCACATCCCGCCTCCCATAGGCGGCGACCTCGGTGGTGACATCGCGCAAGGTCATCACATAGGCCCCGCCATCGCCGCCATTGTCACTCGCAAGCCGCATGCGGCCAGCAAGACGGCGCTCGCCACAAGGGCTGAGACAGATGAACTCCACGACGGCATCAGGATCCGCACTCTCAAGGAGCCTGTGATGTGCATCCCGGATCGGGCCTTCGCTCAGATAGTCGAAGACATTGCGGTCGAGACAGACGGGACGCTGCGAACCGGCAAGGAACTGTTTCGCCACGCCGTTGTAGAACACAAGGTGGTGGCGGCCGGTGCAGAGCAGCACCGCCGGCGGCACGTCGGCAAGCAACTGCTCGAGCTTGTTCTTGTCGGCGGCAAGGCGCGATGTCTCGCGCTGGACTGACTCTGCAAGGGCACCGCGGGTTTGTGCGAGCGTCGTGGCTGTTGCCGAGGCCGCTGCTGCAAGATCGCCGAGATAGCGTGCGTCATCCGTCGGGAGCTCGTGAGCGACATCCGCATGCGCCCGGGCACGCATGGCAGACGCGACCTTGTCTATGGGGCGGGCGACATGCGTATCGAAGAGAAACCAGATCCAGGTGATGAGTGCCAGGATCAGGAAACCGGCAGCGATCGCCCCTTGCATAAAGGCGTTCAACATATCGGGGCTGCCTTCGCGGTGGTAACCGAACCACAGCCCGACCGCGAGCGCCGTAACGGCGCCGGCAGCCAGTGCCACGAAGAACAAAAGGATGCGTGCGCGCAGCCCGATCTTGATCAGCATGTCCTCACCTTGTCGTACACGCGATTTTCATCGCCGCGTCCTCTGCATCGAGCTTGACCCAGTCGGCACCGACCAGACTGCCGTCGTCGGCGATGCTCACATTGGCATCGACCAGATCCGCCCGCTGCATATTCGGGCAATCGTAGACCACCTTCACGGGCTTGACCGGCTGCCAGCGCGCCACGAGCAGGATATCGACCATGACGAGACCCGGCTGGTTCGGATGACGCCTTGCGGTCTTCATGTCGACGGCGCTGAAGCGGGTGGTGACAGGTTCGATATACGACCACGGACGCCAGAAGGCCGTCTGCGCATTCTTCCAGGACACCTCGATACCCGGCAGGGCAATGTTCATCCGGTCGAACCAGCTGTATTCGCTCCAGATCGAGTACCCCAGCATTCCGAGACCCGCGACGACAGGCACGATCCATTTCGGCAGCAATCCGCGGCTCAACCAGCGCAGCAACATCGCGACACCGGCCAGAGCAACACCGGCGACGACCGCAGCGATCAACTCAAACAGCATTCTTCATTCCTTCAGACGGGCGCCCGGCCGCCATTGGCGAGCGCCGATTGCATGGTGCGCACGACGACGAAGGCGTCGCGCAAATGGGACCGTTCGAAGTCTCCGAAATCATACGGTGCGAGGAAGTTATCCGGCTTTCGACCGTCTCGCACCTGCCTCACCTGATTACGCAGCCGCATATCGGCGATCAGGTCGTAAGCCGCGATCAGATCGCGTGCACCGGCGCCGGAAATGATGCCCGCCTCCTCGGCGGCCAGCAACCGTGCGCGCGTATTGACCGGTGCAAGCCGCCCCATCAGCGCATAGACCCGCCCGAGATCGACAACCGGAACCACGCCATTGTGCTTCATGTCGATCTGGTTGCGATGTTCGCCGCTGCGGATGGTAGCAAAGCCGCGAAGCAGCCCCAGAGGCGGAGCATGCTTCAGCGAATTGCTGATCATATGGGCCGTGAAGATCGAGTTGCGGCTCGCCTCTTCCAGGATCTCGGCCTGGAGATCCTGATAGAGCGAAGAGGCTCCGCAGATCGGCCTGAGGTCGAACATCACGCTCGCCAGCATTTGCGCTGTCGGATCCGCCTTGTAGATCCAGTCCCGGAAATAGCCTCGCCAGACGGAGACCGGCTGGCACCAGCGCGGATTGGTCGCCATCATGTCGCCCGGGCAATAGAAATAGCCGCAGATATCGAGGCCCCGGCTGACCTTCGCCGCGAGCTGCTGGAACCAGGGCATCTCCTCCGGCTCCACGCCATCTTCGATGAAGATGCAGTTGTCCTGATCGCTGACGCCGCTCTGCTCCTGCCGCCCTTGGCTGCCACAGGCAAGCCAGACATAGGGCACCGGCGGCGGCCCAAGCTCACGCTCGGCGAGCATGATCAACCGGCGGGTCACGCTGTCCGCGATATCGGTGATCAGCCGGGTGACGACTTCATGGGCATTGTTGCTGCCGACCAGCTGCACGAGCACTTGCGGGATACGCGCCGTGATCGCGCGCATGTCCTCGGCCCGTTCGGCCGACGCGATGTCGCGGATCAACTGCGCAGAGCTGATTGCGTGGAAGCGAATGAGATCCGTCTGGGTGATCATCCCCACCAGCCTGTCGCCTTCGACGACCGGAAGATGACCGACACGGCGTTCCAGCATCAGATGCAGGATGTCGGAGCCAAGGGCCTCCCCAGGCAGACCGACCGGATCGGGCGTCATCACTGCAGAAACCGGGGTCGTATCGGGGTTCAAGCCCTCCGCAAGCACACGCCCTGTCAGATCGCGGGTCGTGAGGATGCCGAGAAAGCGCCCGCCATCGACGACACCGAGACTGGAGACGTGCCGTTCGCGCATCAGCGTGGCGGCAGAACGAACCGTATCGGAAGGGGCACAAACGATCGGAGGTCGCGACATCAGTTCGCTGACCTTCTGGATCGCCATATCGCCACGCCGGGTATCGGCAAAGCGCCCGCGGGTGAAGAAGCGGGAAAAGACCGCCTGTTCCTGCATCAACCGATGGAACTCGTCCTTCGGCAACATCAGCAGGGTGCAGTCGGAGCGGGCAATTGCCGTGGTGGCTGCAAAACCGTCGGACAACAGGCCGCGTTCGCCGAAGGAGTTTCGAGCGGCAAGCTCGGAGACCACCGTGCTGGCGGCATCGAGGATCTCCACGGCACCATCCATGATGAGGTAGATGCCCGGCAATACGTTGCCGCGGTGATAGATTTCGGATCCTGCGGAAAAGGTAAGGGGTGCGAACCGGGTGGAAACCCGCTCGATCTCGTCTCTCGGAAGACTGTCATACGGATGAACGGTCTCGAGAAACATCAGCACGTCGGATTGTGCCTGTGACATCCTGTTTGCCCTCATTTGGCGCTACCGAGCCGCGAATGACTGAGGGACAGGAGGGGCGACACAGGGCCGCCCCTCCCGATTGTCTCTATCAGTGACCGGTCGCCTGACCCGCACCGCGCGGAACGCGGATGGATTCGACGAGATCCTGGACATGCTTCGGCGGAGCCTGGGTCATCATCGACACGATATAGGCCGTGGCGAAGTTCAGCAGTGCGCCGATCGGGCCGAACGCCGTCGGCGGGATGCCGAAGATGTAGTTGGCCGGAACGTTTTCGAGCATGTTGGTGCCTGCGATGAAGAACCAGCCCAGATAGGTGAACAGGTACAAGCAGGTGACCACGAGGCCGACGATCATGCCGAGGGTGGCACCGACCGAGTTGATGCGCTTCGAGAAGATGCCCATCATCAGAGCCGGGAAGATCGTCGCAGCGGCAAGACCGAAGGCGAGCGCGACGGTCTGGGCCGCGAAGCCGGGCGGATTGATACCCAGCAAGGTTGCCACGAGGATGGCGCCTGCCATGGCGATACGTGCCGCCATAAGCTCGCCCTTTTCAGAGATATCCGGCTTCAGGAAGTCCTTGATCAGGTCGTGGCTGATCGCAGACGAGATCGCGAGAAGCAGCCCGGCCGCAGTGGACAGAGCGGCTGCGAGACCACCTGCTGCGATGAGGCCGATAACCCAGCCCGGAAGCTGTGCGATTTCCGGATTGGCGAGAACGAGGATGTCGTTGTTGATCGTCAGCTCGTTACCCGTCCAGCCGCGCTCCGTAGCCGTTGCGGTAAAGCCTTCCGACTTGTCGTTGTAGTACTGGATACGACCGTCGCCGTTCTTATCTTCGAACGTCAGCAGGCCGGTAACTTCCCAGTTGCGCATCCAGTCAGGACGCTCGTCATAGAGAACGGCTTCCTGCTGCGAGCCACCCGGATAGATCGTGTCGATGATGTTCAGGCGTGCCATCGCGCCGACAGCCGGAGCCGTCAGATAGAGCAACGCGATGAAGATCAGCGCCCAACCGGCCGACCAACGAGCATCCGCGACCTTAGGAACGGTGAAGAAGCGAATGATGACGTGCGGCAGACCTGCCGTACCGATCATGAGCGACAGCGTGAACAGGGTCATGTTCAGCATGGAACCCTGGGCGGTGTAGGCATTGAAGCCGAGGTCGGTGACGACCTGGTCAAGCTTCTGCAGCAGCGGCAGTGCAGATTCCGTGTGCGTGCCGAAGAGGCCGAACCACGGGATCGGGTTGCCGGTCAGCTGCAGCGAAATGAAGACCGCCGGGATGGTGTAGGCGATGATCAGAACGATGTACTGGGCGACCTGCGTGTAGGTGATGCCCTTCATGCCGCCGAGAACCGCGTAGACGAAGACGACGGCCGCGGCGATCCAAAGACCGGTCGAGACTTCAACTTCGAGGAAGCGCGAGAAGGCGACGCCGGCACCGGTCATCTGGCCGATGACGTATGTCACCGAGATGATGATCAGGCAGACGACAGCCGTCAGGCGAGCGCCCTGGCTGTAGAAGCGGTCACCGATGAACTGCGGGACGGTGTATTTGCCGAACTTGCGCAGATAGGGAGCAAGCAGGAGCGCGAGCAGCACGTAGCCGCCGGTCCAGCCCATGAGGTAGGTGGAGTTGCCGTAGCCGACAGTGGCGATCAGGCCGGCCATCGAGATGAAGGAAGCCGCAGACATCCAGTCCGCTGCGGTCGCCATGCCGTTCATGACCGGGTTAACGCCACGGTTGGCGGCGTAGAACTCGGCCGTGGTTCCAGCACGCGCCCAGATGGCGATGCCGATGTAGAGCGCGAAGGACGCGCCTACGATAATCAGATTGAGTGTATACTGATCCATTGTGGGTCCGCCTTACTGCTCGTCGACGCCGAATTCACGGTCGATCTTGTTCATGTAAATCGAGTAGCCGAAAATCAGGATGATGAAGACCACGATCGAGCCTTGCTGGGCGAACCAGAAGCCAAGATCACTTCCACCGACGGCAATACCCGACAGAGCGGGGCGAAGCAGGATGCCGAATCCGTAGGATACGACGGCCCAGATCGCCAGGCAGATGTAGATGACGCGAACGTTTGCAGACCAGTAAGCGTTAGACGAAGATTTATCCGTCACGAGTACTCCTCCCTTTCCTCGATGAGACGTCCCCCAGGAACGTCATTCCTCCAAGTCTGTCCCGCCATTCCTTGTCCCACGGCGGAATAGACAATTGTTTAGGATTAACGAATCCGCTGGAGAACGTACATTCTCCGTTAGTCGCAGGACGGACCGATCGCAGGACTGGGTGGCGCAACGGCCAGTGGAGAGTGACTCGGAGCAGGAAGCTTAACCGTTGATCAACCATGTTGGTTTGCGAAGTTTGGAAATGCGCCGATCCGCCAAAGCGATACGATGACAATGCACCTCAGCCCATCAAGTCATTCCAGCGACCTAGCGCGGCTGCGCACGGGGCATGGCATTCCCATATTCGGGCTTTAATGAGCCAATACCCCAACCAGCGCCTCGCGGGGCCAAGGGCCCTTCAGCGGAACAGTCGCTGCAGGCGTGGCCGGATGCGCAGGAAACGACGATAGGCAGCTTCGAAGACCGGGGTCGCCGGCGCCCAGCCGGCCAGAAGGCCGAGAGGACGCAGAAGCGGGATGGCCCGCCACATGGCGGCAAACGCCTGAGCGCCCGAAAGCAGCTTCCCACTTTCTTCGGCATGAAACCGCGAAAGCAGCTCGGCGCGATCGATGGGGCAGGCACCGCTTGGGTCGCAGGCATCGACAAAGTGGATTGCCCCACGTCGATCCAGACGGCGCATCAGCGCAATCTCCCGCAGGCAGAGCGGACAACTGCTATCGAACCAAACGGTGACTTGCGGAGACATGGGACCACTTACCAAAGTACATTTCCCTATCATTTGGGCCTCGACACGCATTCCGGCAATGCGTCCGGACGCCGCTGGCCAAAAGGGGCATGCCGCATCCGATCGCGGACGGAGCGGACTTCTCAGACACGGGCGAGCACAATTTGGCATCGGCGCGAGCGCAATATGGTGCTTTTCGGGTCCTGCACTTTTGTCTTATCGAACGAGAATGGACAAAAAATCGGGACGTGCGGTGATGACCAGACCATTCTTCTGGAACGAGTTGACGACAACGGATTTTGCCGGCCTCTCGCCAGACAAGACGATCGCCATCCTGCCCATCGCCTCGACCGAACAGCACGGCCCCCATCTGCCGATCGCAACCGATGTCGCCATCGCCAACGGCATGCTGGCGGAACTGAAGGTCCAGCGTCCCGACGACCTCGACTTTCTCGTTCTGCCCACACAGGAAATCGGCAAGGCCAACGAGCATGTCTATGGCCCCGGCAGCCTCTCCTTCGGCCCGGAAATCCTGATCCCCGCCTGGACGGCGATTGGTGCCAAGGTGGCTGAAGCCGGCCTGCGCAAGCTCGTCATCGTCAATTCCCACGGCGGCAATGTCGATGTCATGAGCATCGTCGCCCGCGAACTGCGCGTCCGCCACCAGATGGTCGTCGTCTCCACCCAATGGGGCCGCTTCGGCAATCCCGACGGCATGATCTCGGAAAACGAAAGCCGCTACGGCATTCATGGCGGCGAGGTCGAGACCTCGCTGATGCTGCATTTCCGGCCCGAGCTCGTGCGCATGGACAAGGCGCAGAACTTCGTCTCGAAGGCCGAGGAGATCAGAGCCAACTCGAAATTCCTGACGCCGCTCCCGCCGCATTCGCTGGCCTGGATCGCCCACGACCTCAACCCACATGGCGTGGTCGGCGACGCATCCAAGGGCACGGCGGAAAAGGGTGCTGCGATCTGCCGCCATCAGGTCGCCGGCTTCATCGAGCTCCTGCGCGACGTTTCGGCCTACCCGCTGGCGAACCTCTACACACCCGGCTGAAGATGGCTCACGCCTGGCCGCGTATGGTCTCGGGGATGTGCCCCCGCGCCTTCAGATCCTGAACCAGCAGCAACATCTCCTGCATCAGGTATTCGACGAAAAGGCTTGTCGCTGAATCGAGCGGCGCCCGCGCCCGGGCAAACAGCTTCATCGGCTGATGACGGACATGCGCCTCGGTCAGCGGCCGGAAGATCAGCTCGCCGCGCCGACATTCGGCAACCGCATCCAGCGGATTGAGCATGGTGAGCCCCGTACCGGCCTTGACCAGCTGTTTCATCAACTCCGACGAATTGGTCTCGACCACGGGCTCGACCAGCAAGGGGAGCGGCGCAAGCGCAAGATCGATAATGTTGCGCAGACTGGTGCCCGATTGCGCCAGGATCAGCGGTTCCTGCACCACTTCGACCAGATCGATCGGCCCCGCCTCACCGGCCAGCCGGTGCCCCGGCGGCAACACCACGCCAACAGGCACGTCGAAATTGGCAAGCGTTCGGATACCGGGCGTCGCCGGGATATTGAAGCCGAGGCCGAGATCCACCTCACCCGTGAGCACAGGATTGATGGTGGTGGAACCGCCATCGTTGCGCAGTTTGATCTGGACGCGGGGATGCGCGGCGACAAAACCCGCAAGGATCTCCGGCAGCGGCCCGGAGGCGAGACCGACGGTGGTGACCAGCGATACCTTGCCGGCCTGCGGGGTCTTCAGGCCACGGATCCGGCCTTCCAGGCGCTCGTAATTCTTCAGCACATCGCGGATGTGCTCGACACAGAGTTCCCCAGCCGCCGTCAATCGCAGCCCTTTCGGCAGCCGCTCGAAGATCGGCGCCCCGAGTTCCTCCTCCAGCGCGAGGATCTGGCGGTTCACTGCGGAAGATGCGACATTCAGCCGGGCCGCGGCTTTTCGGATCGACCCGCAGCGAACGATTTCGTTGATATAGACGAGCTTTCGGGAATGCAGCACGAGGCCTCCGCTGCGCAAAAATTAGTCATGCCGCATCACTATGCATCAATCATGAGAGCAGTGCAAAAAAAGCATCGATGCGGACGAATTTTGATGCTTTTCAAGACGCATGCCAGCCGATCAAATGCTGGAAAGGGGAGCCCGAAAACGGGCCCTGGAACGAACAGGGGAACGATCAATGCGCGACACGCTCACCAAGACCAGCCTCTTTGCCCTGATGGGCCTTGCAGCTTCGCTGGCTTCCACCTCCGCCGCCCTCGCCCTCGATGAGGTCAGCTACGGCACGAACTGGCTGGCCCAGGCCGAACATGGCGGCTTCTACCAGGCCGTGGCCGACGGCACCTATGAGAAGTATGGTCTCAAGGTCACCGTGATCCAGGGCGGTCCGCAAGCCGCCAACCGCGCGCTCCTGATCGCCGGCAAGGTCGATTTCTACATGGGCAGCCCGCTCGGCGAAATGGATGCCGTCAAGGAAGGCATCCCACTGATCGACGTGGCAGCAATCTTCCAGAAGGACCCGCAGGTCCTGCTCGCCCATCCCGACCAGGGCATCGAGACCTTTGCCGACCTTGCCAAACTCGATTCGATCTTCATGGGCAAGGACGGCTACGTCACCTATTACGAGTGGATGAAGAAGAATTTCGAGGGCTTCACCGACGAGAAGTACAAGCCCTACACCTTCAACCCGGCCCCCTTCATCGCCGATCCGAAGTCCGCGCAGCAGGGCTACCTGACGTCTGAACCCTACGAAATCGAGAAGCAGGCCGGCTGGGCACCAAAGGTCTTCCTGCTCGCCGACAACGGCTACAACCCCTACTCCACGATGATCACCACCACGACGACCATGGTCGAAACCAAGGCCGATGTCGTGCAGCGCTTCGTCGATGCCTCGGCCGAGGGCTGGTACAACTACCTCTACGGCGACAACAAGGCCGCCAACGACCTCATCAAGACGGACAATCCGGAAATGACGGATGGCCAGATCGAATATTCGATCAAGAAGATGAAGGAATACGGCATCGTTGAATCGGGCGAAGCGATGGACAAGGGCATCGGCTGCATGACCGACGAGAAGTACAAGGCCTTCTTCGACGCCATGGTCCAGATCGGCGTCCAGCCGGCCGACCTCGATTACAAGAAGGCCTATACCACGCAGTTCGTCTGCAAGGGCGTGGGCATGGCGCTGAAGAAGTAATCTCCACCTCCCCCTTGAGGGGGGAGGTCGCAGCAAAGCTGCGGGTGGGGGTGATCGGCCGTCTCCCACTGAAATCACCCCACCCCGGCACTGCGTGCCGACCCTCCCCCTCAAGGGGAGGGTAAACGCCCACCACGATCCGATCTCCCCCTTGAGGGGGAGATGTCCGGCAGGACAGAGGGGGTACACCACCTCGCAACGCAACCCCTGCCGCAACACCAGAATGCAACGCGGATGTATCGCGAGACAGAATGACCAGTTCGCCAGCCACCGAAGACCCCATCATCCCGCCCCCTCCCGAACAGCGCCGGGCGCTTGTGGTGATGAAGGACGTATCCAAGGTCTTCTCCAGCGGCACGGTGGCGCTGACCGGCATGTCGCTCACCGTCAACGGCGGCGAATTCGTCTCGCTGCTCGGCCCCTCCGGCTGCGGCAAGTCGACAGCACTGCGCATCATCGCCGGCTTGGGCGACACCACGACCGGCTCCATCGACTGGCCAAGCTCCCGCATCAACTCCAAGGGCCTGCCCGAAGGCGACATCTCCTTCGTCTTCCAGGAGCCGACGCTGATGCCCTGGGCGACCGTCTTCGGCAATGTCTACCTGCCTTTGAAACTGCGCGGCATCTCCAAGTCCGCCGCAAAGGCAGATATCCTCGCCGCCCTCGACCGCGTCGGCCTCAAGGATTTCACCGACGCCTATCCACGCGAACTTTCCGGCGGCATGAAGATGCGCGTCTCGATCGCCCGCGCGCTGGTGACGAAGCCGAAACTGCTCTTGATGGACGAGCCCTTCGCCGCCCTCGACGAAATCACCCGCCAGAAGCTGAACGACGATGTACTGGCTCTCTGGAAGGAAACCGGCATCACGGTCATCTTCGTCACCCATTCCGTGTTCGAAAGCGCCTACCTCTCAAGTCGCATCGTCGTGATGAAGGCGCGCCCCGGCCGCGTGCATGCCGATTTTCCGCTGCAGACCAGCCTTGACCGCGACGCCTTCTACCGGACGTCCGAAGAGTATCGGCAGGCGTGTGAAACCGTGTCCAAGACACTGATCGAAGCCATGGGCGGGGAGCATCACTGATGACCGGAGCGGCCGAAACGCTCGCCAAGATCCTCGTTCCCATCCTCGTCGTCTGCCTGCTGATCGTATTCTGGCAGGTCGGCGTCTGGGTCTCGGGCGTGCCGCAATACATCCTGCCCGGCCCGATCGCGGTCGCCGGCGCCCTGTTCAAGGACTGGGGCACGCTGTCACCCGCCCTCTGGGTCACCACCAAGATCACGCTGATGTCGCTAGGCTTGGCGCTACTCGGCGGTGTTGGCATCGCCGTTGCCCTCGTCCAGTCGAAATGGATCGAGATCGCGTTCTATCCGATCACCGTCATCCTGCAGGTCACCCCGATCGTCGCCATTGCACCGCTGATCCTGATCTATTCCCCCTCGACGCAGGTAGCGCTGCTCATCTGCGCCTTCCTCGTCGCCTTCTTCCCCATCCTCTCCAACATGGTCCAGGGCCTGAAAAGCGTCGACCATAACTTGCTCAATCTCTTCGATCTCTACGGCGCCTCGCGTTGGCAAACCCTGCTTTACCTGAAGCTCCCCGCTTCTCTGCCCTACTTCATGACGGGCTTGCGCATCGGTGGCGGCCTCGCCCTCATCGCTGCCGTCGTCGCAGAATTTGCCGCTGGTTCCGCTGGCGCTGGTTCAGGTCTTGCCTTCCGCCTGCTCGAGGCCCAGTTCCGTCTGAACATTCCGCGCCTCTTCGCTGCACTCTTCCTGCTCTCTTGCCTCGGTGTGGTGATCTTCGCCATCACCTCCTTCATCTCCTGGCTGGCCCTGCATCGCTGGCATGAGAGCAGCCTGAAACGAGAAAATTGATGTCGAACCCGATTGCCAACCTCCCCGCTGCCAAGCGCTTCGTCCTCGCCAATGCGATGCTCCCCGAGATCTGCGTCGATGGTATCGAGGCACCCGCATGCGAGGGCCTGATCAGCGCCGACATCATCGTCGCCGATGGCAAGGTCGAGGCGATCCTGAAGCCCGGCAGCGCGCCATCGGGCCTCCCCTCGACGGATCTCCGCAACGGCATGGTCTGGCCGACCTTCGTCGACATGCACACCCATCTCGACAAGGGCCACATCTGGGACCGCCAGCCGAACCCCTCAGGCGACTTCGTAGGCGCGCTCGAAGCCGTGAAAACCGATCGCGAGGCCCGCTGGTCGGCGGAAGATGTCAAAGCCCGCATGGAATTCTCGCTGCGCACGGCTTACGCCCACGGCACCAGCCTGATCCGCACCCATCTCGACAGCCTGGCGCCCCAGCACCGCATCTCGTTCGAGGTCTTTGCCGAAGTCCGTGACGCCTGGGCCGGCAAGATCGACTTGCAGGCAGCCGCACTCTTTCCCTTCGACCAGATCACCGACGATGCATTCTTCAAGGATCTGGTCGAGGTCATCGTCGCCAACAAAGGCCTGCTCGGCGGCGTCACCTATCTGATGCCGGAGCTTGACCAGAAGCTCGACATCCTCTTCCGCACCGCGAACGAGAACGGCCTCGACATCGACCTGCATGTCGACGAGACACAGGACAAGGAAACCCTGACACTGAAGACCATCGCGGAAGCCAAGATCCGCAATCGCTTCGAGGGTTCTGTAACCGTCGGCCATTGCTGCTCGCTCGCCCGGCAAGACGAGGACATGGCAAAGCGCACCATCGATCTCGTGGCCGAGGCCGGCCTCTCCGTCGTCTCGCTGCCGATGTGCAACATGTATCTGCAGGACCGTCATCCGGGCCGCACGCCCCGCCAGCGCGGCGTCACCCTGTTCCATGAACTCTCTGCCGCCGGTGTCGCCACCGCCGTCTCCTCCGACAACACCCGCGACCCCTTCTATGCCTATGGCGATCTCGACCCCGTCGAGGTCTTCCGCGAGGCGGTCCGCATCATCCATCTCGATCATCCGCTGGATACTGCCGCCCGCGTCGTCACGCGCACGCCCGCCGATATCCTGAAGCGCCCCGACCACGGCCGCATCGCCGTTGGCGGCAAGGCGGATCTAGTCCTCTTCAGCGCCCGCCGCTGGAGCGAATTCCTTTCCCGTCCGCAGGCCGACCGCATCGTGATGCGGAATGGCATGGGCATCGACCGCAGCCTGCCGGATTACCGCGAACTTGACCCGTTGCTTGGAGTTTAGACATGGCCGACTACGCCAAAATCATCGAAGAGCTGGAAGGCATCGCCGTCGAGGACAATCCGGCGCTGGTCAAACAGAAGAGCCGCGACTTCTACTGGTACTCGCCGATCCTGAAGGAAGAACTCGACAATGTCGTCGGTGACCTCGTCGTCTCCCCGACCACGGAAGAAGAGGTCATCCGCACACTGAAGGTCGCCTATGCCCACGGCGTGCCCGTCACCCCGCGCGGCGGCGGCACCGGCAATTACGGCCAGGCCATGCCGCTCTCGGGCGGGATCGTGCTCAACCTCATCAACATGAACAAGGTAAAGGAGATCCTGCCCGGCCGCGTCATCTGCGAGCCCGGCATCATCATCTCCGAACTCGACCGCCAGACCAAGGAACATTCCGGCCAGGAATTGCGCTTCCATCCCTCGACCAAGCAGACCGCCAGCGTCGCCGGCTTCATCGCCGGCGGCTCCGGCGGTGTCGGCTCGATCACCTGGGGCGGCTTGCGCGACCTCGGCAATATCCTGCGCCTGCGCGTCGTCACCATGGAAGCCGAGCCGCGCGTGCTCGAACTTTCCGCCTGGGACCTGCAGAAGGTCTCCCACGCCTATGGCACCAATGGCATCATCACCGAAGTCGAGATGCCGCTAGCACCGGCTTATGACTGGGTCGATGTCATCGTCGGCTATGACGAGTTCATGGACGCGGTCAAATTCGCCGATGCGCTGTCTCACAAGAACGGCATCCTCCTAAAGGAAGTCGCCCCGATCGCCGCCCCAATTCCCTTCGACTACTTCACCCGCCATAAGCCCTGGCTGAAGGAAGGCCAGTCGGTGGTCGTGCTGATGGTGGCACCCCATTCGATGGAGCCTTTCCTGGCGCTCGCCGAGCGGATGAAGGGCGATGTGCGTTTCCGCTCCGACACGGTCGAAAGCATGAAGGGCATCCCGCATGCCTATGAGCTCACCTGGAACCACACGACGCTGCGGGCGCTGAAGCTCGACACCAACATCACCTATCTCCAGGTCCAGTATCCCGGCCCCGATCATGTCGAGAAGGTCCGCGTGATGACCGAACTCTTTCCGGACGAGGTCATCGGTCATCTCGAATTCATCAAGTTCGACGGCCAGATCCAGTGCGCCGGCCTGCCGCTGGTGCGCTACACGACCAAAGAGCGGCTGGAAGAGATCATCCGCATCCACGAAGAAAACGGCTGCCCGATCTTCAACCCGCACCGCTACACGCTTGAAGAAGGCGGCATGAAGCAGACCGACCAGGTCCAGCTCGCCTTCAAGAAGGAAACTGATCCGAAGGGTCTGCTCAACCCCGGCAAGATGATCGCGTGGGAGAACCCGGATTTCGATTTCTCCGCCGGCAAGAACTACCTGTTCCCGGGCCTGGAGGTGTTTTCCGAAGCCTCGTAAGGCCCATCAGATGCGTTGCGGCTCCCCGTTCCGGAGCCGCAACGGATAACCGCCGGAACGAACTTATTCCGAAGGTACTCCCGGCCGGATCACTCCGGCCCATGCGACATCAGACATGGCATCCCCCATCCCTCGGCATCAGGCGGCGAAGGACGGGGATGCTGGGACAAACGGCGCGGAAGTTTTCAACTGGACCCCGACTGCGAAAGCGGCGGGCAACGACTTGGAGCTTTTGACATGCGCGTACTCGTCCTTCACTCACACCCCCTCGATGAAAGCTTCGGCCGGGCGCTTTACAAGCTCACCTGTGAGAGCCTGGAAAAGGCCGGCCACGAAGTCGATGGCTGCAATCTCTACGAAGAGGGCTTCGACCCGGTGCTCTCGGCCCATGACCGCCGCGTCTATCACGACATCCCCGACAATCTTTCGCTGGTGCAACCCTATGTCGACCGCCTGAAAAAGGCAGAAGGTCTGGTGATCGTCACACCCGTCTGGAACTTCGGCTTCCCGGCCATGCTGAAGGGCTATTTCGACCGCGTCTGGCTGCCCGGTGTCTCGTTCGATTTGGTAGACGGCAAGCTGACTCCGACGCTCCACCACATCAGAAAGCTCGCAGCCGTGATGACCTATGGCGCAACTCCGATGCGCGCCTTCCTTGTTGGCAACCCGCCGAAGAAGATCGTCAATCGCGTACTCCGCGCCCAGATCAAGATCGGTTCACCGGTGAAATATCTCGCCCATTACGACATGAACAACTGCACGGAAGAAACCCGCGCTGCGTTCATGGCCAAGGTGCGCCGCGAGATGGAAAACTTCTGAAGGTTAAGCCGGCGGTCAGACGACCTTGGCCGCCGTCACCTCGACTTCGACCAGGAAGTCCGGTCGCGTGAAGCCCCCCACCACCAGCAGCGTTGAGACCGGCTTCGGGTCGAGCGTGTAGCGATCGCGTACGGCCATATAGTCAGGAAAATCCTCCCGCCGCGTCACGAAGCCGGAGACACGGATCACATCCGCGAACGTCATCCCAGCCTCTTCGAGAATGGCCTTGATCGCCTCGAAGCACAGTTCGGCCTGACCAGTGACATCAGGCGGGATCGTGTCATCGGGGCGGATGCCGAGCTGGCCGGACGTAACGAGCAGGCTCGCCCCCGGGGGCACAAGCAGACCGTGATTGTAATGCCCGAAAGGACGACGGACGGAGGAGGGATTGAAGACCTTTTTCATGGCCTTGAGCCTAGCGCGGCGAGGACCTGTGCGAAAGGGAAAAGGGTGCTTCCGCACCCTTTTGACCTTACAAATCCGGGCCTTTCGGCTAACGAATGCGCCGCCCCGAGGCATCGAAGAGAAAACTGGTCTTCGCAGAAATCCCCACCGCGATCTCGTCGCCGTAGCGCCCACCATGACGCCGCTCTTCCTGCTCGATGATGATCTGCTCGCCGGGCACCGTATGGGCGTAGACATAGCTGGTATTGCCGAGATGTTCGACGACATCGACATGCGCCACCATCTGCGTATCGCCACTGCCTGCGGGCAGGAAATGTTCGGGGCGTACCCCGACCGTCACGGCATCGCCGACCTTCAGCGGGTTCGCACAGGCAACCGTCAGCTGCGTATCCGGTCGCGCCTTGAGCGCCACCGTCACCTGTCCACCCTCCACTTGGCCGATCACCACCGCTGGCAGAAAGTTCATCCGAGGCGAGCCAATGAAGCCGGCAACAAACATGTTGTCGGGATCGTCGTAGAGTGCCAGCGGCGCACCGACCTGCTCGACAATGCCTCCACGCATGACGACGATCTTGTCGGCGAGCGTCATCGCCTCGACCTGGTCATGCGTGACATAAACGATGGTGGCATTGAGCTCCTTGTGCAGCCGGGCGATCTCGACGCGCATATGCACACGTAGTTCGGCGTCGAGGTTCGACAGCGGCTCGTCGAACAGGAAAACATCCGGCTGGCGCACGATCGCCCGCCCGATGGCGACGCGCTGGCGCTGACCGCCGGACAAGGCCTTCGGCTTACGATCCATCAGCGCGTCGAGTTCGAGGATCTTCGCGGCAGCGTTCACACGGCTAGCTATCTCGTCCTTCGCCATGCCGGCAAACCGAAGCGCAAACCCCATGTTTTCCCGCACGGTCATGTGCGGATAAAGCGCATAGGTCTGGAACACCATGGCAATGCCGCGCTTCGAGGGGTCGACATCGTTCATCACGGTGCCGCCAATGGTCAGCTCACCTGCGGAAATGTCTTCGAGCCCCGCGATCATCCGGAGCAGCGTGGACTTGCCGCAGCCGGAGGGACCGACGAAGACAACGAATTCCCCTGAGGAAACATCAAGGTTCACCCCCTTGATGACCTCAAGCGAGCCGTAGGACTTGCGGATATCGGTGAGCCGGACCTCTGCCATTTAAGCCTCGCTCAGCTGACGTTGAAGGTGATGCGCTTGGTCCCGAAGGGACGGCAAGTCGCAGATAACGTCAAGTGACCGGCTTCGTTTCCGGCTTCGACATAGACGCCAACGGCGCCACCCTTGAAGGAGAGAAGCGAGGGGCCGACGATACGGCCAGGGCCTTCGAGAGACACCTCGACCGGATCGTCGAAGAAGCCCAGAACATTGCCGCCTTGATCGAGCGCCCGCAGGATCACACGAACCGTGTCCTTCTCACCAGCCCTGAGCTCTGTATCATCGGCCGCAATCTCGAGTGTCGTCGGCAGCGGATCGGCCGGCAGATGGCGGCGGACGACTTCCTCGCCGTTGATGAAGCCGACGAGTTCGCCATCCCGCCAGGTCATGCCCCATTCGCCGAATTCCTCCGGCGTCACCATGCTGTGGTCGAGAATGCAGGGTGGATGCGGCAGATGCGGATAAGTCTTGGTATCGGGTTCGATCCGCTTGACGATATGGCCCATGCGGATTTCGGCATAGTCGCAATTGGTGAGCACGATCAGCGGCAACACGCCGCCGATGTTGCGCTCGCCACGCGCCCAAAAGCTGACCGGCTGCAGCACGATACCGTCCTTCGGATCGCCCTGTGAGGCATAGGCGTGACCGGCGAATTTCGGCTCGCGATACATGTCGGTGACGCCGTGATAGCAGATGCGGTCACCGGAGCCGAAATCCTTATGGGTGTTGTAGTCAAACATGCACCAGCCGGTGGAGCCCGAGATCGACGGGTCGCCAGCGGCCGCATTGAGGATCGCTAGGTGACGGCCGACATGCTCGGCCTGCCGCTGTTCCTGATCGAAGCGCTTGGTCGGATACATGTGACCACCATATTCTGTGATCATGTAGGGCACCTTGCGGTCGAGCCCTGTGACCTCGCGCTGGTCGCGCAGCACCAGCCGCTCGCGATTGTGCCCCGGCAGTTCCTCCATGCCGAGAATGAAGTCGTTCATCGTGTAGACGTCTTCGAGCAGTTCGCTGTCGGTGATGTAGCGCACGCCGCCTGTCTGGCGGGTGGTGTCGAGCGAGCGTGCCATGGCATTCGTCTCGACATAGAAGTCGTGGGCGTCCTGGCTCTCATTGATGCGCACGCCCCAGATGATGATCGAGGGGTGGTTCCAGTCGCGCTCGATCATCCGGCGCACGTTCTGAACGCTCTCCGCCTTCCAGGCTTCACCGCCGATATGCTGCCAGCCGGGGATCTCTTCGAAGACCAGCAGACCGATCTCGTCGCAGCGATCGAGGAAGTATTTCGACTGCGGATAATGCGAGGTGCGCGCGATGTTGCAGGCAAGATCGAACTTCAGGATGTCTGCATCCTTCTCCTGGCCCCGCCGGCCCATGGCGTAACCCAGATGCGGCCAGGCCTGATGGCGGTTGAGGCCGCGCAGCTTGACCACTCGTCCATTCAGCTTGAAACCCTCGATCGTGTATTCCGCCGAGCGGAAGCCGAAACGGCTCGTCGTCTCATCGGTACCGGCAGCGGTCTCCAGCGTCACCGTGAGGTGATACAGAGCGGGATTGTCGATATCCCAGAGCGTGATGCCCTGAAGTCCGGAAAAGCCGAGCGAGGCCTCACCGCCGGAAACACTCGCCTCGGTCCGCGCGATCTCCAGACCCGCGCCGTCCTTGAGAACCGCCGTGACCTTGCCGGAGAGCGCCTGATCGGTCGGATTGGAAATCCAGACCTTCGCCGTCACCTGCTTGGTTCCAGCCAGCACATCCGGCGTCTCGATCTTGACGTTCTTGATCGAAACTGGCGCCGTCACCTTCAGCCAGACATCACGATAGATGCCGGCATAGGTGAGATAGTCGATCACGCCGCCGAAGGGCGGGATCTCGGGGTTCTCCGAACCGTCGATCTTGACAGTCAGCAGGTTGTCGCCGGCTTTGAGATGCGGCGTGAGCCGGGCCTCGAAAGGTGTGTAGCCATCCTTGTGAGCGGTGATCTCGACGCCATCAAGATAGACCACGCTGTCGGCCATGGCGGCATCGAAAACCAGCGAGACTTCACGACCCTCGAAACGAGGCTCCCAGGCCACGATCTTCTGGTAGGTAAAGGCCTTCTGATAGCTCTTCTCGTCGAAATAGTTGTAAGGCAGCTCGACCGCCGTATGGGGAAGCTGGACCTCTTCACCCGGCTGCGAAGCCGAGGCGAAAGCCGGTTCGAATCCGGCGCGAAAAGTCCAGTCTCGGTTGAAATTCTCGATAATGCGCATTTCAAAGTCCTATTTCACGGAGCCGAGCATGCCCTGCACGAATTGCCGTTGCATGGCGAAGAAGACGAGGAGAGTGGGAAGGGTGGCGAGGATTGTGCCAATCATCACGGTGCCGTATTCGGGTGAATAGGCGGAAGCCAGCGAGGACACGACGAGCGTGATCGTCTTGGTGTCATTCGACTGCAGCACGATCAGCGGCCAGAGATAATTGTTCCAGTTCAGCATGAAGACGATGACGAAGGCCGCCGCATAGGTCGAGCGCATCACCGGCACGTAGATATAGAAGAAGATCTGCCACTCCTTCAGCCCATCCACCTTGGCGGCATCGCGAAGCTCTGTCGGGAAGGCCTTCGAAGCCTGGCGGAAATAGAAGATGATGAAGGCAGACGCGATCATCGGCAGCATGATGGCGATATGAGTGTTCAACAGCCCCGCCTGCCCCATCAGCATGAAGAGCGGGATCATCAGCGCGGCAAACGGCACCATCAGCGTCAGCAGTATCACGGTATAGACCCGCTCGCGGAGCTTCGAGCGGAACATCTCGAAGCCATAGCCGGCAAGCGAGGAGACGAGCAGCGTGAGCGCCGTTCCCACAAGCGCGATCTTCACCGAATTCCAGAACACCAGCGGCACATCCACCTGCGCGAAGAAGGACGCGATGTTGTCGAAGAGTGCCGTACCGAAAGTCACCTTGCCGCGAATGATCTGGCTTGTCGTGTTGGTCGCACCGATCACCATCCAGATGAAGGGGAAGATCGAGAGAAAAGCGGCAAGCGACAACACACTATACTGCACGATATCAGGAAGACGGCGACGAAGCGTGGTCATCATTTGCGTTCCCTCGCGGCATAGAATTGCAGGAAGGAGAGAACCGCCACCATCAGGACGATGACATAGGAGACGGTGGCCGCATAACCGAAGCTCGGCATGAAGCGGAAGGTCAGGTTGTAGATGTAGAGCGACAAGGTCAGCGTCGAATCCGCAGGCCCACCCTTGCCTTCGGTGAAGTTGTAGACCTCGTCGAAGAGCTGGAGCGTGCCGATCGTCGAGGTGATGGTGGTGAAGAGGATCACGGGTTTGAGCATCGGGATGGTCAGGAAGGCGAAGCGCCCCCAGGACGGCACGCCATCGATCTTCGCCGCCTCATAGATCGAGCGATCGATATTCTGAAGCGCCGCCAGATAGAAGATCATGTTGTAGCCGGTCCAGCGCCAGGTGATGGCGATGATGATCAGCACCTTGGCCCAGAAGGGATCAGTCAGCCAACCGATCGGCTCTCCTATGATACCAATGGTCAGAAGCGTATTGTTCACGACCCCATCCAGCGAGAACATGCTCTTGAACAGAATGGAATAGGCGACCAGCGACGAAACACAGGGCAGGAAGATCATTGTCCGGAAGAGGCCGGAATAGCGCAGCTTCGGATTGTTCAGCATGGCCGCCAGGATCAGCGCCATGGTGATCATGATCGGCACCTGGACGACGAAGAAGATCACCGTGTTCTCCAGCGCCTTCCAGAAGACGGGGTCGTTCCAGAGCCGCACGAGATTTCCGCCGCCCGAGAACTTCAGCATCATCCCGCGTCCCGAATAGAAGGACAGGATGAGCGAGCGGACAATCGGATAGAGCATGAACAGCGAAATCAGCGCGACGGCGGGCGCCACGAACAGCCATCCGTTCACGTCGTAATAGCGCTTCAAGCTGGATCTGGATGTGGTGGCCATGCGGTGTCCCCGAACCCGATCAGTGGTCACTGAACATTTGTATGCGGATGGGAAGCCGCGCGGCGTTTCCGCCGCACGTCTCCGGGAGGACAGGGGCCGGGCCCAAAGGCCGAGCCCCTGTGGGATGGGTTTACTGGATCTGGCCGGCAGCCTGATCTTCGATGGCCTTCAGGACCTCATCGACCGGCGTCCCCTTGACCAGGGCCGGGAAGTTCGCCGTCACAGCCGTGTCGAGCTCGTTGGTGAAGATGCCGTAATTGACGGCAGGCACCTGCACGAGCCAGTCGGCGAAGTTCTGCCAAACGGTCTGGCCACCGAAGAAGTCGTCGGGCTTCTGATAGGCTTCACCCGTGCGGGCGGCGAGCAGCGAACCAACGGCACCACGCTCGGTCAGGATCTTCTGATAGAAGTCGAGATCCTTGGCATAGACTTCGTTGAGGAAGTCGATCGCTTCGTCCTTCTCCGCAGAAGCCTCGAGAACATACCAGCTGGAACCACCAAGGTTGGAGGCAGCCGTCGCGCCATCGATGCTGAGCTTTGGAATGGCGGTCAGTGCCCACTTGCCGGCCTGGTCGGCCTGCGACTTGACGGTGCCGGTGATCCACACGCCCATCAGGACGGAAGCGACATCGCCCGAGGTGAGCGCGCTGATGCCGTCATTCCAACCGCTGGTCGGCTTGGCGACACCCTCGTTGACAATGCGGGCCTGGGTTTCGAGCGCGGCCTTCAGCGCGGCATTGCCGGTTATGTTGAGGCTGCCGTCTTCGTTGAAGTACCACTGGCCACCGGACTGCATCATGATGCGGATCAGACCGCCATCATTGGCATCGAGCGCCATCATCTCATGGCCGGTCTTGGCCTTCACATCCTTGCCGATCTCGATGAAGCGATCCCAGGTCAGGTTCTCCATATCGGAGGCCTTGTAGCCGGCCTGCTCCAGATAATCCGTGCGATAGTAGAGGCCGGTGACGCCGGAATCGAAGGGAACGCCATAGACCTGGCCTTCCAGCGTCATCAGGTCGACCTTGTATTTGGCAAAGCCGGAATAATCGATCTTGTCGGTCAGCGCGGCAAACGAGCCCGGGAAAGACTGCAGGTATTTCTGCGCGCCGTAATCCTCGATCAGCACGATATCCGGCAGCGTATCGGTCATGCCGGAGGCAAGACCCGTCTGCAGCTTCTGTTCGACATCGGCCTTGGCGAAATCGACGATGTTGAAGGTCGTGTCAGGATGCTTCGCGGTGTAACGCGCAGCGGCTTCCTTCATGATCGCGACGTTGAAGTTCGGGTCCCAGCACCAGATGGTGACTTCGCCGGCAAAGGCGGCCGTGCTGCAAAGAAGTGCTGCACCCGTCAGCGCTGCCGAAACGGAGCGCTTGAGCACGCGAGAATAATCCATGTGTTCCTCCCATTATGACGTTGAACGCGGCAGCCTCATCCCCTGCCTCATCGCCACTATTTCCGAAAATCGGAGGACAGCCAAGAAAATTTTTACTAAATATTTTGTGCGCTGCGGTAAGTGCCGTGGATTCCACAACCTTTCCTCGAAAACCGTCAGCTGAGCGATGGCTTATTCGCACTGCCCCGCCACACCATCTCCGTCGGCAGCGTCACGTGCTTGGAGTAGTCGCGTCCGTTGAGCCGCTCAACGAGCAGATCGACCGCCGCCTCACCGATGAGTTCTCCCGGAATGCGCATGGTCGAGAGCGGCGGCGTCAGAAACTGCGCCACCGGAATATCGTTGAACGCGACAACCGCGATATCATCAGGGATCGACAGGCCCGCTTCCTGGATCGCGCGGTAAGTGCCGATGGCCATGTTGTCATTCGCGGCCACGATCGCATCGGGCCGGGCTTCGAGGGCGAGCAGCGATTTTGCCTGCTGGTAGCCCGTCTCGAGCCTGAGATTCTGGCCGAAGCGCTCGCTCTGCCCGAGAGCCAGAAGCTCCGGCTGGTAGCGCCCGCGCGCCTCGTGCCATTCGATGAAGGCCTTGCAGCGCTGCTCGCCATGCATCAGCGCATCATTATCCATCAGCTCGTAGCCACCGACAAAGCCAATCCGCTGGTATCCTGCGCTATCGAGATTGTCGAGGATCGTCACCGTTGCCTCGCCCAGATCCGCCCGCACGCAATCGAACTGCGGCATGCGCGGATTGTAGTCGGCCATGACCAGCTGCGGGCAAACCTTGGCCATCGCTTCGATCTCGGCCTTGGGATGATGCCCGACCACAATGGCTGCGGATATGCCGGTCAACATCGCAAGATCCACGGGAACATCGGGGTTGAACACCCGCGCGATCTCGATCTTGTAGGCGCGACAGCGTGCCTCGATCCCGAGCCGCACGCCGACATAATAGGGGTCGACGAGTTCCTCATTGGGCGCCAGAAAATGGATGACCGCGATATTGGCGGAAACCTCCGAATGCATGCCCATCGGAATGGAAAAGGGCGGCGAAAGCGCATTCTTGCGCGCCCGCGGGGTCGCATAGTTCAGCGCTTCGGCTGTCTCGATGATCGCCTGCCGCTTGATCTCGGAGATGGACAGCGTCTGGTCATAATTCAAAACGCGGGAAACAGTGCCTGACGAAACGCCCACGGCCTTCGCAATTTCCTTGATCGTCACCACGGCGGCCTGTCCTCCTCCACCTGCATCCCCCGAAGGCAGTAGTAAACCTCCAGAAAATATTTACTAGGCCAGTCGCACCTTGGATACAACCGCTTCACTCGACATGGCAAGACACCCGCCACCGGTCGACGAACCGGTCGCGGGTGTCTGGAAGTGGTCTAGCTGGAGGATTTCAGAATTCGGCAGAGGCCCCGACCCACAGGGTCCGGCCGATGACCCAGGGATTGTCATTGGAAGCGGTCGCATTGCCCAACTCGTTGAATAGGTTCACCACCTTGAAGTTCAGGGTCAAACCGTGATCGTCGATTGCAGCCACCTTGTAGGAGCCGGAAAGGTCAACGGTCAGCACGCCATCGAAGGCCTTGTCCTCCCAGATCTCGTGATCAACGCCGTCAATAACATCGGTTTCTCCGGTGTCTGCGACACCGTCATAGGCAAAGTTGTAATTGGCGGCGACGCCAAGCTTCAGGCGCTCCTCGAAGAAACTGCCGGACAATCCAACCTGTGCGCGTAGCGGAATGTCCATGTTACCGGTGACGACGTTGAAACCGGCCTTTGAGTAGGACGTCCCCTTATAATAGATGCGTTCTTCCAGCTCTTCCTCATCATAGAAATAGCTATTGGCCGAAACATTACTGTCTGCCCAAGTAATGGAGGCGGAGAGGCCCGCTGCGTCCAATTGCGAAACGAGATCGGAGGGAAGTTCCTTGTAGAATTCCGCTGTCGCAGACTGGTAGTTGCCGGAGGCGGAGTTTGTCAGCACGCGCGTATTTGATGCGAGCTCTTCTGAAGCGTACTGCTCCTTGCTCTCACGACGCAGGTAACGCAACCGCCATTCGGCATCGATCCATGGATCGTTCCACCGGATGCTAGCAGTGAATTCGTCGGCATAGGGCGTATTGAGATCGGAGACGGAATTCGAGTATACGCCGGTCGTTCCCGTCTGGGTCCATACGTCCCCGACAACACCGCTCGTGTCAGTGCGGCGGTAGATCGTTGAGCGGGGCTGCTGATCGCGGACCGCGTAAGCGAGATTGGCCCCGGCATAGTAGCGGTTGAAACCTCCAGATATGTCGAGGTCTTCGGTTGGCGAGATCGTGCCGACAAAACGCGGGGCGAGGTTCATGTTCTCCTGGTAGTCGTCGTAGTCCAGCCTCACGCCACCCCGGATGTTGATCCAGCCAAAGGTCTGGTCAACCTCGAAATAGCTGTTGATCGAGGCGACGCTGGCTTCGATGTCGAAGGCCGGGTAGATTGTCTTCAGGTTGGCATATTGCTCAGCGCTGCAGGCCTCGACCGTGGCGCAGGTGAAGCCGCTGATCCCAAGGGTGCGCCGATCATAGATGGTCGTTGCGGAGGTGTAGTAGACGTAGTCTTCATCCCGCCAGCGATGCGCAACCACATCATCGTACCCATAACCGAGGAGGAAGCTGCCTGCCAGAACGTCGCCAGTGATCTCCTGCGAAATCGAGTTCTGTTTTTGACCTTGGCCTCTCTCGTTTTCTTCCGAATTGGTGACGCGGCAAACCTGGGCCGATGTGCCCGTCGTGTTGACCTGGCAGAGGTCAGACAACTCGCTTGAAGTCCAGCGGATCACCCCTCCGGAATATTCGGTCAGCTGATAGACCCGAGCCTCGTCGAAGCCGAGAATGTTCAAGGTGTCGGACGAGGAGTGAACCGCCTTGGTGACGACCTTTACGTCCTTGAACGACAGGCCACCGAGCTCGAAGTCGGCGAATTCGTAAGTGTGCTCCAGCTTGACAGCATCTGTCTGCGTGTCGCTGTCAAACCCGTAGTCGTACCAGTTATACGACGAGAAGCTCTGCGAATAGTCTGTCTTGACGCCTTCAATTTTGAAGTCGCCGAGATCAGTCTCGGCATCGACCTGCAGACGATAAAAGTCGTTTTGGCTGTCCTCCTCAACCGCGTTCGAATAGTAGATGTAGGACTGTTCCTTGGTTGTGGAGGCTGTCGACCGACTGAACTGACCAATCACCGCGATATTGTCTGTGATGGGACCACTCGCGGAAATGCTGGCCTTGCGCTTGATGAATTCCGGTGGGGTCTTCGACAGCGGGTTTAATCCGTCTTCGGTCCCAAGTTCGTAATTGACCATTGCATCCGACTGATATTCCACCTCAGCCGTGTAGCGCCAGCGGTCGGTGGCCGGGTCGGCAAGTTCGTAGGACACTACACCGCCAAGGAAATTGCCGTACTTGGCCGAGGCATTGCTATCGATCACCGTGGCGCTCTCGACGAAACTCGAAGGCACGTAAACGGTTTGCGAATGCAAACCAAAGATCCTATCGACGTTCGGCGTGTCAGTGTCGCTTTCCAGCTCATCGCCAATTGCCTCTTCTGTCCCGGTCACCGTATTGATGGCGATGCCGTCGAGAATGACGTTGTTTTCATACGTGCGCCCGCCGGAGATCGAAAGCTCCAGCGGCTTCAGATTGATCAGGTCCTGCCCGTCGACGCCGGCGTCTTCACTTGTATCATCCTGATACTGCACATTCGGCAACCCGCGCAGGAAGCTGTTGGCGTCACCGCTGCCGTCGGTCCTTATCCCAACCTGGGTCGAATCCATCACGGTCGTTCCGGTATCCGCCGCACTCTCCGTGCCGAGCTTCACGCCACCGCCGGAAGACGAAACGGTGATTTCCTCGAGCACAGTGGTTCCCGCAGCGGCAGCCTCATCGATGACCCCGGCGGCAATGAGCGACACCGTGCGGGCACCCGTGACGCGGACCTCGATGCCGGAACCGACAACCAGTGCCCTGAGGGCCGAGAGCGGATTGGTCTCACCGGCAACCGCCGAAGATGTCCGCCCGGAAACAAGCGCCGAGGCATAACCGACCTGCCAGCCGGTGAGGCGGGTGAAGGCGCGCAGCGCCTGATCGAGCGGCTGGGCGGGAATGTCGATACTGGAAGTGGCGCTGGCGGCCGGCGCGGCAGCGGCCTCCTGTGCATGACCGGTGCCCATTGCCCCCATCGAGGAAGCTAGCGCCGTGGAAACCATGAATATCGCAAGCCGACGCCTGCGGATCGAAACTGTACGCAATGCCATACTCATCCAGGCCTGAAGCGGCCTGTCACCCTGTTGTCACCCCACCGCAAGGCCTCATGCCATACGGTTCTGCAGGAGATGACGGGCGAGCGTGTCCCATCTCACAAAAATAACTTGAGAAACTAGTGAATGATTATGAAGCCACCGGGCAGCCGTTCGAATTTGGCTCCCGCAGCCGTGGCAACGCTCTCGATCGCCGCATCCGCCTCCTCGATCCGGAAGCTGCCGCTCACCGGTACTTCCAGCGCTTCGCCACCGAGCGCCAGTATACGCGTCTGGCTGTAGCGACCGATCCTGGAGAGTGCCTCGCGCAGCGGAACGCCTGCGAGCAGCACCCAGCCGTCTCGCCAGGCCAGCCGATCATCCAGCGCCGCTTCGGACAAGCGGGATACGCCGTCAGCATCGACCTCTGCCGCATCGCCGGGGCTCAGCACCAGCGCCTGTCCCGCATCGCCATGGCGGCCAAGCGAGATCCGTCCAGATCGGAGAACCACGACATCGGCCTCGTCCAGTCGCTCGACATTGAAGCTTGTTCCCGTCACCAGAACCGTCCCATGCCCCGCCGTGACCGTGAAAGGTCTCGACGCATCATGGGCAACCTCGAACCAGGCCTCACCTTCAAGCAAGCGCACCCCGCGCCGATCCCCGTCAAAATCGAGTGCGACGATCGACCGGCTGTTCAACTGCATGCGCGAACCGTCCGGCAGATCGACATGCCGGATCTCGCCAGCAGCCGTCTGATAGTCTGCCGTCCATCGCGCCATCCAGTCGGGCGACACTTCGACCAGAACAGCCGCGCCGAGCACAGTCGCGGCAAGCGCAAGCGGCGCCCCGAAGCGAATGACGACACGCTGCGCGATGCGAACGACGGATGGCCGCGAATTGGAAATAACTGGTGTTTGCGGCAGTTGCGCTGTTGCGACCGAAAGCTCGGGACAGTTCCAGAGCTTCCGGACACGATCATAAGCGTCACGATGTTCGGCGCGTCCTGCGAGCCATGCATCGAATGAGCGGCGGTCGCCCTCCCCGGCCTGCAATCTCAAGAACCACTCAAGCGCCTGATCCATGGCTGGATCAGCATGCCGAAATTCCGCCACGCCTTCCTCCCCCCGTCTTGTCACCATGGCCATCCTCCGCATGCGCGTGCTCCCGGGGTAAATGACGTTTCAACCGGCGTCACATCCCAAAATTTCAGGTTATCGTCCTTCGTCCGCCACCAACTCATCGATCGAGCCTCTCCCGAACCTCGAGCAGCACGGCCATGGCAAGCTTCATGTCGTTGAACACGGTGTTGGGTGATACGCCGAGCCTCTGGGCGATTTCCGGATAGGACAGACCCTGGAGACGGCTCAGGCACCACACGGATCGGGCACGGGGCGGCAGGCCGAGCAGCGCGCGATTGAAGGCGCGCACGAGATCCTTGCCGATCGCCTGCTCCTCGATCGAGGGCTGAGGGTCGGCAACCGCATGCGCCTGGCCACCGTCGAAATTCTCGTCTTCATGCGCAGACCGCACCTTTCTGCGGCGCACATGGTCTAGCGCAAGATTGCGAGCCGTCTGCCAGAGAAAGCCTTCGAGATTGCCCGGAATGGCACGATCAAGCGACCGCCGCACCCTGAGATAAGCATCCTGCGTCAGTTCCTCCGCCTCGGCGCTGTTGCGCACGATGCCGAGGATCTTCCGGTAGAGATCCGGCCTCATGGTGAGGAAAACACGGTCCAGATGCTCGGTCTCGGTGCCCATTTCAGCCCTTCAGGCCCGCGCTTTCGTCAGGGACGACCGGCAGTGAGAGGTGTCTTGGTAAAGACGGCGACGTTTTCGGTCTCGAAGATATGTCGCGCATGGGCCGCAAGCATCTTGCCCGTGATACGCGAACCGAGGCTGTCCATCCGATCGAGATAACCGGCATTTCCATAGCGCCGATAGCTGAGGGCAAGGCGTCTCACCCAGGTATTGGGATCCTCAAGACGCGCCTTTTCGGCAAAGCCGATATCGGCCTTCAACCGCTCGACATTGGTGCCGAGGACGGTCTCCGGCATCCGTTCGAAGACGCGCAGCGCCGCAGCAGTGAGTTCCTCTGCCCGCTCCGGGGCGCAGTTGAAGGCAAGCGACCCGAGCGCCCGGTTCGTATCCGGGTCCACCTTGACCTCGAATTCCACCGAATAGACACCGCCGAGCGCATTGCGCAATTCGTTCTTCAGCGCCTGCTGGGCGATCGGGTTGAGCGCCGAGACAATGAAACTCGCTTCGGGCGTCCAGTTCATGGGCGCAAAGAAGGAGATCTCGACGCGGGCGCGCTCATCCTCGAACATGGCCTGAGAGCTATGATGGCGCCCGGGCAGCTGCAGCGCAGGATCCGGGGTCAGGTCTGCCTGACGCGGAACGGCACCGATGATGCCGCCGAAAGCCTGCCGCTCGGCCGCATCGGGCGCGGGTCCGACGACAAACCAGGTGACCGGCTGGCGAAGATGCGCCTTGGCGACATCAAGCAAAAGCGGTGCCTCCACCGACTGAGGGTCCAGCCTGGCGAGCATCCGGTGATCACGGCCGTAGAGCAATTGCCCCTTGTTGTCAGTCAGTGCCTGCCCCCCGGCTTCCAGATCCTCGCGGAACGCCTCGACGGCTTCCTCGCGGATGGTGCCGTAGGCAATCGTGGCGGCATAATCCTGCAGAGCGTTGCGCAGCTCTGTCGGGGCAACCACGATCCCGGCATCCAACACGCCATCATGCAGCACAATGCTCCAGTGCTGCGGCCGTACGGCCGACCAGCGGCTCCACTCGTCCTCGCTCCAGAAGCCGAGACCGCTTTGCGTGTAAAGCTGCAGTGCGGCTTGCGAAACGCGGTTGTCGATCTGCCCGTTCATGTAACCGGGTGCCGCCTGCCCGGAGATGTAAAGGCGCCCGTCCGACGTCGGGCGCGCCAGCCAAACCACCCGATCACCATTCGACAAGGTCCACTCCGTCACCTCAGGCGCCACTTGTTGGGCTTCCCAGACAACACGTCCGGTATCAGGGATGAGAGCGTCGAAAGGCCAGATCGGCAACTCGGCGACCTCTGCTGGAGCGGGCGCTTGGTCCAGCTTCGGCAAGACGGCCACGGCCTTCAACGCCTCACGCTCGGTGACCAGAGCGGCCGCGTCCGGCAACTCGGCGCGATGAGCGCCAGGCACCTGATAGAACATCACCTGGTCTGGGCTGGCGAGATAGGCTTGAAGATCGGCATTGATCTTCTCGAAGGTGATCTCGTCAAGAAGCGCCCCGGTTCGCGCCTGCTTCGCCTTGGGGTCATCAAGGACTGAACCCATAAGCACGGCGCTCGCAATGCGGTCTTCCCAGTCGGCAAAGGTCCGCCCTCCGGCAGCCTCCGGATTGTTGCCGTTGATCCGCCTTGCATCCCGCATTGCCTGTTCGAAATCGTCGCGGGATACCCCATCCCGGCGAATGCGCTCGACGAGATCGAGGAGCACGCTCTTTGCGCGATCATGATCAAGCGAGCGGGCATTGAAGGCGAGGATAAGACGCTCTTCTGTCGGTTCCTGCATGACTGCCGAAACGCTTTCGACGCGTGACGTGTAGTGAGGTTCCAGCCGCCGAATGGCGCTTCGCAACACCTGGTTCAGAATATACTTGTGCAGATAAGCGCGTTGACCTTCCTCGCTGCGGCGCGGCGGCATGGCCATTCGAAACGCATAGGTCACCTGGGAGCTTGTTCCGCCCGGTTCCTGCACCAGGGCGACGTTCAGACCATCCTTGAGCGGCAGAATGCGATAGTCCCGGCCCGGGGCGGGCAGCGATGGCGCCTGGCCGAACGACTGCCTGATGAAACCCTCGGTCGCGTCCTGGTCGATGCGGCCGGAGATGATCAGGGTCATGTTCGAGGCCCGATAGAAGCGATCATGAAAGGCCTGGATGTCTGAAATCGTCACAGCCTCGATGCCCGCACGCGTGCCGATCGGCGCCCGCCCGACAAAACGGGAGAGCGGTCGCAGCGCCGCTTTCTTCTGTCGGCTGAGGCGATCAACAAGGCTTTCCGTCTGGCGCAATTCTTCGAGAATGACGAACCGTTCCTTCTCCCAGTCGTCGGCCAAAAATGCCGGCTGAAAGACGAGGTTGGCCACCAGGTCGACCGATTGCTGGAGATCGAGCGCATCGTTGGGGCGGGTCCGCACCATGAACTGTGTTTCAGTCTCGCGCGTCACGGCATTGATCTGCAGCCCCGTACGCCAGCCGAGATCCTGGAAGTGCAGATGCATGCTCCGGCCATAGGCATGATTAGTCTGGAAAACCATGTGCTCCAGAATATGCGCGACCCCACTCGGCCGATCCTCATCGATGGAGCCGGCATGCACGATCAGCCGGATATTGAAGGGGTCAGAATCCCGGCCACTGTCATGCAGCACATAGGTCAGGCCGTTGGGAAGCTGCCCCGTCCTCAGCCGCGGATCCCACTGGGCCTCGGCGGCGAAGCAGACGCCACACACGAGGAGCAGAGGCAAAACGGATAAAAAACGCAGAATGGACATGGGGCACCAGAGCTTGTTTCGGCCTAGTCCTCAAAAACCGAAGGACCAAAGATGAACGCGCGTATCAAGTTTTCTTGTTGCGCACAACCTCGGCACGATGACGCGAACCTCTCTCGAAAGACGCATCCGTGGAGGTGTTAACCTGACACAAGCGATCATCTTTCTTGACGCGGCGACCGTTCTGCCCAATGGTGCCGGCGTCGCAAACGAGCAAACCTGTCCGCAGACCAACGAGCGCAGGACCCAAAACCTTGACCTTTCTTCACTCCATGCAGACCGAGATCAACGGCATCCATGCGCTGGTGCCGGCACGATGGCGATCCCTGGACGGCATTGTCGGCGTCCATTGGGATGCGGAGGGACATGCCGGCGCGAGTGGCTACTACCTCTCTCCGGATCCGCGCATCATGCTGTTTTTCAGTGATGTTTCCGAGCAGATCAAGGTTGCTGACCGGGAAGTCGATCTCGGGCGGGGCGGTCGTGGTTTGTGCCGCGCAATCTACGTTCCGGCAGGCGTGCCCATGTGGACGCGGTTCACGAAGCGACATCGCTTCCGCCATCTCGACCTGCATCTGCATCAGGATCGCCTGATGCGTTTTCTGGCACCGGCACTCGGCAGTTCGGCGGCCCGCACGGCTTTGCGCCAGTCCGTCGAACTGCAGGATCCGGGACCAGTCGCAACGCTTGGCAGTCTCGTTGCGGACGAATTGTCGACCGCAACACGCCATCCGGCTTTCGCCGAAAACCTGATCGGCAGCATCGTGACCGGACTCATGGACATGACGGCCGATGCAAGCGAAAGCGCGGCACAAACGGGCCGATTGACCCAGGCGCAGATGAACCGCCTTTCGGCGCATTTCTCTGTCAACGGCGAACAACGGCTGAGTGTGTCTGAGATGGCAGCCTTGGTCGGTTTGTCCGAAAGCTGGTTCGCCACCGTCTTTCGTCAGACAACCAGCAAGACACCGCTTCAATGGCAATTGTCACGCCGGATCGAAGCAGCCCGGCAGCTTCTGGATGACGAGGCGCTCAGCATCGCCGAGATCGCCGCGCAATACGGCTTTGCGGACCAGGCCCATTTCACCAAGGTCTTCCGCCAGTTCACCGGCGACACGCCGGCCGCCTGGCGCAAGCGCCGCGACCGCGGTTGACGAAGCGCCCGGCCGGATCGGATCCGACCGAGCGCTTTGAGCTTACCAGGTCTGGCGGATCGTCGCGTAGATCGCGCGACCGGGGTTGTAGTAGTAAGCCCCGCCGTCATCGTTGGCGATGTGCTTCTCGTCGAACAGGTTGCTGACATTCAGCTGGAATGTCGTGTTCTCCTTGATGTTGTAGCTGAAGGCCGCATCAAAGATCACTGCATCGTCCGACTTGCGGGTGTTGGCGTTGTCGAAATAGTAGGAGCCGATGAAGCGCGCGCCGGCACCGAAGGTCATGTCGCCACGCTCGCCGTCTCCCTCGAGAGTGTAGGTTCCCCAGAGTGAAGCCGTGTGCTTTGGAACCTGCGCAAAGCGATTGCCGTCGACAGAACCCGATGCCGTGCTGGTGTCGACGATGTTCGAGTCGATGTAACCATAGGCGGCGATCAGCTCGATGCTGGGCGTCAGTTCCATCTTGGCTTCAAGATCCAGACCGCGGTGGCGGATCTTGTCGACCGTAGCCTCCAAATAGAGGGGTGCTTCTCTGGTCGTGATGTTTTCGAGCGTGAGATCATAGACAGACGCGGTGAACAGCGCCGGGAAGGCATCCGGCCGGTACTTGATCCCAGCTTCATACTGTTTGCCATAGGTCGGCTCATTGCCGGTGCTCGGAGGGGCGACGGATTCGGCATAGCTGACATAGGCCGCCAGCTCTTCCGTCACCTTGTAGCTCAGCCCGACCCGCTTGCTCATCTCGCTATAGGTGGCGCTGGATGTGCTGCTCGTCAGACGGTTCGTCTCTTCCAGATCCAACCAGTCATTCCGCAGGCCAACGCTCGCAGTCAGCCGGTCGGAGAAGATCAGATCCTGTTGAAGATAAATCGCCTTGGTCGACTGGTCGTTGGTGCGGCTCACAGTCGGGTTGAGGGATGCCGAAGCACCATAAACCGGGTTTTGCCAATCAATACCCGGCGCAGTCCCACCCCAGATGGCTGGGTAGAGAGCAGAGTTATTGGTGCTGGAGTTGATGCTGTTGTAGTCCACGCCGACAAGCGTTTTGCTCTCGACCTGATCGAAGTTTGCCTCATAGAGCAAATGGGCATCGATCATGAACTGCTCGGTTCCACCGTCGCCGGCGAAGAAGATGCGATCCGCGGTCGTATCGGACGAATCCGAGGCCCCAGAGCTGTCATAGATATAGGCAAAGCCGAACGCATTGCTCGCCTTGGAATAGCGTGCATTCGACCCGAGTGTCAGACCGTTCCCGAAGTCATGATCGAACATGACACTGTAGGTATTCCGGTTCGTATTGTCATAATTGAAGCCCGGCTCTCCAAAGAAGCGGTCGCGGTCGAAATCGGTGAAGCGCGGATGCCCCCCACCGCTCGGGGTCGCGTTGCGATCCAGATGATCGAACACGAAGCTCAGGCTGGTCATGTCGGTCGGACGCCAGGTTAGGCCACCCATGATGAAATTCTCGTCGTTCTCCGAGAAATCATACTCGCCATCGGCGCGCTGGACCTTGCCCGTCAGGCGATAGGAGAGCGTCCCGTCTTCCGTCAGGTTATCGCCGAAATCAACGCCAGTTTCCTTATGTGCGAACGACCCGGTGGTCGCATACACCTCGCCGAAGCGCTCGCTGCGCGGCGTCTTGGTGACGTAGTTGATGGCGCCGCCCGGATCCGACACGCCGTAACCTGTGGAATTGGCCCCCTTCAGCACGTCGAGCCGCTCGAAGGCGTAAGGCTCTTCCTTCAAGCCACTCCATGTTCTGCCGACCATGAGCCCGTCACGATAGGTGAAAGGTGTAAAACCACGGATCTTGACGTAGTCGAAGCGATCGTCCGAGCCGTAATAGTCGGTCACGACGCCGGCCGTATACTGCACGGCCTTCTCGACGGTATCGGCTGCGCGCTGCTCGAGCTCCTTCGACGTGATGACGGAAACGGTCGCAGGCGTGGTCAGTATCTCGCCTGGCATCTTGCCGACGGCAGTCGTCTCGTTCGCAACAATCGTCTTCGAGTCGTCGTCAGCCTTGCCGGCGCCTTCCACCGTAATCGTCTGCAGCACGGTAGAGCCCGCATCGGCCTCTGTATCCTGCGCCTGAGACCGGATAGGCGCAAACGCGACAAGCGCGGTGCAGCCGAGGAGGATCGCCGTGCGATAGCGGATGGAAGCCTTTGCGCCGGAACCGGTTATCTTGGTCGTGACCATGTTTCTTTCCAATAAATGTGTCCCACTGATCAACCGGCTGTCCATTCACCTCGATGTCGATCGGCTCCCTCCAGCGCGCAATCGTATCCGTACAATCCGGTTTGCCCCCTTTAACTGGAGAATTCAAATCCAGTATTGTAGTTTTTGCGCCTTTGTAGGATTCCCCGGAAAATCCAAGGGCTCGGGTGAGAGCGCGCATCTTGGCGCTTGACGTTCTAGCTTGAAGCTGAGACGGACGTTCAAGTTTTAGACGATAGAGGGAGCCGTCCCATGCGGATCAGCGCGCGCCAACTCACCCTCCTGCCAATCCTGCTTCTCCAGGGCCTGATGGGCATCCCGGCCTCGGCCGAGGACAAGCCAGCCTTTCCGGTCGAAATCACACACGCCTTCGGGACCACCGTCATCAGCGAGAAGCCGGTCCGTGTGGCGACCGTCGCCTGGGCCAACCACGAGGTGCCGCTTGCGCTCGGCATTGTGCCCGTGGGCATGGCGGCCGCCAATTTCGGCGATGACGATGGTGACGGTGTCCTGCCCTGGGTCGCAGAACGCCTGAAGGAACTTGGGGCCGAGACACCGGCTCTATTCGACGAAGGCGATGGCATAGATTTCGAGGCGGTTGCGGTCACGGAGCCGGATGTCATCCTCGCCGCCTATTCCGGCCTGAGCCAAGCCGAATATGACACCCTCAGCCAGATCGCGCCGGTTGTCGCCTACCCGCAAGCCCCTTGGTCGACGGACTGGCGCGAGACGATCCGCATGAACAGCGCTGGCCTTGGCATGAGCGGCGAAGGCGAGGCCTTGATCACAAACATCGAAGGCGAAATCGCTGCCGAAGTGGCGAAATATCCCGAACTCAAGGGAAAGACGGCCATGTTCGTCACGCATCTCGATGCGAGCGACCTCAGCCTCGTCAATTTCTACACCACCCAGGACACCCGCGTCCGCTTCTTTCAGGACCTTGGCCTTGCCATGCCGAAGAGTGTGACCCACGCCTCGTCGACAGGCAGCTTTGCCGGCTCGATCAGCGCGGAGCGCGTCGACGATTTCGACGATGTCGACATTCTGGTCACCTATGGTGATCGAACCCTGCTTGAGGCGATGAAGGCTAATCCGCTCTTAGCCCACATGCCGGCCGTCCGCCGGGAGGCCATTGTCCTCCTGGGGCGCGATCCGGTCGGCACCGCTGCCAATCCCACGCCCCTGTCGGTCACCTGGGTTCTGCCGGACTATGTGCGCCTGCTCGCCGAGGCGGCCCGGAAGACCGAATGAGCACTGCGAAGACCTCTGCTGCCCCACCGACCTTTTCGCGCGCCGAAGCCGCCGGAAGCCGCCTCCTGTGGCTGTTGGCTGTTTTCGCCGTAGCGATCATCCTCGCCTTCGCCTCGCTCATGATCGGCACGCGCGATGTGCCCTTGTCCGAGGTACTTGCAGCGCTTCGGGGAGATAGCCTGACGATTGCCCAGTCCGCAGTATCGGCCCGCATTCCACGAACGGCGCTCGCCCTTCTCGCCGGCGCAGCGCTGGGACTGGCCGGCGCCGTGATGCAGGGCGTCACTCGCAACCCGCTGGCCGATCCCGGCATCCTCGGCGTCAATATCGGCGCCTCGCTCGCCGTCGTTATCGCGGTTGCCTGGTTCGGCATCAGCTCCTCGCAGGCCTTCGTCTGGGCTGCGATTTTCGGAGCCGGCACGACTGCCATCTTCGTCTACCTCATCGCCTCCCTCGGCCGCGGCGGCGCGACCCCGCTCAAGCTTGCCCTTGCGGGTGCGGCAACCTCGATCGCCTTTTCGTCGCTGGTCATCGCCGTTGTGCTGCCACGGGCCGACATTGCTGGCGGCATTCGTTCCTGGCAGATCGGAGGCGTCGGCGGCGCCACCTTCGAGCGCATGCTGCCGGTCCTCGCCTTTTTCGCGGTCGGCTTCCTCATCTGCCTCCTCTCCGCACGCCGACTGAACTCGCTTGCCTTGGGGGACGAGCTAGCGGCAGGTCTCGGTGAGCGTGTCGCTTTCGCCCGCGCCAGCGCCACCCTCGGCGCGATCCTGCTTTGCGGCGCAACGACTGCGCTGTGCGGTCCGATCGGCTTTGTCGGTCTCGTCGTGCCCCATGCCTGTCGTCTTCTGGTCGGTCCCGATCATCGATGGCTGTTGCCGTTTTCGGCCCTCGGTGGCGCCGCCCTGCTCACCACAAGCGATATCGCCGGCCGCATCGCCGCGCGCCCCTCCGAACTGGATGTCGGCATCGTCACGGCCCTGATCGGCGGACCCTTCTTCATCTCCATCGTGCGCCGCCAGAAGGTGCGAGATCTGTGACCACAGCCTCGATCTCATCTCACTCCCACTCGACAGCACGCTTCGCCGCATCGCGCCGACGCGATCAGCGCAAGCGGCACCTGATGCTCGGTGGACTGGTCCTGGTCATCATCGCGACCTTTGTCGCCACCCTGATGATCGGTCGATCTGTGACTCCGTTCTGGGACGTGTTCCGTGTTCTCCTCGGCGAGACAGTCCCGGGCGCAAGCTTCACCGTCGGCCAGCTGCGGCTTCCCCGGGCACTGATTGGCCTTGCCGCCGGAATGAGCTTTGGCCTTGGAGGGGCGGCGTTCCAGACCATGCTGCGCAATCCGCTGGCGAGCCCTGACATCATCGGCATCAGTTCAGGCGCCAGTGCTGCAGCCGTCTTTGCGATCGTCGTCCTGTCGATGAGCGGCCCTGCAGTTTCCGTGCTGGCCATCGCAGCCGGCCTCGGGGTGGCGATCCTCGTCTATGGCCTCTCGGCAAGGGACGGTGTCGCCGGCCCGCGTCTGATCCTGGTCGGCATCGGCGTCTCCGCCATGCTGGAAAGTCTCATCGCCTATATGCTCGCCCGCGCCCCCGGCTTCACCCTGCAGGAGGCGATGCGCTGGCTGACCGGCAGCCTCAATGGCGCGCAGATCGAACAGGTCGCGCCGCTGCTCCTGTCGCTGGTCGTCTTCGGCGGCATCCTGCTTGCTAGAGCCCGAGACCTCGAAGCGATCAGGGCCGGAGAGGATGTTGCAGCAGCACTCGGCGTGAATGTCGGCCTGACCCGGATCCTCGTCATCGTCTCCGCTGTCGGCCTGATCGCAACCGCAACAGCCGTTACCGGCCCGATCGCCTTCGTCGCCTTTCTCGCCGGTCCGATTGCGGCCCGCACCATCGGCCGGCGTGGATCCATCCTCTTGCCGGCAGCACTTGTCGGCGCTGGCCTCGTCCTGATCGGCGATCTCGTCGGCCAATTCCTCCTGCCCGGCCGCTACCCCGTCGGCGTGGTCACCGGCGCCCTCGGCGCGCCTTACCTCATCCTGCTGATCATCAGCGTCAATCGCACGGGAGGAACGGCGTGACCGATACACGTCTCGAAGCCCTCAAGCTGTCAGCCGGCTACGGAAAGCACCTGGTTCTGGAGGAACTCGATCTCCAAATACCGACCGGCGAGATCACGGCCATTGTCGGCGCCAATGCCTGCGGCAAGTCCACACTGCTGAAGGCCATGTCGCGACTGATCGCACCGCGAAACGGCCAGGTCTTTCTCGACGGACAGGCGATCCACCGGCTGCCGACACGTGACCTCGCGCGCAAGCTCGGCGTCCTGCCGCAATCTCCCGTCACCCCTGAGGGCATCACGGTCGCAGATTTGGTCAGCCGCGGCCGTCATCCGCATCACGGGCTCTTTGCCCGCTGGACCAGCACCGATGACGAGGCGGTCGCCTCCGCTCTCGAAGCGACGCAGACCCTGGCTCTGTCCGACCGTCCGGTCGACGAACTCTCGGGCGGACAACGCCAGCGCGTCTGGATCGCCATGGCGCTGGCGCAGGAAACTGAAATCCTGCTGCTCGACGAACCCACGACCTTCCTCGACATCAACCATCAGGTCGAGGTTCTCGATCTGCTGACCGATCTCAACCACAGACGCGGCACCACGATCGTCATGGTGCTTCACGACCTGAACCTCGCCGCGCGCTATGCCGATCACCTCGTTGCCATGCTGGTCGGCCGACCGCATCTGACCGGGGCGCCAGAATTCGTCTTGAGCGAAGACATGGTGCGCGATGTCTTCGGCATCGAAAGCCGCATCATGATCGACCCCACCTCACAACGCCCGATGATGCTGCCCATCGGCCGTCATCATGCACGCCTTGAACAACCCGTATCCGGAGTCTGAGCCATGAACGCTGCCCATTCCTTCGAGCTGTCCGGCATCGCGCGCCCTGTGAATGTGGAGGCCATGCTGGACGAGATCTGCGAGCACTTCGTCGAACATGCGGAAGTCTCTCGCACCGAGGACAAGGCGGTGTTCACTTCGTCCCACGCAATGATCGAGCTTCTGACAAAGCGGGATCATCTGGAAATCCGCATTGCCTGCGGCAGCGACGAGGAGTTGGAATCAACCCGGACCATGTTTGCCGAACACCTCTATTATTTTGCCGGCGCAGAACCCTTTGCGCTCGACTGGTCGAAGCCTGCGCCCAAGGTGAAGCCAGCAAACCTTCAGGAAGCCGTGGTCATCTCGACATCGGAAGTAACGCCGCGAATGCTTCGGGTCACCCTGGCACCTGAGGATATGTCCCCATTCGTCAACGGCGATCTCCACGTCCGACTTCTCGTCCCGCAAGGGGCACGCCCGCCGGTCTGGCCAACGCTGCGGGCAGATGGGCGCATCGACTGGCCAAAGGGCGAGGACAAGTTGCTGGTCCGCGTCTACACGATCCGCTCCGTAGACGCAGACAAAGGTCAGATCACCCTCGATATCTTCCAGCATCCGGCGGAAGGCATCAGCACCCCGGGCGCCGACTTCGCGCGCGACGCCCTGCCGGGTACCCGCGTCGGGATCATGGGGCCAGGTGGCGGCGGTCTGCCGCAGGCAGAACGGATCCTCTTTGCCGGCGACGAAACCGCTCTTCCCGCCATTGCCCGTATGCTCGAAGAAGCCTCTCCCGTGACCGAGATCAAGGCCATCATCGAGGTGGAGGATGAGGCCGAGGAGCAACCGATCTCCAGCAAGGCCCGCATCTCGATCGAATGGCTGCACCGCTCATCCCGTTCGGATGGAACCACAAGCCCACTTGCCGAGCGCACCAAGGCGGCAATCGACAGCATGGAAGCCGGCACCTTCGTCTGGTTTGCAGCGGAGAAGTCGGCCATGCGCAACGTCAAGGCATACCTGGCGGCGCGTGGCCACGACCGCAAACGACAATATGCGGCCTGGTACTGGGAAGAAGGAAAACACGCCGACGACTGAGGTGCGGTCTGGGCAGATCCGCTAAAGCGGGGCATTCAGCCCGGCTTGTGACGAGACAGGAAGCGATCGATTTCCCGCTGCTCTGGCACCGTACCAGTGAAGATCGCGACATATTCCGGAATACGCTTGAGACGAAGCTCAAGCTCCTCCTCGGTCTGCATCGAGATGTAGCCGATCTGAACGAGATAGAGGGTTCGGGCCCTGACATCCGCAGCAACCGGCTCATGACCAAAGCGCTCGAACATGCGGCCGAGCGCTTCCAGCCGCGCATTGTCCGCAGACTGAACCTCACCGAGGATCTCTTCGGATTGCAGCGCCCAACTGCGGATCGCAAACTCGAACTTCGCATCGAAGAGCGCCGTGTCCAGCCAGCAGTCAAAGACATTGAGGGTCGCTTCTGCAATGCTCTCTGCATAGGCCTCGGCCCGGCGCACGAGATTGCCGGTATTCTTGTCCCGCCACTTGGCGATCAGTGCCGAAAGAAGCTCCTCGCGATCCTTGAAAAACCAGTAGAAACTGGTGCGGGAGAGCTTCAGCTTCTTGGCAAGCGGCAGGATCTTGACCGCATCGACACCCCCTTCGAGCAGAGCGTCATAGGCGGCCTCCAGCCACCCATCCATAGATCCACGCCAACCAGTGTCGCTTGAAGTCTCGTCCATGTCCTTCTCCTAGAGCAGCCCGACAGGCTTCGCAACGCCGCACAGCGCCGATTGTACACTGCCGTCTTCAAAATTGACACAAGTGTACATTTGAGATTAGCATCGCACACCATTCAGAATGGAGCGCGCCATGTCCAACGATCCCCTGCTGCAACCTTTCCAGCTCAAGCACCTCACCTTGAAGAACCGGATCATCGTGACCTCGCACGAGCCGGCCTATCCGGAAGACGGCATGCCGAAGGAGCGTTACCGCGCCTACACGGTCGAGCGGGCAAAGGGCGGCGTGGCACTGACGATGACGGCAGGGTCTGCAGCCGTCGCCAAGGACAGCCCCCCGGTCTTCAACAATCTCCTCGCCTACAAGGACGAGATCGTGCCATGGGTCCGCGAAATGACCGATGCGGTTCATGAAGCCGGTGCAGCCATCATGATCCAGCTCACCCATCTCGGCCGGCGCACACGCTGGGACAAGGGAGACTGGCTGCCGGTTGTGGCTCCTTCCCATCTGCGGGAGCCGGCGCACCGTGCCTATCCGAAGAAGATCGAAGACTGGGATATCGAGCGCATCATCAAGGACTTCGCAGACGCGGCCGAGCGCATGAAGGCCGGCGGCATGGATGGTGTCGAGCTCGAAGCCTATGGCCATCTCATCGATCAGTTCGCTTCACCGCTGACGAACGAGCTCGACGCTCCCTATGGCGGCTCGCTGGAAAACCGGATGAAGTTCTGTTTCGACGTGTTCTCCGCCATCCGAAAACGGGTGGGCGAGGATTTCATTCTGGGCGTCCGCTATACCGCCGACGAACAGCTGAAGGGCGGCACCAGCAAGGCCGAGGGCCTGGAGATCTCCCGCCTTCTGCGCGACAGCGGCCTGATCGACTACCTGAACGTCGTGCGCGGCCATATTGACACGGACGCCGGCCTGACCGACCTCATTCCGATCCAGGGCATGGCCAATTCTCCGCATCTGGATTTCGCAGGCGAAATCCGCGCTGCGACGAACTTCCCGACCTTCCATGCGGCCAAGATACCCGACGTGGCGACCGCCCGTCATGCCATCGCCTCCGGCAAGGTCGACATGGTCGGCATGACACGCGCGCACATGACCGACCCCCACATCGTCCGCAAGATCATGGAAAAGCGCGAGGACGACATCCGCCCCTGCGTCGGCGCAAACTACTGTCTCGACCGCATCTATCAGGGTGGTGCGGCCTACTGCATTCACAACCCGGCCACCGGACGAGAACTGACCCTGCCGCACGACATCCCGAAAGCAGAGAAGCGTCGCAAGATCGTGGTGATCGGCACCGGGCCAGCAGGTATGGAAGCCGCGCGTGTCGCCGGTGAACGCGGCCACAATGTCATGGTCTTCGAGGCCGCCGACAAGCCGGGCGGCCAGATCCGCCTAACGGCCCAGAGCCCGCGCCGCCGGGAGATGATCAGCATCATCGACTGGCGCATGGCGCAGTGTGAAAAGCACGGCGTTGCCTTCCGCTTCAACACCTGGGCGGACGCCGACACCGTGCTGGCCGAGGCCCCGGATGTCGTCATCATCGCCACCGGCGGCATGGCGCATACGGAGGTCCTGGAAGACGGCAACGACCTCGTCGTCTCCGCCTGGGACATCATCTCCGGCGACGTGAAGCCCGGCTCCAACGTGCTCGTGTTCGATGATGCGGGCGATCACTCCGGCCTGCAGGCCGCCGAGATCATCGCCGCAACCGGCGCGAAGGTGGAGATCATGACGCCGGATCGGTCCTTTGCGCCAGAGGTCATGGCCATGAACCTGGTGCCCTATATGCGCTCGCTGCAGCGGAAAGATGTGACCTTCACGGTGACTTTCCGGCTGGAGGCCGTTGCACGCCAGGGCAATGGGCTGGTGGCGAAGGTCGGCAGCGATTACGGTGGCGTCACGCAGACCCGTCTGGTCGATCAGGTCGTCATCAACAATGGCACCATCCCGCTCGACGATCTCTATTTCGAGCTGAAGGGCCTGTCCTCCAATGGCGGCGAAGTCTCCTATGACGATCTCATCGCCGGCCAGCCGCAGCGTGTGCTGCGCAATCCGGAGGGTTCATTCCAGCTCTTCCGGATCGGCGATGCCATCTCGGCACGCAACACGCATGCCGCCATTCACGACGCCCTGAGGCTGGTGAAGGATCTCTAGAACCTCGACCTTTCGACCGACAAAAAGACGCCCGCATCGAGCGGGCGTTCCGAAGTTGGACATGCATCCGCATGTCCGGGGAGGAGCACTTGATCTCAGCGATCGATCACGAGGTCGCTGAGGGGCTTCGAGCAACAGGGCAGAAAGAAGCCGGCATCGATCTCGCGCTGACGAATGCCGCCATCATGTTTCATGTCGACCGAGCCGCTGGTGAGCTTGGACTTGCAGGTGCCACAGATCCCGTTGGCGCAGGACGAGGGTAGACGCACGCCCATCTTCTTCGCGCAGGACAAGACCGTCTGGTCGGCGCCGACATCCAGCACCTTTCCCTGCTTCGCAAACTGCACCTTGTAGGTCACCGCGACCGCCTGCGTTTCCGCCGGCGCCGGAAGCTCATCGATGACTACAGCCTCAAAGCTTTCCTCGAGATAGCGCTCTGCGGAGACCCCGAGTTCCACGCTGAAGTTTCGGGCGGCCGCCATGAATGGCGCCGGGCCGCAGCACAGCACACTTCGCTCTGCGATATCAGGAACGACAAGCCCTAGAAGCGCCGTCGAAATGCGACCACTCAGTCCCGACCAAGCCGGATCGCCGGAGAGTGCCTCGGGCAGGAAGATCAGCCGCAGCCCCTTCATGCGCCGCGCGAGGACCGAAAGTTCCTCCCGAAACAGAAGATCGAGCGGCGAGCGCCCTGCATGCAGGAAGACGACATCGACGGGTTCCGCTTTGTCCGCCATCTCCCGCACCATAGCCATCACGGGCGTGATCCCCGAGCCGCCCGATAGCATCAGGTATTTCCCGACTTTCGGCCGGCTGAACTTGCCCATCGGCCCCGAGGCCCGCAGCTCCATACCCGGTTTCAGGTTGTTATGCAGCCAGTTCGATACCTTGCCGCCCGCCACGCGTTTGACCGTAACCGTGATGGCATTCTGCCGCAGCGGAGACGATGAGATGCTGTAGCAACGGCCATTCTCTTCGTCGTCTATCTCAGGCTCGAAGAGAAAGTATTGCCCCGCCTCGAACGAAATGGTTTTGCCCTGAGGCGATGCCAGGGTGAAGCTCTTGACGTCATGGGTCTCGTCATGAACGTCGATGCAGACCAGGCTGTTGTCGGTCTCGGGATCCCAGAACCCGGGCAGGCGCGGGTCTGATGTCACTCCGGTGTCAGTAGCCATGAGCGCGCATCCGATCGACATACCAGGTCGCAAAATCGTCGAGGGCACGTTCGGTGAAGGTCGAATAGACACCCGGCTCATAGGCCGGGTCGCTCACACCGGCCTGCGAACGGGCAACCAGTTCGGAATCCTGGTTGGTGGTCTCGATCCAGACATGCGTCAGCTTCTGCAGGTCGTAGTCCACACTCTCGACCGCATCCTTGTGCACGAGCCATTTCGTCCGCACCAGCGTCTTGTCGGCCGACAGCGGGATGACCATGGAGGTCACCGCATGATCGCCCATGAAGTGGTTCCAGCTGTTGTGACCCCACAGATGCGTATCGCCTAGATCCTTGCGCGTCATGGTGCCGAGCTGCTTGGAAGAGGCAGCCGTCGCATCCTCGGTCTGGGATTCGCCGGCGCCGGCGATGATCAGGCGCTGGGTGCGGAAATTCGTCTCGCAGTCCCTGACACGCTCGACCGTCGCGGACGGAAAGCCATCGGCTTCCCAGCTCTGCGTCCTCTCCGCATACATCGCGAAATGCGCTTCCGCCTGCTCGCGATCCTCCGCGCTCAGACTCTCGGGGTCGAAACCGAAGTCGAGATCGACGAAGGAAACGCAGAGTTCCGGATGGTTGGCCGAACAGTGGTAACACTCGCGATTGTTCTCCATCGTGAGCTTCCAGTTGCCGTCCTCGATGACATCGACCTGATGCGCAACCTTCGTGTTTCTGAGGTCATAAGGCGCAAGGCGCTCACGCATAACCTCTTCGAGGTTCCGGATATCCTCCGGCGGATTGTCCGCAAGACAAATGTAGATCAGCCCGCCGATCGACCTGAAATGGACCGGCTTCAGGCTGCGGCAGCTCTTGTCGAAATCCTTGCCCATATGGGGAGCGTAAGACAGCGCGCCGTCCAGCTCATAGGTCCACTGGTGATAGGGACAGACGAGCTTCGATACGACGGTGGCCCCGGCATCGAGAAGACGGGAGCCGCGGTGACGACAGACATTGCGAACCACCCGGATCTCATTGTCGTCATCCCGCAGGAGGATCACGCTGATCTTGCCGATGTCGATGACGACGGCATCGCCGGGCTCAGGCACCTCGCATTCCAGTCCGACATAGATCCAGTGGCGCGAAAAGAAGACGTCGAGATCTGCCTCGAAGACGTCCTCACGGGTATAGAGCCCGGCCGGAAGCGAATGGCCATTTGCGCGCATGTCGAGAAGCGCGGAAATGGAGGAGGCAAACCTGTTGAGCATAACGCAACCTCATCTGATGATATCAGGATCTTGGCAGGAATGAGCGGGCCTTCAACAGCACAAATCATCAGCCTTGACATAACCTCAGGTAATGAAAGACTTGAGCCAGCGAGGCATCATGAAAAGCTTGAGACGACAACTGCCACCCATGACGGCCCTCACTGCCTTCGAGGCTGCGGCTCGGTTGGCAAGCTTCACAAGGGCTGCCGAAGAACTGGGGGTCACCCAGGCGGCTGTCAGCCGCCAGATCCGTGCGCTCGAAGAGGATTTCGGCTTTCCGCTGTTCAACCGCCTGCATCGGAAAGTGACCCTGACTGCGCAAGGCCGATCGCTCGCGGCGGCGGCCAGCAACGCCTTCAACCTGATTGCCGAGACCGCATCGGAATTGCGGCAGGAGACAAATGGCGACGACCTGACGATCTCGGCCACCGTTGCCTTCTCGCATTTCTGGTTGCTGCCCCGGATCTCGGAATTCTCCCGCCGTCACCCGGAGACGACGCTGCGGATCGTCAGCCAGGACGCCATGCCGGCGCTCGATCAGGGAGACGTGGACATCGCGATACGCTTCGGCGGCGGCAACTGGCCGACCGGTCACGCCGAAAAACTGTTCGACGACCTGGTCTTCCCGGTCTGCAGCCCGGAATTTGCGCAGTCTCTTGGCCCGGATCTGTCGCCATCCGGCTTGATCCGACAACCGCTGATCTCCAACGAGGCCGATGATCCCATGTGGATCGGCTGGAACGCCTGGCTGTCGAACTTTGGAGTTTCCACCACCGGCAAGCTGAAAGGCATGCGCTGCAGCTTCTACACCGAAGCCATCTACGCGACCCTGAACGGCCAGGGCATCAGCCTTGGCTGGAACCGGCTCGTCGGCGACCTTCTCGACCAGAAGCGCCTGATCCGGCTCGGAGAAGCGTCCGTCACTCCAGACGGCGCCTACTATGTCGTCGTGCCCGCGAACCGCAAACAGAGCCGCGCACTGCAACACTTCCTGGATTGGCTGCTCGAGAGCCACGCGCCCGGTTGACGCTTTTTCGCGGGCGGCGTCAGCCCCATGCGGCCCGTTATCGCACTTGAGTGACCACAAGCTGCGTCCATGCTACCTTGAACGCCTGTTACGGGCTGAAAAACACCCAATCTCATGGCAACTTCGGCCGCTGCGTTTCGTTGAGAGTGGGTGGTCATCAAAGCGGCCCACTTAACCAGTCAGGAAAACCGATGCGTGTTTTGACAAGGCTTGCCACGATGGCAATGCTTGCGATCTGGGGTGTATCCCAGGCGCTTGCGGGGGACATGATGATCGAGGATTTCAAGGTTCAGCCTGAGACGCGCTGGAAGTTCTTCGCGGATACGGTGATGGGAGGCGTATCATCAGGACAGATCCGCTTCGTCACCGAACGCGACCGCCAGCACGCCCAGATGACCGGCCGCGTCAGCATCGAGAACAATGGCGGCTTCATCCAGATGCGAATGGCCCTGCCCAGCCCACCGCCCGAAGGCACGGTCGGCGTTCGCCTCGTTATCCGTGGCAATGATCAGCGCTACTTCGTGCATTTGCGCACGAGCGGCACGATCCTGCCCTGGCAATATTACCAGGCCGGGTTTGAGGCAACGAACACCTGGACCGAAGTCCGCCTTCCCTTCACCGACTTTAAGGCCTCAGGCGCACTGTTGCGCAAAGTCCCGCGCGCCGACAGCCTGACATCGATCGGCATTGTCGCCTTCGGTCGCAACCATGACGCCGACATCAGCGTCCGCGAGGTGGCCTTCTACTGAGCGGCAGACCACCGGATGGCGGTCCTTGTTAGGCTCGACCAGCCAGTCAAACATCGCATCGGCGCTATCGCGCCGCGCCTGACAGGAAAGCCTCGACGGGAACCAGCGACGCGACCGGGTCTTCCTCAAATGGAACATGGCCAAGGCCCGGCAGCCTCGCCAGCGTGGCATTCGGCATTAAGCGCAGATAGTCCTGCGCATTGCTGATCGGAATCATCCCGTCTAGTTCGCCCCAGACAAGCAGCGTCGGCGCCTGTATCCGGGCAAGTATCGGCCCCGGTTCACGCAGGATCACCTGCCCCATCCGCTCCAGGATCGCACGCCGCACGCCAGGTGCCAGCATCAGATCATGATAGCGGGTCACATCGGCGTCGCTCAAGGCTGCCGGATTCCCATAGGCGGCTGCCAGGTTGGCCTTCAACATGCTGCGCGGTGCCGTATAGGGCAAAGCACGCATAATCAGCGGCACCTTTGGCGCCACGCCATAGTCAAAGCCCGGACTCGCGAACCCATCGGGCGAGACCAGAACGAGCTTGTTGACCCGTTCAGGGAACATGGCCGCGAAGTTCCAGGCAATGCGTCCCCCGAGCGAATTGCCGATCAGGCTGGCGCGGTCGATATCCAGCTGTTCCATCAATGTAGCCAGGATCTGCATGCTGCGTGCGTCCGTATAGTCGCCGGTCGGATCGGGTCCGGTCAGCCCAAATCCCGGCAGGTCGAACCGAATGACCCGGTAGCGTGCTGACAAGGCCTCAGCCCATTTCTCCCAGGTTTCCAGACTGGCACCGAAACCATGGAGCATGATGATGGCCTCGCCGTCGCGCGGGCCGCTGTCGCGCAGCCGCAAGCGAACGCCGTCGATGATGCGATACTCCCCCGGATAGGTCTCCTCCAGCGCAGCACGCGGCTTGTCGGGCTCATAAAGCCAGACCGCCAAAGCGATGATCCCGAGCGCAATGGTCCCGGCCAGCCAGGCGAAGATCGTTACCATCCGTTTTCCTCTTCTGGCCAAATGCTGCTCTCCTGAAAGCGATCAAATCAACTCAAACCATGGCCGATGTTGAGGCATGCATCCCCTTCGCCCGGCAACCTCTAAAAGACGGCGTGATCACCTCTGTCAGGTGGCGCCCCACCAGCCAAAACAGAGCGATAGAAATCGAACAGTGTCTCGGTGCCGGTCGACGGTGTGGCATCTGCGTCGTATCGACCGGTCTGCGGATTGAGCACGAGCATGGATTCGGTGGCGTAGTAGCGCCCGATCCGGGCCAGCTCCGCCTTTTCACGCAGCGAAGGCGCAACACGGCCAAGGGTTCCGAGGCCAGCGATGATGACGTCGAGCAGAGCAATCGGAACGGACCTGAATTTCGGCGGGCGCCCAAGAAGCGCAAAGAGCGCTTCGCCCTGCTGACGCGGTGTAATCGCCTCACCCGGGCCGCCGATCGGCAAGATGCGGTTCCAACACGCCTCTTCTTCCAGGCACCTGACCAGATAGTCGGCCAGATCGCCATCGCTGATGGGCTTGCAGGATGTCAGTGTCCCGTCACCGAATATCAGGAAGGGCGCGCCCTTGCGGACACGCTCGATCTGGCCGGACAGGGACTTGAAGAAGGCGGTCGGCCGGACGATCGAATAGCGCAGGCCGGACGCCACAAGGGCGGTTTCAAATGCCAGCTTTGCCTGTTGAAAGGCAAGCAGCGGCTTCTGAACACAGATAGCCGACAGGAGGACGAAGTGACCCACGCCTGAGCGCTGTGCCGCCTCCAGCACGTTCAGATGTGCCCGATGGTCGACAGCCCAGGCGTCATTCGGCGAGCCTGTGCGCGAAGCCATACACGAAACCACGGCGTCGAAGCGGTCGCCTGAAAACCCGTCGCGCAACACCGATTCCGGATCGCCGAGATCCACGACCCTCACCGTTGCCCCCTCGACGAGTCGAGCAGCTTTCGCGTTCGAGGAACCTCCAGCGACGCCAGCAGCTGTCCTCACAAGACAGACCACCTCATACCCTCGCCGCATGAGCGCAGCAGCCGTCGCCCGACCGATCGTCCCGGTAGCGCCCAGCAGGCAGACGCGCTTCGGCCCATGAGCCCCAGAACCCATCGGTAACGCCGAACTCAGATTGCCGGTCACAATGCCTCCCATCGCTCCACGCGCATACTATGCACCGTTTTCGGCGGCAGGATAGATTTGCTCGCAAGGCACAGGCCTAACGCGGCATGCCGCTCGGTCGCAGATGTCGTTTCAGGGCTGCGATACGGAAGATGGCATTGGGGGCGCCGTAGCCGGCATAGCCCCGGCGCTCGACGATTTCGAAGAAGAAGCCCTCTCCATAGGTCGGGGAATAAAGCTGGAAATACTCTCCCGCGTCATCCCGGTCGTAGAGGATGTTGGCGGCTTTCATCCGCTCGACCAGATCCGGATCAAGCCCGAAGCGGACTTCGACATCATCGTAGTAATTTGGCGAGATCGCCAGGGACTTGAAGCCATTGTGCGCCAGGGCTTCTGCCGTCGCGAAGATGTCGTCGGTTTCAAAGGCAATGTGCTGGATACCCGAACCGAAGGTCTCCGCAATGAAACGGCCCGCGAGCGTATTGCGGTTCTCGGCCCCGTTCAGCGTGATCCGCAGGCGACCATCTTGCGTTTCGACGACCTGACTCCGGACCACCCCGGCCGGATCGATGATGTCGACCATGGGCGTCTTCCGGGTCGCGAACTGCGAGGTGTAAAAGAGAAGCCAGGTCAGCATCTCCTCATAGCGGGTCGTCTGGGCAAGATGGTCGATCCGCGTCAGCCCGACGGAAGACGCAGTGGTCTGATCCTCGGCAATCGGTTCAAATTCGACGTCCCAGATGTCGCCAAGCGAAGTCTTGCGGTCGAGGAAGTAGACGATCCCGCCGCCAACACCCCGGATCGCAGGCACCTGTATCTCGCCCGGCCCCACCGGCTGGCGAAAATCTTCCGATCCCAGCTGCAAAGCGCGAGCATGCGCGGCATAGGCATCGTCCACCATCAATCCGAAGGCATAGGCATTGGCGCCATGGACGAGGTAGGAGGCGTTGGCGAACCCCTTTTCTTCTCGGTTGAGGACAAGGTTGATCTCCCCCTGCCGCATCACGGTAACGGCCTTGCTGCGATGGCGGCCGACAGCGCGAAAACCCAGGACCTCCAGCAAGGCTTCGAGCTCACGCCCATCATCGTCACCGACAGCAAACTCGACGAAAGCAATGCCGGAGACCTCGCTGCGGTCTGGCATGGCAGGAACCGGGATACGCATGTCGGGCTCGACGCGCCGGACCTGGTCCATGAGATAGACGAGAGAGCGTCGGCCATCCCTCGATATCGCCTCGGGCGATCCACCGCGGAACTGGTCGTTAAAAATCTCCAGCGACAGATAGCCATTGTAACCCGTCGCCGCGATCGCCTGCATGAAGGGTGTCACGGCAAGGTCGCCTTCGCCCGGCATGTTGCGGAAGTGACGCGACCAGTAGAGAAGATCCATCTCGATCAGCGGCGCGTCGGCGAGCTGAACGATGAAGATGCGGTCGCCGGGAATGGACCGGATGGAATTGACCTCGATCTTGCGTGCCAGAGTGTGAAAACTGTCGAGGATCAGCCCGATACTTGGGTGATCCGCCCGGCGGACGATTTCCCAGGCATCCCTGTGGTCGTTGATGTGACGACCCCAGGCGAGCGCTTCATAGCCGACGCGCAGGCCCCGTTTAGCCGCCCGCTCGCCAAGCTCGTGAAAGTCGGCTGCCGCGCGGTCGATCCCGCCAAGCGAGACCGGCGAGGCATTGGAGCAGATCAGCATCAGATCAGTGCCAAGCTCGGCCATCAGGTCGAACTTGCGTTCGGCACGGTCAAAGTTGCGACTGCGGAAGGGCTCCGGCATGCCTTCGAAGTCGCGGAAAGGCTGGAAAAGCGAGACGGTCAGTCCGTGATCGCGAACCATCTGCCCCACTTCGGCGGGTGATCGGTCGAACGCCAGGAAGTCGTTTTCGAAGATCTCGATCCCGTCGAAACCGGCACGGGCGATCGCCGAGAGCTTCTCTTCGAATTCGCCGCTGATCGACACCGTCGCAATCGAGGTTTTCATCGCCGCATCCTCTGTTTCGCCCGATGGCTTTTCACCGTTTTCCTTCTGCGACGAGCAGCTTCAAGGCTCGCACAGCATGCGGGTATCCCGTCGCCCCGAGGCCCGCCATGACGGCCGTGGCCGTCATCGAGACGAGGGATTTGTGATAGATCTGCTCGCGCCGATGCACATTGCTGATGTGGAACTCGATGATCGGTCCCTTGAACATCTTGAGCGCATCGAGGAGCGCCAGCGACGTGAAGGTAAAGGCCGCCGGATTGATCAGGATGCCGGATCCTTCGTCGATCGCCTCATGCACCGACTCGATCAGCATCTCCTCGCTATTCGTCTGGCGGAAGACGACAGGCCATTCCCCCGCCGCCTCCCGGCACCAGAATTCCACGTCGGATAGCGTGTGATGGCCGTAGATCTCGGGTTCGCGCCGACCAAGGCGGTTCAGGTTTGGTCCGTTGAGGATGAAGAGCGGCTTGTGCTGCGTCATGGTCCTGTCCTCAGCCCTGATAACCGAGCAGACGCGGTAGCCAGAGCACCGTCTCGGGGATGAAGGTGATGACGATGAGGCACAGCACCATCCAGAGAATGAAAGGCCAGGCATCGCGAACGATATCTCTGAGCGGTGCGCCCGAGATCTTCGCGACGATGAACAGCAGCAACCCATACGGAGGCGTCACCAGCCCCAGCATGATGTTGACCACCACGACCACGCCGAAATGGACGAGATCGATACCCAGCGCCTGAGCTGTCGGGATAAGCACGGGGACGACGATCAGAAGGATTGTCGTGCCTTCGAGGAAGCAGCCGAGCAAAAGGAGCAGGATGTTGACGAAGATCAGGAAGACGACCGGGGACATATCCCAGCTCGTCAGGATGCCTTTGATGCTCTCCGGAATGTTCTCGATGGTGATGACATAGTTGAAGACGAGCGCACCAGCGATCAGCATGCCGATCGAGGCAGTGGTCTTCCCGCTGGTGAGAAGCGCGCTGTAAAGAGCGTTCCAGCGGATGCTGCGGTAGAGCACAGCCGAAACCAGCAGTGCGTAAGCCGCCGCTAACGCTGCGGCCTCCGTTGGTGTCGTCACCCCCGAATAGATGCAGCCAAGCAGCAGCACCGGCATGAACAGTGCAGGGAGTGCGCGCCAAGTGACGCCGGGGATCTCGCGAAATGGCACCGGCGCCTCGACCGGAAAATTCTGCCGACGCGCCGTGATCGCAACCTGCACCATCTGCAGGACGGCCATCAAGAGCCCCGGAACCATGCCGGCGAGGAAGAGATAGCCGATTGAGGCATCCGAAACGAGCGCATAGATGATCATCGGGATGGAAGGCGGAATGATCGGGCCGATCACCGACGTGACAGCCGTCAGGGCCGCCGCAAAGCTCGGCGTATAGCGACCGCCATCCGTCATCAGCTTCTGCATCATACTGCCGGTGCCCGCGGCATCGGCAATCGCCGAGCCGGACATACCGGCAAAGATGATGCTCTGCACGACATTGACCTGGGCCAGGCCGCCGCGAAAGCGTCCGACCAGCACGTTGCAGAACGACAAGAGCCGCTCGGTCATCGAGCCGATGTTCATCAGTTCGGCAGCCAGGATGAACAACGGCACGGCCAGGATCACGTAGTTGGAATACATGCCGTTCAGAAACTGCTCGGCGACGATGCCCATGTCGGCACCGGACAGCAGTAGGTAGAGGATCGACCCGCAGATCATCGACAAGCCAATGGGCAGACCGAGGAAGGCGAGCGCCGTGATCACCACGAGCGACAGGGAAAAGGGGCTGGCCAGGTTCATACTCCGGAACTCGCTTTGGTCGGGTCGAAGCCCTCGGGCGCCTTGCCGCGGATCGCCAGCGTGCAGAGCCAGAGGTGGCGCACGATCATGGCAATCGCGAAGACGACATAGATGGAATAGAGAACGTCGAAACGGATCTTCAGATAGGCGGTGCTCTCGACGCGCATGAAGGTCACATAATCGATGACGGCCGGAAGCGACCAGGTGAACAGCACGACGAGGCTGGCTGAACCGATGACCTGCATGACGCGCAGCCCGCGGGCGGTTGCCGCTCCCCAGAACAGATCGAAGCGGATCTCATCGACCTCCCGCACAACGAAGGCAGACCCGAACAGCACCATCCAGATCCACAAAGCGACGCTCGCTTCGTGTGTCCAGCCAATCGAGAGGTTGAAGAGATAGCGGGAGAATATCTGCAGCAGGAAGATGACGAACATCGCCAGCAGCATCATTGCGAGCAGGTTCTCTGCCCGATGCCTGAGCCAGCTTCCGATCGTGGCAAATCGATTGTCCATAGGCCGAGCCTTTTCTGATGGGCCGGGAGCCGGAGGATATCCGGCTCCCGGGTCTCATGGGGATGGGCTCAGAGTGCGCCGACCTTTTCGAGGATACCCTCGGGCCAGGACTTCGCCAGATCGGAGGCCAGATACTTTTCCTGGGCGAACTTGCGGAAGGCTGCAACATCCGGTTCGTAGATCTCAAGGCCGGCAGCCTTGAATTCCTCGACCAGTGTCTTTTCCTGGGCGAGATGCTGCTCTTCGCTCCACTGCATCGCCTTGTCGGCCGCTGCCTGCACCTTGGCCTGCTGCTCCGGCGAGAGCGCCTTCCAGGTTTCGGCCGAGATGGTCAGCAGGTCATAGCCGATCAGATGCGAGGTCATGACGATCTGCGACATCACCTCATAGAACTTCATGTTCTTGACGTTCGGCAGCGGATTGTCCTGACCGTCGATCGCACCCGTCTGCAGGCCGGTATAGACTTCGGCATAGGCCATCGGCACCGGGTTGGCACCGAGCGCCTCGCCAAGGAACTGCCAGGCATCTCCACCCGGCATGCGCAGCTTCACGCCCGAGAGATCGGCCGGCGTCGCAACCTTCTTGTCACTCTTCAGGCCCACCTGGCGGGCGCCGAAATAGGTCGGTCCGAGGATGTAAACACCGGCCTTTTCTTCGGCCATCTTCTTGAACTCGGCGCCGACGTCGCTTGCAAAGAAGGCACGTACATGGGCGGCATCCCGGAACAGATAGGCCGAGGTCAGGACCGACCATTCAGGCACCTGCTTGGCGATATCCTGCGGCGCGATATTGCCCATCTGCAGATTGCCGCGCTGGAGCGCCACGAGCTCGGTGCCCTGCTTGAACAGCGTGCCGCCGAAGAAGGGCTCGACCGTGAAACCGTCCTTCAGCTCATCGGCAAACATCTTGACCATGCCGGCGCGAATATCCTGCTCGGAGAACACGGCAGACAGCTTGAGCGTGACGGGTTCCTGGGCATAGGCCGGAAGTGAAACGGCTGTCATCGCTCCGAGTGCGACGGATCCTGCGAGAAACATACGGCGTGTGAATTCAATCATCATGTCTTCCTCCTCTTGTCCCTGCCCCTCCTCGGGCTTGGGAACTTTCTTCTCCCTGACCGGCCAGAGCCGATCGACCAAAAACCCTGTGCCGCCGGCCCGCCGTGCCGGCCTGCATTTCTGTTCTCAGGCCCGCCGGGCCAGATCATTCACCGTCGAGCCCGTGAGCTCCTGGAAATGCGCGAGCATGCGCCTTGCATCCGGCTGAAGTCCGGTGAACAGCGAAAACGCACCGACAGCCTGAAAGACAGCCATGCCTCCGCCGTTGGCAACCCGGCAGCCACGCTGCTGTGCGGCCTGCACGAGTGCAGTCTCAAGCGGGAAATAAACGATCTCGGCCACCCAAAGCGACGGATGCAGCAGATCCGGCGACAAAGGCATGCCCGGATGTTTGTCCATTCCCATCGGCGTGGCATGCACAAGGCCAGTCGCCTTCGCCATGGTATCCCCGAGGTCCTGTCCGGCCCGGACATCGGCCTGCGGAAAAAGTTCGGCCATCAGGGCAGCGAGCTCTGCCGACCGCGCCTCATCAATATCAAAGATCGTCAGCGCCTTCGCCCCGAGCTGCAATACGGCAAAGGCTGTGGCTGCACCGGCCCCACCCGCACCGATCTGGACGACATCCGTCAAGTCGGCATTCGGCAGCTGGCGCTGCAACCCCTCGGCAAATCCCCACCAGTCGGTATTGTGGCCGATCCGCTTGCCATCCCGCATGACCACAGTGTTCACGGCGCCCAGCTTGCGGGCATCATCCGACATGTCGGACAGCAGGGGGATGATCTTCTGCTTGCAGGGATAGGTGATGTTGAGGCCGCAAAGGCCCTGCTCTTCCGCCTCCACGACGAGGCTCTCCAGAGCGTCGGGCGTAAGCTTCCTCTCGTTGAGATCGATCAGCTCGTAGCGGTAATCAAGCCCAAGAGCCGCCCCTTCACGCATGTGCATGGCAGGCGTCAGCGATCGCTGGATCCCAAATCCGATCAATCCGGCTCGCTTGATGTCCCGCTTCGTGGGCATGACAACTCCCATTTCCCGAGCACAAGATCCACTTGCACTGCAGGCCTCCCAACCTGGCAATGATCAATAATGTACTAACTAGTTAGTGTCAACGTCAAACAGGTTGATGCGCCCTTTCGACGGCACTATGAACAGAGGGCTCGGGGGCGAGGGAATAGACCCACAGGCGCCGCGACGGGGGAGGAGCATGGCAAAGACGGCCGGGGACACGCGCAGGAATGATCCTGAGGGCACCAAGGAGAATATTCTCGAGGTGGCGACCCAGGAATTTTCCGAATTCGGTCTGTCCGGAGCAAGGGTCGATTCGATCGCGGAAAAGACGCGCACGTCCAAGCGGATGATCTACTATTACTATGGCAGCAAGGAAGGGCTTTACCTTGCGGTTCTCGAGCGGGCCTATCGCAAGATCCGCTCGTTGGAAGCAGACCTTCAGCTCGCCGAACTACTGCCCGACGAGGCTCTGCGGCGGCTGATCAATACGACCTTCGATCACGACGAGCAGAACCCGGACTTCGTCCGTCTGGTCAGCATCGAGAATATTCATCACGCCATGCACATGAAACGCTCGAGCGAGATCGCCGACCTCAACATATCGGTCATCCGGACGCTTCAGGACATCATCGATCGCGGCCTGCAAGGCAACCACTTCAAGCGCCGCGTCGATGCGATTGATCTGCACATGCTGATCAGCGCCTTCTGCTTCTTCCGCGTTTCCAACCGCTATACCTTCGGGACCATCTTCGAGCGGGACCTGTCAGAACCTTCGCTCTACGCCCGCCACCAACAGATGATCGCCGATGCGGTCCTGAGCTACTTGCGCTCAGAATAGCCCCTCCGGTCTGCGGTCTAGCGATCCTCCGCTTCGATCGCGGGACACAAAAGCATCAAACGCCGAACGATCCCACTGAGGGCCGCAAGCGAACCCATAAACCCGAATGTGAGATCAAGGTGACCGCACGCGGCGCCCACCTTTCTTCGCAATTCATCACGCCGGCACCCTGACCATTGGCCTACCGTGCCGTCGCACGCTTGTTCGACGCCTTGCTGGTTAGCTATGGGACCGCCTGAACCTGGCGTTTAGCAGGCTGTGGCAACAACCCCAGCATCACCAAATCTTCCGGATGAAGCTGAGCTGCAGATAGTCGCCATCGAATGCGTTTCGACTATAGACGTCGGTCAGGTACCTGAGGGAAACCGTCGTGCGCTGGTCGGGGAAATCGACGGCGAGAATCGGCCCGAGCCGGATCGACTTGTGCCTCTGTCCGTCGGTGGCCGCCACCGCAGGCGAGCCGGTATCGTCCTCGATCTGCCAGCTGATATTGCCTGCAAGGCCGAACTGGAAACGGTTGTAGCGCTCCGTGACCGCGAAGTCGGCGGAGAGATAGTCGCCGTCACGGTAGATGAAGCCGCCCGTCGCATCCTCCCGTTCGAAGTTGTGGTTGTAGAACACCCTTCCTGAAAATTCGGTCGCGTCCAGGAAGATCGGTTTCGTCCGGTAGGTGAAGGCAACATTCGGCGACAGAACCCAGCTATTGAAGCCTGGGTTTCCGACAGCCGTATTGTCGTAGCTGCCGATCGGGATGGTCACCCCGAGGCCAAGGCCAAGCGTGAACCCCACTGGCATCGGAGGCACGAAATCGGCCGTTGGCCTCGGCTGCCCTTCCGCTGCCGGCGGCGGGCCCTCATACCAGCTCTTGGACCAGAAGAAGAGGTCGGAATAGGCATCAAATAGGCCGGTATGCTTGCTGCTCAGATCCACCGGCAAGGTATCGGTGATCGTCAGGTCGTGTTTGCCATATGCGAAGATCAACGATGAGGCCATTCGTCCGCCGAACAGCTCACCCGGATAGACGTAAAGCCCACCCAACTGGCCCTGAAGAAGTTGCTCGTCCGTGTCCGAAAACTTCGCGTCACCATGAGCGTCGCTAAGGCGGTCGCGCCGGTTACCCCACAGCCCACCGATCGCGTAGAAGCCCGGCTCCGGCGGTAGTTCTGCTGCCCTGATGTCGGACGTCGCTCCAGGTGTCACGGTCTGGTAGAATTCTGCGGCCTGTGCGCCACTGTCCGGCAGAAAGGTCAGTCCAGCAAGCGCAAGCCATGCCAGCCTGCCATTCGAAATCGAATTCTTCATTTCAGTCCCCCTTTGTTGAATTTCAATGCACCGGAACGACCGGGCTCCCCGTCGTAGCGGGCTCTCGAAGCGCTCGGCCGAAGGCAAATCCAGCCAGCAGAAGCAGCCCGCATAGCGCCGTGAACCCGGCAAAGACCGCCATTGCGGCGACCATGCCCCCGCCAAGTGCCGCGACACCGGCAACCACGATCGGGCAGACGAACTGGCCGATGAAGAACATCGACGTCCACAGACCGGAGACACGGCCCCGCAAGCCTTCTGGCAGCTTGCTCATGGTGAAGGCCAGCACGAGCGGCAGGGAAATGCCGCACCCGACATTGTTGATGAACATGCCGACGACACCCCCGGCCAGCGACGACTGGGTGTAGAGAACGGCAAAGCCAACCGCTTGCGTCAGCATGGCACCGGCGAGCAGCGCCCCGACCGGACGCCTTGACTGAAAGCGGAAGAGCGCGGCGCCTACGACGACACCGACGGATCCCATGGCGCTGGCAAGCCCCAGCATGCTCGGGTCGGAATAGCCGCGTTCGCTGAGGACCAGCGAGATATGCACGGGCGTGATGTAGAACAGCGCACCGCAGATGAGCGTCGCCGAGAGTGTGCCGACAAAGCGAAGATCCACGATGCTCCGGATGCTATCGGCAACATCGGACTCGGCAGCTTTGCCCACGGCACCACGTGCCGGCTCGAAGATGATCGCCAGGATCAGCGGAATGAAAAGCGCCGTTGCGCCATAAACGAGGAAGGGCGCCCGCCAGTTGTAGTTGCCGAGAAACCCGGCCAGAACGAAGCACACCGTCGCCACAAGAGCTGCGGAACCGAACTGCACCGAAAGCCAGTGAGCCCGCCGCTGTCCGGTGAAATAGTCGCAGATCAGCGCCGTGCTCGCCGTCATCACGCCCGCCTCGGCGATGCCGACGACCGCGCGCGTTGCGATGATGGCGTAAAGATTGTCGAGCCAGAACGGTGCGATGCCTGCGGCAGCATAGAGCCCGAGCGCCCAGACCAGCACACTTCGTCGGCCGAAACGGTCGGTGAGCAAACCGGCAACGGGCGCGAGCAGCGCCACGAAAAGAGCGGGCGTGACCAGCGCAAGCGGCGCCAACAAGGACGCGTGCGGCACATCCGCGAAATGCTCGATCATGTGCGGCAAGACGGGCGCGAACAGGGTCGACCCGATCGGGGCGAGCCATGCGGCCGCCACCAGCAGCAGCCCGTGACGGGTACCCGCTGTCATAGTTTGCATTTCATCCTCCTCCTCCAGGCGCACGTCGGCGATCACGCGCGAGACGTGCCGTGGCTCCCTTGATTTTGCTGATATGATCCATCCACCGGCCAACCCGACCGAAGGCACGCCTGCTTTCAAAATCGAATGGCGCGCCGCTCCTTGAGCAGCGCCAGTGCCGTTACCGCTGGATCGATATGAAATGATCCGTGGTGAATTCTTCGATGATCCACTTCCCGTTGAAGCGGCCGAGCCCCGAGTTTTTCTCGCCCCCGAACATCACATGCGGGTAATCGTGGATCGTAATGTCGTTGATATGCGTCATGCCCGCCTCGATGCGCTGGGCAAAGGCGAGGCCTCTTGCCTCGTCGCGGGTGAACACGGCGCTGGACAAGCCGAATTCCGTATCATTGGCAAAGGCGAGAGCCTCGGCTTCATTCGCCGCCCGGATAATCGGTGCGACGGGTCCGAAGATCTCGTTGCGGGCGAACTCGGAACCATTATCGACGTCCGCAAAGACATGCGGAGGCACGACGCGGCCCTCGATTGGGCCGGATAGGCATTCCCGGAAGCCGCTTTCGCGGGCAAGTGCGATGCTCCTCAAGACGCTGCGCACCTGGCTATCGTTGCACAGCGGCCCGACCAGCGTGTCCGGCTCGTTCGGATCGCCGAACTTCACGGCTTTTGCAGCCTCTGTGTAAGCCTCGACAAACCTATCATAGAGAGATGCATCGACGATGATGCGGTTGGTGCTCATGCAGATCTGGCCCTGATGCATGAACCGTCCGATCAGCGCGGCCCCAACTGCCTTTTCCAGATCGGCATCATCCAGCACAACAAGCGGCGCATTGCCGCCAAGCTCCAGCCCTACGCGCTTCAGCAGTGACGATTCAGCCGCCACTCGGGCAATGTGGCGGCCGACCGGCGTAGAACCCGTAAAGGTCAGCACGCGCGGCACGGGATGGCGGGAGAATGCGTCCCCGATCACGTCGGAACTGCCAACCACGACATTGAGAACACCCGCCGGCAGGCCAGCCTCTTCGTAGATTTTAGCCAGAAGCAATCCACCCGTGACCGGCGTGTCGTTCGACGGCTTCAGCACGACGGCATTGCCGAGTGCGAGCGCCGGTGCCACCGAGCGGTTGGAGAGGTGCAGCGGAAAATTCCATGGGCTGATGACGCCGACGACGCCGACAGGCTTCTTGTAGACTCGCGCTTCCTTGCCGGGCTTGTCGACAGGAATGATGTGTCCCTGGGCAGCCGCCGGCATGGTGGCCGCCTCCAGCATGCCGGCGCGCACCGCACCCCATTCGACGCCAGCCTTGATGCGCGTGCTACCGGATTCGCGGATCAGCCATTGGATGATTTCTTCCTTGCGCGCATCGAGAATGGCGACGGCCCGGAAGAACAGGGCGGCGCGCTCCGACGGCAGCGTGAAGGCCCATTCGACATGGGCGCGGCGAGCGGCATCGAAGGCCTGGTCGAGATCGCTAATGCTTGCCTGGGCGAGCTCCGCAAGAACTGAATCATCATAGGGGTTGCGGTCGACAACGGCCTTACCCGCCGTGCCGGCCAGCCAACGGCCGGCGATGAACTGCCCGGTAAACCCGTCATACGGACGCGGGACGAAGACGGAATGATCGACTGGATGCTGCACGGCTTGGTCTCCTCTCGCGGCATCTGGCATCGCCCGCTCCGTCACCGATTATCTCTCGATGCGGATGGGCACAGCGACAGACGCGCCTCCTCATGGAAAAAAGCCTAATCTACAAATTTGCAGATCGTCAAGACGAAATTATCGTAAAATGATAATTTGGACAGATACTATTCTGCGCCCATACTCTATGGCGGCAGCAACGACTTTCAACCCCGCAAGCCACTGCCTGCGGGGTTACGCGTCCATCAGAGCGAAATCGGGTTATGCGGATATTAGCCGGCCCGCAAAGCGGAGCTTTGCACCCAGTTCCCATGCAGCGACATACGCAGCCGGATCGGCAGCTTCACCGTGGCGATTGGGCCCTCATCCAAGTGCTGCGCATCGAGGATCAACAGGTCGGTCGCCTGCTCCAGCAGACGGTTGCGAAGGGCGATGACATAGCCCTCCCCTTCGGCCGCATCGGCACTTTTGGGGACGAAGATCGGCTCCTGGAAGCAGGACTGATCATCCGCAAACCACGTCTTGATCCGCCCCGTCGAAACATTGATATGCGCCAGCTGATTGAAGAACTGAAACGGACGCGGCCCGATCTGCGCTTCATTGAAAGGCTTGCTCGGGTCCATGGCGATGACGAATCCATGGCTGTAATGCCGGCCCATATAGCGATCGTCACTCCGCGGGAATTCGCAAGGGAACTGCGTCAGGGGCGTCATGTCCAGACCGTTCGCGGTGGAATTCATATCGATGGTCAGACGCATCATGTTGGACGCCAGCGTTTCCGGTGGCGGCACAGTCCCGTCTGCCTGGGGGAAGAAGTAGAAGATGTTGCCGCTGGTGATCGGCATGTCGATAAAGATCCGGCCACGGTCATCGAAAGCGTTGAGCGTATGCCCCTGGAAGCCGTTCGGCGCCTTGAACCACCGGACATCCCGGCCATCACCATCTCGGCGAAGGACACCGAACAGCTGGTCGAGCCCTGGCTGCCATTCGAAATGCCGCCCTCCATTCTTCATGCGATCAAGATCTGAGGTCAGCGGCATCAGCGGGAAGATCACGTAGTTTTCGGTCACCGCGAAATCGTGAATCATTGCCGCATAGGGCGCGACGATCCATGTCTCGCGCTTCTTCCGGCCCGAGGAATCGATCTCGTAGTAGACGATGTCGGGCGTCGCCTCGCCCCTGGCCTCGTAGCCGAAACAGAGCAGATCTCCGTTAGCGGGATCGATCTTGGGATGGGCGGTAAAGGTCGCGCTGGTCAGCTGGCCATTGAAATCCCACAACCCGATCGTTTCCATCGTCACGGGATCAAGCGCATAGGGCGCACTGTCTTCCTTCAGCGCCAGAAGCTTGCCAACATGCACGACGACATTGGTGTTTGCCGTGCTGTTGTTCAGTTCGCGGACGCTCGGATCGTTTGTGTAGCGATTGCGATAGATCCCGTGAAGCGACGCTCGGGCCGCCCGCTGCGCCTTGAGACGCTCGGTCATCACATAGCGTCGCTTGAAGTCGACATGCCCATTCTTGAAGGTAAAAGCGGTGATCGCACCGTCGCCATTGAAGAAGATGTCGTCGCCGAGCATCGGCGGATATTGCGGATCCGGAGCCACCTGAAAGAAGGTGCCATCGATCTCGTCCGGCACTGTGCCATCGACCTCGAGGTCGTAAATCTCGCCCTCAAACCGCGCAGGTTTGTAGAGTCCACCCGTGAAGTCCGCCGTCGCTGGGAAAAGTCTGGTCATCGATTACCTCCTCATAACCGTACACATAAGTACTATTATGAGAATTGCGATCGGTCAACTTAACAGTACGGACCTTTACGGTTATAAGGCGCCATGCGCGTAAAGACCGAAAAAAAGAAAAACGAAATCATCACCATCGCCGGCGAACTGTTTCTCTCGCAAGGCTATGGCACCGTGTCCATGGCAACGATCGCCGCGGCTGTCGGCGGCTCAAAAGGCACGCTATATGGCTACTTCTCGTCCAAGGAGGAGGTGTTTGCCGCTTTTGTCGTCAGCGCGGGACAGCAACGATGGCAGGAATTCATCGCCCTCGAAGAGCAGCCAAACGGCATAGAGGCGAGACTCGTTGCCCTTGGCTGTCGCTACCTGCGGCTCCTACTCTCCAGCGAAATCATGTCGGTCAACCGGCTGGTGATAGCCGAGGCCGGTCGCTTCCCCGAGCTCGGCAGGATCTTTTACGACAACGGCCCGAAGAGCGTGATCGGCGTCATCGCATCGACCCTGCAACAGTCGGCAGAAACGGGCGAACTCACGATCGAAGACCCCATTGCGGAAGCGTGGCGGTTCAAATCGCTTTGCGAAGCGCGCTTGTTCGAGCAGTGCCTGTGGGGGATCCGCAGTGGAGCAACCGAGGCTGAAATCCTGGAGAACGTCGAGCCAGCCTGCGCCATCTTTCTCAAGAGCCATCGCCCCTGAATGCACGGGCCAGCTCGGCTCCGCTGTGGCTCTAGACTTCAGCCATGAAGCTTTCGATCATCCGGCCGGTCGCAGTGACGGCTGCGTAGATCCGAGGGCGCAGGTCGTCGTTCAGCAGGCGAGCCTCCACGATGACCGAAACCGAAGCGCTGATCCCGAGCGACGCATTTCGAAGCGGCGCGGAAATCCCGACGAGATCCTGATCGACTTCACCGCGGGTTTCACAAATACCGAGCTTGCGCAGGCTTGCCAGCTCCGAGGTCAGCTGACCCTTGCGATCAGCATCCGCCCCGAGCTCCTCGTTGAGGAGTGACATCAGGTTTCGTTTTGTCAGGTTTGACAAGACCGCCCGAGACGTTGCGCCCCGCAACAGGGGCATGGGACGCCCGAGTTCGTAGCTGGTCTTGAAATGAGCATTCTGCCCGCGATGCTCTGCCACGCACATGACATCCTTGCCATACAGCCGCGCCAGAATGGTCACGCAGGGAATGCTCGCCTGCTCGGCGAGAGGACCCAAGAACTTAGCGCCTGAGCGGATCAGCGGATCGGTCATCGTGATCCGACGGTAGTACTCGACGAACATCGGACCGAGCCGATACCGCGATTCCACCGTGCTCTCGAGCAGCTCGACCGCAACCATCTCCCGGACGAGCCGATACAAAGTGCTGGCCGAAGTCTCCAGCGCCTCCGCCATCTCAGCAACCGTCCAGTTTGGCTTCTCCGCGTCAAAGAGCTTCAGGATACGAATGTAACGCGTAATTCCCATCATGGGCATTCTCCAGGCCGTGCTGCCACGTCGTAGCAAAAAGATCCCGACCGCTGCAACCGCTTACCGGATGGCGATAAATATCGCAGCTCATGATCGCAGGCCACTGAATTGCGCGAGACTGACGATCCGCAGGAATCGCCAGCGGTCGCAATTGTCACTTTTTTATCGTTATTCGGTAATTTGATTCATTTTATATCTTGCAAATTTTTGCTTGCTGGCAATTATACCGACAAACAATCGGTGGAGGATCCATATGAGTGATTTTGCGGTTCACGCGGGCGCCTACCTGCATCACGTCGCTTTCGAGAGTGAAGATCCGCAGCGGCTGGCTCAGTTTTATGCGGCCAACATGGACATGCAAGTGAGTGAAGTCTCGCCCGTTGAATTCCGGTGCGAAGGCCCACTCCGTCACTTCGTGGCCATCAAGGGCGAAAACAAAAAGCTTGCCTATGCGGGTCTTGCCTGCAGCAATTCAGGGGTCTTGGAAGGCATGCGGCAACGCGCCATTGCAAACGGCATTCCCATTCTTCCGAGCGTTTCGCCCTATTTCGCCGATGGCGCTTTCGGCGTCCGGGACAACGACGGCCATCTCATCTGTTTCGGAGTAGCGCTTAAGCCGACCATCTCCTATCGGCCTGCCATCGAAGGCATCCATGCGCCGACACAGCACCTGACGTTTGCCACGCAGGATCTCGCCGGCTTCAAGGAATTCTATGTCGACAAGCTCGGCTTCTTCCTGTCCGACCGCGTCATTCACGACAATGGCGATCTCGCCACGGTCTTCACGACGACGAACAACGAGCATCACACGATTGCCTGCTTCAAGTCGGACCGCACGGGCGTCGATCACCACTCCTATGAAGCTGGCACCTTCGACAACATCAAGAAGTTCTGCGACCGCTTCGCAGCCAACGGCGTGCTCTTGACCTGGGGTCCGGGGCGTCATGGGCCCGGCAACAATCTCTTCGTCTTCTACACCGACCCCGACGGCAACTGGATCGAGATCTCGGCTGAACTGGAGACGATCTACGATCGCGACGTGATCGACTGGCCGCAACATCCCCGGACGCTGAACAAATGGGGCAACGCAATTCTGCGATCCTGAGCCGGGAAAAGGGAGAGAGATCATGAAATTCATCAGTTTTGTGCGGCTTGGGAAATGCGGCTTCGGCATTCTGGCGGAGGACGGCATCGTCGATCTGACGGAACGGCTTGCCCCCGGATTGGCAAGTCTCAAGGCCTTGATTGCAGCCGACATGCTTAAGGCGGCAGCAAGCTTCGCACGGGGAAGACCTGCGGACTTTGCGCTCTCGGATGTGACATTGCTGCCGGTCGTGCCGGATGCGGGAAAGATCCTCTGCGTCGGCCTCAACTACGAGACGCACCGTGCCGAGACGAAGCGGCCCGACAACAAGCATCCGACCATGTTCACGCGATATGCCGACAGCCAGATTGCCCATGGGCAACCAATGCTGCTGCCTGCCGTGTCGGACAAGCTCGACTTCGAGGGTGAGATGGCCGTCATCATCGGCCGTGGCGGACGCTGCATCCCCGAGGAGCAGGCACTGGAGCACGTCGCAGGCTACGCGTGTTACAATGACGGCACCATCAGAGACTGGCAGCGCCACACCCACCAGTTCGGCCCCGGCAAGACCTTTCCCGGCACCGGCGGCTTCGGCCCCTTCATGGTCACGCCCGACGAGGTCGGAAACTACAGCCGCCTGACGATACAGACGCGCCTGAACGGCGTGGTCATGCAGGACGCAACGCTGGCGGACCTGATCTTCCCCGTGGAGCGGCTCATCGCCTATATTTCCACCTACACCCCGCTCTCCGCCGGCGATGTCATTCTGACCGGCACCCCCGGCGGCGTCGGAGACCGCCGCGAGCCACCGCTCTACATGAAGGTGGGCGACGTGATCGAAGTCGAAATCAGCCGACTTGGCCGGCTGGTCAATACCGTCATCGCAGAAACGGCCCTCTTGTGATGACGCGCATCCCGGAGGAGACAGATGTCCTGGTGGTCGGGGCAGGTCCGACAGGCCTTCTGCTCTCCAATCTGCTCGGCTCCATGGGCGTCAGGACCACGCTCGTTGAACGCAACGAAACGACGGTGCAGGAACCCCGCGCCGTCTCGATCGACGACGAATCCTTGCGCGCACTGCAGGCGGCCGGACTGGCAGAGACGGTCGCCGCCATTACGGTCAAGGGATACGGCTCGATCTATCTCGGCCCTGACGGACGCCGTTTTGCCGAGGTAAAGCCGCATGTCAAGGAATACGGCTTCGACAAGCGCAACGCCTTCGAACAGCCCGTCTTTGAAGCGACGCTGCGACAAGCCCTGACGCGGTACCCGAGCGTGACACCCGTCTTCGGGGCGGAGTTGGCAGGCTTTCACCAGGACAGCGACCACGTGCTTGCCGAGATAACGACAGGCGGACAGACACGAAAGTTGCGGGCTCGCTATATGGTGGCCGCCGACGGCGGACGATCCGCAGTGCGCAAGGCATTGAACATACAGCTCGAAGGTTCGACCTTCCGGGAACCCTGGCTGATCGTCGATCTGCACTCGACACGCAATCGTTGCTTCCACACGGAAGTGTTCTGCGATCCGCGCCGCTCGGTCATCACCCTGCCAGGCCCAGGCGGCATCCGCCGCTACGAATTCAAGCTCAACCCCGGTGAAACCACTGAGGAGGCCGAGGAAGAGAGGTTTGCCCGCAGGCTCCTGGCCGAAGTCGGCCCCGATGGCGACGAGCCCATCAGGCGGCAAAAAGTCTACACCTTCCACGCCCGCATCGCTGCCCGCTGGCGCCAGGGACGCATCTTCCTCGCAGGCGATGCCGCGCATCTCACACCACCCTTTGCCGGACAGGGGATGAACAGCGGCCTGCGAGACGCGCACAATCTAGCCTGGAAACTTGATGAAGCACTGCGAATGGCAGACCCGGAAGATCTGCTTGATAGCTACGAGGCCGAACGCAAACCGCATGCGTGGTCGATGATCGAACTGGCGCTTCGCATGGGCAAGATCATGATGCCGGCCTCGGTCCAACGGGGCAGGCTGATCCGTATGGGTTTCCGTGTTCTAGGCCTCTACGGCCCGGCCCGGGACTACTTTGCCCAGATGAAATACAAGCCGAAACCGAGATTCTCGGCTGGACTGATCCGACCGAGCCCGAACGCTGCAGGCGCTGCGGCCATTGGCCGGATGATCCCGCAGCCTCTTGTGACGACCATCGATCGCCAGCAGATCTTGCTCGACACGCTGCTTCCTGATCGACCCGTGATGCTGATCTTTTCCGAAGCACCCGAGCGCTGGCTCGACCCGGAAATGCTGGACAGCCTGCAGAAGCTGGGCTGCGCGGTCATCGGCCTGACGCCGGAGTGGATGAACCCCGTATCCGCACCATTCCCCATCGTTCGCGACAGCAGCCGCTTCTTTTCGGAAAAACCGTTCCGCGATTGCCTCGACACGGCACTCCTGCTGCGCCGCGACCGCTATGTCGCCGCGATTGAACCGGTGCACTCGATAGCCGGGCTGATCCCCATGATCACAAGCTTGACCGCGCCACCTGACAATCGGCTGACGCCATCCTTTGCCGTAGATGAGGAGCTGCGGTCGAAGGCCATCTGACTAGTCACCCGGGGAGGAGAATGGCACGACCGACAGCAAACGATTGAGGCGATATCAGCAAGGTCTACCTGACCCAGTCGCCTCTGCCAGCGCCTGAGGCTCTGCTCGGCATGGTGTGGGAGGTTTGGATCGAGCGCTGTATAGGACGCGTATCCTAGGCCGTACCGACCCGCCGCAGCATGTCGGCGTCTACTCCAAGAAAAGTCAAACGCCCCACACCATGCGGAAACCAGGGGCACTGGGAGACAAATCAGCGCCTCTCTGCATTTTCAAGTTTGCGCGCCCTGTCTCTGCTTGACAAAGATCGGGTGGGCATATTTTAATCATGCACACCATATGGGCATTGAGCCCAAGAATTCTCACATCGACGACATCCGTCAACGGGCAATATCGCCCCACAACGCCCCGATCGCCGGGACCCGCGTTGTGGGTTTTTTTGCGTTTGGAAAGCACATGCTGGACCCAGTGAAGATCGGCATTCTCTATTCGACGACCGGGCCTTACGGGGCCATGGGCCGCGATGCTTTCGACGGCGTGGAATTCGCCTTTCATGAATACAGAAATGCTGGCGGCACGCGCGTCCAGCCGGTCTTTTTCGATCCCCATGCAGATCTCGCCGCCTATCTGGAAGGCGCCCGCAGCCTGATCCGCGACAGCGGTTGCCGACACATCATCGGCACCATTACCTCCGCCGCGCGCAAGGAAGTGCTGCCACTGGTCGAGAAACACGACGGCCTCCTGTGGTACATGTGCCCCTATGAAGGCTTCGAGGCCAATGAGAACGTCATCTATATCGGCGGCTGTCCGAACCAGCACCTGATCCCGCTCTTCGAACATCTTGTCCCCCGCTACGGCACCCGCCCCTATCTCGTTGGGGCGAACTATGTCTGGGGCTGGGAAATGAACCGGCTGGCGCGCGAACTTGTCGCCAATGCCGGCGGCACGGTGCTCGGCGAACGCTACCTGCCGCTCGAGGAAACGGCCGTCGAGCGCATCATTGCCGACATCGCGGAAAAGCGCCCGAGCTTCATCCTGAACAATCTCATCGGCCCGTCGAGCTATGCCTTCCTGGAGGCCATGTACGAACTCGGCAAACGCGACCCGGCTTTTCTGCCCGAGAATTGCCCCGTGGCCAGCTGCGACCTGCAGGAAAGCGAACTGGATGAAGTTGCAGCGGGTGCTGCGACCGGCCAGCTTTGCGCCGCCTCCTATTTCGACACGCTCGACAGCGTAGAGAACCGCGACTTCAAGGCGCGCCTTCGCGCCTTCAAACCCGAGACGCGACGCGTCTCCAGCATCTTCGCCAGCGCCTATACGGCGGTCACCATGTGCATCGCGGCCATCGAGGCATCGGCCGCCAGCGACCCCGCGACCGTGCGCCGACAGGTTCACGGCCGGACCTGGCCAGGCCTCTTCGGCGCAATGACCGTCGATCCGGCCACCAATCACGCTGCCCTCCCCTTCCTGCTCGGCCGCATCAATGCCGAGCGCGGGTTCGACGTGATTGCCTCGCGACCACCCTTGGCCGCCGATCCCTACCTCACCGGTGGCAGCACGCGTCGTGAACCTCTGTTGAGGGTGGTGTCATGATCGCCAAGACGCCGAACTTCACAGGCTGGCGCGTCGTGATCCTCGCAGAGGACGACACGAACACCGAGAAGCTGCGCCGCCAGCTTGCTCTGCTGGGGATTTCCTCCTCTCTCCAGTGGCTGCCTCTCACGGAGGAGCATTTGCCAGATCTCGTCATCGTCGACGCCGATCGCGGTTGGGACGAGCTCCTGCCTTGGGCACGGCGCAAACCCGCGCGTCCGGTTGCGGCCCTCCTGGGCTCTGAAGCACCAGGACGGATTGCCTGGGCAATCGACTGCGGAGCGACATCCTTTATTCCAAAGCCCGTTTCAGCCTCGACCATTTACCCGGCTCTCGTGCTAGCCGTCAGCGCTTACGAGCAGCGCCTTGAGGATGAGGCACGGATCGCCCGGCTTGAAGAGCGCTTGAAGCTGCGCCCCATTGTCTTTGCAGCGGTCAATCGCTTGAAGAGCGAACGGCAGATCGACGACGAGCAAGCCTATGTCCTGCTCAGAACCTGCGCCATGCGACGCCGCATTCCCCTTGAACAACTGGCAGCGCTCCTGGTCGGCGGGCTCGAAACACTGTGCGAGGCAGGCTGATGCGGATCTTCAAGGAAATCGGTCGCCAGCCCGCGGCCCTGTTCGGCCTGATCGTCATCGCCCTGGTCATCCTGGCGGCGCTCGGCGCACCGCTCTTTGCCCCATTCGATCCCAATGAGCAGATGTTCGACGGCCTGACCCTCGAGGGCGCACCCATGCCGCCCGGCGGCCCATTCGTGCTCGGGACCGATACGCTCGGTCGCGACCTCCTCTCCCGCATGCTCTTCGGCGCGCGGACCTCGCTGATCATTGGCCTGGTTGCCAATGGCGTCGCAGTCTCGATCGGACTTCTCGTGGGCATTATGGCCGGTTATCTCCGCGGCTGGGCCGGCAATCTCATCATGCGCTTCACCGATCTGATGATGGCCTTCCCGGCGCTGCTGCTCGCCATCGTTCTCGCAGCCCTTCTAAAACCCAGCCTCTGGATCGTTGCTTTGGTGATTGCGCTCGTCAACTGGGTGCAGGTTGCCCGCATCGTCTATACCGAAACTCGGGGGCTCGTGGAGCGTGACTTCATTCTCGCCGAACGGTCGCTGGGCGCCGGTCACGCCCGCATTCTCTTCCTGCACATTCTGCCCCATTTGGTGCCGACGGCTATCGTCTGGGGCACGCTCGGGATCGCGACAACAGTACTTCTCGAGGCCACGCTCTCCTTCCTCGGCATCGGCGTTCAGCCGCCTGATCCGTCCTGGGGCAACATCATCTTCGAGAGCCAGAGCTACTTCCAGGCGGCCCCCTGGCTGGTCTTCTTCCCAGGCGCCGTGATCCTGCTGACCGCCCTCGCCTTCAACCTGGTGGGTGACGCTTTGCGCGACATCCTTGATCCGACGCAGAGAGGAAGAGGCTGATGTTGGCTGTCTTGGGACAACGTCTGGTCCAATCCGTGCTGATCCTGTTCGGCGTGGCCGCGATCACCTTCGTGCTGCTCTACGCTCTCCCGGCAGACCCCGCGCGCATGCTCGCCGGGCGGAGCGCCACGGCCCAGACGGTCGAAAACATCCGGCGCGAACTCGGCCTCGACCAGCCGCTGCCCGTCCAGTTTGCCCAATATGTCGGTGGCCTGGTCCAGGGAGATCTCGGCCGCTCCTATGCCCAGAAGACCGAGGTGGTGACACTCATTGCGGCCCGGTTGCCGGCAACGCTGACACTGATGGCCGCTGGCATATTCCTTGAGGTACTGCTTGGCGTGATCCTCGGCTCCATCGCAGCCCTCAATCGCGGCGGCCTTCTCGACCGCACGGTCATGATGTCCGCCTTTGTCGGGGTGTCGGCCCCGCAATTCGTCGTCGCCCTGCTACTCCTCTATGTCTTTGCCGCCACGCTCGGCTGGTTTCCGATGTCCGGCTATGGCACCGCCGCCCATGTGGTCCTGCCAGCCGTCACGCTCGGCATGCTCGGGGCCGGCTGGTATGCCCGCATGGTGCGCTCGGCCATGATCGACGTGCTGAACCAGGACTATATCCGCACCGCGCGCGCCAAGGGACTGTCCGGAGCCCGCGTCATCCTGCGCCATGTCCTGCCCAATGCTATCCTGCCGATCATCGCCATGATCGGTATCGATATCGGCCAGTTCATGGGCGGCGTGGTCGTGGTCGAGGCCGTCTACGGCTGGCCCGGCATCGGCCAGCTCGCCTGGCAGGCCATCCAGCAGGTGGACATCCCGATCATCATGGGCGTCACGCTCACCTCCGCTCTCGCCATCATCACCGGCAATCTGATTGCCGACCTGATTGCGCCGGTCATCGACCCGCGTATCCGCTCACACTGAAGCCTAACGACAAAAGGGGAACGTTCAATGTTCAGAAGTATGCTTCTCAACTCAACCGCCGCCGCCCTTATGGCGCTGATGCCGTTTTCGGCCAGCGCCCAGGATACGCCGGCCAAGGGTGGCGACATCGTCGTCACCTACAAGGACGACATCACGACGCTCGACCCGGCCATCGGCTATGACTGGGTCAACTGGTCGATGATCAAGAGCCTCTATTCCCGCCTCATGGATTATGAGCCAGGCACCGCCAATCTCGTGCCGTCGCTCGCCGAAAGCTTCGACGTCTCTGCCGATGGCCTGACCTACACTTTCAAGCTCCGTCCGGGCGTCAAGTTCTCCAACGGCCGCGCCGTTATTGCCTCCGACGTCAAGTATTCGATCGAACGCGCCGTCAATCCGAAGACGCAAGGCCCGGGTGCCGGCTTCTTCGGCGCCATCAACGGCTTCGATACCGTATCCGGCGGCACTTCCGAAACCCTGTCGGGCATCGAAACGCCTGATGACATGACGGTGGTCTTCAAGCTGTCGCGTCCGGACGCCACCTTCCTGCACGTGCTGGCGATCAACTTCGCCTCGGTCGTGCCGAAGGAAGCCGTGGAAGCGGCAGCCGGCGACTTCGGTAAGAAGCCGGTCGGGTCCGGCACCTTCATCCTGAAGGACTGGACAATCGGCCAGCGGCTCGTCTTCGACCGCAATCCTGACTACTTCAACAAGGACCTGCCTTACATCGACAAGGTGACCGTCGAAGTCGGCCAGGAGCCGCTTGTGGCTCTCCTGCGTCTGCAGCAGGGCGAGATCGACATTGCTGGCGACGGTATTCCGCCGGCCAAGTTCCTCGAGATCAAGAACTCGCCGGAAGGCGCGCAGATGATCGTCGACGGCGAACAGCTGCATACCGGCTATCTGACGCTCAACACCAAAATCAAGCCACTCGACGACGTCAAGGTCCGCCAAGCGATCAACATGGCCGTCAACAAGGAGCGCATTACCCGCATCCTGAACGGTCGCGCGACACCGGCAAACCAGCCCTTGCCGCCGCTGATGCCGGGTTATGACAAGGCTTTCACCGGCTATGCCTTCGACGTTGAAAAGGCAAAGGCCCTGCTGGCCGAAGCCGGCTTCCCCGACGGCTTCGAAACGGTGCTCTACTCCACCAATACCGATCCGCAGCCCCGTATCGCTCAGGCGATCCAGCAGGATCTGGCGGCCATCGGCGTCAAGGCCGAAGTCCGCGCACTGGCCCAGGGCAATGTCATCGCGGCCGGTGGCACCGAGGGCGAAGCCCCGATGATCTGGTCGGGCGGCATGGCCTGGATCGCCGACTTCCCGGATCCGTCCAACTTCTACGGCCCGATCCTCGGCTGCGGTGGCGCGGTCCAAGGCGGCTGGAACTGGTCCTGGTATTGCAACGAGGCGCTCGACAAGCGGGCGATCGAAGCCGACTCGATGTCCGATCCGGCCAAGGTTGCCGAACGTCAGGCGGCCTGGGGCAAGATCTTCACCGACATCATGGCGGATGCGCCCTGGGTGCCGGTCATCAACGAACGCCGTGTCGTTGCCAAGTCGGCACGCATGGGCGGCCCTGACAACATCTACATCGATCCGACCCGCGTCATCAATTACGACGCGATCTTCGTGAAGCAGTAACGCAACTGCCCTTGCTGCCCCCTCCTGACCGAGGGGGCAGCGCCTGAGGAAACACACGAAAAAACACTTGAGGCATCATCATGTGCGTCGCCTGCAACCACACCATTCACCGGGCCCAGCATAACTTTGGCTGGAACAAGGACTTCTCCCCTGCCCTCGTCGCCAAGCCGGGCGAAACGATCCTGTTCGAATGCCTGGATTCCTCCGGCGGACAGCTCGGAGCCGATGCGACACTAGACACGCTCGCCAACCTGGATTTCGGCAAGATCAACCCGGTTTCAGGCCCCGTCTATGTCGAGGGCGCAGAGCCGGGCGACGCCCTGAAGGTAACGATCCGCAAGTTCCATCCGTCCGGCCATGGCTGGACCGCGAACATCCCGGGCTTCGGTCTTCTTGCAGACCAGTTCAAGGATCCGGCGCTGCATGTCTGGTCCTACGACACCGCCTCGATGGCCCCGGCCGCCTATGGCCCCGGCGGCAAGGTGCCGCTCAAGCCCTTCACCGGCACGATCGGTGTGGCGCCGGCAGAGGCAGGGCTTCATTCCGTGGTCCCGCCGCGCCGCGTCGGCGGCAACATGGACATTCGCGACCTGACGGCGGGCGTGACGCTCTATCTTCCAGTCGAGGTCCAGGGCGCCTTGTTCTCGGTGGGCGATACACATGCCGCCCAGGGCGACGGCGAAGTCTGCGGAACCGCAATTGAAAGCCAGATGAACGTCGAGCTGACCCTCGATCTCGTCAAGGGCGCCAATCTGAAGTCACCGCGCTTCACGACGACCGAACCCGTCACCCGCCATCTCGATGGCGCCGGTTACGAAGTGACCACCGGCATCGGCCCCGACCTGATGACCGGTGCGCAGGAAGCGGTCATGCGGATGATCGATCTGCTCACCGCCGAACACGGCATGAACCCGGTCGACGCCTACATGCTCTGCTCGGTCTGCGGAGACCTCAGGATCAGCGAAATCGTCGACATGCCCAACTGGGTTGTCTCCTTCTACTTCCCGAGGATCGTTCTTTCGTGACCGAGCAAAGTCAGGACCAGGGTCCGGTCATCTCCGTCAAGGAACTCTCGGTCGACGCCCGGACCCCAACCGGCCTGAAGCGCATCCTCGACCGGGTGTCCTTCGATCTGGCTGCCGGGCAGACGCTGTGTCTGGCCGGAGAGTCCGGCTCCGGCAAGTCGGTGACCTCGCTCGCCATCATGGGCCTCTTGCCCAAGGCGTCGCTGCGCGTCACCTCGGGCGAAATCCTCCTTGGCCGGTCGGAGTTGACCCGCAAATCCGAACGGATGATGCGCAGCATCCGCGGCGGCGATATCGCGATGATCTTCCAGGAGCCGATGACATCACTCAATCCGGTGATGACTGTCGGCGCCCAACTGACGGAAGCGATCCGGGAACACCGGAAAAATCTGATCGAAAGTCCTGAAAGCCTTGCCCGGCAGATGCTCGATGCCGTGCAGATGAGCGATCCGGCCCGCCGACTGACCCAATATCCGCATGAACTTTCCGGCGGCATGCGCCAGCGCGTGATGATCGCCATGGCACTCTCATGCCGCCCGAAAGTGCTGATCGCCGACGAGCCCACCACCGCGCTCGATGTGACCGTCCAGGCGCAGATCCTCAAACTGATGCGCGAACTGCGCCACGAGTTTCAGACCTCGATCCTGATGATCACCCATGACATGGGCGTGGTAGCGGAAATGGCCGACCGCGTGGCGATCATGAAGTCAGGGCGGATTGTCGAACAAGGGACATCCATCGATATCTTCGAGCGCCCTTCCGATCCCTATACCCAACAACTGCTGGCGGCCGTCCCCCGCCTGGGCGCCCATGCCGGCACGGACATACCACCGCGGGTAACAGCGGTCCCCACGGCGGTTCCTGCCGTGCCAGGCCCCATTCTGGACGTTGCCGACCTCAGCGTGACCTACGGCCGGAAAACCGGTTGGCTTGGGCGCGGGCCGCAACCGGAGCCGACGGTCAAGAATGTGAGCTTCAAGCTCAAGGCTGGAGAAACGCTGGGGCTCGTTGGCGAAAGCGGCTCCGGCAAGTCTACCACCGGCAAGGCTGTCCTCGGCCTCATCCCCTTTGAGGGAAGCGTCCGGATCGCAGGCCAGGAGGTCATGCCCGCATCGAGCGCCATCATGCGCCCGATCCGTCGCGCCGCCCAGATGATCTTCCAGGACCCCTATGCGTCGCTTGACCCACGCATGAGCATTGGGGCCGCAATCGCCGAACCGCTGGTCATCCACGGTATCGGCGACAGCACCGAACACCGAGATCGCGTTGCGGAATTGCTCAAACGCGTAGGCCTCACGCCGGATGCTGCCGAACGCTATCCCCACGAATTCTCCGGAGGCCAGCGGCAACGCATCTGCATCGCCCGGGCGCTTGCTCTCGAGCCGAAGCTGATCGTGGCGGATGAAAGCGTCGCAGCCCTCGATGTGTCCGTGCGCGCGAGAGTTCTCGACCTGATGCTCGAATTGCAGGAACAGATGGGGCTTGCCTATCTGTTTATCTCCCACGACATGGCCGTCATCGAGAAGATGTCACACCATGTCGCCGTCATGCGAGGCGGCAAGATCGTCGAGATCGGCACCCGCCGCGCGGTCTTCGAAAATCCAAGCGATGACTATACCCGGGCGCTAATGGCAGCAGTCCCCGTTCCGGATCCAAGGCAATATCGCGATCAAGCGCGGCTCATCGCAGGAGCGTCCTGAGTCGAGGGGGGGGGCAACGACTGACGGGGGCCAAGATCCGCGTGGATGGCGGTGCCGTAAGGTCTGCCTGACGGGTTGACTGGCAGCCGCGCCTTACGGTTCCAACCCGGCGCAGCGCGCGGTGTTGCGGATATGGGTCTCCATCTCGAGTTTCGCCCGTGCCCCGTCATTGGCCCTGAGCGCCGCGATGATCTTGCGGTGCTCGCCGATCGATTCCCGCATACGCTCCGGGTCGGTGATCGGGATCGGCTGACGTTGCGTCTCCGTCACCTGATCACGCACCGTCTGATACAGCGCCTTCAGCATGGCGTTCGAGCAGGCAGACACGATGGTCCCGTGAAACTCCAGGTCGGCCTCGACATTGGCGAGCAGATCCTGGTTTGCCCAGCACTCTTCCATCGTCCGTGTCGCATTCTCCATCTTGTCGAGCTGCAACTGGGTCAGTCGGCCAGCGGCCAGGCGGGCGATCTCGCCCTCCAGCAGGATGCGTGTCTGGAAGACGTCAAAGACGGAATAGCTGTCGGAATAGCGCCAGGGCGCCATGTGACCGGCGGCACCCGAACTGGTCGCTGACGGGCTTGCAACGAAGGTGCCCCGCCCCGCCTCGGTCTTCAAAAGCCCCAGCGTTTCCAACGTCAGCAGCGCTTCCCGCAGCGAGGCTCGGCTGATGCCGAACTTCTGGGAGAACTCCCTCTGGGAGGGGATCTTCTCGCCCGGCTTGAGCTGCCCGGACTGGATCATACCCTGGATTTCGCGTGCCACGGACTGCGGAACGAGCGTCTTGTTGAACATGCAGTCCCTTCCCTAGTGGCGTGCTTCAACGCGCAATCTATTTTTTTCGCCATCCTCTTGCCAAGCACAAAGCAGCATGCTTGTTTGGCCTGACTGGTCTGACCAGTTAGACCAATGTAGATTGAGTCATGTTCAAAAAACAAGGGGAACTCTCATGACACGTTCAACCACATTTAAAGCATCCATCTTTGCTGGCCTATTGGCCGCATTTTCAACCGGCGCACAGGCCGCAGATCTGACCGTCGGCGCCAATATCGGCAACGTGCCCTGGGAATTCGAAGATGCCAGCGGTAAGGTCACGGGCTTCGAGGTCGATCTCGTCAACGAGATCGCCAAGCGCCTCGGCAAGACTGTCGAATTCGTCAACACGCCGTTCAACGGCCTCTTCCCGGCGGTCCAGTCCGGCCGCATCAACATGGCGATCTCGTCGATCACCATCACCGAGAAGCGCCTCGAATCCGTCTCCTTCGCGCAGCCCTATTATGACAGCGACCAGTCGCTGACCGTGACCGCCGCCTCCGGCATCATGGGCCTCAAGGACATGGGCGAGAAGGTCGTCGGCGTCGACACCGGCTCGACCGGCGACATGTGGGCGGACGCCAACAAGGCCGAATACAAGCTCGGCGAGATCCGCCGCTTCGAAGGCCTGCAGCCGGCCATGCTCGACCTCGTCGCCGGCCGCATCGACGGCTACATCTCCGACATTCCGGCCCTTCTCTATTACGTCAAGGACAAGCCTGAACTGAAGGTCGTGGAACGTATTCCGACCGGCGAGAAGTACTCGATCATGTTCAACAAGGATGATCCGCTCGCCACCGAAGTCAACGCCGTCATCACCACGCTCAAGGGTGAAGGCTTCATTGCCCAGCTGCACGAGACCTGGTTCGGTGCCAAGGCTGAAGACACGACCTCGACGGTCACCGTTCTCGACATGCCCAAGGGCAAGTAACCTGTGATGCATCCGGCGGGACGAACACGTTCCGCCGGTTCACCAAGGGAGCCGATGCGGCATGACACTCCTCAATACCTTCTTCAATCTGCAGGTCCTGGCCGACAGTCTGCCAGCCCTCCTCTGGGGTCTGGTGGTGACACTGCAGATCGGTGTGACCAGCATTCTGGTCGGCCTCGCCGGCGGCCTTTTCCTGGCAGTTGCGCGCCTCTACGCACCGGCCTTCTTCAAAGTTCTCATCCGCGTCTATATCGACATATTCCGATCGATCCCGCTTCTGGTGCTTCTGATCGTCGTCTACTACGCCCTGCCCTTCGTCGGCATCCGGCTCTCGCCTTTCTTCTCGGCAGTAACGGCCCTGTCCCTGGTATCGGCCGCCTATACGGCGGAGATCTTTCGAGCTGGCATCGAGGCCATCCCGCATGGCCAGTTCGAGGCCTCAGCAGCGCTAGGACTTTCAAACCGTCACACCATGGTCGACGTGATCCTGCCCCAGGCGATCCGCATCGTCATTCCGCCGCTCACCAACAACTGCATCAACGTCATGAAGGACACGGCGCTCGCCTCCGTCGTCGCCATGCCGGACCTCTTGAAGCAGGCGACTCAGGCCCAGGCGCTCTCGGCCAATCCGACACCGCTGATCGGGGCGGCGCTTATCTACATCGCGCTGCTTTGGCCGATGGTCGCCGTTGTCTCGCGCCTCGAGAAACACTTCAGTCGGGGGAAACGCTGATGACCGGATCCACTGCTCCCCTCATCTCCATCCGTGGGCTGACCAAGGCCTATGGCACCTTCACCGTGCTGCACGACATCGACCTCGATGTGGCCGAAGGCGAAGTGGTCTGCGTCATCGGCCCCTCGGGGTCAGGCAAGTCGACGCTCATCCGCTGCATCAACCATCTCGAGGCCTTCGCACCCGAAAGCCGGATCACCGTCGATGGCATTCGCGTCGAGCCCGGCCCGGCACTTGCCAAGGTGCGCGCCGAAGTCGGCATGGTCTTCCAGTCCTTCAACCTCTTTCCGCACATGACCGTCTTGAAGAACGTCATGCTCGCCCCGATGCGCGTTCGTGGCACATCCGTGGCGGAAGCGGAGCGTAAGGCCCGCGAACTGCTGGCCCGCGTCGGCATCTCCGAGCAAGCCGAGAAGTTCCCAGGACAGCTCTCCGGCGGCCAGCAGCAGCGCGTGGCGATCGCCCGGGCGCTGGCCATGGAGCCGCGTGTCCTGCTCTTCGACGAGCCGACATCGGCACTCGACCCGGAAATGGTGGGCGAAGTGCTTGATGTCATGCGCAAGCTGGCAGGCTCCGGCGTCACCATGATCGTCGTTACCCACGAAATGGGATTTGCCCGCCAGGTCGCCGACCGTGTGATCTTCATGGATGGCGGACGCCTGGTTGAAAGCGGAGCGCCGGCCGAAATCTTCGACGCCCCACAGCATGAACGGACGCGCGGCTTCCTGCGCGCAGTCCTCAATCACTGAACAAGAAAATACACTGGAGGACACCCCGCAATGCCAGCCCCTTCCGCCAAGCCGCTCGATCTCGACTATGTGCGCAGCCAGTTCCCCGGCCTCGCCCGTGGCTGGACCTTCTTCGACAATGCGGGAGGCTCCCAGATCCTCAAAAGTGCCGTCGAGCGGATCAACACCTTCCTGTTCGACAAGAATGTCCAGATTGGCGGCTCCTACGAGGTCTCCCAAGCTGCCGCGGCTGCCCTCTTGGAGTCGCGAACCGCTGCCATGCGTCTCGTCAATGCGAACCGACCGGAAGAGATCGTGTTCGGCAACTCGACAACGGCGCTCTTGCAGAACCTTGCCCGCGCCATGCACAGCCAGCTGACGGCCGGCGACGAGATCATCATCACCATCTCGGATCACGAATCCAATATCGGTCCCTGGGACCGGCTGCAGGAACGCGGTGTGGTGTTGAAGATCTGGCCGCTGAACAAGGAAACACTGGCACTCGACCTCGCTGATCTCGCGCCCCTGATGAGCGAGCGCACGAAGCTCGTCTGCGTCACCCATTGCTCGAACATCCTTGGCTCTATCAACCCGATCCGCGAGATCGCCGATTTCGTTCATGCCCGCGGCGCCAAGATCTGCGTTGATGCGGTGGCGTATGCGCCGCATAGAGCCGTCGACGTTCAGGCCTTCGACGTCGATTACTACGTCTTCAGTCTCTACAAAACCTACGGCCCGCATTACGCGCTGATGTATGGCAAATATGACCTGCTGCTCGAGCTCGACACGCTTTATCATTACTTCTACGGCCGCGACAAAGTGCCGGGCAAACTGGAACCGGGCAATCCCAACTACGAGCTCGCCTATTCGACTTGCGGTATCGTCGACTACCTCGTTTCACTCGGCGAACAGGCCGGCGAAACCGGAACGATCCGGCAGAAGATCGAAGCGGCCTATGGCGCGATTACCGCACAGGAAGACGCGCTGACCGAACGCCTGCTCACCTATCTGCGTTCGCGCAACGACTGCATGATCGTCGGCCAGTCCGTGAACCGCGACAGCAAACGTGTACCCACCATCGCCTTCCGCTTCGATGGACGCGAGGCGGCCGACTTCTGCAAGGCCATGGATGCCGAGAAGATCGCCATGCGCTTCGGTGATTTCCATTCTCGTCGGCTTGCCGAATATCTTGGACTGACCGACCATGGCGGCATGCTGCGCGTCTCGATGGTGCATTACAACACGATCGAGGAAGTCGACCGCTTCACCACCGCCCTCGACACCATCCTCGCCGGTGAGGCTGGCCTCGCAAAGGCGAGCTGAAAACAAACTAAGAAGGACTGAGCGATGCGCTTCGATACAGTGATCCGCAACGGAACGGTGGTGACGGCAAGCGACACATTCGTCAGCGATGTCGGCATCAGGGGCGGCCGGATCGTGGCGCTGGCAGCAGACTTGACGGAAGCCGATGAGGTCATCGACGCCACCGGCCTCTTCGTGCTTCCCGGTGGCATCGACAGCCATGTGCATCTCGACCAGCCCTCGGGCGACGGCATAGTCATGGCCGATGATTTCGACAGCGGCACGCGGTCGGCGGCGATCGGGGGCAACAGCACGGTGCTCGCCTTCTGCATGCAGGAAAAGGGTCAGTCCCTGCGCGAAGCACTGAAGATCTACCACGCCAAGGCCGACGGAAAGTGCCATGTCGATGTCTCCTTCCACCTCGTGATCACCGATCCGACGGCTGAAGTGCTCGGCCAGGAACTGCCGGCCCTCGTGGAGGACGGCTACACCTCACTCAAGGTCTTTATGACCTATGAGGGCCTGCGCCTGCGCGACGACGAAATCCTTGCGACGCTCGATACGGCAAGGCGCACCGGCGCGCTGGTCATGGTCCATTGCGAAAACGAAGACGCAATCCGCTACCTGATCGGGCGTCACGAGGAAGAGGGCAAGTTCGCGCCAAAATACCACGCGACCACCCGTCCGGTGGCTGCAGAACGCGAAGCAACGCATCGCGCCCTCTCGCTCGCCGAGATCGTCGATGTGCCCATCGTCATCGTCCATGTCTCCAACCGCGAGGCGATGGAGGAAATCCGCCGCGCCCGCCAGCGTGGCCAGAAGATCGCTGGCGAGACCTGCCCGCAATATCTGATGCTGACCGCCGACGACCTCGACCTCGAAGGGTTGGATGGCGCGAAATTCGTCTGCTCCCCGCCGCCGCGCGACAAGGCAAGCCAGGACGCCTGCTGGGAAGGCATCGAGCAGGGTGTCTTCGACCTATTCTCCTCCGACCACTGCCCCTTCCGCTTCGACGACCCGGAAGGCAAGCTGAACGAGAAGGGCAAGCGCCATTTCCGCTGGATCCCGAACGGCATTCCAGGTGTGGCAACCCGCCTGCCGATCCTCTTTTCCGAAGGCGTGATGAAGGGCCGGATCGACATCAACCGCTTCGTCGCGGTCACATCGACCAACCACGCGAAGCTCTACGGCATGTACCCGCAAAAGGGCACGATCGCGATCGGCTCGGATGCCGACATCGCGCTCTGGGATCCGCAGGAGCGCGTGACGCTGACCAACGACATCCTCCAGCACGGCGCCGACTACACCCCCTATGAAGGCCTGGAGGTGAGGGGATGGCCGGTACGTCTGCTCGTTCGCGGCCAGACGATCATGGAACGCGGCTCTGTCGTCGATGCCGGGCAAGGACAGTATCAGAGCCGCAAGCGCTCGAACCTGATTACGGACGCCAATTCGGTCGCCTCAGTGAGGCCCTAGCTAGATAGTCAGGCGGCGCTGCTCCGCTGCAGCCCACCAGGAAAACTCAAACCACGGCTTCCGCTTCAATCTCGACTTCATACTCGCCGACGAGGCCCCCGGCTTCGATCAAGGTGTTCGCCGGAAGCACCTCGGAGAAGAAGCGGCCATGGGCACGAGAGACAGGTTCCCACTGTGATGCATCCTTGAGATAGATGCGCGTGCGGACGACATCCTCCATCTTTCCTCCGAGAGCCGAGATGGAAGCTGCGATCTTGTCGAGAATATAGGTTGCCTGCGCGCCAGGATCGCCAGGCGCCACACAACGGTTACTGCCGTGGGTCGCCGTCGTGCCCGATACCAGGATGCGGTCGCCGACCCGCACGGCCCGGCTGTAACCGGCCAGCGGCTCCCAGATGCTGCCGGAGGAAACGCGCATCCGACCGTCGCGCCCCGGCACGGGAACCGCCGTGTAGACGGACGGGATCGCATCGAGGTGATGACTGAGGTCCCCGGATGCGGTCAGGAACGGAGGCTTGCGATACTCATCGCCGCAATCGCCGGGAATGGGTGTGGCCTCAGTAAAGGCGCCGTCGAGCAGAGCCCGATCATCCGCATCCAGTGCGAAGGTAAAGACCTTCAAGTTGTCGTTGCGATGCTCGTTTTCACCCAGTCTTGCTCCAATGATGGTGGCAGCAACCGCCGGATGTTCGAGAACCCAGCGGCTGGCGACGTTGGAGATCGAGACCCCGTGTTTGCGGGCGATCGTGGATGCCGCCCGCAGAATACCCTGATAGACGCTCCATCCGCCGGCGGTATCTATGAAGCGCTTGTATTTCGAGCGGCTCCAGTCGGGGATAGACGCAGGCTCCGGCTGACCGAGCCACTTCTCCGACAGGAAGCCGCCGCAAAGCGTGCCATAGGCCAGAAGCTTCACGCCGCGCTTGAGGCAAAGGGACGATAAATCGCCAGCGGCGCGCCTGTCGATCAGGGAAAAGGAGACCTGGTTGCTGGCGATCTCGATCCCGTCTGACAGTGCAAGATTGAGATGGGCAGCATCGAAATTGGTGAGGCCGAGGGCACCGATCAGCCCCTCCTCCTTCATCGCCTGCATTTCATGCAGCGCATCGAGCCAGGCCGGGTGTTCGAATGTCCACCAATGGAATTGCAGAAGGTCGACCTTGTCGACGCCGAGACGGGCAAGCCTGTCCTCCACACCCCGGCGCACCACATCGCGCGTCATCGGACCGGGCTCGGGGCACCATTTGGTGAAGGCCACCGGTCGCTTTTCGCCAGCGGCATAGCGCTTCAGGAGATGGCCGGTGATGATCTCTGCTGACCCATAGTGATCGGCCATGTCGAAGCTGTCGAACCCGGCCTCCGCATAGGCCTGAAGCGCATCAGCCCCCTGCTCCGGATCGACTATTTCACCATTCTTTTCGATGTCCGCAACCTGCCAGAGGCCGCAGACGAGACGGCTGATCGACAGGTCCGGGGTGAGATTGATGCGGTCGGGATGCTGGGACACGGAGATCATTCCTCGATGGTCAGGATTGTTTGTTGCGGCTCAGGCGCGCGAGCGGGCTCACCTCGCCAAACAGGCCGCGCGGGCGCAGCAGGAGCATGAGGCAGAGCCCGACGCCGATGGCGACGATCTGCAAGGCGGCGGCGCGCGCCTGCTCCTCAGGCGGAACGAAGGCGGAAACGGCAGCGGCCGTGAGAGCCCAGAGTCCCCAGACGAGAATGGCGCCGGCAATCGCACCGCGATTGTTGCCGGAGCCGCCGACGATCAACATCGCCCAGACCTGGAAGGTGAGGACCGGCATATAGTTGTCGGGCGCGATGAAGCCGATGAAGTGTGCCTGGGCGGCCCCTGCAAGGCCCATGATGGCGCCGCCGACGGTGAACGCCTGCAGGCGAAAGTGGACAGGCCGCTTGCCAAGCGCCTGGGCGGCCACCTCGTCTTCGCGGATCGCCCGCAAGACGCGTCCCCAGGGGCTGCGCGACAAATGCTGTAGGCCGAGATAGAGGACAAGCACGACGAGGGCCATGAGGCCGCAATTGGCGAGACTGAAGAGCAGCGCATTGCCCTGCAAATCGGCGAAGGGGCGCGGAATGAAGCCGATCCCGAAGGCCCCGCCGGTGACGCTCTGCAGATTAAGCATGCAGAGCTGGACGGTGACGGCGACGCCGAAGGTTGCGATGGCAAGGTAGTCGGATCTGAGCCGGATCGTCAGCGCACCGACGGCCCAGGAAAGCAATCCCGAGACGATGGCAGCTCCCAGCCACCCAACGGCAATCGGCATGCCGAAGCCGCCAAAGCGCTCTGCCGTTTCCGGCGTCGTCAGAATAGCCGAGGTATAGGCGCCGACCGCGACGAACGCGGCTATGCCGACATTGAACAAACCCGTCATCCCCCACTGAACATTCAGCCCCAGGCAGATGATTGCATAGGTGAAAGCCATGGTCAGGAAGAAGGCGCCATAGGCGATAAGATCGATGCTCATGTCGCTTTTCCGAACAGGCCGCGGGGGCGGACGAGAAGAACCGCAATCAGGATGGCAAAGGACACCGCCGCCCGCCATTCGGCTCCGATAAGCTGGACCGTGAAGGCTTCCGAAAGGCCGATGAACAGGCCGGCAATCATGGCGCCTGGAACCGAGCCGATACCCCCAAGAATGGCGGCCGCAAACAAGGGCAACAGAAGGTCATGCCCGAGATAGGGACGGATCTGGATGATCAGGCCGCTCATGATGCCGGCGACGCAGGCAAGTGCGGCGCCCAGGAACCAGGCGGTTCGGATGACCCGGCGGACATCGATGCCGGCGATACCGGCAAGGCCGGGGTTTTCGCTGACCGCGCGCATGGCTCGGCCGATATCCGTCCGCGTCATGACGAGATGAACGGTGATGACAGAGACCAGCGCGACAGCCAGCATGGCCAGCTGGTCCGGCGTTGCTCTGAGACCCAGCCCCAGCTTCATGGCAATCTGCAGCGCCTGGCTGAAATAGGCGGGCTTCGAGGTAAAGAGAAATTCGAGCAGACTGCGCAGCGCAAGTGACGCACCGAAGCTTGCCATGACCATGATGATGATCGCGCTGCCGCGCCGCCGGAAGCTCGAAAACAGCGCGGCGTCCACGGCAAGCGCCAGGAGCCCCGTCAATACGATGGCCAGCACCGCTGCGATCGGCAGCGACCAACCGAAGGAGAACGGCCCAATCGGCGTGGTAAGCCCTGATGCCAATACGCCCAGCGCGCTGCTGATACCGAGTGCGAGATAGGCGCCCCAGGACAGAAGCTCACCATGCGCAAAATTGGAGAAGCGCAGGATCGAATAGGTGAGCGTGACACCAACTGCACCCAGGCCGATAATCGCGCCTGCAATCAGTCCATCCATCAGGAATTGCGGGTTCATGGCGCCACCTCACTGGCTGCACGCCCCGTTGTGCCCAGATAGATCTTGCCGATGAGTGGATCATCAGCAAGATCCTCAGGTGTCCCCTCGTGGCGGATCTGCCCTTCGGCCAGGATGACGGCGCGATCGGCAATCGCCATGGCCGCCTTGACGTTCTGCTCGACCAGAACAATCGTCACGCCCTCGCCATTGATACGCTTGAGCATGGAAAAGACTTCACCGACGATTTTCGGCGAGAGACCGGCGGATGGTTCGTCAAGGATGAGCACCGGTGGATTGAGCGCCAGGGCGCGCGCCACGGCCAGCATCTGCCGCTGACCGCCGGAGAGCGCGCCCGCCAGACGCTTCGGCTTGACGGCAAGATCCGGAAAGCGCGTCAGCATCGTCTCGATGGCAAAGTTACGTTCCGATTTCGGCAGGAGAGCCACGGCGATCTGGAGGTTTTCCAGGATGCTCATGCTGGCAAAGACATTCTCCGTCTGTGGCACGAAGGCCAGACCTTCGGCCAGTTTGCGATGGGGAGCGACATCCGTGATGTCCCGGCCTGCCAGATGAATCCGACCGGAATGCACCGGCACCATGCCGGCAATCGCCTTGACGAACGTGGATTTGCCAGCGCCATTCGGACCCAAGAGGATGACGAGTTCACCCTGTGCGACGGAAAAATCCACGCCGCGAACAATGGGAAGATCCGGCTCATAGCCCGCGACCAGCGCCGAGGTGTTGAGAACCGGGTCGATCATGCACCACCGCCAAGATAGGCTTCGATGACTGAGGGATTAGCGGCCACATCAGCCGGCGCACCCTCGGCAAGCAGCTTGCCGAGCGCCATGGCCACCACCCGCGAGCACAGCCTCGAGACCATGTCCATGTTGTGTTCGATGAGGAGAATGGACTTGCCCTCGGCATTCAACGCCATCACCCGCTCCATGATCACTTCGAGCAAAGCCGGGTTCACCCCCGCGGCCGGCTCATCGAGCAGGATCACCTGCGGGTCAGCCATCAGGACGCGCGCGAGTTCCAGAAGCTTGCGCTGCCCGCCGGACAGCACGCGCGCGGGTTCATGGGCCAGCCGCGAAAGCGTGACGAACTCCAGGATTGCATGTGCTTTCTCAAGTGCTGCCTTTTCTTCGCGGCGCACCAGACCAGCTTTTAGGAAATTGGCAAACAGGCCTTCGCCCGTCTGCTTCTGAGCGCCGACCAGGAGGTTCTCAAGCACGCTCATTTCCAGAAAAGGCCGCGGAATCTGAAAGGTCCGCGCGACCCCATGGGCGATGCGCTGCTCCGGCGCTTGGCTCGAGACTTCACGCCCCTCGACCCAAATCTCGCCAGAACTGGGCTTCAGGCTGCCTGCCAGCAGATTGAACATGGTGGTCTTGCCCGCACCATTCGGGCCGATCAGGCCCAGGATCTCGCCCCGGGCAAGCTGAAGCGACATGTCGGAGACCACGGTCAGTCCATCGAAATGCTTCGTCAGATGCCGCGCTTCGATAGCAGGCGGTGCTGCGGCACTCTGAAACGATCCTGATGGTTGGGAATGGGCGGCAGCCATCTTCAAAAATGAGCCTTGATTTGATCCGTGATGTTTGATCAAACTTTACGTGGACGCGAAAATCAACCGATATTTCCGGGAGGCTTGGAGGCGGGATGACGGACACGATTGGCCAATCGGACGACTTCCTCACGCCTGTCGGCCGGGAAACCTTGCAGGATCGCGTCTATGACCAGCTGCGCCGCACATTGATCAACGGCGGCTTTGCCGCAGGCGACATGCTGCGGATCGTCGACATGGCAGATCGGCTGAAGACGAGCACCATGCCGGTGCGAGAAGCGCTGGGCCGGCTCGTCTCCGAACAGGCACTGGAAGCCTTGCCCAATCGCTCCGTCCGCGTGCCGCTGATCACCCGCGAACGCCTCGACGACCTGGAACGCGCCCGCATCCTGATCGAGGGGCGCCTGGTGGCGCTCGCCTGTGACAGGCTGACGGCGGAAGACATCGAAAGCCTGAAACAGATCAACCGGGATTGCGAGGCAGCTTTCGAGCGGCATGGCCAGGACGTCGGCCCGATCACCTCTGAAATCAACCATCGCTTCCATTTCCAGATCTATCGCGCCGCCTCCTCCCGTGTGTTGATCCCGATGGTCGAAAGCCTCTGGCTCCAGTCAGGCCCGGTGGTCCGTGCCGCCGCCCATATCCACGACGAACAAGGCGGCCTTGCCGCAACGAACCACCACTGGACGCTGATCGAAGCCCTTGAAGCGCGCGATGAACAGGCTGCGGTGAACGCGCTTTCCAATGATATCGGGCGCTCGTTCGATCTCGTGCGCGGGCGTCTAGACGCCGGCGAAGAAGCGGCGTGAGGGAGAGCATCGATGAGCGGCACCGACGACACATTCGAGCTTTTTGACCTGCGTGTCGAGGTGGTGATCCCGGAGGGTGGGGCCGTCTATTGCGGCGCCAAGCCCGGTGACTATTTCGAGCTGCACGGCGAAATGCTCTATCTTCCACCGGGACAGGGAATATCGATTTACTCCCTCGCCTCCGTCCTTCCCTTGCTGGCCGCCAAGCAGCGCCCGACCCATGCGCATGACTGGATGACGACGGATGCGGACATAGCCTGTCCGGATCCCAACTGCTCCACCCGATTGCGAATTCGGCGCACAGGCCTTCGCCGTTTCAGCCATGCCGCCACGACAGCCGTGCCCCTCGAAGGAAAAGAGTAACATGCAGCGTATCTCGATCGCCCCCGGTTACGAGATCTCCCGCGTCATTCGCGGCGGATGGCAGCTTGCCGGTGGCCATGGCGCCATCGATGACGAGACGGCCATCGAAGACATGATGGCCTTCGCCGACGCTGGCATAACCACCTTCGACTGCGCGGACATTTACACCGGCGTGGAAGACCTGATCGGGCGCTTCCGGCTGCGTTACCGCGACATGCAGGGTCAGGCCGCGCTCGATCGCATCCGCGTCCACACGAAGTTCGTGCCCGATCTCGGCGTCCTGCCGACGATCACCAAGGCCTATGTGGAAGGCGTGATCGACACGTCGCGCAAGCGGCTCGCCATGGAGCGGCTGGATGTCGTCCAGTTTCACTGGTGGGACTATGAGATGCCGGCCTGGCTGGAGACGCTCGGCTGGCTGAAGGAGCTTCAGCAGGATGGGCGGATCGACAAGATCAGCGCCACCAATTTCGACAGCGACCATGTGACAGCCATCCTTGATGGCGGGATCCCGCTGACCTCGCTGCAGCTGCAATATTCCCTGCTCGACCGGCGCCCGGAAAAGCGCATGGTCGACCTGGCGACTCGCCACGACTTCGCGCTGTTCTGCTACGGCACGGTCGCCGGCGGCTTCCTCTCCGACCGCTGGCTCGGCAAGGCAGAACCAGAGCATCCGCTCGAAAACCGCTCGCTGACCAAGTACAAGCTGATCATCGACGATCTCGGTGACTGGGATCTGTTCCAGGCACTGCTGTCGACGCTTCGCAAAGTGGCCGACCGCCATGCAACAGACATCGCAACGATTGCCAGTGCCGCCATGCTCCGCCGGCCCGGTGTGACGGCAGTCATCGTCGGCGCGCGCAATCGCGATCACCTCGCCTCCAACCTCGCCATTTCCAATGTCGTCCTGTCAGACGCAGACCTTGCGGAGATCGAGGCCGCCCTCGCTGGTGCACGCGAACTGGAAGGCGACGTCTATACGCTCGAGCGGGACCGCACCGGGCGTCACGGCAGCATCATGAAATATAATCTCAACAAAGGGGAATGACATGAACAAGGGAAATCAGATGAAACGCCTCGTCCTGGCTTCGACCATGCTTGCGGGCATTGCGGTCGGTGCAGCACCTGCCGCGGCGCAAGAATGCGACATCACCGTCGGCGTCGTCATGGAGCTCACGGGCCCTGCCGGCGAATATGGCAAGGCGGGCGCGAAGTCCGTTGAAATGGCCTTCCGTGACTTCAACGACGCAGGTGGCGTCGGCGGCTGCAAGCTGGTCATGGACACCCGCGACAGCCAGAGCCAGGGCAACGTCGCCGTCGACCAGGCCACACAGCTCGTCAACATCAAGAAGGTGCCGGTCATCATCGGCGGCATCATTTCCTCGGTCTCGATCCCGATTCTCACCTCCGTTACGGCTCCGGCAGGCGTCGTTCAGGTGTCTCCGGCATCTTCATCCCCGACGCTGACCGCACTCGGCCGCGAGGGCAAGACCAATGGTGTCTTCTTCCGCACAATCACCTCGGATGCGCTGCAGGGAACGGCGGCAGCCAAATATGCGCTCGATCAGGGCATGAAGAAGATCGCCATCATTCACGTCAACAACGACTTCGGCAATAATCTGATGCAGGAGTTCACCGCCGCCTATACCAAGCTCGGCGGAACGATCACCTCCACGACCCCCTACAACGAGAAGCAGGCGAGCTATTCCTCCGAGGCCTCAGTCGCCATGGAAGGCGAGCCGGATGCGCTCTACCTCGTCTCGACACCGGTCGACGGCGCGACAATCGCCCGCGCCTGGATTTCCGGCGGCGGCGTGCAGAAATTCCTGTTCAATGACGGAATGAATTCCAAGGACTTCATCGCCAGCGTCGGCCCACAGTATCTGAACGAGGCCTATGGCACCTCGTCCGGAACCACGCCGACGGCCTCGACTGAATACTTCAACGCGAACTACGCCGAATTCTCCGGTGGCATCGAACCGTCTGCTCCCGCAGCTGACCGATCCTACGATGCCGGTGCCATCGTGGCGCTGGCCATCGCCAAGGCTGGCAAGGCCGACAAGGACGCGATCAAGACGGCGATTTCGGAAGTCACAGCACCCGGCGGCACGCCAATCTACGCAGGCAAGGCGGAATTCGAGAAGGCGCTCGACCTGCTCAAGGACGGCAAGCCGATCAAATATGAAGGCGTCATCGGCCCTGTGAGCTTCGACCAGTACGGCGACATCACCGGCCCCTTCCGCCTCTGGAAGATCACCGACGGAGAAGTGACGACCGTGGGCCAGATGGAATCCGAAGCCGTGTCAGAAATCAAGGCCACGCTTTCGAAGTAGTAGTCGCAGACAAGACAAGATCGGGGCGGCTCGCAAGAGCCGCCCGATCCCACATGGCTATCCAAACCGGACATCAGCGAGATCAGTTGGCGCTGTCAATTGACGGCAGCCATCCTCTCCTGCCCCGCGTCACCTTTTCGAGCGACGATCCATCGCGCGAGCCACGCGCAGACCATCAGCTGGATCTGGTGGAAGAGCATCAGCGGTAGAACGATCGCGCCGACGGACTGGCCGGCGAAGATAACGCCAGCCATCGGCACGCCGCTCGCCAGACTTTTCTTCGAGCCACAGAAGATCGCGGCAATTCGGTCCTCCCGGCTGAAGCCGAAAAGCTTCGAGCCGAAGGCCGTTATTCCCAGGACGACGAGAAGCAGGACGATATCGAGGCCGATCACCAAAGCAAGGTCGGCAGTCGAAAACTTGGACCAGATGCCCTCGATCACGGCGTTGGAAAACGCGAGGTAGACGACCATCAGGATCGAACCGCGATCGACGGGCGCAAGCAGCGACTTGCGGGCCCGGATCCAGTTGCCGATGAAAGGCTGCAACACCTGGCCAAGCACGAAGGGCAAGAAAAGCTGCAGCAGGATCTTCCAGATCATGTCCAGCGACACCCCGACATGACCGCCCGCCGAGAAGAGGACCGCAACAAGCGCCGGCGTCAGAAACATGCCGAGAATGTTCGACGCGGAAGCAGCACAGATAGCGGCCGGCACATTGCCACCGGCAATCGAGGTGAACGCGATCGATGACTGCACCGTTGACGGCAAAACGCAGACATACAGCAGGCCGAGATAGAGCGCCGGCGGGATGAGCCAGGGCGACAGAAAGCCCAGCAGCAGACCGAGCAGCGGAAAGACCACGAAGGTGACCGCAAGGATGAAGCTCTGAAGTCGCCAGTGCAGGAAGCCCGCGATAACCACATCGGTCGAAAGGCGCGCGCCATGCAGGAAAAACAAGAGAGCAACCGCCAGATTGGTCGCAAGGCCGAACCATTCCGCAGGCTCTCCGGAGATCGGCAGAAGGCTTGCCAGCACGACCATGGCAACGAGCAGCAGCGTGAAAGTATCTGGGAGGAAGCGTTTCATCTGAGGCTCCGGTCGATCTGGACAGATGACCAAGACTAGTTATCGTCAAACCCGATGCAAGAAATAACAGTCATCGGAAAACGTGATATGCTCGACCTCGTTCACTTGCGCAGTTTCGTATCCATTGCCCAGCTCGCCAGCTTCACCCATGCCAGCCAGAAACTGGGCCTGCGGCAGTCAACCGTAAGTCAGCATCTGCAGCGCCTCGAAGAGGTGCTCGGCCGTCGGCTGCTTGACCGCGACACCCACGGCGTGCGTTTGACGGCTGACGGCGAAGCCCTTCTTCCGCATGCCCGCCAACTTCTATCGCTCGAACGGCAGACGGCGTCCCTCTTTGAGGCGGCCCAGCCACGCGGTCGATTGCGGCTCGGCATCTCCGAAGATCTGGTCTCCGGTCAACTTCCGCTACTCCTGCAGGACTTCATCGCCGATTATCCTGCCGTTGAACTCCATCTGACAGTGGCGCTCTCCAAGGATCTCGCCGACATGCAGGACAAGGGCGAACTCGACCTGGTCCTTGCAAAGCGGCGCCTTGGCGATCGGCGTGGTGAGCCGATCCTGCGCGAACCGCTCGTCTGGCTGGCAGCCGATCCGGACGCGGTCTTGGCAAAACCCATCCTGCCGCTGATCGTCTTTCCACCACCGAGCCTGACGAGAACACTTCTGATGGAGGCGCTGGAACGCGCCGGGCAACCCTGGCGGATCGTCTGCTCCTGCCAGAGCCTGAGCGGCCTGACGGCAGCAGCCCGAGCCGGCATGGGCGTCCTTGTCCAGCCGCGCAACCTCGCGCCATCGGGGTTGCGGGAACTGCCCCCTTCCGCCCTGCCAGCTATCGAGGATGTCGAATTCATCCTCGTGGCGTCTCCCGGCGCAGACCGCAACACGATCGCGGCCTTCACCCGCCTTGTCCGGGAAAGGGTCGCAAACGGCCTTCATCCCGCCCGCTGAGACCCACGGTAGCTTTTGATCAAAAAGCGCTTGACGGCTCTCTAACGCGGTGTTTGGATAAGTGGATACAAAAATCCAGTGAGCCAGACATGTCGATTTCGACCGCCGCCACGGCGCATCTTGCCTCCACGGCCGAGCAGGAGGCCTATCTCCACCTGCAACGCGCCCTGCGCGTCGGTCGCTACAAGCCGGGCGAGCGACTGATCCCTGAAGAGATCGCAGCCGAGATCGGCATGAGCCGCATGCCGGTTCGGGAGGCCTTTCGGCGGCTGGCGGCCGATGGTTTGGTGACGCTGCGCCCCAATCGTGGCTGCGTCGTCGCCGGACTGACGCTCGACGAAATCCATGAAACCTTCGAAATTCGCTCCGTGCTTGAGGGCCTGGCTGTTCGCCTCGCGACGCCCCGGATGAATTCCGAAACCTTCGAGGAGCTGGAGCGGCTGCTGGAGCGCATGGAACGCGCCGGACAATCGGGCAGCAGCGACTGGGTCCTGCGCCATCAGGAATTTCACGCGCTCATCTACAACCTGAGTGGTCGCCCGAAGCTGATCCGCCAGATCAACGCGCTGCATGTGGCGATCGAGCCCTACATGCGCATCTGGTTCGATTATGTCGACAAGCCGCTCTCGGCCCGTGAAGAACATCAGAAATTGATCGACGCCTTGCGGTCTGGCGATGCCCGCCATGCCGAGGCGGTCATGCAGGAGCACATCATCGAAACGGCATCCATGCTTGCCGATTACGCCAGTCCCGGGCGGCCTTGAGCCCAGCCTGAAGATATGTCCGTAGCCGGGGGGAACATCCGGCACGGACGGGGAACCGCCGTTTTCCACGGCACAACAACGAAGAGGAAAAGTCATGACGATCCATCGCATGGCAGCGCTTGCGGCTGTCTTCACCACACTTGCATTCACCCAGCCGGTTTTGGCCCAAGATGCGTCGAAACCGATCAAGATCGCGACCGAAGGCGCCTATGCGCCCTGGAACTTCACCACGGCAGACGGCAAGCTCGACGGCCTTGAGGTCGAACTGGCAAACGATCTCTGCGCCCGCATGAAGGTCACCTGCGAGATCGTTGCCCAGGATTGGGACGGCCTTATTCCCTCGCTCACCGTCGGCAAGTTCGATGTCATCATGGCGAGCATGTTCATCACGCCGAAGCGCCTGGAAACCATCGACTTCACCCAGCCTTACGCCGTCGATCCCTCAGGCTTTGCCGTCGCCAAGGACAGTGACCTCGGCAAGCTCGGTGTCTCTGCTGAAAAGTTCAAGCTGGAGGATGAAGCAACTTCGATCGCCGCCATCGACAAGCTGAAGCCGCTCCTCAAGGGCAAGATCGTCGGCGTACAGGCAGCCACCACCAATCTTGACTTCGTCAAGAAATACTTCGGCGACACCGTCGAGATCCGCGAATACAAGACGACCGAACAGCACGATCTTGACTTGGCCGCCGGCCGCATCGACGCGCTCTTTGCCCAGCAGACGGCGCTTGCGGCCACGCTCGCTAAGCCGGAATTCGCAGATTACGCGATCGCCGGCCCGGGCTTCGTCGGCGGCGTTTTCGGCCTCGGCACGGGGGCTGGCCTGCGCAAGGAAGACACCAAGCTCAAGGACATGCTGAACGCCGCGATCGACTCCGCCATTGCCGATGGCACGATCAAGCGCATTTCCGAGAAATGGGTCGGCACCGACGTCACCCCGGTCAAGTAACCACGGCGAACCGACTGCAGCCGGAGTTCGCACAATTCCGGCTGCAGGAATGCCACAAAGGGGTTCGCCCGCATGCTTGAAAAACTGCATCTGCTCGGTTTCGCCGAAGGCGGCTGGGGCATGGCCCTTCTTGGTGCGGCCGCCATGACCCTGCTGCTGTCGGTGATGGGCTTTCTGCTTGGAGCCCTCTTTGGTGCCCTGGGCGCGAGCGGCGCCCTGTCATCGAAACGGCTCCCGAGATCCCTGGCCGCAGCCTACGGCACCGTCTTTCGTGGTATTCCTGATCTTCTGACGATCTACCTCTTTTATTACGGCGGCAGCGTTGCTCTTACCGCAATCGCCAAGAGCTTCGGCTCGGATGGCTTCGTCGGCCTGCCCTCGCTTGCAACAGGTGTCATTGCGATCGGCATCATTTCGGGCGCCTATCAGGCCGAGGTCTATCGCGGCGCCTATCTCGCGGTCGAACGCGGGCAGTTCGACGCGGCGAAAGCCTTGGCGCTGTCGCGCCTGCAGATGCTGCGCCTCATCATCATTCCCCAACTCTTGCGCCACGCGATCCCGGGCCTCAGCAATGTCTGGCAGCTGGTGCTCAAGGATTCCGCCCTGATCTCCGTCATCGGCCTCATCGAACTGATGCGCCAGGCCCAGATCGGTGCCGGCTCCACGCGGGAACCCTTCCTGTTCTATCTCGCCGCCGCCGGCCTGTACTTCGTCATCGCCGTCATCACCGGCCAGGTCTTCCGCATCGCCGAGACACGCACATCCCGGGGGATCATGCATCGATGATCGACATCGGCTTCTTCCTCGAAATCATTCCGAAGCTTCTCTCCGGCGTGCCTTTGACACTGCAATTGGCCGGCACGTCGATCCTGTTCGGCTTTGTCCTGGCGCTTCTGCTGGCCCTCGCCCAGCAGGGCGAACACCGGTGCGTCGTCTGGCCCATCAGAACCTTTGTCGCCGTCTTCCGTGGCACGCCGCTGCTCGTCCAGATCTTCCTGATCTATTACGGGCTCGGCCAGTTCCGCCCCTCGCTACAGGCCATAGGCCTCTGGGGTCTGTTTCGCGAACCCTATTGGTGCGCTATCCTTGCGCTTACGCTGAACACCGCCGCCTATGGCAGCGAGATCCTGCGCGGCGCGATCAAGAACGTTCCGCGTGGCCTCGGCGAAGCAGCCCAGGCGCTCGGCATGTCGCGCGTCCTGACGCTTCGCCTCGTCATCCTGCCAATCGCGCTGCGTCAGGCGATTCCTGCCTATGGCAACGAAATCATACTGATGGTGAAAGGCACCTCGCTGGCCTCGATCATCACGTTGATGGAGGTGACGGGCATCGCCCAGGGCCTCATTTCCCAGAGCTACCGCGCGATCGAAGTCTTTATCGCGGCAGGCGCCATCTATCTTTTCATCAACTTCCTGATCGTCCGGGCACTAGCCTTCCTGGAGATCCGCATGACACCATACAGATCCCGCGGCTGAAGCCGTGGCACAAGAGAATACGAGGAGACTGACAAGGATGCGCAATTTCGAGAAGCCGACGCGATCGGTGGCTGTTGCGGCCAAGGCCATGGCCGCGACCTCCCACCCCTATGCCACACTGACCGCCATCAACATCCTGCAGGCCGGTGGCAATGCAATGGATGCAGCGATTGCCGCCTGCGCCGTGCAATGCGTCGTGGAACCGGGCTCGACGGGGATCGGCGGCGACTGCTTTGCGCTCTATGCACCGAAGGGCGGCGCCGAAGTCATCGCCTATAACGGCTCCGGCCGCACGCCGAAGGCGCTGACGATCGACTGGTTCGAAGAGCGCGGCTTGACCGAAGTCCCGCGCCAGTCACCCTCAGCCGTCACCATCCCCGGCGCCATCGGCGCCTGGACCCGCCTGCATGCCGACCACGGACGCCTGCCCTTGGCCGAGGTTCTCGCACCCGCCATTCGCTACGCCGAGGAAGGCTATGCGATCTCGCCGCGCGTCCACCGCGACTGGAAGAAGGAAGAGGAGCTTCTCGCCGCAGACAAGGCAGCAGCCGAGGTCTTCTTGCCCGGCGGCCGCGCACCGCGCATCGGCGAAACGCACCACCAGCCGAAGCTTGCCGCAACGCTCCGCAAGATTGCCGCTGAAGGCCGCGACGGCTTCTACAAGGGATCTGTCGCCGAAGACATAGTATCGCATCTCAACGCCCATGGCGGCCTCCACACGCTGGAGGATTTTGCAGAGGCCCAGGGCGAATACGTGACCCCAGTGACCACCACCTTCCGCGGCTACACCGTCCACGAATGTCCCCCGAACGGCCAGGGCATCATTGCGCTGCTGATCCTCAACATCCTCTCCTGCTTCGACAACACACTGGAACCACACTCCACCGATCGGCTGCATCTGGAAATCGAAGCCACTCGCCTCTCCTATGCCGCGCGCGACGCCTGGATCGCCGATCCGGCCAAGGCCGATGTGCCGATCGACGAACTCCTTTCAGCCGACTTCGCGCGGGGACTGGCCGAAAAAATCGACCTGACCCGGGCGCTGACTGAACTGCCTGATTTCGAGATGCCGCTGCATCGCGACACCGTCTATATCTCGATCGTCGACGAAGACAGAAACGCCGTCAGCTTCATCAACTCGATCTTCGACAGCTTCGGCACCGGCCTTGTGGCGCCGAACTCGGGCGTCATCCTGCACAATCGCGGCCAGAGCTTCTCGCTGAAGCGCGGCCATCCCAACATGATCGCATCGGAAAAGCGACCGCTGCACACCATCATTCCCGGCATGGTGACACGCGACGGCCGCACGGAAATGTCCTTCGGCGTGATGGGTGGCTATTACCAGGCCATGGGCCACGCCCATCTGATCTCGAAAGTGGTCGACTACGACATGGACATGCAGGATGCGATCGACCTGCCGCGCCTGATCCCCGTCGGCGGCAAGGTCCCGCGCGTTGAAGCCGAACACACTGTCTCAGCGGAGACCGTGGCCGAACTGACCCGCCGGGGCTTCGAAATCGTCCCCGCCGAAGACCCGATCGGCGGCGCACAGGTCGTGCGCATCGACTGGGAGAACGGCACCCTGACGGGCGCGTCGGAATCCCGCAAGGACGGGATTGCTCTGGGATATTGAGGCCTTAAGACTCTAAGGGCACAGGTTTGAGGCCCTATGACCAGTCGCACGATACACCAAGGCCTAAGATATAGGCCTTGGTCAAAAGCTCCAGCGTTAGCCCGTCGCCAAACGGCGGCCTTCTTGCAGGCAGGTGACAAAGTCAGTGAGTAACCCCTGACCTCTTAGGCATCCGCTCCTGCAGCCAATAAATGCGCCTTTGTCTCGCAATGCTGGGCCTCTTGCAGCTTCTTGGCCAACCAGTCGACGAAGACGCGGACCTTGTTGCTTAAGTGTCGTGTCTGCGGATAGACGATATAGAGCGGGATCGGATCCCGCGGCCAATCGGTCAGGATCTCGACGAGTTCACCCCGATCCACATAGTCCCGAACGGTAAAGGCAATCGCCTGAGCGACACCGATGCCGGCAACGGCCGCGGCCATGTAGCTTCGAAACTCGTTGACCGAAATCACGTAGTCGAGCCTGACCTCGACCTTCTCTTCTCCCCGCCGGAACTCCATCGGAAAAACGCGGCCCTCATAGGCCTTCATGTAGCCGACACCGAAATGTCCGTTGTCGAGATCGCGTGGATGCCGGGGAATGCCCATGCGTTCGAGATAGAGTGGTGCGGCATAGGTCCGCAGTTCGAGATCCGCCACCTTGCGGGCGACGAGCGATTGGTCGGTCGGTGTCCCGGCCCTCAGCGCACAGTCGATGTTCTCGGCAACGTAGTCGACGATCCGGTCGCCGATGTCGAACTCCAGCTGGATTTTCGGGTAGCGCGTGTGGAAGTCACAGAGCGCCGGCATGATGATGCGGTCCGCAAAAGCCCCGGATAAGGCAACGCGCACCTTGCCAGATGGCTGCGCCTGGGAGCTGGAGAGGCTGCCGTCGAGTTCGTCCAGTTCGGACAGGATCCGCGCGGCCCGTTCATAGTAGAGCGCCCCATCGGTCGTCACCACCACCCGACGGGTCGTCCGATTGAGAAGCTTCGTCGCGAGATGCGCTTCCAGAGCCTGGACTGCGGTCGTGACCGTGGTCTTGGGCATCTTGAGGGACGTCGCCGCCTTGGAGAAATTGCCGGTCTCGACCACCCTGGTGAAGACGCGCATGGCCGATAGCTGATCCATGATTTCGGTACACCTTATAAAAGAGGCTCATTATTCCGTATACTGGAACATAGCTCTCAGAAATGGATGCCTTGTGCGCAATGACAGGACAATACTATAAATAGGTCATGAACGAAAGCCATTTCCAGAGGCACCGAGCAGATCCATGACCAGGATTTGGCAAAAGGCCGAGGACGCAGAAACGCGGTTTCCCCTGCCGTTCCGCATCTACGAGGGATGCGGCAAGGGCAAGCCCCGACCGCTGGTCCTCTACCTGTCTGGTCACGCCTTCGGGTCGGCACCGGCGCGATCGACCGATGCCCCTGCCGCCTTGGCCATGGCGGCAGCTGGAGCACTGGTGGTCGAGGCCGATTGCGGCGGACCGTCGCAAAACAGGTTTCCCGGAACCCTGGAGCGCGGGTTCGAAGCCTTGAAATATCTGTTCGCCAAGCGGAAGCGTTTCGCGAATCTCCGTTCTCCGGTGCTGGTCGCCGGAGACGAAGCCGGTGGAAACGTGGCTGCGAGCCTGGCCCTTAAGGCACGTGACGCAATGCCGGGCGAGCTCGCGGGGCAGGTTCTCCTGTCTCCCATGCTGGATCCCCGCATGGTGACGGTGTCGTTTCGCCGGGCGGACGATATCGGTCTGCGGGAGCGTTGGGCGGACGGTTGGGGTCAATACCTGGCCCTCGCCTGCTACGGCCAACATCCCTATGCCGCACCGTGCCTCTGCTCACGGCTGACGGGTGTGGCACCGGCACTTGTCGTAACATCGGATGACGATCCGCTGCGCGACGAAAGCCTAGACTATGCGGAACGGCTGCGAACAGCAGGCGTACCCGTAAAAACCCGGTCCCTACCCGACAACCTCGGCTGGACCGGCATCTATGACGGCAAGGTTGGCGAATGGCATTCGCACTTCTCGACCGAATTTTCGCAGTTCCTCGAAGAACTGCCAGTCTGACGGCGGGTCTCAAGCCCGCTCCCAACATATAGCGGTTCAAGGCGAACCGAAGGAGACGATCATGACCGCAAGGATCAGGAGCGCAGCCCTGTGGGGTTCTGCGATGGCAACTGCTTTGGCAGTAACCGGCGCCGTGTTTTACTTTGAACCCTCCCGGGACGCACAGGCGGCCTCGACCGAGGTTGCAGCTGCACCGCCAGCCGTGCCGGTGACGGTGACCACGGTCCAGCCACGTCCGGTGCATGTCTGGCGCGAAGTCTCCGGACGCTTCGAGGCGGTAGACAGGGTCGAACTCAGGTCGCGCGTCGCCGGCGCCATCCAGGCGGTGCACTTCCGCGAAGGCGGGCTCGTCAATCAGGGCGATCTCCTGTTCACGATTGACCCAGAACCCTACCGCGCCGTCGTTGACCGCGCTCGCGGGGCCGTCGCATCGGCCGAAGCGAGACTGACCCTCGCGACAACCGAACTCGATCGCGGCACGGCTCTGCTTGCCCGCAACACGATTTCCGAGAGCGAAGTCGCACAGCGAAAGAGTACAAAAGCCTCGACCGAGGCTGAGCTCCAGTCTGCAAAGGCAGCCCTGAAGCTCGCCGAACTCGATCTTGCCTACACCGAAATCCGAGCCCCGATTGCAGGCCGCATCGGCACCCTCGATGTCACGGTCGGCAACCTCGTCGCTGCCGGCCCGTCATCTCCATCGCTCGTCACCCTCGTCTCAGTCGACCCGATCTATGCAAGCTTCACCATCGATGAAGACCATCTGCGCGAGGTACTCTCCACGCTGCCGGCCAATGATGCGGGCCTGCTTTTGGAGCAGATCCCAGTGGAAGCGGACGCAAGCGCCGATGCAGCACCCATCCCAGGGCGCCTGCAGCTGATCAACAACGAGATCGACGCATCGACAGGAACGATCCGCGTTCGCGCCGTTTTCGACAACCCCGGCGGTCGCCTCATCCCCGGCCAGTTCGCCCGCATTCGGCTGGGCCAGGCAGAAGCGCAAGAGCGCCTGACGATCAGCGAACGCGCCGTGGGCACTGACCAGGACAAGAAATTCGTCTTCGTCGTCGCAGCCGACAACACGGTCAGCTATCGGCAGATCGAATTGGGGGCCGCAGTCGATGGCCAGCGCATCGTCGAAACGGGCTTGGAAGCCGGAGACCGCATTGTCGTCAGCGGCCTGCAGCGCATTCGTCCCGGAGCAGTGGTCGCACCCCAGGAACAGACGGCGTTGAAGAACTGATCCGCCGGGTGCCGGCAGCGGCGCACTCCATGCCGTCGGCATAGCGCTGCGCCAGCACCTCGGCTCCACACATCAAACCTAAGTCGCCTCCCGCAATCCTCGTTGCGGGATCGCTCCTCCCTTGTCTGCCTTATGGGGCCTCAGATGAATTTCTCCCGCTTTTTCGTCGACCGGCCGGTCTTTGCTGCCGTGCTTTCGATCCTCATTCTTGTCGCTGGCCTGATTGGCCTCAGGGCCCTTCCGATTTCGGAATATCCAGAGGTCGTGCCGCCGTCTGTCGTCGTGCGTGCCGTCTATCCGGGCGCCAACCCGACCGTGATTTCGCAAACGGTGGCAACGCCACTGGAAGAGCAGATCAACGGCGTCGAGAACATGCTCTACATGTCGAGCCAGGCGACCTCGGACGGCGTGCTTACCCTCACCGTCACCTTCCGTCTCGGCACCGATCCGGACAAGGCTCAGCAGCTGGTGCAGAACCGCGTCGCCCAGGCCGAGCCGCGACTGCCGGCAGAAGTCCGGGCGCTCGGTGTAACGACAGTCAAGAGCTCGCCCGATCTGATGATGGTGGTGCATCTCGTCTCGACCGCTGATCGCTACGACCTGACCTATCTGCGCAATTACGCGACGCTGAACGTCAAGGACAGGCTGGCCCGTATCGAAGGCGTCGGCCAGGTTCAGGTCTTCGGTGCCGGCGACTATTCCATGCGTATCTGGCTCGATCCGCAAAAGGTGGCGGAACATGGCCTGGCCGCAAGCGACATCACCAGCGCCATCGCCCAGCAGAACGTCCAGGCCGCCGCCGGCACGATCGGCGCTTCGCCGTCGCTTGAAGGCGTCGATCTGCAATTGAACATCAATGCACGGGGCCGCCTTCAGACTCCGGAAGAATTCGGTGCAATCGTCGTGAAGTCCGGCCCGAACGGCGAGATCACCCGGCTTGCCGATCTGGCACGCATCGAACTGGGGGCCGCGGAATACGCGCTGCGCTCGCTTCTCGACGGTGAGCCGGCCGTCGCCATTCCGATCTTCCAGGCGCCTGGCTCCAACGCCATTGCCATATCCGATGCCGTGCAGCAGACGATGGCCGATCTGCAGCAGGCGATGCCTGACGGCGTGCGCTTCGAGATTGTCTACGACACGACAGAATTCGTGCGTGCCTCGATCGACAAGGTCGTCGATACGCTTCTCGAGGCGATTGCGCTCGTCGTGCTCGTGGTAATCCTGTTCCTGCAGACCTGGCGTGCCTCGATCATCCCCTTGATCGCTGTCCCCGTCTCGATCATCGGCACCTTCGCGGTCATGTATGCCTTCGGCTTCTCGATCAACGCCCTGACCCTGTTCGGTCTGGTGCTTGCAATCGGGATCGTGGTGGATGACGCGATCGTCGTCGTGGAGAATGTCGAACGCAACATCGAAAACGGGCTCTCCCCCCGCGAGGCCACGTACCGCGCCATGAGAGAAGTCTCAGGACCAATCATCGCGATTGCCCTGGTGCTCGTTGCGGTTTTCGTGCCGCTCGCCTTCATCACCGGCCTTTCCGGCCAGTTCTATCGTCAGTTCGCCCTGACGATTGCGATATCGACGGTCATATCCGCGATCAATTCGCTGACCCTTTCGCCAGCGCTGGCGGCTCTGCTGCTCAAGGACCATCACGCGCCGAAGGACCGGCTCACCCGCATCATGGACAGCCTGCTTGGCTGGTTCTTCCGGGGCTTCAACCGCGCCTTTGGTGCCGCATCCAACGGCTATGGCCGCACGGTCGGCGGCCTGCTTGGGCGCAAGAGCCTGGTGATGGTGATCTACCTCGCGCTGGTCGCCGCAACATACGGCATGTTCACCACGGTACCCGGCGGTTTCGTGCCAGCACAGGACAAGCAGTACCTCATCGGTTTTGCCCAATTGCCGGATGGCGCAACGCTCGACCGCACGGAAGAGGTCATCCGCCGAATGAGCGACATCGCCTTGCAGGAGCCGGGCGTGAAAAATGCGCTCGCCTTCCCGGGCCTGTCGATCAACGGCTTCACCATCGGCTCTAATGCCGGGATCGTCTTTGCCGTTCTCGACGATTTCGAGGAGCGCCAAGATCCGTCCCTATCCGGTGGCGCGATCGCCATGGCACTTAATCAAAAATTTGCGGCCATCGATGGCGCCTTCATCGCCATGTTCCCGCCGCCACCCGTGAACGGCCTCGGCTCGACCGGCGGCTTCAAACTGCAGATCGAGGACCGGGCCGGCTTTGGCTATGAGACGCTCGACGAAACGACGAAGGCAGTCCTCGCCAAAGCCTACCAGACGCCAGAGCTTGCAGGCATTTTCTCAAGCTTCCAGGTCAACGTTCCGCAGTTGTTTGCCGATCTGGACCGGGTCAAGGCACAGCAGCTCGGCGTCTCTGTGACTGACGTCTTCCAGACCCTGCAGATCTATCTGGGCTCGCTCTATGTTAACGACTTCAACGCCTTTGGCCGCACCTACAGCGTGCGCGTCCAGGCCGATGCCCAGTATCGCGCTAAACCGGAAGACATTGGCCAGTTGAAGGTGCGCTCGGCCAGCGGCGAGATGATCCCGCTCTCCGCGCTCCTGAAGGTCGAAACGTCAACGGGGCCGGAACGCACCACGCGTTACAACGGCTTCCTGGCCGCCGATATCAACGGTGGCCCCGCCCCTGGCTTTTCCTCAGGCCAGGCCCAGGTGGCAATGGAAAAAATCCTGGAGGAAACCATGCCCGCCGGCATCGATTTCGAATGGACGGACCTGACCTACCAGCAGATCCTGGCCGGCAATTCGAGCATCATCGTATTCCCGCTTGCACTCCTGCTCGTCTATTTGGTGTTGGCGGCGCAATACGAGAGCCTGACCCTGCCGCTGTCGATCATCATGATCGTGCCAATGGGCGTGCTCGCGGCTCTGGTGGGTGTCTGGTACACGGGCGGGGACAACAACATCTTCACGCAGATCGGCCTGGTCGTCCTGGTCGGCCTGTCTGCCAAGAACGCGATCCTGATCGTCGAATTCGCGCGAGAGCTCGAATTCGAGGGCCGGACGCCGTTCCAGGCAGCGATAGAAGCCAGCCGTCTGCGCCTTCGACCGATCCTGATGACCTCGATGGCCTTCATCATGGGCGTGATCCCGCTTGTCGTATCGACCGGTGCGGGTGCGGAGATGCGCTCCGCCATGGGTGTCGCCGTCTTCTCAGGCATGATCGGCGTCACGCTGTTCGGCATCTTCATGACGCCGGTCTTCTATCTGCTGGCACGCTTGCTTGCCGGAAATAGGCCGCTGCGTCAGCACGCCAGCGAAGACATGGAGCAGACGCATATTTCTGCGGCAAGCTAAGCTGCCTGAACACTCGTCCGGCCATCTGCTCATATGATGCGATGGCCGGACGTCCCACAAGCGATTGTCCTGTTATAGGCATCACACGGGAAGAGGTGCCTCGGTGTGGAGGTTCGCCGCGTTAGCCACCAACCAAAAACGAACAGACCAGAACCTGGAAGCTGAGCCGGTCCCGGCACATCCTCGCCGCAGAGGTTGTTTCCTGCCCCCCTCGGCTGACTTCAAAGCCGCTGAGCGGCGGCGCCCCTCACCAACCCTCCACATGGCTCAAAGGTTTTCCTTGAGCAAAATCTCAATGCGGATCTTTTCCTGTGCGGCGAGCGGCTCGCGGGCATCTGCGCGGGCGCGCATGATGCGAATTGCGCTGCGCACCGCATGGCCCGGATCTTGTGCGATCACCGCATCGATACGGTCGTCCCGAAGCGCCTGTTCGGTAAAGGGCGTTCGCTCGTGCACGACCACGGCGATGCCCCCGAGCTCGACGTTTCCGGCGGCAGCCAGTATCGGCACGCGAGCCTCTGAGCTCAACACATAGATGCCAGAGACGTCGCGATTGCCGGCCAGCACGCGGGCCATCACCTGCCGGCTCCTTGCCTCGTCGGCATGGGTTTCAATGGACGGCAGACAGGTCAGATGCGGAAAGGCACTGTTGATCACATGGTCGAAGCCTAGGCGGCGCTGGATGCTGTCCAGCGACTGCATGGTCTCCGCGATCACCATGACCTTTCCCGGCTGCGGCCCCGCCAGCATGCCCATCAGCTTGCCCGCGGTCGCACCCGCCGCAAAGTTGTCGATGCCGACGAAATCAGCCTCTGGCAGCTTTTCCTGACCGGACAGGAATTGCACCACCTTGATGTTGCGCTCCAGAAGCCGCGCCATGGCGTCGCGCACCTGAGGCGATTCAGGCGCCATGACAGCCACGCCGTCAACCGTCTCCTTGTCGAGGCTGGAAAGAAGCTTCGCCACACCATGCGCATCGTCGACACCGATCTGGCGATACGCGATCTCGGTAAGGTCGCCCTTGAGCGCACCCGTCAACTCTTCAACATGACGGAGCAGTTCCTTAAGGTAGAGATCGCCGCTCGCCGGCAGCAGGAAGAGGAAGCGGTAGACCTTGTTGCGGGCAAGGCTGACAGCAGCCGGATTTCGGATAAAGCCGATCCGCTCGATTGCGTCATTGACCAGCCGCGCGGCCTTGGGACTTACGTTCGGCCGGTCGTTCAAGACGCGGTCGACGGTCGCAAGGCTGACGCCTGCAGCCTCGGCCAGATCTTTCGCTGTTGGACGCATGAAGCCTTCCTGTTGATTTCCGCCGTCCAGAGCTTTCCTTCAAAATGGCACCAAACGCAAGAATTGATGTGCGCACCTCAAAAATTGCTTGCCTTGAGGTGCGCACATCAATTAGCTTCCATCTCGGTTCGGGGGGAGATGCATTCACTGCAGCCCGTTCCGCTGGAGGAGGCCGGCCAGAGATCAGGTCCGGAGCCGGCATGTGGCCCGCAAGGGCGTTTCGCCATCCGTAGGAGTCCGGACGGCGCTGGGAGGATGACATGATGAAATCGCTTTACATGAAAGGCCTGCTTGCTGCCGGAACGGTCGCCTGTTCGATGAGTTTCGGCACGGTGATGGCGCATGCCGACGAAAAGGAACTGACGCTCTGCTGGGCCGCATGGGACCCGGCAAACGCACTCGTCGAACTGAGCAAGGGCTTCGAGGCGTCGTCCGGCATCAAGATGAAATTCGAGTTCGTACCGTGGCCGAACTTCGCCGACCGCATGCTCAATGAACTCAACTCGGGCGGCAAGCTCTGCGATCTGATGATCGGCGACAGCCAGTGGATCGGCGGCGCCGCCGAGAACGGCTGGTATGTGAAGCTCAACGAGTTCTTCGACAAGGAAGGCATCAAGATGGATGCCTTCGTACCGGCAACCGTCACGGGCTATTCCGAATGGCCGAAGAACACCCCGAACTACTGGTCGCTGCCCGCCTTTGGCGACGTGGTTGGCTGGACCTACCGCAAGGACTGGTTCGAACGCCCGGAAATTCAGACAGCCTTCAAGGAAAAGTTCGGTCGTGACCTGACGCCGCCGGCCACCTTCGACGAACTGAAGCAGGTCACCGAATTCTTCCAGGGCCGCGAGATCGACGGCAAGACGGTCTACGGCGCCTCGATCTATACCGAGCGTGGCTCGGAAGGCATCACGATGGGCGTGATGGACGTGCTCTACAGCTACGGCTTCAAATACGACAATCCGGAAAAGCCCTATGAAATGGAAGACTTCGTCAATTCGGAAGGCGCCGTGAAGGGCCTCGAATTCTACAAGTCGCTCTATGACTGCTGCGTCGCGCCGGGCACGTCCAACACCTACATGGGCGAAGGCATCGACGCCTACAAGTCGGGTCAGGTCGCCATGCAGATGAACTTCGCCTTCACCTGGCCGGGGTTCGAGGCGGATCCGAATGTCGGCGGCGGCAAGACCGGCTATCTCGTCAATCCCGCAGGCCCCGGCGGCGAGAAGTTCGCCCAGCTCGGCGGCCAGGGCATTTCGGTCGTCGCCAACACCGACAACATGGACGGCGCACTCGCCTACATCAAATGGTTCGCCCAGAAGGATGTACAGGACAAGTGGTGGTCCATGGGCGGCTTCTCGTGCCTTAGCGCCGTGGTCGAAGACCCGAACTTCGCCAAGAGCCAGCCCTATGCACAGACCTTCCTCGACAGCATGGCGATCGTGAAGGACTTCTGGGCAGAGCCGTCCTATGCCTCGCTCCTCCAGGCATCGCAGAAGCGGTTCCACGACTATGTCGTGGCTGGCAACGGCACAGCCAAAGAAGCGCTGGACGGGCTGATCGCCGACTGGACGGAAACCTTCGAGGACGAAGGCAAGCTCTGACAGAAGAAGAGCTTGGCTCCCGGACCTAGTGTCCGGAGGCCGTTCCCCCAATCTCTCCCCCGGCAATGCCGGGGGAGGCCTGCCAAAGCCAGCGTTGCCGCCGGCACCAACCTTTTACACCACACGCCGGCACAACCCGAACTTTGCCTCGTTGCCTCAAGGGACAAGGTACAGTGCGCGGCCGCCCTTTGGAAACGCCACACGGATCCGGACGATGACCGATACCCCCGCAGACCGCCTCGCCCGCGCTACGCCAAAACCGGTCGCAAAACGCATCCGGGGACTGAGCGACAGGGCCATTGCCTGGATCTTCGTGGCACCCACGATCTTCCTGCTTCTGTCGGTCAACATATTTCCGCTGATCTGGACCATCCGCCTGTCCTTCACGAACTTCGCCGCGAACAAGCCGAATGCGGAAGTGAAATGGGTCGGATTGCGCAACTACACGCGCATCCTGACGGACGCCGACACCTGGGCGAACATGCAGACGACCGCCCATTTCCTCATCTGGACGATCTTCTTCCAGGTGCTGATCGGCTTCACCCTGGCATGGCTGATCAACCGCAAGTTCAAGGGAAACGACCTGGTGACGACATTGATCGTCATTCCGATGATGCTTTCGCCCGCCGTGGTCGGAAACTTCTGGACCTTCCTCTACCAGCCGCAGATCGGCCTCGTGAACTACGCCGTCGAATTCCTGACCGGCATTCCGGCCGACAGTTTCTCGATGCTTGGCCCGGGCGGCTGGGCGCGCTGGGCGATCGTCATCGTCGACACCTGGATGTGGACGCCCTTCGTCATGCTGATCTGCCTGGCCGGTCTGCGCTCAATCCCCGACTACATCTATGAGGCAGCCGAAGTCGACCGCGCATCGAAGTGGCGGCAATTCTGGACGATCACGCTGCCGATGGCACTGCCGTTCCTCATGCTCGCGGTCCTGTTCCGCGGCATCGAGAATTTCCGGATGTTCGACCTCGTGGTCCTTCTCACCGGCGGCGGCCCGGGGGACGAGACACTGCTCGCCTCGATCGACCTGAAACGCGAAGCCTTCGAGAAATGGCGGACCGGCTATTCCAGCGCCTATGCCATTGTCCTGTTCGTCACGGTATTCGGCCTCGCCTCCATCTACGTGAAGGCACTGAACAAGGTTAAGGAACGATGAGCGCCCATTCCGTCACCGAACCGTCGCCCGCCTCGAAGTGGATTGCAGGCATTCTGGTCGGACTTTACGCGGTGATCACGCTGCTCCCGCTGCTCTGGATCATCTCCACGAGCTTCAAGTCCGGCCCGGATTCGATCAGCTATCCGCCGAAGGTCGTCTTCCAGCCGACGCTTGAAGGTTATGTGAACCTCTTCACCACGCAGTCGCGCCCCTCGGCGGAGGACCTGGCCAAGCTGCCGGCACCCACCACCTGGTATGACAAGATCACCCGGGAAAGGGGTATGATCATCTCGGGTCCGTCGCGCTTCGGGCAACGGTTCCTGAATTCGGTCATCATCGGCTTCGGCTCGACATTCCTGTCGATCTTCTTGGGAACGCTGGCGGCCTATGCCTTTAGCCGCTTCAAGGTGCCACTTAAGGATGATCTCCTGTTCTTCATCCTGTCGACCCGCATGATGCCGCCGATCGCGGTCGCAATCCCGATCTACCTGATGTTCCGTCAGCTCGGACTTTCGGACACGCATCTCGGCATGATCTTGCTTTACACGGCCGTCAACCTGTCGCTGTCGGTCTGGCTGCTAAAGGGGTTCATCGATGAAATCCCGCGTGAATATGAGGAAGCGGCACTGATCGACGGCTACACCCGCTTCCAGGCCTTCTACAAGGTCGTACTGCCGCAGGCGGCAACAGGCATCGCCTCGACCGCGATCTTCTGCCTGATCTTCGCCTGGAACGAATATGCCTTCGCCGTTCTCCTGACGAGTGGCAATGCGCAGACGGCCCCCCCCTTCATCCCGACCATCCTGTCTGTCGGTGGCGGTATCGACTGGCCGGCGGTTGCGGCGGCAGCGACACTGTTCCTCATGCCCGTGGTCGTCTTCACCGTGCTGCTGCGCAAGCATCTGCTCCGCGGCATCACCTTCGGAGCCGTGCGCAAATGATGAACTTCCTTGTCCGCCTCAGCCGGTTTCGCCGGTCCGAATGGGAAATGCTCGCCTCGGCCCTGATCGCGCTCGGCGTGGTCATGCTGATGCAGCCGCTTTCGCTGACGCTCTTTACCTTCTCCTTTCCGGTGACGCTGATCGGAACCGTCATGTTCATCGTCGTCAGTCATTTTCCGGAGTAAGTCATGGCCCAGATTCGCGTTGAAAACCTGCGCAAGGACTTCGGAGCCTTCAATGCGGTGAAGTCGTCCACCTTCACCGTCGAGGATGGCGAGTTCTTCATGCTGCTCGGCCCGTCAGGCTGCGGCAAGACGACGACGCTGCGGATGATGGCCGGCCTTGAACTGCCGACCAGTGGCGAGATCTATATCGGCGGCGAAGAGGTCGGCATGAAGCGCGCAAGCGAGCGCGACATCGCCTTCGTCTTTCAGATGTTTGCGCTGTATCCGCACATGAACGTGCGCAAGAACATCTCCTATCCCCTGGTCAGCCAGGGCATATCGCGCTCCGAAGTCGATCGCCGCGTGGCCGAAGTCGTCCGCATCCTGCAGATTGAATCCATCCTCGACAAACCGGTCGGCGGTCTCTCGGGCGGCGACCGCCAGCGCGTCGCACTCGGCCGCGCGATCGTGCGCCAGCCGAAGGCCTTCTTCATGGACGAGCCCCTCGGCGCGCTCGACGCCGAGTTCCGCGAGCATATGGCAGAGGAGTTGCGCGCCCTGCACGATCGCATGGGGGCGACAACCGTCTACGTCACCCACGACCAGCTGGAAGCCATGCAGATGGGCGACAAGATCGTCGTCATGAACCATGGCGTCATCGAGCAATTCGGCAAGCCCCAGCAGATCTATGACTGGCCGGCAACCAAGTTCGTGGCGAAGTTCATCGGTTCGCCGCCGATGTCCTTTCTCGAGTTCGAAGGTGCGATCGACGAAGGGGGCAATACGGTGATGATTGGTGGATCTCGCATCGAGGTTCCCACATCCCGCGAAGGTCGCAAGGGGGCGCTCACACTCGGCGTCAGGCCGGAACATGTCCGCCTCTCTGATGCAGCCGCCCTTCGCGGACGGGTGGCCGCCGTCGAATATCTCGGCACCACCCAGATCGTCACGATCGAGACCGCCCACGGAGAGGTCAAGGCGCGAACGGCGTCGAGCGACGCCATCCGCACAGACGCTTCCGTCGGGCTTGAATTCGATCGCCGCTCCCTCACCCTTTTTGATGCGAAAAGCGGGAGGGCACTGGTGTCCGAAGCGAATGAAGGAGTGCTGAGCCGTGGCTGAAGTCGTCCTTTCCAGCATCAGCAAGTCGTTTGGCGCCACCCGCGCGCTCGACGACGTGACGATGACCATACCGGACGGCTCCTTCGTCGTGCTCCTCGGCCCGACCGGAGCCGGCAAGACCACGCTGCTGCGCCTGGTGTCCGGCCTCGATACGCAGGACAGTGGCGACATCAGCATTGGCGGAGAACCCATGGCGGGGCTCACGCCCGCGCAACGCAATGTCGCGATGGTTTTTCAGCAGTATTCCCTTTATCCCCACATGACGGTGCGGCAGAATCTGGAGTTTCCGCTGAAGTCGCCGCTGCTGCGCACACCGCAGGCGGAGATCGACCAGAAAGTGAAGGCTATCGCCGAGATGCTGCAGATCGCCCACAAGCTCGACAACAGGGCAACCGCCCTCTCGGGCGGCGAGATGCAGCGCGTGTCGATCGGCCGGGCGCTGGTCCGCAACCCGCAGATCTATCTGATGGATGAGCCACTGAGCTCGCTCGACGCCAAACTCCGCGCCGATCTTCGGGTCGAACTGAAGAACATCCAGGCCCGGTCCGGCGCCACCTTCCTTTACGTGACGCATGACCAGATCGAGGCAATGACCATGGCAACCCATGTCGGCGTGCTCAAGGAGGGACGCCTGGTGCAGTTCGGATCGCCGCGCGAGATCTACGAAGCCCCGGTCAGCATCTACGCCGCGACCCGTCTCGGCCAGCCGCGCATCAATGTGCTCCCGGCGAACCTCTTCCCCGGAGCACCGCCGAGAGCCCAAACGATCGGGCTGCGGCCCGAGCATATTCGTGAGGGAGAAGGCCAGGAAGCGAAGGTGATCCGGGTCGAGCATCTCGGCGATCAGACGCGACTTCATCTCACGCTTGGGGAACACCCGATCATCACCGTCACCGATGCCCATACCGCCCTGAAGGGCGGCGATATCATCAAAATCCAGCCGCACCAGCCGATCTATTTCGATGCGGCCGGAATGCGTCTCGTCTAAGGGAGGGTCTCATGTCTCAATTCCTCAACAGCAGGGAAAATGCCGTCACCGAGGCGATCGACGGTGTGCTCATGGCTTCGGCCGGAGCCTTGAGCCGTCTCGACGGCTATCCGCATATCCGCGTCGTGGTGCGATCCGACTGGGACAAGTCGAAGGTAGCAATCGTCTCGGGTGGCGGATCCGGCCACGAGCCGGCCCATGCCGGCTTCGTCGGGCGCGGCATGCTGACGGCGGCCGTCTGTGGTGATGTCTTCGCCTCGCCGAGCGTCGATGCGATCCTGGCAGCAATCCTTGCGGTGACAGGTCCGCTCGGCTGCCTGCTGATCGTCAAGAACTACACTGGCGACCGGCTGAATTTCGGCCTCGCAGCCGAGCGCGCCCGCGCCTTCGGGCTGAATGTCGGCATGGTGATCGTGGACGATGACATCGCCCTTCCCGATCTGCCGCAGTCCCGTGGCGTGGCAGGCACGCTTTTCGTGCACAAGATTGCCGGTGCCATGGCGGAAAACGGCGCGAGCCTCGATGCCGTCATCGACACGGCCCGGCGGGTGATCGCCAACACCCGCTCGATCGGTATTTCACTCGACACCTGCACGGTGCCGGGCTCGCCGAAAGAAGTCCGCATTCCAAAAGGACGTGCCGAACTCGGTCTCGGTATCCATGGCGAGGCCGGTGTCGAGCAGATCGATTACGACGGCGTCCGGGGCGCGGTGGCCGCCATGGCGGAAAGGCTCGCCGCTGGCATGGAAGACAAGCCGCATGTCGTGCTTCTGAACAATCTCGGAGGCACCTCCGTCCTTGAAATGGCCGTTGTCGTCAACGAACTCGTCCAGTCGCCGATCGGCGCGCGCATCTCGCATATCGTCGGGCCGGCATCGATGATGACCTCGCTCGACATGCATGGCTTTTCGCTCTCCGTCATGCCGACGGAAAAGGCCGATCTCGATTTGCTGGCCAAACCCGTCGGCCTTGCGGCATGGCCGGGCATGACGGCCATCCGGCCGGTCAACATCATCGCCCTGCCCGACGGACTGACACCGATCGCGCCGCTTGCCTCGCAGCATCTGCCGACCCGCCAATTCCTCACCGAATGCTGCAAGCTTCTGATCGAGGCCGAAAAGGACCTCAATGCGCTCGATGCCAAATCCGGCGACGGCGACACCGGCTCGACCCTTTCAAGTGCCGCCCGCGCCCTGATCGAGGCCCTCGACCGGCTGCCGCTTGCCGATCACACACAGTTGCTGCGCGCCATGGGCCAGGAGCTCAGCCAGACCATGGGCGGTTCTTCCGGCGTCTTGCTCGCGATCTTCTTTGCCGCAGCAGGTGATGGGGCCTCGAGTGGACTTGGCATGCGCGACGCGCTCAAAGCCGGTCTTGCCCGCATGCAGGAAATCGGCGGCGCAGAGCTCGGCGACCGCACGATGATCGATGCCCTCTCGCCCGCACTGGACGCCTATGACAAGGGTTTTGCAGCAGCAGCCAGTGCAGCCCGCGCGGGCGCCAACCTGACCGCAACCTATGTCAACGCACGGGCCGGCCGGGCGGCCTACATAAACGCCCGGCAGCTCGAAGGTCACATCGATCCCGGCGCAGAGGCCGTCGCACGTCTTTTCGAGTTTCTAGCCCTTCGACATAGCAGATCACAGGGGAAGACCTCAGATTGACGGCATGAGGCAAGGGCCGGTGGGGCAGAGGGAGCCATCCGAAAGCCGCCGACAGTGTGACCCCTGTTAATCGCCTCTCCGGCGAATGTTCAAAGGGATCACATGTGCCCTGAGGGCCAAACGACGAGGGCGCGTCTCGCCACGATGGCGCGCGCCATCGATGCTATTCCTGCTCCGCCATGCGATAGCCCACTCCCGGTTCCGTACGCACAATCCGCGGATGGGTAGGGTCCTGCTCGATCTTCTGGCGCAACTGGCCGATGAAGACGCGGAGGTAATGCAGGTCGTCGCCGTGGGCGGGTCCCCAGACGGATGTCAGCAATGTCCGGTGGGTCACGACCCGACCGGTATGGCGGGAAAGCAGAAGGAGCAGGTCATACTCCTTCGGCGTCAAGTGCACGAGCTCGCCGCCTCGCGAGACGATGCGCTTGATCGGATCGATGGTAAGCCCGTCGACTTCCATCACGGTCGGGATCGCATCCCGACGTCCACGATGGCGCAGCGCGGTGCGGATGCGCGCGGTGAGTTCTCCGATACCAAAGGGTTTTTCGACATAGTCGTCCGCGCCAAGGTCCAGCGCCGCGATCTTCTCGCTCTCGCGGTCGCGGGCCGAGAGAATGACAATCGGGATGTCCGACCAGCCTCGGAGGCTCGCGATCACTTCCTTGCCGTCCATATCCGGCAGGCCGAGATCAAGGATGACAAGGTCAGGCGCCTGGGTCGCGACGGCCTTCAGCGCCTCGGCGCCCGTTGCAGCTTCGACGACCTCATAGCCCGCAGCCGTCAGCGAAGGTTTGAGGAAACGCTGGATCTGCGGCTCGTCATCGACGACCAGGATGCGGGACTGGTTCATGTGATCTCGCCTCTTGCATCACTTCCCGGGAACCGCATGACGATGCGCGTTCCCCGCTTCTTCAGTGCCGGGCTTTCCGCATGGATCTTGCCGCCCATAGCCTCGACGAAACCGCGGGCGATGGAAAGGCCGAGTCCGGTTCCGGGTGCCCGCCCATCTGGCTTTCCCCTGCGATAGAATTTTTCGAAGATCCGGTCCAGATCCTCAGGCGGAATGCCCTTGCCAAGATCGGTGACGGAGATCAGCACATCCTTGCCGTCGCGGCGGGCATAGACATTGATCGGCTCGTCGCCGCCATATTTCACGGCATTGTCCAGAAGGTTGAACAGGACCTGGCCGATCAGAACGCTGTCGCCTCGGACCAGCGGCAGGTCAGCGGCGATGCCGGTTTCGACGAGCCGCCCCGGTGCGTATTTGCGGGTGCGCTCGACGGCAGACTGCACGACATCGGCGACATCCACCCAATCCTGTTTTGGCTTCAGCGTGCCCGCCTCGATGCGGGTCATATCGAGCAGATTGGCGACGAAGCGGCTCATGCGGCCGCTTTCTTCCTCGATCGACTGAAGAAGATCGTCGCGGTTCTCAGGCGTCATCCGCTCGCCGAGTTGACGCAAGCCGGTAACGGCACCGGTGATGGTCGCAAGTGGCGTGCGCAGGTCATGGGAAATGGAGGAAAGCAGCGCTTCCCGATAACGTTCGCCCTCCAGCCTCGCGGCCTGCTCGACGGTCTCGTCGGCGAGGCGTGCCCGGTCGAGCGCGATCGCCGTCTGGTCGAGGATCGCCGTCAGCGCACGCTCGGCATTGAGGTCGAGCCGGTCGCCCGTGTGCTCGATGCCGCAGACACCGACGATGCCATGGGGACCGAGCAGTGGGCGGAACTCGAAACGGCTGTTCGGCAGCGTGCCCGTACCGTGGCCGGCCGGCTCGCGCTTGTCATGGGTCCAGCGGGCGGCGGTCATGTCCGTAACGTCGAGCTCTGTATCCGGCGGCCAGGCGGCGGCTACACCGAGATCGCCCTTGCGCGGAACGAGCAATACGACCTTGCGCTTCAGGCTCGCCTGGAGCTGCGAAACAGCAAGCCAGATCGCATCGTCACCCTTTCCCGTACTCGCGAGTTTGCGGGAGAAATCATAAAGCGATTGCAGCGCCGTCGCGCGGATGCGTGCAACTTCGGCCTGTTCACGGATGCGCGAGGCGAGACCGCCTGCGATGATGGCCACGGCCAGAAAGACGAAGAGCGCGAAGACCTCGTGAGGTGCAGCGATTGTGAAGGTGTGGCGAGGATCGATGAAGAAGAAATTGTAGGCGAGCGCGGAAAGCAGTGCTGCCAGGAATGCCGAAGCGTAACCGCCGACCACCGAGGCTCCGAGGACGGCAAGCAGAAAGAGCAGCGATATATTCGGCAGCTCGACGAAGACGTCGATCCCCTTGCCCAGCGCCGTCGTCAGGGCGACGAAACCGAGAGCCGAGATAGCCGACTGCCTGAGCGCCGTGGCTCCCGGCAGGCGCAGCGACGGGCGTATGCGTTCGGCGGGCGTTCCCTCTGGTGTCACGATGTAAACGCCCAGTCCAGATGCCCTGGCAGCCAGAGCGTCCGGCAGCGAGCGGGTGACGAGCTTCTGCCAGCGGCTGCGCTTGCGCGTACCGATAACGATCTGGGTGGCGTGTTCCCGACGGGCGAGCTTGAGGATTTCCTCGACGAAATCATTACCGATGATGCGGCGGGTTTCGGCACCCAGCTGTTCGGCCAAGCGAAACAGGGTCTCGATCCGTTGCAGGCGTTCCGGCGTCTCGACTTCCCGGTCGGCCCGCTCGATCGAGACGACCAGCCAGGGGGCGTTGAGACCTGAGGCGAGCCGGCTCGCAACGCGCACGACCTTTTCCGACAAGGGGTCGGAGCCGACGCAGACAATGAGCCGCTCGCCCGTGGCCCAGGGGCCGTCGATGGCATTCTGTTTCAGGTAGTCGACCATCTGGTCGTCGACGCGGTCGGCGGTGCGGCGCAGCGCCAGTTCCCGCAGTGCCGTCAGATTGCCGAGACGGAAGAAGCGGTCGACCGCGCGATTGGCGCTTTCGGGCAGATAGACCTTGCCCTCCTTCAAACGCTCGATCAGTTCGGATGGGGCGAGGTCGACGAGCAGCACCTCATCTGCACGCTTGAGGACGACATCGGGCACACGCTCGCGCACCGTGACGCCAGTGATCTGGGCAATGAGATCGGCGAGGCTCTCGAGGTGCTGGATGTTGAGCGCCGTCCAGACATCGATGCCGGCAGATATCAGCTCCTCGATATCCTGATGGCGCTTCGGATGACGGCTGTCTTCGGGATTGGAATGGGCGAGTTCGTCGACGATGACGATGCGGGGACGCCGCTCCAGCGCTGCATCGAGATCGAACTCCTCCAGCATCCGGCCGCGATGGGCTACCCGGCGTCGCGGCAGGATCTCGAGACCCTCGAGCAGTGCCGCGGTCTCGCCGCGACCGTGGGTCTCGACCAGCCCGACGACCAGATCCAAGCCGTCGGCCTTCAGGCGCTTGGCCCGCGACAGCATCGCATAGGTCTTGCCGACGCCGGGAGCGGCGCCCAAAAAAACGGTCAACTTGCCCCGGCGGTCCTTATCCGCCAGGGCAAGCAATGCATCGGGATCGGGACGTCGGTCGTCCCTGCGGTCGTCATCCGCCATTCACGCACTCACATCTTCAGGGCATCTAGGGCCAGGTTGAGCTCTAGCACATTGACCCTTGCTTCGCCGATAACGCCGAAGTCGGGATTTTCGACGTGTTGCGCGACGAGTGCTGCCACGGCAGTGACTTGCAGCCCCCTCGCCTGCGCAACGCGCGCCACCTGAGCTTCCGCGAAGGCCGGCGAGACATGCGGGTCGAGACCGGAGCCAGAGGTGGTGACGGCATCCGCCGGGACAGGCTGCGCGATGCCACTTGCAGTCAGCCGCTCGACATCGGCAGTCACACGGTCCTTCAGCTTGACCGAAGTCGTGCCGAGGTTGGAGCCGGACGAGGCTGCGGCATTGTAGGGGTCAGGTCCCGTTGCCGAGGGGCGTGGCCAGAAATAACGGTCCGAGGTGAAGGTCTGGCCGATAAGCGCTGAGCCTACGACCGCTCCGTCGCGTTCGATGAGGCTGCCATTGGCTTGGGCCGGCATGACCGTTTGCGCAATGCCGTTGATCGCCAGTGGATAAGCAATCCCGGTGAGCGCGGTCATAGCGACAACGAGGGTGAGTGCGGGTCTGATATGGTTGAGCATGATTACACCAGATTGAGGGCGCTGACGGCGATGTCGATGACCTTGATCCCGGCAAAGGGAAGGATCAGGCCGCCGACGCCGTAGACCAGAAGGTTGCGACGCAGCAGTGCCGCGGCACCCGACGGACGGTAAGCCACGCCTTTCAATGCCAGGGGGATGAGCGCCACGATGATCAGCGCGTTGAATATGACGGCCGAGAGAATGGCCGACTGCGGCGAGGCGAGCCCCATCACATTGAGGGCTTCGAGCGCCGGATAGGTCGCCACGAACAGCGCCGGGATGATGGCGAAGTATTTGGCGACGTCATTGGCAATAGAGAAGGTCGTCAGCGACCCGCGCGTCATCAAGAGCTGCTTGCCGATTTCGACGATTTCGATGAGCTTGGTCGGACTGGAATCAAGGTCCACCATGTTGGCGGCCTCGCGGGCTGCCTGGGTGCCGGTCTGCATGGCGACACCGACATCGGCCTGAGCAAGCGCCGGGGCGTCGTTGGTGCCGTCGCCGCACATGGCGATCAGGCGGCCACCCTGCTGCTCGCGGCGGATATAGGCGAGCTTGTCCTCGGGCGTGGCCTGGGCGAGGAAGTCATCGACCCCGGCTTCCGAGGCAATGGCGGCTGCCGTGACCGGGTTGTCGCCTGTGACCATAACCGTGCGGATCCCCATCGCCCGCAGAGCCGCAAAGCGCTCCTTGATGCCGGGCTTGACGACGTCCTTGAGGTGGATGACACCGAGCAGACGGTCTCCATCGGCAACGCCGAGCGGCGTGCCGCCGGTGCGGGCAACCTGATCGACGGCCCGGCGGAATTCGGCGGGGGCATCCTGTTCGGTGAGACCGGCGAATTTGAGCACCGCATCGACGGCACCCTTCCGCAGGCGGCGCGAGCCGATGTCGACGCCGGAGAGGCGGGTTTCGGCGGTGAAGCCGATCACGGCATCGAACTCGGCCTTCGGCATGGGTACACCGAACTCGCCGGTGGCGAGCGCCACGACCGAGCGCCCTTCCGGAGTTTCGTCGGACAGCGAGGCAAGGAGGGCTGCTTCGGCAAGTTCAGTGGGTGTGACGCCTGGGGCTGCGAGGAAGTCGCTCGCCATGCGATTGCCGAAGGTGATCGTGCCCGTCTTGTCTAGGAGCAGCGTGTCGACGTCGCCTGCTGCTTCGACGGCGCGGCCGGAGGTGGCGATCACGTTGAAGCGCACCAGACGGTCCATGCCGGCGATGCCGATGGCAGACAACAGGCCGCCGATCGTGGTCGGGATCAGGGTGACGAGCAGGGCTGCCAGCACCGTGACCGAAAGCACCGTGCCGGAATAGCCGGCAAGGCCCCAGATCGCGACGCAGACGAACAGGAAGATCAGCGTCAGGCCCGAGAGCAGGATCGACAGGGCGATCTCATTGGGCGTCTTCTGGCGCTGGGCGCCTTCGATCAGCGCGATCATGCGGTCAACGAAGGACGAGCCGGGCTGAACGGTGATCTTGATCTTGATCTCATCGGACAGAACCTGCGTGCCACCAGTGACAGCCGAGCGGTCACCACCGGATTCACGGATGACGGGGGCGGATTCGCCTGTTATGGCGCTTTCATTGACCGAAGCGACACCCTCGATCACTTCGCCATCGCCAGGGATCAGCTCGCCGGCTGCGACCAGCACGATGTCGCCAACCTTGAGGCTGGAGGCCGGGATGGTTTCGGTCTTGCCATTGGTTCCAAGCCGGCGGGCGACGAGTTCGGACTTGGTCTTCTTGAGGCTGTCGGCCTGGGCGCGGCCACGGCCCTCAGCCACCGCCTCGGCGAAGGTGGCGAAGAGCACGGTGAACCAGAGCCAGGCGGCGATCTGCCCGGAGAAGCTGGGCTCGCCGGGATTGGTGGCGAGGTCGCGGATGAAGAGGATCGTCACGACGACTGCGACGATTTCGGTCACGAAGATGACCGGGTTGCGCAGGAGCTTGCGCGGATCGAGCTTGACGAACGCATCGCGGATCGCCGGAAACAGGATCGAGGGGTCGAGAAGACCTGGAGCTTGGTGGTCTTTTGACATGATGGTTCCTTAGAAGGTCTGGCCGGCGAGCATGGCGAAGTGTTCGACGATGGGGCCGAGCACCAATGCGGGCAGGAATTGCAGGCCGCCGAGAATGAGGATGATGCCGATCAGGAGGCCGACGAAGAGCGGGCCGTCCGTGGGGAAAGTACCGGCAGAGGCAGGCGACTTCACCTTGGCGGCGAGCGACCCGGCGATCGCCATGACCGGCACGACATAGGCGAAGCGGCCAAGCAGCATCGCGATCCCAAGCGTGGTGTTGTACCAAGGCGTATTGCCGGTGAGGCCACCGAATGCCGAGCCGTTGTTGCCGGCTGTTGAGGTATAGGCATAGAGGATTTCCGACAGGCCGTGCGGACCTGCGGTGCCGACGCTTGCCACTGCGAATGGCAGCATGGCAGAGACGGATGTGAAGCCGAGAATGACCAGGGGCAGGATGAGCACGGCCAGCATGGCAAACTTCATCTCGCGGCCTTCGATCTTCTTGCCGAGGAATTCCGGCGTGCGTCCGACCATCAGGCCGGCGACGAAGACGGACAGGATTGCGAAGACCAGCATGCCGTAGAGACCGGAGCCGACACCGCCCGGCAGCACTTCACCGAGCTGGATGAGGAACATCGGAACGAGACCGCCCAAGCCAGTGAACGAGCCGTGCATGCCGTTGACGCCGCCATCCGAAAGACCCGTCGTGACAGCCGCATAGAGCGCAGTCATGGCCTGGCCGAAGCGGACTTCCTTGCCTTCCATATTGCCGAGCGCCGGATCGACACCGATCGCCGTCAGGATGGAGTTGCCCTGGGCCTCGGCCCAGTAGGTGACGGTCACGCCTGCGATGAGCAGGAAGGCCATGGCCGAGATCAGCGCCCAGCCCTGTCGGCGGTTTCCGACCATCTGGCCGAAGGTATAGGCCATGGCGGCCGAGATCGACAGCATGGCGAAGATATTGAGATAGTTCGACCAGGCGGTCGGGTTCTCGAAGGGATGCGCGGCATTGACGTTGAAGAAGCCGCCGCCATTGGTGCCGAGCTGCTTGATCGCTTCCTGGGACGCGACGGGACCGAGTGAGATCACCTGGTTGGCACCTTCGAGCGTCGTTGCTGTGACGGAGCCGGAAAGCGTCTGCGGCAGGCCCATGGCGACGAAGGCGAGCGCGACGACGATAGCAAGCGGCAGCAGCACGTAAAGTGTGGCTCGCGTCATATCGACCCAGAAATTACCGAGTGTTGCGACCTTCGAACGGGCGAGTGCGCGCGTGATGGCGATCGCGAGTGCCATGCCGGTGGCTGCCGACAGGAAGTTCTGCACGGTGAGGCCCGCCATCTGGGAGAAATGGCTGAGCGTGGTTTCGCCGCCATAGTTCTGCCAGTTGGTGTTGGTGACGAAGGAAACTGCCGTGTTGAAGGCGAGATCCGAGGGTACGTCCGGGAACCCTTGAGGGTTCAGCGGCAAATAAGCCTGCAGTCGCAACATGGCGTAAAGCGCCAGGAAGCCGGCCAGCGAGAACGCGAGCATGGCGAGCGTATAGCCGAGCCAGCTCTGCTCCTTCTCAGGGTTGATGCCGCTCACCCGGTAGAGATCACGCTCCACGCGTCCGAGCACGGGGGACAGAAAGGTCCGCTCGCCGGAAAACACCCGCGCCATGTAAAGGCCGAGTGGTTTGATAACGAGAAGGACGGCGAGGAAGAGGAGGCTGATCTGCAGCCATCCGACAAGGGTCATGGATCTGCTCCCGATCAGAAGCGTTCGGGACGCAGGAGCGTCACGACGAGATAGACGCCAAGGGCAATGGCGACGGCGAGGCCGAATAGAGGTTCAAGCATGTGGGTGCCCCTCACAGCCGGTCGAGCGCGCGGGCATAAAGGGCCAGCACGAGAAGCGTGCCGCCGCCGAGCGCGATAAAGATGAGGTCGGACATCTCAGGGTCTCCTGTTGATACAGGAGATAATTTACGCCCGGTCGGATCAGGCTTCGATTGGGAAGAGCTGAAAGGGGCGTAAAGAAAAGATAAGGATGCACATGCAAGGCTGACTGGAGATCCAGCTTTGCTGGTGCTTCCTCGGAATAGTCCGATCTCGTTCGCGTGAGATGTCCGCGTATCGGTGAGAGGCTGCCGACCGACGCGACCGGATTGCAGTCCGAAGCGGCAATGCTTTCCGCAAGATGCCGTAAACTCTAGGGCCGGTTTCCGCGTCGCCAGACAGCAAGGCTACAGTATAGCCCCCAGCTCTAACTGGGATTGCCGTAAACCTGTTTTAAATCTCACTCACGTATACAGCGACGGATGACAAGAAGTCGGACTGCACTACCGATACACGCTTTGATGGCAAATAATAAACGAGAAAAATCTATGCGTTTGCCTCCATCAGAGCGCCCACCATCCGGATCAGGCGAAAACAAAAAACTCTCTCCATGAAAATTGCCACTCTGCTCAATCAGCTCAGGATATCGACCGACCCGGCGCGACAGCAGGCAATGGTGGATGCCTATATCCCGATCCTGCGACCGATCCTGATCCCCGCCTGCGGCTACTATCTCTTTGTCACTTGGGAGCACTGGCAGACGCAGACCGGCCTGATGCTGGTCGCGTTCTCCCTTATCAGCACGACGACGGCTCTCGGCTTCTATCTGTTTCACAAGCTTCTAGCGAACAACCGGACAATGTCTCTGGCCAGGCTCGAATTGCATAACCTGGCCATGCATCTCTTCATGTACCTCAACTTGTTGAGCTACCTTCTCGTCTACAATGTCGAGACGCGTTACATATACTTCGTATTGCTCGCCTTCATTTTTGCAATCACCGGCGCCACGACGCGCACGGTCATGATCAGCGTTCCACTGACATTGGCGACCCTTTACTGGTTCTCCACGTCTCTCCCTGAAGACCTCTACGCAGAGTATGTCTCCATTGTCGTTGCGACTGCCTTCGCTTCAGTGAGCATGACGGGGTTGCTCAGGCATGCGATCATTCGCCAGATAGACGCACGCCTGCTGGCCGATGAGCTGACGGTCAAGGCGCGGGCCCTTGCCGACGCCGATATGCTGACCGGGATCCCGAACAGGCGCGCCATCTTCGAGAAGATCGACCGGCTGATCGAGCAGCGTACGCCATTCTGGCTGGGAATATTCGATCTCGACGGCTTCAAGGGCATCAACGATGTGTACGGGCACTCGATGGGCGACCGCCTGTTGCGCGCCTCCGTCGCGCGGGCCACGGAGCTGCATTTCGAGGGGGCCATGATTGGCCGGATCGGTGGTGACGAGTTTGCGGTCGTTCTGACCGGCAGCGTCACGGAACCGCAGGTCAGGGCGCTTGCCGGCAGTTGGCTAAAGGCGATCACCGCCCCCTATATCATTGATAACCAGGAACTCTCGGTCGGAGCTTCCGCGGGTTTCTCGCATTATCCGGATATGGGAACCGCGAGCACACAGCTCTACGAGCAGGCCGACTTCGCTCTCTACAAGGCCAAGGCCCGGTTCCGCGGACAGTGCATCGTCTTCGACACCACCGACAGCAAGGAGATGGAGAACGCCATCGCTATCGAACGGGAATTGCGCGAAGGCAACCTCGAGGAGGAGCTGTTCCTGCTGTTTCAGCCGCAATACTCGCCCAGCAGGCAGCGTGTCGTCAGCTTCGAAGCACTGGCTCGATGGCAAAATCCCAGGCTCGGGCTTGTCCGTCCTGACGATTTCATCCGTGTCGCCGAACGCTCCGGCTTCATTCAGAAAGTCACCGCCATCCTGTTCCGCAAGGGCCTGGCGGAGCTGAAGACGTGGCCCGACGACATCAGTCTGTCCTTCAACCTGTCAGCACGGGACATTTCAGACCAGACCTTTGTCCTCTCGCTGCTCGGTCAGATCATGAAGGAAGACGTTTCGCCGAGCCGTCTGGAATTCGAGATCACCGAAACAGCGGTGATGTCTGACCTCACAACATCCAGCACCGTTCTCGACAGGTTGAGAAGCAGCGGCTGCAGGGTCGCACTCGATGATTTCGGTTCTGGCTATTCGAGCTTCCAGTATCTCGATCAACTTCCGCTCGACAAGGTCAAGATCGACAGGAGCTTCATCCGCAAGGTCGGCCACAGCCTCACATCGCGCGAAATCGTCGCTGCGATCATTGCCCTATGCTCCAAGCTTAACTTGCGCTGCGTGCTCGAAGGCGTCGAGACCCGGGAGGAGATGGCTGTGCTTGCGGCCCTCAAGCCGGATCTGATCCAGGGATACCTGTTCGGCCGGCCGATGAGCGGTGAGGATGCAAGCCAACTAATCGCAGATCAGCAGCAGTCCGATACAAGTCAAACGCTATTGCAGATCCAGTCCGCTTGAAGGATCGAGGCTTCGGTCCAAAATTGCAAAAGACCGTGGGGCATACCGATGGTCTCGAAGCTGGTTCTGGCTGACCGTCGAGAACGCATTCCTCCATAAGCAACGTTCAGGTGTCTGTCAGCTTTGCACGGCAGTGCATCGGGTCTTAGGATCCATGCACGAAAGGAAGCGGGCTTGTTGAAGACGCTTTTGAAGTTCAGACCGCGCCTGCGCAGCGAATGGCTGAGCATACTCACCGCAGTCTATCTGCTGTTTTTCATGAACGGGACTTTCTGGGGCAAGTCCTTCCACTATCTCCAGGGGCAAGGCTTTGCGCTTGTTGCGCTGGCGGTCGGTCTTCTGGCCGCCTTCGTCGCGCTGACCGTCACGGTTTCAGCCAAATACCTGATCAAGCCGGCCCTGATCTTCATGGTGATCACCAGCGTGGCGAGCGCGTGGTTCATGGATCGCTTCGGTGTGATCATCGACACCGAGATGATCCGCAACGCGGCGGAGACCAACACAGCCGAGGCCGGCCACCTGATGACAGGTGCCTTCGTCCTCCACATAGGCCTCTTCGGTATCCTGCCCTCGCTGTTCATCGCCTGGGTCGAGGTCGTGCACCGTCCGATCCTCAAAAAGCTCGCGGTCAATCTGATGATTATCGCGCCGTCTTTGCTGATCTTAGCTGGTGCCGGCCTCTCGAACAGCGGCACATTCATCTTCAGCACCCGCGAGCATCGGGAATGGTTCCGAACGCTGAACCCGATCTTTCCCGTCGGAAGTGTAACCAGCTTCCTGATTGGACGATCGCGTGAGCAATCCATCGTTCTTCAGCCCATCGGCACCGATGCTATGGTGGCGGATGCCTTGCCGACCGCCGGCCGCCGTCCGCGTGTCACGATCATCGTGGTTGGCGAAACGGCGCGGGCGCAGAATTTCCAGCTGGGCGGTTACGAGCGCCCGACGAACCCTCAGCTTTCGAAGCGGGACATCACCTATTTCAGCGACACCTCAAGCTGCGGCACGGCGACGGCTGTGTCCGTGCCTTGCATGTTTTCCGTCTATGGTCGGCGGGACTACTCGCACGCCAAAGCCTTGGCGACGGAGGACCTGATGGATGTCCTCACCCATGCCGGCATCAAGACCGAATGGTGGGACAACAACACCGGCGACAAACAGGTCGCCGATCGGATCCAGAAGACCGATTTCTTCAAATCGAACGATCCGCGTTTCTGCCATGGCGGTGAGTGTCTGGACCAGATCCTGGTCGACGGCCTCGATGCCTGGCTGGACAAGGTCGATGGCGACGCCGTTCTGGTCCTGCACCAGCTCGGCAATCACGGCCCCGCCTACTATCTGCGCTATCCCGAGGAATTCCGGGAATTCGTCCCCGATTGCCGCTCGGCAGACTTTGATGCCTGCACGCCGGAGACGATCAGGAACGCCTATGACAATGCCCTGCTCTACACCGATCAGATTCTCTCCGAGGTGATCGACAAGCTGAGCGCCCATGCCAAAACGCTGGATACGGCGATGATCTACATGTCCGATCATGGCGAGTCGCTCGGCGAAAACGGTCTCTATCTGCACGGCGCGCCCTATATGTTCGCGCCGGCGGAACAGACCCATATTCCGTTTGTCCTCTGGACGTCACCCGACCTTCGGCAGTCGACGGGTATCGACAAACCGTGCCTCACATCCAAGGCGGATTTGCCGCATTCGCACGACAATCTCTTCCACAGTGTGCTCGGCCTGATGCAGGTGAAGACTGCGGTCTACGACCCAGCCCTCGACATCTTTGCTGCCTGCCGCAGCGGCGTATCGTCCTGAGAGGCACTTCGAAACTCGGTCCACCAAACGCACCAAGCCGACGCACGACGGACAAGGACGCCGCGGTATGCGGCGTCCTTTGTTTCGTTGGGGCATCTCTTTCAGAGGATATCGCCGCCATCCGGTGCGCGTTTGCGCCCAGTGAACATGGCAAGCGCCAGGTTTTCATGATGCCGGAGGCTGGCATGAATGACGCCCGCCACGTGGACGGCGATGGCCACCAGCAGCAATTGAGCGAGCGCTTCATGCGTCTCCTCGACCCATTCAATGCCCCAATAGGCATCCGTCGTCTGCATCCAGCCGGTGAGCGCGATGCCACCGACCATCGCAAGCAACACGACCACCATGGCGGCCCCGAGCGGATTGTGGCCGAGATAGCGGGGCTCTTTGTGGCGAAGCATGTCGCCGGCATAGGTGAGCGTGCGCTTCGGCGAGCGGATGAACTGGCTGAAACGGGCGTAGTGCGTCCCGGCTATGCCGAGAACGAGCCGCAGGCCAATCAGGCCGGCGGCTGCATAGCCTGCCACCTCGTGCAGGCTCTGCAACTCGTCCGCCGTCAACCAGCACAAGGCGACACTGCCCACGAGGCTCCAGTGAAAGAGCCTGACCGGACGATCCCAGACCTTGACTGTCGACATCATCGGTCAGTCCTCGATCTTCATGTCGACCGACTGAAGGGTCTGCGGGTCGAAATAGGCTTCGACCTTCTTGCCTTCGGCATTGATGGCATAGGCTTCATAGCAGCCGTCTTCGGTCTTGATCGAGCGGACCTTCCAGCCTTCGCCTTCAAGCTTGGTCTGCAGCGCCTCGCGCGGCTTCCAGTCGGCCATGGCGACATTGCATTTTTCGGAAGCAAGTGCGGAGCCGCCAAAGGCAGCTGCGAGGCCGAGAGCGATGATGATCTTCTGCATGGACTGTGTTCCTTTCCTGGTGTTGGACACGAGGGGAGGATCGACCCGCAAGCTGACAGCCACCTGAAGGGCGAGTTCAGGCCTTGCGGGCGGTTCAGCAGGCTGTCAGTTTCGTGCGCGACAAGAGATCACGATCTCTTGGACAGGAGTAAATGAATGCGGGTCTTGCTGGTCGAAGACGATGAAATGCTCGGCGATGCGGTGAAGACATACGTGCACCGCCAGGGCCATGCTGTAGACTGGGCGCTCTCCTGCGACGAGGCCGAAGCGAGCCTCCAAGCAGCCTCCTATGATCTCGTGCTCCTTGATCTCCGGCTGCCGGACGGGAGCGGCCTCGACATCCTGAAGGCTCTGCGGGCCCGCCGCGACGAGATGCCCGTCATCATCATGACGGCCCACGACCAGGTGTCCGATCGCATTGCCGGATTGAATGCCGGGGCCGACGACTACCTCGTCAAACCTGTCGATCTCGGCGAGCTGCAGGCCCGGATCCACGCTGTATCGCGACGCTACGGCACGCACAAGCTGCCCGATCTCACCATCGGAGGCATCGGAGTTTACCCTTCCGAGCGGCGGATTGCGGCTCGGGACGGCGCGGAGATCCTTCTCTCCTCTCGTGAATGGGCCGTGCTCGACAGGCTGATCGCCCGCAAACGCGCCATCGTGTCGAAGGCACAGATCGAAGAGGCACTCTATGCCTTCGGGGCGGAGGTCGAGAGCAACACCGTTGAAGTCTATGTCAGTCGCTTGCGGCGCAAACTCGGCAAAGATGCCATCGAAACCGTGCGCGGTGTCGGCTACAGGATCTCTGGCGATGCGAATTAAGACTCGAAGCCTTGCCGGACGCCTTGTCCTATCACTGTCGGTCCTGCTCGCAGTCTTCTGGACGATCGCAGTCGGGCTCTCTATCCACGTCATGCGTGCTGAATTCGATGAAGTTTTCGACAGTGCGCTGCAGGAGACCACGGAACGCCTCGCCCCTCTCGTCATCGACGATTTCTTCCGTCGCGACACCGGCACAGGCCCGAACCAGGTGGCGGCGCTTAATCCTGGCGCGACCGACGAATACCTGACCTACCAGGTGCGTGATGCCTCCGGACGGGTGCTCCTCCATTCGCACAATGTCGGAGCTGAACCCTATGCCGCACCGCTCTCGCCCGGCTTCTGGAGCGGTGATGACAGACGGGTCTTCACGATCGCGACGGTCAGCGATACGCTCTTCGTCCAGGTGGCGGACTCGCTCGCGCACCGACGCGAGGCGACGCTTGAAAGCGCCTTGACGCTGTTGCTGCCGATCCTGCTTCTGCTTCCGCTCGGCATGTTCGCCATCCGCTGGGTGGTCGTGCGCGCAACAAGGCCGATCAATGAACTGCGCGACGCGATCAGCAGACGCGATGGCAACAACCTCGAACCCATCGCTTTGCGCGGCCTTCCAACAGAAATCGCGACGATACCGGGCTCGGTCAACACGCTTCTCGGACGCCTAAAGCTCGCGCTGCAAGCCGAACGGGACCTTGCCGCCAACAGCGCCCACGAGCTTCGAACGCCACTCGCAGGTGCGCTCGCCCAGATGGAACTGTTGGCCGATCAACTCACCGAGCCGGATGACCGGTCGCGCTCACATCGCGTGCTGGAAGCGCTTCGTCGCCTGTCGCTGATGCTGGAGAAACTGCTGCAACTCTCCCGCGCGGAGGCAGGCGTCGGATTATCAAGCACTCCCGTTGATTTACTCGCCCTCGCAAAGCTGCTTGTCGAGACCTTCCAGCGCTCGCATCAAACAGCGATGATCGTATTGCTGCCAGAACCCGGGTTGTCGGCGCTCGTCCGAGCACTCGACCCAGACGCCTTCGCTATAGCCTTCAACAACCTGCTGGAAAACGCAGCCCGCTATGGCGATGCCGAACAGCCCATCACGATCGCCATCTCCGCAGACGGGCGCATCACGGTAACCAATGCCGTCTCCGTCCCGCTCGATCCAGACCTGAATGTTTACCGCGCACGCTTCAGACGCGGTGACACGAGCAAGCCAGGCTCCGGTCTCGGTCTTGCGATCGTCGAAAAACTGGTGGCGCAGATGAACGGCACGATGGCTTTGAGGACGGTGGTGCTGCCTCAAGGGCGTAGGGGATTCGAATGTGAACTTTCACTCCCGCCGCCAGAACAATAAATTCAAGAAAAGCGATCAGAAGCGGGGACACCTCAGCTGCGACGCCTTGAGCCAGATCCATCGACCATCAAAGACGTCCAAAAAAGACCGAAGCGCGCGCTGGCAACGAGGTAAGCTAAAAGATATATTTGTTGCACTGGATAATTGTATTAGTGCAAAGTTTCTGAACCCTAATATTTCGCATGACTTACTTAAAGACGCACAGCATAAGCTCGCAGGACGAACTTGAGACGCAGTCGATCGCTGCGGCGGCTTTCCGCCCCTCGGAGTTCTGGCGTCTCAAGGAAGCGGGCGCGTTTGACATCGAGGCGAACATCACCTCGGTCCGCAACATAACGGTTTGGCAAATCTCGACCAGCTCCGGATACAGGGCCCGTTATGGATGTCCGAAGCACCACCAAGTCGAGCTTCATTTCATAGAGGGGGGGACGTTCTGTTTCCAATCGGCAGATGAGGAAATCGAAGCTTCGGCACGCAGTGCCGTGTTGCTGAAGGACACACGAAAGGTGACGATCACGGCAAGCCCAGGCTCCCGCAAACTTTCCGTGGTCATCCCGTTCGAGCTCGTGGCTCCGCACTTCAACCGCAGTCACGCAAGCGCCGGTCGGGGCCTTGCGACATTGCAGTCTCATGTTGAGACCGCCACAGACATCGACATCATCTACCGGATTGCAGCACACCTGTTGTATGGGCTCGACCCGAACGGGCTGGAGCCGGATACAGCAGGCACATCAGCACTGATCCGCGATGCTATGATCATGATGTTCGTCAGTCTCTGGCCAAGGGAGGAGATCAGGTCCGATGAGCGGCCTACCTTTCCCCGCCATCTTGAGCGCGCCATCGACTGGCTCGAGCGCCACGCTGACCAGGACATCTCCATCGAACAGCTGGCGCGCCAGTCCGGCGCCAGCATTCGGACTTTGCAGAATTCATTCCGACATCATCTGTCGGCGAGCCCCAACGCCTACATTCTGCAGATGCGCCTCAGTCGCGTCCACAACGAATTGCTGACTGGATCAGGGGACGAAAGCATCGAGAAAATTGCGTCACGCTGGGGCTTCGGACACATGGGCTATTTTGCGGCCCGCTACCGCGCGCAGTATGGACAAGCGCCGTCCGACACCCGCAAAAGCCGTACCGACCTCGAATGACAACCCCACGATCACAAACACGCAAACCAGTCGCTGGGACGCATAACATTGGTCGAACCCTCTAAAAAGATACACGCTTAAGTCTGCGTTAACACGCAGGCATGCAGTCTTGCTGCATGCTTAAGGCTGGATCAGGCAGCCATATTAAGCCGCATGACGCGGATCTCACCAACATCAACAATATAAAACTGTCCCGCCACTCAAATAGTATTTGTTGGCCGAGGGAAGGTCATGCGCATATTTGCAATAGACGATAGCCCGTCAATTTTATCCTTTATTCAGCGCGCGGTTTCAAACATCGAGTCGTGTGAATTACTGTCGTTCCTCGACCCTGTGGATGCACTGACCGTGCTCCAGACGGCACCGGCCGATCTTATCCTCGTCGACTACAACATGCCGGGCATGGACGGCATAGAACTGATTTCCCGTTTCAGGACACTGTCGAATGCGCGGGACATTCCGGTCATCATGCTGACGTCGGAAACCGATCCGACCATCAAGATTGCTGCCATCGCGGCAGGCGCGACGGAGTTCCTGAACAAGCCGATCGATCAGACAGAGTTCACAATCCGCGTTCGTAATCTCCTCGCATTGCGCAAGGCCCAACAGGATTTGGCGAACCATGCCCAGTCACTCGAAAGGGACGTGGCGGCAGCTCGCGCTCGGATCGCGGCCCAGGAGCGGGAGATTATCTGGCGCCTGTCAAAAGCAATGGCCTGTCGGGACGGAGAAACTGCCCTGCACCTCGAGCGTGTCGCGGTCGTTGCCGGGCTGATCGCAGAAGAACTGGGTTTTGACCGCGCCACTTGCGAGACGATCTCCATGGCGAGCCCTCTGCACGACGTCGGCAAGATTGGCGTATCCGACGCAATCCTACTGAAGGCCGGGCCCCTCGACGCCAGAGAGATCGACGAGATGCGCGCGCATGCCGCCTTCGGTGCCGAGATTCTCAACGGCAGCGATTCCGACATCATCCGCATTGCAGCCACCATCGCCGGAAGCCACCACGAAAAATGGGACGGCACGGGTTACCCGCAGAAGCTTTCCGGTGAAGACATCCCGATCGAAGGCAGGATCGTCGCGGTCGCCGATGTCTTCGACGCCTTGTGCTCGGAGCGTCCTTACAAAAAGGCTTGGCCGGTGGATGAAGCCCACCGCGAAATCCTGAGAGGTAGCGGGGGTCACTTCGACCCCGCCTGCGTCGCCGCCTTCGATAGAAAATGGCGGGCGATCCGGTCGCTTTATCACAAGCCGGCAGTGCCCGGTGACGGATCCCCACCCACCGTTCGGACCAACTCGACATTGGAAACAGCAGCATGACCGAGGAATTGACGACGCTCCGACTGGAAGGCGTACTCACCATCAAGACGGCAACGGAAACACACGAGCAGTTGCACCTCGCTTTCCAGCACGCGAAGCGAACAAAACGCCCGTTGGAAATCGACATTGCTGACGATTGCGACTGCGACCTAACCTTGCCGCAGCTTCTGCTGTCCGCGCAGGCAATGGCCGCCAGGGACGGCATCGACCTTCGCATCCACGCAACGCCGAAAGGTGCATTTTTCACCACGCTAGAACGGGCGGGCCTTTCCGCTGCACTTGGCGGTGGTTCCCTGACGACCATGAATGGAGACCAGAGATGAGTGCCAACATTCTCACCGTAGACGATTCCGCCAGCATCCGAATGACCACCCGGATCACGCTCACCAATGCCGGCTACAACGTGACCGAAGCCGTTGATGGCGCCGATGGCCTGCAGAAGATCAAGTCCGGAAGCTTTGACCTGATCGTCACTGACCTGAACATGCCCAACATGGACGGGCTCACCATGATCCGCAGCCTGCGCCAGTTGCCGGCTTACATGGGAACGCCGGTGATCTTCCTCACCACTGAATCAGATGGCGAAATCAAGCAGCAGGCCAAGGCCGCGGGCGCCACGGGCTGGCTAACCAAGCCTTTCGATGCGGAAAACCTCACCAAGATCGCGCGCAAGGTTCTCGGCCGATGAACAATCTCGATCCCATAGCGGTCTTCCGCACGGAAGCGGCCGAACAGCTGGAGGTGATCGAAGCCGGCCTGCTGGACCTGACCCGCAACCTCGACGACAAGGCGCAGATCGATGCCGTTTTCCGCGGCCTGCACACGCTTAAGGGATCGGGCTCCATGTTCGGTTTCGACCAGCTCGCCGCCTTCACGCATCATTGCGAAACGGCTTTCGACCGGGTGCGCAAGGGCGAGGCGCCAGCGACGAGCGAACTGATCGCCGCCGTCCTTGATGCACAGGGCCACATGCAGGCTCTGCTCGATCAGCCCAATGGCGACCATGATGCCATGAGCACACGACTGCTGGAGCAGTTGCACAGGGCCGTCGGCCGTGAAGCATCTAGCTCCAATCAGCCGATCGCCAGCAAGCAGCAGGCATCGGCAGCACCGACGCTGCGCACCTGGCAGCTCGACTTCCGACTTCCGGCCGATTCGATGATCAATGGGACAAACCCCTTGGGCCTGATTGATGAATTGCGGGAGCTCGGCGAGTGCAAACTCAGCGTCAGCACCGACGCCTTGCCGACGCTCGACACAATGGATCCACGACAGCTCTATCTCGGCTGGAACGCGACCATCGTCACCGACAAGCCTCGCTCCGACATCGAGGACGTCTTCATCTTCGTCATGGACGAGATGGTGATGGACTTGAGGGACGTGACACCGGCGGCCGAAGCCAGCGATTCAGCGTCGGTGGTAGCGCAACCAGTTGAAGTGCAGGTCACTGAAGCGCCCTCCGCTCGCGAAGAACAGCGGGCTGCGGTCGGTGACGCCAAGTCCCAGCGGCAGTCGGATAACGTACGCGTCCCGGCTCTGCGCCTCGACGAGATGATGGACCGCGTCGGCGAACTGGTGATAGCGCAATCAAGACTGAGCCAGATGGCCGGATCGGCCGTCGATCTCGGGTTGCGCTCCGTCTCCGAAGAAATCGAGCGTCTGGCCGGCGAATTGCGTGACACGATGATGGTCCTGCGCATGACGCCGGTGGCGAGCCTCTTCAGCCGCTTCCGCCGCCTGGTGCACGACCTCGCACGCGAGACCGGCAAGGAAATCGAGCTCGTGACCACCGGCGAGAGCACTGAAGTCGACAAGACTGTCATCGACCGGCTGGCCGATCCGCTCGTCCATCTCGTGCGCAATTCGATCGACCACGGCCTGGAACTGCCGCAGGACCGGATCGCCTCCGGAAAGCCGGCTGTGGGTCAGGTAACCCTCTCGGCACATCAGACCGGCAGCGAAGTGGTCATCACCATCAAGGATGACGGTCGCGGCATCGATCGGGCTCGGGTCCGGGCCAAGGCCGTGGCCAATGGTCTGATCCAGCCGGGCCAGCCCCTGTCAGACCAGGAACTGCTGCAGCAGATCTTTCAGCCGGGTTTCTCGACCGCCGAGAAGGTCACCAACCTTTCGGGCCGCGGCGTCGGCATGGACGTGGTCAAGAAGACCATCGAGGCCCTGCGCGGCTCGATCGACGTGAAGAGCGACGAGGGTGCCGGCGCGGAAATTGCCCTACGCATTCCGCTGACCCTTGCCATCATCGATGGCCTGCTCGTGCGGGTCGGCAATGGCAACTACGTCATTCCGCTGTCTGCCGTCGAGGAATGCCTCGAACTTTCGATCGATGAGGATCTTCGCTCCAGAGGACGCAGCTTCATCTCGCTGCGGGACGATCTGGTCCCCTTCCTACGGCTTCGCGAACTCTTCCGCACCGGCAGCCAGCCAGACCGCTACCAGAAGGTCGTCGTCATCTCGACAGGCCGGGAACGCGTCGGTCTCGTCGTCGACCAGATCATCGGCGACCACCAGACGGTCATCAAATCCATGTCCAAGCTGCATGACCAGGTGTCGTCCTTCTCGGGCGCGACAATCCTCGGCGACGGCAATGTCGCCTTGATCCTCGATGTCGCACACCTGATCGCGGCCGGACAACAACAGGAGGCGCAAATGCGGGCTGCAGGATGAGCGAACAACACGCAAAATCAGACCACCGCGCGGTCTTCATGGGCGCGGACGATCTCTCCGTTCTGACCTTCACGCTGAACGGCGAGACCTTCGCCATCGAGGCAACGATCGTCCAGGAAATCCTCGATCTCTTACCTGAAACCAGCGTACCCGGCAGCCTGCCCTTTGTCGGCAGCGTCATCAACTTCCGTGGCAAGGTCATCCCGTTGGCCGACATCCGTGTCGCCTTCGGCATGGAAGCCGGTGACGTCACGATCGACAGCCGCATCGTGGTCACGGAACTGGATCTCGACGGGGAGCTCTCCCTCATCGGTATTCGCACCGACAAGGTGCACGAAGTCACCCGCCTTCCGGCCTCGGCCAGCGAGCCGCCGCCGATCGTGGGGATGCGTTGGCGTCCTGATTACATTCATGCCCTCGTCAAGAGGGAAGGCGAATTCATCATTCTCCCCAACCTGCAGGCGATCTTCGCCTCGCAGCGCGGATCCACCATTTCAGCGACAGCTTGATAGAAAGCGAGGGGGCCATGCGCTTCACGATCAAACTCAAACTTCTCATGGCATTCGGTTTCATCATCACCATGCTGATCGGCACCGCCTTCTTCAGCGTGTCGAGCATTGCCGATGTCAACACGCATTGGACAGAAACACTGAACGGTCCGGCAGCCCGGCTGAGTGCGGCCCAGGATCTTAACATCGCCCAGTTGCAGCAGGTCCGTCAGCAGAAAAACATGCTGGTATCGGCCTCCGCAGCCCAGATGGAAGAATACATCGACAACAGTGACAAAGCCCGCGCTGAATATGACGAAACCTTCGGCATCATTCTGGAAAAGGCAACCGAGAAGGGCATGGTCCTGTGGAACAAGCTGAAAGGCCTGACCGCCGACTTCCGCAAGCAGGATGACCAGATCCGCAGCCTCATCCAGACGGGAAATCTGGAGGCCGCATTGCGCATTTCAACGACCACTGCGCGCGAAACCACCTCTCAGATCGACGAATTGCTGTCGGAAGTCTTCGAGCTGGAACGCGAACGCCTGGCAACCGCGAGCAAGAACGCGACGGATGAATATGTTAGCATCCGCTCGATCGTAATCGGCCTTGCAGCCGTCGCTTCGGTCGCAGCCCTTGGCGCCGCCCTCTGGATCATCATCTCCATCAGCCGCGGCATCGGCACGGCGGTCACCACCGTACAGCGCGTGTCCGAGGGCGACCTGACCAAGTTCGCCGAAATCCGCACCAGCGACGAAATCGGCATGCTCCTGAGTCACGTCAACGCCATGGTCGAGCGCCTGCGTGCGGTCGTCGGCGACGCGCTGGCCGCTTCGGACAATGTGTCGGCCGGCAGCCAGCAGCTGTCGTCGGGTTCGGAACAGCTGTCCCAGGGTGCGACCGAACAGGCGTCGTCTGCCGAAGAGGCCTCCGCCTCGATGGAAGAGATGGCCGCCAACATCAAGCAGAACGCCGACAACGCCGCTCAGACCGAGAAGATCGCCCGCCAGTCGGCAACCGACGCCGAGGAAAGCGGCAAGGCCGTCGACAAGGCCGTGACTGCCATGCGCACGATCGCCGAGAAGATCTCGATCGTCCAGGAAATCGCCCGCCAGACCGACCTGTTGGCGTTGAACGCGGCAGTCGAAGCAGCCCGTGCCGGCGAGCATGGCCGCGGCTTCGCCGTCGTCGCCTCTGAAGTGCGCAAGCTTGCCGAACGCAGCCAGGCGGCAGCGGCCGAAATCTCCGGCCTCTCCAGCGAAACCGTCTCGGTCGCCACACAGGCCGGCGAGATGCTGACACGGCTTGTGCCGGACATCCGCAAGACCGCCGAACTGGTTTCGGAAATCTCGGCTGCCTGCCGCGAGCAGGACATCGGCTCGAGCCAGATCAACGAAGCGATCCAGCAGCTCGACAAGGTGACCCAGCAGAACGCCGGCGCCTCGGAAGAAATGTCGGCCACCTCGGAAGAGCTTGCCGCTCAGGCCGAGGAACTGCAGGCCTCGATTGCCTTCTTCAAGGTGGATACGTCGGCCAAGACGTCGAGCACCCAGAGTAACAATCAGGCCAAGCAGCTGAAGGCAGTCGCCGCGAAAATGGCAAGCCACGCTCCGGCAAAACGTCCTGCTGCACGGCCGAACGCCGGCATGTCCAAAGGCCAGGGCTTTGCGCTCGACATGAGCATGGGCGGACCCGACAGCGACGACGACGGCTTCCGCCAGACTGCCTGACCGGACGACGCAGAAGAATAGGACATCGTCCGGCGCCATCAACAGGCGCCGGACAACACCCCGGCGAATGACGCTGCCGGAACTTTGACCTGCATCAGGTCATCGGAAGAGTGAGCCACTCAGTCTTCCGACGCGCGACGACGTGCCGTCGAATGAAATCCATCAAGCGTCTCTTCCCTCAATCTGGACGGACTCCTATGCGCGTCACCATCAAGCTGAAACTGGCAATTGCTTTCGGTATCCTGATCCTGCTGTCGACCGGTATGTCGGTCATGGCAATTCTCAACCTTTCTTCACTCAACACGGCGATCACCGACATCATCCAGGGCCCTGCCTCAAATCTTCGCAATTCCAGCGACTTGTCCGATGCCGTATTGAAGGCGATCAGCAGCGAGAAGAATGCGGTACTGAATACCGATCCAAAACTGATCCAGGTTTTCGTCGAGGAAGTGTCGGCGAACCAGGGCAAGATCCAGGCCTTAGCAGCCGAAATTGCGAAAGATCGCGACCCTCAGATCAACGCCAAGATCCAGCAGTTTCTAGCCCTGGTTCCCGCATGGAAGGATCTGCAAGACGATACGGTGACACTGGCCGTTGAGAACACGGAGTTCAGCAACAAGCGTGCGGCGGAAATCACCATGTCCAGCGGCCGAGATGCCGCAAACGCCCTGCTCGTTTCGCTCGCTGAATTGAACGACCAGATCGCAGCAGATCTGCGCGCAACGGATAATGCGACGAACGAGCAATATGCTTGGTCCCGCAACCTACTGATCGCCGCTCTCGCCCTGATGTTTATCATGTCAACAGGTGTTGCCATGTGGATCGCGCTCGGGATCAACAATGGCTTGAAGAAGATCCAGGCGGCTGTAAGCGCGGTCGCCATCGGCGATCTGGATCAAGACATTGAAATCAAGACAAAAGACGAGATCAAGGATCTGGTTGATACGGTCAACATCATGTCGGGCAATCTCCGCCAGATCGCCGGCATCGCCAGCCAGATTGCCAATGGGGACCTGACTGTTACGCCGAAGCCGCTGTCGGACAAGGATACGCTGGGCCTTGCACTGGAAAGCATGGTCGAGCGCCTGCGCGGCGTCGTCAGCGATGCACTCGCGGCTTCGGACAATGTCTCGGCAGGCAGCCAGCAGCTGTCGTCGGGTTCCGAGCAGCTGTCGCAGGGCGCGACCGAACAGGCATCATCTGCTGAAGAGGCATCCGCCTCGATGGAAGAGATGGCGGCCAACATCAAGCAGAATGCCGACAACGCCGCTCAGACCGAAAAGATCGCCCGCCAGTCGGCAACCGACGCCGAGGAAAGCGGCAAGGCCGTCGACAAGGCCGTGACTGCCATGCGCACGATCGCCGAGAAGATCTCGATCGTCCAGGAAATCGCCCGCCAGACCGACCTGCTCGCCTTGAACGCGGCGGTGGAAGCTGCCCGTGCCGGCGAACATGGCCGCGGTTTTGCGGTCGTCGCCTCGGAAGTGCGCAAGCTTGCCGAACGCAGCCAGGCGGCAGCGGCCGAAATCTCCGGCCTCTCCAGCGAAACCGTCTCGGTCGCCACCCAGGCCGGCGAGATGCTGACACGGCTCGTGCCGGATATCCGCAAGACCGCCGAACTGGTTTCGGAAATCTCGGCCGCCTGCCGCGAGCAGGACATCGGCTCTAGCCAGATCAATGAGGCAATCCAGCAGCTCGACAAGGTGACCCAGCAGAATGCCGGCGCCTCGGAAGAAATGTCGGCCACTTCGGAAGAGCTCGCAGCCCAGGCCGAGGAACTCCAGGCATCCATCGCATTCTTCAGGGTGGATACGTCGGCCAAGCAGGGCAACATGAACCAGGCAAAGCAACTGAAGGCAGTTGCGGCAAAGATGGCGAACCCGGCGTCGGCGAAGCGCCCTCTCGCAAAGTCGGCACCCGCGGCAGCACAGGGACGTGGTTTCGCCCTCGACATGAGCATGGGCGGACCGGACGGCGACGACGATCAGTTTCGCCAGTCGGCCTGACGAGACCGATTAACTCCAACTCAAACACCGGCTCGTCTTTGTGTCGCGGACGGGCCGGTGACCCTTCGCTGGCTCCCGCCTCGCCTGTCCAGTGCGACAAGGGATCCGGCGCGGTGCAGAACCTCTAGGAGAGCGCCTCATGGCCAATGCAACTGAATCACAATATGTGACCTTCAGCCTTGAAAACGAATGCTTTGCCGTTCCCGTCGAGGTCGTCCGGGAGATCCTCGACCACGAGGATCCCTTCCGTATCCCCCACGGCCCTGCCTATCTCCTGGGTCTGCGCGATGTTCGCGGTCAGGGCGTGCCGGTCATTGATCTGCGCCTTCGGCTTGGCATGTCCCAGACCCAGAAGACGCCGCATACGCGCATTCTCGTCATCGAGGTTAAGATCGACGGCCGCTCCTTGTCGCTCGGCCTGGTGGCCGACCGTGTGTTCGAGGTCACTTCCTTCCGCAACGACGCGATCGAGGCGGCCCCGGATATCGGCATCCGCTGGCAGTCTGACTACATCGCCGGAGTGGTAAGGCGCGCCGGTGATTTCGTCGTCATCGTCAATCTGAGGAAACTCTTCTCGGGCACGGACGTACGTGCCCTCGGCTCCGTCGCGACCAATTCCCTGGAACACGCATGATCGCTCAGGCCCTGAAGACTTCAGTGACCACCGACCAAGAGCGCCGACCGATGGCATCTGCCCTCGGTGACGGCCTGAACCCCCGCAACTTTGAGATGCTATCGCGCTACATTTACGATTACAGCGGCATCAAGATGCCCCTCGCGAAGAAGACAATGCTGGAGGGGCGACTGCGCCGTCGCCTGCGTTTCGTCGGCATCGACGGGCTCAATCAGTATTGCGATTACCTTTTCCATGACGGGGGCATCGAGAGCGAGGCCATCCACCTCATCGACGTGGTGACCACCAACAAAACCGACTTCTTCCGCGAGCCGGCGCATTTCGACCACCTGACCGGCAAGGCTCTGCCGGATCTGGTCGCTCAAGGCCACCGGCGGCTGCGCGTCTGGAGCTCCGCCTGCTCGATCGGAGCCGAACCCTATACACTTGCGATGGTCATCGAGGATTTCATCCGGGAGAGGAGTGGCCCAGATTATTCGATCCTCGCCACGGATCTGTCGACCGACGTGCTGCGGGTTGCAAAGCGGGGTATTTTCTCCAGCGCCATGATCGAGCCTGTCGATAAGGAGCGCCGCAAACGCTATGTGATGGAGCCCCGCGACGCCAGCCGTAACGAGGTGCGCATCCATCCCCAGCTGCGCTCTAAGGTGGGTTTTGCCAGGCTGAACCTGATTGATCCGTCCTACAAAGTGGGCGACGCCATGCATGTTATCTTTTGCCGCAACGTCCTGATCTACTTCGACAAGAAGACACAGGAAAAGGTGCTGTCCCGCCTCTGCGAAAAGCTGGTTCCTGGCGGCTACCTCTATGTCGGTCACTCCGAAACCATCACCGGCTTCGCCTTGCCCGTCCGGCAGGTGGCCAACACCGTCTTTCAGAAGGTCTGACCGCGCGATGGCCAAGAAGATACGCGTATTGATCGTTGATGACTCCGCCAGCGTTCGTCAGGCGCTGACCCAGGTCCTGGAGGCCGATGGTGACATCGAGGTCATGGGCGTGGCTTCAGACCCCTTTGTTGCGGCACGCCGCATTCAGGAGGAAGTTCCCGATGTTGTGACGCTGGACGTTGAAATGCCGAAGATGGACGGCATCACCTTTCTGCGCAAGCTGATGGCCCAGCACCCGATCCCGGTGGTCATGTGCTCGTCATTGACGGAAGCGGGCTCGCAGACGCTGATGCAGGCGCTCGAAGCCGGCGCTGTCGACATCATCCTCAAGCCGAAGATCGGGGCTGCCGATCATCTGGCCGAAGCAGGTGCCATGATCCGCCAGACGGTGAAGGGTGCAGCCTTGGCGCGCGTGAAGTCCGACCGCCGCCGCACGCCCTTTCCCGGCGCAACGGAGGCCAAACTGACCGCCGATGCCGTCCTGCCACCGCCGACAGGACGCCCGATGGCGAAGACCACGGAAATCGTTGTCTGCGTTGGGGCCTCAACCGGGGGAACGGAAGCACTGCGCGAGCTGTTGGTGGCGCTTCCGGCGAATTCGCCCGGCATCGTCATTGTCCAGCACATGCCGGAAAGATTCACCTCCGCATTCGCCGCCAGGCTCAACACGCTGTGCAAGGTGGAAGTGAAGGAAGCTGTTCATGGCGATCCGGTTCTGCGTGGCCATGTGCTGATCGCGCCCGGCGGCCACCACATGCTGCTCGAGCGTCAGGGCGCCCGTTATCTGGTTGCGATCAAGGAAGGCCCGCTGGTCTCGCGTCACCGCCCGTCGGTCGACGTGCTCTTCCGCTCGGCCGCTCGCGCGGCCGGCTCCAATGCGATGGGCGTGATCATGACCGGCATGGGAGATGACGGAGCGCGCGGCATGGACGAGATGCACAAAGCCGGCGCCTACACCGTGGCACAGGATGAGGCGACGTCGATCGTTTTCGGCATGCCGAAAGAGGCCATCGCAAGGGGCGGGGTCGATCGCACCGTGCCACTTGAGCAGATTGCCCGCGAAATACTGGCAGCAGACCGGCGACATCTCGGCTGAGCCAACAGCCGCGAAGACACAGAATAAGCAAGAGCGAAGAAGATTCCAGATGAAGACCCAGCGAGCGCAACAGACCGAATACATCTCCATGCCGACGGTTGCCATCGGCCACAGGCTGGGCGAAGCACTGGCGCAGATCGAGCAGCGTTTTCTCGATGGGGGCACCGTGCTCGTGGCCGTGCTCGACGTGTTCAGCGGACTGCTCACCTCGCTCGGCGGCATATCAGATGCACTGAAGGAGGAGGAAGCGGCAGAAGCCACGGAAGAACTCCTTTTCACCGCCGGACTGATCAAGGCGCTTCCCGCCCAGCAGCAGGATATGCAAGACCGTTTCGTCAAGATTGGCGACTATGGTCGGGCACTGTCCGACGAGGTGCTCGCCATGGAGGACACGCTTCGTTATCTGCGCACCTTCGCCGTCACCGCCAAGATCACAGGCGCGGGCATTGCGGATTTTGCTGGTTTCGCAGAGGAAATCGTCGAGCGTATCCAGTTTGCCACTCAGGAGGTGAAGTCGTTCGGAGAACGCATCGCCGCCCTGCAGGACCTGATCGACCACGCCCGAACCGACACCAGCGGGCTCGCCCGGCATGATCACGCCATTCCAAACATCGTAGAAGACCTCGGTCGCAACGCCAGCGTCATCCAGATTCAACGCAAGTCTCTCGCCGGTCTCGCAGCCAAGGTAACCGGTCTCGCAATGCAGGTGCAAAGCAGGCTCGCCGGCACCTTGTCGTCACTACAGATCGGTGACGTCACGCGTCAGCGGCTCGAGCATTGCCAGACAGCCTTCGACATTGCCGGCGCCCACCTTCAGGCGTCGACAGCAAACAGTCTCTCCGCCGAGAACAAAGAGCGGATAATCCTCCTGGTGACCTGCCTCGTGCGCGACCAGTTGATTGCTATGTCGCAAGACTTCCGGACGGAATGCCAAACAATCGTGCACAACATCGGGGCCTTTTCCAACGATGTGGCAGTGCTGATGGACCTCCAGAATTCCATGCTGACGGTCACCGATGACGCCGCGCAAACCTCCGCAATGGGGGTGGTGCGGGAAAGCCTGCAGACGGCGCGAAGCCTGGTAGTCGGGGTCGAACAGTCCGCAGGCGAGGCGCAGCGATTGAGTGCCGCCGTCGGTGGCATGGTGAAGGATCTCGTCGACAGCGTCGAAACCATCCAGCTCGTCCGAACTGACATCCAGTACATGGCTCTGAACACCAATCTCCGCTGCAGCAAGCTCGGGGAGGAAAGCCGCGCCATCAATGTCGTCACCAATGAACTGCGTGCCTTTTCGACCAGGCTCGATGATGTCACCGATCGCGCTCTCGCCCATCTGCGGCTTCTGGATGAGCAGGCGGCGGGGCTTGGCAGTACCGAAGCGTGCATCGATGAGAAAGGCGAGACCGACCTCGTGGCCCGCGTCGAGATCGCGCTCGCCCATGTGTCGCAGGCGAGCGATGCAATGGATGAAAAGCTGGACGACCTGCAGCAGAGGGGACAGGAGATCGCGCTCAAGGTGAAAACGGCCACTGCAGGGCTGGATTTCCATCAGGATCTGACGGCTATCCTTGACGATTGTATCTCACTGGCCGTCGAGGCTGTCAGCGAGGAACCGTCATGCGCCGGCCTTGAACAGGTCTTGTCGGGTATCGGCGCCGAGATTTTCAAAACCTACACCATGAAGTCTGAGCGCGATGTTCATCTCGGGATTTTCGGCGCATTGCTCGAAGGCATCGAGGCAGAGCCTGCCCCTCAGGGCCAGCCATTATCCGATGAAGACCTGTTCGACGAGGCCCTGTTCTGAGAGCAGAGCTCTTGCCGTATCAAGGGAGTGTCAGGCAACGAGCCGGACGGTCTGAGATGCCGGAGCCGTCACAGCGCCGATCGTGCAGTAGCGCTTCAGCCGCGCGAGGACTTCCTGCCCGAGCATCTGGGCGTTTTCTTGGGCGCGATCGAGATTGCTGACGTGGCGGGGATCCATTGTGTAGAGCGTCTCGCCGCATGAGAAGACGTCGCGGAATGCGGCGCGTTCAATGATCGGCGTTGTCAGAAGATGCACTTTTTTCTGCGCCAGAAGTTGTTTCACACCCTGCAGCGCCCGCGTGGTGATGATTGGATTGATCCGCGTCAGGACGACGGAATGGGGAATTCGAACGCCGGCCTTGTCTTCCAGATAGCTCAGAAGATCGATGACGTTGGCCGCCCCTTGCGCATCCATCGCCGAACCTTGAGAGGGGATCAGCACGTAATCCGAATGCCCCATCGCCTGCGCGATCAACGGGCTTCGATGCCCGGGTAGATCCAGGATGACAAGATCGACTGCCGACTGCCAACGTTGGATCTCCCGTTCCAGACTGGCTGCGGACACGTAAGGGACGACTTGCAGTCGCTCTGGGCAGTTGGTCCCGAGCTGCTGATGCCAGCGGGAAATCCAGTGCTGCGGATCCGCATCGAGGACAGCAACACGTAACCCTATCCGCGCCAGCTCGGTCGCGATCAACAGCACGGCCGTCGTCTTTCCGGCACCGCCCTTCGTATTGGCGAAAGTCAAAACAGGCATCGCTGCTCCCGTCCCCAAACCTCGGCTGGCATCGTTGATGCCAAATCATCACATCGAGTGACGAGAATGGGGCGGATATGCTTAACCACCGGTAAAACAACGGCAGAGAATTCAGCCTTGGGCACGGAGGCCGCCCGACTTCACGCCCTTCGGTTCTCAAACCTAAAACCCAATCCGTCAGCGCTTGATGTCTGCCATAGGTCTGACCGCTATCGAAGATCCCGACGACGACCCTGCATTGACCGCAATTCTGATAGGATGACCGCAACGAGGCCGACGGGAGACTGACCGCTTCGAGGTCAGCTTATAGAGAGGCAGACGTCGAAGGATGATAAAATCCGGGAGCGGGCTTGAGGCGACCAGATGTCTGTGCGCGCGTCATCTGCCAAGTGACAGGTGAAACCTTGGCGGCGTCCCTTAACGGTATCAGAACCTTCCTCCCCTACCGTAAAGCCTATGAGTTTAGGCCTTTTTATTAGAAATTTGACGGCATATCTGGTTGTGGTGATGGTGGCGCAGTCATGCACCAACATTGCCAATGCAAGCGATTCCAACAGCATTCGCACGTCCTGCTGGGCGACTGCCACGCTTTCGGAAGACATCGTCGCGGTGGCTCGCGATGAACAAAGATGGTCCTGCTCTGGCACCGATCAAGAATTCTCCCTCGATGCCGAACGGGTACTCCTTCGCTTCGACATCCCACTTTCCCAGACACCTGTTGAATATCTGCTTTCCCGTCGGAGTGCGCTTGAAGCGCTGCATCTGGTTGTCATCGACGAAGATGGCACGGTTCGGCAGGCGTCCTTTCCTGGGAGCGATTTGCGAAGCTCAATGGCTGGAGGCTACTTCAAAGCGGCTCTGCCAGATGTCACTCAAGCGACCAGGCAGGTCATCGCGGCTGTCGACCTGCCTTCCCACAAAATGACTTTGGAGAATGCCTACCTTTCCCCTGTCGACGCAGGTGCTGGCGCTGGCGATCTGCGGTTCCTGCTGCTGATTGCCGGCCTCGCCGGCATGCTCGTTATGCCTCTCATCTTCAATGCAGCATTCTACCGAGCCCTGCGTGAACCCTTCGTTCTCTGGCACTCGGCCCTTACATCTTCGCTGCTGATGACGATCTTGGTGACATCTGGTCTGTCGGTTGCTTTATTCGATCCTCCGGCACTGATGCTGAGCTGGATGACGACGCTGCTCTTCGGGATTACGATCAGCTCGGGCCTCATGTTCACTTATAGCTTCATTGAGCCGGGCCTGATGTATCCCCTGCTGCGGCGCATCCTTCCCTATTGTGCCGCGTGGGCGGTCTTCCTGAGCCTCTTTCATGCGGCCTTTCCCTTCGTCGCACGCCCGATACAATCGACCCTCTATACGGCAGCGTTTGGACCGATACTGGCTGTATTCGTCTTTGCGATGGTCGATTCGTTGCTGAGAGGAAGCCGCGCCGCGAGGTTCCAGGCCATCGGTTATGCGCCCTTGGCTCTGGTCGGATTGATACGACTGGTGACTGGGGTGGCTCCCTGGCTGCGCAGCGCGGACGCCATGGCCCTGTTCTATTTCGGGTGCATGTTTGAGGTCCTTCTCACGACGCTTGGCGTGGCGGAACGCTTCGTCACCATCAAGCGGGAACGAGATCTTGCGCGCAACGAGGCCGATCTACTTGAACGAATATCTGAAACCGATCCGCTCACAGGTTTGCTCAACAGGCGGGCGATTGAGCGGCAGTTTGAGCAGCTTCGCAAGGATGGTTTCACCGCGCTCGCAGTCATCGACCTCGACCATTTCAAAGCCATCAATGATGGATACGGGCACAGCACCGGAGATGACGTGCTAATGGCCGTCGCCGTCGCACTGAAGGCGGGGCCGAACGTTCGCGCGTGCCGCCTTGGTGGCGAGGAGTTCATCCTTCTCATTCGAGGTCACGACGTGGATGCACAGGCCGAGTTTCGCCGCCAGGCGATCCCTGCAACCGTAGCCAATGCGGTTCCGGGTCTCGCAGGGCCCGTGACGGCGAGCATGGGCATCACACCTATCTCGAGCGATGATGCCTTCACGACCGTGTATGAACGTGCGGACAAGCTTCTTTACGAAGCCAAGAGTGCGGGGCGAAATAGAACCCGCGGCACGATAGGTCTGACGAATTCATCGAAATCCGCCCAGATCGATCAGGTCATGATTGCTTAGCCTGCAGCAGCGCTGGCCATGCGGTTCATCACGAGTGATCCTTTTGCAGAGATCTCAGTCTCTTCAATTGGCGGAAAGGCTCAGAGCCACCGCCGCGCGCGGCATCTGTTTTCAGTCACCTGCCACAATGTTTCTACGACCGAATAGAAGACGTGAAGCGGAAAGCAACTCTGAAGGCGACGTCATGCGTAAAGCATGCCTTATGCGTCATCAGACCGAGCTTTTGACCGAAGCTCCTCTCGGATCTCGGCACCATGTTCATTAAGGCGCGGAGGCGGCCTGAGGTCGAACTCAGCCTCGCCGTCATAACTGTAAGGTGGCCGCACCGTCGTGAAGTCTCCAAGCTCGGCGTTTGGCACAGTGACAGCAATCTTCAAATGGCGCGCCTGGGGATCGTCCAAGGCTTCGTCACTGTCATAGGCCGGAGCGTAGGGGACCTCGTGTCCTTCGAGCAGCCTGCACCACTCTTCGCGCGATTTCTCCTGAAAGACAGGCGCAAGGATGTCGATCAGCTCCTCCTGATGCTGGATACGGTCGAGGCGCGCCTTAAAGCGGGGATCATCTGCGAGCTGTTTCTGGCCGGTAGCCTCGATGAGGCCATCCCAGAACTTCTGTGGCGACGACAGGTGGAAGGCAATCCATTTTCCGTCGGCGCATTCGAAGGTATAGGACTGGCTGACCACCGGTCGCGACAAGGGCCCCATGACTTCACCAACGCTGTAGAAATGAGTGAAGCTGTCGAGATTGAAGTGGCTCATGGCCTCCAGCATGGAGATGTCCAGGCGCCGCCCCTTGCCTGTTCCCCCACGCTCGATCAAGGCCGCGAGAATGCCAGTCGCCGCATAGTGGCCGGTTACGGCATCGGCCAAAGCCGGCCCGATGACCCGAGGACGGTCGGGCGGGGTGACGAGCCGCAGGAAGCCGCTCGCGGCCTGAGCAACCGTGTCGTAGGCCGGCCTGTCTCGTGCCGGACCGGATGTGCCGAAACCGGAGATCGCGCAATAGACGAGCCGCGGATTGATCGCCATCAGGTCTGCCTCGCCTGCACCCAGTTTGTCTGCGACGCCCGGGCGGAAATTCTGGATGAACACGTCAGCCGATTTGATGAGCGCATGGAAGACATCGAGATCCTCCTGATCACGTGTGTCGAGCGCGATCGAACGCTTGTTTCGATTGTAAGTCTGGAAATGCGGCGAGTAGAGCCCGCCCTTGAAAGCCCGAAAGGGATCACCCTCTTCAGGTCGCTCCACCTTGATGACATCGGCCCCGAGGTCGGCTAGCTGCATAGCTGCGGCTGGACCGGTGATATAGGTCCCCATCTCAATGACGCGGATAGACTGGAGCGGCTTCATTCTGAGGTTTCTCCGTCATAGGAGATCGCGAGATCTGCGTGGTGCGACAGGATGAAGCCGATCGGCCGTTCGCTTTCCTCGTAAAGATGGGCAGCAAGTCCGGCCGCGCGAGCGATCAGTGGCACGGCCTTCAGAGCCGCAAGCGGCCAGCCTGCATCGAGCATCACTGCAGGGATCGCGCCCGAAACGTTGATCGGCAGCGGGCGGTTCATCATCGCCGGAGCAAGGGTTCTGAGCGATCTGAGTGTGGCGATGTGCGGCCCTGAGATCCGCATCTCATCAGCAATCGCAAGAAGACGGTCTGCTCTTGGATCGCCTGCAGTATGCTGCGGATGACCGAGTCCCGGGACCTTGCGCCGTTCGCTGCGATAGACATCGAGCGAGGTTCGAACCACGTCTTCCGTGCCGCCTGCGGCGACGAGTTCGGCAAGATAACGCCCCGCGATCTCCGAGGATCCGGCAACCACCGTTCCCATACCGAGAAGGCCAGCCGCCATGGCCCCCTGCCAGGCTTCCGGTGCGGCAGCAAGCGTCATGCGGGCCGCCTGGACGGAGGGCACAAGTCCATGTTCGGCGATGGCAACAAGGCAGGCATTCAAGGCCGCGATCTGGCGCTTGTCGGGCCTTGCCCCACAAACGAGGAGCCAGAAGTAATCCACAAAGTCAATTTTGCCGATCAGGTCGGCGCACAGATCATGTCCCCGCACAGTGATCGAGGTGTCATCCGATGTCGCGATCGCGGTGAAAGCATGATCCTGCTTGCCAATTCTCATCATAGATCCTTTTCGCATTGCGAAAATAAATTCACTTGCCGAACATTATGACCTGTTCTAGCTTTGCGTCAACCCGGCGGGAGACGGGAGAGCCAAGCGGAGGATACCGATGAGCCAGATCAATCAGTTCACGATCACCGAGGCGGTGACGGAGAGTTTCAGGACCGAAGAAGGGAGCCGCTTCAAATTCCTGCTGGAGACCTTCATCGGTCATCTCCATGACTATGCGCGTGAAGTGAACATGACCCATGACGAGTGGATGGGCATGCTGATGTTCCTCTACGACTGCGGACAGATATCCACGCCGGAACGGCACGAGTTCATTCTGCTTTCCGATGTTGTCGGCCTGTCAGCCCTGGTTGACATGATCAACACTCGCGGTGGGGCAACCGAGGGATCCAATCTCGGGCCTTTCTACCTTGATGATGCGCCGTTACTCGCGCTTGGGGCAGATCTCGCAAAAGGCAGGGACGGCACCACGCTTCTTGTCCACGGCATGGTCCGCGACACGCTCGGAAATGTTCTGCCAGGCGCCACGATCGACACTTGGCAAGCCGATGGCAGCGGCACCTATCCGATCCAGGAACAGGGGCAGGACAAGTACGACCTGCGCGGCAAGATGACTGCGGATGCCGAGGGGCGGTATTATTACACCACGGTGCTGCCGAAGCCCTATACCGTCCCCTATGACGGCCCCGTGGGGCGGCTGCTGCGGGCCGGCAACCGCCATTCGTGGCGCGCGGCGCATCTGCATTTCATCGTGCGGGCAGAAAAGATGCGCGCGATTACCACGGAACTGTTCTTCGAGAATACCGAATACATCGACAATGACGCCGTTTTCGGTGTTCGGAAATCGTTGATCGCGAAACTGGAACCTGTCAAGAAATCCGAGGAGTTTCCGTTCGCCCTCGACAAGCGTCCGGATGCCAAGTGCAGGTTCGACTTCGTTCTCGCGCCTGAGGGCTAAGTCTTGTTGGACAAGGTGGACATGACCGAGGATCCTAGGCGTTCGACTGAATTCGTTGAGGCGCTCGCAAAGGGTATTGCCGTCATCGAGTGTTTCGATGCTGCGCATCCAGACATGACGTTGAGCGAAATTGCCCGGCGCGTAGGCTTGTCGCCGGCGGCGGCACGCCGGAGCCTCATTACGCTTTCGGCGCTCGGCTACGTTGGCTCTGCTGGTAAGCGGTTCTTTCTGAAGCCAAAGGTCATGGCACTCGGCTCCGGTTTCTATTTCGCGGCGCGCATTGATGAACTGCTGTTGCCCGAGCTCAAGCAGATCGTAGAAACCCACGGGGATGCTGCCTCCGTCGCGATGCTCGACGGCCACGATGTCATCTATGTCGCGCATCACTCGACACAACGGGCGCGACGCGCCGCGGCTGTGGTGGGGGCTCGCTATCCCGCCCATGCGACGTCACTTGGCCGGGTACTCTTGAGCGGACTTCCGAAGGCCGAGCTCGAGCGCTATTTCGCAACCGTCGAGCCCAAGGCGCTCACCTCCCGGACCGTGATTGAAAAGGATGCGCTGCGCCGCGTGATCTCAGAGGTCGAATTGCAGGGCTATGCGACCACTGTCGATCAGCTCGATTACGGGATTACAGCTCTTGCTGTTCCGATCCGAAACTCAGAGGGGCGGGTCACGGCGGCCATAAACTCCTCGGGTTATTCGGGATTGGTAAGTCCGGAGCAGATGGTGTCCGATCGGCTCGGCGATCTCAGGATCGCGGCAAGCCGCATCAGCGCGGCTGCGGCCCGAACGCCCGCGCTGTCGACAGCTTTGAACGGATAGTGGGCCGCCATAGCCGGAGGAGGCTTTGGCATGCCCATTTGAGAATGCGAACGAAACTTCGTATTGCGAAAAAAGGGAGGGGAATATGTGCAAGTTCTGCGATATGCGACTGAGATCACCGGCGGACACGGGGGGTGGTACGCCGTCACACTTCGGCCAGACGGATGCCGCGCAAGCAATGCCGGACGGCGTCGGCAGATCGGAGCGCAAGACCCTGATCAAGGGTGGCGCCATCCTTTCCATGGATCCCGTGGTCGGCAATCACACGAAGGGGGATATCCTGATCGAGGGATCGAAGATCCTTGCGGTCGGGGCAGATCTTGAGGTCTCGGATGCGGCGATCATCGATGCCTCGGGCATGATCGTCATGCCTGGCTTTATCGATACGCATCACCACCAGTTCGAGACGGCACTGCGCAGCCTGTTGTCTGACGCCATTCTCGTCAATGACGGGCGGCCAGAAAGCACTGCGAATTATTACGAATGGATGCTGCAGAAATTCTCGGTCCTTTATCGACCCGAGGATGTCTATATCTCCGAACTCTTCGGTAGCATCGCGCAGATCGACGCTGGCGTGACGACGGTCATGGATGTCAGTCAGATCCACCATTCTCCGGAGCATACGGATTTAGCCATTGCCGCCCTGAAAGATGCCGGCCGCCGCGCCGTACTCGGCTATTTCGAAGGCTGGGGCGATCTCGCCTGCTATCCTGGGGATGCGCGACGGATCCGCCGTCAACATTTCGCCAGCGAGGACCAGCTGCTGACCATGGTCATGGGGGGCGAGATCTATCTGCCCTTCCATGAAGATGCCTGGGCGACGGGCCGCGAGCTTGGCCTGCCGATCGCATTGCATGTCGTCGGGACCTTTGGCATGCAGCCGACCTTCGATGGTCTGGCGATGGCGGGCAAATTCGGCCCCGATAACATCTTCATTCATATGACCGGAATGAGCGACATGGCCTGGCAGAGAGCGGCCGACGCGGGTGCGCATATCTCGCTTTCCGTTCCCATCGAAATGCAGATGCGCCACGGCGAGCCACCTTTGCAGAAGGCACTCGATCTCGGGCTGCAGCCGTCGCTATCGACCGATGTCGAATGCACCATGACCGCGGACATGTTCACACAGATGCGGTCGGCCATCACGCTGCAACGCATGATCGCCAACGAAAAGGCCTTGCGCGGTGAGGACTATCCAAAGCTCCTCTCCGCCGTCGATGTCATCCGCTTTGCGACCATTGAAGGCGCGCGCGGCCTGAAGCTCGATCACAAGACGGGCAGTCTGACACCCGGCAAGGAGGCCGACATCATACTTCTCGACGCGACCGCGCTGAATGTCGCGCCTTTGAACCATGTACCCGGTGCAGTCGTGACCCTGATGGAGCGAAGCAATGTATCGACGGTGATCTGTGCAGGCGTCATCCGCAAATGGAATGGCATGCTGGTCGGGCACGACATCGGGAAGCTGCGTCGAGACCTCGAAGCGAGCCGGGACTACCTCTTTGAAAAAGCCGGCATCGAACAGGATCTGTTCAGGGCATAAAGAACAGCAGGGACCAGGTCTTCGAGCTTCAGCCGTTCGGCATCGTGTCAAGCTTGGAAAAGCTTGACACGATGCTTACTGCGCATGCCTCGGCGGGTGGCATCAAGCACACCGTCTTTAACCGCGATCATGACCATGATTGACAGGGTTGTTGATGGGCGTTCGGCGAACGGAGCTGAATGGGCCTCCTCGTCGAGTGGTAACACCGATGAGCAGGTCCCTGAGCATGATGATCGCGGTCCGCATCGACACCTATCCGCCCCATTGAAAGCCTCAATGTCCAGCATCTTCGCCATGCTGACGAAGAGTTGACGCCACTCTCACGGCTGATGAGAAAAACCACCCGCTAGAGTCCCAAACTAGGCGCGTTTAACGTCTTGGCTTCAGAGACCCGGCGTGGTCCCGCTTGGTTCATAATCCTGTTCTGGAGGATGCGTTGGTGAGGAACGAGATATTTTACGAAAACTGCTATCTCTCTGGGCACCTGAAGCGATGACGGCCACGATTGCCCCCCTCGGAAAGACAGAGGTAACGGTTCGGCGCGCGCTGGAGGCCCAGGCGGCCTACATGCCGGATGTTCGCGCAGATGCCGGACCGGTCAGCGAAGACTGGATCACGGCTGAAGCCTTTTTCTCCAGCGATTTGGCAATCGGGGCGTTTCTCGCCTTCGAACAATCACTCCATCAGGATATGGACTTGAAAACCGCAGCCGCGCTGATGATGACCGACTACGGTTACATCATGGCGGGGGCTTGCATTCCGCTGTTTGTAGGCTTTGGCCTAATTCCGAACCTTGCGCCGGCGCGCGTGGCGCTGTCCTTCTATACGACAGAAGACGCAAATGAAGTCACACACCGAGCGCGCCGTGCCCATGTGCGCTTCATTGAGGAAAGCTTCTATCCCGGCAAGCTTGATGACGTGGAAGATGCAGAGCGCTTCCGGCTGGAGATCGAGAGCCATTTTCAGCCTGTCATTGAAGCGATCCATCGGCGCACACAACTTTCCAAGGCGGCGCTTTGGCGTCTTGTCGCGGATGCCATTGCAGGTCGATTTCTCGATGCCGGCCGTCGGTTCGGCAATGTCGACGCAGCGAATGCTGCCGCGATGACCATTCTAAAAGTACCCGGCTCACCGCTTGCCAACCGACAACTCTGCTATTTTGATCTGACGGTGCTGAACAAAGACCAACAGGAATTTTCCTACACCTTTCGCCAGCGCGGTGGCTGCTGTCGGTACTACCACATCGAACCCGGTCACTTGTGCCCGACCTGCGTGTTGAAAACGCCAGAGGAACGGGACGAAGAGCTGCGTCTGGCCATGAGCCAGCACCTTGGAGTGGCCTGATCCATAATTTTTGAAATTTTCTCGGAACCGGAGTCCCAAAGCCGAGCCGTCACTCGTCTGCCCTGCGAGCGCAACATGAAGCTGCTCCTCGCGGTGGGTCGTAAGGGCGGCGACACAGCATAGATTTGGGGGTTTCGATGACTAAGACCTATTCTGCCGCAAACGGGGCCCGTGCGAGCCTCGCGACCGTCCTCATGACAGGAACGGCATTTATGGTATTGTCGCCTATCCTGCCGGATTGGGTAAGCGATGCGCGGGCGCAGACAGCGGAACAGACGATAAACATTTCAGAAGGGCCACTAACCCAGGCCCTCAACAGCCTCGCCGCGCAGACAGGCATCCAGATCCTGTTCGATGCATCCGTTGCCGCAGGAAAAACGACCCGTGGCGTGAACGGAACACTGACGCCCGCCGAGGCGATGACGGCAGTACTCGCAGGCACAGGCGTTGAGGCTCGTTTTGCTGGCAGCAACCAGGTGATACTGCGGAGCGGCGCGGCAGATTCCGGTGCATTGGGAGAGGGCACGACCGAACTGGAACCGATCACCGTCTACGGCGCCCGCAACACGACCACCTTGAGCGGCACGACAAGCAGCGTCGGCATCGTCAATGCCGAGATGCTTGCAGACAGCCAGATGCGGACGACGCAGGACACATTCCGCCGCATGGCAAACGTGATCGACAGCGCCACTGTCAATGCCGGTTTCGTCATTCGCGGCATGAGCTCGGAAGGCCTTGTTCCCTCCGGCGGGCCTGCCGGCTCGGTCTATGTCGACGGCATTTTGCAGACCCGTTACAATGCCCGCTTCGGCGCCCGTAACCTGTGGGATGTCGAACAGGTCGAGGTTTATCGCGGCCCGCAATCGACGCTTTCCGGCCGCGCGGCCATGACCGGCGCCGTCTATATCAAGTCGAAGGACCCGACATTCGACAAGGAAGCGGAGCTTTCCACCACCGTCGGCAGCAACGACATGGTCGGCGGTGCTTTCATGGTGAACACGCCTGTGGTGGACGACCAGCTGGCGCTGAGGATTTCCAGTGCCTACGAGCGCTCGCATGCCGAGCCGAGCTATTCCGACTTCAGCATTTTCGACAATTACGACGACCTGACGACGGATATCAGCGGCATTCTGCGCGCCAAAATGCTGATCACGCCTTCCGAAATGCCGGATACGCGCGCGCTGCTGACCTATTCCTACTCAAAGGACCGGCCGAACGATGCGCTTGTCGGCCTCTATTCCGGTCGTGGTGATTTCAACAACGCGCCGGTGACCTACACCGAATATCGCTGGACCGAAGTGCACAATCTCGGCCTCGAGGTGACGCACGACATCACCGACACGCTGCGGTTCACCTCGCAGACCGGCTTTCAATACGGCATCAATAACAGGCGTTCGATCGACTACGGTACGCCGGGGGTGGACACCGGCATTACCGGCGAGGACGACAACTCGATCTTCACCCAGGAACTGCGCCTGAACTATGAGGGTGACCGCTGGAAATGGGTGGCCGGTGTCTACGGGAGCCATGAACGCTGGGACGGCACGACGGACGCGGTCGTAGATTTCGGCGGCGGGTTTCTCTACGGACTGAACGACGAGCAGCATCGTAAAACATCGAACGTCGCCGTTTTCGGCGAAGCCAGTTACGAGTTTGCTCCGACCTGGTTCGCAACACTTGGTGGCCGTCTGGATTATCTCAAGGACAGGGATCTCCAGCTGAACTCCAATACATTTTCACCTGTTCTGACCGGTGAGCCCGCGACATTCAACGAACTCAACTTTGTGCCGAAGGTTGGGCTTTCGAAGGAGTTCGGCGACAATCAGGTTGTAGGCCTCACCTACACACAAGGTTTCCGGTCCGGTGGCTCATACATCGACCGCCAGGATCCGCTCAACCTCACGCTCGTGACATACGCCCCTGAATTTTCCCAGAACCTCGAGCTTTCATACAAGGGTACGCTTCTCGACGACCGGCTGGTGCTCAACGCCAACCTCTTCTACACAAAATACGAGGATCAACAGGTTGAAATTCGTCCGCCGTCGCCGATCCCCGGCTATCGCATCACGGAAAATGCGGCGAGTTCCAGAGCTTGGGGCTTCGAGATTGAGCCATCGTACACTTTTACGGACCAGTTCACCGGCTTTGCCTCGATCGGCTATCTGAATACCAAGTTCCTGGAATTCACACATGGCGCCATCGGCGATCAAACGGGCAATTCCTTTCCTGAAGCGCCGGAGTGGACCTTCGGCTTTGGCGGGCGGTATGAATTCCTGAACGGCGTCTTCGTTGGTGCCGACGCCAAATACACGACCAGCTACAATTCGCGCTTCGGCACGAACGGCATGTACAAGATCGACCCGCGATTCCTCCTGAATGCGCAGACGGGCTTCAAGAAGGACAATTGGGAAGTGACGGCCTTTGCCGAAAACCTGACGGACGAAAAATACTTCACGATCGTCGATCCCGATAGTGCGCTGCCCTTCGGCCAGGCCGGCAAGCGCCGCACATTCGGCCTCAACCTCCGCGCGAAGTTCTGACAATGACCGGGGCTGCGGGGCGTGATGTCCCGCAGCCATTTTCCTTTCCTGGATACGCCATGGTGCCGAACTTGCGCTTCTGTTTCGCTCTTCTTGTTTTCCTTCTCCCAGTTTCCTTTGTGCAGGCGGCCTGCCAGGGCGCGGCCATCACCGAGGGGGTTTACAATCCACCCTTCTGTATTCCGCCGAAGCCACTCCGAATTGTCACGCTTGACCCGCTGATCACGCTCGGAATGCTGATCGAACTCAAGGCTCCTGTCGTCGCGACGCCGTATATGGCGATCACCGAGAACGAGGTCCTCGATGTTGTGAAGGCCGAAAGAATGGTGGATCTCGGCAATCCCAGGGAGCCGAGCCTTGAGCGGCTCGCAGTGCTGAAGCCCGACCTCATCATCGGTTCAGCCGAAGCGCACGCCGCAATCTACGAGCAGGCAGCACAGATCGCGCCGACCGTCTTGTTCAAGCATATGGACTGGAAGAGATATCTGCTGCGCCTTTCCGAAGTGACCGGCCGAGAGGGTGCGGCAACTGCCGCACTCGAGGCCTACGAGACCCGCGTCGCGGCGATCCGGGAACGAGTGAAGGCCAAGGAGCTGACCGTCTCGACCGTGCGTTTTGCACCCGATCGCTTCGTCGTCTTCGTCGATGGACCAGACGCTTACGCCCCCTTCGCGGTGCTGCATGAGGCCGGCGTGAAGCGGACGGACTACGAAACGGTGACCGATGGCACTATCGTGAAACGGCCGGACTGGGAGGAACTCGCCAATCTTGATGGCGACGTACTGCTCTACGTCTCGGCCAGTGGCTTCGAAAGCGGGCCGGACGATGCACTGGAAAAGCAGGTGACCGAGAACCCGCTCTGGCAATTGCTGCCCGCCGTGCAGGCCGGACGGGCCTATCGCGTGGAGCGCGGTCCCTGGCAGAGCTTCCACGGCATCCGTTCGGCAAACCGCATCCTCGACGACGTCGAGCGCTATGTCCTGGCGGACCGATGACGGGCCGGAGGGCCGGCCGCTTTGCGACGACTGATGGCGTCAGGATGCTTTCGCTGTCAGCACTCCTCTGCGTTCTCGTCTTGTCGGCAATGAGCGCCGTTGCGATCGGTACGGCGACCATACCGCCTTCTCGCATTACGGCCGCAATCTTTCAGTTTGACGGCTCACGCGACCATCTGCTCGTCATGACTATCCGCCTGCCTCGCGTCATCGCAGCCGTCCTCGCCGGCAGCGCTCTCGCCCTCGCCGGCGCCATCATGCAAGCCGTCACGAACAACCCGCTTGCCTCGCCCGGTCTGTTGGGCATCAACGCCGGTGCAGCCTTTGCAGTCGTCACCGTGATGAGCTTCTTCGGTGCAGGCGTCGGCGACAACTATATCTGGTTCTCCTTTCTCGGCGCAGCTGCCGCAGCGGTTGTTGTCTACGCGCTGGGCTCCCTGGGCACGATGGGGCACTCGCCGGTCGGGCTCGTGCTCGCGGGTGTCATCGTCGGCACCTTCTTGACCTCGCTCACCACAGCCGTGCTGATCTTCGACCAGAGCACACTTGACGCCGTACGCCTCTGGACCGCCGGCTCCGTGACGGGACGCACCATGGCACAAGCGAAAAACGTTGCACCTTTTATTCTGGTCGGCCTTGTCGCAGCGCTCCTGCTCAGCCGTCATCTCACGACGCTCAGTCTCGGAGCCGATGCATCGCGCTCGCTCGGGCAGAACCCGCTCGTCTGGCGTGGCGTATCGGTTGCGATCGTCATCCTGCTAGCGGGCGGCGCCGTCGCGCTTGCCGGACCAATCGGCTTTGTCGGCCTCGTGGTCCCGCATATCGTTCGGATGTGCGTCGGCGTCGACTATCGCTGGGTTGTTCCCTTTGCAGCACTCGGCGGCGCCCTGCTGGTCGTCGTCGCCGATATCTTCGGGCGGCTCGTCTTCGGCAGTCAGAGCTTTCCGGTTGGCGTGACGATCGCGCTCGTTGGCGCACCGTTCTTCCTCTATCTCGCCCGAACACGGCTGAGAGGTGAGACGTGATCCGCCTTTTGCTTGCTCTCACCCTTCTGCTCGCCACTCTGGTCGCAGCCAGTCTCGCATTCGGCGACGTTTCCCTGACGTGGCAGGAACTCTACCAAGCCCTGACAGGAACGGGCGGCGCCAATCCGCAGAGCGCGATGATCGTCTTCGACCTTCGCCTGCCGCGCGTCCTCCTGGCGGCACTCGTCGGTGTGGCACTCGCGACCGCCGGCACGATCACACTGGCAATCATGCGCAATCCGCTGGCAGAGCCGGGTGTGCTCGGCATCAACAGCGGTGCGGCGGCAGCTGCCATGGCAGTCATCGTCCTGGTCGAGGATCCACCGGTCGCACTCCTGCAAGCCGTCGGCTTCTTCGGCGCGGCCGCGATGGCGCTCGCGGTCTACGCGCTCGCCTGGCGCAGCGGCACATCCTCGCTTCGGATCATCCTGATTGGCATCGGACTTTCCTCGCTCGCCACGGCCGGCACGACGTTCCTCTCCGCCTTCGGCGACATCGGCAACGTACAGCGGGCGATGATCTGGTTGGCGGGCAGTGTCTACGATGCCAACATGGCCAAGGTTCAGCTCCTCGCACTCTGGCTGGTTGTTCCCGTCACACTTGCCCTTCTCGCCACGCGCGAGCTTGATCTGATCCGTTTCGGGGACATGTCCGCAAAGAGCCTCGGGCAGCGGGTCGATCTCGTGCGGGGCCTGATGATCGTGCTTGTTACAGTGCTTTCGGGCGCGGCGGTTGCCGTCTCCGGTCTCATCGGCTTCGTCGGTCTGATCGCGCCGCATATTGCGCGCCGGCTGGTTGGAGGCTCGCACAGCCGGATGCTTCCGGTCGCAGCTCTTGTCGGCGCCTGCCTTGTCGTTGCAGCCGATCTGGCCGGCCGTATCATCCTGCCACCGGTGCAGCTTCCCGCCGGTATCGTCACGGGGCTCCTGGGAGCCCCCTTCCTTGCCTATCTTCTCTGGGTACGCCGCCATGACCACGGATAACAAGCGCTATGACAAGATCGAAGGAAAAGGCGTCAGCATCGACTATGGCCCGCGCCGCATCGTCACCAATCTGGATCTCGCCATTCCAGAACGGCGCTTCACGGCACTGATCGGCCCGAATGGCAGCGGCAAGTCCACGATCCTGCGCACCTTTGCAGCGCTGATGAAGCCCTCTGAAGGCAGCATCCTGCTGGACGGCAGGGACTTGAGCAGCCTCTCAACCAGAGATGTCGCGAAAAAGGTCGGCGTTCTGTTCCAAGGTGCTGTCGCGCCAGAGGGATTAACGGTTGCCGATCTCGTGCGGCAAGGCCGCTATCCGCATCAACAGCTGTTCAGCCGCTGGTCCGCCGATGACCAGGAAGCCTGCGATGAGGCGCTGATGCTGACAGGGACAACCGATCTTTCCGACCGTGCGCTCGACAGCCTATCCGGCGGTCAACGCCAGCGCGCCTGGATCGCGATGACACTCGCTCAGCACGGCGAAGTGCTTCTGCTCGACGAACCCACGACCTATCTCGATCTTGAGCATCAGATAGAGTTGATGAAGCTCATCACCATGCTCGTTGAAAAACGTGCAAAGACGGTCGTCGCCGTTCTGCACGACATCAATCAGGCGGCGCGTTTCGCCGAGCATATCATCATGCTGAAGGACGGTCGGATTAAGGCGGCCGGCAAACCCGAGACGGTCATCTCTTCGGAAATGATCTTCGACGTGTTCAATGTGAAGACGATGGTGATCCGCGATCCGGTCGCCGGAACGCCGCTGTGCATCCCGCTTTGAGCTTGCCGTCAGCCGTTACCGAAACAGCACACCTTCCGTGCTTCTGAAGAAATCGCCAGAGCGTTACCACTGCCTCAGCCAAACCAAGCAATCGGAATCGGGCAACGAAATCAAATATAAAGATGACTTTTATAGTCCTGATTTAAGCAAGGTTCAAAGATCAGTTTTGAATCGCTCTAACCTGTTGCTCTTGCACGTGTTTTCGAGATCCGCTAGCTCATGGCTCACAACGGTTCACGCCCCTGTGCATGAGCCTTCATGCTGGTGTGGGACTATCTGCCAATGTCGAGCTCCTCCTCTGCGCCCCTTGCCTGGGATAGTGTTGACAGCAACGCTCTGCTGAACCGGGCGATGGAGGACCACTATGTCGACATCACCAACGCCGTCCGCCGGCGAGGCCATCCCAGCTCCACAGCGCGCGATGTGGTGCATGATCTCTATGTGAAACTCGCCGCGAAGCCCGATGTGCTGCAGAACAAGCGGTCTCTCAAAGCCTTTCTCTGCCGGGCCGCCATCAATCTCGGAATTGATCGCCAACGTAGGGAAACGAAGGAAGCCCGGCTCTTTTCAGGCTCCGAGCGCGAAGCGCTGTCGGTCGCAAGTGGCGGGTACGCACCGGATCATGCGCTCGAGATCGAAGCGCGGCTCGCGGCTCTGCGTGAAGCGATCGCGGCGCTGCCAGAACGGCGCCGGGTGGTCTTCGTTCTCCACCGCCTTCATCATCTCACTCCGGACCAGATCAGCGCCAGGCTGAATATCTCCCGGAATATGGTGGACCGCCACCTGCGCCGGGCATTCGCCCATTGCCTTGACCGTATTCTCTAGATCGACAAGAGTCGTCCATTGCGGGCACAAAACCGTGACGAGCCCGTGCTTGAATTGGTCTCAGTGTCCCAAACCAAGGACGTCGAACGTCTAGACTTCAAGTATGCGCCTGGAGCTGCCTATGCCGGTCACGAAAACGAGCAACACTCAGAAAAAACGGAACCGTGAGGCGGCCGACTGGATTCTGCGGAATGGTAACCCGAACCAGTCGTCGGCCGACCGAGCACGCTTCAAGGAATGGCTTGAGCAAGATCCGGAAAACTGTCGGACCTACAATGCGGCCGAACGGCTGATGGGTGATGCAAGACGGGCAATCCAATCCGATCCTGGTCTGAGTAACATCGATATCGAGCCTCGCAGCATGGCAAAGCCGATTGCCGTTTCGCTGCTCATGCTCGCGATTGCCACCGGTAGCTTCTTTGCCTTTGACGGACCCTTGCGCCTGCAGGCAGACATGATCGCCGGAACAGATGAGATGCCGAGCCGCACGTTGGAGGACGGCTCGGTGGTGCAGCTCAATGCGTCATCCGCGATATCAGTGGATTTCACCGGGGAGCGCCGCGTCATTCACCTTCTGAAAGGCCAGGCGTTCTTTGAAGTCGCTCATGCAAAGGAACGACCCTTTACGGTGATCGCAGGGGCGACAAGCGTGACCGCGCTCGGCACAGCATTTGACGTTCGCTACGGCCATGACGACACTCAAGTGACCGTGACCGAAAACGCTGTTCAGCTTGAGTTCGAAGGGGACCGAGCGAAATCCGTACGGGTCGAGCAGGGTGAGCAGGCAAGTTATGACAATGCGAAAAAGGAGACCGTGGTCTCAAGAGTGGATGGTCTCGTCGCGCTCGGCTGGAAGCGCGGCCAGATCGCCGTCGACAACGCCACACTCTCCTACATCGTGGAAGAGATGAACCGGCATTTCCAGGGCCGGATCGTGATTGCCAGTTCAGAATTGGCCGATCGCCGTGTGAGTGGCACGATGGAGATTGCGGAGACCGACGCCGCACTCGCATACATAACCAAGGCCATCGGCGTGAAAGCGACACACCTCGGCCCCCTGATCGTCATCCATCAGTAAAACGATATCATGGGAGATATCTCCCGCGGTGTTTCTTCGTTTTAGGCAAGCCCTTGGGCGCTTGAGCTTGAAGCGAACGCCGGCAACCTGGGTCTTGAGGGGATACGCTCCAGTGACCTTGGATTGAGCCTGTAGAAGGTGTGTGCAGCAAAGGCTCCACGGGCGGACAAGTCAAGAGATGACGGGACGCTAAGCTTCCTGCAGCGGAACCATAGTCTCATCCTACGTTTGTGGTGGCATCGCCCCAACCATTGGATGACTCAGATAATTCCCCACGCCCGAAATCTCCCCCTCTCGTCATCTCGCAAAGACCGAGCACGGGAAGTTTGGATGATGTTCGTCGTCTCTCGAGCTTCTGCTGCATCATCTGCCGAGCCACCACCAACAGGTCATGCTCCTTTAGTCCCGTCTCGGAAGCGATGATTAGAGCCCGGGCGATCATCAACAACCGCGTCTCCCGATAACGATGCCTGCGCCGATCGAAGGGAACGGCATCTCATGCCATTCCATCGCCGCGGAGCCAAACGCGAACGCAGAAATGTCATCGACAATGTCATGTTGGATCAGCAGAGCGCCAACGGCTGGAGTCCAGCACTGAGGCACGAATATCAAGTCGGGTAAAACACGCACAAGGCGCAGGAAACTCTTGCGGCGAAGAAAAGCACTAAGCCACAAACCGCCTCGTCAAGGTCAAGCGCGAAAGCGCATATGTCGTAAAGATCGAGGACGCGACGACAAATACATAGGTGAGAATAAGATCGGAAACGTCCGCCTGTGTGCCGGATGGAATAGCCAAGGGTCCGCTGGCTACCCACATCCACAGAACGTGCGAACAGTACATGCCCAGCGCATAACGCCCAAGCCTTGCTGCCAGGGGGGAGACCGGCAACGCTGTCAGCAGCAAGAACGCCCCGACCCCCATGGGAAGCGTACCAAAAAGAAAATCATAGGGACCGAACGGCGCGCCGAAAGACTGGCTTAGCAGCAACGCCTCCGAAAGCTGGATACACAACCCGCCCCAGAAAAGCGCGATCGCCATCGCCAAGGGTACAGCTACTTTTCGGTGCGACAGCCAGGCCCCAACGACAAAGAATATCAAGCCGAAGAAAGGACCATTTCGCGTCGGCCAGACCTTGCCGCCAAGTACAGGAGCATAGGCATTGAGGACCAAACCAGCGAGGAAAAAAAGCAGCGCCACCCCGAAGGTCGTCGCCCACCCCAAGCGCGAGGTGATCACAAAAACCGTCAGGCAAAGCCCGAGAGTGGGGAGGAACCAGAGATGCCAAGCGACACCTCCATAGATTACAGTGTCGACTAAGAATGCGATGGGCACCTTGTCCCTAAACACAGGGCCAAACATCACACTCGCGAGCAAGAGATATATGACTTGCCAGAACAGGAAGACTTGTCCCAGCCTGAGGGCCATCCTCCACCAACGCTGCGCCAACGGCCTGCTACCAACCTGAAACAGGTAACCGCTGATCATGAAGTAAACCGGCACCGCCCATCTCATCATATGGTCAACCAACCCCTCAAACGAAGGCGGCATGGACTTCTGATATCCGACATGCAGGACAACAACGGCAAGGAACGCATAAAAGCGGGCAGCATCGATACCCAGATCCCTTACCGGCACACTTTCGTCACTCGCGGATCGCGATGGTCTCTTGCTGACCACCTCCAATGGTGGCTTTTGCCGCCGCCGGAAGAACGCTTTCTCGCTTTCAGGCATCGATAGGCGCCTTGGAGAAGGCTCGTCTGATTTTGCCGACAACCATGTCCAGGGTCGGTAAATTCCTCTTGATAGTCTCAGCCACGATACCCAGCCCCATGGGATTCCAAGGTCGAAAACCGGCATAGCCCGTTCGGTCGAGAAGGGCGTAGAACGTATCGTGCATCCGCTTGTTCAACGCGGGATTTTGCGGTCGATACAAATATCGGGCGTGCCATGGCTTGGCTGAGCCTATCAGATGGACAATCTTGCCTTCGATGCTGAGCGGATTTTCATATTGGGACGTGTTCCAGCTTGGATCGAGAAGGAGAGTCTGCCCCTCGAATACAATATTGAGGGCATCCTGATCCTGGGAGTCCAACCTGTCGAACTCCGAAATCGAAAGATCAACGAGTTGCCCTTCAATATTCCTTGCTCTCCAGGCATTAAGGTCGATGACCATGAACCCACTGTTGAAATAGGTACGCTCATCCTTCAAGCCAAGCCGAAGGCGAAGCTCAGGCCAAGCACCGCGTGTCCTCACCGAGACATCGGGGACCGCCGCGATCACATTTCCCAGCAACGGCAATTCGATGGCTTCCGAAAGATCACGGCATACCAGGAGATCGGTGTCGAGGTAGATGCATCGGGATACAGAAACCGGCAACACGGCTATGAAATAGCGTGCGTAAGCGGACTTGCTCTTAAGATACCGTGTGGAGCGAAAACGTGCCAGCCTCTCTGCAGGTACCTTATAGAAGCTGATGTGACCGCAATTCTTATGATCCCAGGAGCGCCGCAGCATCTTCTGCTCCATAGCCCCTATTCCGGTCTCTAAGACGTGTATGTCTATCGGAACCGAACTCGCCTCCAGAGCGGACCGCATCGTGGCTGCAAGACCGTAAATTACCCCCCTGTCCGCACATAGAACAACGTCGATCTTCATATAAACGCTCTATCCCGGTTTTCCGCCCAATCGATGCGCAGCTCAGACTGCGACCGCAGTCTCGCCTAAAGTGAGAGGCCCTCGATAAACGATGTAGGATTTTGGCAGCCCCAGAAATCTTTCGACAAGGATAACGCCACCGGGAAACAGTGTCTCAAGTTCTCGCCGCGACACGATGTCGGTCCCCTCGATCATTTCTGTCCATTCGGGCAGCTTCTTCTTCCAACGAGCAATAATCGCTTCACGCAATGCCTTCGGATAGAACCACCAGAATGGCATCCCGTTATGCGGCTCGATTGGAAAATACTTGCACGGCGTCTGAACCCAATACGCTCTACCGAGCCGCTGCACTTCACGTGCAAATTTAGCCCGAGCCGCGCGATCCCCCACATGTTCAATGACACTGTTGCTGAAGACAATATCGAAACTAGCGTCTTTATAACCTGCGACCTCACAAGCATCCCCTACCACGTATTCTATCTGATGGTGGGACTTCGACGCGACCTGAACTATTCCAGGCAAATTCAATATAGTGATCTTCAAGGATGTATCGACACCACTCCAGATCATTGGTTGCCCGCCAAGATCAATAACTGATGCAGCCTCCTCGACTGCCATCCGCGTAGAGAATTCCCTCATGCGCTTGCCTCGGGCACGTGCGGAAAAGGGCGAAAGCAGAGTGTAGAATACCCGGATACGCAGGAAACGAAGATCTATCATGTTTACGCAAAAACCACCCATTCCAGGAAAATCAATTACAGAATTCGGCAACCCAATGGACCAGACGGGGAAAATTCCTACCGCCGCGCATACAGTACAAGAGCAAAATTCGCCCAGTGGTCTGAACGCCCCTCAAGAGAGAATATCCAATTGAATTCAGACTTCAATCGAAAATATCAAGGTCACATCTATTCGGCTCCGAAGCCCCAGAATCTGGGAATGACAACACATATCGATTATGGAAACAGAATATCCTGTTTTTAGGTCACAACAAAGACTTCAGCATCTCAATTGACGAAATTTATATTACGCGTATCATTGATGATTATAAAACTTTTTTAACCAAGAATTTGGTGAGAAATGATTGCCTCAGATGAAGCAGCGATGACGAACGCCGATGTCAAACACGTCTTTATGGACGTCCATTACAACATGCTGAAGTTTAGCGAAGTAGTCGACCGCATAGAAGCCGAACGTGGAACCGGGCGATTTCGCTACGTCGTCACTCCGAATGTCGATCATGTCGTCCGAATGCGCGGTGATTTAAGACTGCGGGATATCTACAAAGCTTCTTGGCTCTCGGTATGCGACAGTAAACCCATTTACTGGGTCGCCCGGCTACTGGGCTTCCGCATGACCTTGGTGACCGGTTCGGACCTCACCTCACACCTCTTCCATGAGAAAATTCGCCCTCATGACAAGGTTGTACTGATTGCTCCCTATGCCGAGGTCGGCAGCCGAATGGCCGAGCGTTTTCCAGAGATCGATTTCCGATGCCACGTGCCCCCACAGGGCTTGCTCAGTAAGCCTGACGCTATGGACGCATGCGTCGAATTCGCGACCGAAAAACAAGCAGACTTCGTGTTCATTGCCGTGGGCTCTCCACAGTCGGAGCTTCTCGCTCATGAACTCTCGAAAAGCAAAAATGCGAGCGGCATTTGCATCTGTTGCGGCGCATCGCTCGAGTTCATAACGGGTCTTCAGACGCGTGCACCAGTGCTCATGCAACGCTTTGGATTGGAATGGCTTTATCGGCTTCTGTCGAACCCGAAGCGTCTTTGGCGACGATATGTCTATGCTGTGCCACCATTGGCTTGGCTGTGCTTGAAAGAAATCATGAAAAGAAGCAGGCTGATCGCGAGCAAGAGCGAGCCACTTCGCGCCAGCTAAGCTTTTCGCACGCCACGAAGGCGGCACGAAGCTGCCCGCCCTCCCCTAACCGTTGCTTGCTCCAATGAGGCTGCAGAGGCAACCGTCACGCAATTTCAGGATTTCCTCTTCAACGGCCCGACTGCGCGTCGAGGAAGAGCGCGAGAAAAGCGATCGGCCCAATGGTTTGATCGACCGTGTATTCCTGCTGAATGATGACGGCAGGGTGTTCCACCAGATACTCGAAATATGGCAAGGCAAAGCGCTGCGGCTCAATACGTCTGTGGCCGATGACGTCGGGATCACCCACTTCCGGCAAGGGGGACCACTCCGGTCCAAAAACCCATCCATAAGCAGAAGCGCTCTGCGGTGCCCATCCATAGATCGTGATCCCGACGGGCGCCGGAATGCCCATGGCCCGATGATCTTCATGCAGGGGATGCTCGATCTGCCGCGCGCCCAATCCGGTCGTGAAGCTCACACCCAGCTGGTTGGCGCCATGCAGGCCATGCAATGTCTGCTGCACGAGAGCCAGGATTTCAGAATTGCGATTGATTTGATAGGCCCTGAACAGCAATTGGCTCTGGGAAAAGTCCGGCGGCCCGCCCTGCCCCCATCCGGCCGGCGCGTAAGGGTGCTTCATGCTCGGATAACTTGAGGTGGACTGGCCAGACAGCAGCAAACTCGTTTCCTGGATTACAGTCTCTTCGATCTGACGCTGAATGGCGGGCTCGGCTCCCGCACTCCGGTAATAATCCCAAGCTGCATCACCCTTGTGGAAATAGAGCTCACGCCTGTCCCGCCATCCGGCCTCGAAGATATCTGCAAACTGCCGATCTCCTTCAAGACGAAACAGGGAAGCGGCAGCGGCTGCCCTAAACTCGGCCGCAGCTGCTTGAAGTGCGGGCTTCCGTGCCTCCCAGGAAGAACCACCCCAACCGTCCATTTCATTTGCGGCCGCAATCGCCTCTTTGTAGAAATTGTCCGGGTCAGAAAAGCCATCTTCCGCTGCCCGCCATGCCGCCAGCGCGCTTGCCCGATAGATGCCAGCAAGTTCCGCAAGGTTCAGCTCAGCCAGTATCCGCGACAGGCGAGCCGAAGACGCCGCGTAGCGATATGTGGACACAACATCCGGCGCATAGGCATATGCCGGTTGGTGCTCAAGGTAACTCGTCGTGCCCGGTAGCGGGTGGCCGGCACTTTCCACACCTCCGCGCACCCGACCATCAGGCATCTGCAGACGGCGGTAGAAATCGATGTTCCAGACAGCCTCATGAATGAGGTCGCTCACTCCGTCCAGACTTGCATATTCTGGCAGCGGCAGAACTTCACCTGATTTGGGAATGCCCAAATCAAGGGCGCGTTTCTCTTGTGGTAGTTGATCCCAAAGATCCAGGAAAGCGTCGGAGATGGCCAGATGCTGGACGCGTCTGTCCCAGTCGCCGGCGTCCATATACCCGCCCCAATATTCCTTAGAAGCCTGACGTCCGGTATTCCACGCGCCTTTCAGCCCGTCATCGAGCGATACGAAGCCATTGGGCCAGTTTGACGACCAGAGCAGTGGCAGAGCACTTTCAAGTATTTGAAAGCCGCCATCGGGACGGAACGAAACTGGCCTTTGATAGCCGAAACGTCCGTCGAGAGCGATGCCACTGCGATGATGATAGAGGCCAGAAAGGCTCACCGCGGCAAGGCGAAGCCATCGATCCTTGGCAACCTCGAAGTGGTCGCTCACCCCCAACCCTGGAACAGCGAGCCGGTAGCGGCCCGACGCTTGCGGCGCCCATTTAGAATAGTCGAGTTCGAAGACAAATGTTCCGGCCCTGTTGGACTTGTAGGTTGGCGCGAATGTCGCTCCCGGCGCGATGGCCTCAGGAAAAGGCCTCTCCATCTCGGTAACAGCAAAACCCCGTTCATCGGCCCGAAGCACGGTCGCGGCCAACGCAGAGGCGTCTTGGTCGCCTTGTAGACGTTGAAAGAGAATGCGCTGCCCCTCGACCAGCCCATGACCGGCTGCTTCAACGAAAGGGGTCGGTCCTGGCCGGAACCCATCCAGCTGCTGTGGGGTGCCGGCGGCATAGTCGAGCAGTTGTGCAGGCAGACCATTGCCGGGTTCAGGATCCGAGGGCCGCGTTCGAAGTCGTACGGTACCAGAAAAAACGGAAGCACCGTCGTCATCAATGACGGAAAACGTCTTGATGCCATACTGACGGAAGTCCACGGCACCGTTGTCCGGACCATTCGGGATCCAGAGAGACAGATAGGCAGTCTTGGATACATCCGCAGCAGCGTGACCGACCTGTGTGGTGTGCAGCGCCAAAGCGCGCGTCTTCAAGGGGTCGAAACTGAAGGTTTCGGGCGGCACCCGGTCGTCAGGCAATTCTATTCGATACTCGCCCGGCTCGAGAGCCTGATCCAGCTTCAGGTACAAAATGTGTTTGAACGTAGCCCCCGACTTGGTCTGCCCATCATCTCCCCTGAACAGGCCCGAGCTATATGGCATCGACTTGCGGTAAACGGAAACCACGCGCGCCTGGCCGTTGAGCCGGTAGCCATTCGGATCGTCGAAAGCCACACGATCGAGGAAGACCTCCGGCGGAACATCTGCAAGTCGAAGATGGCGCCGCTGAGGGCCGATCACCATTGCCCAGGCATCGCTGCGGCGGATCCAGGATCCTACAGGCCCGTCCACCGCCTCTTCCAGCTCGATAATGGCGCGGCGCACAAATGGAGCATCTCGAACCTCGACCGCGATGGTGTCCGGCGTTGCCATCGTGATCTCGTGGACGCGCAAACCCTGTCCCTGATCGACAGCAGCATTGCTCTGGAAAGGCACCGCGAAGAATATAAAGATGAGACTGAAGACATGCGTAAACGATTTAGGCATAGAGTTCGAAAACCTTTTCACGGTTACGCATTGTGTTAGAGATTAAGAGAAACGATAGATCGCCGGCTATCAAGGAAAATCGTATTGAAACTAGCGTTTGTCGCCCTGCTTTTATTGAGTCTGTTTCCGGTAGCCCTGTTGATCAGGCGTTACGCATGGGCAACACGAATATTTTGGTTATGCTTCGGCGCACTGCCCTTCACGCTTTCTTCGGTCCCACTGTTTGATGTCGGCATCATTTCGTGGGAAGACTGGTACGGTTTCGTCACCGGTATCGAAGTAACGGCCATCGATCTTCTCGCGGTGATGGCCTTCCTCATCCTGCCAGCGCATCGAACGCCGCTCGTCTACTTTCTGCCGTTTCTCTTCTACTTTGTAATCGCAGCGGCCAGCACCATTTACGCACCCGAACCGCTGGCTGCGGGGTTTGCCATCTGGCAATTCGCCCGTATGTTCCTTGTCTTGGGCGTTGTCGCCCGAGCCTGCGCCTTCGAGGGCGTTCCCTATCTTATATTCAAGGGCATGGTGATTGGCCTTTTCGCCAACTTCGTTGCGGTGCTGTGGCAACGCTTTGGGTTGGATCTTGCCCAGAACACCGGGCTCTTCGTCCACCAGAACACGCTGGGCATGGCAATCCATTTCGTCTTGCTTCCACATCTCGTCATGCTTCTGTCGGGAACGAGACGACTGACCTACCTTGGGCCCACAATTATGCTCTCGCTGCTCGCCATCATCTTTACCGCCTCACGCGGCTCTGTCGGGACGGCCGCAATCGGCATGGCAATGACGTTCGCAGTTGTCGCAATGCAGGGCCTCACTCAACGCAAAATCGCAGCGATAGCCGCCACCTTGGTGGCCGTCGCACTGGCGTCACCCGTCGTGATCGCGACGTTTGAGAAGCGCTTCGAACGGGCACCTCTGAACGAAGAAGCCTATGATGAAAGGGCCGCGTTCAACAATGTCTCAGCCTATATTCTGAAAGACTTCCCAATGGGCATCGGAGTGAACCACTACGTCTACGCGGCGCAGAACTTCGGTTACTCGGATCGAGGCGGCGTGATGCCGTTTGAAGGCAATCGCAGGGCCATCGTGCACAATGCCTATCTGCTGGCGGCCGCCGAGACCGGATATGCCGGCCTTTTCGCCTTTTCACTGATGCTGCTCACACCTGTGGTCATTGCCTTCGGCAACGGCGTTCGAACAAATGATCGCGCCGACAGCGTGATATTGATCGGCTGCGGAATGGCTTTGGTAACTGTTTATCTGCATTCTTTCCTGGAATGGATAATCTACATCAAGGAAATACAATATCTGCTGGCTATAACGATGGGCATAATATTTGGCGTTTCATCCCGGAATAGACGCAGATCACATAGTTGAAATTCATAATGAAGATGACGTAGTCGAAAAATGAATTGACTGCGCATCGAAAAGGAAATTTCCTAGAGACGACCTCCGTGTGCACTTCTGACCTGGGTAAGATCAGACATAAACGGAAGTGTTTCTCGCAAAAGGCAGCGTTCGAGTACCGCCCATGAGATTTCGCAGAATTAAGAAACCGCATGCAACAGAGTCATACGGGAACCATAGGCTGAGAGGTGCCACAGCGACGGTCATGTCGCTACTGGCACTTCTTGTGCTCTTCATGCCGGCTCGGGCCTCGGAACCATATACGCTAGACGTGCAGGATCGCCTCAGGGTTTATGTCGCGGAGTGGCCGGCGCTGAATGTTGAGATTGCAATTGGCGCGAACGGAAGCGTCGCGCTGCCCCTGATCGGGGAGATACCCGCGCGCGGCTTGAAGCCAGCTGAGCTGGCCAGCGCAATAGCGACACAGTTGCAGGAAAAATCCAGACAACGGCAGCGTCCCGATGTCTCTGTCGATATCGTCGGCTATCGTCCATTCTATATTTTGGGATCTGTTACAACGCCGGGCGAATATGCCTACCGACCCGAAATGCTCGTGGTGAATGCCGTGAGCATCGCCAGTGGGATATATCGCGCCGTCGGGATCTCCGAATGGGATCTCGCACGAACCTCGATCAGCGGGATGGGGGAGGCCGGGGTTGCCGAACTACGCCAGGCAACACTTCGTGCCGAGCAAATCCGCTACGAGGCGGAAGTGAACGAACGCTCCTTTCCGCCCACACCCTCAGATGCCTCCCTGGAGCTCGTTCGAGCCCTGGAGGAGCAAAGGGAGCTTTTCCAGGCAAGCGAGGCAAGCTACGGCAAGCAGACCGAGACCCTCGAAGCCATGGTCGGGCTGCATCAGGCCGAGATCGAGTCGATCGTGACGCAACTCGAGACCGTCGCTGCCAAACTTCTATCCTACGAGGAGGAAGTGGCAAAGGCGACGCGGCTGGAAGACGCCGGCCTTGCAACAAACCGCCGCCTGCCGCTTCAGCGTGACGTCTTCGACATACAGCGCGAGAAGCGCCAGTTGGAATTCGAGAAGGTCCGGGCAGAGCGGGCCGTGCAGGAAGCAAGGCTCCGGATTGAGACGCTTGAAAGCACAAGGAAAGCGTCGGCACAGGAAGGCCTGCAGCGGACCAACGCCATGATGCGTGAGACCGAACAGCAGCTGGAGACACTGGGCCAGTTGGTTGCAGGCGCTACGGCCCAAAGTGGCCAGGTGGCCACGAACAGTTCGTCCCGTTCCCAACCACAGTTGCGCTACACCATCATCCGGGGGCGCGCTGAATCCATGCAACACATCGACGCGACCGAGGTCACGCCTGTTTTGCCAGGAGACATCATAAAGGTGGAGCTATCGGGCAGGAACGGGATGTGATGGTCATCCTCGACGTCCTCACCCAACGAGCTTGTGAGAACGGAAACGGTTACGCACCCTGTCCGTGCTGCGCGATCCCCACATATCATGACACTGGAATTCGAGGTGAGAATGCCGTCGGTTGATTTGATTGATGCCTCGCAAAACTCGCTGCCGGTTGCTGCGGATAGTCCCTACGACCTGCGATGGATGCTGCGCACGGTTTTTGGCAAGCTCGCTCTGGTGGTCACGATCACTGCTATATTTGCGGGCGCGGCTGTCGCTTACGTGCTTCTTCGGCCAGCGGAATACACCGCCGTTTCGACGCTCAATATCAACAACCTGAGGCTGACGCTCAGTCGCGACGACGCGTATTTTGCTGAGATACAGTTTGACCCGACCTTCCTGGAGACTCAGATTCAGATCATCAGCTCTGACACGGTCCTCAATCAGGCGCTGGTCAAACTTGGGCTTGTGGAACCACCAAAGGCTGCAGCCACTCCCGAAGAAGACGCGATCTGGCGGATGGCGGATGCCAAGGCGCTCGACGAGTTTCGCCGCGCGCTTACCGTACAGCGCCGAGGAATGAGCAATCTCGTCAGCATCAGTTTTACTGCCGAAGACCCACAATACGCAGCTCAAGTCGCCAATGCCGTATCAACGACCTATCTTGAAAAGCTCGATCAGGATCGCTCTGACGCAGCAGAGACCGCGAGCAGTTGGCTGAGAGAAAGCCTTCAGGAAGTAGGACCCAAGGCACAGATCGTCTCGGAAGCGCTGCCTCCAGTCAACAAGAGCAATATTCGTGGAGTGCTTCTGATCGCTGCAGCAATCAGCGTCGGGGCAGCAAGCGCCATTACTCTGGTCCTTGCGCTTGCGGCAATCGACAAGCGGATAAAAACTCCCGAGAAAATCACCGGCATCACAGGCAGGCCCTGCCTTGGCCTTGTGCCGACGCTTCGAACACCTGGTGCTCGGGGCGATAGACACAGCCTCGCTATCTTGGCCATGATCGCCAATGGCGAACGGGCGCAACTCTGGCACACGCTTCGTCATGTCGACGCCACCGCAACGACGACAAATGGGCATGGCGCTCCGTTGATCGTCGGCTTCACATCGACCGTCGCTGGCGAGGGCACAACGACTATTGCTGCCAATTATGCGGCAATGAAAGTGTTACAGGGTCAGCGCACCTTGCTGGTTGACGGACAGCTCTACAATAGCCAGCTATCCCGCCTTCTCAACGCGGGGAATGCAAAAGGCCTCTCCGACATCTTGGGGAGTGACGGGGATGGCCTCCTGGTTCACGTTGTCCGTGACGAGAAAACCGGCCTCGAACTCCTGCCGCTCGGCAAACATGCACCCCGTGAGCACAAGCCCGAAGAGCAGACGGCCCAAGTGAACTGGTCGGATGCGAAGGCAAATCCACGCCTGGCTGCGCTTTTCGCAAAATACGACGTTGTCGTGATCGACCTGCCGCCACTGGTGGCAATCGGTGATGTACAATCTGCTGCCCAGATGGTTGATCACTTCGTCATGGTGCTTGAATGGGGACGGGTAACAAGTGATTTGCTGCACGCAGCGTTGGCGCTCAATCCGCGCTTCCACTCGAAGCTTGCAGGGATCGTGCTCAACCGAGCAGACCGCTCACGTATGAGGCGTGTCTTTTCTCCTTCGGCGACGCTGCTTCAAAAGCAAAGAGCGCTTTCCCGCGCTCGATGAACCAGACAAGCAGCGGCTGAGCGACCCTTCCGAACCGAAACTCCCCGGGAATGGCTTGCCGGAAATTGCCCCTGATTTCTCACGCGGCTTTCGGCTGGTGTCACATGATATCGCGTGACACAATTATGCTAGGTTTGCTTGCGACAACTGATTCTCGATTGTCGGGCACACTTGAGAGAGACCATGACACCACGAATTAAGGCACTGCTATTCGCCGCGCTCTTTTCGGCTGCGTGCTGGTCTGTGGTGGTCGTTGCCGCGGTGGGCCTCTTTCATGGGGCGGACGCAAGTCTCGACAGGAACAATACTGCCAGCGTCACGAAGTGACCTATCGGGCGATTTCTGATTGTCCGCGCCCCCCTGCTTGATGGGGACATCTGCATTTTTCCACGGTTTGACCCACGCCAGCTGTGAACAGGCGTGAATTTTCCGTCCTTTTCTGGGTGAAAAGCACTAAACGCGAGTCGATGCGTTGCAATGACTCGAAAATGCAGGCGAAGGTTAACAACTGGTTGATAATAAACCAAGACCCCCATATACTCATGGGCAAGCATATTGTTATTCTACTTTGAGCATGTGGTGATTTAATGGCGTACCTTCCGGCATCACATCGGCGACCTGTAAATATGCGGCGCCAATTTTCTGGATTCGCCTGTCCTCAAGTAAATACCCGTGCCAAAATCGCTGCCGATTCAAAGCTGAAACGATTGTTTGACATCGTCGTCTCGGCCAGCGCCTTGATTTTCTTGCTGCCCGCTCTTCTGATGGTGGCGATACTCATCAAGCTGGATAGCCCTGGACCGATACTCTTTAAACAAAAGAGATGGGGTCAAGGCGGCCGCAAGATTGTCATCTACAAGTTCCGGTCGATGAAAATCGACGAATGCGACACCACCGGTGTAAAGCAGACGGTCCACAAAGATCCCCGGCTTACATTGATGGGAACGTGGCTACGCCGGACGAATATGGACGAACTCCCGCAATTGTGGAACATCCTGATCGGCAACATGTCTCTTGTCGGGCCCCGGTGTCATGCCATTGGAATGATGGCTGCAGGACTACCATACGAAGAGCTTGTCCCCAATTATGCAGCACGCCATGCAGTGAAGCCCGGCCTGACCGGCCTTGCACAAGTCCGCGGCTTACGTGGCCCAACCGAGAGGCCGTCCAAGGCCAAATCCAGAATTGCATGTGATCTCTACTACATACAAAACTACAGCATCTGGCTCGACTTGTGGATCGTTTTCGCAACGATCAAAAATGAGCTCAGAGGCGGCACAGGTTTTTAGCCGTTTCGCATCTTTCGCCAGCCTCGGCGTCCAAACCCGGCGATAGATAGTTGCCGCTGAAACGCCGAGGTGACGGGGACGGTTCGTTTCTCATGCGGACTTGCGAGGTGCCTCGCCATCCGCCAGGCGGAGATATTGGCGCATCTTCTCGGACATGACCCGCACATTCGGGTTCAAGACCATGGTGTCATGATCGCCCGGCACCTCGATCACCGTCAGATTGGGGCAGTGCGCCGACCAGCCGTTGTCGTGTGAAGCGATGTTGCGCCCTTCCTGCAATTTCCGACCGCCGGTAATGTGATACAGGACCTTCAGCCTGGGCCGCAGCAACACCACCTCTCCATCATAGGGCGCGACACGATAGCGCTCCAGCGCTCGCAGAAACGCTTGGTGAACCCGTTCATTGTGCAGATCGACTGGCTTAGGTTTTTCGACCAAAGCTTCCTTTTGCGTTTGCTGGTATTCGGCCCAGCGACGCCGGCTGTCGATCCAGTTGGCGACAAACCGTCCGCGATCACGCCGCACATCCTGCAGCTTCATCAAGACGCGGTCGAGCAGTGTTAGATGGGTCTTTTCCGGAAGCGGCGTGTCCAGCATGAAGAGCTGCGTGACTGTCTCACCAGCCTCCCTCAATTGCAGGGCCATCTCATAGGCGATCAAACCACCGCCAGAAAACCCACCAAGACTGTAGGGACCCTGCGGCTGCACGCGTCGAATTTCGGCAAGGCAATCCCGTGCCGCATCCTCAAAGGTTTCATGGGGATCCTGGCCCGCATAAAGGCCGCGCGCCTGCAAGCAGTAAACCGGTCGGTCTTGCCCCAGTTGCAACGCGAGAGCTCGAAGGTTCAACACGTTGCCAAACATCCCTGCGCAAAGAAACACTGGGCGGCGCGAATTGTCCGGCCCATCGCTCATCGCGACCAGATGGGTCGGCGCGTCAAGAATGGCGCCAGCACCTGCATCCAATGATGTCGGTGTATCCGCCGGCACCTTCTGATCGATCAAGTCAGCGCAGGCGGCAATGGTTGCTGCCCGAAACAGGACAGAAATCGGCAAATCCACGCCAAAGATCTTGTCGATCATTCGAAACAGCCGCACCGCGATCAGCGAATGTCCACCAATATCGAAGAAGTTGTCGTGGATCCCGACACGTTCGACCCCGAGGAGTTCACTCCAGCACGCGGCAAGTCTCCGTTCCGTCTCGCTTCGTGGCGCGACATAATCGGTATCCAGATCGGGTCTGCCGAAGAGCTGGACGCCTGCTTTCTGCGTGGCCTGACTGCGCTTCGCAGCCTTCTGGATCAATTGGCCAAGCGGCATGGAAGAAAGGATGGGCTGCGTCTTGCCAGTCGCGAGCGCACGTTCCAGAAGGTCGAACCCTTCGGAAGGCCGGATGCCCTGGCTAACCTGAAAGGCAAAGTCTGCGGCAACCGGATACGCGCCCCCGTTGACGGTAAGCCGTCTCGTTGCATCCGCGATCTGCGCCCCTGCCGCAAATCCGGTATCGGCGGCCAGCCGCTTCACCATGAAACGATCTATCTGCAGCAAGATGCGTCCATCAGGATCGGCGATTGTCACATCGAAGACCGCATATCCTGCTTCCGTCTGGCCCGCGTCTTGAAGGCGCACATGGCTGCGGATGACAGCTGGGAGATCACCCGATACGCGTATACGTCCGTATGAAATCGGAGCCCAAAGGACGCCAGAGCTCCCATAATCCGGAACAAGATCCATTGCATATCCGGTTGCGATATCAAGCAGGGCCGGATGAAGGCGCCAGCCTTCATTCATGTCCATGCAAAACTGTTCCGGCAATCCAAGCGTGGCAAGGGCCTCTGTCTTGCCCAATGAGAGCTTTCTCAGAACAGCCCAGCGCGGGCCGAACTTCACCCTACCCTCTTGCGCGGATACCAATGCCCTGCCGTCGGGAGCTTCGGATGTCGAGATCCAACGGCTGCCCGCATGGTCAGGCATGAATGCCTCTGTGGCCGCTGGCGCTGCAGCTTGCGGAACAATCATTGCTTCCGCACAGATGCGGAATGCGTCTTGCTCGCCGTCAGCAGGGCCCGCAGTCACGAAAGCGCGCAGACCGTTGTCGTGCGCCTCGATCCGGCAACGGACGCGTTTGACCGTGCCATCTGCGATATCGAGCATCCCAAGGAAGACCAGATCTGCGAAATCAACATTCGGGCCGAAGCCGTATTCTACTGCGGCCTGCACCATAAGCTCGATATATCCCGTCCCCGGCAGGATGGGTTGCCCGGAAACCAGGCGATGTTCGTTCCAGAGCCAATGGCTTTCGGGGCTGGCATCGAATTCAAGCCACAAAGTGCCGTCTCGGTCTTCGACCCATCGCTTGAACAAGGCACCGTGGGAGACGTCATCGGTCCGCCCGCCGTGCGGCCGAGCAGCAGCGCTCACTGCACGTGCTGCAATTCCCACCTCGTTCCAAATACCCCAATGCACGGCAACCGTTCGCCTGCCCTCGGCCGCTGCGCTTTCGGCATAAGCGTTCAGATAGGCATTGGCTGCCAAGTAGTCGACCTGACCCGCAGGCGCAATATCGGTACTGCTCGAGGAAAAGAGGACCAGAAGGTCAAGCGGCTCGTCCTTCAGGAGGCGGTGCAGCACGTCTGTGCCATACACCTTGGGCGCCATCACCTTCTCGATTTCGTCGCGCGACTTCAGCTGGATGAGATTGTCCTGGACGGCCCCTGCCGTATGCAGAACGCCATGAATTGTGCCGAATCTCTGCTTGCCCTGGGCGATGGCTGTTGCCATCTGTTCTGCGTTGCAGACATCGGCCGCGGCATAAAAAACCTCTGCGCCCTGCGCTTCAAATTCCTGCAGCACTTTGATGGCACGGGCAATTCGGTCGTCGCCTCGATGCAGACGGCGGTAGAGCTGCCATTCACTACGCTCTGGAAGCTTGGTGCGACCGACAAGGATCACGCGCGCCTGGTAGCGCTCAATCAGTTCCCGGGCGATGACGAGGGACAGGTCACCCAGCCCCCCTGTCAGGAGATAGACGCCACCCGATCGGAATTGCGGCTTGGAACTTGCCTCAAGCAAAGGCAAGGGCATGTGACCTGCTTTGTATCGACGGCCCCGCCGATAAGCGACAACCTCGCTCACCGGGGACGCGCACATTTCTTCCCAAAGGAACTCAAAATCGGCAGTGTCGCCAACATCCGCTCGTGAGGACGCCACCTGGGCATCACGCTTCCACCATCTGCGGTCATGATCCTGCTTGGCGAGCGGAACCTCGGTGTCAATGACACGGACCGTGACCCCATCCAGTTCCTTCGGAATGACAAGGGCCGGCCCAAGCACCGTCGCCTTGCCGGGATAAGGCAGTGGCTCATCGCCGAGCCGCTGCATGCCATTCGTCACGACGGTCATGTGGACATCCGCAACGGCAGCATCCCCCATTGCCTGGGCAAGATGGAACAGGCTGTAGAAGCCATGTTCCTGCGTTTTTTCAAAGAAGCTCGACCCGCGCCGATGGGTCTCGTCAGCGGTCACCAGCCAGAGATGCACGACCTGAGACGGGAAGCCTGTTCCTTCCACAAGGCTCGACACCAGGGCATCATAGCCCGCCTTCCCGTCCTCCGGGCACAGCTGATAAGATTGCGGTGAGATTTGTTCAAATCCATCGCCGACCGAAACGGTGGTGACTTCATGACCCTTCTGGCGCAACCGCGCCACCAGACGCTCGCCGATTCCGGTTTCATCCAGAAAGACCAGCCAGGACGATGGTTCGAGTTCGGAATCGAGTGGAGCATCTGAGGCAACTTGCCGCCAGCAAGGCCTGTATCCCCAATCCTTCATGTCAGCCTGTCGCAGAAGCGCCGCTGTATCCTCGTGTACTGAAACGGTCTTGTTCGGCTCTATGAAGTAGCGCTGCCTCTGGAAGGCGTAAGTCGGCAACGTGACCAAACGCCCTTTTGCGCTGGCGTCTGGATCAACCGGCTCGATTGGCAAGCCGAGCGCCCAGGCGCGTCCAACCGCCGAAAGAAAATGAATGCGATCGTCGGTCGCGTGCTCGGGATGCGGGAGGGTATTGATAACCTGATTGGCTTCTATGCCTGGCTGCGCCTTGGCAAGCGACGACAGCGCGCGCCCAGGGCCAACCTCGATATAAATCCGCGCGGGACCATCAGCCAGTTTGGCCATGCCTTTGGCAAACAGGACCGTCGAGCGCAAATGCCGGACCCAGTAGCCGGGATCGCGCGCATCGTTGTCGGACAATGGTTCACCCGTCAGATTGGACAGGATTGGGATCGTCGGCGCACTCAACCGGATCTGACGCAAAAAGGCCTCGAAGCGCGGAAGCACGGCATCCAGCATGCGAGAATGCGCAGCGATGTTGATCTGGATTCGGCTGGTGTCGATACCCCGTTGCGCGAGTTCGCTTGCAAAGCGGTCGAGGTCAGCGTCACGACCCGATACAACACACAGCTCCGGCGCGTTCACCGAAGCAAGGTCGAGCTCCGGTGGAAGCAGCGATTGCAGCTGACTTGCGGCAAGGGGCACGCTGAGCATGCCACCGGGTTCAACACTATCGAAAAGCTCACCACGCAAGCGAACCAGATTGACCACATCGCGGTAGGACATCACCCCGGCGATACATGCCGCAGCGTTTTCGCCCATGGAATGGCCAATCAATGCGGATGGGCGAAGTCCCCAATGCATCCAGAGGCGCGCGGTTGCGATCTCGGCAATGAGGATCGCGGGCAATTGCAGCGATGGAAGAAGAAATGCCTGCGCGGCCTCTGACTGACTGTCCTCAGCAAACCATGCAGCTCGTATGTCAGTGGCGGCTTTGGAGGGAAGATAGGATAGGCCTTCGTCAATCCAGTCCTTGAAACGAGCATCCTCACGATAGAGGTTTTGCACCATGCCGACATGCTGGGCGCCGCCGCCTGGAAACATGAAGACGGCTTCGGCCGTTCCATCAATCACCGCATGGGAGAAGATCCGCTTTTCATCATTGCCAGGCAAGACCGCAAGCGCATCGTCGCGCCCACGCACAGCCACGACCCGGCGGTGTTCGAAGTGCTTCCTGCCTCTCAGCAGCGTATGGGCGGCGTCCAGAGTTGTCAGATCCGGGTTTGCTTCAAGCGCCTGCCCCAATCGCGCTACCTGCTCTTCCAAGGCCTTCCGGCTCTTCGCACTGAACACCAGAATGCTTCCCGCGTCACCGGCTGCAGCGGCGTTGAAAGAGGTGCGCGGCGCTTCTTCAATGATGACATGGGCATTGGTGCCGCCGACGCCAAGTGAATTGACGGCTGCGCGTCGCGGCCCCATCACTGTCGGCCAGGGTTCAAGCTGGCTGTTGACCAGGAACGGACTGCTGGTGAAATCGATCGCAGGGTTGGGCTTTTCGAAGCCAAGGGTCGGCGGGATTTCCCCATGCTGTACAGCAAGTGTCGCCTTGATGAGGCCCACGACGCCGGCTGCGGTATCGAGATGGCCTATGTTCGATTTGACGGAGCCCACATGGCAAAATCCGGTCTTCCCTGTGCTTTGGCGGAACGCCTGTGTCAGCGCTTCAATTTCGATCGGATCGCCCAGAGCCGTTCCCGTGCCATGACACTCCACGAACTGGATTGTATCAGCATCGATGCCACCCAATCCTTGTGCTTCGATGATCGCTTCCGCCTGTCCCGTCACACTCGGCGCCAGATAACCAGCCTTGCTCGCGCCGTCATTGTTCACCGCGGATGCCTTGATCACTCCGTGGATGATGTCTCCATCAGCGATTGCATCCGCCAGCCGGCGCAAGACCACGACACCCGCGCCACTGCCGAAGACTGTGCCGGCGGCGCGATGATCGAATGGACGACAATGCCCGTCCGGCGAAAGAATTTCTCCGTCCTGGAAGACGTATCCCCTGCGATGCGGCAGTTCGATCGTTGAACCACCTGCAAGCGCCATGTCGCATTCCCCGCTGAGGAGGCTCTGGCAGGCATAGTGCACAGCAACCAGCGACGTGGAACAGGCGGTCTGCACATTAACGCTCGGTCCCCGCAGATCGAACGAGAAGGACGCCCTGGTCGCAAGAAAGTCCTTGTCATTCCCGGTATGCCGCAGAAGGAACATACCGGTTTCGTCGACCAGTTGCGGGTTGCTGCAGATGTTGAAATAGAAGTAGCTCCCCATGCCGCAGCCTGCGAACACACCAATGGGACCTGCCAATGTATTGGGTGTGCGGCCGGCCGCCTCCATGGCTTCCCAGGCACACTCAAGAAACTTGCGGTGCTGGGGGTCCATGATCGCCGCTTCCTTGGGGCTCAACCCGAAGAACTCAGCGTCGAACAGTTCCATGTCCGCAACATCGGCTGTGCGCCCGACATAATTTGGATGCTGAAGCCGCGCCGCCGATTCACCGGATGCCAGAGCCTCCTCGTCCGGAACAGACCGGATGGATTCCACGCCGGCCTTCAAGTTGCGCCAGAATTGATCCGTTGTCGCCGCACCGGGTACGCGAAGCGCCATCCCAACAATTGCAACGTCGCTCGGTGACACATCAGTCATTTCTTGCATTTTTCAAGCGCTTCTCGAAAATCCGAAAAATCATAAACCTGCTTCAAGCCGGACTAAAAGAATGAAATCCAAGTTGTCTAATCAAAGCAGGCGAACGTTAACAGGCGTCTACTTAAGCATGAAGACAAGTGTGAATTGACCTTGCCCGAAACGCAACATAGGTTGAACAAGATTTTCGACACGGACTAAATTGGGTAGTATTTTTATTACAGAGCCTTCGCGACTGGCAAAGCCAACGCGACAAGGCCTTGCGAGGAGCTGCAATTGGCTTTGAGTGAACATGTCATAGCGTGGACACTCCTCGTTTTGAACATTGGCGCTTTGGTTCTGGTGCTGATGTATGCTGCCCAGATTCTCGCGTCACTTTTGCCACAGAACGAAACCGGATCGATAAAGCCGAACGCTGCGGGACCGGTTGCAATCTTGGTACCCGCTCACGACGAGGAGGCAGGCATCGGCGCTACGCTCATGGCAATCCGTGCAGCAATGGCTCCGGGCGATCGACTTTTGGTTGTCGCCGACAACTGCTCCGACAGCACCGCGAGCATCGCACGCGCCGCGGGGGCTGAGGTCATAGAGCGGCATGACCCATCACGGAGGGGAAAAGGTTATGCTCTCGACGCCGGCATCCGGCATCTTGCCCTGTCACCCCCAGCCGTAGTCATTATCGTTGATGCTGATTGCTTTCCCGAGACGGAAGCTTTGAGTTGGCTTACGGCAGCTGCATCCAAGAGCGGTCGGCCGACACAATCTCTCTATCTGATGACATCTCCAGCCGGCGCGCCTTTAGGTACAAAGGTCAGCGAATTCGCATTCAGCTTGAAGAACAACGTGAGACAGCGGGGGCTGCACAGGCTCGGCCTGCCCTGTAACCTGACCGGCAGCGGAATGGCTTTTCCGTGGGTCACAATCAGCACGCTCGACCTTGCCGACGGACATCTTGCCGAAGATATGAAGATGGGCCTGAAACTCGCTCTCGCAGGCTACCCAGCTCAATTCTGTGAACGCGCCGTCGTTCTGAGTGCATTTCCGGAAACAACGACCGGTCTGGCCACACAGCGTGGACGCTGGATCAAGGGCCACATCACTTTGATCTCGACAGCCTTACGCGCTATTCCGACAGCACTTTATCAGGGAAGGCTAGCTGCAGCGCTGGCGGCTGTGGCGACGGCCATTCCGCCATTGACCGTTTTCATTCTCTTGCTCGGCCTGCTCTTCGCCATCAGCCTGATCGCCAGCCTCCTTGCAGAAGCGGCCTTACCGGCGGTCCTTATTGCCTTTTTTAATCTGACCGTGGCACTGGCGATGACGTTCGTTGCGTGGGTAAAATTCGGTCAGGAGATACTCCCCCCTCGCGCCGCCATCCGTGCGGCCTGGTTGATCCTGGCGAGACTGGCGTCTGCGCCACTCAATCTTGTACGCACGAGAACGTCAGCCTGGGTGCGAACAGATCGCAGCGGTAGCGGCGAGTGAGTTCAGCTGTCTACTTGTACTCGATTATTGCTTTCCGCTGCTTGGAAATCAGCCCCGCCGCATAATGGGCGACCCCCTTTGCTTCAGCAAATTTACCCAGCACCAGAAGGCTTGCACGTTTGTAACTTGTGCGTTCTGTCACCCCAGTTCGCCAAGCCAAGCGGAAGATCTGGACGGGGTAAAGCAATAGAAGCAGAAACAATCCGGAGTGGATCACCCCGCCGATCAATGCCAGCGCCGGTATGAAGGCACCCCACACCAGCGAGCGCTGCAAATTGACGGCCCAGATCCGTTTCTGGGACCTTCTGTGAAGCATAAAGATCTCCGCATAGGCATGCCCTGCCCGAACCGAGCGTTTGAACCACTGGTGGAAGTGTCTGATATCGACATCGTGCAGGGTCATCTCCGCGTCGATCCGCCAGATCTTCCAGGCACGCTCGCGCATCCTCAGACACATTTCAGGCTCTTCACCTGCAATCAATTCTGAGGCGTAGCCACCGACCTCGCGAAAGGCACTTGAGCGAACAAGGCAATCGCCCCCGCATGCCTCCGCCTCGCCGACCGGTGTGTTCCATTCTTCGTCGCAAAGCTGATTGTAAATTGACGCCTCCGGAAACATCTCACGCCGGCGCCCGCAGACCACTGCCATTCCGGGGTTGGCGACCATGACGGCACGCGCTGTTTTCACCCAACCACTGGCAAGTTGGCAGTCACCGTCGAGGAATTGAACGAAAGCAAGGTTTGGCGCCGATTTCGCTAATTCCTTGAAACCGGCGTTGCGTGCGCGTGCGGCTGTGAATGGCTGATCGCAAGGCAGTATGACCACTGTCAGACCCATCCGCTTCGCTGCTTCGACGCTGCCATCGGTGGAACCGGAATCCACATATACGCCTCTTGAAGCGAGGCCTCCCAAGGATGCAAGGCAACCAAGGAGACGAGCGCCCTCGTTGCGCCCAATCAAGACGACACCGACATCGATCAGGCACTGGTCGTGCATATCAATCATAGCTGGCTCCATGCCGGCAATGAGATCGCATCGAAGGGCGTGCCATAGCCGATTTCAAAACGCAGGAGGAGCAACACTGCGAGTACTGAGAAAAAGATCAGGTGGAGCAGGAGGTCTTGCCGAACAAAGGAAAGGCCCTCCGCAAATTGTCCGCGAAGCAGCGGAAGGTAGCGCAGAATTTCTCCAGCAATAATGGCGAGTATGGCCCCGGGAAGACCTAGATGATGAATCCCGACAGGAGTGAGGCACACGAGGGCCAGAAGCTTGAAAATGTTTCCTGCCACGCCGTAGGCGGGCTTGCCGAGCCCCATCATCGAATATTCGTTGACGGTGCACAAAATTGCGAACCAGGACCCTATCAACAGCAAGGCGAGCATCCAGCCCGCTTCGCCGTAGCGTGCATCATAGATGATTGCGACGGCGACATCAGACAGGACGACAGCCAGCGCCAAGCCGACGGACACAACCAGCAGAAGCTTGAGGCGCATTGGCCCGACTTGCCGTCGCAGTGTTGCGCGGACTTCTCCGGAATTGGCTGAGATCAACGGGAATACGAGTTGAAAACTGACCCTTGCAACCAGGCTCGCGGGAAGGTCCGAAATTGTCCTTGCGATCGCGTAGATACCGAATACCGCAAGCGGCAAGGATTGCGCCAAGAAAAGCTTGTCGAAGCTGTTGGCGAGAAAGACCAGCATCGACGACAGGAAGATCCATTTCCCAAAGGAGAGAACTTCGCGAACATAGCTCCCCTCCCAGGCAAACCAGTTGCGGGCGTCCGGGAGAAGATAGCTTATCGCAGCACGGAAGAGACCCGCGACAACGTTGGCGATCATGATCGACCAGACCGTCGGGCTAATATAGGCAAAACCGAGCACAAGAACGATCGAGGCAATATCGCAGACCAGATCGAAGATGTTCAGCGTCTTCAGCTGCATACGCCGTTGCATATAGTAGAGAGCCGTTGAGGCGGAGCCAAGCGCCATGATGGTGAGAGCGCTCAATTGCAGAACGCCAGGAGGGACTTCATAAAACGCACCAAGCGGATGGGAGGCGAGCAAAAGCAGCGTGCAAAGAAGGAAACTGCGCAGAACCTGAAGCGTCCAGGCCGTATATCGAAACCGCGCATCGTCGGCGTTCTCGTTGCGCACGACAGATTGACCGATCCCGACATCGGTTAGGAGTTCCATCCCGAACTTCAGCGTCATGACAATCATGACCACTCCGAAGACATCTGGAGCGACGAGCCGGGTCAGGACGACATTGGAGCCAAAGCGGAGCGCCACAGTCAACGCATAGGTTCCCACGGTCCAAAGGGCGCCGTTGAAAATCCGCTTCTCTGAGATGGACGACATCAGTTTACTTTCGTGGGCCAGGCTGTCCGGGCGAGACGGACTGGGGGAGAGTATCCGTTTCCGCGCTATGGAGGGGGCATCAGGGGATCAGTTTGCGGCTGCCTCGATCTTTCGGCATAGCGCCTCTGCAAGGTCGTGAATATCATGCAGTTGCGCGACGCGCTGCTGGCCGGCCAGCCCCATCGTGCCCACCTGTTCGGGCGTGGCGAGGAGGGCTGCCCGCAAGGCCGCCACAAGTTCATCGTGATTTCCTGGCGCCACCAGCCAGCCACAACTTGCATCGATCAACTCGGGGATGGCGGTGATCTTGGTCGTGACGACCGGGCGAGCCAAGGCCAAGGCCTCCATCAGGACAATCGGCAAGCCTTCATGGTAGCTGGGCAGAAGGAGCGCGCGGCTCTCGCAAATCAGACGCTGTACCTGCGCGTTGGCCGCCCATCCTTTGAAGACAATCCGGTCCCCTCCCAGGCCATACCTTTCAGCTTCCGCCTCGATTTCTGAGCGACTTTCGCCATCTCCGACCAGCAGGACCCGCAGATCAGGAAACTCCTCACGAAGCGCAGCGACGGCCGCAGGGATGTGGACCTGCCCCTTCTGCGGGCAAAGCCGACCAACACAGACGAAGGTGTGATTGTCTGATGCCACCGATGCGCAAGGCTGGAATTCATCAAGATTGAGACCGCATCGGGCGATCACTATCTTCTCGTGATCGCGTGCAGACAAGCATCGCTCGACCAACAGGTCACGGCAATAGTCGGAGATAGCGATGACGAAAGCCGCATGCTGGATCTTCAGTCCAAAATTCAGCACGGTCTCATTGAAGAACTCGTCTGGTCCGTGAGCGGTAAAGCTGTATCGAGGCCCACCCATCAGATGCGACAGCATCACCACGGTGGCCGCGTTGGTCCCATAATGTGCATGGAAATGGCCGATCTCGGCGCGGCGCGCTTTCTGCCGGAGGTCGGCCGCCTGCATCAGATAGGCAGCGTGCTGCACGAACCCCGCCTTGCCATCCCTGAAAAGCTTCATGGACGCAACCAGCGCTCGCCCCAACCCGCGCGGATTGCCAAGCAGTTCACGCGCGAAAGACATAAGAAGCGGTATGCCACGTCCCTGTAGAAGGTAGGCTGTTTGCGATGCTTCTGCGAGATCCCGTTCATCGACAAGATCAGTTGCGAACTTTCGCGCAGCAAACCTGACAACGACCTGCCCTCGCGCCTCAAGCGCCTCAATCTCTCGCCTGATGAATGTCGCACTCGGCACAGGGTATGTGTTGAGGAAATAACCGATCTTCATAAAATTTCCCACGCGAACAAAAGTATCGCAAAACTGACCATACCGGCTGCCTCTGATCGAGAGATCATAAGATGGCTTCAGCCAAAAAGTTCCTTTTTCGATATGAGGATAGCAAAACGGTGCATATCAGGACTGACGTCAGCTTTAATCTATATACAAGAATACATAGCAGATAATTAAAACGTTCATGTTCCATGCGCACACAAGTTCGCCGACCGGCAGTTAAGAATTGATTTAGCAGGTTTTTTCAGCCAATCTAAGGATAGTGGGTCATGTTCAACATTAGCGCCATTTCTTTCGCGGATAATGTTGGATCTCCCATTCCTACAGGTGCGCGTAGGCTCATTTGCGCCGCTGATAGAGTGTTGGAGTAATTATTGGATGTTTAAGTGCCTTTTGATCGGCAATGAATCCCTTCTGATCCAATGCGGACAACTCATTCTTGATCGCGGGAACTCGATCGCCGCGATTGTCACCTCCAACGATGCGGTCAGAAGCTGGGCCGGCCAAAACGGCATACCGTCGGTTGAGTGGGGGGCCAGTCTAGAGCATGCGGTACAGTCGATCGACTATGATTACCTCTTCAGCATCGCAAACCTTCGCATTATCCCCTCGCCGGTATGGCGCAAAGCCCGGCTCGGAGCGATCAATTTTCATGACGGCCCCCTGCCCCGGTATGCGGGCCTTAACGTCCCGGCCTGGGCTGTTATGCAGGGCGAGACCCGCTTCGGCGTCACTTGGCACGAGATCACCGATGGCGTCGACGAAGGCTGCATCCATATGCAGGCCGATTTCGATCTGAGCGCCGACGATACGAGCCTGAGCCTCAACACCAAGTGCTTTGCTGCCGGCATTGATTCCTTCGCAACCCTGCTTGACGCGATCGCGACATCCTCATTGCCGCGGGTCGCTCAGGACCTGTCGGTTCGCACTTACTATGCGAAGACCAAGCGGCCGGATGCGGCGGGTACTCTTCTTCTCGATCGGCCCGCCGAGCAACTCTCCAGCCTTTTTCGTGGCTTGAATTTTGGATCAGGCTACGCCAATCGCCTCGTATGCCCAAAGCTGAAGCATGAGGACGGGATCTTCATCGTTCGCAGCCTTACGATACGGGACACCTCCGCGGGTCTCGAAGAGCCCGGCGTCGTTCTCGCGGTTGAGGCAGACGGCGTGGTCGTTGCTACCGGACGCGGCACCGTACTGCTCGAGGCCGTAAAGCAGGATCGGCACGCGGAAACCAAGCTTCAGGACTGCGTGCGTCCGGGTGATCGCCTGCCGCTTCTTTCCGACGAACAGATCGACGCGCTGACATCGGCCGTTGGCGATCTGGTCAGGCATGAAGATCATTTCTTTCACGCCTTGAGGTCGGTGGAAGACGTCAAGCTTGTCGACGTCGCGGACCAGTCCGTCGGCGAAACACGCTTCAAGACAATCGAGCTGGAATTTCCAGTCGACCTCCCTCGTGACAGCCGCCTTGCGGCAATTGTTGCATTCCTGGCGCGGCTGTCGACGCAGGACGGGTTCGACATCGCCTATGCCGGCCCGAAGACCCATGATCTAGGCAGCCGTTTCCCGGGCTATTTCGCAGAGGCTGTACCGCTCCACCTCCAAGTAGATGCCGCTTGCACGGCAGCAACACTTCGAGACGCAGTTGCCGAAAACATCGCACGCCTGCGCGAGCGCGGAAGCCATCTGGCAGACCTATTCTGGCGACACCCCGATCTGGCGCAGCCGCACTACAGTGTCGGGCTCGTGGACGGCAGACAGCCAAGCGACGGCAAGGGCTTGGCAGGTTGCGCGCTGACCTTCGTCATCGATGAGGCAGATGCTCGCATCTCCTTGATTTTTGATGACGCTAGGCTCCCATCTGACGTGGCCTATCAATATGCGCGGCGCATAAAAATGCTCGCAGCGGCGTTTACGACCGACGACGCTTTGGTCGCGGAAATGCCACTGATGACGGATGTCGAACTGGACATGGTCCAGAATGGCTGGAACGACAGCGCGAGGCCTTTCGATCCGACGGCGTGCATGCATACGCTGATCGAACAGCAGGTCGCAAAGACGCCGGATGCCATTGCGATAGCATGGCGGGACGAGCAGATCAGCTACCGGGACATGGACGAGCGCGCCAACCGCATTGCCCAGACGCTCATTGCAATGGGGGTCGGTCCTGACACCATGGTCGGGCTCAATATCCCACGCTGCATCAACCTAGTGGTGGCAGCTCTGGCCATTCAGAAGGCAGGCGGCGCCTATCTACCTCTGGATCCGAATTTTCCGACGGACCGACTGTCCTATATGGTCAAGGATAGCCGCCTGGAGATCATCCTTTCCAGTCGTATGACGGCTGATGCCCTTGATGAGCCGGGCACGCGCACCGTCTTCGTTGAGGACATTCTTGCGGCAAATCTCTCAGCGGGCAAGCCAGAGGTGCAGGTCTCAGGTGAAAACCTCGCTTATGTGATTTACACCTCGGGGTCGACCGGGCGGCCCAAGGGCGTGATGGTGGAGCATCGAAACGTCACGAATTTCTTCGTCGGCATGGACGAACGCATCAGCTATGATCGCGATCGACAGCCGGTCTGGCTCGCTGTCACAAGCCTATCATTTGACATTTCCGTGCTGGAGTTGTTCTGGACACTCGCGCGCGGCTTCAAGGTCGTCATACATGCCTCGCAGCCGAAAGCTGGCAAGAGCAAGGTGGCTGGAAACCGGTCGTCGGGCTCCGGGCCGATGGACTTCGGTCTCTTCTACTGGGGCAATGACGACGGTGCCGGACCTGCCAAATATCAATTGCTTCTGGAAGGCGCCAAATTTGCCGACAACAATGGCTTTCAGTCCATCTGGACGCCGGAACGGCACTTCCACGCCTTTGGCGGCCCTTATCCAAATCCGGCGGTTACCGGAGCCGCCGTCGCCGCGATCACAAAAAACCTGTCGATCAGAGCGGGCAGTTGCGTCCTGCCGCTCCATCATCCGATACGGATTGCCGAAGAATGGGCCGTGATCGACAATCTGAGCAACGGACGGGTGGCCCTCGCCTTTGCCTCGGGATGGATGCCTGAAGACTTCGTGCTTCGACCGGAGAATGCACCGCCGAACAACAAAACGGCGCTGATGCAAGGCATCGAAACCGTCCGCCGACTGTGGAGAGGCGAACGGATGGAGTTCGACTTCGGTCACGGAATGGCTGATGTCCTGACACAACCGCGACCAGTCCAGTCGGAGCTTCCCGTATGGCTGACGACGGCCGGAAATCCCGAGACATACCGCGAAGCCGCACGTGCAGGCACCCATGTCCTCACCCACTTGCTGGGCCAATCGATCGACGAGCTGGCCTCGAAGATCAAGATCTACCGGGAAACCCTGGTCGAATGCGGTCGCTCACCCAGCGACTTCAAAGTGACACTGATGCTCCACACGCTTCTCGGCGACAACCTTGAAGAGGTCAGGGATGCAGCCCGTGGACCGATGAAGGCTTACCTGAAAAGCGCAGCCGCATTGATCAAACAGTATGCCTGGGCTTTCCCGGCCTTCAAGAAGCCGGCCGGTGCCACAGCCGCCCACGACATCGATCTTCAGTCACTAAACGCCGATGAGTTGGACAGCATTCTGGAATTCGCCTTTCTGCGCTACTTCGAAGACAGTGGCCTGTTCGGCACGATCGATGACGCAATGGCCCGCATCCGGAAGCTCGAAGAAATCGGTGTTGACGAGGTTGCCTGCCTGATCGATTTCGGCGTCCCCTCGCCGCTCGTCCTTGAGCGTCTTACGCCTCTGGCCAAGGTCGTCGCGCAGGCGCGTACACGTCTGCCCGAGGTAGAGATTGAAAGCGAAGCTGCCAGTTTCCACGAAGACGCGCGTCGCCATGGTGTCACGCATCTTCAATGTACGCCTTCGATGATCCGCATGTTCTTGATCAACGGGGCTGACAGAGCTGCGTTCTCCAAGATAGCCCATCTCTTTGTCGGCGGAGAGGCCTTGACCAGCTCGCTCCTGCAAGAGATCAGGACTGTCACCGATGCCAGCGTCGAAAACATGTACGGCCCGACGGAGACAACGATCTGGTCTTCGACGATGACCGCTAACATGTCGGAAAGCGTCGTCCCACTCGGTCTTCCGATCGCCAACACCCAGCTTTACGTGCTCGATCCCTTCGGACGGCTGACGGTTCCCGGCCAGCCTGGCGAGCTCTACATCGGCGGGGACGGGGTGACACGGGGATATCTGCACCGCGAGGATCTGACACGCGAGCGCTTCCTGCCCAACCCATTCGCACCTGGCCGCATATACCGGACCGGCGATCTGGTTTGTCGTTCCCAGAACGGGAAGCTGCGGTTTCTCGGCCGCACCGATCACCAGGTCAAAGTCCGCGGCTACCGTATTGAACTTGGCGAGATCGAAGCCGTGATATCGGCCTATCCAGGCGTCGCCGAAGCTGTCGTGGTTGCACGGGAGGATCGGGCTGACGATGTCAGGATTGTCGCTTACCTGCGCATAAACCAGTCGCTGCTTGATGAGGAGAGCCTGCGTCGGCATCTCTCCGATATCCTGCCTGACTATATGGTCCCCGCCCATTTCGTGGTTCTTGATGCTTTTCCGATGACACCGAATGCCAAGGTGGACCGCAAGGCGCTCCCGAAGCCCGAGGTGACGACGAAACCTTTGGCAAACGAAATCTTTGTCGCGCCGGAAAACACGCTGGAACGGGATCTTGCCGAAGCTTACCGACGCACACTGGGCCTGGATCGCGTCGGACTGAACGACAACTTCTTCGCGATCGGCGGCCATTCACTTCTCGCCGTGCAACTGCATCGCGACCTCAAGGCAAGCATCGCACCTGAACTGACGATCACGGACGTGTTTCGCTTTCCGACGGTCGGAACGCTGGCGGCACATCTTGCCGATCGGGGGAAAGCGGACGAACGGCTGAGCCAGGTCGCGGACCGGGCGGCAACCAGACGCGCGGCATTGGGTGACAGACGCGCGGCGCTCAGCCGACCGAGGACATGACGGCTGCGCACAACATCTCGGGGGATTTTCTCGGTCAAGGCGTGGCGCTGGCTCACGCAGACCCGCGCCTGGCATGCATCGACGCGCACCCTGAGGAGCTGAAATATGTTCAACAGGCTGTTGAAAGCCGCAAGCGCGAGTTTCACGCCGCTCGCGCCTGTGCACGGCTGGCGATGGGGCTTCTGGGGGAACCGCCGGTCGCGATACCGGTAGCATCGGACAGGTCCCCCGTCTGGCCGCCACATCTGATCGGAAGCATCAGCCATTGCGCGACCTTCTGCTTGGCTGTGGTCGCTCGCAAGGGCGAAAGTCACGCTGCAATCGGCGTTGATGTGGAACCGGCCGAGGATCTGCCATTAGAACTTCTCGATGCGATCTGCTCGCCACGCGAAATAGCGTCACTGGACAACAAACCGCCTGAACACCGGCTCCTGTGGGCACGCATCCTCTTCAGTGCCAAAGAAGCTGTCTACAAATGCCAGTATCCTCTGACCGGGGCCATGCTCGATTTCCAGGATCTGGAGGTCACCCTCGCCGACACCTGTTTCCAGGCGAAGTTGCAACGTCAAGCCGGCATGTTTGGCAAGGGTTCGATCCTCGAAGGGCGGGTTACCTTCGCCCATGGTTGCATCGTCACCGGAGTCACTGTTCCACTCGCCGGGCTGGGGAGCCTGACCACATGAATGCAGCGACGGAAGACCAAGCCTTGGACACTGCGCCGCTCTTGCGCCGAGATCCATCCGAGACGGACCAGCAGGGAAGCGTCCTCTTGGTAACCGCTGTGCGATTGAGACGCGGGCCCCGCGGGCTGCAAATCGATGACCAGACTTTTGCAGGTCTTGCGCGCTATGCGGAGAATTTCCAGTGGGTCAATTTTGCCGGGATCGCACTCGACTCGGAGAAAGAGGAGGAAACATCGGTCACATGGCTGGACGTCATTGATCACCCCCATGCGGACCGCATCGAATTCATCGCACTGCCATACGCCTACCGGATCAGCAGCTTCCTTCGATGCTACAAACGCACCCGCGCTGTCCTGGGCGACCATATTCGGCAGGTCGACCATCTCTGTTTCACCCTCGGCTATCTTTTCGGGGACTGGGGAGCGGTTGCCGCACTTGAAGCCGATACTCAGGGCCGCAAGTTCGCAGTCTGGTTCGATAGGGTGGAGCACGATGTGATCGCTCGCACGCTGCCGACGTTGAATTTCCGCCGTCGGATCAAGGAACGGGCAACACTGCCGATCATGAAGCGATATCATCGCTACCTGATCGGCCGCAGCGCTCTGGGACTGTTCCAGGGACGCGACACGTTCAATTCCTATGCAGAAGCCTCCTCCAATCCGGTCTGTATGTATGACGTGCACACGGATGAAGGCGACAAAATCAGCGCGGAGGATCTTTTGATCAAAACGGCGAGGGCCATGTCGGGAGCACCACTGCGCATCCTCTACGCAGGCAGGGCAGCGGAGATGAAGGGACCCGAAGACTGGATTTCGAGCCTTGCTGAGGCGGCCGCCAGAGGGGTCAAGTTCGAGGCCCGCTGGCTCGGAGACGGACCGCTCCTTCCACGCATGCAGGCGTTGCTGGAGAAAAAAGGCCTGACGGATCGGGTGAAGCTGATGGGGCACGTCGCCGATCGCGAGACCGTCTTGCAGGCCATGCGCGAGAGCGATCTGTTCCTGTTCTGCCACAAGACCCCGGAATCCCCACGCTGCCTGATCGAGTCTCTGGTCAGCGGTTGCCCGATCGTTGGCTATACCTCGCCCTACCCGCAAGATCTGCTCTCGCAACACGGCGGCGGGACGCTGACGCCGCTCGATGATCCCGCAGAACTCGGCCTGAAAATCGCCGAACTGGATCAGAACCGGCAAACGCTTGCAAAAGACATCCAGAACGCCGCTCTGTCGGGAATGCGCTTCGATGAAGCCACGCTCTATCTACGACGTGCAGAACTGCTGAAGGCGTTTACATGAAACGACCTCGCGCCGTCCCGATACTTGCCTGCGCCGCCGTTGTCGGTATCGGTTTCGGGATCGCATCGATCTACCCGGTGCAGATTTCTCAAAACCATACCGAAGAGGACGGTCGTATGGACATGTCTTTGCCTGATCCTCAGGAGATGATCGGCAAGCGCCGGATCTTCGTGTCTGGCCACAGTCTGACTGCACGCCCCATGCCGGATTTCCTCCAGGAAATCACCGCAACTTCCGGGTTGGCGATCTCCTGGGACGGGCAGCACGCTGACGGCTCTTCGATTAAGGACCGCTCCTTCGGTCAGGATGCCTTACGGCCCTGGTCAGGGTTTGGGGTCGGACAGGATGCGAGCGGCAATCCCGCTGATGTCCTGTCGATGCTGAAAGCGGCAGCAGTTGATGACAAGCCGTATGATGTCCTGCTGATCACGGAACAGCATCGCCTTCTGGACGCCCTGCTCTGGCAGGATACGACACAATACCTCCGTGCCTATCGCGACCGCTTCATCAGCTCCAACCCGCAGGCGGAAATCCTGTTCTTCACCCCTTGGATCAGCCTCTCAAACAAGGATGACGCCACGGACTGGATTTCCTACGAGCGAGCAGCGTGGCCTGTGTGGCAGCGCACGGTCGCCGATGTCAATCGAGGCCTTGAGGGGGAGGACGGCAGCCGACCGATACGGATAATCCCCGCATCGCTGGCGCTGGCTGCGCTGATGGAAAACCTGGAGCAAAACCCGAATCAGCCAGGATTTGAGCGGTTGAAAGGGCGTCAACTGACTGATGCCCTCTTCTCTGACACGGTGCATCTGACACCACTGGGAAACTACTTCGTGGCCGCCGTCACCGCGAACGCTCTTTATGGCGATTTCCCGTCTGAGGATCACCCGCATAGCATCCCGGCTGAACAGGCAAAGACGTTGAAACGTTTCGCGGCAAACTTCATTGCCGACTACCGCCGTTCTGAACCGACATTCGGGGACGGATGCGCCAGGACAGTCGGTTGGGCCTTTATCGCCCGCTACACTGGTTACATCGAGAAGACCTATCACCGCGAAGACTTGGGCTATGTTCGCGCAAAGCTCCAGCGACTGCGCGACCTGCTCCGCTTCGCGCGAACCATTTAAACCAGAACCGGTCCGCCCGTGTCGCCCCCTCAGCGGCTCCGGCACCGAAGGCGAGTGCTTGTCGGGCACGGGTGACCTGCCCCCTGAGCCCCCTATCCCACCAGTTTTTGGGGATCCGAGCAGGGTCCAGGTCAATTGAGAAGGTCTCGGGAAGCTTGCGGAAGCCACAAACGCAAAAACCGCCCCCATTTTGTGGAGGCGGTTGCGGATTTGTTTTGGATGTATTTGGTTGCGGGGGCAGGATTTGAACCTGCGGCCTTCAGGTTATGAGCCTGACGAGCTACCGGGCTGCTCCACCCCGCGCCAAGAGCGTAACAACTGAAGTTGTAACGCTTAAGAGGTTCCACCAAGCAAAAAGGCCGCTTGATGCGGCCCGTTGTTTCGGCTTGGGCCGATGCTGTGATCGAGAAGATTGGGGTATTTGCTTTCGCAAAACCCGACAACATTGCCATTAGCAGACCTGGCAGCGACCTACTCTCCCGCGTCTTGAGACGAAGTACCATTGGCGCTGGGGCGTTTCACGGCCGTGTTCGGAATGGGAACGGGTGCAGCCACCCCGCCATGACCACCAGGTCGGCTAAGGGCAATGTTGTTGAGAAGCTGGTGAGGCGAACCTCTTTTACATGAACACGTATTTGGCATCATCGCCCGGTTTTGTCCGGGCCGATGAGCATGGTCAATGAGAACGATCAAGCCAATCGGGCTATTAGTAACGGTAAGCTTCACTCATTACTGAGCTTCCACACCCGTCCTATCAACGTGGTAGTCTTCCACGGCCCTGATAGGGAATACTCGTTTTCAGGTTGGTTTCCCGCTTAGATGCCTTCAGCGGTTATCCATTCCATATATAGCTACCCTGCTATGCCGTTGGCACGACAACAGGTCCACCAGAGATATGTCCATCCCGGTCCTCTCGTACTAGGGACAGATCCTGTCAATATTCCTACACCCACGGCAGATAGGGACCGAACTGTCTCACGACGTTCTGAACCCAGCTCACGTACCGCTTTAATTGGCGAACAGCCAAACCCTTGGGACCTGCTCCAGCCCCAGGATGCGATGAGCCGACATCGAGGTGCCAAACAACCCCGTCGATATGGACTCTTGGGGGTCATCAGCCTGTTATCCCCGGCGTACCTTTTATCCGTTGAGCGATGGCCCTTCCACACGGGACCACCGGATCACTATGACCGACTTTCGTCTCTGCTCGACTTGTCAGTCTCGCAGTCAGGCGGGCTTATGCCATTGCACTCGACGACCGATTTCCGACCGGTCTGAGCCCACCATCGCGCGCCTCCGTTACTCTTTCGGAGGCGACCGCCCCAGTCAAACTACCCACCATACACTGTCCCGGATCCGGATGACGGACCGCGGTTAGACATCCATGACGATAAGGGTGGTATTTCAAGGATGGCTCCACAGAAACTGGCGTCCCTGCTTCAAAGCCTACCACCTATCCTACACATGCCGACACGAATGCCAGTGTAAAGCTATAGTAAAGGTGCACGGGGTCTTTCCGTCTGACCGCAGGAACCCCGCATCTTCACGGGGAATTCAATTTCACTGAGTCTATGTTGGAGACAGCGGGGAAGTCGTTACG
>OY288189.1:460000-960000 GCA_958439205.1 uncultured Allorhizobium sp. | reverse complement strand
CCAAAACATGAGACACAAAAGACGTGATCCAGTCGACCAACAGGCAGGCGCCCCGCGCCTCGGCCACAGACAGCAAGCCGGCATGACAACAGACCGCGACCTGATCCGTTCGCTCGGTGGCGAGCCTCCGATCCTGGCGGATGGCCTTCGCGCGCCCGATCGCCGCGAGATCTCTTTGCGCTGGCTGTCCGGCACCTTCCTGACCGGCATCACCTCCTGCATCCTGATGGGTGTCGCCCTGTTTGCAGCGCTGGATGGCCGCCAGCAATTGGCGATCCCGGCCGAAGCCTTTGCCGTCACCCCGCCAGACGCTGCCCAGGCTGCTGCAGAGGAAACAATTCGCGGTGCCCGCATCTTCGGCCCGAAGATCGCAGCCCGCCCTGTCGACAAGGCGATCCTTGACGTACCGACCGTCTTCAAGGATGGCGAGCGCGAAGTGGTGCGCAAGCTGCCCTTCGCCCATGTGAAGATGGTGCTGGCCGCAGACTATGCCAATCAGGAGCGCTATCCGCGCTTTGATCCCCTTTCCATCTTCGCCACCGACGAAGCCACACCGCCGGTCGCCAACAGGACCGGCTCTCTCTACGGCTCCGACGTGGAGTCGGAAGTCATCCTGAAGTCGACCCCCTTCCCCAGCATCCCGGACAAGCCGCTCGCTGGCGAGATGACTTTCGATGAGGTGGAGGAGAATGTCCGCTCGAACGGATCGGTGCTGACCGACGGCAACACGCAGGTTGCCGCCCTCTATTACATCGACCCGCGTCGCTTCGACACCGAGGATACAGGCCTCGATCTCGCCACCGGCATGACGGCACGCATCGTCGAGGAAAACATGAGCCTCGCCGAGCCGGAGATCATCACGCCGATGACGCCGGAATATGCCGATGACATCCTGCCCGCGCGTCGGCCGCAATCGGTTGCGACCCTGATGACGGCAGCCGGCTATCCCGCCTCCAAGGCCGAAGATGTCGGCAAGGCACTCGCGCCCTTCATGAAGGGTGAGGGTCTCGTCGAGGGCGATATCATCCGGGTCGGCCTTTTACAGCGCGGCGAAGAGGTCCGGCTCGTTCGTTTCTCGCTCTACCATCGCACCGAACATGTCGCGACGCTGGCCGTCAACGATGCAGGCCGCCTGGTCGAGGGTGCGGCGCCCCCGGCACTCGATGCGATCGCCGGCGCCTTCGACAATTCGCAGCCGGCGATGATGTCGGGCCGAGACCTGCCGCGCGTCTATGACGGCATCTACCGGGCCGCGCTCTCCTATGGCATGAACCAGGACCTGACGGGCCAGGTCATTCGGCTGCTTGCCGCCAATGTCGACTTCCAGGCGCAGCTGAAGCCGTCCGACATGCTCGAAGCCGTCTTCTCGGTCACCGACGACCAGGGTATGGCGACAGACGAGTCCGAACTGCTTTATGTCCGCGCACGCTTCGGCGATACGGTCACCCAGTTCTATCGCTTCCAGGATCCGGCAGACGGCTCGATCGACTATTTCGACGAGAACGGCAAGTCGATCCGGCAGTTCCTGCTGCGCAATCCCGTGCCGAATGGCCGCTTCACCTCGGGCTTCGGCATGCGCCGCCATCCGATCCTCGGCTATTCGCGCATGCATACCGGCGTCGACTGGGCGGCCCCGCGCGGCACGCCGATCATCGCCTCGGGCAACGGGGTGGTCGAGAAGGCCGGCTGGGCCTCTGGTTATGGCAACCAGACCTTGATCCGCCATGCCAATGGTTACGTCACCTCCTACAATCACCAGAGCGGCATCGCCAAGGGCATCGTCCCGGGCGCCAAGGTCAAGCAGGGTCAGGTCATCGGCTTCGTCGGTTCGACCGGCTCCTCCACCGGATCGCATCTGCATTACGAGCTCATCGTCAACGGCACAAAGGTCGATGCGATGAAGGTGCGCCTGCCCGGCGGCAAGGCGCTTGAAGGCGAGGTGCTGGCGAGCTTCCAGCAGGAACGCCAGCGCATCGACACCCTGCTCGAAAGCGGCGGCCGCCCGGCCCAGGTGGCAAGCCGCTAGCGCCGATGGCGCCAATCTTGAATTAAATTCGAGCCATCCGCTTCATCGAAGCTCAGCAGTTGTATGATGTCCTTCCCTGCAATTTTTAAGCAGGGATTGGATATGATCGAAGCACTTTTCATGTTCGGAGGCCGCCTCAATAGGCTTCAATATTTGCTGGCAGGCGTTCTGACTCATCTGGTCGGCGGCGGCATTTTGCTCCTCGGCGTGGTATCGATGGGAAATGGCGCAGGAGCGGGCGCGATCGCACCCCTCGCCTTGGCCGGCATCGCGCTGATCTGGATGGCCCTCAGCCTGCAAGCCGCGCGCATCCGTGACATCGGTCTCAGCCCGCTTCTTGTCATCATGACCTTTACGATCGTCTATTCCATGGCGCATATCGGCAAGGAAACGATGAAGGATACCGAGCTCGGTACGGTGCTGGCAGGTCTGACGATCGCCCTGCAGGCACTTTTCGGCTTTTTCCTGCTGCTGATGCCGGGGGAAGGGTCTCACACATCAGAACCGGCGGACCCGCTCGATGACAACTCAACCCTTGTAGATCGGCGCGCCGCGATGATCCGAAGCGAAGACGCAGCCGGGGTGAGGCCCACTCCGAGACATAGCGAGGAAGCATCGACCCGGGGGCGACAAGCGGGGACGAAACCGAGCTTCGGTCGGCGCGGGGTGTGACGGTCCAGCCGGCCACGAAAAAGGGCGGCTTGATGGGAGCCGCCCTTTTCTTCATCTATCAGAGCACTCAGGCTGCGGCACTTACCGAGGCCTTGGGCGAGATCAGCAGCCGGTCGCTGCCGGCCTCGATCGTCACATCGGATCCGTCAAGCACCTGACCGGACAGGATCTGCTCGGCGAGCGGATCCTGCAGGTATTTCTGGATCACCCGCTTCAAGGGGCGAGCGCCATAGACGGGATCATAGCCCTTGTCGGCGAGCCAGCTCCGGGCATCCGGTGCCAGATCGATGCGGATCTTGCGCTCTGCCAGAAGCGAGAGAAGCCGCTTCATCTGGATATCGACGATCGCACCCATTTCCGAGCGGCGCAGCCGGTGGAAGAGGATGATCTCGTCGACGCGGTTCAGGAATTCCGGCCGGAACGAGGCTTTCACCACATCCATCACCTGGTCGCGAACCTGATCGACATCCTGGTCCTCGCCGAGGCTGGTCAGATAATCGGCCCCAAGGTTCGAGGTCATGATGATGATCGTGTTCTTGAAGTCGACGGTGCGACCCTGACCATCCGTCAGGCGACCGTCGTCGAGCACCTGCAGAAGCACGTTGAACACGTCGGGATGCGCCTTCTCGATCTCGTCGAACAGCACCACCTGATAGGGCTTGCGCCGCACCGCTTCCGTGAGCGCGCCACCCTCCTCATAGCCAACATAGCCCGGAGGCGCCCCGATCAGCCGGGAGACCGAATGCTTCTCCATGAATTCCGACATGTCGAGCCGAACCATCGCCGTCTCGTCGTCGAAGAGGAAGCGCGCGAGCGACTTGGTGAGCTCGGTCTTGCCGACGCCGGTCGGACCGAGGAAGATGAACGAGCCGATCGGGCGGTTCGGATCCTGCAGCCCCGCACGCGCACGGCGAACCGCCCGCGAAACGGCTTGCACCGCATCGCCCTGGCCGACCACCGACTTCGCCAGATCGTCTTCCATCCTGAGCAGCTTGTCGCGCTCGCCTTCCAGCATCTTGTCGACCGGGATCCCGGTCCAGCGGGAAACGACATGGGCGATACCGTCGGGTGTGACGACTTCCTGCACCATGTTGGCAGCACCCGAACCGTCCTGGGCTTCAGCGGCGACCAGCTCCTTTTCCAGCTTCGGGATCATGCCATAGGCGAGCTCGCCCGCCCGCTGGAATTCACCCTGGCGCTGCGCGATCGCAAGCTCGTTGCGGGCTTCATCCAGCTGCTTTTTGAGGTCAGCGGCCAGGCCCAGCTTCTGCTTTTCCGCCTGCCAGCGGGCCGTGAGCGCATCGGCCTCTTCCTCGAGCGAGGTAAGTTCTGTTTCCAGACGGTTCAGCCGGTCGGCAGAGGCCGCATCGGTTTCCTTCTTCAGGGCTTCGCGCTCGATCTTCAGCTGGATTATGCGGCGATCGAGTTCGTCGAGCTCTTCCGGCTTCGAATCCACCTGCATCCTGAGCCGTGACGCGGCCTCGTCCATCAGGTCGATAGCCTTGTCGGGCAGGAAACGGTCGGTGATGTACCGGTTCGACAGCGTTGCAGCCGCAACCAGGGCCGAATCCGAGATCCGAACTTTGTGGTGCTGCTCGTATTTTTCTTTCAGACCGCGCAGGATTGAGATCGTATCCTCGACCGTGGGCTCTTCAACCATGACAGGCTGGAAGCGCCGGGCGAGAGCCGCATCCTTCTCCACATGCTTGCGGTATTCGTCGAGCGTGGTCGCCCCGACGCAATGCAGCTCGCCGCGGGCAAGCGCTGGCTTGAGCAGATTGGATGCATCCATGGCGCCGTCGGCCTTGCCGGCACCGACGAGCGTGTGCATCTCGTCGATGAACAGGATGATCTCGCCGTTTTCGGCCTGCACTTCGTTGAGAACAGCCTTCAGCCTTTCCTCGAACTCGCCGCGATATTTTGCACCGGCAATCAGCGCGCCCATGTCGAGCGCCATCAGCTTCTTGTCTTTCAGGCTTTCCGGCACGTCGCCATTGATGATGCGCAGCGCGAGACCCTCGGCAATCGCCGTCTTGCCGACGCCGGGCTCACCGATCAGCACCGGATTGTTCTTGGTCCGGCGCGACAGGACCTGGATCGTGCGGCGGATCTCGTCGTCACGACCGATGACCGGATCGAGCCGGCCCTCGCGCGCTTCGGCCGTCAGGTCCCGTGCATATTTCTTCAAGGCGTCGAAGCCCGCTTCGGCATTGGCGCCGTCGGCTGTCCGGCCCTTGCGGACCTCGTTGATCACCTGGTTCAGCGCATTCGCGGTTACGCCACCCTTCTTGAGGGAAGCCGATGTCGAGGCAGAGGATTCGATCGCAAGCGCCAGCAGCAGACGCTCGACGGTGACGAAACTGTCACCGGCCTTCTTCGCGGCGTCTTCCGCCGTCGAAAACACCTTGGCGAGCGGCTGGGCCAGATAAACCTGGCCATTGCCGCCAGAGACCTTCGGCAACTTGGCAAGCGCTGCATCATTGGCAATGCGCACGGCCTTGGCATCACCGCCCGCACGGCTGATCAGCGAGGAAGCCATGCCCTGCTCGTCATCGAGCAGAACCTTCAGCACATGTTCGGGTGTGAATTGCTGATGCCCTTCCGACAGGGCGTAAGTCTGCGCCGATTGCAAAAAACCGCGCACGCGTTCGGAATATTTCTCGATATTCATCGTCACTCTCCCTTGTCTCCGCCCTGCCCGCAATCGGCACAGATCGGATGGTGTGGATGAGGCCCCCGAAAGCGGCGGACCCCGGAGCGGAAACCGCTCCCTCGACCGAGATATGGGAGCGGGATTTTGCCCTTTAAAGAGGCAGATAAACGAAAAACTCCGGGTGCGAGCCCGGAGTTTTGCAATCGTCAAATAGAGCGGGAAAAGCTCATTCGGAAGTCACGTCGGCGAGCGCGGGCGCTTCGCCCCCTTCGCCATTGTCACCACCTTCACCACCCTCGTCACCACCGGCGCTGCGGCGCGGCTGACGGCGCGGACGGTTGCCGGCATTGCGGCGACGCGGCTGGCGTTCGCCGCTGGCTTCCGCTGCACTTTCGGCAGCAGCGGCGACGGCTTCGGCCGGCATGTCTTCAAGCACAGGCTGCGGACCGGTACCGGCGATCTCAGGCTGCGCCTGGGGTTGCGGCTGAGGCTGACGCTCGCGGCGCTCGTTCTGCTGCGAGCGATTGTGCTGCTGCGGCTGCTGATGCTGCGGCGCCTGCTGGTTGCCGCGATCATTGCCCTGGCCGGAATTGTCGTCCGAGCCGTCGAAGTCTTCGCCGTCCCGTTCGTTGTAATCCTGGCGGTCGTCGCCGCCATCGCGATCGTCACGCTGGAAGCGCTCCTGCATCTGCGACTGAGCAGCCGCGATGATGCGGTTATAGTGCTCGGCGTGCTGCAGGTAGTTTTCCGCCATGACGCGGTCGCCGGCGCTCTGGGCGTCGCGAGCGAGCGTGGAATACTTCTCGGCGATATGCTGAGCGGTGCCGCGGATCTTCACATCTGGGCCGGAGCTGTCATAGGTCCGGGTAAGCGGGTTCTGGCCCTTGCGGTTGAAATTGTTGTTTCCACCGCCGCCGCCACCGCCGCCGCCATTGTTGTTACGCCCCCGACCACGCTTGTTTTGCTGTCCTGGCCTCATAGATGCTTCACCTGAATGTCTTTGTTGTGCTGATAAAGGGCAACGTCATTGGCTCTGGTTGAACCGGACCAAGTCTATGCGCGCCGCCGACAGACCGCGCTCTCGCCTTGCTCGCCGCTGGTGAAAGTCGAGTTTACTGAGTTACGCATCGGTCCAGTCGTGCTTCGCGGAGTTCGACAGCGAACTTTTTCGAAGCCGGCCTAGTCGCGAACGAATCTTCGTTCTTTCCCCGCCGCCCGTTGCGTGCCCGCAAACTATTACGCTTCATCTGGAAAACCAAGCCTTTTTCTGGCTTTCCTGCAATTATCCTTAGCAGGCGCAGCAAAGGGCCTAATTAAGCTTTGGCGCAAACACCAGTACACGGTCGTTGCCACCATAGTCACGACGTTCTTCGAGAAGAGAAAATCCAGCCTCTTCAAAGATTTGCGTCACGTCATCCCGCTGGTCGAAACCGATTTCCAGGCCAACCAGCCCATGATCTTCGAGATGCTCCAGCGCCTCTGCCGCGATGGCATGGTAGGCCTCAAGCCCATCCGGGCCACCGTCAAGCGCAGCCATCGGATCGAAATTCGTCACCTCGGGCTCCAGCCCCACCACCACATCGCTCCGGATATAAGGCGGATTGGAGATGATGAGGTCGAAACGCCCGGATGTCCTTTCAAACCATGGACCCGCTCGTGTCGTGAAACGCGACGAAAGCCCGTTGCGCTCGGCATTGGCCGCAGCCGTCTTCAACGCATCCTCTGAGATATCGATACCCAAGGCCTCGGCCTCCGGGCATTCCTGAAGCAGGGCAAGAGCAATCGCTCCGGTGCCCGTCCCGAGATCGACGATCTTCGGCTTCAAACCTGCAGAGATCATAGTCCGGAGATGTGGCAGGATCACGTCAACGAGGATTTCGGTATCCGGTCTCGGCTCCAGCGTGCCCTGGGATAGCGCGAGATCGAGACCATAGAAGTCGCGACGTCCGAGAATGCGATAGACCGGCTCCCGCGCGATCCGACGGAGGATCGCCTCCTCCACACGTGCCGCGCGGTCTGCGGCCACCGGCTTGTCGCCATCCAGCAGAAGGGCCGTCGGGCTCATACTCAGCAGACCGCTGATCAGCACCCGGGCATCGGTTGCCGAATCGGCAAGCCCGGCCGCCTCGAAGCGCCGTCGCGCCTCGGCCATCAGCAACCTTGCGGATGGCTCCTCGCCACTCACTGGTTTTCCCCGAGTTGCGCCAGCTGCCCGGCCTGAAAGTCGGAAATCAGCGCGTCCAGCATTTCGTCGAGATCGCCTTCGATCATCCGGTCGAGCTTGTAGAGCGTCAGGTTGATCCGGTGATCGGTCACGCGCCCCTGCGGGAAGTTATAGGTGCGGATGCGCTCCGACCGGTCGCCCGAGCCGACCTGGCTCTTGCGGTTCGCCGACCGTTCGCTGTCCACCTTCTGCCGCTCGATGTCGTAGAGCCTGGAACGCAGAACCTGCATCGCCTTGGCGCGGTTCTGGTGCTGCGATTTCTCAGACGACGTCACGATCAGCCCGGTCGGTAGATGCGTGATGCGCACGGCCGAGTCCGTCGTATTGACGTGCTGACCACCGGCACCTGACGCGCGCATCGTATCGATCCGGATATCCTCGGGCTTAATTTCGATGTCGATATCTTCGGCTTCCGGCAGAACCGCGACGGTTGCCGCAGACGTATGAATGCGCCCGCTCGCTTCCGTTTCCGGCACGCGCTGAACCCGGTGAACACCGGATTCGAACTTCAGCTTGGAGAACACGCCACGCCCGCTGATCGTCGCGATGATTTCCTTGTAACCGCCGGCTTCGCCTTCGCTGGCAGAGAGCACCTCCACCTTCCAGCCCTTGGTCGAGGCAAATCGTTCGTACATGCGAAAGAGATCGCCGGCAAAGAGGGCCGCCTCGGACCCGCCGGTCCCGGCGCGGATTTCCAGGATCGCGCTCTTCTCGTCTGCCGCATCCTTCGGCAGGAGCAGGATCTGCATCTCGCCTTCAAGCGCCTCGATCCGGTTTTCGATCTCCGGCAGTTCCATCTCGGCCAGATCCCGCATCTCGCGATCCGTAGCCCTGTCGGTCAGCATCGTGCGCAGATCCGCCGCCTCATCGACCGCCGACTGATACTCGCGGATCTTCTTCACCACTGGTTCAAGCTCGGAATACTCGGAGGCGAGCTTCACATAGACATCGGCTGCCGGTCCCGCCGACATTCGCGCCTCGATCTCGCCGAAGCGTCGTTCGAGTTCGCGCATTTTCTCGACAGGAAGCTTCGCCACCCTTTACTCCAGGTCAGTCGTCAAAGTCAGTCGTCAAAGTCAGACGGGGATATTGTGCTCTTCCGCATGGCGGACGAGCAGGTCGCGCACTGACACGCCCGGGGTGTCGTCGTCAAGCGCAGCCGTCAGAACCTCGGACAACCGGCCGATATCAAGCCCGAGCAACATGGCCTTGACCGGACCGATCGCGGTTGGCGACATCGAGATCGAGCGGAAGCCGATCCCGAGCAGAGCCATGGCCGAAAGCGGCTTCGACGCCATCTCCCCGCACAGCGTCACCGGCGTCTTGTTCCGCTCGCCGGCACGGACGATGTCTCGGAGGATCCGGAGGAACGGCCGCCCAAGCACGTCGAAACGATCAGAAACACGCGCATTGCCACGGTCGACGGCCATGGCAAACTGGAAGAGGTCGTTCGACCCGACCGAGACGAAATCCACCTCATCCATAAGCTCGTCGAGCTGCCACAGCAGAGCCGGCACTTCGAGCATGGCGCCGAACTGCAACTTCTTCGGCAATTGATGGCCGAACTTGGAGATATGCTGGATCTCCTTCTGCATCAGTTCACGCACCTGACGGATCTCCGATACCTCGGTCACCATCGGCAGCATCATCTTGAGCTCGGCGCCGGAGGCAGCCTTGAGCAGCGCGCGGAGCTGGGTGCGCAACAGGCCCGGGCGATCAAGTGACAGGCGGATCGCCCGCCAGCCGAGCGCCGGGTTCTCTTCTTCCTGGGAGCGGAAATAGGGAACGACCTTGTCCCCACCGATATCTAGCGTCCGGAAAGTCACCGGGCGACCAGCCGCCTGCTTCAGAACGTTGCGGTAGAAGCTCTCCTGCTCCTCGCCCTTCGGCATGGTCGAGGAGATCATGAACTGCAATTCGGTCCGGAACAGCCCGATGCCATCGGCACCGGAATCGGCAAGCTGCGGCAGGTCGACAAGCAGACCGGCATTCATCTGCAGCTTGATCCGATGCCCGTCCTTGGTAACAGGCTCGACATCGCGCAGCGCGCGGAACTGTTCCTGCCGCTTGGCCCTGAGCTTGACCTTTTCTTCATAGGCTTTCTGCAGATCGGCAACCGGACGCACATGCACCTTGCCGTCGTCACCGTCGATGATGACGGGATCGCCGTTTTCGGCCAGCGCCACGGCACCCGCGGCCTGACCGACGACAGCAATGCCCATGGCACGCGCAACAATCACGACGTGGCTGGTCACAGCCCCTTCTTCGAGCACGAGGCCGCGCAGGTTGGCACGCGGATAATCGAGAAGTTCGGCAGCCCCCATCGCACGCGCAAAGACGATGGCGTCGTTCGGGAAACCTTCGGCAGCGCTATGCGGCGAAAAGCCGGTAAGCTGGCGCAACAAGCGGTTCGCCAGATCGTCGAAGTCGTGCATCCGCTCGCGGAGATAAGGATCGGTGAGGCGCATCATGCGCGCCTTGGTGTCGCTCTGCACCTTCTCGACCGCCGCTTCCGCCGTCAGGCCGTTGTGGATCGCCTCTTCCATGCGCCGCACCCAGCCCTGGTCATGGGCAAACATGCGGTAGGTTTCGAGCACGTCGCGATGCTCGCCTTCCATGGAGACTTCACGCCGCGACAGCATGTCGTCGATCGAGATCCGCAGCGAACCCAGCGCGTCGGCCAGCCGGCGGATTTCCGTCTCGCTGTCTTCGTTGAGCAGATTGGTGACGACAATGCGCGGCTCGTGCAACACGACATAGCCGAGGCCGATGCCCTCGGAATAGCTGTCCCCGTCGATCGAGACGGGTCGCGTCAGGTCGAGTTCGAGGCCGGGTCGGGTGATCTTTTTCAGTTCGCCGGTCGCGATCATCTCGGCGAGCACCATCGCGGTCGTTTCGAGCGCTTCCAGCTCGTCTTCGCGATAATTGCGCTGCGCCTTGTTCTGTACGACGAGAACGCCGAGGCTTCGCCCGGCACGCAGGATCGGCACACCAAGGAAGGAGTGGTAGATCTCTTCGCCAGTTTCCGGCAGGTAGCGGAAGGCCGGATGCGCCTGGGCATCCGAGAGATTGAGAGACTGGGCAGAGGCCGCGATCGTACCGACGAGACCCTGGCCCATCTTCAGCTGGGCCAGGTGAACCGCGTCCTTGTTCAGACCTTCGGTGGCATAGAGTTCCAGAACCCCGTCGGAGCGGAGGACATAGGCGGAGCACACCTCTGCGACCATGTTGTTCGCAATCTGGCGAACGATCCGATCAAGTCGCTCCTGCGGCTCGAGCGGCTCCGCCATCAGTTCGCGCAGCCGCTTGAGGAGGACGCGGGGACCCGCAGAAAGGTCTCTCATCGCGTTTTTGCTCCACTTCCCATTGGTCAGCGGATTGTTACCCTTACCTTTTCAGGGGTCGGGTCACGCGTGTCCGCTCTCAGGAATCAATTCTTATCCAGACCGTAGCAGGAATGCAAAGTCCGAACCGCAAGCTCGGCATAGGGACCGTCGATCAGGATGGAGATCTTGATCTCAGAAGTCGTGATCGCCTTGATGTTGATGCCCTTCTCGGCCAGCGCACGGAAAGCGGTCGCAGCAACGCCTGCATGGCTGCGCATGCCGATGCCGATGACGGAAACCTTGACCAGGCCCTTTTCGCTCTGGACGACGTCGAAGCCGATCTTCTCCTTGTTGGAGCCGAGAACGGCGAGCGCCTTGTCCACGTCGCCCGATGGCACCGTGAAGGTCATGTCGGTCTTCGAACCATCTTCCGAGATGTTCTGGACGATCATGTCGACATTGATGTGGGATTCGGCGAGCGGTCCGAAGATCGCAGCCGACACACCCGGCCGGTCGGCCAGGCGGCGCAGCGAAATCTGGGCTTCATCCTTGGCATAGGCAATACCGGTGACGACTTCCTGTTCCACGATCTCTTCCTCATCGCAAATCAACGTACCGGGCGGGTTCATCAGATCGCCCATGCCCGGTGCATCGGGATCTTCAAAGCTGGAGCGCACAAAGGTGCGGACCTTGTGCACCATGGCGAGTTCGACGGAGCGGACCTGCAGCACCTTGGCGCCGAGCGAGGCCATTTCGAGCATTTCCTCGAACGCGATCTTCTTCAGGCGGCGTGCCTTCGGCTCGATGCGCGGGTCGGTCGTATAGACGCCGTCAACGTCGGTATAGATGTCGCAGCGGTCAGCCTGCACGCCGGCGGCAATCGCCACGGCCGAGGTATCAGAGCCGCCACGGCCAAGCGTCGCGATGCGATTGTCAGGGCCGATGCCCTGGAAGCCGGCAACGACAGCCACCTGGCCCTCGCCCATGCGGCGAATGATTTCGGTGCCGTCGATCTCCTGGATACGGGCAGCACCATGGGCGTTGTCAGTCTTGATCGGGATCTGCCAGCCCTGCCAGGACCGGGCATTGATGTCCATCGACTGGAGTGCAATGGCCAGCAGGCCGGCAGTCACCTGTTCGCCGGAGGCGACGACGGCATCATATTCGCGCGCATCGTAGAAGGGCGAAGCGGCACCGGCGACCTTGGGCATGTTTTGTACCCAGTCGACCAGCTCGTTCGTCTTGCCGGACATGGCCGACACGACAACGGCCACTTCGTGACCCGCATCCACTTCGCGTTTCACATGGCGCGCGACGTTATAGATGCGATCCAGATTGGCGACGGATGTCCCGCCGAATTTCATGACGATGCGAGCCATAGACTTGAACCATATGCCCTTGAATGACGCCGGGACCCCGGCACAGAAATACCGGCCTGGGCGGATAAGCCTCAGGTTGCCGGGCTTTTAGTCTATCTGGCCAAGGGGCGCAACGGCCACTTAGCCCTCAAACGGTACGCCATGACGCGGATTTTTCCACGCCTTGGCCACCAGGGAACATTGCCTTAATTTGGATCGAATTGGAGCGCCAACCGGCAACCATGAGCAGACGCCCGGACTGGGAGGCCGGATCGTCTCGTTTTCGTCGAAGGATACCGGATAGGGTGTCATGAAAGCAGCTGACGCATTCCCCGAGACTGCCCTGGGCGATACGCTCCCGCCGCCCTCCTTCCTTAAGAGACATGCGAAGTCGATCGCGGCAATCGCGGCACTCATCGTCTTTGCCGCTGTCGGTTATGCCGTCTACCGGCTAACGAAGGAAGTCACCTATGCCGATGTCCTCCGCGCACTGGCAGCAACGAATTCCTCGTCGATCGCACTCGCCGTGCTTTTCACAGGCCTGAGCTTCGTCACCCTCTGCTTCTACGATCTGAACGCACTTGCCCATATCGGTCGCAAGCGCCCCTGGCCGGAAGTGGCGCTCACCGCCTTCAGCGCCTATGCCGTCGGCAATGTCGCAGGCTTCGGCGCCCTGTCGGGTGGTGCCATCCGCTACCGTGCCTATGCCCGCGCCGGCCTCTCGCCTGACGAAATCGGCCGCATCATCGCCTTCGTCACCGTGTCCTTCTCAGTCGGCCTCGCGCTCCTGACCACTGGCAGCCTGATCCCGATGGCCGGCGAAATTGCGCCGCTGCTCGGAATTTCCTCCGCGACGCTGGCGACCGCAAGCACGATCATCCTGCTCTCGATCCTGCTGCTTCTCGGCATTGCCAGCCGAAATGGACTGACGATTGCCGGCCGCACACTTCGCCTTCCCGACACCGGCACGCTCTCGCGGCAATTCCTGGTGACCGTGCTCGATGTCGCCTTCTCGGCCTCTGTCCTCTACGCCCTGTTGCCAGCAGAAGCGCAGATTTCCTGGCCCGCCTTCTTCGCGGTCTATGCCGTGGCCATCGGCATCGGCATCGTCAGCCACGTGCCCGCCGGCCTTGGCGTCTTCGAGGCCGTGATGCTCGCTGCGCTCGGCTCACAGGTTCCGAACGACGCGCTGCTTGCCTCGCTCGTCGCCTACCGCGCCATCTATTATGTCCTGCCGCTGGTCATCGCGATCCTCGTGGTCACGGCAACCGAACTTCGCCAGCTGTCGTCGAGCCCGCTTGCAACAGGCGTCGCCAGAACTGCCGGACGCCTTGCGCCGACGCTGCTGTCCGCACTCGCTTTCGTCCTCGGCGCCATACTGGTCCTGTCCAGTGTAACCCCGACCCCAAGCGACAATCTCGACCTGCTCGCCGGGTTCCTGCCGCTCCCCGTGGTCGAAGGCGCCCATTTCCTCGCCAGCATCCTCGGCCTGATGCTCGTCATCGTCTCCCGTGGCCTTGCCCAGCGCCTGGACGGTGCCTGGTGGGGAGCGCTCTTCATCGCAGTGCTTGCTCTCGTCCTGTCGCTCGCCAAGGCAGTCGCCGTCTACGAAGCGGCCTTGCTCGCCATCCTCGTCATCGGCCTCATCCCGAGCCGCCGCCTACTTCACCGTAAGGCATCTCTCGGCCGGAACCTCACCTCCTCCTGGCTGCTCGCCGTTGCAGTCCTGATCGGCGGCGCGGTCATCGTCCTCCTCTTCGTCTACCGCGACGTCGAATACAGCCATGCGCTCTGGTGGCAGTTCGCCTTCGATGCCGAAGCACCGCGCTCGCTTCGCGCCATGCTCGGCCTCACCGTCGTCGCCATGGGTGTCTGCCTTTTCAGCCTCATGCGCCCGGCAGCCCCGGCGATCCGTCCGGCGAGCGAAGAAGACCTGGCCAAGGCCATGGCCATTCTCGACCGCCAGGATGTGGCAGACGCCAATCTCGTGCGCACCGGCGACAAGTCGGTAATGGTCTCGCCCGATGGCGAAGCCTTCCTGATGTATGGCCGCCAGGGTCGGTCCCTGATTGCCTTCCTAGATCCCGTCGGGCCGAAAGCCTCGCGCGACGAGCTCGTCTGGCAATTCGTCGAAACGGCGCGTGCGAGCGGATGCCGCGCCGTGTTCTACCAGGCCTCCCCCGCCATCCTGCCCGTTATCGCCGATGCCGGCATGAAGGCCTTCAAGCTCGGCGAGATGGCAGTGGTCGATCTTGAACTTTTCGACCTCAAGGGCGGCAAATGGTCTGGCCTGCGCCAGGCGGCCGCCAAGGGCGAGCGGGACGGCCTCACCTTCGAGATCATCCCGACGCAAAACGTCGCTGCCATCCTCGACGACCTGCGCCACATCTCCGATGCCTGGCTCGACCACCACAGGGCGAAGGAAAAGGGCTTCTCGCTGGGCGCCTTCACCGAAACCTACATGACAGCCCAACCGGTCGCCATCCTGCGCCACGAGGGCCGCATCGTCGCCTTCGCGGACATTCTGTTGACGGACACGCGCGAGGAGGCATCGATCGACCTCATGCGCTTCGCCCCCGACGCCCCGAAAGGCGCGATGGATTTCTTGTTCGTACGCCTGATGACGACCCTCCGCAACCAGGGCTATCGCCATTTCAACCTCGGCATGGCGCCGCTGTCTGGCCTGTCACGTCGCGAGGTCGCGCCCGTCTGGGATCGCGTCGCCAATACCTTCTATGAACACGGCGAACGCTACTACAATTTCAAGGGCCTGCGCGCCTTCAAATCCAAGTTCCATCCCGACTGGCAGCCGCGTTACCTCGCGGTCGCCGGCGGTCTCAATCCCGTATTGGCCCTGCTTGATGCAACGCTTCTGATCGGCGGCGGCCTGAAAGGCGTGGTGAAAAAATGAAGACCTCCCTCCGCGCGACGCTGCTCGCACTTCCACTCCTCGCCTTGCTCTCGCCCACCATAGCGCCCGGCCTGGCCCATGCCGAAGACCCGCCGCTCGACACCGGCATGATCCCCTCGCCGGTCACACTCTTGCCCGACGGAGATCCGCAATCGCTCGTCGTGCTACTGTCTGACGCCCCAGGCTGGCAGGATACCGACCAGAAGGACGCCGAGCGCCTGCAGGCAAACGGCGCGATCGTCGTTGGCATCGACACACCGAAATACATCACCTCGCTGTCTGCCGACAAAGGCGATTGCATCTACACAGTCTCCGATATCGAGGCGCTCGGTCACCAGTTGCAACGCAAGGCCGGCAACGCGAACTTCCTCCCGCCAATCGTCGCTGGCCGAGGCGAAGGCGGCGCACTCGCGCTCGCCATCCTCGCCCAGACACCGAAAGCCACCATCGGCCAGACGCTGGCCCTCGACCCGGAAGCCGGCATTCCGCTCACCAAACAGTTCTGCACCCCGGCCGAAAAGAAGGTCGATGGCGACAGGATGATCTACGGCCTCACACCGGGCGACCTCCCCGATCCAGCGACCGTCCTCTTCAGCCCCGCTGCCAAGGCCGATGCTCGCGCCCATGTCACGGACTTGATGGCGAGCCATTCGGACATCGACCAGCGCGACATCGATGCGGATACGGACAAGGCCTTTTCCGACACGATCGACGAACTCGTCGCGGCGACCAATGCGGCGGAAACCCCGCTCGGCCTGCCGCTGACCATTCTGGACGCGACGCCGTCCCGTGACACCATGGCGGTCGTCTATTCGGGCGATGGCGGCTGGCGAGACCTCGACAGCCAGGTCGGCACCAATCTGCAGGCCGCCGGCATCCCCGTCGTCGGCGTGGATTCGCTCCGTTACTTCTGGTCGAAGAAAACGCCCGAACAGACGAGCGAGGATCTCGCCACCATCATCCATACCTACGAGAAGCGCTGGAAGGTGAAGCACGTAATCCTGATCGGCTATTCCTTCGGCGCTGACATCCTGCCCGCTGCCTATAACGGGCTGCCCGACAAGCTGAAGTCGCGCGTCGCACAGGTGAGCCTGCTCGCCCTCTCCCACCAGGCCGACTATGAGGTCTCGGTGTCAGGCTGGCTCGGCAGCAGCGGGACCGGCAGCGCCGATCCCCTGACAGATGTTGCGAAGATAGATCCCGCACGCGTTCAATGCATGTACGGAACGGACGAAGACGACGACGCCTGCAAGGATCTCGTCGGCGGCCCGATCGAGACGATCGGCATCAAGGGCGGGCACCACTTCGACGGCGACTATCCTGCGCTCGCCAAACGCATTGTCGACGGGCTGGACAAGCGGATGTCACCCTGAACGCAAAAAGAGGGGGCAATGTGCCCCCTCGTTCCACATTTCCAGAAAAGCGAGTTTAGCGGCAGGCGCTTGGATCTCGTTCGCAGCGCTCCCGCATCATGCGCCGCACAGGATGCCGGTCCTGGTCGTCCTGGGGTTCGAACTCTCGACCCACCCTACGATCATCGTCGCGGCCGCGTCGGTCGTTGTCGACCCGGCGGTCGCGGTCCCGGTCGCGACGATCGTCGCGCCAGCCGTCACCATCCCCCCAGCGATCGCGATCGCGGTAGAAAGCGCGGCCGCGGTAGTGATCATCCCAGTACCGGCCAATGCTGAAGGTAACCGTCGGAATGCCAAGCGGACGGTAATACTGCGGCCCGACCGCCACGCGGCGCTGCGAATAGGTCGTCTGCAGATACGATCCCGAAACCCATCCACGGTAGCCCACGAAGGACACATCGCACCAGTTGGCGCTCGACATGCAGCCCTGGATATTGACGCGCGTGCCGGCCGGCACCACGATCACGGCCGGATAGCGTGTGCTGGGCCCGGACCGCATGTTGACATTGGCGGTCGAGAAGGCCGTAGCCGCCTCGGCAACGGCCGGTAGGGCACCTGCAGATACGGCAAGCGCCGCGATGATCCACATCTTCTTCATGGTCTTCAAACTCCTGTTCACCGATCGCCCGCGAGGGCTGCGGTCCGCCTTTCAACGTCTGGCCCCTCCCGAGGTTCCCGCTCCTGCCCACCTGCGACGTCCCTGCCCTTGACTTTACAAGCCATCGGGACGACTTCATGGCCATCGCCGCAGGAGGTTCCGTCATGAGTGCAGAGGCACGCACCACCATTGATCAGTCAGAAGTCGACCGCTTCTCCGCCATGGCCGCGGAATGGTGGGACCCGACCGGCAAATTCAAGCCGTTGCACAAGATCAACCCCGTGCGTCTCGCCTACATCAGAGACAAGGTGGTCGAGCATTACGGCCGCGATCCCAGAAGCGCCCGCCCGCTCGAAGGCCTTCGCATCCTCGATATCGGCTGCGGTGGCGGCCTGCTATCCGAACCCGTCGCCCGCATGGGCGCGAGCGTGCTGGGGGCTGACGCCTCCGAAAAGAACATCAAAATCGCCATGACCCACTCGGCCCAGAGCGGCGTCGAGGTCGACTACCGCGCCGTCACGGCCGAGGAACTGGCAGCTCAGGGTGAAACCTTCGACATCGTGCTCAACATGGAAGTCGTCGAGCACGTCGCCGATGTCGATTTCTTCCTCTCGACCTGCGCCTCTATGGTCCGCCCCGGCGGCCTGATGTTGGTCTCCACCATCAACCGCACCTTGAAGGCAGCCGCACTCGCGATCGTCGGCGCGGAATACGTGCTTCGCTGGCTGCCCCGCGGCACCCACCAGTATGAAAAGCTGGTCCGTCCGAAAGAGATCGAGCGCCCGCTTTCGGCAAGCGGCATGCAGATCCTCGAGCGCAAGGGCGTCTTCTTCAGTCCGCTGCAGAACCAGTGGAATCTCTCGGCCGATATCGACGTGAACTACATGATGCTCGCCAGCCGACCGGGCCAGACGGCATGACCTCGCCACAGGCCGTCATCGATTGCTGGCTGCGCCACGGCCCGGAGGCCTGGTTCTCCCGCAACGAAGCCCTGGATGCCGAAATCCAGGCGGAATATGCCGACCTGCACTTTAAGGCCTCCTGCTGCGCACTCTCGGAATGGGAGCAGACGCCGGAGGGAACGCTCGCGCTGCTCCTCCTGCTCGACCAGTTCCCGCGCAACCTCTTTCGCGGCAGCGGCCATTCCTATGCCACCGATCCGCTGGCACGCACCACAGCCCGTGGCGCGCTCGCCAAGGGTTTCGACGTCAAGGTCGAGCCGATCCTGCGCCCCTTCTTCTATCTGCCCTTCGAGCATTCGGAAGAGCTTGAAGACCAGAAGTTCAGCATTTCCCTCTTCGAGAAACACCGCGACGAGACGGGCGACGCCGAGCCGCTGAAATGGGCAATCGTGCATCTCGAACTGATCGAGCGCTTCGGCCGCTTCCCTCATCGCAACGCAGCCCTCGGCCGCGAAACGACGCCTGAAGAACAGGCCTATCTCGACGCCGACGGTTTCAAGGGCTGATAATCGTCTAACGGGCAAGGTCCTGACCACGGCAAGCAGGTCGGCCTGCGCATCCGCATTCTTCGCGGCGATTTCCTTCACCCGCTGGCGGTCTATCTGCAGCATGCTGCCATCAGGGGCAAAGGCAGATTTGAAAGTGAAGCCCTCCGGCGTCGGCCCTTGGTCAGCCAGCCGTTCGAACCGCTGCACCGCTTCACTCCAAGTCGGCACGTCTCCGGCTTCGATCCAGAAGATTACCAGTGGCGGCCAGGCCTGCGTCTGGTTCCATTCGCGGGCATGCTTCAGCGCGTCGGCATGCACCCCTGCATAGGTGAAGGCCATCAGGCTCTCGACATCTTGCCAAACCGAAAGTGACGACACCGCGCCAGTCTGACCGGCTTGCATAAAGCGAGGAAACACCTGTTCGCCACAGCTTTCAGGTCCCGGTTCCCCCGCATAACCGGAACGTCCCATGAAACCGGCAGAACGCGTCGCCGCTTCAAAATTCAGCGGCTCCCGCAACGCGAAACCCTGAACCGGTGCAGTCAGATAGGTCTCGGTATGGACCCCGAAATTGTAGATTGCGAGATGATGGGAGTCGGCGCTCAATTCACGTCGTCAGGCAGGACCGGCAAAGGCGCGATCTCGATGCCTTCCTCTATCAGCGACTTGACCTCGACGGGCGAAGCCTGGCCGATAATGCCGCGGGCTTCCGCCTCGCCGTAATGGATCTTGCGCGCCTCTTCCGGAAACTTCTCGCCAACATCCTCGCTGGACGCCCGTATTTCCTGGATCGCTTCCTTCAGCTTGGACATCGCCTGCTTCTGCGCGGCAGAGACCGCAAGCGCCTGCGTTCCCTCCTTCTGTCGAGCGGTCGTCACGGCAGGCGCCATCAACACCTTCGAGACCTCGCCAGACCCGCAGATCGGGCAGGTGAGATAACCGGACGCCTTCTGTCGGTCGAATTCGGCGCTCTCCGAGAACCAGCCTTCGAATTCATGGGCCTTCTCGCAGCACAGGGAATAGCGGATCAAACCGTGACGCCTCCCTTGGCAAGGACCGGCGCGATGTCGAGCTGGAAGTCGCGGCCATTCTTGAGGTTCGGGATCTTCGCCCGGCAGGCCTTGACCGCTTCGAGATCGATCTCGGCCACCACGACGTCCTCGCCCGCACCGCCGGCTGAGGCCAGCACCTTGCCCCAAGGGCCGACGATCATCGAATGCCCGAAAGTCTCACGGCCATCCTCATGCACGCCTGCCTGGGCAGCCGAAATGACATAGGCACCATTCTCGATCGCACGAGCCCGCAGGAGGATCTCCCAATGCGCCTCGCCGGTCTGCTTGGTAAAGGCGGCCGGCGTCGTCAGGATCTCGGCACCCGCCATGGCTTCCGCCCTAAACAGATGCGGGAAACGCACGTCGTAGCAGACGCCAAAGCCGAGCTTGCCGAAAGGCAGATCCGCCACCACGGCCCGCTCGCCCGGACGGTAGACGGCGCTCTCGCGCCAGCTCTCGCCATTGTCGAGATCGACGTCGAACATGTGGATCTTGTCGTAGGAGGTAATCTTGTGGCCATCGGGGCCGAACAGGAACGCCCGGTTCGCGATCTTGCCGTCGGAGAGCTTGATGGCGGTCGAGCCGACATGCAGGTGAATGCCGAGTTCCTTGGCAAGCTCCGAAGCCTTTTTGACGATCAGATCGGTTTCCTCGTCGCGCAGAACCGCCGCCAGACCCGCACGATCCTTCTGGACGGCACCGGTCATTTCGGGCGTCTGCACATAGATCGCACCGCGACGATGGGCCTCGCGGACGAGCCGCGCCATGCTCTCTGCATTCTTCTCCGGATCGACCCCGGAGCACATCTGGACGGCAGCGGCCTTGAACACCATGGGTCTGTCCTTAACGAGAAAGAAGGGGATCGAGCTTGCCGGCCCGGTCGAGCGCATGCAGATCATCGCAACCGCCGACATGCTGGCTGCCGATGAAGATCTGCGGGAATGTGTTGCGGCCGGACTTCGCGATCATTTCCTCACGCAGGTCCGGCTTGCCCGTGGCATCATGCTCGACATAGGCGACGCCCTTACCGTCGAGCAGCGCCTTGGCACTGGCGCAATAGCCGCAGAATTGCCGTGTGTAGATCGTGACGTCAGCCATGGGGTACTCCGCCGGAAAGCATCGGTGGGACAAGGAATTGGACCCCTCATATAGGCCCGGCAAGGGCCCTTGCAAAGGTCAAAATAGTGACATCCGCAGCCCCTGCCTTTTTCAGGGCAGCCGTCGCCGCACTGACCGTCGCTCCCGTGGTATAGACGTCATCGACCAGAACCAGCCTCTTGCCGAAGACGAGATCCTCGCATCCCTCCGGCACGCTGAAGGCACCACGCACATTGAGCGAGCGCTGGTTTGCCGTCAGCCCCACCTGTTGCTGCGTGCGCTTGCGGCGCACCAGCGCCTCCGCCAGAAACGGCTTGTCCGATTGCCGCGCCACATGCCGCGCAAGCTCCGCCGACTGGTTGAACATCCGCCGGAATATCCGCATCCGATGCAGCGGCACGGAAAGGATGGCATCCGCCGCCGCGATCTCCGCGGATGCAGCGCGCACCATCCATCCGGCCATCATCGGCGCAAGGTCAACGCGATCCCGGTATTTGAGATCATGCACCAGGTGCCGTGCCACGCCCTCGTGCAGCGCAACCGACCGCAGTCGGTCGAAGACAGGAGGCTGCGCAATCGCCTGCGGCGACACCATGCCCTCGCCAGGATCATGTGCGAAGGGCAGACCGAGGACAGGGCAATAGGGCTTCTCGATCAGCCGCATCTCGCCCCAGCACCGGGGGCAAAGAGCGTGATGGCTGGCGACATGGCCATGGCAATGGGCGCAGGCGGGTGGATAGACGAGATGAAAAAGCCCACGCAGCATCGTCGCGGCATGATGCCGGCTGACGGATGCGCTTTTCTGCACTAAATGAGCCCACATGCATCGACTTTACGCCCGTCACGGCGTTCGGCCAATGCCGGAAATCTTGCCGAATTCAGGCCGAAAACCAGGAATACCCCATGAACGAGCTTTTCGACGAAGCCCTGATCGCCCGGAACCGGGAACGCGCGCTCACCCGCAATGCGGCCGGCAGCGATTTTTTGCTGGAACTGACGGCACGCGAACTCGCCGACCGCCTGGCCATCGTCGAGCGCCGGTTCGAAAACGCCGTCGAACTCTTTGGCGCAACGGGCCTCACCGCTCGAGCCGCAATGGCCACCGGCAAGATCGAACGGCTGCAGCGCATCGAAACCCATGCAGGCTTTGGCGAAGAGGGCCAGCCGGTCGAGATCACGAATTTCGAGAGCGTGCCGCTCGAGCCGCAGTCCGTGAACCTCATCCTTTCGCCGCTCTCGCTGCATCTGACCAATGACACGCCCGGCATGCTGATCCAGATGCGTCGTGCGCTGAAGCCGGACGGCCTGCTGTTGGCGGCAATCCCGGGGGCCGGCACGCTGTCCGAATTGCGCGAGGTGCTGCTTGCGGCCGAAACGGAAATCTATGGCGGCGCGAGCCCGCGCGTGGTGCCCTTCGCCGACATCAGGGATATCGGCTCCCTCCTGCAGCGTGCAGGTTTTGCCCTTCCCGTCATCGACGAGGAAAGCTTCACAGTTCGCTACGATCATATCTTTGCGCTGATGCGGGATCTGAAGGCCATGGGCATGGCAAACCCGCTGAAGGGCAGAAGTCGCCGCGCCGTCTCGCGCCGCTTCTTCCTCAGGGCAGCTGAACTCTATGCCGAACGGTTCTCCGATCCAGATGGACGCATCCGCGCCACCTTCTCGATCGTCTTCCTGTCCGGCTGGGCTCCGCACGAGAGCCAGCAAAAGCCGCTCAAGCCGGGATCGGCCAAGATGCGCCTTGCCGACGCTCTCGATCCGACCAAGCGGTCCGATCAGCCCTGACGGCGAACGTCACTTGTTGGCGTTGGTGATGTGGGTTTCCACGGTGTTGAGCGTGCCCAGCAGCGAGCCGGTGAGGGCACCATAGCCGCTGATCAGGGCGACACTCATGATGGCTGCAATCAGCCCATACTCGATCGCGGTTGCACCACGCAGGTCGGACATCAACTGACGGAAGAGACGCATTCTCGCTCCTGATGGTCTGGACCCGAGATGGTTGCCCCCCGCCCCGGCCACGATTGGGTTAGCAGGCCTGGCCGGAGCCGTAGCCGTCGATGATGCAGACGGAACCCGGGGTTTCCTGAAGCACGCTGCGGCGGATGGTGTATCGCTTGCCGCTATCGTCCTTCGGAATAGACCCGGTGGTCATCATGTCGAACTCGTCCGGCTGGAAAGCCAGGGTCTTGCGATCGGTCTTGGAGGCGAGCATCGGGGTCAGCACGAGCGACAACGCAATCGCCGCCGTGCCAAACAGCAGCGCGATGTTGAGGACCCCAGTCCTGCCCGTCTTGATCGAAGACCGCTCTCTGGACCGTGCGGCCTTCCAGAAATCCTCGTTTACCATATTACGCTCCACACACGTATTCGACGTATGAACAGAGGGTATATTGCGGTGCGGGGTATAAACTTTTGATTAACGACGGCGCTAAAATCAGCGACGTCTCACAGAAGGTCCTGCAGAACCGGAATAAGCGGCTCGTCGGCCGGCGGCATCGGATAGTCGCGCAGGGCCTTCGCCTTGACCCACTTGATAGCCTGGCCTTCCCGCCCCTGCGGAATGCCCTCGTAACGCCGGCAGATATAAAGCGGCATCAGCAGATGAAAGGTCTCGTAGGTATGGCTGGCAAAGGTCAGCGGTGCCAGGCAGGCAACCTTGGTCTGGATCCCGAGCTCTTCCTCAAGCTCGCGCACCAGTGTCTCCTCGGGCGTCTCGCCGGCCTCGACCTTGCCGCCGGGAAACTCCCAGAGCCCCGCAAGCGACTTGCCCTCGGGACGCTGCGCAAGCAGGATGCGGTTGTCGGTATCGACAAGCGCACAGGCAGCGACCAGGAGAATCGGCTTCTTTGCCTCGGTCATCAGGAAGCCTTCCGCCAATAGGCATAGCGATAGACTTCCTCGAAGCCCATCTTGCGATAGAGCGCAAGCGCCTCCGCATTCTCGGCGACAACCTGCAGCCAGGTCGTGCGTGCACCGCGCATCCGTGCCCAGCGCAGCGCCGAGCTCAATATCTCGATGCCGAGCCCCTGCCGCCGACGATCGGCCCGGACTGCAAGCGACATGATCCCAGCCAGATCATTGTCCTGGACGCAAAGTGCGACGGCAAGCGCTCCTTCGGATGCATCCTCGATGACGAACAGCCCGGATGGTGGCTTGATGCCGGTGATGACCTCGGCAAGCGCCGGCTTGAGGGCCGGATCGCTGCCATGCACGACGATATCGGCATCCACATAGCGTCCGACATCCTGCGTCGGCAGATGATCAAGCGTATCGGGGAAGGTCATGCCACCGAGGTCGGCGGTCATCGTCACCACTTCCTCAAAGCGCTCCCAGCCCTCAGCCGCGAGAAAATCGATCAGCGGCTTCGGCGAAAGCGGCGTCTGGCGCACCAGGAGGGGACGCCCGTGTGCTTCGAAGCGCTTTCCGGCCTTCTCGATACGGATCGCGATGTCGCGGCTGTCGGAAGGATCGAGCGGCACGATGCAATTCAGCCGCTTGCCGGGATGCCCACCGGTCAGACGCACCTGCCAGCTTCCGTCATAGACGACGCTGCTCGCCGGCCAGGCACGGAAACCCACCGCTTCGAGACGCCGGACGAGCGGCAGGTTGGGATCACTCACCATTGCATGCATACAGACGTCAGCTCCGATAGTCGCCATTGATGGCGACATATTCCTTGGTCAGGTCGCAGGTCCACACCGTCGCGGTGCCGGAACCAAGGCCAATATCAACGGTAACAGGAATGTCTTCCCGTTCCATCACCGCCGTGGTCGCCTCTTCCGAATAGGTCGGATCGCGCTCACCATTCACCGCTACGCGCACATCGCCGAACCAGATCGCTAGACGATCGCGATCGGCCATTTCGCCCGACTTGCCGACCGCCATGACGATGCGGCCCCAATTGGCATCTTCGCCGGCAACAGCCGTCTTCACCAGAGGGGAATTCGCGATGGACAACGCGATCTTCTTGGCCGCGAGATCGTTCTCGGCACCCTTAACGGTGATCTCCACCATCTTGCGCGCGCCCTCACCATCGCGCACGACCTGCAGCGCCAGATCCTTCAGAAGGTCGTTCAGCGCCGCCTTGAAACCCTCAAGCCGTTCATCGTCAGCAGCTTCGATCTTCGCCTGGCCATCGGCCGCCGCAGCACCTGTCGCAAACAGCATCAGCGTGTCGGAGGTCGAGGTATCGCTGTCGACGGTGATCGAATTAAAGCTCGGCTCGACGCCTGCAGACAGCAGCCCCTGCAGGGCAGCCGGTGCGATATTGGCATCCGTCACCACGAAGGAGAGCATCGTCGCCATGTCAGGCGCGATCATGCCGGCACCCTTGGCAATCCCGTTGATCGTGACCGTGACGCCATCGATCGTGGCGCTGCGCGTCGCGACCTTCGGATAGGTATCCGTGGTCATGATCGCCTTGGCGGCCTCGAACCAGAAGTCACCGGTCGCGTCCTTCGCCATCTGGTCCAGCACGCCGGAAAACTTCGTCGCATCAAGCGGCTCGCCGATGACGCCGGTCGAGGCGAGATAGATCTCGTTTTCACCACAGCCCAGCGCCGCCGCAGCCGACTTCGCCGTCAGTTCGGTCGCAGCTTTGCCCTTCACGCCGGTAAAGGCATTGGCATTGCCGGAATTGACGACGACGCCGCGCGCCACGCCATGCGCGAGGTTGTGCCGGCAGAAATCCACCGGCGCCGAAGGGCACTTCGACTTGGTGAACACACCCGCGACGGACGCCGGCTGATCGAAGGCCATCAACAGCACGTCGGTGCGGTTCTTGTACTTGATACCCGCTGCAGCCGTCGACATCCGCACTCCGCGGATGACAGGCATGTCGGCATAGGTTTTCGGAGCGAGGGGAGAAATGCTGGAAGACATGGAACGGCCCGTAATGGAAGGCCCGCAAACTGCGGGCCTTGAAAGAAATACCGATGAAGGAGAGCTTACTGCTGCTGCTCTGCCTTGTTTGCCTCGTCATAGCCCTTGCGGAGCGCTTCGTCGACGATCTCGATCTTCTGCTCGCTCTTGGCCTTCTCGATGATCGCGAGATACTTGTCGCGCATCACGAGCTGGCGTACCTGCTGCTCGACGGCTTCAAAAGCCGGCGGCGGGGCGTCGCGCTTGTCTTCCAGACGAATGACGTGGAAGCCGAACTGCGTCTGGACCGGGGTCTTCGTGTAGGCGCCCTTTTCGAGTGCGAAGGCAGCCTCTTCGAATTCCGGAACCATGCGGCCCTTGGTGAAGTAGCCGAGGTCGCCGCCTTCGGTCTTGTTCGGGTCCGTCGACTTTTCCTTGGCGATTTCGATGAAGTCCTTGCCGGCGTCCAGATCGGTGATGATCTGCTTGGCCTCTTCCTCGGTCTTCACCAGGATGTGACGGGCGCGCACTTCTTCCTGCTTCGGAAGGGCTGCGATTTCCTTCTCGTAACGGGCCTTCACTTCATCTTCGGCGACGGCGTCGACGACGTTCTTCTTGAAGAAGGCGTTATGCAGTTCGCGCTCGGCGATGAAAGCCATGCGGCGCTTGTAGTCTGCATCGTCCTGCAGTCCGGCAGCGGTCGCGTTGGCGGCAAGCAGCTTCACGTCGATGGCGCCGGAAAGGGCTGCGACCTTCTTCTGCTCGTCGGGCAGCTGGGCCAGCTGCGGGTCGAGATTGGCGATTGCCAGATCGAGTTCGGACTGGGTGATCTCCAGATCACCGACCTTGGCGACCACAGTCGCATCCTGCGCGGAAGCCGCGCCATAGAGGGCCGAGAGGGAAACGCAGGCGGCGAGCACGATTTTATTGAGGCGAAGCATGAAAGACCTTTCGGATGGTGAACCGTTTCAAGACCGTTCGAATCGGGCAAAATATTGTCAGATGCCCGGCGATCGAGGGGATTTGCGACTGGCCTGCGCCGTTGACATCATTCGACCCCCCTCTTATCTGTCACGCAACCTCGCGTCCAGAGTAGTTTCAGGACGCATTGTGCCTATTCGACTGCTCTAATGGTGGTCCGAAAGGTACGTCAACGATATGACGAAGGTCAGAAAGGACCATCGATATGGTCAGTCTTGGTGGACTTGCGCGCAAAATCTTCGGCTCGTCGAATGAACGCCGCGTAAAATCCTATAACCCGCGCGTCGCTCAGATCGCAGCCCTTGAGGAAAAGGTGAAGGCGCTGAGCGATGAACAGCTCGCCGCCAAGACGGCCGAGTTCCGGGCAGAACTGGCCGCCGGCAAGACGCTGGACGATATTCTCGTTCCCGCCTTCGCCGTTGCCCGCGAAGGCGCCCGTCGTGCGCTCGGCATGCGTCCTTTTGACGTACAGCTGATCGGCGCGATGATCCTCAACGACAATTCCATCGCCGAAATGAAGACCGGCGAAGGCAAGACGCTCGTTGCGACGCTCGCCGTCTACCTGAATGCCCTTTCCGGCAAGGGCGTCCATGTCGTCACCGTCAACGACTACCTCGCCCGCCGCGACGCCGCCACCATGGCCAAGATGTACGGCTTCCTCGGCCTCACCACCGGCGTCATCGTCCACGGCCTCTCCGACGACGAACGCCGCGCGGCCTATGCCTGCGACATCACCTACGCGACGAACAACGAGCTCGGCTTCGACTATCTGCGCGACAACATGAAGTATGAGCGCGGCCAGATGGTCCAGCGCGGCCACAACTTCGCGATCGTCGACGAAGTCGACTCCATCCTCGTCGATGAAGCACGCACGCCGCTGATCATCTCCGGCCCGCTCGACGACCGCTCCGATCTCTACAACACGATCGACGCCTACATCCCGCTCCTGTCGGACGAAGACTACGAAATCGACGAGAAGCAGCGTTCGGCCAATTTCTCGGAAGTCGGCACCGAAAAGCTGGAAAACCTGCTGCGTGCAGCCGGCCTCCTGAAGGGCGAAAGCCTTTACGACGTCGAAAACGTCGCGATCGTCCACCACATCAACAACGCGCTGAAGGCTCACAAGCTGTTCCAGCGCGACAAGGACTACATCGTCCGCAACAACGAGATCGTCATCATCGACGAGTTCACCGGCCGCATGATGCCGGGCCGTCGTTACTCGGAAGGCCAGCACCAGGCGCTCGAAGCCAAGGAAAAGGTCCAGATCCAGCCCGAGAACCAGACGCTCGCCTCGATCACCTTCCAGAACTATTTCCGCATGTACAAGAAGCTGGCCGGCATGACCGGTACGGCGGCAACCGAAGCGGAAGAATTCGCCAATATCTACGGCCTCGAAGTGGTCGAAGTCCCTACCAACCTGCCGATCAAGCGTATCGACGAGGACGACGAGGTCTACCGGACCTTCGAAGAAAAGTTCAAGGCGATCATCGAAGAGATCAAGGCCGCGAGCGAGCGCAACCAGCCGGTTCTCGTCGGCACCACCTCGATCGAAAAGTCGGAACTGCTCGCCAACATGCTGAGCCAGTCCGGCTTCAAGGACTTCAAGGTCCTGAACGCCCGCTACCATGAGCAGGAAGCCTATATCGTGTCCCAGGCCGGTGTTCCCGGCGCCGTCACGATCGCCACCAACATGGCCGGCCGCGGTACCGACATCCAGCTCGGCGGCAATCTCGACATGCGCCTCGAGCACGAACTGGCCGAGATGGAGCCGGGTCCGGAGCGCGACGCCAAGACCGAAGCCATCAAGGCTGAAATCGCCGCCCTCAAGCAGAAGGCGCTTGAAGCCGGTGGCCTCTACGTCATCGCCACGGAACGGCATGAAAGCCGCCGTATCGACAACCAGCTGCGCGGCCGTTCTGGCCGTCAGGGTGACCCGGGCCGCTCGAAGTTCTACCTGTCGCTCCAGGACGACCTGATGCGCATCTTCGGCTCCGACCGCATGGACGGCATGCTGACGAAGCTCGGTCTGAAGGACGGCGAAGCGATCGTTCACCCGTGGATCAACAAGGCGCTCGAACGCGCCCAGAAGAAGGTCGAAGCCCGCAACTTCGACATCCGCAAGAACCTCCTGAAGTATGATGACGTCATCAACGACCAGCGCAAGGTGATCTTCGAACAGCGCATCGAGCTGATGGACGCGACCGACGTGTCGGCAACCGTCACCGACATGCGCCACGAAGTCATCGAGACCATGGTGGCCATCCACGTTCCCCCGAACGCCTATGCCGAACAGTGGGACGTAGCGGGCCTCAAGCAGAAGGTCGCCAACACCCTCAACCTCGACCTGCCGGTCGACGTCTGGGCGGCGGAAGAAGGCATCGCGGAAGACGACATCTACAACCGCATCATGGAAGCCGCAGACAAGGCCGCCGCAGACAAGGCGGAGCGCTTCGGCGCCGAACTGATGGCCTATGTCGAACGTTCTGTCGTTCTGCAGACCATCGACAATCTCTGGCGCGAGCACATCGTCAACCTCGACCACCTGCGCTCGGTCGTCGGTTTCCGCGGCTATGCCCAGCGCGACCCGCTGCAGGAATACAAGGCGGAAGCCTTCGAACTCTTCCAGGCCCTGCTCGCCAACCTGCGCGATGCCGTGACCATGCAGATGTCGCGCGTCGAATTGGTGCGCGATCCGCCGCCGGCCCCGACACCGCCGCCGATGGAAGGCCATCACCTCGACGCCACCACCGGCGAGGACGATTTTGCCGAAGGCGCCCAGGTGCCGCCGCAGGATCGCAATCCGCTCGAACCAAAGAGCTGGGGCACGGTCGGTCGCAACGAGCCTTGCCCCTGCGGCTCCGGCAAGAAGTACAAGCACTGCCACGGCGCGCTGGAAGCCTGATCTTTCAGCCTTAAGGCTTGAGGTTTTTTCAACCTTTCGCTGTCAGCCTCCGACGAAAGAGGGGAACCGCGCCACCCGGCCCGGTTCCCCTTTCCTTTGGAGGGTCGGGATGTCGGCTGGTGCAGCACGGGAACATCACTGGGATTCGCTGCGCGCATTCCTGATGCTTCTCGGCATCCCCTATCACGCTGCCATGGCCTACAATGCCCGTGTCCTCTGGGACATCCAGTCGCCCGACAAGAGCGAGCTACTCACCTTCGTGAGTGGCGTCTTCGTCACCTTCCGCATGCCGGCCTTCTTCATCGTAGCCGGCTACTTCGCCGCCATGATGCTCGAGCGCAGAGCTGCAGGTTCCTGGCTGCGCGGCCGCTTCGTGCGGCTCGGCGTCCCCTTGCTGACAGGCCTTGCCCTGCTGGCCCCTTTGCAGATCGCCCTGGTCGACATCAACCAAGCGCTCACCGGCACGATGTCGATGACATCAGCGCTTGATCAGGCGGCCCGGGATGTCACCCATCCCGGCTTCAGCTGGATCATGCATCTCTGGTTCCTGCCGGCACTGCTGGCATACAGCACCCTTCTCGTCCTCGTCTGGCAGCCGCTGCGGCAGCCACCGCTGGCAGGGCTAGTCCAGCGCATCCACCACAACGCCATGGCCCATCCCCGCATGGCACTTGCGCTACTCACGCTCGCCGTCACGGCATGGGAGGTTCTCGTCCACCTCTCGCACCAGACCATGCTCGCGCGGGATGGCACCCTAGCCTATCTGCTTGCCCACGGCATCGATCCCTATCTGCGGTATCTTCCCTTCTTCCTGATCGGTGTCGCCCTGAAATCGGCTGCCGATCTGCGGACGGCATTCGTCTGGCAAAGGGGTTGGGCACTCCCGGCCTTGGCCGTCATCACCGCCATCGCCGCCTCCCTGTTGCGCGGGCGCGATACGACCGGCGTCGAACTCGGCTATAACGCCGTCGATGGTGCTGCTGCCGTCCTCATGAGCCTCGTCGTGATCGGCATCGCCGAGCGCTTCTGGAACCGCCCGGATCCGCGCATCGACCGGATCGTCGATGCCTCCTTCAGCATCTACCTCCTCCATCATCCGATCATCTATGCGCTTGCGACGCTCTTCCTCCTCACCACCTGGCCACCCCTTTTGGAGTTCCTGCTGGTCTGCCTGGTGACCTCGGTGCTGTCCTATACGGCCCACCGCCTGATCCGCCGCTCGGCGCTGGCGCTTTTCCTCTTCAACGGCGTGCCGATGTCCGGCAAGACCCGGGATGGCGGCCGGCCGCAAGGCAGCATCACCACACTTCGTTAACCCTGATCTGTCATCACTGGAGCCCATACCCGACCCAGCGAGAAGTATTGCGTCCGTACCGATGACTGTTCTGGAAACAGCGGAAAAATGGTTGCCCGCGGGCCCGCGTCTGGTCCGTGCGCTCTTGGCTGACGACGAGACGGCCCGTGCCCAGCGCATGGCCGCCATCGCCTTCGCCATCCGCATCGTCAGTGCCGCCATCGCCTTCCTCTCGCAGATCATCCAGGCCCGCCTGATGGGCGAGTTCGAATACGGCATCTTCGTCTTCGTCTGGGTTCTGGTCGTGCTGGCCGGCAGCTTTTCCTCACTCGGTTTCCCGACCGCGGTCATCCGTTTCCTGCCGCAATATGATCTCGACCACGCCAAGGCCGAAATCCGCGGGCTGACCTCGACGGCCCGCCTCTTTGCCATGACGAGCGCCAGCATCCTGGCGCTGTCAGGTATCTCGGCCCTGCACCTGTTTGGCGATAGCATCGAGCACTATTACCTCGTGCCGCTCTTCCTCGCCGTCTTCGCGCTGCCGATGATTGCGCTCGGCGACGTGCTGGATGGCACCGCGCGCGCCAATCGCTGGGCAGTGCTTGGCCTCAGCCCCACCTACATCATCCGCCCGAGCCTGATCCTCGTCTTCATGCTTCTGGCGGTCTACTGGGGCGCCCCCGCTACCGCCGTCACCGCCATGCAGGCGGCACTCGCCGCCACTTATGTCACCACGCTCGGCCAGTTCCTGCTCGTCGACCGCCGCCTCCTGAACCGCTACGACCGCGGCGCCCGCACGATCGATTTTGCCGCATGGATCAAGGTCGCCCTGCCGATCTTCCTCATCGAAGGCTTCGGCTTCCTGCTCACCAATTCCGATGTCATCGTCGTCGGCCTCTATCTGCCACCCGACCAGGTCGGCATCTATTTCGCGGCCGCCAAGACCATGGCGCTGGTGCAATTCGTCTTCTTTGCCGTCAAGGCAGGCGCCACCCCGCGCTTTTCCGCCCTGATGGCCGCCGATGATCGTCATGGTCTGGCCGGCTTCGCCGGCACAGCCGCGCGCTGGACCTTCTGGCCCTCGCTCGCCGTCGGTGCCTTAGTCCTGATGTTGGGCCAGTTGCTCCTCAGCCTTTTCGGCTCCGCTTTCACCGCAGGCTACGTCCTGATGGTCATCCTCTTTGCCGGCAACATGGCCAAGGCGCTTGTCGGCCCCGCCGAGATGCTGCTCACCATGGCCGGCCGCCAGCAGCTTTGTGTCGCCGTCTATGCCGTCGCCCTCGCCAGCAATATCGGCCTCAACATCACGCTGATCCCCGCCTGGGGTCTCGCAGGCGCCGCCACCGCCACGGCCGCCGCCATGACCATCGAGGCCCTTCTCCTGCATGTCGCGGTCCGCCGCGCGCTCGGCATCGTCGTCTTCGCCTTTGCCGATCCGCATGCCCTGACGCCCCGCACGGAGGCCGTCCGCCCATGACCGAACGCATCTACAACGAGAGCATGAACAGCGACGCCAACCGGCTGGTCGGCAGTCTCGCAGGCGCTCCCGCAGCCCCGATTGCGGAAATGGAAGTGGCCGTCGGTCGACCGGGTCGTCGCCTCAGCGTCTATCCCGGCCAGATGGGCTATGAACTCCAGGACGAGCTCGAATACCTGACCTACCGGGTGATGGAGGCGAACGTCTTCTTCGCCCCGCGCTTCCTGGCGCCCGCCATGCCGCGTCTGGAAGAGCGTCAGGTCCGCTTTGCCGTCATCCGCGACCAGGACGAACGCCGCTCGCGCCTGCGCATGCTCTTCCCCTTTTCGGTCGAAAAGCCGGGCTTCTCCGTCGGTCCCTCGATCATCCGCGCCTGGGCCAATCCCTTCGGTCCGCTCGGCACGCCGCTGGTCGATGCCGAAGGTGCTGCCGAGACGATCGACAACCTGCTGGAAGCGCTCGGCCGTCCGGAAGCCCACCTCCCCAGCCTGCTCGTCATTCCGGATCTTCGCCTCGAAGGCCGCTTCGCCCAACTCGCCCGTGCCGTGGCGCTTGCCCGCGACCTGCCGTTGACGCTCACCAACGAATACCAGCGGCCGATGCTGCAGAGCTTCGACGACGGCCCGAACTATCTCCGCTCAGCGCTCAACAAGAACCACCTGCGCGAGATGCGCCGCCAGTTCCGGCTGCTCTCCGAACAGGGATCGGTGACCTACAACGTCGCCCGCCAACCGGAAGAAATCCGTTTCCGGATGGAAGAATTCCTGGCCCTGGAAGCAAGCGGCTGGAAGGGGCGCAAGCGCTCCGCCATGGTCAACGACCGCCTGCGCGCAGCCTTCGCCCGCGAGGCGATCACCAATCTGGCCGAAGCCGATGCTGTGCGTATCCACACGCTCGACCTTGACGGTCGCGCGATCGCCTCCATGGTCGTCTTCATCATGGCCGGCGAGGCCTATACCTGGAAGACCGCCTTCGACGAGACCTATGCCCGCTTCTCGCCCGGCAAGCTGCTGATGGCAGATCTCACCGAATGGCATCTCGACGATGCCAATATCGTGCGCACCGACAGCTGTGCTGTGCCCGACCATCCGATCATGAGCCGCTTCTGGAAGGAACGCGAAGCCATGGGCACGCTGGTGATCGGCCTGAAATCCAACGCCGACCGCGACGTCCGGCAGGTTGGCGCGCAGCTGCACATGTATCGCAACACCCGCAACATCGCCCGCATCCTGCGCGACAAGGTCCTGAACCGCCGCTTCGGAAACTGACCGATCCGGATAGACTGAACTGCTGTCACAACCGATCAGCTCGCCTTGGCGATCTCCTGGTCCCTCAGCAGCCGGCGGATCACCTTGCCGCTCGTCGTCAGCGGCAATTCCGCCACGAATTCGATCTCGCGCGGATATTCATGCATCGACAACCGGTTCTTCACCCAGTCGCGAATCTCGGCTGCAAGGGCCAGATTGCCGGCGAAACCATCCTGCAGCACGACGAAGGCCTTCACGATCTCTGTCCTCAGCGTGTCGGGCTTGCCAATGACGGCCGCCAGTCGAACCGCCGGATGGCCAATCAGGCAATCCTCGATCTCGGCCGGCCCGATCCGATAGCCGGAAGAGGTGATCACATCGTCGTCACGGCCGAAGAACTGCACATAGCCCTCTTCATCCTGCCGACCGAGATCGCCCGTCTTCATCCAATCGCCGACAAACTTGTCCGCCGTCGCCTTGGCATTGTTCCAGTAGCCCAGGAACATCACCGGATCCGGTCGCTTGATCGCCACCTGCCCCGTCTCGCCAACAGACATTTCCCGACCGTCAGCGTCGATGATCGCGACCTCGTGCCCCGGCACGGCCTTGCCGATGAAGCCACCCTTGGTGACATCAAGATGCGCCGCAGACGACAGCACGAAATTGCATTCGGTCTGGCCGTAGAACTCGTTCGGCACGATGCCGAGCGCCGACTTCACCCATTCATAGGTCTCGCGCCCCAGGGATTCGCCCGCAGAGCCGATGCTGCGCAACACGAGGTCATAAACCTCGCGCGGCTTCTCGACGGCCTTCAGCAGCCGGAGCGCCGTCGGCGGGATGAAGGCATTGCGCACCTTCATCTCGGCCATGATCCGGAAGGCCATATGCGGATCGAATTTCTGCGCCGGCGAGGAAACGACCGGCACCCCGAGCATGAGCGCCGGCAGAAGCGCGTTCAGCAGCCCGCCCGCCCAGGCCCAGTCGGACGGCGTCCAGACCTTGTCATCAGGCTGCGGCAGGTAATCATGCGCCAGCTGAAACCCCGGAATGTGGCCAGCCAGAACGCGATGACCATGCAGCGCCCCCTTCGGCGGCCCCGTTGTGCCGGACGTATAGATCATCAGTGCCGGCGTATCGGGGCCGCTTTCCGCGATCTCGAAAACATCAGGCCTGCCATCGATCATCGCATGGAAGCCGATGACATCAGGCCCGGCACCTTCGATCGAAATCACTTTCTGCAGCGCTGGCAAGCGGGCCCGCAGCGTCTTCAGTCGCGCAAGGCCAAAACCATTGGTGACGATGACCTTGGCGCCTGCATCCCGAAGACGGTATTCCAACGCCTCTTCGCCGAAAAGCAGCGCCAGCGGCAGCGCAATCGCACCCATCTTGTAGATCGCGACATGCGCGATCACAGTCTCGAAGCATTGCGGCAGGAGCAGCGCCACCCGATTGCCGGGGACGACACCGAGCTCCGTCAATCCATGCGCAAGCGCCGAGGATTGCGCGGCAAGCGCGCCATAGGTCATCGAGAGATGATCGCCATCAGGCGAGAAATGTTGAAGGCAGATGCGCTCGGGCGCCTTGGCGGCCCAGTCGTCGGACACCACCCGCCCGATGTTGAAATCGGCGGGGATGTCCCAACGGAAATCGCGGCGAAGCGCCTCGAAGGTATCGCGCGGCTCAAGCAGCATGGCTGAGTATCCGGATCGTCATGCTGTCTCTGCTAACATTCATCTCGCAGATGCACAATAACGGGCTGGATATAGCGTAAATCACGCGCAAACCTGCCACCTTCAAGGAAGCAGACTGCAGCGGATGGGACACGATGTCCGAAAAGGGATTTGGTCGGCAGAGCAAGCAAGGCGAACCATGCCGGGCCGAATATCAGCCCTTGTTCTGGGCTGCTTCCGCACGCATCAGCGCAACGAGCGCCTTCAATTCGCCGCCGCGAACCATCTGGGCCGGTGTGCGGCCACCAAAGGCTTCAAGATGCTGGCTGCGATACCACTTCTCGGCCGTTTCCTTCGAGCCGAGGCGCTTCATCGCAAGCGCCAGCACGAGAGCTTTCGCATCGGCCGACGAAACCGTTCCCGCCTCGATCGCAGCATCGACGCGGGCAATCTGCGACTGCACCGACTGCTGCTTCAGCTTCTGCCGAATGGCTGCCACCTGCGGCGCGACGGGCGCAACAATGTTGACCTTGGCTTTGCCATCGACGGCAGCGGCCGGGCTCGCAATCACAGGTGCTGCAGCCTTTGCCTTGCGCTTGCCCTTGGCAGCAACAGGCTGGGCCGGCGCCTTCGGCAACAGCGCCGCGTCCACGACAACCTGCTTGACGGGCTGGGGAATGCGGATCTTCTTGGCCGAGGTTGTCATGCGTCTTGCTTTCCATGGATGTGAAATCGCCCCGACAACTGGCCGGGTTGCCCCACACGACTGCGCATGCGGATCGATCTTTCCCTAGCATTCCGGGAGAGACGCTTCAACATGCCAGGCAATCACCTCGGGCCTGTCACCAGGGCCGGCGACACGCTGGCAAATCCTGACAGAAACGACACCCGGCACCCCTTGCAAGCCCGCCGCACCCCATGGTAAGTCGCGCTTATCCAGACCGTGCCCCATTGGCGGAACTGGTAGACGCGCTCGACTCAAAATCGAGTTCCGAAAGGAGTGCTGGTTCGATTCCGGCATGGGGCACCATTTTTTTCAGCGAAATCTCTCCGATTTGACGGGCTTGTGCGGCACGCGTGATTGCAAGCTCGCTGTATAAGCAAGTCATTGCTCATCCTGGGTTGATAGGACCTTCAGCATGCCCTACCCTTTGAGACTTCAGGGGTAAATTCGCGGCAGGCTCGAAGCTAAGCCGCACCGCAGGGCCAGGATCATTTATGGAGCGATACGCACCTGGCAAAGCCCAGAAATTCGTCGTCATGGCAATCGTGGTGGCGTGGGCCGGCTTCATCGCTTTGGCGTCGTCCTGGGCATTTCAGTCTTATCACGCAACGTTCAAAGCCGCGGAAGACCGAGTCTCCACGTCCAGCCTTGTCGTCGCAACCCATGCAAAATGGATCTATGAGTTCGGAGCCCAGGCAACGGGGCGGCTCGTTGATTTCGTTGAAAGCGGCCGGGCACCTCTGCAGGTTGGCGAAGTGCAAGACATCCGCGCGGCTCTCCAGGGACTGCCGGGAGCGGTCCAGGCCTATGTGGTCGCAGCCGACGGAAGGACGTTGTACTCCACCGACCCTGGCTTGAAGCCAATCGACATCCGTGATCGCGAATACTTCCAGGCGCTCGAGGCCGGCCGTGAGGACTATGTCTCCTCCCTCCTGATCAGTCGCCTCAGCGGAGACCAGATATTCGTCTTTAGCCGTCGGTTCGAAGAGGCAGGGGTCTTTGCGGGTGTCGTCACCGTATCGCTTTCGACGGAGCTGATGAAGCCGATCTGGGAAGCGGTCAATCTCGGTGGCAATTTCGCGGTCAGCTTCATCCGAGACGATGGGCAATTGGTTGCGCGCTACCCCAAGCCCGAAGCCGGCCTCGACATGAGCGGCTATGTTCTGTTTACGGACTATCTCAAGCGTGCGCCGACAGGCACCTATATGGCTGAGGCATCACCGCTCGATGGTGTGCAGCGGATCGTCGGCTACAGAAAGGTCGAAGGCACGCCCTTCGTCGCCGTCGCTGCAGCGGACTTGGATCTGCTCATGCGGCCCTTCTGGCACAACATCGAAATTCTGGTCGTGGTGACCGCCCTCGCCTGCCTCGGTTCGATCGGAGCGGCGTTTCGGATCAGGAGCCTGCTCCGCATCCAGGACGCTCAGTCAGCCGCACTGCAAAACGCACTGGACAAGAACGAACTTCTGCTGCGGGAAATCCATCACCGAGTGAAGAACAATCTTCAGTCCGTCATGTCCCTGATCCGCATTCATCTGAAGCCGGGAGAACAGTCGCAGGCCCTGACGGACCGCATCAAGGCCATGGTCGCAGTCCACGAACTCATCTACCAGCACGATGCCTATGCTGCTCTGGATGCCGCCCAACTGGTCCGCCGCGTCACCGAAAACGTGATCGGAGCCTATGGCAGCCGTGTGCAGGTCGACTTCGACCTCGCCCCCTTAAGCGTGTCCAACGACCGCGCGACAGCGCTTGCCCTCCTCGTCAACGAGGTTGTCAGCAACAGTCTCAAATACGCATTCGAGACCCATGAAAGCGGCAGGATCGAGATCAGTCTTCACGGGGAAGAGACCGACGACATGGCGTCGCTGACGATAGCGGACAATGGCATCGGCTTCGACCCGACGACTGCATCGAGGGGCACCGGAACGAAACTCATGGAAGGCTCTCTTCGGCAACTCGACGGCAGCTATACGCTGGATGGCAGCGACGGGACCCGTTTTTCGGCACGGTTGAAGTTGCTTTAGACGACGTTCTAACCCACACCCCACAAGCCAGTTCTCAGCACATCAACTGCAACGCTGCTCGACAATGCGCGAAACCTGGCAAGCTGTTGCCCGATGCGTCATCACGCAGACGTGCGGCCACCGCACGAGCCACCGGTGATTTACACGCCTTCGCAAACGCAATAGAACCCGGCCTGTCCGGTGTTCGTGCCGGCGACGTGGAAATCAGCTGCAGGCCCTCTCCGATGCTCGCAATTCTCAATCGCCACCCCGACCGCTCCGCGGCCGTTCTCGTCACATTCGGCATGGCGATCGTCGTCGGCTCTGCGCTGGGCTTCGAGCATATCGGCGGCTATATCCCTTGCGCGCTCTGCCTGATGCAGCGCAATCCCTATTACATCGGCATTGGCGTCGGCTTCCTGGCCGTGCTCTCCTCCGTCTTCCGCCTGCCGCCAATCGTCACCAAGGTCCTGCTGATCGCGGTCGCGCTGCTGATGATCACGGGCATGGGCCTAGGCATCTACCATTCCGGCGTCGAGTGGAAGTTCTGGGAGGGTCCCTCGACCTGCTCGATAGGCGCAACCGGTGGCGATACGCCCGTCAACGTGCTGGAGGCGCTGAACGCCACCAAGGCGCCGTCGTGCACCGAGGCGACGCTTCGCGTGCTCGGCCTCTCCTTCGCCGGCTGGAACGTGCTGACGAGTGCCGCCCTTGCCGCCATCGCGCTCTGGGGCGCGCTGCGCAAGCCGACCGTCTGAGAAGAGAGCGGCTGCCCGGACAGGCGCCGCCAACAAAGCTCAAGCTGCGGCCTTACGGCTGCAGTTCGGTGTCCCAGTAGAGATAGTCCACCCAGCTTTCATGCAGGTAGTTCGGCGGGAAGAGCCGGCCGTTGTTGTGCAGGTCCTGCACCGTCGGCCGGTACGGCTTCTGGTGCGGGAACATCTGCGCCTGCTTCGGTAGCTTCGATCCCTTGCGCAGGTTGCACGGCGAGCAGGCCGCGACCACGTTCTCCCAGGTCGTCTCGCCGCCATGGGCACGCGGGATGACATGGTCGAAGGTCAGATCATCGGGCGAGCCGCAATACTGGCACTCGAACTTGTCGCGAAGGAAGACATTGAAGCGGGTAAAGGCCGGATTCCGCGTCGGCTGAACATAGGTCTTGAGGCTGACCACGCTCGGCAGCCGCATCGAGAAACTCGGCGAGCAGACGGAGTGTTCATACTCGGCGATGATGTTCACACGGTCGAGGAAGACCGCCTTGATCGCGTCCTGCCAGGACCAGAGCGACAAGGGATAATAACTCAGTGGCCGGTAGTCGGCATTCAGGACGAGCGCCGGCAGGGCCTGGGGAGAAACTGCAATCGTCAAGGCTAACTCCTGATCGATTCGGCATCTGCCCTTCTATATTAGGTCCGTTGTTACAGCATTGTGAAGCCTGAATCTTTCAGCCGTGTTGCGACCTCTCGGCGCGCCCCTCAACGGGGCAGTGCGACGCGGCCCGTGATGCGCGCATAATGCGCCCAGAACAGCCGTGCCGCGACCGAGCGCACCGGCGCCCAGGCCTCGGCAAGCTCGGCCACCTGCTCCGGCAAGGGGCGTTCGCCGGCAAAGAAAACATCGCCGACGGAGATGCGCAGCGCCACATCTCCAACCGGGAAAATGTCAGGGTGGCCGCCGCAGAACATCAGGTAGACCTCGGCCGTCCAGGGCCCCACGCCTTTCAAGCCGGTCAGCGCCGCGATCGCAGCGTCCGCCGGCATCTCGGCCAGTTCGTCGAGGCGGAACGGGCCACCGAGATCGGCCTTGGCGGCCGCTTCGAGCGCCTGCGCCTTGCCGCGCGACAGACCAAAGGTGCCGATCAGCTCGGGGCCAAGCGCCAGATAGTCTTCCGCCAGTGGCCGATTGCCCAGCACCGCCGTCATCCGCCGCCAGATCGCATCGGCACTCGCCCGCGATACCATCTGCGAAACGATGATCGAGGCGAGCCCCGCAAAGCCCGGTGCCGAAAGCCGGAGCGGCAGCGGGCTGCACACCTCAGCGATCGGACAGAGCCTGGGATCCCGTGTCAGCAAAAGGGAAAGCCCCGCAGCGAGATCAGCCTCGCATCGGATCGTCGTCAAACCCGTCCCCTTTTCCTCATTCCACTCTCATGCGAAGGAAAAGCATGACCGAACGTCCTCGTCAAACCGTGGGCCATGATGCCCCCGTCTTTCGTTTCGCCCCGAGCCCCAATGGCCGGCTGCATCTCGGCCATGCGCTCTCGGCCCTTTTGAACGCTGATATGGCCGAAAAAATGGGGGGTCGGCTTTTGCTGCGTATCGAGGATATCGACCTCACCCGCTGCACGCCGGACCTTGAGCAGGCCGTTTTCGATGACCTCGACTGGCTCGGCATTGCCTTCGAGCAGCCGGTACGCCGCCAGTCGGAGCATTTTCCGCTCTATCGCCAAGCCCTCGACCGCCTGAAAGCCCTGGGTCTCGTCTACCCCGCATTCCTCACCCGCGGCGAGGTGAAAGCCCGTGTCTCCGCCTATGAGCGTGAGGGCGGCACCTGGCCGCGCGATCCGGATGGCGCGCCGCTTTATCCGACTGAGGAGCGCGCGATGAGCGAGGCGGAACGGGCGGAAAGGCTCGCGACCGCCGAGCGCTACGCCTGGCGGCTAGACATCGACAGGGCTCGGACCTTGGTGCAAAAGCAGCTCACCTGGCAGGAAACTGGGGACGGAGAGCGGGGCGAGATAGAGGCGGACCCGGCCGCCTGGGGCGATGTGGTGCTCTGGCGCTCCGATGCGCCAGCAAGCTATCACCTCGCCGTCACCGTGGACGATGCGGCACAAGGCGTGACCCATGCCGTGCGCGGTCTGGATCTCTTTCACGCAACCTCTGTGCACCGGCTGCTGCAGGTCCTGCTTGGCCTGCCCGCACCGATCTATCACCACCACCGGCTGATCCTGGGGCCCGATTGGAGAAAGCTCTCCAAGAGCCTCGGCGATACGGCGCTGTCGGCACTGAGGGCAGAGGGCAAGACGCCTTCAGATATCCGCACCATGGTCGGGATTTGAGATCCCGGCGGGCGCGCCCTTCACAGGCACCACCCGGAACTTCATCAGCGCCGCATTGAACTCCGCGCCGATGATGAAGATCGCGCCGACCATGTAGAGGAAGACGAGCACGATCATGATTGAGGCGAGGCCGGCATAGGTCGCCGCATAATTGGCGAAAGTGCCGATATAGTAGGCGAAGACCAGCGCACCGACCAGCCATAGAGCGAGCGTCAGAAGCACACCGGGCAGGACGTCGATTACCCGCCTGCGACCGGCTGGCAGGCCGAGATGGAAAATCATCAGGCCGAGGACAAGGAAGATCACCGTTCCGTAAACGCGCCAGTTGGCGACGACAGCAAGAAACCCTTCCAGCAATGGGAAGTAGCGCTCCGCAAAGGCGAGGGCCACGGGCACGGCAACCAAAAGCGCGCTGATCGCGGCCAGCACCACGACAGCGCCGAGCACGAAGCCGAAGCTGACGAGGCGCGTCACGTACCAGGGCCGGGTCTCGGCGACGCGGTAGGCGCGGTTGAGCGAGACGCGCAGCGCCTCGACACCGTTTGAGGCAAAGTAAGCCGCCGCCAACACCGAAATCGTCAACAGCCCGCCGCGCGGGATCGTCAGAACCTGCACCACCTGGTCGGACAGCGGCTTGGCGATGGTCTCCGGCCAGGTGTCGAATATCAGATGCACAGCGGTTTCGGCAAACTGATCGGCGCCGAGAAAGCCTGCCAGCGCCGTGCCGAAGATCAGGAAGGGAAAGACCGCGAGCAGCGCCGAAAGTGCCACATGGCTTGCCATCGCCCAGCCGTCATCCTCGGAAAAATGCCACAAGGCATCAAACACCACCTTGTAGAGCATACGCAGGAAAGTCGGCATCCGGTCTCCTTCGGACCTCTAAGGGCAATTGCAGGCTGCTGGCGAATATGGGAAACCCATCAGCATTTGCAAAGGAAGAACGAGGTTTTCCCCGTGAAGAGCATCATCGTCACCGGTTGTTCGTCCGGCATCGGCGCCTATTGTGCAGAGGCCTTGAAGCGCGACGGCTGGCGGGTCTTCGCGACGGTGCGCAAGCCGGGGGACATGGCGGCCCTCGAAGCCAAGGGCATCGAGACGCTGGTCATGGATTACACCGATTCTGCCAGCATCGAAGCACTCGTTTCGACGGTCTTCGAGCGCACCGGCGGACGGCTCGACGCACTCTTCAACAACGGCGCCTATGGCCAGCCGGGCGCGGTGGAGGATCTGCCGACGGAGGCGCTTCGCATCCAGTTCGAGACCAATCTCTTCGGTTGGCATGACCTGACGCGCCGGGTAATCCCGGCAATGCGAGAGCAAGGCGAAGGCCGCATCGTGCAATGCTCCTCGATCCTCGGCATCATCCCCTATCGCTGGCGAGGCGCCTACACGGCTTCCAAGTTTGCGCTCGAGGGCCTGTCGTTGACGATGCGCATGGAGCTTGAAGGCTCCGGCGTGCAGGTAAGCCTGATAGAGCCCGGCCCGATCGAAAGCCGCTTCACCGCCAATGCGCTTCACCATATCCGCGAGGCGATCGACCTCGAAAACTCTGTGCATGCGCAAGACTATCGCCGGCAGCTGGCGCGGCTCGATGGCACAGGCCCCGTGAACCGCCACAAACTCGGGCCGGATGCCGTCTACAAAGTCCTCACCCACGCCTTGACCGCCCGGCGTGCCCGCCCACATTATCTCGTGACCAAGCCGGCGAAACAGGGGGCCCTGCTCAAGCGCTGGCTGCCGGCCGACCTCTTCTATCGATTGATGCGCTCGCTGGACTGACCGGCGACGAACAAAGGCTCATCCCAAGTTATGTCCACATTCACCTATGTCCTCGCCATCATCGTCATGGGGCTCGTTGCCCTTGTCCTCGTGAGAGGCCTCTTCAACATGCTGAAGGGCGGCGACGGGAACACATCCAACAAGCTGATGCAGGCGCGCATCGTGCTGCAGGCAATCGCGATTGCCCTGATCATGCTGACGCTCTGGCTGACCGGCGGGGGACGCTAATCCATGGTCAAGCTCAACAAGATCTACACCCGCACCGGCGATGACGGCACCACAGCACTGGTAACAGGCCCGCGCCGCCTGAAGCACGACCTGCGCGTCGACGCCTATGGCACGATCGACGAGACAAATTCGGCGATCGGCATCGCTCGGCTCCATACGGCTGATATGCCGGACCTCGACGCCATGTTGATGCGCATCCAGAACGACCTCTTCGACCTCGGCGCGGATCTTGCCGCCCCGGAAACCGGCGAAGTCTTGTCCTATGAGCCGCTCCGCGTCATCGAGGCTCAGGTCGACCGGATCGAGAAGGAGATCGACCAACTGAATGCCGATCTCGACCCGCTCAAATCCTTCATCCTGCCCGGTGGAACCCCGGCCGCCGCCTATCTGCATTTGGCCCGCACGACGTCGCGTCGGGCTGAGCGCATCATGGTGGAACTGTCGCGCTTCGATGGCGAGGAAGTCGGCGAACCAGCGCTGAAATACGTGAACCGGCTGTCGGATTTTCTCTTCGTTGCGGCACGGCATGCGAATGATGGCGGCAGGGCGGATATTCTCTGGGTGCCGGGGAAGAATAGGTAGGCGGCGACATATCTCTCCCCTTGCGGGGGAGAAAGCGAAATCGAGGAATTGGCCCGATCAGGGCCAAACCTCAGATTTCGCAAGAGGGGGGCTCGGTAAGGTTGATACCCCCGGAACTATGCCCTCTCCAGGAAAATCTGAAGTTTAGGCGGCTTGCGTGCCTAAGCCTTCGATTTTCCGTCTTCCCCCGCTTGGGGGGAGATAGGACCCCGCAGGCGCTTCGGCCCCCGCATGCTGAGGTGCCCTCGCAAGGCGAGGGCCTCGAAGCATCCCTCTACGATGATGTACCTGTGGCCTCGCCCTTCGAGGCCCGACTGTGTCGGGCACCTCAGGATGAGGGTTGATCTATCAATGTCAAAAACCCCAAGCTTCGCCGCCGGTCGGGATTGCTCCCTCCGGGTGGGCTGAAATTTGTCTCGGACGAGGCGCCAGAAGCAACCTGTCTAAGTAATTTATGTGGCTCCTTCCGGCGCCTCGTTCGGCGTTTTTTCCCGCTGCATGCGTCTCTCTGGCAAGGCGGCGACGGTCCTTGGTCCTCGGGTCAGGCCCGAGGATGACCGAGGAATGACCGGGCGCGGGTCCGGCTGCGGCGTCACCATGAGATGACGCTTCAGCCTGGCCGGTGGCCCGGGAGGTTCCCGCCGGATGGTGCACCAATCCGACCGGGACCCTCGCCCGGGGGATGATCGTCTGGCCATTGGCGGCCCGGCGCTCATCCCCGCCGTTTGTTTCGCCCCGCTGCCTGGATGTTCGCGACAGCGCTGGCGCCTTGTCTGTGTGCCTCTGAGGCACGTCCTTCCGATCAGGGGTTTCAGGCGTCCGGCATCCGACCGTCCACCGTCACTTCCACCCCTTCGTCCGGAGGGAGACCGTTGCAGCGGGCCGGGGATTTGCACCTGCGAGAGTGCTCGCCCCCGGCGCCGATCCCGCCTCGCCTGACATCGCATCGTCAGGTGTATCCGAGGGCGGGACGGGGGTGAGTCTACGAGGGTGAAAATGGTGGGGGATGAAAAAACATGTCGGGGTTTGATTTTGCTCGGGAATTTCTCAAACGCGTCCCCCTTTTTCAGCCGGTTACGTCGAGTTTGTGGCTTTGCCCCTCACCCTACCCTCTCCCCGCAGGCGGGGAGAGGGGGTGCAAGCGGTGGCCGTCGTGGCCTTCTCCCCGCCTGCGGGGAGAAGGTGCCGGCAGGCGGATGAGGGGCGAGGGCGGCTTTCCTCTTCTCCCCAGCGGGGAGAAGGTGGCGCGCAAGCGCCGGATGAGGGGGCGGCGCAGCCGAACCTCGTAAGGCAGAGGATCACCATGCACCTTAACCATGTTGCCATCTCGCCTTGCGCTTCGCGCCCCCCCTCATCTGGTCCTGCGGACCATCTTCTCTCCGCTGGGGAGAAGCGGGAGCGCGCGTCTTGCGAAACGCCCATCTCCCCGTGGTGGGGGAAAAAGCGACGGGGTCGGTCATGCGCGGCAACGAGACCGATCCCCTCACCAACAAAATCTGAAGTTTAGCCCTGATCGGGCTAAGCCTTCGATTTTGTAACCTCTCCCACAAGGGGAGAGGGGGCGGAACTGCCGCTCACACCTTCCCCCCTGTCCCCGCATTCCAACCTGCGCTAGCATCCGCCGACCCAGCTACGGCCAACCCCGACGAGGCGCGATGTTCATTCCCCTGCATGACCGAAACGCGCTCAAACATATTCGCCGGCAATATGTGACGCTGGTGCTCATCCTTGCCAATGTCGTGACCCATGCGCTGGCGCCGGAGGCGCTTTACGAGATCGGGGTCTATGGCATGGGCTTCATCCCGGCCGTCGCCTTCGATATCGCCGAGCTCGATCCGCGGCTGGTGCTGGTGCCGGAAAGCGCGACCTACATCACCTATTCCTTCCTGCATGGCAGCTGGCTGCATCTGGGGTCCAACATGCTCTTCCTCTGGGTCTTCGGCGACAATGTCGAGGACGCGATGGGGCACTTCAAGTTCCTGTTCTTCTACCTCGCCTGCGCGGCAGCCGGTGCGCTGGTGCATGGGCTGGTTATGCCGGCGAGCGAGGCGCCGCTGATCGGGGCGTCGGGCGCGGTGTCGGGCGTCGTCGCGGCTTATCTGATGCTGCATCCCAAGGTGCGGGTCTGGGTACTGGTCTTCATGCGCTTTCCGCTTCCGCTGCCGGCGTTCATCCCGCTCCTCTTCTGGGTCGGCCAGCAATTCGTCATGCTGGTGATCGACGCAGGCAGCAATGTCTCCTGGGGTGCCCATGTCGGCGGGATCCTGGCAGGCGCGCTTCTGGTGCTCTTTTTGCGACGTCCGGGCGTGCCGCTCTTCGACCGCGCGATCGTGACACCCCGCGCCGTCGAGCATGAGGCTGCCACCGTCGACGTGGCGCCGGTCGGGCCCTGGGGGCAGAGGCCGGTAGGAAACGCACCGGATGGTGAGGCAGCAGGCGGCGCACTCCGCCCGGAAACTCCGGCAGCCCAGCCGGTCCGGAAGGTCACCCATTGGGGACGATGACAACAGGTCGCGGGTCAGCTGTATTGACGTGAACGTCAACGTCAATTATTGCTGTCGACCAAACGGCATCGATCGTTGTGTTTGGGAAAAAAATGCGTATCGATGTCGCCAATCGACAAACGGCGGAGCGCATGTGAGCGCATTTTCCGGCGGAAGATTTGAAGAGAGGAACCCATGAAGATACTCGTCCCAGTCAAGCGGGTTGTGGATTACAACGTCAAGATCCGCGTCAAGCCAGATGGTTCCGGCGTAGAGCTCGCCAACGTCAAGATGTCCATGAACCCCTTCGACGAGATCTCCGTCGAGGAAGCCCTGCGGCTGAAGGAAGCCGGCAAGGCCGAGGAAGTGGTCGTCGTTTCGATCGGCCCGGCCAAGGCCGAGGAAACCATCCGCACCGCACTCGCGATGGGCGCTGACCGCGGCATCCTGATTGAAACCGACGAAGCCGTCGAGCCGCTCGCCGTCGCCAAGCTCTTGAAGGGCGTGGTCGAAGCCGAGGCTCCGGGTCTCGTTATCGTCGGCAAGCAGGCGATCGACGACGATTCGAACCAGACCGGCCAGATGCTGGCAGCGCTCCTCGGCTGGGGCCAGGCAACGTTCGCCTCCAAGCTCGAACTCGGCGCTGACAAGGCGACCGTGACCCGCGAAGTCGACGGCGGTCTGCAGACCATCGACGTCAAGCTCCCGGCGATCGTCACCACCGACCTGCGCCTCAACGAGCCGCGTTATGCATCGCTGCCGAACATCATGAAGGCGAAGAAGAAGCCGCTCGACAAGAAGGCTCCGGCCGACTTCGGCGTCGACGTTGCCCCGCGCCTGAAGGTCCTGAAGACCGAAGAGCCGGGTGGCCGCAAGGCGGGCATCAAGGTGAAGAGCGTCGCCGAATTGGTCGACAAACTCAAGAACGAAGCCGGCGTGCTTTAATCGGACGGACAGGAGAAACGTAAAATGGCTATTCTTCTTCTCGCAGAACACGACAACGCGACCGTTTCCGAACAGACCGCGAAGGCCCTGACGGCTGCCACGAAAATCGGTGGCGACGTGCATGTGCTGGTCGCCGGTGCTGGCGCCAAGGCTGCTGCCGATGCGGCTGCCAAGCTCTCGGGCGTCTCCAAGGTGCTGCTGGCCGACGACGCCTCGCTCGGCAACAGCCTGGCGGAACCGCTAGCGGCCCTCATCGTCTCGCTTGCCGGCTCCTACGACACGATCATCGCGGCTGCGACCTCGGTCGGCAAGAACGTGATGCCGCGCGTCGCAGCCCTGCTCGATGTCATGCAGGTCTCGGAAATCACCGAAGTGGTCTCTGCTGACACCTTCAAGCGTCCGATCTATGCCGGCAACGCCATCCAGACCGTGCAGTCGACCGATGCCAAGAAGGTGATTACGGTCCGTACAGCATCCTTCGCCGCTGCTGGCGACGCTGGGTCTGCTGCCGTGGAAAGCATTGCTGCAGCTGCAAACCCCGACGTGTCCAGCCATGTCTCCGACGCGCTGTCCTCGTCCGACCGTCCGGAACTGGCATCTGCCAAGATCATCATTTCCGGCGGCCGTGCACTCGGCTCCTCGGAGAAGTTCCAGGAAGTGATCCTGCCCGTCGCCGACAAGCTGGGTGCCGCCGTCGGCGCGTCCCGTGCGGCGGTCGACGCAGGCTACGCCCCGAACGACTGGCAGGTTGGCCAGACCGGCAAGGTGGTTGCCCCGCAGCTCTACATCGCCTGCGGTATCTCGGGTGCCATCCAGCACCTCGCCGGCATGAAGGACTCCAAGGTCATCGTCGCGATCAACAAGGACGAGGAAGCGCCGATCTTCCAGGTCGCCGATTACGGCCTCGTCGCCGACATCTTCGAAGCCCTGCCGGAGCTCGAGAAGGCGCTCTAAGCACCATCTCGCAGCTGCGAAAGGACTGGTCAAAGAAACCTTTGCGGTCTATCAATCAGCCGGGTCCGCGACAGCGGGTCCGGCATTTTTGTCGGTGCCATCTTCTTGAGGGAAGACGAGAACGGGTGAGGAGCGAGACGATGACGGACAAGATCAGCAATGTGGGTGTCGTGGGTGCTGGCCAGATGGGCTGTGGCATTGCCCAGGTCTCCGCCGCCGCCGGCTACAAGGTCACGATCTACGATCTCTCCAAGGAGCGGATCGAAGCGGGCTTGGCCACCATCAACGGTAACCTCGCCCGCCAGGTAACAAACGGCAAGATCACCGACGAACAGCGCAAGGAAGCACTGGCGCTGATTTCGGGCTCGTCCGACGTCAACGACCTCGCCGCAGCCGATCTCGTCATCGAGGCGGCGACCGAGGACGAAAGCGTCAAGCGCAAGATCTTTGCGGCCCTCTGCCCGGTGCTGAAGCCCGAGGCGCTGATTGCGACCAACACGTCTTCGCTCTCCATTACCCGTCTCGCCTCGGCCACCGACCGGCCGGAGCGTTTCATGGGCATCCACTTCATGAACCCGGTCCCGGTCATGAAGCTCGTCGAACTGGTGCGCGGCATCGCGACCGACGAGACGACTTTCAAGACGGCCAAGGAGTTCGTCTCCTCGCTCGACAAGACGATCACGGTGGCGGAAGATTTTCCGGCCTTCATCGTCAACCGCATCCTGCTGCCGATGATCAACGAGGCGATCTACACGCTCTATGAAGGCGTCGGCTCGGTGGAAGCCATCGACACGGCGATGAAGCTTGGCGCCAACCATCCGATGGGCCCGCTGCAGCTCGCCGATTTCATCGGTCTCGACACCTGCCTCTCGATCATGCAGGTGCTGCATGAAGGCCTGTCTGACTCGAAGTATCGCCCCTGCCCGCTGCTGGTGAAATATGTCGAGGCCGGCTGGCTCGGTCGCAAGTCGGGCCGCGGCTTCTACGACTATCGCGGCGAAGTGCCGGTGCCGACCCGCTGATTACCCATTCCGGCGGGACACCCTCCGGCGGAAAGATATTTGCCCCTCGGGGTGATCATTGGTCGGCCATTCCTCGGAAGAGACGGGCCGACCCTCTAGTTTGCGGGGCAGATACAGATCCCCCGCATACCGGAGTACCAGTCGATGAAACGCCTCCTCCTCGTCAGCGCAGCGCTCGCCGCCCTCTCCCTGCCGGTTTCCGCCGCCAGTGCCGCCGACAAGCTGCTCAACGCTTCCTATGACATCGCCCGCGAGATCTTCGCCGCCCAGAACGAAGCCTTCATCAAGGCCAATCCGGGCGTCAGCATCGACCAGTCGCATGGCGGCACCTCGCGCCAGGCCCGCGCCATCGTCGAAGGACTGGAAGCCGATATCGTGACCTTCAACCAGGTGACGGACGTCGAGTTCCTGGCCAAGAACGGCTTCATCAACGAGGGATGGCAGGGCGAATTCCCGAACAACGCCTCGCCCTTCTATTCCTTCCCGTCTTTCCTGGTGCGCGCCGGCAATCCGAAGGGGATCAAGGACTGGGACGATCTTGCCCGTGACGACGTCCAGGTGATCTTCCCCAACCCGAAGACCTCGGGCAATGCCCGCTACACCTATCTGGCGGCAACGGCTTACGCGAAAGAGAAGTTCGCCGGCGACGAGGCCAAGGTGACGGAATTCGTCGACAAGATCTTCGACAACGTGCCGGTCTTCGACACAGGTGGCCGCGCCGCGACGACGACCTTCGTCGAGCGCGAGACCGGCGATGTGATCATCACGTTTGAGGCCGAGACCAAGTCGATCGCCAAGCAGTATGGCGAGGACAAGTTCCAGCAGGTCGTGCCGTCGGTGAGCCTGCTTGCCGAATTCCCGGTCGCGATCGTCGACAAGGTCGCCGATGCCAAGGGCAGCCAGGAACTTTCCAAGAAGTATCTCGACTTCCTCTACTCCCCGGAAGGCCAGAAGATCGCCGCCGAATTCGGCCACCGCGTTCATGACGAGGCCGTTGCTGCCGAATACAAGGACCAGTTCCCGGAGATCCGCCTCGTGACGGTCGAAGACGCCTTCGGCGGCTGGGCCAAGGTTTCCGAGGAGCATTTTGCCGAAGGTGGCATCCTTGATGGGATCTATGGCAGCCGCTAAGCACGGCTTTCGATCGATGTCAGGACCGGCGGGCGCTCCGCCGGTTTTCTCATGAAAGGACGACGACGTTGAAACGCCGCGTATTGCCGGGCTTCAGACTGTCCCTCGGGATCACGCTGGTCTATGCCGCGATCATCATCCTGTTGCCGCTGGCAGCCCTGATCTTCAAGGCGGCGAGCCTCGGCCCCGCCGATTACTGGCGCATCATCTCCTCGGACCGTGCCGTCGCGAGTTATGGCGTGACGATCGGCTCGGCGCTGGTCGCGACCCTGTTCAACCTCGTCTTCGGCCTGGCGCTGGCCTGGGTGCTGGTGCGCTATCGTTTCCCGGGTCGTCGCATTGTCGACGCCCTCGTTGACCTGCCCTTTGCGCTGCCGACGGCGGTTGCCGGCATTTCGCTCACCACGCTGTTTGCTTCCAACGGCTGGTTCGGAGCAGCGCTTGGCGAAATCGGCATCAAGGTCGCCTACACCCCTCTCGGTATCATGGTCGCCATGGCCTTCACCAGCCTGCCCTTTATCGTCCGCACGGTGCAGCCGGTACTGGAAGAGCTCGACCCGGCACTTGAAGAGGCCGGCCAGACGCTCGGCTCCAGCGACTTGTCTATCTTCCGCCGCGTGATCCTGCCGCTTCTGACGCCGGCCCTTCTTGCCGGCACCTCGCTCGCCTTCGCGCGCAGCCTTGGCGAATTCGGCGCGATCATCTTCATCGCTGGCAACCAGCCCTTCTCGACCGAAATTACGGCGCTCCTCGCCTTTATCCGGCTCGAGGAATACGACTATCCGGCATCGGCCGCGATTGCCTCCGTCATGCTGATTGCCGCCTTCGTCATGCTGGCGGTGACCAACTACCTGCAGGCCCGCGCGCTGCGCTACACGGTGAAAGGCTGAGCCATGAGCCACGTCACGAACAATCGACGCCCGCCCCGCGTCGGCGATGCGCCGCTCTTCAAATACACGCTGATCGGCCTGGTCCTCGTCCTGGTCGCCTTCTTCATCGTGGCACCGCTGGCGGTCATCGGCATTGAGGCCTTCTCCAAGGGTGTGCCGTTCTTTCTGGAGACGATCGCAGATCCGGACACCGGCCACGCAATCGGGCTGACCGTGCTGACCGCGCTGATCGCCGTGCCGCTGAACACCATCTTCGGCGTGGCGGCGGCCTGGGCGATCACCAAGCATGATTTTCGCGGCAAGCGCATCCTGACCATCCTGATCGAGATCCCCTTCTCGGTCTCGCCGGTCGTGGCAGGCGTTGCCTATCTCTTCGTCTATGGCCTGCAGGGCATTTTCGGTCCCGCCCTCGACAGCGCCGGGCTGAAGATCCTCTTTGCCCTGCCGGGCATCGTACTCGCCTCAATGTTCGTGACCGCACCCTTCGTGGCACGCGAGCTGATCCCGCTGATGCAGGCGCAGGGCCGAGATCTCGAGGAGGCAGCAACCTCGCTGGGTGCGAGCGGCTTCCGCACCTTCGTCTCGGTAACGCTGCCCAACATCAAATGGGCGCTGCTCTACGGCATCGTTCTCTGCAATGCGCGTGTGATGGGCGAGTTCGGCGCTGTGTCGATCGTGTCTGGCAACATTCGCGGCCAGACCAACACGCTGCCGCTGCATATAGAACTGCTCTACCAGGACTACAACGCCGTCGGCGCTTTCGCGGCTGCCTCGATCCTCGCGACGCTGGCGCTCGTGACGCTGGTGGTCAAGGTCTTCCTCGAACGCCAGGGCGCCGGTCGCAGAAGCCGCCCGGCGACGCTCGCCGGCAATACTTCGGAGATGAATTCGTGAACATTCGCCTCGACACGGTCGTCAAGACCTTCGAAACCTTCCGCGCCGTGCATGGCGTCTCGCTCGACATCAAGAGCGGCGAACTGGTGGCGCTGCTCGGCCCCTCGGGCTCGGGCAAGACGACCATCCTGCGCATGGTGGCCGGCCTCGAATTTGCCGATGGCGGCCAGATCCATTTCGGCGAAGAGGATGCGACCAACATTCCCGTGCGCGACCGCGGCGTCGGTTTCGTCTTCCAGCATTATGCGCTGTTTCCGCATATGACCGTGGCCGAGAACATCGCCTTCGGCATGCAGGTCTCCAAGGTCAAGCGCTCAACCGTCGACATCGATCGCCGCGTCGAAGAACTGCTGTCCCTCGTGCAGCTCGCCGGTTTGGGTGAGCGCTTCCCGGGCCAGATCTCCGGCGGCCAGCGTCAGCGCGTGGCACTCGCCCGTGCGCTCGCCGTCGATCCGCGCGTGCTGTTGCTCGATGAGCCTTTCGGCGCACTCGACGCCAACGTCCGCCGCGACCTGCGTCGCTGGCTGCGCTCGATCCATGACGAGCTCGGCATCACCACGCTCTTCGTCACCCACGACCAGGAAGAGGCCCTCGACCTCGCCGATCGCGTCGTCATCCTCGACAAGGGCAAGATCGTGCAGCAGGGCACGCCGGAAGAGGTCTGCCGCCAACCGGCGAACGCCTTCGTCATGCGCTTCCTCGGCGATACCAATACGCTGAAGGCGTCCGTTTCCAATGGCAAGGCAACCGTCGGCAACATGACCTATGCGGCAGACGGCCTGAAGGACGGGCCAGCGGAATTGCTGTTCCGACCGACGGACGTCGTCTGGAGCGACGACGCGTCCAAGGGTGTGGCAGCGACCATCCAGCGCGTTCTCGACCGTCCGGGCTCGCGCCGTGTACTGGCCAAGACCGCAGGCGACACGATCGTCGAGTTCGACGTTTCCCCCGAGTTCGCCAAAGCCAAGGGCGATGAGGGATTCATCGAAATCCTGCGTCCGCGCGTCTACGAACTGTAGGCACGGGCGCTCCTGCCCGCACGGCATGCTGCAAGCGTAAAGGCTGCAAAGTCGCACCCTTGAGCCAATTTTAAGAATTGTTTGTCAGCCTTCCCTTATGGGCGGCAGCGCGACGACGACAGATCGACTGAAATTGACCGGAGCGTCCATCGGGCTTGCGGCCCTGGTCGCGGGCTGTTTCTGGCTAATCGCACACTCTTTCATCGCCCAGGCAAACCGGCAGCAGTTGAACGACCTGTTGCAGGCAGCGGTGATCAGGCTGGAGCGCCAGATTGATCTCGCAGTCATGAGCCTTGGCGAACTTGGCGCCCAAGGTCCCTATGGATGCTCGCCGGCTGTCAGCAGGGCCATCGAAGATATAGCCTTCCGTTCCGTCTCCATCCGGGAGATCCGTGTCTCCTCGCCAAGCGCGACATGCTGGGCCGACAATGACCATGAACAGATCTTTCAGGCAGCCATGGGCGCCTCGGATCCGGTGCCCTCGATCAATCACGCCTATGAACTGGCCCCCATCGAGGCCGGCGAATGGAAAGGACTGATGGTGCAGTGGACCACCGAGGACGGCAGCCTGACCGCCTTCCTCGCCACGGAAGGCCTTCTCTTCGACATCCTGCCGGGTGAACTGCGCGACCACGCCCTGATGGAGATGGTGCTGAGCGATCAAAGGGTCGTGTCGAGCTATGCGCCGGAAGGTGCGGCTGGCCTGGTGGGGGATTTCAGCGAATTCGGGAAGGCCTCCGAACGCTATCCCATCAGCGTCAGACTGATGATCGACCAGGCAGCCGTTGCGTCCTGGAACAGAAGTTTCGGCTCCAACATCATCGCAATTGCAGGCCTGGTGTCACTGGGACTGGGTTATCTCGGCGCAAGAGGACTGACGCGTCCCCTAACGCCGCTGCGCCAGCTCGATGACGCCCTGTCCCGCGGATACATTCATCCCGTTTACCAGCCGCTCTTTTGCCTTTCGACCGGACGGATGACCGGTTTCGAACTGCTGGCGCGCTGGACGAAGCCCGATGGCAGCAGCATATCGCCGGCAGTCTTTATTCCGCTCGCAGAAGAGAGCGGCCGGATCGACAGATTGACCTTTGCCCTTCTGGACAGAGCAGGCGCCGAGATCGGCGACATGCTTCGGCGGAACGAAACACTCAAGCTATCTTTCAACGTGACCCCCGACCAGCTTCTGGGGTCAGGATTTGTCGAGAGCCTCAGCTCACGGATCGGGAAGGCCGGCTTCAATCCCAAGCAGCTGGTGATCGAGATCACGGAACGCCAGCCGATTTCCGACTTCGAGGCTGCCTTGCGGGTGTCGCGCGAACTGGCGAAACTGGGGATCCGGCTCGCAATCGACGATGCCGGAACCGGGCATAATGGGCTCTCCTCGCTGCATGCCCTTCAGGCGCACTATCTGAAGATCGACAAGTATTTCGTCGACGGCGTGGCCCTTGACCGGAAATCCGCCGTGCTCGTGGAGGCGCTGATATCGCTCGCGAGCCAATTCGGCATGGAAGTCGTCGCCGAGGGGATCGAGACCGAGGAGCAGCGGATCAAGCTGCTGGACCTCGGCATTCAAGAGGGACAGGGCTACCTATATGCCAAGCCTCTGCCGGCAAGCGACCTGATTGCGAGGGTCGAACAGGGCGCGAAGCAGATGCCGAAAGCGGCCTAGTCTCCGACAAGTCCGCCCTTCGCCTTCTCAACCTGTCCTCGGGGTATTTTACTGCGTAGCAGCAGCCGTCACCAGCGCCTTGGCGTCAGTGCCGTCCCAGGCGGCCGGACCATTCATGCTACCGAGCAGGCAGCCTTTACCGTCGACGAGCAGCGTGACCGGGAGGCCGAAGGCTAGACCTTCACGTTTCAGCTGATTGAAGACGCCCATCGAGGCGTCGCGGTAGAGACCGAGTGCATTGACGCCGGTCTCTTCGAGGAAGGTCTGGGGCTTTTCGACATCGCCGGTGTCGATGTTGATCGCAAGCACCTGGAAGGCCTCACCGCCGGCGGCCTCTTGCAGGTTGTTGAGCGCCGGCATTTCTTCCCGGCAGGGCACGCACCAGGTGGCCCAGAGATTGATCAGGACCGTCTTATTCGCGAAGTTGGCCATGGTCATGGGCGCGCCCGCCTTGTCCTGGAAGGTCAGCCCCTGGATCAGCTTGGGCTCGCTGACCGGGATCATCGCCGCGACATCGCCCTTCAGATAAGGCGTCAGCGCCTCGGCCCTGGCGACAGAACCCTCGCATTGCGCGGCATCCGCGGTCTCCACGGCATTGCCAGACGTGGTCTCTCTCACGTATACCGCAGCCGCGCCGGCGACGATGCCGGCCACCGCCGCGATCGCAACCAGCTTGGTGGGGAAGAGACCGCTACGTCTTTTTTCTGTCATGTCATTCTCCAGGACGGGCATTCCATGGCCGAGGGCACAAAAGACACCAAATCCTCCAACCAGATGTGGGGCGGTCGCTTCGCCTCCGGCCCTTCGGCCATCATGGAGGAGATAAATGCCTCCATCGGTTTCGACAAGAAGCTTTACGCCCAGGATATCCGCGGCTCAAAGGCGCATGCGACCATGCTGGCGCACCAAGGCATCATCTCGGCCGAAGATAAAGACAAGATCCTTCACGGCCTGGACACGATCCTGTCAGAGATTGAAAGCGGTCAGTTCGTCTTCTCGCGCAAGCTCGAAGACATTCATATGAACGTCGAGGCACGCCTCGCCGACCTGATCGGCTCCGCCGCCGGCCGTCTGCACACGGCCCGCTCGCGCAACGACCAGGTGGCGCTCGATTTCCGCCTCTGGGTGAAGGAAGAGCTGCAGAAGACGGAACAGGCGCTGAGCGGCCTGATCGCAGCCTTCCTCGACCGCGCCGAAGAACATGCCGACACCGTGATGCCCGGCTTCACCCATCTCCAGACGGCCCAGCCGGTGACCTTCGGCCATCATTGCATGGCCTATGTCGAGATGTTCGGCCGTGACCGCCAGCGTGTGCGCCACGCGATCGAACACCTGGACGAAAGCCCGATCGGGGCTGCAGCCCTTGCCGGCACCGGCTATCCGATCGACCGCCACATGACGGCGCAGGCCCTCGGCTTCCGCGAACCGACCCGCAACTCGATCGACACCGTATCCGACCGTGACTTCGCGCTCGAATTTCTCTCGATCGCCTCGATTGCCGCCGTGCATCTGTCGCGCCTCGCCGAGGAAATCGTTATCTGGTCGACGCCGCAATTCGGCTTCATCCGCCTTTCGGACGCCTTCTCGACCGGCTCCTCGATCATGCCGCAGAAGAAGAACCCTGACGCAGCCGAACTGGTACGTGCGAAGACGGGCCGCATCAACGGTTCGCTGATTGCTCTGCTGACCGTCATGAAGGGCCTGCCGCTCGCCTATTCCAAGGACATGCAGGAAGACAAGGAACAGGTCTTCGACGCTGCTGAAAGCCTGGAACTGGCGATTGCCGCCATGACCGGAATGGTCACCGACATGACCATCCGCACCGACAAGATGAAGGCGGCTGCGGGCTCCGGCTATTCGACCGCGACGGATCTGGCCGACTGGCTGGTCCGCGAAGCCGGCCTGCCCTTCCGCGACGCGCACCATGTGACCGGCAATGCGGTGGCCATGGCCGAGAAGAAGGGCTGCGATCTCGCCGAGCTTTCGCTGGAAGAGCTGCAGAGCATCAATGCGGCAATCACCGCCGATGTCTTCAACGTGCTGACGGTCGAGGCCTCGGTCGCCAGCCGCAAGAGCTTTGGCGGAACCGCGCCGTCGGAAGTCCGCAAGCAGATCGCCTGGTGGCGTGCCAGAAACTGACAAGGCAACTGATCACGCGAACGCTTGCCAATCATCACGACAAGAGGGGTGCACAAGCGCCCCTTTTTTCGCTAGAGCCTAGAGCAACAACATTTCTATGGACCGGGTCATGGTGAATTCGCTGAAACGCACGACGCTCACGCTCTCTATTGCGCTGGCCGCCTCGCTCGCTCTGTCTGCCTGCGGCCGCAAGGGCGATCTCGACCCGCCGAGCACGCCGGTCGACCAGCAGAACAAGCGCGGCGTCGAGGCGGAGAAGACCCCCGACACCCCCTTCCTCCTCGATCCGCTTCTTTGACAGGGCTTAACCCGTGAACCACTTCGAGTATCGCGACGGCGTTCTCTACGCCGAGGGCGTGGCCATCCCCGAAATTGCGCGCACCGTCGGCACGCCTTTCTACTGCTATTCGACCGCGACGCTGGAGCGTCACTACAAGGTCTTCTCCAAGGCCTTCGACGGCGTCGACGCCCTCGTCTGCTATGCGATGAAGGCCAATTCCAACCAGGCCGTCTTGAAGACGCTCGGTCGCCTCGGCGCCGGCGTGGACGTGGTCTCCGAAGGTGAGCTCCGCCGCGCGCTGGCCGCAGGCATCCCGGCAGAGCGCATCATGTTCTCCGGCGTCGGCAAGACGCCGAGCGAGATGGATTTAGGCCTTGAAGCCGGCATCTATTGCTTCAACGTCGAGAGCGAGCCGGAACTGGAAGTGCTGAACCAGCGCGCCATCAAGGCCGGTAAGAAGGCGCATGTCTCCTTCCGCATCAATCCTGATGTCGATGCCAAGACCCACGCCAAGATCTCGACCGGCAAGAAGGAAAACAAGTTCGGCATTTCCTATGAGCGCGCGCGTGCCGTCTATGCACGGGCAGCGACACTGGAAGGCATCCAGGTTTCCGGCATCGACATGCATATCGGCAGCCAGATCACCGATCTGCAGCCTTTCGAGGACGCCTTCCGCCTGCTGCGCGAACTCGTTGAGACGCTGCGTGGCGATGGTCACACCATTGATCACGTCGATGTCGGCGGTGGCCTTGGCATCCCCTACAAGGACGACAACAACCCGCCGCCGGAACCGGATGCCTATGCCCGGATCGTCAAGGACCAGCTGTCGAGCCTCAACTGCCGCATCGTCACAGAGCCCGGCCGCCTCATCGTCGGCAATGCCGGCATCCTGGTGACGGAAGTGATCTATGTGAAGGATGGCGGCGACAAGACCTTCGTCATCGTCGACGGCGCGATGAACGACCTCATTCGCCCGACGCTCTACGAGGCCTATCACGAGATCAAGCCCGTGGTGATTTCGGCAGCGAATGCCCCGCGCATCAAGGCCGATGTCGTTGGACCCGTCTGCGAGACCGGCGACTACCTGGCGCTCGACCGCGAGATGGCGATGCCGAAGCCAGGCGATCTGATCGCTGTCGGCTCCGCCGGTGCCTATGGCGCCGTGCAGGCCGGCACCTACAACACCCGCCGGCTGGTGCCGGAGGTGCTGGTCAACGGCGACGAGTTCCACGTGATTCGCCCGCGTCCGACCTATGAGGACCTGATCGCGCTGGATTCCGTGCCCGACTGGCTGGCCTGATCCATTCACAATTCGGCGATGAGGCGGGAAAAGCTTGCCGCTTTTCCTTGCCGCCCTCGTCTTCGCCACAAAGACTGCTATCTTCGAGAACAATCAGCCGTGTCTGACGCGCGGCGCTCTCGGAGACCAGACGGATGAGCTCTTCCCGCCCGGCCGGCCACAGGAAAGGCGCCTTCAAGGACGACCCGGCACTTGCGCGTCGCGTTGGCGTCAAACGTGTGCTTGCCCGTTCCGTGCTGTTTGCCGAGCGCCTGCTGCCGCTCTTCCTGCCGGTCGCCGGCATTGCAGCCCTCTTCGTCTCGCTGGCCTGGTTCGGCGTTTATCGCGAGGTCCCGGATCTCGTCCGCCTCGCGATCGTCTTTATCCTCGTCTTCGCTTTTGTCGCCTCCTTCCTGCCCTTCCTGAAAGTTCGTCTGCCGAGCATTCCGGAAGCCGACCGGCTGCTTGAGGAGCGCAATGGGCTGGCCCACCAGCCGGTGGCGGTGCAGGACGATCAGCTCTCCGCCGAGACGCCCTTCGCCCGCGCGCTCTGGCAGGAACATCAGCGGCGAATGGCCGAGCGCATTGCAGCGCTCGACGCCGGCCTGCCGCAGCCCGATATCGCCCGCTATGACCGCTATGCGCTGCGCGCCGTACCGGCCCTGCTCTTCGTCACCGCCCTTGCCTATTCCGGCTCCAATGGCGCGGGCCAGATTGCCGATGCCTTCCGCCAGCATGTGCCGGAAAGCGAGGCGCCGACGATCCGCATCGATGCCTGGATCACCCCGCCGGGCTATACCGGCCAGCCGCCGGTCTTCCTGTCCGGCCTCGGCACGCAGGACGCGGCCGGCGTGACTGTGCCGCAGAAATCCAAGATCACCGTGCGCATCAGCGGCGGTGTCTCTGACGAGAAGGTTCTCTTCGTCCAGCAGTCTGATGGCGCCGTGGTCGAGGTGGCGGAGAAGGACGATGCGGCCCGCAGGCCAACGGCCGGCTCCGAGACAGACGCTATCAGTCAGACGGCCGTCCCGACACCACCGCCGGCGCCCGCGCCAAATGCCCCGATGGTCGCCCGCACCCACGAACTGGAACTGGCGGAAGCCGGAGAACTGCGCGTTGCCGACCGCACGTGGACAATCGGCGTGACACCGGACAAGGCGCCCGAGATCGCCTTTGACGGCGTGCCGCGCCGCGCCATTAACGGCGCACTGGAGATCGCCTTCCTCGCCAAGGACGATTATGGACTGCGCGAGGCCCATGCCGAGATCGTGCCGGTCGAGGAACAGGCGGGCGCGACACCGCTCTATCCGCTGCCGGACTACAAGCTCGACCTGCCGCGCCATAATGCCCGTGACACCAAGGGTGTTGCGAGCCGCAACATCACCGAACACCCGCTAGCCGGCCGGATGGTGACGATCACGCTGGTCGCGACCGACGGCGCCGGCCAGACGGGCCGCAGCGAGCCGGTCGAGATGCAGCTGCCTTCGCGCAACTTCAACGAACCGCTTGCCGCCTCTGTGGCCGAACAGCGGCAGATCTTTGCGCTCGACACCCGCCAGATGCCGCAGGCGATCGCCTACAACGAGGCCATCGTGCTGCGCGCCGACGAGACCATCCCGGATCTTGGCAACTTCATCGCGCTGGAAAGCGCCCGTGCCCGGATGACCATGGCCCGCGGCGAAGAACAGCTGAAGGACACGGCAGACTATCTCTGGGAAATCGCGCTTGGCATGGAGGACGGCGATCTTTCGCTGGCCGAACGCCGTCTGCGCGACGCCCAGCAGGCGCTGTCCGAGGCGCTGGAAAACGGTGCCAGCGACGAGGAGATCCAGCGGCTGATGGCCGAGCTGCGCTCGGCGATGCAGGAGTTCCTCCAGGCCCTGGCCGAGCGTATGCCCAACCAGCAGGGTGAGCCGCAGCAGAATGCCGAGAACATGCTGCGTCAGCAGGATCTCGACAACATGCTCGACCAGCTGGAAAACCTGGCCCGCTCCGGCAATCGCGACCAGGCACAGCAGCTTCTGTCAGAACTGCAGCGCATGATGAACAACCTGCAGGCCGGCCGCCCGCAGCAGGGCCAGCAGCAGCAAAACAGCGAGGCTCGCCGCCAGATCGACAAGCTCGGCGAGATCATGCAGGAGCAGCAGCGGCTGATGGACGAGACATTCCGCCTCGACCAGGCCCTGCGCGACCGCATGCAGCGCGGCGATCCCCAGCAGGGCGAGGAAGGTGCTGAGGGCCAGCAGCAACAGGGTCAGCAGCAACAAGGCCAGCAGGGTCAACAGGGACAGCAAGGCGAACAGGGCCAGCCGAACCTCGACGGCATGACCGCCGAACAGCTGCGCGAGGCGCTGAGGCAGTTGCGCGAGCAGCAGGAGCAGCTCGGCCAGCAGCTCGGCGAATTGCAGGAGGGCCTGAAGGGTCTCGGCATGGAACCGGGCCCAGGCTTCGGCGAGGCGCAGCAGGAAATGCAGGGCGCTGGCGAAGCTCTCGGCCAGGGTCAGGGCGGACCGGCCGTAGAAGGCCAGGGACGCGCCATGGAGGCGCTACGCCAGGGTGCCCGCGACATGATGAACCAGATGATGCAGGCGCAGCAGGGCCAGGGTGGCCAGGGGCCGCAGATGGGCCAGGGTCAGGGCAACCAGGACGGCCGCGACCCGCTGGGCCGCCCGCGGGCCACCAGCGGCCCTGATTTCGGCGAACAGGTCAAGGTTCCCGACGAGATCGACGTCCAGCGCGCCCGCGAGATCCTGGAAGCCATCCGCGAAAAACTTGGCGAGAACTCGAGCCCCGAGATCGAACGGCGTTATCTGGAGCGGCTGCTGGATATCCAGTGAGGCCGCAACGGTTTTGCAGAAACGACAACGCCCGCATCAGCGGGCGTTTGTTTGTTGGGCAATGCGTTCGGCTGTCTCAGCCGGCAAGCGCTAACGCCACGGCCTTGCGGATATCAGGCAGGGCGAAGGGCTTGGAGACGACGTCGACGATCTTTGACGAGAGGTCGTCGGCGCGCTCGCGCTGTTCGGCATAGCCGGTCATCAGCAGGATCTTCATCTCAGGAAATTCGGAATGGGCGCGATGCGCCAGCTCGATGCCGTCCATGACGGGCATGCGGATATCGGAGAGCAGCAGATCGAAGGCGCTTTCGGAGAGCTTTTCGAGACCTTCGGCACCATCAGCAGCCTCATGTGTCTCATGGCCGTCGAGGCGGAGCGCACGCGCGACGAAAGAGCGGAGGGAGTCTTCGTCTTCGGTGATGAGGATTCTCGCCATGGTTGAAGTCTTCTCCCGCTTGCTTTGTGCCGTGCGAGAGGCAAATCACCAGACTTTCCTTGTCGAGTGGTAAACGCGGGACGCCCCGTCCCGCGCGATGGTTAACAGCTCACTGCCGTCGGATGGTCAGATGTTCCCTTCTGGAACAGCTTAAGCGTCGCCGGTGACCACGCCGACGAAGGGCAATTCGCGGAAGGCATAGGCCACGTCCATGCCGTAACCGACGACGAAATAGTCGGGGCATTCGAAGCCGACATAGTCCGCCTCAAACACTTCTTTTCGCTTCACTTTCTTGTCGAGAAGGACGGCGATCGTGACGTTCGCAGCACCACGCTCGAACATCAGTTCCTTGGCGAAAAGCAGCGTGCGGCCGGACTCGAGAATGTCGTCGATGAGGAGGATGTTGCGCCCCTTCACGTCACTGTCGATGTCCTTGATGATCTTCACGCCCTGGGAGACGGTGCCTGTGCCATAGCTGGACAGGGTGATGAATTCGACCTCGGGGGCGAGACCGACATCATGCAACGCACGAATGAGGTCGGCGGCGAAGATGAAGGAGCCCTTAAGCACCGAGATGACCAGAAGGTCGTCGCAGGGACCCTTGATGATATCCTGGGCGAGTTCGAGATTACGCTGCCGGATCTGCTCGGCGGTAAAGAGCGGTTCGATGTTCTTTCCGCGAACAACGGGCATGGGAAACTCCTAGCGTGTCGACCTGAGGTCCTTGAGCCGGCGATCTGCCGGAAAGGCACGGGCCTTAGCACACTGGCGGCGCCTTAGGCACCCGCCTCTTCGAAGGAAAGCCGGACTTCCGGCATTTTTCCACCAGGATGCTGGAGCCGAGTGACAATCCCGCGGCTCTCGCCACCATCCAGACTGTCCACCGGCGGTTCGATATAGGTGCTGGCGATGACCTGGCCGTCGATGAGGAGATCGGCGCGGAGCTTGGGCAGCGTCACCTCGCGGCCGGTGCGGTTTTCGACGATCGCGTTGAGCAGCAGGACGCGCATGCCATTGCGGTCCTGCGGTGTCAGGTTCACATGGGTGAAGTCGAGCGGCTTGGCGGCAATTTCCGGATGTTCCCCACTGCCGAAGACAAGCTGGCCTGCCACGGAAAACATGGACACGAAGGCGATGGCGACGAGCAGCGAGAAGGCGACATCGGACAGGCGCTGGAGGCGGGTTTCCACGCGTTCGATCACTGTGCGTAGCAAAGCGCTGACATCGGAGGGTGCGGATACGATGGAGGGCGCCTCGGCCGGACGCGGCGACGGCTTGGGCGTCTCGCGCACCGTGACGAACTGCGCATCGACCACGTCGGGACGACCCATTCGCTGCTGCGGCTCGATCCGACGGCGGGCACGATCCGGCGGCAGGAGGTCGAGGTCCGCGGCTGCGGCCTGCTTCTGATAACGGAAAGCGCTCATGCGTGCGGACCTTTCGCACAGCCAAATCGGATACCCCGAAAGTCGGCGGTTGAAACGAATCCTCTGCAGACGTAAATTCAAATGGTTAATGCTTCGGAAAGACGGGCGGAAAAGCCTGGGATCCGGGAGCATGTTTACCGGCCGTTGACGATCTTCGTTTACGTGCCCCAGACCTCGGACACGTCAGACTGGGCCCCCTTTGATCCATTTCGAAAATGTCGGCCTGCGCTATGGGATGGGACCGGAGATCCTCCGCGACCTGACCTTCGACCTGCCGAAAGGGTCCTTCCAGTTCCTGACCGGCCCGTCCGGCGCCGGCAAGACCACGCTGCTGCGCCTGCTTTTCATGTCGCTGCAGCCGACGCGCGGACTGATCAAGAGCTTCGGCCGCGACATCACCAGCATTCCCCGTAGCGAACTGCCGATGCTGCGCCGCCGCGTCGGCATCGTCTTCCAGGACTTCCGCCTGCTCGATCACCTGACGACCTATGAGAACGTGGCACTGCCGCTGCGCGTGCGCGGCAAGGCCGAGCAGACCTACCGGCAGGACGTCATCGAACTGTTGAAATGGGTGGGCCTTGGCGAGCGCATCAACGTGCTGCCGCCGGTGCTTTCGGGCGGGGAGAAGCAGCGTGTGGCCATTGCCCGCGCCCTGATCGACCGGCCGGAAATCCTGCTCGCCGACGAGCCGACCGGCAATGTCGATCCGCCCATGGCACGCCGGCTCCTCAGCCTCTTCCTGGAACTCAACCGCCTCGGCACGGCCGTGGTCATCGCGACCCACGATCTCGCGCTGATGGACCAGGTGGATGCACGCCGGATGATCCTCACCGACGGGCGGCTCGACATCTATGAATGAGATCGCCCAGAACGCGAGCCAAAACCCTGGCCAGAAGAAGCGCCGCGTCGAGATGACGGTGAGGCCGACCGGCCCGATCCTGCCGCCGTCGAACATTCAGGGCAATGCGCTGCTGGTGGTGATCGCCATCATGGCGTTTCTCGCCTGCCTGACGCTGGGCGGCGTTTCCATGGTGCGGGCGACCGCGTCCAGCTGGCAGAGCCAGATCTCCCGTGAGATCACCATCCAGATCACGCCGGAAGATGGCCTCGACATGGGGGCGGCGCTGGTGAAAGCCCGCGATCTGGCACTGACCTTTGTCGGCACGCGCGACGGCCAGATCATGGACGATAGCGCCACTGCTCGCCTGCTCGAACCCTGGCTCGGCACAGGCCTCAATCTCGAAGACCTGCCCGTGCCGCGCCTGATCGTCATCACAATCGACGAGAGCAATCCGCCGGATTTCGAGGCCATGCGCGCGCTCCTCAAAGTGGAGGTTCCACAAGCTTTCCTCGACGACCACCGCACCTGGGTCGACCGGCTGGTGCAGATGGCGAATACGACGGTGCTGATCGGCTCCGGCATCCTGATCCTCGTCTTCACCGCCATGGTGCTGACGGTCATCTTTGCGACCCGCGGCGCCCTGTCGGGCAACCGTCACATCATCGAGGTGCTGCATTTCGTCGGCGCCGAAGGAAGCTTCGTCGCCCAGGAGTTCCAGAAGCACTTCCTCAAGATCAGCCTCAAGGGAGCGGCCGCCGGCGGTTTGCTCGCTGCGGCCTTCTTTGCGCTCGCCAGTTTCTGGCAGAGCCGGTCGCTGGCGACCCCGGAAAGCGATCAGGCGACGGCACTCTTCGGCACCTTCACCATCGGCTGGGGCGGCTATATCGGCATCTTCGCCACCATGATCGTCATCGCACTTCTGACCACGATCACGGCACGGCTGACGGTCATGCGCACGATCTACGAAATCGACCTCATTCGCTCCGATCCGGCCCGCACGGACGGCCTGCTGGACGATTGACGAAAACTCGCATGTTGACTTGCCTTAAAGCCGCCTGTTCGCTGTGGGAAATCCCGGCTATTCACGGGCAATGAGCATGGACCGCATGACGCCAAATCAACCGCTGCATGACGGCGACCGGCCCCGTTCGGGCGCCGGCCTGTTTGCGCGAAAAGGGTTGATCCGCAGGGCATTGCGCTATGGCGGCATGATTGTGATCCTGTGCGTCGCGATCCTTGTCGCAGGTTTTCTTGTCTTTGCTGATTCGGTCACCGGCATGCGTCCGCCCGAGACCGTGAAGGCCGATGCGATCGTGGTGCTGACCGGCGGATACCAGCGGATCGAACAGGCGATCGATCTCCTGAAGCGCGGCTATGGCGAAAGACTGCTGATCTCGGGCGTCAATCCGGCCACGACACCCGGCCAGATCCGCAAGGCGACACGCACCTCGCCGGATGTCTTCGAATGCTGCGTCGACATCGGCTATGGCGCGATCGATACGATCGGCAACGCCAACGAGACAGCGATCTGGATCCGCGACAAGGGTTATCGCTCGGTTCTCGTGGTAACGAGCAACTACCACCTCGCCCGCAGCCTGATGGAGCTGCGCCGCAGCGACCCGGACACCGATTTCATCGGCTATCCCGTGGTCAATGCCGATCTGAAGACGCGGGCCTGGTACAGCGAGCCGGATGCGATGCGCACCATGCTGTCGGAATACGGCAAGACGGTCGTCGCCTATATCAGGGGCGTGACCGGCTGGAGCCGTGACCAGGGACTGCGCCCGGAAGGCGAAATCACCGAATCTGGCCGCAACTCCTGACGGATCGGGCGAGACGAGCGCTTTTGCTGACCGCAGTTTTCCTCTAAGGACGTCTTCGCCCGCCCTCGAGAGCCCCACGATATGATTGCGCTACGTTCCATCCTTTTCAACATCGCCTTCTACGCCAACCTCATCCTCAGGATGATCGTGCTGTCGCCGATCTATTTCCTGCTGCCGCGCAAGAAGGCCTTCTTCGTGCCGAAGGATTGGGCGCGCGCCAATCACTGGCTGATGGAGAAGATCGTCGGCACGACCTTCACCGTGGAAGGCCTGGAAAACATCCCGAAGAGCGGCGGCTACATTCTGGCGCCGAAGCACCAGTCCTTCTGGGACACCTATGCGCTGCTGCCCTGGCTGGATGACCCGGTCTACATCCTGAAGCGCGAGCTGATGTGGATCCCGGTCTTCGGCTGGTATGTCGCCAAGCAGCGCATGATCCCGGTCAATCGCGGCGCCAAGGGCAAGGTCATGGCGCAGGTGATCGAGCGTACCAAGATGGAAATGGCCAACGGCCGCCAGCTGATCATCTATCCGGAAGGCACACGCCGCCCGCCGGGTGCCGCACCCGATTACAAGTACGGGATCGCCCGCCTCTACCGCGACATCAATGTGCCCGTTGTTCCGGTTGCCATGCATCCGGGCTTCTTCTGGCCGCGCCGCAAGTTCCTGCGTTTTCCGGGCCATTTCGTCGTGCGCATCCTGCCGCCGATCGAGCCGGGCCTCGATCCCGATGTCTTCCATGAGACGCTGATCGAGCGGCTGGAGGCAGCTAGCGACGAATTGCTGGTGAAGACGGTCAAGGACAACCCGCATCTCCCCCTGCCACCGACCGCCGAAAACAGGCTGAGGGAACTCGGAGCGCTCTGAGGGCATTCTTGCCTAAAGGATCAGTCGTCGGCGGGATCGCTGACGACCGCTGAAGCCACGCTTTCGAGCCAGTGATCGCGAATGCCGAGCTCGCGGAGATGCGCGACGGTATTCGCGACATAGACCGGATTGGGGCCCGAGCGGCCGACGGCGCCTTGGACGACGCGGGCCGCTTCCTCGACGGTGACGGCGCCGGCATATTGCGAATGGGCACGGTCGATGACGTAGGTCAGGGCGCGGACATCGCGACCATCGGCAAGACGGGTACGGACGGTGCGTTCGAGATAGACACTGGTGACGAGTTCGCGTTCGCGCAGATAGTCCACGGTGGACTGCCAGTCAGCAGGCGCCACGCGAAAGGCGACGCCCTTGCAGGAACCGCCGCGATCAAGCCCGAGCACCAGCCCCGGTCGCTCTTCGGTGCCACGGTGGACATAGGAGCGGACGCAGAGCGAGCGGCGATAGCCTCCGAGACGGGCAAGCACCCGTTCCTCATAGGGAAAGCCGGGATTCCACATCAGCGAGCCGTAGCCAAAGACCCAAAATTCGTCCATATCGCACGCCAATCAAAGACACGAGAAGTTCGAAACGAGGAGCACCCATGGCCATGTCGACCGCGCCGGAAAGCCCGATCAGCCGAAAGGTTGTCCGGCTCGGGGTTTTGATCGTCCTCGTCATCGCTGTCTATAGCGTCGGGTGGTATTTCGCTGCAGAATTCCTGAAGAATCGCATTTTGACCTTCTTCGGCGGCGGAAATCCGGCAGGCGTCACCGCCTCCTGTGAAGACGCAACGATGGGCGGCTATCCCTTCCGCTTCCGGCTCAACTGCTCCCGCCTCGCCTTCGACGATCATTTCCAAGGGGTCGCCGCCTCTTTCGGTCCGGTGCGGGCGGCAGCCCAGATCTACAATCCCGGCCATGTGGTCTGGGAAATGGATGCACCGGCGGAGATCCGCTCGGCACTCGGCTTCAACACCGCACTCGACTGGACCAACATGCAGTCGAGCTTCCGCATCGGGCTCTCGGGCCTGTCGCGCAGTTCGCTGATGCTGGAGGGCTTGAACGCGACGGTGACCTCGACAGTCTCAAGTCTCGCGCTGCAGGTGACGGCACCCAGCGCCCAGTCGCATGTGCGCCAGAACGACGGCAATCTCGACTACGCGACGATCATCCGGGATCTCGGCGTTTCCATCGGCGGCGAGAAGATTGCGCTGCCACCGATCTCCGCAAGCCTCGACGCCACGCTCGCCGACAAGGGTGGCCTGCTCGATCCGAGAGTGGCGCAGGATCAGCGGCTCTACGGCACCAAAGGCGAAATCCGCCGCATGGTCGTCGATCTCGGCGAAGGCCGCGTGCTGACCCTGAGCGGCCCCTTCCAGGTGGGCGATGACGGGATGATTTCCGGACGGATCAAGCTGCAGGTCGAACAGGTCCGCGCCTGGCGGGATGCCGTGAAGACGGCCTATCCGGATCAGTCAGACATGATCGACAATGTCGCCAACGTGCTGCGGGCGCTGGCCTTCGGCCGCGACAACAGCGAGGCCGAGATCACCATCGAAAACGGCGTTGCGATGCTCGGCTTTATCCCGCTCGGTCAGATCCCGCCGCTCTGACGCGGCGGAGACGGTTCACTTGTCCAGCGCGTGACGGCCGAAGTCCGGCACGTCGACATCCTGGCCGGCCTGGACGATCGAGCGACGGATGGTGCGGGTGCGCGAGAAGAGTTCGAACAACTTGTCGCCCTCGCCCCAGCGGATCGCCCGCTGCAAATAGGCGAGGTCTTCCGAAAAGCGCGCCAGCATTTCCAGGATCGCATCCTTGTTGTGCAGGCAAACATCCCGCCACATCGTCGGGTCCGAGGCAGCAAGACGGGTGAAATCGCGGAAACCCGAGGCCGAATACTTGATGACTTCCGATTCCGTCACCGTTTCCAGATCGTCCGCCGTGCCGACGATGTTGTAGGCGATGATGTGCGGCAGGTGCGAAACGATTGCGAGCACCTTGTCGTGGTGCTGCGGATCCATCTCGTCACACATCGATCCCAGCGCCTCCCAGAAGCCACGCAGACGGGCCATCGCCTGGCTATCAGTGCCTTCGAGCGGCGTGAAGATGCACCAGCGCCCCTTGAAGAGGCCCGGGAAACCGGCGTCGGGGCCTGACTTCTCCGTACCCGCCAGCGGATGGCCGGGAATGAAATGCACGCCGTCAGGCATATGCGGCGCCATCTGCGCGATGACGGAGGCCTTGGTCGAGCCGACATCGGTGACGATGGCGCCGGGTTTCAGGTTCGGTGCGATCTGCTGGGCGACCGCTTCCGAAGCACCGACCGGCACAGAGACGATGACGAGATCGGCATCCTTCACGGCATCGGCTGCGGAGGCGACGTAAGCCGTGCCGAGCTCCAGCTCTTCCGCCCGCTTCAGCGTTTCAGGACTGCGGGTCGAAATGACAACCTCTTTCGCCAGCCCAAGCTTCTTGACGTCGCGGGCGATCGACGAGCCGATGAGGCCGATACCGATCAGGGCGATGCGGTCGAACAAGATTTCAGACATCACGTGCGTTCCATGAATTCAGCGAGGGCGGCGATGACGCCGGTATTGGCCTCGTCGCTGCCGATCGTCATGCGGAGTGCATTGGGAAAACCATAGGACGAGACGGCGCGCAAGACGAAGCCGAGCGATGTGAGGAAGGCATCAGCATCGGATGCCCGCTTTCCGTCCCGGTCGGGGAAGTGGATGAGGATGAAATTCGTGACAGAGGGCGTGACCTCGAGGCCAAGCGCCGACAGCGTTTCGGACACCCGGGCAAGCCAGACCTGATTGTGTTCCACGGCTTTCGCCACATGCGCCTGATCGCGCATGGCGGCAGCCCCCGCGAAAAGCGCGGGCGTATTGATGTTGAACGGACCGCGCACCCGGTTCATCGTGTCGATGATTTCGGCGGGGCCATAGATCCAGCCGATGCGCAGCGCCGCAAGCCCGTAGACCTTGGCGAAGGTGCGGGTCATCACAACGTTGCGGTTGGCGGAGACCAACTCGATGCCGGCCTCGTAGTCGTTTCGGCGGACATATTCAGCATAGGCGGCGTCAAGCACCAGGATGACATGCGCAGGCAGGGCCGCATGCAGACGCTTGATATCGGCATAGGGCACGTAGGTGCCTGTCGGGTTGCCGGGATTGGTCAGGAAGACGATCTTCGTCCGCTCGGTGACGGCGGCAAGGATAGCATCGACATCGACGCGCCGATCGGTTTCCTTGACCGTCACGGGCGTTCCGCCTGATGCCAGGATCTGGATGCGGTAGAGCAGGAAACCATGCTGTGTGATGATGGCTTCGTCGCCGGGGCCGAGATAGATATTGGCAAGCAGCGCCAGCAATTCGCCCGAACCATTGCCGCAGAGGATGTTGGCAGGGTTCAGCCCATGCACCTCGGCAATCGCATCCCGGAGCATGCGGGCCTGTCCGTCGGGATAGATCTCCAGCGTTTCGGCAGCCATGCGGAAGGCGTCCATGGCCTTGGGGCTTGGACCAACAGGCGTTTCATTGGACGACAGCTTGAAGACGCGGGAAACCCCGCCCGCATGGTCCTTGCCAGGAACATAGGCGGCGATCTCCATGACCCCGGGACGGGGTGTCGGCTTCGTCGAGGCGTTCATGAGGCTCATTCCCGGCCGTTGGATGGCAAGAGGCCACCCCTTCACATGGGATTGGGATTACTGCGGAAACCGCGCTTTGTCGAGGCGGGCGAGCGCCGCAGCCTGTCCAGGGGACGCCCCGCACAACAGGCGTTTCAGACCTCGGGGGACCGGCTACGTGTCGTCGGAACGCCCTGCGGTGCGAGCACCGGTGCAAAGACACGACGCGAGGCGCGCGAGGCGACGGGCAGGCCCTGATAGAGGCGTTTCTGGGCTTCCACCACGATGACGCCGGAAAAGGCGGGCCAGAGGATCCGGCCGAGACGCTCGAAGCCGCGCCGGAGCCTGAGGATCGCCCGGATCTTCGACGGCGGGAAGAACAAGGCCTCGGCGGAGGCGCCAGGTGTGAAATTGGTCTCGCGCAAGAGCGAGGTCAGCTGCCCGCGCGAATAAGGCCGGCCGGAGCCGAAGGGCGTGTGCTCCATGCGCGCCCAGACGCCACGACGATTGGGCACGACAATGACAAGGCGACCGCCGGGTGCCAGCACCCGCCAGACTTCCTTCAGCGTTTCACGCGGGTTCTCGGCAAATTCCAGCGAATGGACCATCAGCACGCGGTCGACGGAACTGTCCGGCAGCGGAAGCTCCTCATCGAAGACCAGAGCCGTGGCGGACGGCTCCCCGACCGGCCAGTTCACCGCCCCCTGCCCGGCCGGCATGAAGGCCATGGTGCGCTCGGTATCGGCGCGGAAGCGTTCGAGAAAGGGAATGCAGTAGCCGATGCCGACCAGCCGCTCCTGCGGGAGCCGTGCCCACACCGAAGAAACGGCCAGCGCGATCGACTGCTCGGCCACGCGGCCGAGCATCGTATAATAAAACTGCCTCAGATCGACGATATCGACATGCATGAACTTATTGTTAGCAGCCCATCATTGGACTTCAAGCCGCGAGAGGGTACATTCGCAGCAACGAGGTGGGACATAAAAAAGCGGGTCGACAATGAAATCACTGCAGATTGAAGCTTTCATCTGCCGAAGTGACAACTTCGGCGTACTTCTTCACTGCCCGGAAACGGGCGAGACGGCGACAATCGATGCGCCGGAACTCGATCCGATCGTCAAGGCGGCGGAGAAGCGCGGATGGACGATCACCCATGTCCTGACCACGCATCACCACGGCGACCACGTCGAGGCCAATCTGGCGCTGAAGGAAAAATACGGCTGCCAAATCATCGGCCCGCGCAACGAGGCTGCCGCGATCCCCGGTATCGACCGGACCGTCGGTGACGGTGACGAATTCACCTTCGGCAAACGGCCGGTGCGCGTCATCGAAACGCCGGGGCATACGGCAGGCCATATCTGCTACCACTTCCCCGACGACATGCTGCTCTTTGCCGCCGACACGCTGTTTGCACTCGGCTGTGGGCGCCTGTTCGAACGCTCGGCGCTCGACATGTGGCATTCGCTGCAGAAATTGGCCGCCCTGCCCGACGAAACGATCGTCTATTTCGGCCACGAATACACGCTTTCCAATGCGCGCTTCGCCGTGACCATCGACCCTGAGAACATGCGTCTTAGGTCCAGAGCGGAGCTGATCGAATCCCAGCGGGCACGTGGCGACTTCACCATTCCGACAACGATCGGGCTGGAGAAGGAGACCAATCCCTTCCTGCGCGCAGGCGACCCGGATATACGCCGGACACTCGGCATGGAAGGTGCGACCAATGACGAGGTCTTCGCCGAGATCCGCAAACGCAAGGACACATTTTGATGCAGGCAGCCGACATCATCGAAACCCTCGGCATGCAGCGCCATCCCGAGGGCGGCTGGTATGTGGAGACGTATCGCGACGAACACGGCGGCCCGCGCGGCCACTCGACGGCGATCTACTACCTGTTGGAGAAGGGCGAGAGATCGCACTGGCACAAAGTGAAGGATGCGGCCGAAGCCTGGCACTATTATGCCGGCGCACCGCTCGCGCTGCATCGGTCGAAAGACGGTGTGCATCACGAGACTGTGGTCCTGGGTCTCGACCTGGCTGCAGGCGAGCGACCCCAGGCGATCATCGATGCAGACGAATGGCAGGCGGCTGAAAGCCTCGGTGATTTCACCCTGGTCGGCTGCACCGTCGCCCCGGGCTTCGACTTCGCGGTCTTCGAGATGGCACCGCCCGGCTGGGCGCCTGGCCAGCAAGCCTGAAGGTCAGGCCTCAGACAGTGTCAGCGTCAGGATCACCTGCGCGGCATAATAGGTGACCCAGACGAAATAGGCAGCGGCGCCATCGATCCTGTGGCCGGGGCCCGTCCAGTATTTCCGGATCGTCAGCACGATGTCGGAGAGGATGAACAGGCTCGCGCCGACGAAGACGAGTGGATTGGCAAGGCCGAGCGTCAGCCAGACAAGCACCATGAACAAGAGCACGTAGATGCCGATCGGGAGCGCCAGCCGGCCGGCTGGCTTCCAGATGCGCATGAGAACGCCTGTTGTCACGAGTGCAACGAGCAGGCCCGCTACCACCCGCCACGGTTCGGCAAAGGCGACCTCGGGATCGGTGATGGTGGCGAGCAGCGCGACATAGGCGACATGGGCAGACAGGAAGGACGCGACCCCGCCGACAAAGGCCCGGTCCCCCTCGAAGGCCAGCGACCAGTCACCCAGCGCGCCGAGCGCCAGTGCCGCGACCAGCAGGGGGTGGGCGCCAATGAGAAAGGCGTAGAGCGCAAGCAGCAAGACCGGCAGCGTCTTCCAGAAGGCCCGGAACACGGTCTTGTCCTGCGGCAGGATCCAGAGATAGCTGGTACCGAGCGCGACCGACAGACAGAGGATGCCGGTCGCAGTCGCCATTCAATCTCCCGTCAGGTCGGCCGTTCCGTTTTCCTGAAGACCATATCGCGAGCGGCAAGCACGGCGCCACCGGTGATGAGCAGGCAGGACAGGCCAATTCTGACGCTAATCTCGCCAAAGCCAAAAATGATCAGGATCAGGGTCGAGAGAAGCGGTGCCGCATAGCTGGATGCGCCGAGAATCTGGATGTCGCCGTTCTTCACGCCATAGTCCCAGACATAGAAGGCAAGCCCGACCGGCAGCAGCCCAAGGCCAACCACCGCCGCCCATTGCCCCGTCGTATCCGGCCAGACGGTGGTCTCGAGCGCCAGGTGGCAAAAGAGCGACAGGATCGAGGTGGCAAGGCAGAAGCCGGTGACCACATCGGTCGAGACCTTCTCGAACTTGCGGCTGACAAGCGAATAGGCAGCCCAGGTGAAGGCGCAGAGGAAAGCGGTGAGATAGCCGAGGCTATAGGCTGGATCGAAGGCGAAGCCATTCTTGCCGACGATCAGCACGGTGCCGGCAAGACCGCAGAGCGCCCCGACGATATGGTGCCAGCCGAGCCTCTCGCCCGGCAGGAGGGCCGAGCCGACGACAATCAGGAGCGGCCAGAGATAGGCGATGAGCCCGGCCTCGACGGCCGGCGCATTTCTGAGGGCCGTGAAGTAGAGAAAATGGTAGCCGAAGAGACCGCCGACACCGACGAGCCAGACCTTCGGCGGCTGGCGCAATTCCTTCAACCGCTCAGGCCGGGCAATGAAGAGTGCGATGCCCGGCAGGCTGCCGATGGCGAAGGTGATCGCGGAGAGCTGGAAAGGCGGCATGGTGCCGGAGGCTGCCGTCATGAGGGCGAGAAAGGACCACATCAGGATCGCCGTGAACCCGATGAGCGTTGCCTTGGTCTTCATGCAATCCCCTGATGCGGGGCTCGCCCGCTGAAATTAGCCGTCGAACTTTTCTGCGGTCACATGCACCGTCCCATAGCGGGTTGGGATCTTCGCATAGACTGGAGCATATAGCTTCAGCGTCGCCGTCTTGGCAAACCAGATCTCCATGCCGGTGACCGACTTCAAATATTCGATGTCCTTGCGTCCCTTGCGATAGCCGGACTTCGGCACGTAACGCACAGAACAGACGATCGCCTCGCCCTTGGCACGGCCCGCTGAGAAACTCTCGGAGCGATTGGGGGAGAGCACCAGATCCATCCGGCTCTCACCGTCATAGACTGGCAGCGTCTGCGCGCAGACATCCGCATCGCCGGGAATGAGCAGGGCGCCGATCGGATCGAAGACCGACCGCAGATCGGCTGGCGGAACCGGCACCCAGCTATCCGGCTTCGGCCGCTCCGGCGTCACCTTGGTTTCCACCACATTGCCGCCGGCAAAAAGCACCTCGTAGACGTGATTGCGCTTGCCGCTCTTGTAATCGAGCACATAGCGCTCCGGGCTCATGGCTCCGCCGGACATGCGGCCAGACACGGTGCTGTCGGCAGAAACCTCGCGCACGATGTCAACGAGGCTCGACGAATGAAACTGGCCGGAAATCGTGTATCGCTCGTTTTCGACGGCTGTCTGGAATGTCATGCGGGCAATCGGCAAGACACCGAGAGAAACCTTGTAGGACGTGTCGTAGCGATAATCGGCAGCACCGGCACCACCGGCGACAAGGACGAGGAAGGCGGTCAGGAAGCCGGTCGGACGCAAAGGCCATCTCCATCAGGGCAATGCCGGCGAACCGGCGTCGAGAACATGCAGTCTCGCCGTGGACTGTGGCAAGAAAATATCCTACACCCGCCCTGCCGCCCGGAAAATCCAAGGTTTGGCTTGACGCGCCGGTTCTCACTGACTATAGAACCGCAACTTTCCAATCAGACGCTGTTGGATTGCCTCGCCGGCATTTGGCCGGAAGCGATGCGATGGCCTAGAAAAACAATAGGTGTACCATGTCCCGCAGTTGCGAATTGACCGGCAAGGGCGTCCAGTCGGGCAACAACGTGAGCCACGCGAACAACAAGACCAAGCGCCGGTTCCTTCCGAACCTGTGCGACGTCACGCTGATCTCGGACGCTCTGAACCAGCGCTTCCGCCTGCGCGTTTCGGCTGCTGCCCTGCGCACGGTCGAGCATCGCGGTGGTCTCGACGCATTCCTGATCAAGGCTTCTGAAAACGACCTGAGCATGCGCGCTCGTCTGCTGCGTCGCCAGATCGTCAAGAAGACCGCTGAAGCCGCTTAATAGCGTCATTCGGCCAAACTTTCGAAAGGCTTGACCGGTTCGCCGGGCAAGCCTTTTCGTTTGGGATGTTCATGCAGGCCAAATGCCTGGCGTGCACGTCCGCCCTTTACAGTATTGTCCCTCCAACTGGTGGCATCACCCAGGATAAAAAAATGCTGAACAAGCGCTATTTCTTTATCTACAGCCTTCTGATGACGACCATCGTCGTCGCATCGAACTTTCTCGTCCAGCACCCGGTCAACGGCGTCCTGGCCGGAATCAATCTCGCCGATCTCCTGACCTTCGGCGCATTCACCTATCCGATCGCCTTCCTCGTCACCGACCTGACCAATCGTCAGTTCGGCCCTCAGGTTGCGCGCCGCGTGGTGCTTGTCGGCTTTATCGCCGGCGTTCTCCTGTCGATCCTGCTTGCCACGCCGCGCATCGCGGTCGCGTCCGGCACGGCCTTCCTGGTCGGCCAGCTTCTCGACATCTCGGTCTTCAACCGGCTTCGCCAGCAGTCCTGGTGGAAGGCGCCGCTGATGGGCTCGTTGATCGGCTCGGCGCTCGACACGGTGATCTTCTTCTCGCTGTCCTTCGCACCCGTCTTCGGCTTCATCGGCCCGAATGACGACTTCGCGATCGCCGCCGCCCCGATCCTCGGCGTCATGTCGGCGGAAGCACCGCGCTGGATCTCCTGGGCGATCGCCGACTTCGGCGTGAAGATGCTGATCGGCGTGATCATGCTTCTGCCCTACGGCGCCTTGATGAGCGTTGTACGGCCCATGCCGACGGCCGCTCGTTCGGCCTGAGGCGTCTACAGCCTTAGAGAGCCGAGATCACGCAGATCCCGGCTCTCCGCGCTCTCGCAAAAGCACGTCGAGGGCATGCTGCGCCCTGTCCTCGCAGGAAAAAGCTGGAGAAGACAGTTGCGTTCGGGATCTCCATCCGAACAGGCTGAGCACCAGACGAAACAGCGGATCCTCCGGCGCCGGAATAGGCGTATTCAGCCTAATGACGATGTGCCAACTCTCGCCCGAGTCTGATGTGTCTGACTTGACGACCTGACAGTCGCCGTCTTCTGGTGACAACTGGAAAACGTGTCGGCGATCAAACAGCCGCTGCTCCACGTCGATGATGCCAGGACGAAAGGTCCAGCGCTCATCCGGTCCGGCGACCGAAAAAACCAGAAAGCTCAGCAAAACACCCGAACCGCCGACAACGATGATGGCGAAGAACGGTGTCAACGTTGAGAAAGGCCACAGGCCTCCTCCCAACTCACCCCACAACACAAACAGCAGCCCAACTGCCAAACAGGCCAGCAATACGCGCAGGGGCCTGGGGATGGACTGACTGACGGCGATCTCCTGATCCTGTGCGCTCAAATTGGCCCTGTCCTTGACGATATCGGGATCAGCCTGATTGGGATCGGCAAAAATGACAACCGCACGGCGGGGTCGCGACAGGGGATCTTGGATTGTCCGTTAACAGGTGCTTTTCGAACGCGCGGGAAAATGCGCCCGACATGCGTCACTTTTCCAAGCGGAACTCAAGCATCAGGCTGCGCTGCAGGATCGAATGGTTGTCGTCCGACACGACGATCAGGCGGACGGAGCCGTCCGCCTCCGGGATGGCATCGAGGCCTTCCATATTGTCGATCTGCGAGCGGTAATTCGCTTCGAACAGGATTTCTCCGTCGACCACGGCGTCCGGCCTTATGCTCGCGCCCTCGATGCGGCGCAACCGCATGCCGACGCCGGTCGCGATCGAGAAACGGCGTTCGAGCAGGAGTAGATCGCCATCGGGGAGGAACGTGGCATCGGTGATCTCGAAGTCGTCACGTGGGCGCACGCGGAATTCACCGGTGAGCGCTCCACCAACGATGGCGGCATAGAGATTGCCGTTCTCGTCGAAGCTCTTCTCCGAGATTGCGACCAGCGCACCCTCAACCGGGCTGCCCTTCGGCGCAATCACGAGGGATTCGAAACCGCCATTGCTGTGCAGGATGTCGAGATCGAAGGGGAAGGCGAGCGGAGCGGACGGCAGCGCCTTGCCGAGATCAGAGAGCGGTGCATAGGCGAGAACACGATGGCGCTGCTCGAAGCCGACAAATCCGCGATCACCATCCAGAGCCAGGCTCTCGGCATCGACCTGGAATTTGCTTCGGCTCTCGCGCCCCGAGGCGTCGAGAAGCGGCGCGAGACGGACAGCCTCGACCCCGGACAGATGCCCCTCGGAATCGCGCAGGATGCGCCCCTCGATCCAGTAGCCGGTATCGAAGACGCCGAGGAAGGATTTGTCGTCGCGGAAGCGGATCGAGGAGAACGCGCCGAAGAGCGGCTCCGATGACGACAGCTCGATACCGCCGAGAAAAGCAAGGCCCGGCGCCAGCGTCGGATTACCGCCGAGATCGTCGATCACGCTGCTTTCGACGGCGATCGGCAGCATTTCACCTGGGGGTATCGTAGCCGGCGTGCAGGACGCGAGCGCCACGAGGGCGGAGAGCGCGCAGGCGCTCGCCAGCATCCGTGCGGATCGCTCAGGCACGCAGGCGCGCCCGACCTGTGCCGCCAGAGGGCTTTTCCTCGAAGAGCGAGGCAAGCTGTTCGGTCATAGCACCTGCCAGCTCGTCCGCATCGACGATGGTGACGGCGCGGCGATAGTAGCGGGTGACATCGTGGCCGATACCGATGGCGAGCAGCTCGACCGGCGAGCGGGTTTCGATCTGCTCGATGACGGCACGCAGATGGCGCTCGAGATAGTTGCCGGGGTTCACCGACAGCGTCGAATCGTCGACCGGCGCACCATCCGAAATCATCATCAGGATCTTGCGCTGTTCGCGGCGGCCGATCAGACGGTTATGCGCCCACATCAGCGCTTCACCGTCGATGTTTTCCTTGAGCAGGCCTTCGCGCATCATCAGGCCGAGATTGCGGCGCGACCGGCGCCAGGGGGCGTCCGCCGACTTGTAGATGATGTGGCGCAGGTCGTTGAGACGACCGGGCGCCGGCGGCTTGCCGCCTGCGAGCCACTTCTCTCTGGACTGCCCGCCCTTCCAGGCCTTGGTCGTAAAGCCGAGGATCTCGACCTTGACGCCGCAACGCTCGAGCGTGCGGGCGAGAATATCGGCGCAGGAGGCGGCAACCGTAATCGGACGGCCGCGCATCGAGCCGGAATTGTCGATCACCAGCGTCACGACGGTATCGCGGAACTTGGTGTCCTTCTCCTTCTTGAAGGAGAGCGGCTGCATGGGATCGATGATCAGGCGCGTCAGGCGGGCCGGATCGAGGTAACCCTCTTCGAGGTCGAAGTCCCAGGAGCGGTTCTGCTGCGCCATCAGGCGGCGCTGCAGACGGTTGGCGAGGCGTCCGACGGCGCCCTGCAGATGCGCAAGCTGCTTGTCGAGGAAGGCACGCAAGCGGTCGAGCTCTGCCTCGTCGCAGAGTTCTTCGGCGGTGATTTCCTCGTCGAATTCCTGGGTGAAGATCTTGTAGTCGACCTTCTCGTTGAAATCGTCGAAAGGGGTCGCCGGACGGCGCATTTCGCCAGGCGTCTCGCTATCGTCATCGCCTTCGTCCGACATCTCCTCTTCGGAAATCTCGGCACCATCCATCTCGCCGTCGTCGAGCTGTTCCTGCGAGGCTTCGCTTTCTTCTGCGGGGGCGGAATCCTGACCGGCTTCGTCTTCCGACGACTCCTGGTCCTGCTCGCCGCTGCGCGGCTGCTCCTCGTCGGTTGACTGCTCGTCCTCGCTCTGCTCCTTATCGTCGCCCATGTCCTCAGCCATTTCCATGGCCGACAGCATGTGGCGGATCACGCGGGAGAAGGCCTGCTGGTCTTCGATGACGGTGGCAAGGTTATCGAGGTCGGCACCGGCCTTGTCCTCGATGAACGGACGCCAGAGATCGAGCACCTTGCCGGCAGAGTCAGGGGCCTTCTGACCGGTGAGCTTTTCGCGCACCAGCATGGCGACGGCTTCGCCGATCGGCGCATCTTCCTGACGGCTGATGGTCGAGAAATTGGCTTTCGCATATTTCTCGGTGTTCATCGACTGGATGTTCGAGGCGACGCCGGGCATGCGCAACGAGCCGAGCGACTCAACGCGGGCCTGCTCCACGGCATCGAAAATGGCACGGGCATCGGCACCCTGCGGCGCCATGCTGGCATGCACCTTCTGGTCATGACAGGCGATACGAAGCGCCATGCTGTCGCCGAGACCTCGGGTCACGGCGAGTTCATGGGCGGTTGGGCGCTTGGAGATATCCGGCAGGCGGATGCGCTCACCGGCAATGCCGGGGCGATCATTGGCGAAGGCGACTTCGACCTGCGGATCACCCGCGATCGAGCGCACGCAGCCGGTGATGGCACGGCGCAGCGGCTCGGTATCCACCCCGCCGCCAGCCTTGGCCTTCGAATTGTCGCCGCGCCCTGCCATGCTTCTCAGTCCTTATGCGCCGAGTACGATATTGGCCGCACTTTCCTTGAGTTCCACGCCGAAGGCGCGCTGATACTGCTCGGCGACCAGCGTACGCTCCAGCTCGTCACACTTGTTGAGGAAGGTGACGCGGAAGGCAAAGGCGACATCGCCGAAGATCTCGGCGTTTTCGGCCCAGGTGATGACGGTACGCGGGCTCATAACGGTCGAGAGATCGCCATTGACGAAGGCGGCGCGCGTGAGGTCGGCAAGGCGAACCATGCGCGAGACCGTGTCGCGACCCTCGGCGGTCGAGCCGAAGCTCTTCACCTTCGCGGAGACGATGTCGACTTCCTTGTCGTGCGGCAGATAGTTCAGCGTGGTGACGATCGACCAGCGGTCCATCTGGGCCTGGTTGATCTGCTGCGTGCCATGATAGAGGCCGGTCGTGTCGCCGAGGCCAACCGTGTTGGCGGTCGCGAAGATGCGGAAAGCGGGGTGAGGACGAATGACGCGGCTCTGGTCGAGCAGGGTCAGACGGCCGGCCGATTCCAGAACGCGCTGGATGACGAACATGACGTCCGGGCGGCCGGCATCATATTCGTCAAAGACGAGCGCGACATTGTGCTGGTAGGCCCAGGGCAGGATTCCGTCCTTGAATTCGGTGATCTGCTTGCCGTCTTTGAGGACGATGGCGTCCTTGCCGACGAGATCGATACGGCTGACATGGCTGTCGAGGTTGACGCGCACGCAAGGCCAGTTGAGGCGGGCCGCGACCTGCTCGATATGCGTCGACTTGCCCGTGCCGTGGAAGCCGGAGACCATGACGCGGCGATTGTGGGCAAAGCCGGCGAGAATGGCGAGCGTGGTTTCACGGTCGAAGAGATAATCCGGATCGAGATCCGGCACATAGGCGTCACCCTTGGAATAGGCAGGCACCCGGATGTCACTGTCGATACCAAACACTTCGCGCACCGACACGGTGGTGTCGGGGAGATTGGTAATATCAAGATCAATTTTGCTCATCGTTTCTCCATGCCGGGCGCCACCGACCGGCCGCATCTCATCGCTGCTGTATGTTTGGACTAACAGAAACCGGCCTGCTTTAACAATTTGTAGGCTTCAATGACAGCGCGAAAACGCTCTTCAGAAGCCCTGTCTCCGCCATTTGCGTCAGGATGGTGTTTTTTTACAAGCTCCTTGTAGCGGGTCTTGATGTCGGTCGGCGTGGAGCTGACGTTAAGCCCAAGCGTATCAAGGGCTTTCGCCTCGAGAGTCTTGAGTTTTCGATCCGCCGCCTGATAGCGCGACGCACCGCCGCGCCCTTGCTGGACGAAGCCGAAGGGGTCCTTCATGCGCGCCTGTGACGCAGCCGAACCGGAGCGCATGGTGGAGTGAAGCGGGCTTGCTTTCGCCGCCTTGTTGACGCCAACGGTCCAGGTGGGGCGATGACCTGTAATCGCCTCCTTCTGGTAACGCGCGATCTCGGTGTCCGACAGGCCGGAGAAGTAGTTGTAGCCCTTGTTGTAGTCCTTCACGTGCTCGAAGCAGAAAAGGAAGAACTGGCCTTCGGCATGGCGGCCCACAGGTGCGCGATGAGCACCCGGCTTGTCGCAGCCGTCCCATTGGCACACTGGATTGGATGGCTCGGGCTCGGCCTCCCGCTTTCGCCGGGTCCGGATCCGATCGAAGTATTTCGAGTCGAGTTTCATGCCGTAATTATGGGGCGTAGGCTGAAGGCGGACAAGAATTGACAAACCGGTTTGTTACGCGCTTTGTGGGGCGTTTTGCGAAGCAGCAGGAAGAGGCAGACCATGTCGGTAAAGAGCCGGATCGAGACCCGTCTCACGGAGGCTTTCAGCCCCGAACGCCTCGTCGTGTTAGACGAGAGCCACCACCATGCCGGCCACCAGCCTGATATCACCGGCACCGGCGAGACCCATATGCGTGTGCGGATCGTCGCGGCGGCCTTTGAGGGCATGACACGGCTCGCCCGCCACAGGGCCGTGACCGATCTCCTGAAGCCGGAGCTTGATGCCGGACTGCATGCACTCGCCATCGAGCCCGCCGCCCCGGGCGAGCCCACACGCTGGTAAACTCGGATACGATCATTCCGCCGGTTCGGCGGCGTCGATCGGGCGGATGCGCAGCCGCGTGATGCGGTTCTTCTCGCGCTTCAACACGATGAAGCGCTTGCCGTAGAAGGTGAAAGCCTGGCGCTCCTCGGGGATCGATTTCGACTCGTGGATGACGAGGCCGGCAATCGTGGTCGCCTCTTCGTCCGGCAACAGCCAGTCCATGGCGCGGTTGAGGTCGCGGATCGGCACACCGCCATCGACGACGATCGAGCCGTCGCTGTCCTGCCGCACGCCCTGGATTTCCAGATCGTGTTCGTCGGAAATGTCGCCGACAATCTCTTCCAGAATGTCTTCGAGCGTGACCACGCCCTGCACTTCGCCATATTCATCGACGACGACGGCAAAATGGGTCTTGCGACGCAGGAAGGCGTTGAGCTGGTCCTTGAGGTTCGTCGTATCGGGCACGAACCAGGGCTTCTGCGCGATCTTGACGATATCGAGATCCTGCGGCTCGACATTCGGCTCGGCCAGCGCCCGGATCAGGTCCTTCGCGTGGATGATGCCAATGATATTGTCGGTCGCCCCACGCCAGACCGGCATGCGGGTATAGGGGCTTTCGAGGATATTGCGGATCGCAACTTCCGGCGGCTCGTCGGCATTGACGGCCCGCATCGCGGTGCGGTGGATCATGATATCGGAGACTTCGAGCTCGCCAAGATCGAGAACGCCGCCGAGACGGTCACGGTCTGCCTTGATAACGGACCCCTCGCGATGCAGGAGGGCGACTGCGCCGCGCAGCTCTTCATGGGCCGAAAGCATAGAGGCCTCGCCGGAAATCGAGACGCCGAACAGGCCGAGCAGCTTGCGCACGATCCAGTTGACGAGGCTGGAGAGCGGACCGACAACCGCCACGTAGGGGCGCACGAGCGGCGCCACAAACAATGCAAACCGCTCTGGTGTCGAGATCGCCCAGCTCTTCGGCAGAACTTCCGAGAAGATGACGAGCAGGACCGTCATCAGAAGCGTTGCGATGGCGACGCCTGAATCTCCGAACAGGCCAAGGAAGAGGCTGGTCGTCAAGGACGAGGCGAGAATGTTGACCAGGTTATTCCCGATCAGCAGGGCACCGATCAGCCTGTCACGCCGCTCGATCAGGAAATTGACCACGCCCGCGCGCAGATCGCCATTCACCTCCAGGCTATGCATGCGCGCACGAGACGTTGCAGTAAGCGCTGTCTCAGACCCGGAGAAGAAGGCAGAGGCACAGATCAAGAGCAGGATGGCGACCAGGGTCAGCCAGTATTCGCCGAGACTGGCAAGGATTTGCTCGATCATCATCATGGACGCATCTCCTCGATAAAACGCTGAACTTCGGAGGCGGGCACGTCGTCGGCGACAAAGGACTGGCCGAGACCGCGGGTGAGGATGAAGGTGAGCTTGCCGCTTTTCACCTTCTTGTCCTGGGCGATGGCATCCATCAGCACCTCCGTCGGCGGCAGTTCGCCGGGGATCTGATCCATGCGGGTGGGCAGGCCGACGGCCTTCAGATGCGCTTCGACTCGATCCGCAAGATCCGGGCTTGCTAGGTTCATGCGGGCCGAGAAGCGATGAGCGAGCACCATGCCGATCGACACGCCCTCCCCATGCACCAGACGGCTGCTGTCATACTGAGTTGCGGCTTCGAGCGCGTGCCCGAAGGTGTGACCGAGATTGAGCAGCGCGCGGCGACCGTTTTCACGCTCGTCGGCAGCCACCACATCGGCCTTGGCCTGACAGGAGACGGCAATCGCCTCGATGCGGGCCGCACCGCCGGCAAACACATCGCGCCAGTTGTTCTCCAGCCATTCGAAGAAATCGGGCTTGTCGATCAGGCCGTATTTCGCAACTTCGGCATAACCGGCGCGGAATTCGCGCTCCGACAGCGTGTCGAGCACATCGGTATCGGCGAGCACGAGATCCGGCTGATTGAAGATGCCGACGAGGTTCTTGCCCTGACGGGCATTGATGCCGGTCTTGCCGCCAACCGAGCTATCAACCTGAGACAAAAGCGAGGTCGGGATCTGCACGAAGCGCACGCCACGGCGGACGATGCCGGCGGCAAAGCCGGTGAGGTCACCGATGACGCCACCGCCAAGTGCGATCACCGTGTCGTTGCGCTCGATGCGCGCTTCGAGCAGCACGTCGCAGACCTTGGTGAGATAGTCAAAGCTCTTCGTCTTCTCGCCGGCAGGGAGGGTCACCGAGACTGCCTCGATGCCATCGGTCTGCAGGCTGTCCATCAACCCGTCGAGATAACGCGCGCCGACATTTTCGTCCGTGACGATGGCGGCCCGGCGACCCTTGATCCGGCTCGTGATCTCGCCGCCGGCACGCGCCATGAGGCCGGGTCCGATCAGGATATCATAGGAGCGCTCGCCCAGCGGCACATGCACCAGGCGTTCCGATGTTTCGAGCTTCGTCATTGCGTCTTGTCCTTGCCGAAATGTTCGATCACCGAGGTCAGGACCTCATTGGCGATGACTTCCTTGCGCACGTCGCGCGATTGGACGGTGATGTCGGCGAGCCCGTAGATGGGATAACGCTTGTCCATCAGGTCCTGAAGGGTCTGCTTCGGGTTCTCTGTCTTCAGAAGCGGCCGATGATCCCGCTTGTTGACACGTTCCCAGAGCACGTCGAGGTCGGCACTCAGCCAGACCGAAACACCGCCCCGCTCGATCTGTTTGCGGGTCTTTTCGTTGATGAAGGCCCCGCCGCCGGTTGATACGACGCGTGGCCCGGTTCTGAGCAGACGCTTGATCACTCGCGTCTCGAGCGCCCGGAACTCCTCTTCGCCATAAGCGGCAAAGAGTTCGGAAATCGACATGCGCGAGACCCGCTCGATCTCGGTATCGGTGTCGATGAAAGGCAGGCCGAGTTGCTGCGCGACGATGCGGCCGATCGCCGACTTGCCAGCGCCCATCAGGCCGACGAGAACGAGATTGCGTTTGCCGAGCGCCGCCTTGGCGCGCTCACCCAGACTGGGAGCAAGGTTGAGGATCGTATCGGTCATCGGCCTGTTCACGACTGTTTCATGACCTATTGACATATAGGAGGCTAGCGTCAAGCCATGGCTGCAATTCCAAGGGACCTGTCCCGGCCTTGGTAAACGCCATGCTTGAACCTATGTGTTGTGACGACAGGTTAAGGACCGACCATGCCCACACTGTTTCGCTTCCTCTTCGTCTGCGGGACCATCGTCGGCCTGGTCTATGTGACCATGTGGTCGTTTGCGGTCTTCGTCGAGCCACGGGAGCGGGACGTCACCGTGCGCATTCCCTCGGAGCGGATCAATCCGGTCGAGCAGTAGCAGGAACCACTTGATGTCGGATCTCAGCAGCGCGCGCGTCGAAGCCTTCCTGGAAATGCTGAGCGCAGAGCGCGGGGCAGCCGAAAACACGCTCATCTCCTATCAGCGCGATCTCGACGACCTCTCGGACTTCCTGTCCGGCCGGAAGGTGAGCCTAGGTGCGGCAGCACGCGACGACCTCACAGCCTACCTTTCAGACCTCGCCCGGCGCGGCTTCCAGCCGACCTCCCAGGCAAGGCGCCTGTCGGCCATGCGGCAGTTCTACAAGTTTCTCTATGCGGAAGGCCTGCGCGGCGACGATCCGACATCGATCCTCGATGCGCCGAAGAAATCGCGGCCGCTGCCCAAGGTGCTCTCGGTCGAGGATGTGACGGGCCTCCTGTCACTGGCCGAAGCGGAGGCGAACCTCGAGGGGCCGGATCAGCCAACCAAGATCCGAAGACTGGCCCTTCTCGAACTTCTCTATGCGACCGGCATGCGCGTCAGCGAACTTGTCTCGCTTCCGGTGAAGGTCCTTACCCAGGAAGGGCGCTTCCTTCTGGTACGCGGCAAGGGCAACAAGGAACGGCTGGTGCCGCTGTCGCGCACAGCCATCGAGGCCCTGGCGCGATACGGTAAAATCCGGGGGGCCGATCCCGTTCACGCAGACAGTCCCTTCCTCTTTCCGGCAGCGAGCAAGGAAGGCCATGTGCCCCGCCAGGTCTTCGCCCGTGAACTCAAGGATCTGGCGATCCGGGCCGGTTTGTCGGCGAATGCCGTATCTCCACACGTGCTCAGACACGCCTTCGCAAGCCACCTTCTCGGCAATGGTGCAGACCTTCGCGCCGTGCAGGAACTGCTCGGCCACAGCGACATTTCAACGACACAAATCTATACGCATGTGCTCGATGAACGCCTGCAGCAACTGGTGCATACGCATCACCCCCTTGCAAAACAGGCCAAAAACCCCGATTAGGACCGGCAAAGCCGGTTCCTGAGGGCGGCGAGCGCCAGGAACGAACGATCGGAACGGAGTTCATGCACAACTATCTCGACTTCGAAAAGCCAATCTCCGACCTCGAGGCCAAGATCCGCGAACTGAAGAAGATCGCGGAAGAGGACGAGAGCATCGACACGTCTGAAGAAATCAGCCGGCTGGAAAGCCGCGTCGACGAGGCGATGGTGGAGATCTATTCGAAGCTCAACGCCTGGCAGAAGACGCAGGTCGCGCGCCATCCGCAGCGTCCGCATTTCGTCGACTACGCCGAAGCGCTGTTCACCGAATTCACGCCGCTGGCCGGCGACCGCAAGTTTGCCGAGGACGCTGCCATCCAGGCCGGCCTCGCCCGCTTCCGCGGCCAGCCTGTCGCCGTGATCGGCCAGGAAAAGGGCAACGACACCAAGTCGCGCATCAAGCACAACTTCGGCAGCCCGCGTCCCGAAGGCTACCGCAAGGCGATCCGTGTCATGGAAATGGCCGACCGCTTCGGCCTGCCAGTCATCACCCTGATCGATACGGCAGGCGCCTACCCCGGCGTTGGTGCAGAAGAACGCGGCCAGGCGGAAGCGATTGCCCGCTCCACCGAGATGTGTCTCGGCCTCAAAGTTCCGATGGTCTCCGTCGTCATCGGCGAAGGCGGCTCGGGCGGCGCGATCGCGATCGCCACCGGCAACCGCGTCTACATGCTGGAACACGCGATCTATTCGGTCATCTCGCCGGAAGGTGCAGCCTCGATCCTCTGGCGCGATTCCACCCGCGCCAAGGAAGCTGCGACCAACATGAAGATCACGGCGGAAGATCTGAAGGGTCTCGGCATCATCGACGCGATCATTCCGGAGCCCGTCGGCGGCGCACATCGCGCTCCGGACCGGGTGATCGGCATGACCGGTGACGTGATCGCCAGCGCGCTTGCCGAACTGACCCCGCTGCCGGGCGACAAGCTGCGCGCCGACCGCCGCCAGAAGTTCCTCGATATCGGCCGCAATCTCTGAGGTTTCGCTTCAGGGCTGCGACCATTCGCCATCACTCCGCCGCTTTGCAGGACTAGCGCCGGAAGACCAATGGCGAAATCGGTGGCGATTGGTTTATAATTTGTGAAGAAAGCAGTTCTAAACTACGCATGAAAAGGCTCGTTTCGAGCTGCAACATGTGTTCCTGGAAAGAGCGTTCGCGCATGCGCTTGACATCGACGGCCCTGGTTCTGTTTTTCGCCGCCGCCCTGGCTGGCTGCAACGACACGTTGGAAAGCGCGGCCTATGATACGCCGCGGGTATCCAACAAGGTCGCGCAGCCACTGCCCGCTCGCCTGATTGCCGAAATCCAGAAGAAGGGCATGGATCGCAACTCGCCGATCATGATCCGCATCTTCAAGGAAGAGGGCAAGCTCGAGGTCTGGAAGGCAAAGACCAACAACCGCTTCGACAAGGTCGTGGAATACGACATCTGTGCCTGGTCGGGCAGGCTGGGTCCGAAGGTGAAGGAAGGCGACCGCCAGGCGCCGGAAGGCTTCTATCCGCTGACGCCTTATCACCTGAATCCGAATTCCAAGTATTTCCTCGCGATCAACACCGGATACCCGAACCAGTTCGACCGTGCGAATGGCCGCAGCGGCTCTCATCTTATGATCCATGGCGCCTGCTCATCGTCGGGCTGCTATTCCATGACCGATGCCCAGATGCTGGAAATCTATGCCTTCGCGCGTGACGCCTTCAAGGGCGGCCAGCAGGCAGTTCAGCTGCAGGCTTTCCCGTTCCGCATGACGGCGGAAAACATGGCGCGCCACCGCCACAGCCCGCATTATGATTTCTGGAAGACGCTGAAGGTCGGCTACGACCATTTCGAAGTGACCAAGCGTCCGCCCGAGGTCAATGTCTGCGAGAAGAAGTATGTCTTCAACCAGACGGCTCCGGCCGGATCGAGCTTCAATCCGCAGGGCGCCTGCCCGCCGGTCAGCACGCCTCCGGCCCTGTCCGTGGCGCTCAACGGCTACAACGAGGCCTATGACGCAGCCTATGCCAAGGCGCTGAAGAAATTCGACGGCAAGATCTGGTACGACCCGACCGAAGCCGAACGCAAGGCGCTGGTGGCGGACCTGCGCAAGTCGCGTTCGCATGATCTGGCTTTCGCACCGACGGGTTCTGCCCTGAAGGCCGGCAAGCTGCTCGACATCGACGATGTCCCCCCTGCAATGTCGACACCCGCCAACGGCACCGCTGCCGTCAACCAGATGGCGACCAACCCGAACGGCGATCCGCAGGTCCAGGCCGCACAGACCACTACTGCCACCACGGCAGCGGCCCCGGCTCCAGGAACAACCGCTATCCCCGTTCCGCAGCCGAACCCGCTTGCCCCTGCACCGCAGACGGCACAGGCGGCTCCCGAAGTCGCACCGAAGAAGCCTTTCTGGAAGCTCTGGTAAGAGCATGCCCGAGGCGCCGACATACGATCTGAGGGGGCTGAAATGCCCCCTTCCCGTTTTGAAGACGCGCCGCCGCATGGCCGACTTGAAGCCCGGTGACGAACTGATCGTAGAGACCAGCGATCCCCTCGCCGGCATCGACATTCCGCATTTCTGCAATGAAGACGGCCACCAATTGCTGGCGCAGGAGCGGCTGGAGGGCGGCCACCGCTTTCACATCCGCAAGGGCGAGACCGAGACCCAGGCCGAGACTGGTTAGAACTTGAAGCCGGGAATGGACAGCGGATTGTCCATCATCGCGGCGCGGTCCGGCCGGTCGATCGCAAGCTTGCCGGTGAAGGCACCGAACAGGTCGCGCACATAGCTCTCCGACAGATCCTTCGTGATCAGCACCAGCCGCGTCTTGCGATCCGACCCTTCTGGCCAGGCCGGCAGGCGCACCGGCGGATGGAAGATCGACTGCACGCCATGCAGCACCAGCGGCTTGTCCGGCCGGTCGGTGAGCGCCACGATCGCCTTCATCCGCAGCAGCTTTTCGCCGTGCGTCGAGCGCAGGAGATCGATGAACATATTGATCGCCATCGGATCGATCGGCTCGTCATTCAGGATCGAATAAGAGCGGATCGAGGCGCCGTGACGGTTCACGTCGTGCGCATGGTGATGGTGATCATGGCCATGGCCGTGATGATGGTCGTGACCATGGTGGTGGTCGTGGTGATGATGATCGTCCGCCGCCATCTCGTCCTTCAGCCAGCGATCGACATCGGCGATCTTGCTTGCAGGATCGTAGAGACCGTTGACCAGCATGGCAGCAGAGCCGGCGTCCGCAGCGTCACCATCGGTGATTGGCGCACGCGGATTGAGCGACCGCAGGCGCTGGGTGAGCGCTGCGATCGTCGCCTCGTCAGCGAGCGTCTTCTTGGTGAGGATCAGCCGGTCAGCCACAGCCACCTGCTTGTAGGCCTCCGGATAGGCATCGATGGTCGAGAGCCCGTTCACCGCATCGACGACGGTCACGACGCCATCCAGATCGAAATGCTGGGCGACGGCGGGATGCCCCATGACCGACTGCATGACAGGTGCGGGATCGGCAAGCCCGGTCGTTTCGATGACGATCCGCGACAAAGGCTTGATCCTGCCGGTCTGCATGCCATCGATCAGCTCTGCCAGCGTATCGACCAGCTCGCCGCGCACGGTGCAGCAGAGGCAGCCATCGGAGAGCTCGACCACGGCATCGTTGGACGCTTCGACGAGGAGATGGTCTATCCCGACTTCGCCGAATTCATTGATGATGACAGCCGCATCCTTCATCGCCGGATCCTTGAGGAGCCGGTTGAGGAGCGTCGACTTGCCCGCGCCGAGGAAGCCGGTGAGGATGGAAACGGGAATGCGGGTCTGGGTCATGGATCAGCTCAGAAGGTGGGACGCGGCTTGGGGATCGGCACATTGGCGATCTCGCCCGTGCCGGCCCCCTTCTTGGTCTCGACCGGTTCGCTGCCCGGAATCAAACCGGCGAAGCTCATGGCCGGCGGGCGTCCCATCTCGCGAATATAGGGCGAGAGCAGCTTCATCCGCCCGGCCTCGTCGCGGCCTTCGCTTCTCACCTTGCGCGCCTGCGGGTTGCAGATTACGGCGCTGATGTCGGTCACCTGATCCAGCCCCTCACCATAGGGTGCGAGCTGCTCCAGCCGATTGCCGGCGACCGTTGTCGTCAGCCCCTTCTGCAGGAGTTCGGCGGAAAGGTCTGCGCGCGCGCCAAGACTGTCGGCACCGAGCACGACGGAAATCACCGTGCGGCCGTTACGGGTGGCAGATGACACCTGGTTGAAGCCGGAGGCGCAGACATAACCGGTCTTCATGCCGTCGGCGCCCGGGAAGCGGCCAACCAGCAGATTGAAGTTCGGATAGTCCTTCTTGCCCGTCGTCACACCTTCAAGCGCGAAGTAGCCCGCATATTCCGGGAATTCGCGCCTGATGGTTGCCGCGAGAAGCGCCATGTCGCGGGCTGTCGTAAACTGGCCCTTGCCCGGCAATCCGTTGGGATTGACGAAACGCGTGGAGGTCATGCCGAGGCGCTGCGCCTCCTGGTTCATCCGCTGGACGAAGGCACCCTCGCTGCCGCTCACGGTTTCCCCGATCGCGACCGCCACGTCATTGGCAGACTTGATGATCAGGAGCTTCAAGGCGCTATCGAGCGTCAGCTTCGAGCCCGGCTTGAAATACATCTTGCTGGCCGGCTGGTCGGCGGCATGATTGCTCATGACGACGACTGTTTCGGGCGAAAGCTCGCCCGTCCGCATCGAGCGGAAGGTCGTATAGGCCGTCATCAGCTTGGTGAGCGAGGCCGGATACCATTTGCGGAAGGCTTCCTGATGCGCGATCACGCGGCCGCTGCCGACATCGACGACCATCATCGGATTGGCGACGGCCAAACCCGGCAGAACCATTGCCACCAGCGAAACAGCGACCGCCAGTCGGCGGACGGATCCGGTTGAAGACAACATGCGGGGACGTTTCGCAAACACGACTTCGATCCTCTTGTTCGGCTGATCGCTCGTTAACACATGACGAGATCTTATGTAGGGAAGGAATGGCAAAGCCCATTGAATACGTCAATTGAAAGGCGCACATTCGTGTCCGACAATCGCGTGATGCGCGTTGTGCGTGACCAGGACTGAACCCAGGACGAGAGAATGCCTCTTCTGAACCGAGCCTCCGAACTCCAAACGGAGGCCACTGCATGGCGCCGCCATCTGCATGCCAATCCGGAAATCCTCTACGACGTTGAAAACACCGCAGCCTTCGTGGAAGGAAAGCTGCGCGAATTCGGCGTAGACGAAGTCGTGACCGGCCTTGGCCGCACCGGCGTGGTGGGCATCATCAAGGGATCGGGCGGCGATGGCCGCACCATCGGCCTGCGCGCCGACATGGATGCGCTTCCGCTCGACGAAATCACCGGCAAGCCCTGGGCTTCGACCATTGCAGGACGCATGCATGCCTGCGGCCATGACGGTCATACCGCTATGTTGCTGGGTGCAGCCAAATACCTCGCAGAGACCCGCAATTTTTCAGGCTCTGTGGCCGTCGTGTTCCAGCCGGCCGAAGAAGGCGGGCGTGGCGCATTGGCCATGGTCGAAGACGGCATGATGGATCGCTTCGGCATCGCGGAGATTTACGGCATGCACAACATGCCCGGGAAGCCGGTGGGAACCTTCGCCATCCGCAAGGGCGGCATCATGGCAGCTCCCGACAAGTTCCAGCTCAAGCTGACCGGCCTCGGGGGCCATGCGGCCGAACCGCACAACACGGCCGACACGATCGTCATCGGCGCGCAGATCGTCGGCGCCCTTCAGACGATTGCCGCCCGCAACGCCAATCCGCTGCGCTCGGTCGTGGTCTCCGTCACCCAGTTTCATGCCGGCACGACACACAACATCATTCCCGAAGAGGCCTTCATCTCCGGCACCGTGCGCTCGCTCGACGAAGGCGTGCGCGATCTGGCCGAACGCCGGATCGGCGAGATCGCAAACGGCATTGCGGCGGCCCATGGCGCAACGATCGACTATGAATATGAACGCGCCTGCCCGGTGACCGTCAATCATCCCCCCGAGACCGACTATGCGGCGCGTGCCGCGATCGACGTGGTGGGTGCCGACAATGTCGATACCGAAGTGGATCCGAGCATGGCCGGCGAGGATTTTGCCTTTATGCTGCAATCACGCCCCGGCGCCTATATCATGATCGGCAATGGCGAGACGGCCGGCCTTCACAATCCGGCTTACGACTTCAACGACGAGGCGATCGCGGCTGGCATATCCTACTGGGTGCGGCTGGCCGAACAGCGCCTGCCGCGCTGAGCACGGCATTTCCACCACGCAAAACTGCTTGGCTTGAAGCCTGTGCTTTTGTATGGAGGAGGAAGTGGTCCCGTAGCTCAGCAGGATAGAGCATCAGATTCCTAATCTGGGGGTCGCGCGTTCGAATCGCGCCGGGATCACCATTGAATTTCAAGTTCTTATGATGACGTGCAAACGGTGCTGACCTCGGAGGAATCGCTCTCCGGGTAACAAATGGGTAACGATCGGCCGCGTTTCGCTCGATTCGCACCCATTCGTCCCAGCCTTCTTGTCCGGCACAATCCCGTTCATAATTTGCCCAATCAAGCAGCCGATTGCAGCCTTCAGCATGTTGCGAACCCTGCCAAGCGCCCTACAGCCGGTGGCCAATGCTCGTTCCGCAGCCACATCGCGTGGTTTCCTCTCGGACGTTGCATCCCCAATCGTCAGCCTACCGCGCGCTTAAGAGGGGTGGGGTGCTTACCGTTGTCGCGATGCAGTCAGAACAGCATTAGTTCGCTAGATCCTCAATCCGCCAAGCGGAGCATTGCTACGCCGCCGCGTTCATCCTGACCGAATCGTTCGTAGACATACCGTTTTGACCCTAGCCATCGGAATGTGCATCCAGAGTTGACACTGCAATTGCCGACACCCCGACCCGGCTGCTGGTAGCTGAACGCACCGCTATCCCTCATGAGAGTGATTTTAGCGACAAGCCGCCCGTCAGCTTCGCAAAACTCCTGCCCCTCTCTCAGAGTCAAAACCTGAAGGCTCCGGAGTTCGGAAACGGGAATGCAGCCGGCTGAGTTAAAGACATCCTCTCCGCCCACGCTTACCGTGCTGCCACCGCCACTACTCGACGAGGACGCGGGCAAGCTGGAAAGAGCCTGTTGGATTAACTGGCGTACCTGGCTTTCAGTGAGCCCGCCGGATCCTGAAGCCGACGTCCCGGGCGGCCCCATCGGTCCCGCCTCGCCCTGGAAGCCTCGGGGTCCCTGCGGCCCCTGCGGTCCTTCCGGGCCCACCTCACCCTTCGGTCCGCGTGGCCCTTCACTCCCGCCTGGAGTGGATACGGTATCCAGCTTAGTTCTGAGCTCGGTGATCTCCCGCTGAGCAGCGTCGAGCTGGCTTTGGAGGCCCGTCGCATACCAGATGCCACCGGCCAGCAAACCAGCCAGCGAAACGATGCCAACCACTGTGTCGAGAAGATTCCGACCCTCTGCCATTGAGTACCCCCTGAGTTGCAATCTGCATTTGCTAACACTGCGAAATCGAATGAGTCGAGATCTATCGATAGACAACGTTAAAAGGGTAGCGGCGCCGGCCTGATATGCGAGGGGCCCCTTACCGTTTTGTATTTGAAATTCAGGCTTCTCGATCGCCCCGAGGAAAAGAGAGGACTCCCCCCCTGGCGCAACCAAAGTTGAGCGATAAAGCGGGGTGCTGCGCCCCGCATGCGCCATGTGCTTCATACGGTCCCTGTTGGTCACTTTCCTTCAGCGCAGCATTCAAAGAGCATCTCAAGCTGCTATCTTCGAGGCAACGTTGATTCATCCCCTGCACTCATGCAGGGCGGAGGAACGCTGCGGCAATCGTAGCACGGGAGGCGCGCCATGAGACTTGAGCGGGATATGGATTTCATACGGGAGCTGTTGCTGAAGATTGAAGCAGGCCAGACGCACTTCAATACAATGTCGAGCTCCACAGCTCGTGCGCTGATGATTGACTTAGATGCGCCTGTTTCCGACGAAGATGCTGACAAATTGGCTTACCACCTCAAGCTTCTTGAAGAGGGCGGTATAATAACCGTTGGCCACCGTTCGGGCGGCGGCGACGTTATGGTGGACGCAATCACTTGGGCTGGCCACGACTTCCTCGACAATGTGAAAGACAGCGAGGTTTGGGCCAAGACAAAGGCTGGAGCAAACGCAATGGGGGGCGCGGCATTTGACGTGATGACCGCACTAGCGAAGGGATTTCTGAAGAAGAAGCTGCTGGACCATACCGGCGTTGAGATCGACTTGTGACTCCTCGCAAATGATCAAATCAGGACCGGTTTTGTTTGGGGAAGACCATGGAACTCAAAGACGCAGCAGAGCTAAGCGACTTGGACACTCGGCTTCGATGGGCGTTTTTTGGAGGCGAGAATGATGCTCTGAGAAAGCAATTCTTCCAGAACCAGACGCTCGCGCACTACACGACCGCGGAGAACGCGCTCAACATCCTTAAGGGGGAGATTTGGCTCCGGAACACGAGAGTCATGAACGACGTGGCGGAAGTGCAGTACGGGGCATCTATTATTCAGAGATCCCTACAGCCAGGATCGCAGACCGATGTCGAGCCGGCCCTCCGACGGATCGGTAAAATGCTCGATAGCGTTCATGCTGGGATAGCTGATGAGGTTTTCGCAGACTTCCGGCAAAAGATCTGGAACTTCGTCAACCGGACCCACGTCACTTGCCTGTCGGTGCACCGCCCTGAAAAAGAGCAAAACGGTCGGTTATCCATGTGGCGCGCTTACACGGGAAATTATGCCGGCGTTGCGCTCGTGCTTAATCCGGAACCATTCACACAGTTGGTTGATGACCCAAGTTTCTTTAGCGTCCCAGTCAGCTACGACACCGAAGTTGAACTCCAACTGAAGCTAGAAGGAGTCGCATCCGCGATGGAGAGCAGTATGCAGTTCATCGGCGCACAGCCTAGAGCTCTCGTCGCATGGTACTTCAGCTCGCTGCTTCGCCGGATTGCCACAGCGTCGAAGCATCACGGTTTTCGTGAGGAAGAAGAATGGCGAGTGATGCATACTCGCTTTGTCGATCCCTCAGATGGTCTTAGCTACGATATAGGCACCATACGGGGAATACCGCAGATCGTGACAAAGCTGTCACTTCGCCGAGATGGCCCTTTTGCTAGCCAAGGCCTCACCGTCGCCAACCTGCTTCGCCAGGTCATCATTGGGCCTACAAATTATCCGTATGTAGTTGCAGAAGCGATGCAAGCTGCCATGCAGGCGGCCGGCGTGGAGGACGCCGGGTCCAAGATACATATTTCGGAAATTCCGTTGCGCATGGAGCCATCGTAGTTCAGATGCTGCCATCATCAATGAAGCACATCATCCGCGCCATTGGCGCGATTTAACCTTCATCACACAACTTTATCGACATGCTCGCGCTGATTGCTATTGTCGCCTCCTACGTTGGGAGGGGACCATGACCACTGTTAGAATTTTGCTCACCTCGGCACTGCTCGCTGCATCCATTGCGCCGGCGCATGCTCACGGGGGCGGATGCCGCAAGAGTTCACCTCCTGGTCAGTGCTGCCACATGGACAATAAGGCTGGGCGAGTTCATTGCCATTGAGGCGCCGTAGCGGAAAGAGCACCTTGCATTTCTGGCCTCCTGGCCTTTCGAAGCGCGCGCACCATCGACTATTGTTTGGCGGCCGCACTAATGTCGGCTCGAAACGCATCTTCAAGACTATAGGATGGCCGATGAGACGACTCGTGATGATTGCAGCAGCATCGCTGCTCACGATGGGAATGGCTGGAACTGCACCAGCGATCGAAATACGCTCGATCGCTGGGCACACCGTGGAGGTCCGAGAGGAAGACTTCCAGAAGGCACTTTTCGTTGACGGTCGAGAGATTCACGCAAACGAATACATCACGTTTGACTCCGCCTATGTTCTGGGAGGTTCGATCGCAATCGTGGGATCGAGCTCTCCAGGTGGCAACGCCTGCAACAGCTCGCCTTTTGTCCTTTCTTTTCCATCGGGAGGCAGTCCTCGGTTCGATGGCCCCCTAGAAAATTGCTTCGCTGTCGAGCATCGCGTCGATGGGGACCGCATCGAGTTCAGCACAAACAAGGTTCCGGGCCACGATCAAGACCGCTGGGAGTGGAGCGCTCAGGAAGGGATACGAGCACTGGCATCGGTTCCCTTCTCTCCGGACGGCGCGCTGGGCTGGGAAAGGCTTCGTGAGCGCTCGATGTCGCATCCGTCAGAGGCTTTTGCCAACGCCGGCATCGCAAAAAGCCTGTCCGATTTGTTAGGATCTGATTTCGAGCACTTTCAGGGTTTGATGGCCGGCGTCGGATCTGGCCAGTTCAGAGGAGACGACTTCGTCGGTACCTCGTGCCGCCCCCATATGTGCCTCGACGAAGCGGGCATGATCTTCCTTTCTGGTCGAGATCAGCGCGCCTATGCAGCGTGGAAGCCAGAAGGCGGGAAGATTATTGTCTATCCCTCACCTGTGAAGGATTGGCCGGAGAAGGCGAAGGCGGAACTGCGGCAGTGGGCGCACCGCTGGGACTAGCCCTTCGCGCCATGGCGCTGGAGACCGGCTCCGCTTCAAACATCAGACGGCGCCGCAGCCAACGCGATCCTTGCCGCTTCACCTAAAGAGCAAAGAGTGGCTCCAAGCGCGTTTGGTCATACACGCTCCGATAGGGGTAGCCCCCAAATCACGTTCTGTTTCAGTAGCTTGATCAGCTCTCCCTTAATCTCTTGGAAGAGCACCCCCTCCCTGTCTTCTGGGGTTAATCCGAACGTGCGGCAAATCGAAATCACCGCGTGTTGTGGATCTTTTGAGCCTGCGGCGTCAGTTCGGCAATCGTCATATATATGCAAGACCTGCCGTCCATCCGAGTTCGCTACACGAACACCACGAACATCACCAGCGGATGCACCGAATAGATCAAAAAGCCGGTTGTCTGCTGGGGCAACCGCTTCGAGTATGCTGGCCACCCTCTCAACGCTAGTCAGCTCATCTGGTTCAGCGCGCCACACAGACAGGCTGCCATTGAGAAGATCAGCATTTTTTATGAACGAGGAAGTGACCTTCCCCTTCCGATAATGCATCGACTGACCGTATGCGCCTCGGCATATAAGCTCAGCGCAGCCGATCGGACCAGGAGAATCCGGGTCCAACTGCATCGATTCATCCGGACAAATCGTTGCACAAGTCATCGCGGGCAATCAGTCGCGTATTACGTTTGCGATTTTTTCCTGCCCGAGCTTCTCGGACAGCAGAGCGAAGTCGCCAACGTTGATCTTCCAAGCCGGTTCCGCAGGCGAGGTAGATAGGAAGCCAATCACTTCACCGCGCCCGAAAAACGTCAGCGAAAATGACTCTGTTGCACCTTCACTTAACCATCGGAGGGTAACGCTCCCATCATCCGGATCAACTTCAGCCTCGGGCTCTCTTGTATCGGCAGGTAGCAGAGTCGCCACTCTGAAGAAATCTCTAATCGTTTCCGTAGAAGGTGCAACAGAGCCTTCGCCTGCCCATCCTGCTTGAAGGCGGCCCAAGTCACGAGCGATCACCATACAGAAACTGTTGTTGAACTCGGGCTCATGCCGCCGCCGCGGCCACTTCTCAAGAGAATGGAACACCCTCTCATGGTCGGCTGCTGAAGGTATAAATCGCACAGCCGTTTCGAGATCTTTCCAACCTACCTGGTGCCGCACCAGGCCGCTTACAATCCTGGCACGCACCAGCTTCGCATTCACCCGTAAAACGGCGTGATCGAAATGGTGAGATTCGATTTCTTCCTGCGGCTCGAGGTCTAAGTTTTGATCGAAATCATCCGCCGAGCCAACAGTTTCGTCATAAGGCAAATTCGAAAGCAATCCGCCGAAGCGAATAAAGTCTGGTCGCTCAGCCCCGTAAAAGTTTGCCATTAACTGTTCCTCAGTCCGATGCGCTCACATACCGATGCTGCCAGAACCTCGTTAACGAGTTCCTTGTTCGATTGATGCAAGGAACCCATGATCTGATCGATCAAATGCGCTTCATCTGCAACGACTTCAGCGAAAGTAAGATCCCGACCAGTGTTCTGGGTCTGGGTATGCGTCATGTTCACTTCGATCTCCGATCCAATGCGGGAGGCTTCCGCTTCGAACATATGCAGACAACGAATGTGTTCAGTTTCTCCAACCAGCCACGACGTGATCGTGCTCCAAGGTCCATCGGCACCCATCGCCTTAGCTGGCAGGAGGCTGTTCGGTCTAAAAAGTTCCGAAATACGCCAGCTTTCATCTTCAGAGCGAAAAGCATCGCGAACCTCGAGACTCAGCCCATAGACCAGCGGAGGTTCTTTAGTTGTAGATAGTACCGTTGCCGCTGAAGCCAAGAGGCCCCTAGCTTCCGTCCAGACTCGAGCCCACCTAGTGTACAGGAAACACTCGACGTCGACTCGACTCCCACCCACGTTCATAGACCACAGCGGGCTTGCGTCAGGCTGCAGGAAGCCAAAAACTGCTGACGGTAGTTTTATCGACCGGCCGTTCACGTTCTCAGTGATTTGTGTGGACGCATGAGCCGGCAATGACTGGCGCCAATCATCATGCCGCTCTTCGACAGCAGCGACTGCCCTAGGAGTTAGTGGCTTATTCAAGAGAAGCGAGAACTTTACACGTTCGATCGCATGGTCGTCGTTGATAGGACGATACAACTTCTTCCCCCTGCCAATCATCAACCGCTATTGGGGTCCCAACGGCGCGCTAGGCTTGTTGCTCGAAACTCAAATACTAAACCGATCAAGATTTCAATGTGACATTTGGCTAGCCCGTCGATTTGCCCGCATCAGAGGCTAGATCGGCGCCCGCCCAGCGATCACGATAAGCGGCCGAAAGCATTCGGGAGCTCCCTAGCTGTTCCGCAGGTTAAGCTCCTTCCTCGCAGCTATGAGATCGATCTTCGCATTGTAACCGTGTTTCTGCAGAAGATGGAGAAGATGCGAGCCGGTGAAAAGGCTTATCGGCTTACCGGAGGCAAATTGATGAGCATCGGGCCCGTAATCGGCGGTCGAAATCAAGATCCCTCTGGAGGCACCCTCATGCTGCAGGGTGCCGTACAAGTCACGAACGGCTGATACCCCAACAGTCTTGGTGTATCTCTTCGCCTGGATGACGATCTTCCCGCCGGTGATCGGGTCAGGATCGAACGCAATGGCATCAACGCCACCGTCGCTGCTTGCCTGCGTTATCTTAACCTCGCCACCTCGTGACGCGAATTCCTTTTCGAACAGCTCTCTTATGAGGTGCTCGAAGTCACCCCAGTCCATCGCGGCAATGTTGGTGGCGGTGTCGAGGCCTGCAATGACCTCCTTTGCGTCGATAAAGCGCTTGTCCTGTTTGTTCATTTCCATGACAGGGGCGATCGGCGCCAGGGCTGCGAGAGACGAGGCTGAAACGCCTCGCAAGCTCTTGAAACAAGCTTTCGGCTCTACTCTCGCGAGATCGATCTGCTCAAAATCCGCCTTCTTCACCAGGACGGACATGATGCAGCTTCTGGTATCTTTACCCGTTGATCGGTTCACGCTGGTCGAGAACCCGTTGAAGAGTATCACGTCAAGATTGCCATGCTCATCGGCCTCGAAGAGCTCATGAAGAGTGCGAAGGCAAATCTGGTAACACGCGGAGTCAAAGTTTGCTTTTTGCTCCTTGTCGGAAAGATGTGTTTCTTTCACTTCTCCAGTGGAGGGCGTGAACTTCACCGACTTTAAGGTCGGCATCCTGTCGAGGGACGGAAGCTCGTATTCAATTTGCAGCAACTTGGCTGGGGCGGCCTGGTAATCCAGCTCATAGGATTTTTCGAAAAGGCCGGCGTAGTCGGAGGCATCGAGAACTAGGTTAGCGTGTTCGATCACCGCTCTTGGATCGCCAGCTTTAACGTCCTGTGCAAGTTGATCAATCTTGGCGTTGCCTGCGTCCTGAGCGGACACGAACTCATCGCGCTTCTGCTTGCATTCGGCTTCGTATTGCTCTTTTGCCAAGCGCCACTCGTCCACATTGCCGTTGTGAATAGCGATTGCCTCTTCCGTCTTCCGCTTCCAGTCTTCCTGATCCGCCTCATAAAGAGCGCGAGCCTGCTCCTGCTTACGAGCACGACGGCCGAAAACGACATCCCAGAAGGAAATATGGGGATCGAATAGAACCGGCTCCGGGATGGGTTTCCGAGATGGCTTTGCCGCGCGGTAAGACATAGGCCCTGTGTAAACTGACCTGTCTTTCAGTTTCTCCCAGTCAACTTGGTCGTTACGGCTAAGGGTCCACTCGAGGATCTTGCTAACCGCTGCCAACTTTGCGCCGGCTTCTGCAGTCATCGCATCGCAGGCTTCCTTGCTGGCGGCCAATTGAGACTTGCGATAGTGCTCATCAGCAAGCCTATCCCACCGGTCGAGCAGTTCACCCACCTTGATCTCCAGAAGGTAGATCTCGGGAGCGCTTACCTGCTTGTGCAGGCCCAGCTCAGTCTGCCAGAAATCTATCGAATAGCGCAGGATGCGCTGACCATTGGCACTCCATTTTGCCTCGATCTCGCCGACCTTCAATGCCTTAATATATCTGGACCGATAAGAAACCTGGACCATTGTACGCCCCCCTGAAATAGCGATCAGAGAGAAGCAAATCCTGGGTTGCGCGTCCAGTAGCTGACCAGTTTTTGTATTGAAGCTTAGCTATGGCGCGCGTTGCCTTCCGGCGCATCGGGTCAACGCTGGTCCACTCCAGCACCGTCCTGCGGCTGTTTGAGCTCGAGGGAGGTCGTGAAGCCGGAGCCCTTCGAGAGATTGTGGTTCACGGATGCGATGCGGTAGCCGCCGTCGACCCCCGGGCGGACACCACGGATGTTGCAGATAGCTTCCGGCTCGGCATATTCGGCGCCGAGGATGACCACGGAGCCGCCGCCTTTTTCACGATCGGATTGCTTGCCGATGGCCTGAGCCTTTTGTTTGGCCTCGGCCTCGTCTGCAGCGGAAATCACGGTGCGCAGCGCGGTGTCGACATCGTCGATGCCGGTCTCCACCGGGACATTGACGCGCCTACCCTTTTGGACGTCGAAGTAGGAGATCTCGACGTTTTTGAACTTTGGCCGGCTGATCATGGGGCTGATAGAGCCGGAGATCAGGTTGTCCCCGTAAACGGCATCGATCGGCGTCAACGTCTTGCCGGATCCGGAGATGCCCTCATTGACCCCGACGAAGTACGCCTCGGAGCCAAGGATCTTGAAGGAAGCGCCGATCTCCCGAGCCATGCGCTGGCCCCAGGACATGAAGCTTTCATTTTGCATAATCCAGTACGGCCTGAATACCGAAGCAACTGACCCGGCTACGGTGACGGCAAGCCCCGCCTTCTGGCCCCACTGCCTCGCCACATCAGCGAACGACAGATCGTCCGCGCTGCGGAGTACGGGCTCAGTGACTTTGGACCCGTTCTGCACCGAGCTCGCCCCGATCTCCAGGGTTCGGCCTTCGCCTTTGCCGAACGAGGCGGTGACGTCAGACACGAATCCGCTGAAGACGCGAGCACCGTTTATGGACACCAGAACCGGCGCACGTTCGCCGGGTAGTGCAATCTTGCCCTCGGCGTCGGCTAAGTTGATCGTGCAGGTATCTGACGCGGCCTCCGCTGCGCGCGTGACCGAGATCGAAGTGAGGAGTGGATCCAGGCGGGATGTGACGTCCTGGCCGTTCAACTCGACACGGTAGCTGTTCGAAACAAAGCTCATATCTGCCCCTCCTTACGGTGCAACGCCATAGTCAGAAAAGCTCCGGCGAACCTCGGCATCCATCTGTTGCTTCGCCTTCTGGGCAGCGGCGCTGACCACCCCGCCGATGCTCCCCAGCGTTTCCTTAAGTGCTTTTGCATCTGCGAGAGCAGCCTTGATCTGGGAGCCGTCCACCACCGGAACAGCGGTGATGCTGAGAGCGTCCTGCAGCTCCTTGCCGGCATGCTTTGCAGCATCGACCCCCGGGTAGTTTGCAAGGCGATCGCCGTGGGCGCCCGGGTCTCGGACGAGCGAGCCATATGGGATGGCTGGCTGTTCCTGGATTGCCTTCCGCTCAGGAATGAATGGGTGCGTCTTTACCCACTCGTCAAAGGTTCGACGCAGCCTGTTGTCGCGCTCCTTCGGATCCACTGGGCCTGAGGATCCGGAGAGCAGTGTTCCGAGACCCGCGACACCCGCAATACGGCCGGCAAGTGCGGCCAAGCCCCCGGCTGCGGAGCCTTTGCCCTTGCCCGGAACGTCGCCCGGAACGCCACCTGTTCCGCCGAGAGCCACGGCAGCGGCCTGCAGAGAGGTAGCCGCGGCGTTGAGGTTCAGGCCGGCAGTGAAGAGGCCGGCAACCGCCTTTCCAACTCCCCACGCGCCGTAGGCCGCACCGACACCAGCCGCGCCGATGCCGAGGCGGGCGGCGGGATCTCCATCCCTCCACGCCTGCTGCAGCGTGTTGATGGCATCAGATAGGCTGTTCATGCCCTGGCTGATCGTTTCCATCGGCACCACGGCCCCGGCGAGGTTCTTCAGCGAGGAGGTCAACCCGGCGAGGCTTGAGAAGGCATCGAGAGCATCAACCGAGGACGCACCGTCAAGGCCGATCGCTTTCTCTGCCATTGCTACCTGGCGCTCGTACTGGGCGTAGTTCTCGATCAGTCGAAGGATGAGATCCGAGGACAGTCGATTGTTGGTCAGCTCCCCGATAGCGCGCGCCATCTCGGTGGGATCATCCTTGGTGATGCCCTGCTTTTCCAGCGCTGGCAGCACGAAGTCTTGCACCCACTTCACCGGGTTCTGAGTGAAATCGTTCTGCCCGATTAGACGATTGTCGCCGTCGCGGAGACCGTACTCCCGTTGCTTCGCCAGCGATGCTTTGGAGGCGCGGCCGACAACGAATTGATCGAAACCAGCGCGCAGCTGGGTACCGGTATCGGAGCCGCCGACCTCGGCAATCATCATCGGCATCCATTTGAATAGGAAGTCTTCCGAAAAGACTTTGCCCGCGGATCGAGCGTACTTGATGGCCTGGGCGAGATCCTCGGGGCTCATGTCCTTGCCGGTGATCTGCTGGGCCTTCACATAGGCGGCTAGGGCCTGCTTGACGGCCTCCGGCCGCTCGGTGAGCGCGACGTTGTCGAAACCCTTCATGAGCACGCGGAGACCGTCCAGCGCGTTCTCAGGCCCCATGCGGAGCTGCAGCATCTTGAATGCCTGGGCGAGCTGTTCGGACACCCCGAAGGCCGCATCTGCACCAGGCATGGAGAGGCGGGATTCTCGCATCAGCTCCATGACGTCGGCCTGGGTGAGACGATACTTGCCGGCGAGGCTCTGAGACTGGCCCTCGATCTGATCGCGCTCATTTTGCGGGAGGTTGGCGTAGTGCTGAAGCGCACGCTCCCTCCGCTCACTGGCAGATGCGCGCAGGCCCTCCCGGACTGCTATCCCGCCACCGTAGACCAACGATCCGCCGGCAAAGCTGTAAGCGCCGAGTTTCATCAGCTGGTTGATGCTTCCTACAAGCCCCTTGGTCCGGTCGTCCGCGCCTTTGATCTGGGAGGCTAGTCCCGCGAAGTGACCTCTCGCTGCCATCGACCATGAGGCGATTTCGTTGGCCTTCGCAGCCTTGGACAGGTTCCGGGACGACATGCTGGTGTGCATCCGCTCCCACGAGGCCCTGAGCTTGTCGAGGTCCGATGCCGATGCCCCCAGCTTCTCCAGGTCGCGTTGTAGCTTTGCCCCGAAGGGTGCAGTGCTCAGACGCCGCGCAGCGCGCTCAATGTCGGACACCGAGCCGCCGATCGAGGTTGCTGCAGTTTTCGCCTTCGCTGAGGCGTCATCTCTGAAACGAAAAATCAGTTCCCCGATGAAGGTTCGCGCCATCGTCGTTTTCCCTTGCGTTGCCCGTGGTTTCTACTGCTGAGGACGATACCACGCCCAGCCCGAAAAGAGAACAAATCAAGAATATCAAGACGGGGAAGACCTCCCCTCCGAAGCGGATTTTCGATGAAAAGTCGGGAACTCCCTCCTCTTGATCTCACGTCCTCATCTTTGGGTGTGGTTTGCGCGGTCAACACCCCGAAACCCACTGAAAATGCTGAATCGACCAGGCAGGGGAAGACCTCCCCCTTAGAAAACAAGTTGCGGCACAATTCGGGGTGCTGCGCCCCGCATGCCGCCTGCCCTTCATACGGTCCCTAAAGCCTTCATTTGCCGCCATGGCTGGCCCAGGAAGGGGCTCTCTCATGTCGCGCGCTGGGTCACCACTGCCCAAGCCCGGGCTGCTGCAACCGGACCTCGCGTCTTGAGAACCCCTGCGAGACCTTCTCCGGTGGGAAAGTCTCCACGGAAGTGATGAAACCACGGGCTTCAAGCCTAACGCGGGTATCTTCTCCCATCCCCTTTACAGCAGTCTCCAACACCGGGACTTCCAAGCCGACTGCGACCAGGATCTCGAGCGCGTTTAGCTCACGCTTGGTGATTTTACTGCCTGGGATGGAAGAGATCCAGCGCGCGTGCGCCTCCTCAGTCAAGCGCTTCATGTCCGCCTCGCCCATGGTTAGCGGGTCGAAGCCGAGCTTGTCGTAATACTGCTGAAGCGGATCCTTTGGCCCGTCCGCGATAGGGTATCCTCCCTTCCCTTCGCGGATTGCTGGCCGCTCGCCTGCCGCCTCTTCAAACCATGAACGTAACCCAGTCGCCTCGCCCGCCTCTGGCCATTGCAATAGTGCGGCCTGCACTTCCTGCACGATCCAGAGCTTTCGGGTATGCCACTGCCTGGGTGGCGGAAGAACGCCCTCCTCCACCATGACGTCGATCGACGTGGGGCTGACACCGATCGAGATCGCCAACTCAGAGCGCGATAAAGCAAGCCGAGGGACATTCGGTTGAGCGGTCTTCATTCGCAAAGCCTCATGGGATGAGTATTTCGGCCGCGTTTAGCCCATGGCTCCAGCGATGACTGCGACGACCACCAGCCCCACCAGAAGCGCGCCAACTGCTCCCCACGGGAAGGATGACTCCTTGCGCGGGATTCCGATTGCGTCATCTGACTGGGAAGCCTGAGAACGCTTGCGCTTCCCCGAAACCTTCTGGCGTACCGAGAGGCCGGTGCCTGGTATCCCAGCGCTAGCATGCTGAGAACCGTCGGTGTGGATGGAATAGCCGGCACCCTTGGGCCCGATCCTTGCCGATGCGCCGCGATGCGTGACGTTCACCCGCAGACCAGGTGCAATCTTGAACGATTTCCTGAAGCGTAGTGCCATTGACGTGCCCCCTCTAATTCCCGTCATGAGGGTAAATCAACTGCCGCCGCGAGGCAACATTGTGGGCATGGAGTAGGCGACTGGAGTTCAATCGTTCGAAGGCGCTTGATTGCGCAAAATCGCCCCGGTTCCGTTCTGATCAAGGATCTCGACACCCTCAGTTTCATACGCTGCGAGCATCTTGCCCTTTGTGGTCTCCGTGGCCGTCCCTGAAAGCTCGAACCGATTCACAGTGGTGAACGCGATTCCAGCTTTCTCCGCCAGGTCACGCACCGTCCATTTCAATAGCGCGCGAGCGGCTCGGTTCGCCTCTGGCGTCAAATTAGGCATCGTCAGCTCTTCCCATTTTGCATACACTTGTACATTCAGATTGACGTCTTGGTCTTCATATGAGACACATACACCTGTAAGCGAAAGTGAGCAAGCGACCCTTCGTTGGCTTCCAAATCAATAGCCACTCGTCGGTCACGATTATGTCCGCGGCGATGTCCGATTAACCTGAGAGGAAAGACCATGACCACCACCCAAACCACACCCGACCCGATCAAAAGCCTGATCGACGCCTATCTGTCAGCCCTGTACTATGCCGAGGAGGCGTCAGACGCTGCCAGTGATATGTCTGATGATGCCTATCAGGAGCTTGCTGGCCGGACACACCTCCCGCTCCGCGAGAGCTTGATCAGGTCGACCGAGGTAGCAACCACTGCAGAAGGCGCACGGGCAGCGCTGGACCTGGCCCGCCGGGAGTACGTGATCGGCGACACCCCGCTGATCCCTCGGATGTTGGATGCCGCTGCTGGCTATTTTGATCGGGCATGATCTCGAACGGCAATTGTGCCGGATCTGAAAGGCTGGGGAGCGTGAGCAATGCAGAAAATTGACATCGGCAAGACCGCGTCCGGCAAAGTAATTTCGCTTCCGCTGGCAAAGGCAAACCGCCACGGCCTCGTCACTGGAAGCACCGGATCTGGAAAGACGGTTTCCCTGCAGAGACTGGCAGAGGAGTTTTCGCGCGCTGGGGTCCCTGTGTTCGCCGCTGACGTCAAAGGAGATCTCTCCGGTGTCGCCGCCCTTGGCGATCATGGAAGCCCGCTGGCTGCCCGCGCTGTGGCGATGGCGGGACAATTCATCCCCGATCGGTTCCCGGTACAGCTTTGGGACATCTTCGGAACGCACGGCACTAGGATCAGGACCTCGGTGCAGGCTATCGGCCCCGGGCTGCTCGCCCGCATGCTGAAGCTGAACCAGACCCAGGAGGGCGCCCTCGAGATCTGTTTCAGGAAGTCCGAGGATGATCGGGACTGGATGCTGACCCTCGACGATCTCCGCTGGTCGCTGAACGACATGATGGATAACCGCGAGGATATCTGCCGGCAGTACGGAAACATCACCTCGGCCTCCATCGCATCGATCCAGCGGCAATTGCTCTCGCTGGAGAGCCAGGGTGGGGAGAAGCTATTCGGCGAGCCCCCATTCGACATCACAGACTTCATGCGCGTCGATGAGACTGGCCGGGGTGTGATCAATCTCCTCCACGCCGATGGTCTGATGGAATGTCCGAAGCTTTATGCTGTCTTCCTGCTCTGGCTCTTGACCGAGCTGTTCCGGGTCCTGCAGGAGGCCGGTGACGTCGAAAAACCGAAACTGGTGTTCTTCTTCGATGAGGCTCACCTTCTCTTTTCGGATGCCCCGAAGGAATTGGTTCAGCAGATTGAACGGCTCGTCCGTCTCGTCCGCTCCAAGGGTGTCGGCGTTTTCTTTGTCACCCAGTCCCCGGCTGATATCCCGGACACCGTGCTGGCCCAGCTCTGTTCCAGGATCCAGCATGCGCTGCGCGCCTATACCCCGAAGGACCAGCGGATGGTGAAGGCGGCGGCCCAGGCATTCAGGGAGAACCGGGAGGTCGATGTCCGCAAGGAGATCACCGCGCTGGCCGTCGGTGAGGCTTTGATCTCGGTTCTCGACGATACCGGTGTCCCCACCAAGGTCGAGAAGGTCGAAATCCTACCGCCCTCAGCTCAGGTCGGGCCAATTTCCCAGATGGAACGGGATGCCGTGATGGCCTCGACACCCCTGCTCGTTCGCTATGCTGATGTAGAGAATTCGGAGGAAGCGATCTGGCAGTTCCGTGACCGGATGCGTGAGGCCCGCGGACTGGCCCGTCCGGCGATGGAGACCAACGAACCTTGGGTTCCGGGGTCCTATGCTCAGTTAGTCGCTGGGTGGACCTTGCCTGGAAAAATCAACACTGGTCGCTGGCATCACCTCCAACAACTAGCCCTTTGGAGCTCCGTATTGGTAGCGTCTATTCTCGTTTTCCAATTTGCTGTCTAATCCGACGCTCGCACAGACAGCGCAAAAGAGATCTCCATGTATGAGTCAGAATTTCCCTACGATGCTTCTTGGCGGCTGGCTATGAGCAGCGTGGGCTTCTTGGTAAGCCAACCCCAGACCGCAGACCAAGCCGCGCTTGTACCAGCCGGTTCAGGCGTAATTTGCCGGCTGAGCAACGGTGTAATCGTGGTGGTCACTGCGGCTCATGTCGCCAGATTTGTCATGCAGCATACTTGGGCGGGTTTGTATGGCATTCCTGCTCCGCCAGCCAATCGACGTGCGGTTGAGTTCCACACCGGATTGGCGGACAGCATCGAGTTTGGAGGCGAGAGCAATGGCCCTCAGGGGCCGGACATAGCGATACTCAAGCCTCCACCGGACGCGGCTGCAAAGATCGCCAGCTCCAGGGTCGTTTACGACCTCAGCAAGAGGCAAGAAAATCCGCTAACAAAATCCACAATGGAGATGGCACTCGTCGGCCTGCCTTCAACGGCATTCTCTAAGCTGGTCGAGATCACCGGAACGACGAAACTTGATGAGCACACTCTTATGGTTGCTGTCGGTTCGCGCTCAAATTCTATCGTCGACGAAGACGGTTTCGATCGATTTGAATTTAGAGCGACACACCAAGATGGCAAAAGGCCCCCCACCTACCAGGGCGTAAGTGGTGGCGGCGTTTGGCTTTTCGATGGCGACGATCCCAAGCAACTGCCATGGCTTGCTGGGATCGCCTACCACCAATCGGATATGGATGACGAAGGGAACCGAGTGATCTACTGTGCCGGGGCGCATGCACTATACTCAAAGGCCTTTGCTGCTGCGGATGAGCGCTGGGGCAAGTGACAGCGCCCTTTTCATTACACCTCGGGGGAACGAGTGCTCAAATTTCCTCGGCCTGCTCTGGGACGATAGCTGCGAAGAGATCATCCTTGATCGCAGCCATGACAATTTTGCGGAGATAGAGCTCCGGGGTCATCCCCCGCGCCAACGCAAGCCGCTCCAGTTTCTTCCGGCTATGTGGCGGCAGCTCGATCACCGTTCCCAGCTCAACCTTCGGCAGTTTCCAACGCCTTGCGATCAATGCGCGGACCGTCGCCGGCACGATGTCAGGCCCGATCGCCCGGGCAATATCGACGCTGTTGTGGTGCTGGCCGTGCAGAAAGCCGGCAAGCGCGGCCTGCTCCCGGGTCCAGCGTTCCTGCATGTTCCCACCGAACCGAAAGCGCTCGGTGTGGTGCCGCTTCGGAGGTGGTGCTTTAGACTTGGTCATGGTCGCTCCTGGTCAAAATAAAAGCCCCTGCTAGGGGGCTTGAGGGATCTGAACAGATCGGGGTGCGGTGGATCAGCCGAAGGTTTCGGCCAGGGCCTCCTGCTCGGCCTCGACGAGGCCAAGCGGGTCGCCGAGATCGACATGCTCAGGGGGGCCATGGCGGTGCAGAGACCGTTTGAGGGTGGAATTTTTTGCCAGGAGATCAGCCACGAATTTCTGACCCTCTGGCGAAGACCGCTTGAGGAACCGGCCGACCTTGAGAAGCTTGGCGGCGTGATCCTCCCGGAAGGAATGGAACTGGCCTTCGGTGAGGATCTTCCGATAACTGCCGGCCTCGATCATTTCAAAGTCGTTCGGGATGAACAGGCATACGGCTTCCGTGGCCACGAGCTCGACAGAATTCACACTCGGCGGCTTTACCGAGACAGGCCGAATGTCGTTCAGCACCGGCTCCAGTTCGCCGGCCTTGATTTTGGCTGCTCGATCGCGAAGACGGTCGACGATCAGGACGGCGACAATTTCCTTCGCGGCAAGCGGCCCCTTCACTTCACGGGCCGAATAGCACGGCATAGGGGCATTCGGCTCGGTGATGCAGTGCAAGGCACGGGTTCGGCCGAGGTAGTCGGAACCAGCGTCGAAGATCTGCGGCATCTCCGCCGCCAAAGCATCGGCGACAATTGCTCCGACCATCTCAACCCGGTTGAGCATGCCCCTTGGGTCATCGCGCCCCTCTGGTCGGTTCGCAGCATGGCCGGGTGCGATACCCAGTTCTTCAGGAATGGAATCGATCATGAGGCGAGCCACTTTTGCAAGTGCCTTTGCCGCTGCTTCAAGCTGGCCTGCCTGTCCTTCGACCTTTGTCGCAACGGCTTCCAACTTCTCAGTGGTGCTTGCCCGGGCCTCCTGGTCCCGCGCGTGGCGAAATCGTTCCGATGCTGCCTCGATCGCGGCTTCCAGATCGTCCAGCAGCTCGGCAAGATCTGCGGCCTCGATCTGCAGGGCTTTCAGCTTGACGCTGGCCTGGTCAATCGCGGCCTGATCACCGTCGAGCAGGTTACGGCGAGCCTCGCGCGCATCCTCGACGGCTGCCAGCACCTCCGACCGACGGCGCTCGGCTTCGACCTTGCGGTCTCCCAGGCGTTTCAGTTCCTGCTCGATCGACGCGGAGTCGGTCGATCTTTTGAAGGGGTTTTTCATTTTCATCAGTCCTTTCGGGTTTGGGCCGTGAGATCTTTCACGGCGGCTTTGAGGATGCGTTTTGCCTGAAACACGGAGCTGTCCGTGTCGAAGGCGAGGTGGTCGGCAAGCTTGGGGAGCTGCTTCGCCTCCGGGGTTTTGAGGATCGCCGTCAATCGACGCATTTCGGCTTTGCGGTCGATCTTCAGCTCAGTCATGGGTCTGACCTCCTCGATCGTGATCGGCCGCCTCGAGCAGCTTCAGTGCGAGCTCCGTCGACAACGTGGTCTCAAAGGCTATGACCTCAGCAAGCTCGGGATGAGCGCGGCCCAGGTCGCCGGCAAGAATTGCCCTCAGGCGCTCCTGTGCGGCGGCGGTAGCCTTTAGGGCAATATCGTCGGGATCATCAGTCATCTCAGATTCCTCGTGTGGGTTTTCATGCGGTCCCAGAAGGCCAGATGCATGTCGGCTTCGATCTTGGCCACGAGCTCCGGTGGGACGTTCGGCAACTCCTCCGCCAACGTAACGCCGGCAATCGTCGCCTTTGCGACCTCGGCAACGGCGGCGGGATCTGCCCGTGGGTCCAAGATCTGGGGCGCGATGAGGTCAGCCAGGTTGCGGCCTAGGTCACGCGCTGCGGCTCGTGTCTGACGGATGGCCTGAGCACGTCTGAAAGAACTCATGCGGCATCCTTTCTGATCACGATGACTTTCCCCTGCCCCTTCGGCTTCGGGATCTGATAGGCCGCCTCCAGAGCTGCCTTCCTGATCAGCGCCGGCATCACGTCGATCAGGTTGCATGGCTTGCTGTCGGCCCAGGTGAAAAGATCAAGTTGCGTCATGCTCGCGCCCTCTCGTCAGACTGAAAATCTTCGATGTCACAGGGGAACAGGCAGCCGCGGAGAAGACGGCCCAGAGCGTCCTCCATGTGGACGGCCGGTACCTTCATCCGAATGAGGAACGCCTTGCCCTCAGCCAGGCTTGTGGGCGCGGTAAAAGGCTCTTCCGATTGATCGCGCGGATACGTACCCTTTCCGACCTCAGAGCCCGGAATTGAAGGTGTTCTTGTAAGGTAGTTATTATTCAGGTGTTTACCGTGCAGATCTGCATGGTCAGAAACAGGCAAATCTGCATGGTCACCACCACGCAAATCTGCATGGTCATCCGAATTTTGACCGTGCAATTCTGCATGGTCATCATCGCCCATACCGATGGCGTCGACCCGGTCGAGCATCCGGCTCATCACCCCTTCAAGGCGCTGATCAAGAAATCGATATTCGTTCGAAGCCTTTTGCGATTTGCGACCCTTCTCCAGCCAGTGAAGAGCCTGAAGCCGTTTTGTTGATGCCCGAATTCGGTCCTCGCTCTTCCCGAGCTGAGCGGCCAGCCGTGCCACCGATGGCCAGGCCAGGCGCGAAACTGAGTTGACGTGCTGCATGAGGCGGTAGGCCACGCGGAAATCGAGATCAGTCACCTCAGGGTCAACTGAAAGAGCGTCGATCATGTCTAGTTTCCAACTGGTGAACCCGCGACGCCTCCCTTGCTCATGGGGCGTGTTGCGGTTATGTTCTGCCTGTCCCGTTCGGACGGACTTTGATGAAAATCCCGACGGCCCGAAGACGTCTGGAACCATCGCCGAGGAGGAACCCTTGCCCTCCTCGGCACCCCTACCCCTCAATTCATGCTGCATCGGCTGCTCTCCTGACTGGGAGGCCACGGGCGAGCGCAATCGCCTCACAGGCGCCGACGGTGGAGAGGCCGAACCGCTCCCGCAGGATTTTCACCTCCAACTCCCGCGGAACGGGATTGAGGCACAGCCACCGCGCGGCATGATCGATAACGGGCTGAGTGTCGAACATCAGGCAACCGCCTTTCCGGCAGCGCGAGAACGCTCCCAGGCGGTCAGTTCGGCCTCAAGGAAGAAGCGTCGGCGGTTGATCTTGATCGGCTGCGGGAAAGACATCTTGGGATCATTAACCCAGCGATACAGGGTCATCTCCGAGATGTTGTAACGGGCCATGACTTGCGGCCCCGTGATGTAAGTGGTGTTAGACATTGATGGCATAACCTCCGTTCTGGGGCTAACCATCGTCGCGAGATGAGGCGCACTCAAACCCACTTCGGCACGTCAGACAGACCGAAGCGGGACAAAAACCAGTCTAATAGGCTGAAAACGCTCAGAAACAGTTTTTCTTGATGACTTTCACAGACGGCTCTTCCGGGCTGCCTGGTTCTGCACCGAAGAAGGCACAGAAAGCATCCTGTACCGCCTCGACAAAGAAGCGGTCACGGTTTGACTTGGCGGCGCTGATAGTCACCGATCGAGGATGGACCGAGGCAGCTTCGCAGTAGATCGCAAACAGTCGCCTGATCACGAAATCACGGGCTGGATCTTCGTTCGTCTTCGGCTTCAGCGTCCCCACGCGCTCCTCTAGCGCAGCGGTGAAGCGCTCCAGATTTTCGGCTGCCTCGTCAAGGACACCCTGCGCGGCCTCGTACCGGTCGCGGACGCGTGCAAGATCGTTGCCCGCTCTCTGCACGTCCTCGGCCGTTGCAGAGCCTGCCGAGACCTTGTCTGCCGGGATTCCTCCCGCCGAGCTGAAGGCCAGTGTTCCCATGATCAGGGTGCGCGCCTCCCTGATAACAGCGATCTGCCGGCGCCGCTCTGCCGTTGCCGCTTCCCAATCGGTATGCGCTGAGCCGGAAAACAGGCTGAGCTGAAAGAACGCGGTGGCTACATCGGCTCGGATCCTCGACGGGTCATTGATCGGCGAGCCATCGAGCGCCGCAATGAACGCTTCCGCAGCATTTTCCTCGGGGATCGTCATTTGCGTTTCCCTCGGATCGGCGTGACATTTGCGGCCGGAGCCGAGAGCCCCACGATCTCCTCAACACGCGACGCCCAGGCGACCAGCGCGCGGGCCTTCTCCTCGGCATAGGCGTGACGGTTGTAGACCGCCGCAATCCCGGAGATGCTGCCGCTCTTGTGGTTCAACACGGCCTCGACGACATGCACGGGCTGTCCGAGGGCTGCCATTCCGCTTGCTGCCGTCCGTCGGAGGTCATGCAGGCGCCACGGGATGAGAGAAGCCTCCTCCGGGGTCTCTCCCCGCTGCTCAGCCTCTTTGCGGGCGATGGCGAGCATCGCGGCATCAAGGGCAGCCTTTGCACGGGAGAAGCCGCTGATCGCTGTCTCGCCTGTCGTCGACAAGATGAAGTTTCCTTTGCCGGCGACACGGGGGAGAGCCTTCAGGATCTCCAGCGCTCGAGGAGATAGCGGCACGTGATGCCCCTTGTCGTTCTTCGCCCGCTCCCTCGGTATCGTCCATGACGGTGATGAGGCGTCCAGGCTGAACTCATCCCACGAGGCCGAGGCAACTTCGTCCCGGCGCTGGCCGGTGAGAAGCAAGAGCTGCACGAATGGACCGAAAGGCCAGCCGATGGCCTCCGAGGCCAGCCAAGCCAGCCGGATTTCATCATCATAGAGAACGCGATCGCGGGAAACCTCGGCAGTCGGTGCCTTCAGGTTCGTCATTGGTGAGGCATGAGCGAGCCCGCGCTCCATCGCCCAGTTGAACAACTTGCGCACAAGCGCATGGACCCGGTTCGCGGTCACAGGAGCGCCACGATCAACAAGGGCATCCAAAAGGGTGACGACATCGCGCCGGGTGATGGTTTCGATCTGACGGCCCTTCCATCGCGGTCTGATCTCGTTCTCAATCAGGCGCCTGTTCTCGGCCGCACTGCTGGCACGGTTCTTCACCTCGACATGTCGGCGCAGGAACTCGTCCAGCACGGCCTCCACGCGGCGCTCTTCGTCCTTCGTTGCCAGCTTCACGGCCTTCCGCTCGTCGGCAGGGTCACGGCCCTCGGCAACGGTGCGCAGTGCCTTTGCGGCAGCGTCACGAGCCACAGCAAGGCCGAACTCGGTGGTGTAGGGGGAAAGGGTCATCTTGCGAGGCTTGCCGCCTGAGCGGTACCGGAGCGCCCATGACATCTTCCCGGTAGGCTGCACTACAAGGTAAAGACCGGTGCAACCTCCATCGGGGATTTCCATCCGGGCTACAGGGGCCTTGATTGCCTCGATGAATTTGACGGTAAGGGGCTTTGCCATTGGTCCAGATCAACGGGGTAACGCCAGGGTAACTCGCGGCGGTGACAGGTGACGATATGATTTGATGCCATCATATGCCATCAAACTCAAGGAAATTCAGCAGATCTGGCGCTAATCGTGAGCGATGCTGAGATGCTTTGATCGGCCCTGAAATCCTGCGGCACCTAATTCCTAATCTGAGGGTCACGCGTTCGAATCGCGTCGGGATCACCACTTCACCTGCAGTGAGATTTCGCCCTTGCGAATCTAGGGTTGCGTTCGAGCCCCCATACGGCATGATGCTTCCATGCCACGCCGACGGGTGTTTACTCTTTTGTCGTCGGCCTCGAACGGAGGGAATGCCATGGCATCGAGCCCCCCCGGCAGAATCCAGGATGAACACGCCATCGTTGAGCGCGCCGTAAAGCGCCTTTACGGCCAGAGACCATCCGACTCCCATTTGCAGGAAAACGCGGCAAATCTGGTGACGTATCTGGTGAAGAATGGCATCCGCGATGAGGATGAGCTCGTGGAGCTTGCCCGGATCGCCCACGGCAAACGCTATGATCCGAGCAATGGCAGCTTTCTCTAGTCTTGAAGCATACCGCTAAGGCACAGCGAACTTAGCGCTGTTTAATGACGGCTGCCTGATAGCCAGATGAAAATCAGGAGCCCGTCTCGGTGCTTGTCCGCTTCTCATCGATCGCGGATTGCAACTCTTCCGCCAGCTCGATCAAACGCGGCGGAACCTTCTCTCGCCGCGTCTCGTCCATCAGGATATCGAGCTTGTCCCGCACGATACCGCCCGTGCGGTCGCGGCGTGCCTCCATGGATGGGCGTTTGGTGTCTTCCATTGAGGCCTCCGACTTCATGCGTCCTGCAAACATTCGCGATCTGGTTTGCGTCTCACTCTCGATACGACGATTGGTGGACACCAGATCAGAACTAACTTGGATGAGCTTTTTCGACCGTCAGTCGATGTCCTCACCAAGCTCCGGAAAAACAGCGACCAGTGCGTCTCGATCACCATAATCGAGCGCCGCCGCCTGCAGCACGACGCTGATGCTGTCCGAAACCTCCACTGGCCCGTCATGTTCCATCTCGATCCTGTCTCCGGAGGCAAGGACAAGGATTGCGCGTGTCTGAAATCCCTGCCGGATCAGCCAGTCGCGCGGCGCCTGCATTTCCACCGTCGCGCGGTAGCGCGGACCCCGCCGCTCAACGGCGACATGGTAAGTCATCGGTGAGAGACGTTCTCCAATCAGCAACTGGCCCTGGCCGTCGACATTCTGCACGTGGGTCATGATGTGTCTTTCTTTACTCGGACTTGGGTCTGCCAAGTAACCCGCCATTCCATCCATGGTTCCATTTGAAAAAGCGGCGGCACAGCGGGAACCTCGGATCGGGGAAGGCGTTCATTCGAAGGGTTCTGAGGGAGGAAGCGGGAGCGAGAGGCACCGATGAGCAGCGCAAGCCAGACAACCGACCACGACGAGATCCGCCGCTGGATCGAGGACAGAAAGGGCACCCCCTCACGGGTTCGCGACAGTGGCGACGGCGGCATTCTGCGCATCGATTTCGGCGACCCGGAAGAAGCGCTCGAGCCGATCGACTGGGAGGAGTTCTTTCAGATTTTCGAGAAAAGCGACCTTGCCTTCCTTCATCAGGACAAGACCGCAGACGGAAAACTTAGTCGGTTCAGCAAGTTTGTAAGCCGTAGCTGACCATGTCACGCGCCCTTTGCCAACCGCTCACATTTTCAGGAACCAAGCCGAAGGACAGGCGTTTTCGCGTCATTGTGCCTGGTGCCACAGACATTGGAGGATGGCGACCTTGACGACCCGTACAGCCGAGCTAGCCGCACGATCTGAAGTGGTCGAGTTAATCCCGGCACTGCGTGCATTCGCGCGAACCTTCTGTCAGCGACCGGAGGAAGCGGACGACCTCGTCCAGGAGACGCTGACCAAGGCGCTGGCGAACCTCGACAAGTTTGAGCCAGGCACCCGGCTGAAATCCTGGCTCTTCACCATCATGCGCAACACGTTTTGCACCCGCTTCAAGAAGAGCAGCCGCGAGACGGTGGGCCTGCCTGAGGCGGTGACGGCCAAGTTGACCACCGAGGCCAGCCAGGAATGGTCGGTGCAGGCGGAAGAGGTGCGCCGTGCCTTGAACCGTCTGCCGGAACATCACCGGGAAATGCTGGTGCTGATCGTCATGCTGGGCGAACGCTATGAGGACGCAGCCGAGATCTGCGGCTGCGCTGTGGGCACGGTGAAAAGCCGGCTCAGCCGCGCGCGCCAGCAATTGCGCCGGGAGCTTGGCGAGATGGGCACGGACAGCCCCGTCGGATGAAGACGGCCGTTGATGAAGATATGACGACCGAAGGGCCGGCGCCATCGACAGACGATGCCGCGGAGCTTTCCGAGATCGGCCTGGTCTACGGTACGGATGCCGAGCCGGGCCTGACCCGGCGCCGGAGAGGCAAGGGTTTTTCCTATCATCTGAGCGACGGCACTTCGATCGCAGCACCCGAGGTCCTTGCCCGCATCCGCAAGCTTGGTCTGCCGCCGGCCTATGAGCGGGTCTGGATCAGCCTCGATCCCCGCAGCCATCTGCAAGCCACGGGTTACGATGCACGGGGGCGCAAGCAATACCGCTATCACGCTGACTGGGCCGCTTGGCGCAGCGAGAGAAAGTTCGACGAACTCATTGCCTTCGGTGAAGCCCTGCCCTCGATCCGCCGACGGGTGGCGCGCGATCTCGCCGAACATCAGGAGGAGAGCTACTTCCTTCTCTCGGCGCTGATCAGCCTTCTCGATGTTACCTATATGCGCGTCGGCAACCGTGCCTATGCGGAGGAGAACCGCACCTATGGTGCGACGACGCTGCAGAAGCGCCACCTGACATTCGAGCCAGACGGGATCCGGTTGAGTTTCGTCGCCAAGGGCGGTAAGCGCGTGCGCCGAAAGCTGCGTCATCCGCGGCTCCAGAAGATCCTCGAGGAAATTGCCGATCTGCCCGGCCGCGACCTGTTTTCCTGGCGCGACGAGCAAGGCCAGTTGCACCGCGTGGATTCAGGCCGGCTGAACACTTACCTAGCCGAGATCACCCGATTGAAACTGTCAGCCAAGACCTTCCGCACCTGGGGCGGCAGCGTCGCAGCCTTTGGCGAGGCCTGGCGCAGGATGGAAGGCGGAGAGCGTCCGACCATCCGCCAGATGTGCGAGGTCGCTTCCGACCGATTGCACAACACGCCGACCATCTGCCGCACCAGCTACGTGCATCCAGCCATCCTGGCGCTGGCGGACAAGGAGACAGACCTGGACATGGCGCGAGAAAGAGTGCTCACCGCCCCTGCCCGTTCGCTGTTGCGCGCTGACGAAAATCGGTTGATGGCGTTTTTGAAGGATGCGCCGGCTGCGGACAAGCCGTAAGGCCGATACCGAGCGCACACGAAAAAGGGCCGGCAAAACCGGCCCTTTCTACTTTACCACTGACGGATGTCAGGCGGCTTTCTTCTGGGCTGCAGCGTTGACAGCCTTTTCAGCGAGCTTCGTCAGCGCTTCATCGGTCTTGGATTCTTCCGCAAGCGTCTCCTCGAGCAGCTTCACGACATCGGTATAGCCGAGCTGCTGGGCCCAGGCGCGCAACGTGCCGTAGCGGCTGATCTCGTAGTGTTCGACGGCCTGGGCGGCAGCGAGCAGGCCGGCATCGAGAGCGGGCGAGCCCTTGAATTCTTCCATGATCTCCTCGCCTTCCTCGACGATGCCGTCGATGGCCGGGCAGGTCTTGGCACGCGGACGCTTGCCGATGATTTCGAACACCTGCTGCAGGCGCTCGACCTGGCCTTCGGTCTCTTCCTTGTGCTGCAGGAAGGCAGCCTTCAGCTTCTCGTCCTGTGCACCGCGCGCCATTTTCGGCAGCGCCTTCAGAATCTTCCGTTCGGCGTAGTAGATGTCCTTGAGTGTCTCGTGGAACAGGTCTTCGAGTGTCTTGATAGCCATTGTCGGTATCTCCTCGGTTTCGGTTCTGGCGACAGCAAAACCGACCCGATGGCGCTTTGTTCCGGAGGGCTTTTCCCGGGACCGTTGGAACGATCCCGGCATCCGGAGGGTTAGCTTTGCAGGTGGCGCAAGGCGTCGCTTCCCCAATCCGAAGGAGGACACAATGGTCAATCGCAACGACAATTGGGATGCCGAGAACGGCCGAAACCGCAACGCCCGACGTGGCCCATCCGGGGATTATGGCCCCGGCGACATCGGATTTGTGCGCGGCTATGGCGAGAACCGGCCGGATGCGGATCGCTACGACGGAGCGCGCTCGCGAGAACTCGGCATGGATGGCGGTTATGGCGCAAGCGGATCTCACTATCCCCGTATGGGACAGTCAGACTGGAGCAACGAGGACCGTGGGTATCAAGGCGGGCCGAGCGACCGAGGCTACGGTGACGACAGCCGTCGCCAGATCCGTGGCAGCGGGCGCGGCAATCAGCCATCCGACACCCCGTCCTATCGCGGAGGCTACGGCTCTGCGAACCGCGAAGCCGACGTCGATCGTGGCTTCATGGAACGCGCCGGCGACGAGGTCGCATCCTGGTTCGGCGACAAAGACGCAAGCCGCCGTCGCGAGATGGACAATCACCGCGGCAAGGGTCCCCGCGGCTATCGCAGAACCGATGCGCGCATTCTGGAAGACGTCAACGACCGCCTCGCCGACGATCCCTCCGTGGATGCCTCAGATATTGAGGTGACGGTGAAGGACGCGGAGGTCACCTTGACGGGTCACGTTACCGATCGCTTCGAGAAGCGGCGGGCAGAAGACTGCGTCGAAAATGCCAGTGGCGTCACCCATGTGCAGAACAACCTGCGCATCCGCATCTCAGGCGAAGGCAGCGTCATGACGCAAGCCTGACCGGCAAACTCAGCCGCGAAGGGCGCGCAAGGCATTGAGGATGACGGCGACGTCGATCACCTCCTGCAACAGCGCACCCTGTACCGGCGCGAGATAACCGAAGGCGGCAAGCACCATGGCTCCGCCCGACAACACCAGCCCGGCAACCGCACTTTGCCGGGCAATCTTGCGGGAACGTCTCGCGATCCCGCAGGCGAGCGGAAGGCGCGACAGATCATCGGCGAGCAGCACCACGTCGGCGGCTTCCGAGGAGGCTGCAGACCCCCTGGCACCGATCGCCACACCGACATCGGCAAGCGCCAGCGCTGGCGCGTCATTGACGCCGTCGCCCACCATCATCACTACACCGCCCAGTTTCTCCTGACGGATCAGATCGACCTTGCCTTCGGGCGTCAGATCGCCGGCGACCGCGTCGAGCGCGAGCGTCGACGAGGCTTTCTCCGCAACATCAGTCCGATCGCCGGACGCCATCACGATCCGGCGGACACCTCCTGCCCGAAACGCGGCAATCGTGGCGCCGGCATCCGTGCGGATGGGATCGGATAGCAGGATAAGACCAGCCGCACGCCCGTCGATCCCGACAGCGACGACGGCCGTGCCGCTGTCGACGCCAGCGCGGGTAAAGGCTGAGCCATCCGAAAGCTTGGTCAGCACATAGCCGCTGCCGCCGAGCACGATCTGGCGATCGCCGACGCGTCCGGACAATCCACGGCCGGGATCTTCCACCACACTTTGCGGGAGGGTCAAAGTCAGCCCGCGCTCAGTCGCGGCCCGCACCAGCGCTTCTGCCGCCACATGGCTGGAGGCCTGGTCGAGCGAGGCGGCGAGAGCGAGGACGTCATCCGCAGTGAAGCCGGCTTCGGCTCGCACATCGCTCACTTCCGGCCTTGCCGAGGTGACTGTGCCCGTCTTGTCGACAACGACGGTGGTCACGGCTGCCAGAGCCTCCAGCGCACCAGCCGTCTTGACCAGAACACCGTGGGAGGCTGCCCGCGACATGCCGGCAATGACGGCAACGGGAACAGCGAGGATCAGCGGACAAGGCGTGGCAACGACGAGCACGGCCAATGCGCGCGTCGCCTCACCGCTCCACCACCACGCACCACCGGCAAGCAGCAGCGTGATGCCGAGGAAGACCAGCGCATAGCGATCGGCAAGACGCGCCATGGGCGCGCGGCTGGCTTGCGCCTGTTCAACGAGGCGCACAATGCCGGCATAGGTGCTCTCTTTGGATTCACGCAGGACCAGCAGATCGAAGGCGTCTCCCAACACGGTCGCACCACTTGGCACTTCGGCACCCATTGCGATGGGAACGGGAAGCGATTCGCCCGTCAGCGCTGACAAGTTGAGCACGGCGGTGGCGGCAAGCAGCCGTCCGTCGACCGGCACGACCTCACCCTTGCGCAGCAGGATCCGGTCCTGCGGCTTCAGCGCCTCGATGGAGACGCTTTCCAGCGACGTGCCGCGATAGCGCATGGCCGTGCGCGAGACACGACCGAGCAGTGCCGTCATGTCCCGTCGGGCGCGGCCCTCGGCGAAGCTCTCAAGCAATTGTCCGCCAGCATACATGACCGCAACAATCGCGGCCGCCAGGTTTTCGCCAAGCGCAAGACCCACCCCGATCGACAGAGCGGCAATCGCGTCGACGCCCATGAGGCCATTGAGCAGGGCGCGCAGGATATCGATGACCAGCACCACCAGCACGGCGGCAGCGCCGACGAACCAGGCCTTGGCGGCGAGATCAGGATATGCGGCAACGAAGAGAACTCCGCCACCGACGAGACAGAGAAGGGCGAGCCCGGCAAGCAGGACGGGCAGGCTCTCACGCAATCGTGTCGGCTGCAGAAAGTCCGGCATGGTCAGAATCCCGAGGCGCTGGTGCGAGGTCGAAATCGGCCTCTCTTGCTGCTCTTCCCTTTCCCTTGTAGAGCCTTCTGAGCATGAAGCAATCGGACGTAAGCAGCATGATCGACAACGCCCGGCCCCGCCGCCTGTCAGTCCTCGGCTCGACCGGCTCGATCGGCGTCAACACGCTCGATGTCATCGAGCAACTCGGTGGCCGCGGCGCCTTTGATGTCATGGCGCTCACCGGCAATGGCAATCTCGATCTGCTGGCCGAACAGGCGCGTCGCACGGGTGCCAAACTCGCCGTAACCGCCGACGAGAGCCAGTACATGGCGCTGAAGGACCTGCTGTCAGGATCAGGCATCGACGTTGCCGCCGGCTTGACCGGCCTGGACGAGGCAGCCGAAATGGACGCCGGCTGGGTGATGGCAGCCATCGTCGGAACGGCGGGCCTGGCACCAACGCTTAAGGCCGCCGCACGCGGCGCCGATATTGCGCTTGCCAACAAGGAATGCCTCGTCTCCGCCGGCCACCTCTTCGTCGATGCGGTGAAGAAGGGTGGAGGACGCCTGATCCCCGTCGACAGCGAACATTCGGCAATCTTCCAATGCCTGGAGCAGGATCAGCGTCACGCGCTGGAGCGGATCGTGCTGACCGCTTCGGGTGGCCCCTTCCGCACCCATAGCCGCGAACAGATGGCCAATGTCACCGTGCAGACGGCCCGCACCCATCCCAATTGGTCGATGGGCCTGAAGATCTCCGTTGGCAGCGCCTCGATGTTCAACAAGGCGCTGGAGATGATCGAGGCCAAGCACCTCTTCGACGTCCGCCCCGAGCAGATCGAGGTCGTCGTGCATCCCCAGTCGATCATTCATTCGATGGTGGGTTACACTGACGGCTCCGTCATCGCCCAGCTCGGCGTGCCGGACATGCGCACGGCGATCGGCTACGCACTCACTTATCCCAAGCGCCCGGCGCTCAATGTCGACCGGCTCGACTTTGCCAAGCTGGCAAGGTTAGATTTCGAAGCCCCGGACGAGACTAGGTTCCCGGCGCTGCGGCTTGCTCGCACGGCACTCGAACGCGGCGGATTGCAGGGCGCCATCCTGAACGCCGCCGAAGAAACCGCCTTTAATGCCTTCGTCGAGGACAAGATCCGCTTCCTCGACATGGCCGACGTGGTGGAGACGGTGATGGACGCGATGATCGAAGGCGTGCCCGCGGACACGATCGACGACGTCTTTGCCGCCGATCGCGAGGCGAGGCGCAAGGCGGCAGAGGTGATTGCCGCCAGATAATCAGTGGCTCACCGATCGTAGACGGCGGCACGAAGCATTTCCGGATAAGCGCCGTTGCAGCCTTCGAGCGCATTGTTGGTGAGGCTGACCACAGTGAGCTTCTCCGCCGGATCGATGAACCAGGTATTGCCGTAAACACCGCCCCACTGGATGACACCTTTCGGCAAGGCGGTTCCCGCGGCGACCGGGTCCGTGACCAGCCCACCGACAAAGGTGAAGCGGTAACCTGGCTCACCTTCGAGGTCTGCGATCTGGTTGGAGAGCGCGGCATTGGCCAAGGTTGCAGACAAAAGACCCGCTCCGTCCTGCCGCAACATTTCGAGCAGACGGATCACGTCCTGCGCGGTGCCGGCCATCCCCGCACCGCCCGACTGGAAGGCTCTGGGGTTGAAGATGCGTCCCGGTGAAAAGACAGTCTGCCAGTTGTCCTCGTCGCCGCTGACCCAGGGTTCCGGCATGCGAACGGGTCGACCCGGATCATCGGCATAGGCAATTGCAAGGCGCGCAGGATCCGTCACATGAAAGCGCGCATCGGCCATCCCGAGCGGGCCGGTGACATGGTGGATAACGGCATCCTCAAGCGTCCCTCCATGGAGGGCAGCAAGGACACCGCCGAGAATGTCCGTGGCAAAGGAATAGGCCCAGCGACTGCCAGGCTCGAAGGCGAGCGGGATGGCGTTGTGGCGGCTGAAATTGTCTTCGAGGCTGAGATCCGTATTGCCGAGGCCGAGCGTCATGCGCTGCCCCTCGGGCAGGAGCTCCAGAGCCGGATCGTACAGCAGACCGGATGTGTGGGTGAGAAGATGGCGGATGGTGATCGCGCCTTCGCGCCCATCAGGCGCCTTGGGTCTGAACCAGGGCAGGTATTGCGAGACGCGATCGTCGAGCTTGAGCAGCCCCTTCTCGATCATCGCAAGCGCGGTCACCGCAACGATCGGCTTGGTGACGGAGGCATAGCGGAAGATCGTATCGAGACGGACAGGCAACCCGGCTTCGCGATCGGCAAAACCCGCTGCCTTTTCCAGGATCGGTTCGCCGTCCTGATACACCAGCACCACGGCGCCCGTGATGCGTTCTTCCTCGATCACCCTGTCGACCAGGGTATTCACGCGTAGGGCAATACTCACGTTCTCAAAACCTCCCAAAGAAAAATGCGGGCTCCGTTTCCGGAACCCGCATCTTTATGAAGGTCTGCTATGGAGCGATCAAGCCACCGCGCGGGCGAGCGCGCAGCGCGACCAGAGCTGGTGGAGCGAACCGACGAGATGATCGAGATCGGCATCGGAATGCAGCGGAGTGGGCGTGATGCGCAGCCGCTCGGTCTTTTTCGGGACCGTCGGATAGTTGATCGGCTGCACATAGATGGAACAGTTGTCGAGCAGCAGGTCGGAGATCCACTTGCACTTGGCAGCGTCGCCGACGAGCACCGGCACGATATGGCTCGGGTTCTGCACATGCGGAATGCCGGCCTTGTCGAGCATGAAGCGCAGACGGCGCACGCGCTCCTGATGGGCAAAGCGCTCGACCTGGCTGGTCTTGAGATGGCGGATCGAGGCGACCGCACCGGCGGCAAGTGCCGGCGGCAGCGCAGTCGTGAAGATGAAGCCAGAGGCAAACGAGCGGACGAAATCACACAGAGCGGTCGAGGCGGCGATATAGCCACCCATGACGCCGAAGGCCTTGCCCAGCGTGCCTTCGATGATCGTCAGGCGATCCATTAGGCCCTCGCGCTCGGCGATGCCGCCACCATGGGCGCCGTACATGCCGACCGCATGGACTTCGTCCAGATAGGTCATCGCGCCATACTTGTCGGCGAGATCGCAGATTTCCTTGATCGGGGCGATATCGCCATCCATCGAATAGACGGATTCGAACGCGATCATCTTCGGCGCACGCGGATCGGCGGCGGCGAGCTTCGCTTCCAGATCCTTGACGTCGTTATGCTTCCAGATGACGCGCTCGGCCTTGGAATGGCGGATGCCTTCGATCATGGAGGCGTGGTTGAGCGCATCCGAGAAGATGATCAGGCCCGGGATCTTGGCGCCGAGCGTGCCCAGCGCTGCCCAGTTCGAGACGTAACCCGAGGTGAAGATCAGCGCCGATTCCTTGCCGTGCAGATCGGCAAGTTCGCGCTCGAGAAGAACGTGGTAGTGGTTGGTGCCAGAGATATTCCGGGTGCCTCCCGCACCCGCGCCACAGTCATCGATTGCCTGTTTCATGGCGTCGATGACGAGCGGGTTCTGGCCCATGCCGAGATAGTCGTTGGAGCACCAGACGGTCACCTCCTGGGTGCCGTTTTCGGTGTAGCGGGTCGCGCGCGGAAAGTTGCCGCGCTGGCGTTCCAAATCAGCGAAGACGCGGTACCGGCCTTCCTCGTGAAGCCCCGCGAGCTGATCCTTGAAAAACGCCTCGAAATCCATGCCTAAACTCCAGTCTACGACACTCTTTTGTGTCTGTACGGCGTCGGGGTCAACCCCGGTTTTGTAAATTCATTCTAAACTGCGACAAATGGCGCGAACATTAGAACGCTTGCACATAAATACTAACGGATCGTGCCGGAGCAAACTTGATCTGCGTCAAACTTAGAGAAAAAGGACGGCCGGAGCCGCCCTTTTTCCGTTCATGCAGGAAAAGCAGAGCAATCAGGAGGCCTGAACAGCTCGCTTCGCCATGACGCGGATCAGATTTGCGCGATATTCTGCAGTGCAATGTAGGTCCGACATCAGCTCTGACGAATCAATTTCGACACCTGCGGCAGCCTCCGGCGACCAGTTGGCCGAGAGGGCCGCTTCAAGTCCGGCATGGCGGAAGACGCCGGACGATCCGGCACCGGTGACAGCAACGCGCACGCCGCCTGCACCCTTCGAGACGAAGACCCCGGTCATCGCATAACGCGAGGCCGGATTGGCGAACTTGGCATATCCCGCCTTTTCCGGAGCATCGAAACGAACAGCCGTGATGATCTCGTCTTCCGCGAGCGCCGTCTCGAACAGGCCGACGAAGAAATCGTCAGCCGCAATCTCGCGCGAATTGGTGACGACCGTCGCCCCAATGCCGAGCACGGCTGACGGGTAATCGGCCGCCGGATCATCATTGGCGACGGAACCGCCGATCGTGCCCATATGACGGACATGCGGATCGCCGATCAGCGAGGCGAGATGGACGATTGCCGGACAGACCGCGCGGATGGCCGCCGAAGAAGCGACCTCCGCATGAGTGACCGCAGCACCGATGGTGACCTGACGACCATTGACGGTGATGCCCTTCATCGACGCGATATGCCGGAGATCAACGAGGTCAGACGGCTGGGCGAGGCGCTGCTTGAGCGCCGCGATCAGGGTCTGGCCGCCGGCGATGAACTTGCCGTCTTCGGCACCGGAGAGAAGTTTTCCGGCATCCTCGATCGACGAGGCGCGATGATAGCTGGTGGAATAGAGCTGCATGGTTCTCTCCTTCCTTATTCGGCGGCCTGGCGGGTCGCATTGGCCTGGAGCGCACTCCAGACGGCAAGCGGCGTCGCCGGCATATTGAGGTCGTTATTGCCGATCGCATCGGTGATCGCGTTCATCAGCGCCGGTGGCGATCCGATGGCCCCAGCCTCGCCACAGCCCTTGATGCCGAGCGGATTGCCCGGGCACGGCGTGTTCTGGTGCGAGACGTTGAAGGACGGCAGGTCGTCGGCGCGCGGCATGGCGTAATCCATGTAGCTTGCCGTCAGCAGCTGGCCCGTCTGCGGATCATAATGCACGGCTTCCAGCAGCGCCTGGCCGATGCCCTGTGCGATACCGCCATGCACCTGTCCCTCGACGATCATCGGGTTGATGATATTGCCGAAGTCGTCGGCGGCGACGAACTGCACGATCTCGGTCTTGCCCGTTTCCGGATCGACCTCGACTTCCGCAATGTAGCAGCCGGCCGGGAAGGTGAAGTTGGACGGATCGTAGAAGGCGCCTTCCTTAAGACCTGGCTCCATGCCGGATGGCAGATTGTGCGCGGTATAGGCGGCAAGCGCCACCTGGAACCACGGCAGCGTCTTGTCGGTGCCGGCGACCTTGAGCTCGCCATTCTCGATGACGATATCGCTCTCGTCGGCTTCCATCAAATGCGCCGCGATCTTCTTTGCCTTGGCCTCAACCTTGTCGAGCGCCTTGACGATCGCCGACATGCCGACGGCACCGGAACGGGAACCATAGGTGCCCATGCCCATCTGCACCTTGTCGGTATCGCCATGCACGATGGAGACATTGTCAATCGGCAGGCCAAAACGCTCCGAGACGAGCTGGGCGAAGGTGGTTTCGTGACCCTGGCCGTGGCTGTGCGAGCCGGTGAGCACTTCGACCGTACCGACCGCATTGACGCGGACTTCAGCCGATTCCCACAGACCCACACCAGCACCGAGCGAGCCCACCGCCGCCGACGGCGCGATGCCGCAGGCCTCGATGTAGCAGCTCATGCCGATGCCGCGCAGTTTGCCGCGTCGTGCCGCGTCCGCCTTGCGAGCCGGGAAACCGTTCCAGTCGGCAGCGCCCATGGCGGCTTCCAGCGAGGCGTCGTAGTCGCCCGCGTCGTAGCACATGATCACGGGCGTCTGGTACGGGAAGGTCCGCACGAAGTTCTTGCGGCGCAATTCCGCTGGCGAGATGCCGAGTTCGCGAGCGGCGGTTTCGACGGTGCGTTCCAGGAGATATGTCGCCTCAGGACGGCCGGCACCGCGATAGGCATCGACCGGTACGGTATTGGTGTAGACGGTCCGCACATTGGCGTGGATCGCCGGGATCGCATACTGGCCCGACAGCAGCGTTGCGTAGAGATAGGTCGGGACCGAGGACGAGAAGAGCGACATGTAGGCGCCGAGATTGGCGATCGTGTCGACCTTCAGACCAATGATCTTGTTGTCCTTGTCGAAGGCCATCTTCACCTTGGAAACATGGTCGCGGCCATGGGCATCGGTGAGGAAGGCCTCTGTACGGTCGGAGGTCCACTTGACCGGCACGCCGGTCTTCTTGGAGGCCCAGAGACAGACCACCTCTTCCGGATAGATATAGATCTTCGAGCCGAAGCCACCGCCCACATCAGGCGCGATGACACGCAGCTTGTGCTCGGGCGCCACATTGTAGAAGGCGCTCATCACGAGACGCGCGACATGGGGATTCTGCGAAGTCGTGTAGCAAGTGAAATGGTCTTCCGCCGTGTCGTAGATGCCGAGCGTCGCGCGCGGCTCCATCGGGTTCGGCGAGAGACGGTTGTTGAAGATGTCGATCTCTGTGACATGGGCGGCACTGGCGATCGCGGCATCCGCTGCAGCACTGTCACCGATCTCCCAGTCGAAGATCAGATTGCCGGGGGCTTCCGGATGAAGCTGCGGGGCACCTGATTTCAGCGCATCGACGGCACCGGTGACGACCGGCAGCTCTTCATATTCGACCACCACGGCTTCCGAGGCATCGCGCGCCTCGCCGATGCTGTCGGCCACGACGATGGCGACCGCGTCACCGACGTAACGAACGGTTTCATGTGCCAGCGGACGCCAGGCGCCCATCTTCATCGGCGTGCCATCCTTGGAATGGATCATCCAGCCGCAGATCAGGTTGCCGATGCCATCAGCCAGAAGCTGCTTGCCGTCGAGCACATCGATGACGCCAGGCATGGCCTTGGCGGCGGCGACATCGATCGACTTGATCTTGGCATGTGCATAAGGCGAACGGACGAAATAGGCATATTTCATGCCCGGGACGACCATGTCGTCCGTATACCGGCCCTTGCCGGTCAGAAAACGCTTGTCTTCCTTGCGCGCCACACGCGCGCCGATTCCTTCAACACCCATTGTCTTCTCCTCCAGAGAAACAGGACTTCAGGCAGTCGGACAGAGGCAATTGCAGTCGGCATCCCAGAGGCCTTGGTCAGGCACTCGGTCGCGGCGACCGGAACTGCCGAAGTCCTTATTCGGCGGCCTGGCGGCCGGCGGTCATCGCTTCATTGGCCGACAGCACGGCCTTTACGATGTTGTGGTAGCCCGTGCAGCGACAGATATTGCCTTCGAGCTCATGGCGGACGGTGGATTCGTCGAGCGCACCGTTGTGACGACAGATCATGTCGAGCGCCGTCATCACCATGCCGGGCGTGCAGAAGCCGCATTGCAGGCCGTGATGTTCCTTGAAGGCGGCCTGCACTGGATGCAGCTCGCCGCCGGAAGAGAGGCCCTCGATCGTCGTGATCGACGATCCCGAGGCCTGGACGGCCAGGATCGAACAGCTCTTGATCGACTTGCCGTCCATGTGAACGACGCAGGTTCCGCATTGCGTGGTATCGCAACCCACATGCGTGCCCGTCAGACCAAGTTTTTCGCGAATGAAATGCACGAGCAGGGTGCGATCCTCGCACTCTCCGCTCACTGTCCGGCCATTCACCGTCAGTGTCACTTTAGCCATGTTGTTCCTCCTCGTGTCTCTCCCGGACACGGGACGCATGGTGTGAGTTTTGTGTGACATGTGCAACTGTCCAGAAGGTCGCAAACGAAAAATTCTGTGCCGCATTGCAGCATCAAACCGCCTGTAAATCCTGGGTTCATCTTCGATGCCTCATGCAATGGAACCACCCGCGAGGGTGTGAGCCACGACCATGGACTTTCCCTTGGTCAAGGTTATGCTCAAGGAAGCCTGAAACCGCCCGGGGGAGAGCTCGAGCGGTGGGGCATGCTGTCAAAAACAAGACCGGCTCGCCCGGACGCGTGGAACTTGGAGAGATGAAGATGAAGAAAGCTCTTGTGCTGATGCTGGTCGGCCTTACGGTCGCAGGCTGCACCCAGACGGAACGCGGCGCAGGTATCGGCGCTGCCTCCGGCGCGATCATCGGTGGCATTGCCACAGGCAACGTCCGGGGCGCTGCAGTCGGCGCAGCAATCGGTGGCGTTGCAGGCGCCGTCATCGGCAATGTCTCGGAACAGCCGGGCCAGTGCTACTACCGCGACCGCTACGGCAACCGTTACATCGACGCCTGCCCGCGCGGCTACTAAGGCCGCCCGTCGCAATCGAAACAGGGCGGGGAGATCACACTCCCCGCCTTTTTTCGTAACTGCTCAAAAAGGGGGTATGCGTTGCGACGCATTTACGCCTAAGTTGTCCGGTGGGTGGGGCACGCCTGACAGATCGCGATGAAAGCGACATGCGTAGACCGAGTGGATGGACATTGCCGAAGTTTAGTCTTGCGTTACGGCTAGGGCTCGTATTGTCCGTCGCCAGCCCCTTTCTGCCAGCTGTGGCCACGGAAGCAGCCGCATTCGAGATCTTCGGGATTCGTCTTTTCGGCAGCGACGAGGCGGGCCGCGATGTGATCGACCCGCTGGATTACACGATTACCCTCGACACCGGTGAGGCCGACCGTGCGCTCCGGAAATCGCTGGAGCGGACTTCGCTGCTGCTGGCGGAGGAAGACGATCCCGTATCGGGCGACCTGGGACTTGTAATCAAGGCTCGCGACGACCGCGACCGCCTGATTGCGACACTCTATGAAAACGCCTTTTATGGCGGGGTGGTCTCGGTCACGATCGATGGCCAGGACATCGACAGCCTTCCTCCCAATCCAAGCTTCGACCGATCACGGCCTGTGCCCGTATCGATTACCATTCAGCCCGGAGCGACATTCACCCTGGGTGAAGTCCGTCTCGAAGGAGATGCCGCACGCCTCGATCCCGCCGAGTTCGATCTGGTGCGAGGAGAGAAGGCCGGCTCTCTGACGATCCTGAGGGCTGCCGAGGCCATGGCCCTCAAGCTCAAGGAAGAAGGCCGCCCCCTGACCGAGGTGACGCGCCGCGACGTGGTGGCCGATCACGAGACGCAGACCATCGATCTGACGATCGCGGTCGAGGCCGGTCCTGTCGCCCCTCTCGGCGCCGTCACCGTGAAGGGTGGTCGATCCGTAAACTCCGACTTCATCGCCTATTACTCGCGCCTCCGGCCCGGCCAGACCTATTCACCAGAGCAATTGCGTAAAGCCGGCGAACGTCTGCGCACGCTCGGCGTCTTCTCCTCGGTCACGGTCAATGAGGCCGAGGGTCTGGAAGCGGACGGATCCTTGCCCATCGGCATCGTGGTCTCGGAAGGAAAGCATCGCTATTTCGGCGTCGGCGCCAGCTATTCCTCGGTCGATGGTGGCGGCATTGAAGGCTACTGGGGCCATCGCAATCTCTTCGGTCAGGCGGAATCGCTGCGGATCGAGGGATCGGTGCGCGGACTGGGCGAGCTCGAGAATGTCAGCGACGTCTCGTCGCTCGACTACACGGCCGGCATCACCTTCATAAAGCCGGGCGCCTACGTCCCCTCGGGAACGCTTGAGGCCAGCATCAAGGGCAGCACGCTCGAGACCGATTACTACGATGCCGCCACGGTGACGGGTAAGGTCTCCTACGCCTATGAACTGACCGATTTCGACACCGTCAACGCGGGCGTTTCGCTCGCCTATGATAGCATCGATGACGCCTTCGGCGACGACAACGAATACCTGACCTTCGGCTTGCCGATGGGCTATGTCAGGGACACCCGCGACAACCGGCTGAACGCAACCGAAGGCCACTACGGCACCGTGACGCTGACGCCGAGCTATGATTTCTTCGGCCAGACCTTCTTCACCTCGCTCGAAGGCTCGATCTCGGCCTATCTCGGGTTTGGCGAGGAGGATCGTTTCGTGCTCGCCGGTCGCCTGAGCGCCGGCTCCCTGGTCGGCGGTGGCGATCTCTCGGCCATTCCCGCCACAAGGCGCTTCTTCTCCGGCGGCGGTGGATCGGTGCGCGGTTACGCTTTCCAGGAGATCACGCCTTACAACGCCGCGGATGAAGGCACAGGTGGCCGCTCCTATGTGACGGCCAATCTGGAAGCACGCATCAACGTGACGGATACGATCGGCATCGTGCCCTTTCTCGATATCGGCACGGTCGCGGACAACACCGTGCCCGATTTCAATGACATCAAGATGGGTGCCGGTGTCGGGCTGCGTTACATGACCCCGTTCGGCCCCTTGAGGCTGGATGTGGCAGTTCCGCTGGATCCTTACGATGGCGGCAGCCGTTATGCCATCTATGCCGGCATTGGTCAGAGTTTCTGACCGAGCAAGACAGGACGACAGTAAGCATGATCTGGTTGAAGCGCATCCTGACCTGGACGATCCGGCTCATGGGCGGCCTCGTGGCCGCGATGATCGCGCTGTTCGTCGTCGTGATCCTGGTCGGCGGCTTCTCGCGAACGGGGAGCCAGTTTCTGGCCGACCGGATCGCAGCACTTGTCTCGACCGACAACAGACAGATCACTCTCTCCGGCAGCGGCCCGCTCCTGAGCAGCCAGTTCTCCGTGGAGCGGATTACGGTCGCCGACAGCGAAGGTGTCTACGCCTCGATCGAAGAGCTCGCACTCGACTGGACGCCGCGGGACCTGATCCGCAAGCGCTTCACGGCAGAACGCATCTCGGCTCGGCAAGTGACCGTCAGCCGCGCGCCCCTGCCCTCGGCGGAACCGCAACCGGAGACAGACGAGCCCTTCTCGCTGCCGGTTGAAATCGACATCACGAGCATAGACCTGCCCTCGATCTCCATTGGTGAAGCGCTCATCGAGCGCGAACTCCCATTGTCAGCGCAAGGGTCGTTGCAGATCGTCGGCGACACGATCGCCAGCCGCCTGACGGCAACGCGCCTGGACGAACCCGGCAACAATGCCGTGGTCGATCTGCTCTATGCGCCGAACGACAACCAGTTGCGCGTCAATCTCGATTATCAGGAACCCGCAGCAGGCCTGCTCGGCGAGCAGCTGCAACTGCCGGGCCAGCCGGCACTGGCGATCGAGATCGATGGTGACGGACCGCTCAATGACTGGGCTGGCCAGATCATGGCCTCGCTGGATGGAGAGCGCACGATCACCGTCGATGCGACCCACAAGCTCGCCGCAGACGGAACGCGCGCCCTGACCGCAACAGGTGGCGGCCGCTTCTCGGGGCTTCTGCCACCCGAGCTGCGCGACATCTTCGCGGGCGATACGGCAATCGATCTGGCGACCATACTCGGCACCGACGGATCGGTGGCGATCGAAAGGGGCCGCTTCACCACGGCCTCGGCGGAAGTCACAGCCGCCGGACGTTACGATCCGAACGGCCAGAATGACCTGCGCCTTTCGGCTCGCGCGACCGGCGAACCCATCGGCATCACCTCGCAATCGCCGGATTTTAAGGGCGGCCTGAAGCTGCGGAGCCTGGATCTGGCCCTTAACGGACAGGCTCCGGCAGCAGCGCTCTCGCTGCGCGCCGACCTGGCGGAGCTCAGCCTTCCCCAAGGCACGTTCTCGGACATCGCGCTGAGCGCCGACAGTGACAGTTTTGACCTCGCCAACCGGCAGGGTCCGGTGAACCTCGGCGTCACCGTGCAGGGAACTGACATCCGCGATGCCGAGATCTGGCCTTATGTCCGCGGCCCGCTGACGCTTACGGCACCGCTGGTCGTCTCCAGCGACGCCATTTCCTTCGAGCAACTCGTCTTTGACAGCAATGGCCTCGACCTGCAGGGATCCGGCACCTACACGCTGGCCAGCAACGGTTTTTCCGGTCGGCTCGCCATCCAGGCTGTGCCCGACCTTTTGCCGCCAGCGCTGTCGAGCCGCCTGCAGGGGCCGGTAGATCTGTCTGCCCGTGTCGATTTCGTCGCACCGCGCGCCATTGCGCTGCGCGAGATCGTGCTCGCCAGCGACATTGCCCAGGCGGAAGGTTCTCTGTCCCTGGATCAGGACGGCATTCTGGCGACTGATCTGACGGGCCAACTCCGCGACATCGGCCTCTTCGTCGAGCGTATCCAGGCGCCAGCCTCCTTCAATCTGTCGGCATCGGGTCCGCTCGACGCCCTGGAGGCGACGGTCAACCTCTCAGTCGATGAAGGGCAGGCAGCCGGTTATCGCATCGAGAATCTCACCGTTCTGGTCGACGGCGTCGCCAATCGACAGGCACCGAGCGGCAACCTGACAGTCAGCGGCCAGATCGACGGGAAACCGCTGGACGCCAAGGCACAGGTTGTGAGCGCGGAGGGCAGAACGACAGTCGATGCCATCGATCTCGCGATCGGCCCGAACCGCCTCACCGGCGCGCTCAATCTTGGCCCGGACTTCCTGCCGGCCGGGGATGTGTCCTTCGATTTTCCTGACATCAGCCTGCTTGCCGCCCTCGCTGGACAGACGATCGGTGGCGATCTCAAGGGAAATGTCTCCCTCCAGTCGACGGAGGGCCGGCTCTCCGCCAACGTCGAGGCCTCCGGCTCGGCCATTACGCAGGGCAATCTCGCCATCAGCGAGCCACGCGTCGACCTGAGAGTGACGGATGTGTCGGCTCTTGCCGCAGAGGGCACCATTCGCGCGACGAGCGTGTCCTCGGGCGCCAACCGGCTGGAAAGCGTGGCGCTCGATTTCACCCGGGCGGGCTCCGAAACGGAGTTTAACCTCTCTGGGCAATACGACAACGCGCCTGTTGTGCTGCGGGGAGCACTCAGCCAGAACCCGGAAGGTCTCTCCGTCGCCGTACAGGAGCTGCGTGCGGCGCCGCGCGGCATTGCGCTTACCCTGACAAACCCGACTTCGGTTCGCATCGCCGACGGAGAAGTTTCGATCGCAGACACGGTGATATCAGCAGGCTCCGGCCGCGTGGCCGTATCCGGCACCATCGGTGAGACGCTCGATCTAACAGCAAATATCCAGGCTCTTCCAGCCTCGCTCGCTGCGACCCTTGCTCCGCAACTTTCCCCGGAAGGCAGCATTTCCGGCACCGTCACGGTTGGCGGCTCACCGTCGGCGCCGGTGGCGGATTACCGGCTCGACTGGCAGGGTGCCGCAATCGCCCAAACACGGAGTGCGGGTCTCGCCCCCTTCGGGATCACCGCCAATGGTCGTTTCGAAAACCAGACCCTCACCCTTGAAAGCGGCATCAACGGTGGTGGCATCGGCCTCACCGCAGGCGGCAATGTCTCGCTTCAGAGCGGCCCAGGCCTCGATATCCGCGTCCAGGGAGACGTCCCCCTCTCTGCCGCCAATGGCCAACTCGCGGCCCAGGGCCTCGTTGCCGAAGGCAATGCCAGCGTCAACCTGACGATCGGCGGCACCGGAGCCGAGCCGCGGATCACCGGCACGGTATCGACCAGCGGCGCCCGCGTTGTCGACGTCAGACGCAACCTGGCGATCGAGCAGATCGCAACGACGGTGAACCTCACCGGCACCCGGGCCGAGATTGGCAGCCTGACCGGGAACCTCGCGACCGGCGGTCGTGTCTCGGCAAGCGGCAGCATCGATATCGCAAGCCCCGGCCTGCCGGCCGACCTGACGATTAACCTCGACCAGGCCGTCTATGTCGATGGCAACACCGTGACCAGCACGGCAGATGGCAGGCTGACCCTCACGGGGCAGTTGCTGAACGGCCCGACACTGGCCGGCGCGATCAACCTGTCGCGTACCTCGATCACCCTGTCCGAGAGCCGCCCGGCAAGTCTGCAGGCGCTCGATATCGAGCATCGCAACGCACCGGCTGCGGTTCAGCGTCAGCAACGCGAGCAGCAGCCAGCGGAAGGCCGCTCATCGAGTGCGCCGATTGCGCTCGATCTCACGATCTCCTCGCCCACCCAGACTTTCGTCCGGGGGCGCGGCATTGATGCCGAGCTTGGCGGGACGATCTCATTGACCGGCTCGGCGGCAGCGCCTGTAGTCTCCGGCGCCTTCGAATTGCGGCGCGGCCGCATGCAGATCCTGACGAAGCGCCTCGACATTACCCGGGCGACGATCACCTTCGGTGGTGACCTCGTGCCTCTTCTCGATCTCGAAGCGACCACGACCTCGGGCAACGCCACCATCGTCATTCTGCTGACCGGACTTGCCAGCAATCCGCAGGTGAGCTTCAGCTCGACACCGTCCCTGCCCCAGGACGAAATCTTGGCCCAGCTGATCTTCGGACAATCATTGTCGCGGCTCTCGCCCCTGCAGATCGCGCAGCTTGCCGATGCCGCGGCCCAGCTCGCCGGCGGGCGCGGGACCTCGCTGTTCCAGTCGCTACGCAGCACGCTCGGCATCGACGATCTCGATATATCCACGGATGAAACCGGCGGCACCAGCATCAGCGCCGGCAAGTACCTGAACGACCGCACCTATATCGAACTGCAGCAAAGTGGCAGCGGTGGCGCCAAGGCGGTCATCAATCTCGACATCGGGCGAGGCTTGAAGCTGAAGGGTGAAGCTGGCGGATCCGGCGCCGGTGGCGGCATCTTCTACGAGAAAGAATACTGACCCCCGAGGAGAGGCTCTGCCCGGGGTCAGGCCACCTTGCTGGTTTTCAGGAGGATGTTGGATTCGGTGAAGTTGATGCCCTCGATCAATCGGATCCGTCTGAGCGTCTCGTCGAAACTGGCGAGATCCCGCTCTTCCAGCTCGGCGATGAAATCCCATTTGCCATTGGTGCTGTGCAGCGAACGGACTTGCGGCATGCCGCGCAGCTGATGTGCGACCCGGTCAGCGAACTTGCCGACAACCTCGATCATGATGATGGCCCGCACACCCGTCGGCTGGATTTCGCTGCCGGTGAGAATCGTGAAAGCGGCAATCGTGCCGTTCGCCACAAGCCGGTCGATCCGCGCAGAAATTGTCGCGCGCGAGGCGCCGGTCATGGCGGCGAGAGACGCAACAGGCAGGCGGGCATTCTGGCGAAGCGCGCCGAGGATGCTGCGGTCGAGATCGTCCATCTTTACAAACTGTCACATGCTGGTTGCGATATGCGCAAACTATAGCGCTTTGTGACGAAGTTCCACCTTTTTGACAACGGCACTTTGGCCGATCATGGCGGCACACGACAGATAAGGACGAGACATGGACAAGCAGCAGAAAACCGTGGCGCTGATCGGGGTACCTCTCGAGGAAGGGTCGGGACGTGGTGGTTGCGCCATGGGTCCGGCAGCCTACCGCATTGCCGGCATTGCATCTGCCCTTGGTGATCTTGGGTTTCAGGTCGAGGATCGTGGCGATCTTCGACCTGCACCGGCATCCGATCTTCCCGAGATGGAGCGCGCCAAACATCTGCCGATCGTCGGCGCCTTCACCCGGGCGATCGAGGCGGAGACCTATACGGCAGCTACAGGGGGTGCGGTTCCGATCCTGCTTGGCGGCGACCACAGCCTGTCCATGGGCAGCGTATCCGGCATGGCCCGCTATGCTGCAGAACTCGGGCGCCCGCTTTACGTCCTGTGGCTCGACGCCCATTCGGACTTCAACGCGCCGGAAACCTCGCCCTCGGGCAATATTCACGGCATGCCCGTGGCATTCTTCTGCGGCAAGGCCGAATTCGCCCCGATCCTTGGCCCCGACCGTCCCTTCGTCGATCCGAAGCGCGTCTACCAGATCGGCATCCGCTCGGTGGACGAGGAAGAGCGCCGTCTGATCCGGGAAAACGCGGTCAACGTCTTCGACATGCGGGCCGTCGACGAAGAAGGCATGGGCAGCATCGTCAAGCGCATCCTGGCGGACGTCCGCGCGGCAGGCGGGCTTTTGCATGTGAGCCTCGACGTCGACTTCCTCGATCCGGACGTGGCGCCCGGCGTCGGCACGACAGTTCCGGGTGGCGCAACCTTCCGCGAGGCACATCTCATCATGGAACTGCTGCACGACAGCGAGCTGGTCTCTTCACTCGATCTGGTGGAACTGAACCCCTTCCTGGACGATCGCGGCCGAAGCGCCCGCGTCATGGTGGAACTGGCAGCCAGCCTGTTTGGCAGACGCATCCTCGATCGTCCGACAAGGGGCGGTTGAGCCCGCCCTTTGTCTATCCCCCTCCTGCGATGTGAATGAATTTTTGCGGTCAATGCCGATCTTCGTCAATTTTCCCTGCGTATTTCTGGGGGGTATGATCGATTTTCGCTCACTCTTTCATGCGAAAATCGTTGAACATTGACGATTGCTTAAATCCACAAGGCTAAAATTGGCTCATTGACGCCGATCTGCGGCGTAAAGCCATCTTGGGGGTTCATATGGCATTGATTACGTTTCCGGGGCTTGAGTCAAAGTCGGTTCTCGACGCTTTGAGCCGCTCGCAGGCGGTCATCGAGTTCAAGCTCGACGGCACGATCATCACGGCGAATGAGAATTTCTGTCGGGCGCTGGGCTATAGCCTGGAAGAGATCAAGGGCAAGCATCACCGTATCTTCTGTGATCCGGCTTATACGACGACCGCAGACTATCGTGAATTCTGGGTCATGCTGAACAAGGGGCAGTTCGAGAGCCGCGAATACAAGCGCTTCAAGAAGGACGGCAGCGAGATCTGGATCCAGGCCTCTTACAATCCCGTCTTCCGCGGCGGTAAGCTCTGGAAGATCGTCAAGTTCGCCACCGATATCACGGCCGCCAAACTCAAATCTGCGGAGGACACCGGCAAGCTCGAAGCGATCTCTCGCGTCCAGGCCACGATCGAGTTTACGACGACAGGCGAAATCATCACCGCCAACGAGAATTTCCTGTCGACCCTCGGCTACACGCTGGGTGAGATCACAGGCAAGCATCACTCCATGTTCTGCGAGCCGGACTACACCCGCTCCGAAGCCTATCGCGACTTCTGGAAGACGCTGGCCGCCGGCCAGTTCGTTTCCCAGGAATTCAAGCGCATCGGCAAGGGCGGCAAGGTGGTCTGGATCCAGGCCTCCTACAACCCTATCTTCGACGCGAGCGGCCGCGTCTTCAAGGTGGTGAAATACGCAACCGACATTACGGGTCGGGTGAACGCCGTCGACGAAATCGCGAAGGGATTGACCGCGCTCGCCCAGGGCGACCTGACGGCAACCATCGACAAGCCCTTTATCCCCTCGCTCGAACAGATCCGCGTGGACTTCAACGCCGCCATGGGGCGTGTCGCAGCCGCCATGCAGAATGTCAGCCACAACACGGACGCCATTGCCTCGGGCTCTTCGCAGATCCGCGAAGCCTCCGACAATCTGGCAAAACGCACAGAACAGCAGGCAGCAGCCGTTGAGGAAACGGCAGCCGCGCTCGAACAGATCACCCAGACCGTCGCCGACAGCTCGAAGCGGGCCAACGAAGCCGGGCATCTTGTGGCGCGCACCAAGGAAGGGGCTGAAAAGTCCGGCTTCGTGGTGAAGAACGCGATCCAGGCCATGGGCCAGATCGAAAACTCCTCCAAGGAGATCTCGAACATCATCGGCGTGATCGACGACATCGCCTTCCAGACCAATCTGCTAGCCCTGAATGCAGGCGTCGAGGCAGCCCGTGCTGGTGAAGCCGGAAAGGGCTTCGCAGTCGTCGCTCAGGAAGTCCGCGAACTGGCTCAACGCTCGGCAACGGCCGCGAAAGAGATCAAGGCGCTGATCAACACCTCGTCGGATCAGGTGAAGACCGGCGTGCAGCTTGTCGGCGAAACGGGCAAGGCGCTGGAACAGATCGTCACGGAAGTTCAGGACATCAACCGCAACGTTATTGCGATCGTCGAAGCCTCGCGTGAACAATCGACCGGCCTCGCGGAGATCAACAAGGCGGTCAACGCCATGGACCAGAACACCCAGCAGAACGCGGCGATGGTCGAAGAATCGACCGCTGCAAGCCACAGCCTCGCAAAACAGGCCTCTGCACTGCGCGAACTGGTGTCACAGTTTAGAATTGGGCAACACTCTTCGCATAAAGTCATGGAAGCGCGTCCCGATGCTTCACCTGTAGCATCACCGGCACGCAAACTCATGGCGAGTGTCGCTCGCGCCGCAGGTGGCGCCGCTGCCGCCAAGGTACAGGAAGGTTGGGAAGATTTCTAATGGCAACTATCAGCTCCACCAGCTTCGGCAGCGAGACCCTCGAGATCATCGCCTTCCGGCTTCATGATCAGGAGTTCTGCGTCAAGACCACCACCATCCGCGAAATTCGCGGCTGGGCACCGTCCACGCCGATCCCACATGCACCGGCCGATGTTATCGGTGTCATGAACCTTCGTGGCTCGGTTATTCCGATCATCGACCTTGCCTACAAGCTCGGCATGAAGAGCACCGTCGCCAACGAGCGTTCGGCCATCGTCGTCGCCGAAGTCCACAACATGGTCATCGGCATGCTGGTCGACCGCGTCTCGGACATCCTGACCATCCCGTCGAGCCAGGTTCAGCCGGTTCCGGAAGTCTCGGCCTCCTTCGACAAGACCTTCTCGGAAGGCATCATTGCCAACGAGAACGGCATGATCTGCTTCCTGAACCTCGCCAAGATGTTCAAGGGCAGCGATCTGGAAGACCTGGCCGCCTGATCAGGCGACAGACCATCCGTTTGCAAAGGGCAGCGCTTCACGGCGCTGCCCTTTCGCGTTCCAGCACCCGGTTGATCTCCGCGTCGCACTGCCCTACCAGACGGCAACAAATCCGGGAGGCGAGACGATGAAATTGCTGCTGATCCACACGGGTGGAACGATCGGGATGGCCGAGACGCCCGAAGGACTGGCCCCCATGAAGGGCCTCGTGGAAGAAGCGATCGCGGCACGCCTGCCCGCCGGCACGTTTTTGACAACGGACGTCTTCGATCCCTTGCTCGACAGCGCCGATGTCGGCCCCAGCCACTGGAACAGGATGCTGGACACCATCCGCAACCATCCGGACGCCGCCGTCATCATCACCCACGGCACCGACACCATGGCCTTTTCCGGTGCAGCCCTGAGCCAGGCTCTAGCGGGGGAAAATAGGCGCGTTATCCTATGCGGCTCAATGCTGCCGCTCGGGCAAAAGGGTGATGCCGAAGGCAATCTCGAACTGGCGATCACGGCCGCGACGGGCAGCGAGCCCGGCGTCCTGCTTGCATTTGCCGGCAAGCTCCTGGCGGCAGACGGTCTGGTCAAGCATGACAGCCACGCAGCGGATGCCTTTCGCTCCCAGCCGCAGGCAGCACACGAAGCACCGATGCAGCGGACCTTCGACGACCGCACGCTCGCTATTCTGACGCTCTCCCCGGGGATCCCGGCAGATGCGCTGAACGCCATGCTGGGAGCGCTTGATGGCGCGGTGCTTCGCATCTTTGGTGCAGGCACTGCGATGAATGATCCAAAGATCCTCGCCGTGCTCGCCGAGGCGGTGGGAAGCGGCAAGCGCCTGCGCGCTGTCAGCCAGTGCGAGGCAGGCGGTCTGTCACCGGGCACCTACGCGGCCGGCGCCGGCCTCTGGGGGACGGGCATCGAAAATGGCGGCACCGAGACGCCGGAAGCCGCCCTCATCCATCTTTGGCTCAACTGACGAAAGCTCTTCGGTCATCCCGCGTGTTGCAACGGACAGCTCCACTTAGGACCGGCGCCTCGCTCAGGGCGTGGTCTCCGGGATACTCGGCTCCGAAAGCGATTCGCCTGCGGCCACTCCTTTGCCGCCGGGTGTACCAACAGCAGCCTCCTGACCAATGCCGACGGCGGCGGCATCGGACTCACCCGGACGCTTGATGCTGCTGGCGGCCTCGATCACCATAGGCAGGAAACCGACATCGGGGACCGCCACCAGCTCGAAGAAGCGCCGGCGCATGCGGACCTCCCAGAACTTGTTGATATGCGTCGCCACGCCCTCTACGCGCACATCCTCCGGCTGCGACAGGAAAAAGGTGGCGATCTGATTGGCCATGCGGATGAGCTTGGCGTCGGTGCCGGTCTCAGACATGTATTGCTACTCCCTCGACCACGCGGTCCGGTCGGGTAAAAATTTCGAAATCTTCGTCACGAGCGATGCCGATCAGGGTTATCCCCGCCTGCGCTGCCGTGCGGATGGCGAGTGCCGTCGGCGCGGAGATGGCGATCAGAACCGGCGCACCAAGAGCCGCCGTCTTCTGCACCATCTCGACCGAGAGACGGCTTGTCACAACGACCGCGCCCAGCGAAGCATCCCAGCCGCCCAGCAAGACCGCACCGACGAGCTTGTCGAGCGCATTGTGCCGACCGACGTCCTCACGAATCGCAACCAGCCCTTCGTGGGGGCTATAGAAACCCGCCGCATGCACGGCGCGGGTCTGGCGGTTGAGGGCCTGGGCGGCACCGAGCAACGTCATAGCATCCGCGATCTCGCGGGCGCTCAGTCGCACGTCGTCCGACCCCACAGGGCGCACCGCTCGGCTCGCCTGCTCGATCGACTCGATGCCGCAGAGACCGCAGCCGACAGGCCCCGCCATGCGCCGGCGTCGGGCGGTCAGCGCCTCCGCAGCCATGTCCTTCAGCATCACCTGAACGTCGATCCCCTCGCCGGCCTCGATTGCCTCGACGGAAACGACATCGCCTGCGCGCGCGATGATGCCTTCGGCGAGCGAAAAGCCCACGGCAAAGTCCTCGAGATCATCGGGCGTTGCCATCATCACGGCATGGGTGGAGCCGCCATAGGAAAAGGCGATCGGCACCTCCTCCGGCACGAGCCGGCTGCTGCTCGAAACGAGACCCTTGCTCGCCTTGAGCCCGCCGACCATCCGCGCCGTGGAGCCGATGACATCGCTCATTCCGCCGCTTCCAGCTTGCCGACGATCCGCCGCGACTGGCGCGACAGCTCCTCATAGCCTTCCTGCCATTCGGTCGGCCCGTTGGACGGCGAGACCTGCACGGCGGTCACCTTGTATTCCGGGCAATTCGTCGCCCAGTCGGAGAAGTCAGTGGTGATGACATTGGCCTGCGTGTTCGGGTGATGGAAGGTGGTGTAGACCACGCCCGGGGCCACGCGATCGGTGATCAGCGCACGCAGCGTCGTATCGCCCGCACGGCTGGCTAGCTTGATCCAGTCCCCGTCCTTCACGCCGCGCTGTTCGGCATCATGCGGATGGATCTCCAGGAGATCCTCCTCATGCCAGACGACATTCTCGGTGCGCCGCGTCTGCGCGCCGACATTGTACTGCGAAAGAATGCGGCCTGTGGTGAGAAGCAGCGGAAAGCGCGGGCCGGTGCGTTCGTCGGTCGCGACATATTCGGTGCGGATGAACTTGCCCTTGCCGCGCACGAAGCCGTCGACATGCATGATCGGCGATCCCACGGGGAATTTCTCGTTGCAGGGCCACTGCACCGAACCCATCTTTTCCAGATAGTCGTAGGAGACACCGGCAAAGCTCGGCGTGGTCGCCGCGATCTCGTCCATGATCTGCGACGGATGCGTGTAGTTCCAGGTTAGGCCCATGGCCTGGGCGAGCTTTTGCGTCACTTCCCAGTCCGCATACCCGTTCTTTGGGCTCATCACCTTGCGCACGCGGTTGATGCGGCGCTCGGCATTGGTGAAGGTGCCGTCCTTTTCCAGGAAGGTCGAGCCCGGAAGGAAGACATGCGCGTAGTTGGCCGTCTCGTTGAGGAAGAGGTCGTGCACGACGACGCATTCCATCGCAGCAAGACCAGCCGAGACATGCTTGGTATCGGGGTCGGACTGCAGGATATCCTCACCTTGGATGTAGATCCCCTTGAAGGAACCATCGACGGCGGCATCCAGCATGTTCGGGATGCGCAGGCCAGGCTCGTTGCTAAGCTCGACGCCCCAGAGCTTTTCGAAAGTCTCGCGGGTGGCATCATCGGACACGTGGCGATAACCCGGCAGCTCATGCGGGAAGGAACCCATGTCACAGGAGCCCTGGACATTGTTCTGACCGCGCAGCGGGTTCACGCCCACACCGGGACGGCCGATATTGCCGGTGACCATGGCAAGGTTGGCGATCGCCATGACGGTGGTCGAGCCTTGGCTGTGTTCGGTGACGCCGAGACCGTAATAGATCGCGCCATTGCCGCCGGTGGCGAACAGACGTGCGGCACCTCGCAGTTCGGCCGCCGTTACGCCAGTGAACTTCTCGGTTTCCTCCGGCGAATGTTCAGGCTCGGAGACGAAAGCGGCCCAGTCCTCGAATTCGGACCAGTCGCAGCGCTCGCGGATGAAGGCTTCGGCAAACAGGCCTTCGGTCACGATGACATGGGCGAGTGCGGTCAGCACCGCGACATTGGTGCCGGGCTTCAGTGGCAGATGGTGGGCCGCTTCCACATGCGGCGTGCGCACGAGATCGATGCGGCGCGGATCGATGACGATCAGCTTGGCGCCCTGGCGCAGCCGCTTCTTTAGCCGCGAGCCGAAGACCGGGTGGCCATCGGTCGGGTTTGCGCCGATGACGAGGACCACGTCGGAATGTTCGACACTGTCGAAATTCTGCGTGCCGGCAGAGGTGCCGAAGGCCTGGCCGAGGCCGTAGCCGGTGGGCGAATGGCAGACACGGGCGCAGGTGTCGACATTGTTGTTGCCGAAGCCGGCGCGGATCAGCTTCTGCACCAGATAGGTTTCTTCGTTCGTGCAGCGCGACGAGGTGATGCCACCGATCGCTTCCCGGCCATACTGGTACTGGATGCGGCGGAATTCGCCGGCCACATGCGCATAGGCTTCTTCCCAGGTCACCTCGCGCCAGGGGTCAGTGATCTTCTCGCGGACCATGGGGTTGAGAATGCGGTCCTTGTGGCTTGCGTAACCATAGGCGAACCGACCCTTGACGCAGGAATGGCCGCGATTGGCCTGGCCATCCTTCCACGGCACCATGCGCACCAGTTCTTCGCCGCGCATCTCTGCCTTGAACGAGCAGCCGACACCGCAATAGGCGCAGGTCGTAACCGCCGAATGCTCCGGCTGGCCGATTGATATCACGGACTTTTCCGTCAGCGTCGCGGTCGGGCAGGCCTGAACGCAGGCGCCGCAGGAGACGCATTCCGATGAGAGGAACGCTTCATGCGCGCCTGCTGACACTCGGCTGTCAAAACCGCGGCCTTCGATGGTCAGCGCAAACGTACCCTGCACCTCTTCGCAGGCCCGCACGCAGCGCGAACAGACGATGCATTTGGATGGATCATAGGTGAAATAGGGATTGCTCTCGTCCTTCGGCAGCCACTGGGCGTTGATCCCGCCCTCGGTGGAGCGCGCCTTGACGTGATTTTCACCCTCATAGCCGTAGCGCACATCGCGCAGTCCGACGGCACCCGCCATGTCCTGCAGCTCGCAGTCGCCGTTTGCCGCGCAGGTCAGACAGTCGAGCGGATGGTCGGAGATATAGAGCTCAATCACGCCCTTGCGGATGGCCTTGAGCCGCTCTGTCTGGGTGTGGACGACAATGCCGGGTGCCACGGGCGTGGTGCAGGAGGCGGGCGTGCCATTGCGGCCCTCGACCTCGATCAGACAGAGACGGCAGGAGCCGAAGGCATCGACCATGTCTGTGGCGCAAAGTTTTGGCACCTGAATGCCGGCCTCCATCGAGGCGCGCATGATCGAGGTGCCTTCCGGGACGGTGATCTCGCGACCGTCGATGGTGAGCGTCACCATGTTTTCCGAGCGGGACGCCGGGGTGCCGTAGTCGATTTCAGGAACGAGGGGCATGGATGGCCTCCTGGAGAGCGTGCATGACGTGATGACACTGACGGGCAGAGCGCTGGCGGGACCCCTTCTCCCCGGCGGGGAGAAGGTGGCGCGTAGCGCCGGATGAGGGGGTAAGCGTCAGCGCAAGCGGCCCCCTCATCGCCTCACTGCGTTCGGCACTTCTCCCCGCTGGGGAGAAGAGGGAGCCAGATCCGGCTGCCTCGCGAGTTTCTCCAAGACAACTCATTCCGCAGCCTCCCTGACCGGTGCCCGCGCAAAATCTTCCGGGAAATGCGTCATCGCACTCATGACCGGATAGGGCGTGAAGCCGCCAAGCGCACAGAGCGAGCCGAACTTCATGGTGTTGCAGAGATCCTCCAGCAGCACCTTGTTCTTCTCCGGCTCGATGCCCTGAGCGATCTTGTCGACCGTCTCTACCCCACGCGTCGAGCCGATGCGGCAGGGCGTGCACTTGCCGCAGCTTTCGACCGCACAGAATTCCATCGCGAAACGCGCCTGCTTCAGCATGTCGGCCGAATCGTCGAAGACGACCACACCGGCATGGCCGATCAGGCCACCGGCAGCGGTGAAGGCCTCGTAGTCGAAGATCGTGTCGAACAGCGAAGGCGGGAAATAGGCGCCGAGCGGCCCGCCGACCTGCACAGCCTTGACCGGGCGCCCGGAGATCGTTCCGCCGCCGATCTCATTGATCAGCTGGCCGAGCGGCAGGCCGAAGGCGGTCTCATAGAGGCCGCCATGCTTGAGATTGCCGGCGAGCTGGATCGGGATCGTGCCATGCGAACGGCCGACACCGAAATCCCGGTAGAACTGCGCGCCGCGGTCCATGATGACAGGGATAGAGGCAAGCGACATGACGTTGTTCACGACGGTCGGCTTGCCGAACAGGCCCTGCAGCGCCGGAAGCGGCGGCTTGGCGCGCACCACGCCGCGCTTGCCCTCGAGGCTGTTGAGCAGCGATGTTTCCTCGCCGCAGACATAGGCGCCGGCGCCCATGCGCACTTCCATGTCGAAGGCGTAAGCCGAGCCCATCACCGAGGCACCGAGGATGCCCGCAGCCCTAGCAATCGCGATCGCCTCTTCCATGACGGCGATCGCATGCGGGTATTCGGAGCGAGTATAGACATAGCCTTTGGTGGCGCCGACCGCGATGCCGGCAATCGCCATGCCTTCGATCAAAACGAAGGGATCACCCTCCATGATCATCCGGTCGGCAAAGGTGCCGCTGTCGCCTTCATCGGCATTGCAGACGATGTATTTCTGGTCGGCCTTGGCATCGGCCACGGTCTTCCACTTGATACCGGTCGGGAAACCTGCGCCGCCGCGACCCCGCAAACCGCTCTCTGTCACCTGTTTGACGATGTCGACGGGTGCCATCGCGATGGCGTTGGCGAGGCCTTTCAGGCCCTGATAGTGGCGGTAGTCATCCAGCGAGAGCGGATCGGTGACGCCGCAGCGGGCGAAGGTGAGCCGCGTTTGGCCCTTGAGGAAGGGAATGTCGTGGGTGAGACCGTGGCCGAGCGGGTGCTCGCCGCCATCAAGGAAGCCGGCATCGAACAACGATGGCACATCGGATGCCTTGACCGGACCATAAGCAACACGCCCGTGCTCGGTGCGAACTTCCACCAGCACTTCCAGCCACAGCATGCCGCGAGAGCCGTTGCGGACGATGGTGATATCCTCACCACGTACCTTGGCTTCGCGCTCGATGACAGCCGCCACCTTGTCTGCACCGACGGCAAGCGCTGCCGCATCACGGGGAACGAAGACGGTAACGCTCATGAGCGCACCTCCGCCAGCATGTCGGTGAGACAGTGTTCGTCGAGGCGTGCATGCAATTCGCCGTCCAGCATCGCGGCAGGCGCTTGGGCGCAGAGGCCGAGACAGAAGACGGGTTCCAGGGTGACAGCACCATCAGCCGTCGTCTCGTGCCAGTCGATGCCGAGCTTGGCCTTGATCTTCTCCGCAAGAGGCTCGCAGCCCATCGACTGGCAAGCCTCGGCGCGACAGAGCTTTAGAACATGTCGCCCGGAGGGATGGGCCTTGAAATCGTGGTAGAAGGTGATGACGCCATGCACCTCGGCACGCGACAGGTTCAGCGCGCTGGCGATGATCTGCTTGGCGACTTCCGGAATGTAACCGAACTCCTCCTGCACACGGTGCAGGATCGGCAGCATCGGCCCCTCCAGATGTTGCAACTCGGCGATCACAGCCGATATGCGGGCGGAGACGTCGTCCGCAGCCACACGAATATTCATCAAAATCCTCCTCACCTGCCGAGCTCTGGCAGGTTCGTCTATCGGAAGATGATGATGGGTCTGATGTCAGGAGGTCAATACGGCGCTTCCGTCGCTCGATAGAAGATTTCTATCGAAGGCATTCGAGGCTGCCAGCAAGCGTGCCTCGTGCAACAGTCCGGAGACCAGCGGGGTGAAAGGCTCGCGATGCGTGGCGACCAGGCCGACCAGATGTTCGGCCTCGGGCGCCGTGATCGGGATCATCCGGATCTCCTCGCCGAAACCGAAGGATTCCGCCACGTTTTTCGGCATGATCGAGGCCCATTTGCCGGTCCGGATATGGGAGAAGAGCACGATCATCGAATTGGATTCGAGTGTCGGCTTGGGCGATACACCCGCCTCCGTCATATGCTGGTTGATGATCCGGCGGTTCTGCATGTCGGCGGTCAAGAGACAGAGCCGGAGATCGGCGACCTCGCTCCAAGTGACGCTGTCACGATCGGCAAGCGGCGTGCCGAGAGCGGTGATCAGATGATAGCGCTCCGAATAGAGCGGCACGCTGGTGACGCGTCCCAGCGGCTCGTTGTCGAGATAGGTGATGCCAGCGTCGATCTCGAGGTTTTCCAGGAGGCTCAAGACCTGCAGCGAAGTGCGGGACAGGACGGAAAATGTGACGTCCGGATGCCGGGTCTGGAAGGGTTCGGTCAGCTTCTGCACCATGGCAAGCGCGGTGGGAATGACCGCGAGCCGGATATGGCCGGCGAGACCACGCCGGGCAGCGCGCATCTCCTCGCGCATGGTGCGCGTATCGCCGACGATGCGCCTTGCCCATTCGAGCACCCGCTGCCCCTCCGGCGTCAGTCCCAGGAAGCGCGAACCACGCTGCACCAGCATCACACCGAGCTGCTCTTCGAGCTGGCGAATGCCGGCAGACAGCGTCGGCTGCGTCACGCCGCATTCCTCAGCCGCCCGACCAAAATGCTGCTGGCGGGCAAGCGCAATGAAGAATTCCAGCTTGTCGATCATATCCCCGCCCTTCGATCGCGCCGAAGCTCTCAGGCCTCGGTGAGGGCTTCTGCTTCACCGTGCATGACGGGCGCCGGGCCGCAATACATCTTGTAGAGCACAGAGATCAGTTCGGCGAGTTGCGGATCGGCGATCCGGTAATAGATCTGCCGTCCCTCGCGGCGGGTCTGGACGACCTTATCGCTTCTGAGCCGCGCGAGCTGCTGGGAAACCACGGCCTGCTGGATCCCGAGAAAGTGCTCTATCTCCGTGACGGTCTTCTCGCCCTGGCAGAGCATACAAAGCATCAGAAGGCGCGTCTCATGCGACAGCGCCTTCAGAAGGCCACTGGCCGCACGCGCCTTCGAAAGAAAGTCGTCGAGAGCCTCAGGGGTGAGTGGCGGCGTTTCGGTCATGATGAGGTCCAGAAATCGAGATGCGCTTCTGAATAAGCGCGAGGGCAGAACGGCTGCGCGGGCAGTCTAGCATATAGGCTGCCTCACCTACAAAGGAATGGCGTCGGCCCGTTCCTTCAAAAGCGACGCGCTGCGGTTCAAGGCGGCATATTCCGCCTCGTCCAGATCCGGGAACAGATCGGCCAGAACGCCCTCGGCACCGATCACACGCGGGATCGACAGCGCGACATCCCGGACGCCGGCCACCTCCGCCGTCGTGATGGAGACGGAAAGAACGTCCCGTTGGTCGCGGGCGATCGCCTTGACGATGCGCGCAAGACCGGCACCGATGCCGTAATAGGTCGAGCCCTTGCCATTGATAATCTTGTAAGCCGCGTTGCGCACGCCATCATCGATCTGCGCGCGCACCTCTGCCGTAAGCGGCGATCCGACCTGGGCGGCAAAGGAAGAGAGCGGAACGGAGCCGGCGCGCGCACTCGTCCAGGCAAGCACTTCGCTGTCGCCGTGTTCGCCGAGCACATATGCATGCACCGATTGGGGCGAAATCCCGAGATGCCGGCCGACTAGGCTGCGGAAGCGGGCCGTGTCGAGGATGGTACCGGAGCCGATCACCCGTCGCGGATCAATGCCGGAGAGACGCGTGGTGATCTGGGTCATCACGTCGACGGGGTTGGATGCAATCAGCAGGATTGCATCCGGCGCGACCGGCAGGACCTCGGCGAGAACAGCGCGGAAGACGGCGGCATTCCGTTCCAGGAGCTCAAGGCGCGTTTCGCCAGGCTTCTGGCTGACACCCGCAGCCAGAATGACGACGCCGGCCCCCTCCAGATCCCGGTACTGCCCGGCATTCACCACGGTCGAGGACATGAAGGGAACCGCATGGGCGATGTCCTCGGCCTGCGCGACGGCCAGTGCATCGTTGCGGTCGATCAGCACGATCTCGCTCGCAAGCCCCATCAGCGCCAGCGCATAACCCGCCGTGCTGCCGACCATTCCCGCACCCACGATACCGACTTTCATGCCATTTCCCCCCAAACGCACAAAATTCCCGAAACCCGCCTCATCGGTCACCCGACGCTAGCAGCCAGCTATAGCGTAAAGCATGACAAATTCGCGTCATAACTGCATGGCGCACCCCGATCGCCTCTGATTTAATGCTTCAGGCATAAAACGAGATGGCGCGAGGGATCATGAGACGGCTGCCGGCCCTGTCCGCGATGAAGGTGTTCGAGGTGGTCGGCCAGACCCGCAGCTTCACGCGTGCCGCGGAATTGCTGAACCTGACCCAGAGCGCGGTCAGCCGCCAGGTTCGCAATCTGGAGGAACAGCTGGGCGAAACACTCGTCATCCGCAGGCATCATCACCTCGAGCTGACCGCCTCGGGCGCCGAACTGCTCGCCTCGCTGCAGCACGCCTTCCACACGGTCGAGATGACGGTTCGCAATATCCGCGAGAAGAGCAATCTCCGCCGTCTTCGGATCAACGTGCCACCGACCTTTGCCAAGCGCTGGCTGATGCCGCGGCTCATGAGCCTCAGGGCCTTCCTGCCCGATGTTGATCTGAGCATCACCACCGATCTCGAAGACAACCTCTCGGAACGCGGCATGCTCGATTGTGCCATCCGTTTCGGCGACGGCGAATGGCCGAGCCTGCGCTCGGAACGTCTCTTCACCGAACGCCATATCGCCGTCTGTACTCCCCATCTCATCGAGAGCTTGCAGAACGACGAGGCGATCGACCTCTCCCGCTTTACCTTCCTGCATGTGCTCGCCTCCGCCGACCAGCGGTATCTCACCTGGCAACGCTGGCTGGATGCAGCGGGGCTCACCGAGACCGACACGCAGGGAGGGCTGGAATTCGACCTGCTCGATCTCGTTATCGAAGCCGCCTGCAACGGGCTGGGGGTCGCGGTGGCGGACAGGTCGATGGTCGCTCCCCTGATGCAGACGGGCGCGCTTGCGCAGGTGCTGGATGTCGAAGTCGAGGGCCACGAATCCTACTGGCTCGTGACGCGCACGGACAGATCGCTGTCTCCGCATGTCGAGGCACTCCGACGCTGGTTGAGCCATGAAATCGGCACCGGCGCGATGCCGGCACTCAGACACGCAAACGCCTGAAACATTCCTTTTTGGAATGCTCAGCCCGACAATAAGTCGCTTGCGAAGCAAGAGGGCCAGATCCCTACTTGGGGGAAATTTCCGTTGCCCGGAGCGCCTGCCATGTCCACCTTCCAGAACTTCATTGCCGGATCCTTTCGCGAGACGGGACCACGCCCGACGATCGAGGTGAAAAACCCGGCGACCGGACGCGTTTTCGCATCGGTCACCTCGGCGACGGAAGCCGATGTCATCGAGGCCGTGGACGCGGCAGCTGCTGCCCAGAAGACCTGGGGACGGCTGCCTGCCATCGAGCGGGGCAATGCGCTGCGCAGGCTTGCTGATGCCGTCGAGCGGCATCAGCAGAAGATCGGTGCAGCACTGGCCCAGGAATCCGGCAAAAGCCTTGAGGATGCCGTGGCCGAAACCGGCTACGGCGTCGAACTGATGCGCTACCACGCCGAATGGGCGCGCCGCGTCGAGGGCGAGGTGATCGAGAGCGACACGCCTGATGAAACGCTGATGCTGAAGCGCGCCCCCATCGGCGTCGTCGCCTGCCTCATCCCCTTCAACTTCCCGATCTATACGCTGGTCCGCAAGATCGCCCCGGCGCTGATCACCGGCAATGCCGTGGTCATCAGGCCCAGCAACAACACCCCGACCTCGGCCTTCGTCTTCGCCGAAGCGATCAAGGAAGCAGACCTTCCCGCAGGCCTCGTCAGCATCATGGCGATGAGCCACGAAGTCGCCCAAGTGATGTCCACCCGCCGCGAAGTCGGCATGATCACCCTGACCGGCAGTGTCGCCGCCGGCCAGACGGTTCTCGAATACTGCAAGGCCAATATCGCCAAACCCTCGCTCGAACTCGGCGGCAAGACGCCCGTGATCGTCGAGCCGGATGCCGATCTCGATGTGGTGACGAAAAGCGTGCTTGCGGCAAAGACCGCCCATTGCGGCCAGGTCTGCACCTCCGTCGAGCGGCTTTACGTGCATGCGTCCGTGCATGGAACGCTTCTCGCCAAGCTGAAGGATGCCTTCGAACGCCGTCACTATGGCGATCGCGCCGAGGATCCGACCCGCATGGGACCGCTCGCCAATGCCGCAGCGCGTCTGAGGGTTCATCACATGGTGGAACGGGCCAAGGCCGATGGCGCCGTCATCGAGACGGGTGGCTTCCTGCCCGCAGGCGACGGCTATTTCTATCCGCCGACACTGCTCTCCGACTGCCGCCAGGACATGGAGATCGTCCAGGAGGAGGTCTTCGGCCCGGTGCTCGCCGTCATCCCCTATACCGATTTCGACCAGGCACTTGCCATGGCAAGCGACCACCAGTTCGGCCTCGCCTCCGTCGTCTTCACCGAGAACTACCGCAAGGTGATGAAGGCCGCGAACGAGATCGAGGCGGGCGAGCTCTACATCAACCGCTTCCCGGCAGATCCCTATCAGGGCTACCACGCCGGCTGGAAGCGCTCCGGCCTCGGCGGCGACGACGGCAAGCACGGCATGCTGGAATTCACCCAGACCCGCCTCGTCATCCTAAAACACTGATCGCCGATTAGCCGGCTCAAGAATTCTTCATCGGGGGCATCCATGAAAGTCGCTTCGCTCAAGACACACGTCGTCGCAACGCCCGCACCGCATATCGGCGGCATGTACTGGATCTTCGTCGAGCTGGAGACGGCTTGCGGGATCAAGGGCGTCGGTGAAATCTATTCGACCGCCTTCCACCCCTCGGGCATCGCGGTCCTCGTCGAAGACGTCTTCACCCGCTATCTCGAAGGTCATGATCCGCACCAGATCGAGCGCTTCTGGCGCGCCGCCTATTCGAGCGGCTTCACCCAGCGTCCGGACCCGACCATGGTCGGGATCATCTCGGGTCTCGAAATCGCCTGCTGGGATATCATCGGCAAGGCGGCGGGACGGCCGGTCGCCGATCTGCTCGGCGGCCCGGTCCACGACAAGCTGCGCGCTTACACCTATCTCTATCCGAAGAATGCATCAGGCGAATACGACTACAACGATCCGGATCTCGCCGCCGAAGAGGCGATCCGCATGGTCGAGGCAGGTTTCACCGGGCTGAAATTCGATCCGGCCGGTCCCTACACCAATTATTCCGGTCATCAGCTGTCGCTGGCCGTCATGGATCGCTGCGAGGAGTTTTGCCAGAAGATCCGCGATGCCATCGGCAACCGCGCCGACATCCTCTTCGGCACCCACGGCCAGATGGTGCCGTCCTCGGCCATCCGTCTCGCCAAGCGGCTGGAAAAGTATGATCCGCTCTGGTTCGAAGAGCCTGTACCGCCCGGCCAGGAAGCCGCGATGGCGGAAGTCGCTCGCGCCACATCGATCCCCGTCTCGACGGGCGAGCGCCTGACCACTAAATACGAGTTCCAGAGAGTATTGCAGCTTGGCTCTGCCTCCATCCTGCAGATGAATGTCGCTCGCGTCGGCGGCTTGCTGGAGGCGAAAAAGATCGCCGGGATGGCCGAGTCCTTTTATGCGCAGATCGCGCCGCATCTCTATAACGGCCCGGTCGGGGCAGCCGCTTCGATCCAGCTCGCGGCAACCTGCCCGAACTTCCTCATCCATGAGGCGATCATGGATTTCGGCGGCTTCCACGCCGAGGTGCTGAAGACGAAACTCGGCTTCGACGACGGCTATCTCATCCCGTCGCGCGAACCGGGCCTCGGCATCGAGCTGAACCACGACATGATCGCCCGCCACACGCCCTATACCGGCGACAGGCTGCATCTGCAGATGGCGCCGGAGCATGCCGACGTGAAAGACTTCATGCCGGCCAAGGGCTAATACCAAGTGTCGATGATAGGAACCGATAGGATGGCTTCTTGCGGGTCTCTGGCTAGGCGCGGTGCGCCGGGCGATGCTGTCGCATCGGCCAAGCGGCGCAACAACGCCAGGGGCCTGCAAGAAGCCACCTTTGGTCGGCTTCCCGCCCGTTCTGGCGTCGTCGAGTTCCTTGACCGATGCGACAGCATCGCTCTTCGGACCTCTCCTAGCCAGAAAGGGCGGTCGAGCCGATCCTATGGGTTTCTATCATCGACACTTGGTATGAGGGACACCCCATGATCTTCGATTTCATCGTGGTCGGTGCAGGCTCCGCAGGCTGCATCATGGCCAGCCGCCTGAGCGAAAGCGGCCGTCATTCCGTGCTGCTCATCGAGGCCGGCGGCGAGGACAAGTCCTTCTGGTTCAAGATCCCGGTCGGCTACGCCAAGAGCTACTACAATCCCAAGGTCAACTGGATGTACCGCACCGAGCCGGAGGCGAACCTCGGCGGTCGTCGGATCTATGCCCCGCGCGGCAAGGTGCAGGGGGGCTCCGGCTCGATCAATGCGATGGTTTTCGTGCGGGGTGCGGCGGAGGATTTCGACGACTGGCGGGCCGCCGGCAATCCCGGCTGGGGTTTCGACGACGTGCTCCCTTTCTTCCGCAAGCTTGAGACCCATGCGCGGGGAGAAAGCCCCTGGCATGGGGGTAGCGGCCCGATCCACGTGACGCCCATGCGCGGATCTACGCACCCTGTGAGCGATGCCTTTCTCGACGCCTGTGACGAACTGGGCGTACCGCCGAACGAGGATTTCAACGGGGCGGCGATCGAGGGAGCCGGCGTCTACGACGTCAACACAAGGCGCGGCCAGCGCTCGCATTCCAGCACGGAATATCTGCGCCCCGCGCTGAAACGCCCGAACCTCGCTATCGAACGTAATGCCCATGCGCGTCGTCTGCTGGTGGAGCATGATGGCAGGGTGTCCGGCGTGGAGGTCATGCAGCATGGCCGGTTGAAGAGCTTTACCGCGCGCCGCGAGGTGATCCTGACGGCCGGTGCGGTGGACACCCCGAAACTGATGCAGCTTTCCGGGTTCGGCGATGGATCGACGCTGTTTGCTCGGGGTATCGAAACCCGCAAACACCTGCCGGCGGTCGGTCGGAACCTGCAGGACCATCTCTGCGCCAGCTTCTATTATCGCTCGAAACAGCCGACGCTGAACGGCGATTTCGCCAGCCTCATCGGCCAGGCCCGCTTCGGCCTGATGTGGCTTCTGAAGCGCAACGGGCCCTTCGCCATGAGCGTGAACCAGGCTGGCGGCTTCTTCCGCGGATCGCCTGAGGAGACGCGGCCGAACATTCAGGTCTATTTCAACCCGCTCTCCTATCGGATCCCGGACAGTCCCAGGGCCAGCCTGACCCCAGAGCCCTATCCGGGGTTCCTCATCGCCTTCAACGCCTGCCGCCCGACCAGCAAGGGCACGATTTCAATTGCCTCGCCCGACGCGTCGGACGCCCCTCTCATTCGGCCAAACTATCTGTCGACCGATCGTGATATCGAGGAAGTCTTGCAGGGGAGCCGTCTGATGCGCCGCATCGCGGACGCGCGGGCACTTGATGGTTGGGTGGAGGAGGAAGTGTCGCCCTCAAAGGCTGCCGATACCGATGACAAGCTGCTCGACTATTTCCGCCTCAACAGTGGCTCGATCTATCACCTCTGCGGCACCTGCGCGATGGGGACCGATCCGCGCGAGACCGTAGTCGATGCGCGGCTCCGGGTGCATGGCGTGCCGGGGCTCCGGATCGTCGACGCCTCTGTCTTCCCGAACATCACCGCCGGCAACATCAACGCCCCGACCATGATGGTTGCGGAAAAGGGTGCGGCGATGATCCTGGAAGACGCCATCTCCGCCTGACATCAAGGCATGAAAAAAGCCGGACCAAAAGGCCCGGCTTCAATTCTTGTCTGTCGTGCGCAGCCGATCAGGCGGCGACGAGAACGCCGTTCAGGTTGGTGAGCTCGGCGAGGTACTGCTCGAGCTTGGTGCGGTGCTCGTGATGCTCGACACCGTCAAGTTCCTTGCGGGCTTCGTCGATACGCTTGGTCAGCGTGTCAGCCGAGATTTCCGAAAGCGGAACGGCGGATTCGGCAAGCAATGTGCAACCGGTCGGCAGGACGTCGGCGAAACCACCGAAGACCACATACTTGGACACCTGACCGGAGGCGAGCTTGACGCTCACCACGCCCGGCTTGATCGTCGTCATGGTCGGCGCATGATTGGCCATGACGGTCATTTCGCCTTCCGTTGCCGGAATGACGACTTCGATCACCTGTTCGGAGAGCAGAAGACGCTCGGGCGAAACGAGCTCAAAGTTGAAATTGTCGGCCATGGTCGTTCACTTCTCTGATGAAGGATTAAGCGACACGCGGGTGATCCCGCGTGCCGGCATTCCCTTGAGCCTTAAGCGGCTTCGGCAGCCAGGCGCTTGGCCTTCTCGATGGCTTCTTCGATCGAGCCAACCATGTAGAAGGCAGCTTCCGGCAGGTGGTCGTAGTCGCCGTTAACAAGGCCCTTGAAGCCCTTGATCGTGTCTTCGAGAGCAACCAGCTTGCCCGGCGAACCGGTGAAGACTTCGGCCACGAAGAACGGCTGCGACAGGAAGCGTTCGATCTTACGAGCGCGCGCAACCGTCATCTTGTCCTCTTCGGACAGTTCGTCCATGCCGAGGATGGCGATGATGTCCTGGAGCGACTTGTAGCGCTGCAGGGTCGTCTGAACCTTACGAGCGATCTCGTAGTGCTCTTCGCCGACAACCATCGGGTCAAGCATACGCGAGGTCGAGTCGAGTGGGTCAACAGCCGGGTAGATACCCTTTTCAGCGATCGAGCGCGACAGAACCGTCGTTGCGTCCAAGTGGGCGAACGAGGTGGCCGGAGCCGGGTCGGTCAAGTCGTCGGCGGGAACGTAAATGGCCTGAACCGAGGTGATCGAACCCTTGGTTGTGGTGGTGATGCGTTCCTGCATCTGACCCATGTCGGTAGCAAGCGTCGGCTGATAACCAACGGCCGACGGGATACGGCCGAGCAGAGCGGACACTTCCGAACCTGCCTGGGTGAAGCGGAAGATGTTGTCGACGAAGAACAGAACGTCCTGGCCCTTGTCGCGGAAGTCTTCAGCAATCGTCAGACCGGTCAGAGCGACACGAGCGCGGGCGCCCGGCGGTTCGTTCATCTGGCCGTATACGAGCGCAGCCTTGGAGCCTTCGCCACCGCCGTGCTTGTTGACGCCGGACTCGATCATTTCGTGGTAAAGGTCGTTGCCTTCGCGGGTACGTTCACCCACGCCAGCGAAGACCGAGTAACCACCGTGCGCCTTGGCGACGTTGTTGATCAGTTCCATGATGAGAACGGTCTTGCCAACGCCGGCGCCGCCGAACAGGCCGATCTTACCGCCCTTGGCGTAAGGAGCCAGAAGGTCGACGACCTTGATGCCGGTGACCAGGATCTGGGCTTCGGTCGACTGCTCGACGTAAGCCGGTGCTTCCTGGTGGATAGAACGCTTCGATTCGGTGACCAGCGGACCAGCTTCGTCAACCGGCTCGCCGATAACGTTCATGATGCGGCCGAGCGTTTCCGGACCGACCGGAACCGAGATCGGAGCGCCCGTGTCGGAGACCGGCTGGCCGCGGACGAGACCTTCGGTCGAGTCCATGGCGATCGTGCGGACCTGGTTTTCGCCGAGGTGCTGCGCGACTTCGAGAACGAGGCGGTTGCCGCCGTTGTCGGTTTCCAGCGCGTTCAGGATCGGGGGCAGTTCGCCTTCGAATGCGACGTCAACGACGGCGCCGATGACCTGCGTGACCTTGCCGAGAGCACCGGCTGCGGACTTCACCGCCTTAGACTTGGGGGTAGCTGCCTTAGCCATTTATCTTACCCTCTTTCCTTAACCTCAGAGCGCTTCCGCGCCCGAAATGATTTCAATGAGTTCCTTGGTGATCTGCGCCTGACGCTGGCGGTTGTACGAAAGCGTCAGCTTGTTGATCATCTCACCGGCATTGCGCGTCGCATTGTCCATGGCGCTCATCTTGGCGCCCATTTCACCAGCAACGTTTTCGAGCAGGGCCCGGAAAATCTGAACCGAGATGTTGCGCGGGATGAGATCCTCGAGGATCCCAGCCGCATCCGGCTCGTATTCGTAAAGCGCGGATGCACCACCCTGCGGAGCAGCTTCGGCCGGAGCGGCCGGGATGATCTGCTGGGCGGTCGGGATCTGGCTGATCACCGACTTGAACTCGGAATAGAACAGCGTGCAGACATCGAATTCGCCACGCTCGAACATGCCGATGACCTTGCGACCGATGGCATCTGCATTGGTGAAGCCGATACGCTTCACTTCGCGCAGATCCGCACGCTCGACGATCATGCCGGCAAATTCGCGGCGCAGGCTGTCGTAGCCCTTCTTGCCAACGCAGAAGATCTTGACCGTCTTGCCCTGGGCCAAAAGCTTGCGCGCATGGTCACGAGCGAAACGCGAGATCGACGAGTTGAAACCGCCACACAGACCACGCTCGGCGGTGCAGACGACGAGCAGATGCACGTCGTCCTTGCCGGTGCCGGTCATCAGGCGCGGTGCGCTGTCGTCCGAACCCACGGCTTGCGCGATGTTGGCCAGGACGACACCCATGCGCTGCGAGTACGGGCGGGCAGCCTCGGCCGCTTCCTGCGCACGACGCAGCTTCGCCGCGGCGACCATCTTCATCGCCTTGGTGATCTTCTGCGTCGCCTTGACGGAGGCGATCCGGTTTTTCAGATCCTTAAGTGAAGGCATCCGTTATCCGTCCTTGGCTTGAGCCTGAATTAGGCGAAGTTCTTCGCGAAAGTATCGAGAGCGGCCTTGAGCTTGCCCTTGGTATCGTCGCTGATCGCCTTTTCGGTGCGGATCGCATCGAGGATCGCCTTGCCTTCCGAACGGAGGTAGGAAAGGAAGCCCTGCTCGAACTTGCCGACCTGGTTGACCGGGACCTTGTCCAGGTAACCGTTGACGCCAGCAAAGATCACCGCAACCTGCTCTTCCGTCTTCAGCGGCGAGAACTGCGGCTGCTTCAGGAGTTCCGTCAGACGGGCACCACGGTTCAGCAGGCGCTGGGTGGCGGCGTCGAGGTCGGAACCGAACTGGGCGAAGGCGGCCATTTCGCGATACTGGGCGAGTTCACCCTTGATCGAGCCGGCAACCTGCTTCATCGCCTTGATCTGAGCGGCAGAACCAACGCGCGAAACCGAGAGACCGACGTTAACGGCCGGACGGATGCCCTGATAGAACAGGTCGGTTTCAAGGAAGATCTGACCGTCGGTGATCGAGATGACGTTGGTCGGAATGAAGGCCGAAACGTCGTTACCCTGGGTTTCGATAACCGGCAGAGCGGTCAGCGAGCCAGCACCGGCAGCGTCGCCCATCTTGGCGGCGCGCTCGAGAAGACGCGAATGCAAATAGAAGACGTCGCCCGGGTAAGCTTCGCGGCCCGGCGGACGGCGCAGAAGAAGCGACATCTGGCGGTAAGCGACAGCCTGCTTGGACAGGTCGTCATAAGCGATCAGGGCATGCATGCCGTTGTCGCGGAAGTATTCGCCCATCGCGCAACCGGCGAACGGTGCGAGATACTGCATCGGAGCCGGGTCCGAAGCGGTAGCAGCGATGATGATCGAGTACTGGAGAGCGCCACGCTCTTCCAGAACCTTCACGAACTGCGCAACCGTCGAACGCTTCTGGCCGATAGCGACGTAGACGCAGTACAGCTTTTCAGCGTCCGGACCGTTGTCGTGGATGGCCTTCTGGTTGAGGAAGGCGTCCAGGATGATCGCGGTCTTGCCGGTCTGACGGTCGCCGATGACGAGCTCGCGCTGGCCACGGCCAACCGGGATGAGGGCGTCGATGGCCTTGAGGCCGGTCGACATCGGCTCATGAACCGACTTGCGCGGGATGATGCCAGGAGCCTTTACGTCGACGCGCGAACGGCGGGTCGCGTTGATCGGGCCCTTGCCGTCGATCGGGTTGCCAAGCGCGTCAACGACGCGGCCGAGCAGTTCCGGACCAACCGGAACGTCAACGATGGCGCCGGTCCGCTTGACGATGTCGCCTTCCTTGATGCCACGGTCGGCACCGAAGATAACCACACCGACGTTGTCGGCTTCGAGGTTGAGCGCCATACCGCGGATGCCGCCCGGGAACTCGACCATCTCGCCGGCCTGAACATTGTCGAGGCCGTAGACGCGGGCGATACCGTCACCGACGGACAGAACCTGGCCAACTTCAGAGACTTCCGCCTCTTTGCCGAAGTTCTTGATTTGATCTTTCAGAATTGCGGAAATTTCCGCGGCGCGGATATCCATCAGCCAACCTCTTTCAGTGCAAGCTTAAGGGTGGAAAGTTTGGTGCGAAGGGACGTGTCGATCTGGCGGGAGCCGACCTTCACGATCAGGCCGCCGAGCAGGGAGGGATCGACCGTGACGGAGATCGAGACTTCCTTGCCGGTAACGCCCTTCAGCGCCGCTTTCAGTTCGGTTTCCTGCTCAGCCGTAAGGGCATGAGCAGAGGTGACGTCAGCCGTGATCTCACCCTTGTGACGGGCAGCGATCTGGCGATAGGCAGCCACCATGCCAGGAACGGCAAACAGGCGGCGATTGCTTGCAACGACCTTCAGGAAGTTCAACACCAGCGCGTTGAAACCGGCCTTTTCGCCGATAGCGCTGATGGCCTTGACCTGATCTTCGGCCGTGAAGACGGGCGACAGGACCAGACGCTTCAGATCGCCGCTTTCGTCGATCATCGCCTGGAAACGGTTGAGATCGGCAGCAACGGCGTCAATTGCGCCGCCTTCGAGCGCGAGCTCGAAAAGCGACGAAGCGTAACGCTCCGCCACGCCTGAAATCACTTGGGATGCGTCTGCCACGGGCAAAAAATTCCCTGATCTTGATCCAGGATGCCGGACACCTCGATTGAGGCCTCTCAAACTCCTGATATCGTTTTGTTTTTCCCCAAAAACACAAGCATGTTGCACTTGCGTTTTCCGAATTTCGCGGTCCGTCTAGCATAGCAGGTCTAGACTCGCAACACGCGTATTAAAGGTTTGCTACTTCAGAGCAAGGCCTTGCGGCGTTTTTTGTCCAAATCTGCGTCAAATTGGCGGGATTGTTCGGAGATCCAATTCCTGACCGATCTTCATGTCAGACCAAAGACATAGGCGAGGGAGAGAGAAGCGATGACCGCCTGCACAACCAGAAGGAGAAGATTGCGCCAGGTGCCGCCATGGTCCGACATGATCGACAGGATACGGGCAAAGGCAGACAGAGCGACCGCCGCGCCAAAGGCCAGATAGACGGTCGGCTGGGCGAGCAGGAGTGCCGTTCCGGCGAAACCGACAATGAGCCCGCCGATGGACCGCGCAGCACCCAGACCTTCCGGTCGCCCCTCGGCAGCGGTGAGACCTAGCGCCTTCAGGGTGAGGCCTGGAGCAAAGAGGACGAAGCAGCCGATGAGCGCTGCTGCGGCAGCGGAGAGAAAGGCCAGCTGTTCGCCAAGTTCAGTGGGGAAGTAGAATTCCATGGATCGACCCGCGTGAAAGAAATCGCGGGGCTTATGGCACGAAACGCGCGGTGGCGGTATGGGCTTTGCGGCTCATTGTGAGGGCGATGCGACCTCGATCGGCTGAAAACCGCTCACAGGAAGCTCTGCGGATCGACATCGACCTGCACCTGGATCGAGCGTCGCTCTTTCGGCCCCCGCTCCAACATGCTTTTCACGAAAGCCTGCATGTCGCTGTTGCGGCGACCATGCACCAGCAGCCGGAAGCGATGCCGTCCCCGGATCAAGGCAAGCGGCGCCTCTGCCGGCCCGAGGATCATGATCCCGCTTTCATGCGGCGCGGCCTGGCGCAGCCCCCGGGCATGCCCTTCCGCTTCGGCCCGCGTATCGGCGGAAACGATGATCGAGACCAGCCGCCCGTAAGGCGGCAGCTGCGCCCGCTCGCGCTCGGTGATCTCGCGTTCATAAAAGGCGGCCGCATCACCCGATACGATTGCCTGCATGACGGGATGCTGCGGCTGGAAGGTCTGCAGCAGACCGAGGCTCTTGCGCCCGGTACGACCGGCACGACCGGTAACCTGCGAGAGTAGCTGAAAGGTGCGCTCGGCAGCACGTGGATCGCCATTTGACAGACCGATATCCGCATCGATGATGCCGACCAGCGTCATCAATGGGAAGTTATGCCCCTTGGCGACGAGCTGGGTGCCGATGACGATATCGGCCTCGCCATTAGCGATCGCCTCGAGCTCCAGCCTAAGCCGCTTCACGCCACCGATATCGGAAGACAGCACCAACGTGCGCGCATCGGGAAAGTGCTTCTCCACCTCTTCGGCGATGCGCTCGACACCCGGGCCGCAGGCGACGAGATGATCAAGCGTGCCGCATTCCGGGCAGGAATTCGGCGTCGGCTCGTGATAGCCGCACTGGTGGCACTGGATCTGACCCCGGAAGCGGTGTTCGACCAGCCAGCTTGAGCATTGCGGGCACTGGAAGCGGTGGCCGCAGACCCGGCAGAGCGTCAGCGGCGCATAACCCCGTCGGTTTAGGAACAGAAGTGCCTGCTCTCCCCGCTCCACCGCCTTGCCGACGGACCGCAGCAGGATCGGCGACAGGAACCCACCCCGCTCGGGCGGCGCGCGACGCATGTCGATGAGATGCAGATCCGGCATCGCCGCATCGGCAAAGCGGGTCGGCAGATGGATGCGCGTGTATCGCCCAGCGATGCAGTTGACCTGGCTCTCGACAGACGGCGTCGCCGAGACCAGCACGACCGGGAAGTTCGCGATCCGCGCCCGCACGACCGCCATGTCCCGCGCATTATAGAAGACGCGGTCTTCCTGCTTGAAGGCCGGATCATGTTCTTCGTCGACGATGATCAAGCCCAAATTCTCGAAGGGCAGGAAGAGCGCCGAGCGCGCACCGGCAACGACGCGGATCTCGCCGGTCGCCACCTGGCGCCAGACCTTTTCACGCGTGCGTGTCGCGAGATCCGAATGCCACTCGCCGGGCTTGGAGCCGAAGCGATCCTGGAAGCGCTCAAGGAAGTTGGCGGTGAGTGCAATTTCCGGCAGCAGGATCAGCACCTGCTTGCCCTGTTTCAACGTCTCGGCAATCGCCTCGAAATAGACCTCCGTCTTGCCGGAGCCTGTCACGCCATCAATCAGGGAAACGGCAAAGCCGCCCTTGCGCAGGCTGTCGAGGATCTCTTCGGCCGCCTCCTTCTGCGGACCGGCGAGCCGGTTCTCCGCGTAGTCAGGATCGGGAGCCGCAACCAGCGGCGGCGGCGGCAGGAAGACCTGTTCGAACACGCCCTGTTTGACGAGACCGTCGATCACGCTGGTCGAGACGCCGCTCGCGTGAGCAAGCCCGCTCTTCGTCCAGGAAAGGCCATCGGCCGCCATCTCCAGCACCTTCTGGCGCGCAGGCGTCAGGCGCTCAGGCTCGTAGCCGGCATAACGCAGCCCCTCGATCATCGGCTCCGGATCAAAGGCAGCGGGCGCCCGAAGCGCCATGCGGGCGACATAGCCGGGTGGAGAAAGCGTATAGGCAGCCACCCAATCGAGGAAGGTGCGCATGTCCTGGTCGAGCGGCGGGCAGTCGAAGACCTTGGTGATTTCCCTGAGCTTCTTCGGATCGACTTTGCCGTCCTCGCCGCCATCCCAGACCACACCGATCACCTGACGCGGCCCAAGCGGCACCTGTACGATCGCACCCGCCTCCACCGTCATGCCATCCGGTACGGCGTAGCTGTAAGCGGTAGGTGCCGGCATGGGCACGAGCACCGGCACCACCTTGCGGCGCGGTGTCTCAAACAGTTCCCCGAACAGGCTTTTCGAATCGTCCTTCATCGGGCTGCAACTTGCCCCCGGAAGAACAGAAAGAAAACAGGCTTTATGCTGGAGAAGAGGTCAGCGGAAACTGCGGTCGGGATCGGCTGGCAGTTGATGGACCGTGAAGTCTTCCAGCGCCTTGGTTACCTCGGCAGGATCGCCGTCGAGAGCCTCGACCGGGACCAGATTGCCGACGGTAAAATCGAAACGGCCGCCGCGCTTGTTCAGAAGCTCGTAGAAGACGGTCATGTCGCGCAGCTCCGTCGACCAGCGGGCAAACCAGTAGAACAGGCCAGAATTGCGGGCCTTCATGTTCACCGGCAGGATCGGCAGATTGTATTTGCGCGCAAGTGAGATAGCCGACGTCTTCCAGGGCCGCTCGTTCAGCTTGCCCTCATCCCAATAGGCGATACGGCCGGACGGGAAGAGCACGGTAGCCCTGCCCTCTTCCACGGCCCGCGTGGTGAGTTTCAGCGTCTCGCGTGCCTTGAGCTTCGACTTGTGCTCCTCGCGCCACTCGACGGGGATGATGATTTCCGCAAGCCGCGGATTGACCCTGACGGCATCGCGGTTGGCGAAGAAAGTCATGTCGGGACGGCGATCCTTCAGCAGGTCATACATCGCAACCCCGTCGGCAATGCCGGTCGGATGATTGCTGACCAGGATGAAGCCGCCGGATGACGGGATGCGATCAGCATGCCGGACCTGGATATCGAGGCCGAGAGCAGCGCTCAGATAGTCGAACACCTGCGGACCCGGCAGGTTCGCGACATCATTGGCGAACTGGATCGCCTTGTCGTAGCGCAGAACGCTATAAAGAAAGGGCCGCATCGCGGGCCAGAGCGGATGCTCGACGAGCTTCTGCCCACGCTCGGCAATCAGCGTGTCGACGATATGCCCGGGGCGACCGTGGGAAAGAAGCGACAGAGTGTCGGTGACGCTTGCGAAGGTGGAGACGGGAGAGCGGCGCATCAGCAAATACCTCGCCAGAGTTCCAGAGCGGTTCTGGCAGCGATTTGTGATCCGATCATGACAGCCCCGATATTCGTCCTTCGTTAACCCTCCCGCGCCATCGTGCGAGGGCTGGCCGACACCCAACAACGCGGAAGGCGCAAAATTGATCCAGGCAGACGAAAAACTCCTCGGCGAACGTGCCGCCTGGCTGGAAAGCCTTGGTGCCGAGCGTCGGCTGTCGGGCAATACGCTGGAAGCCTATGAACGCGACACGCGGCAATTCCTTCAGTTCCTGTCCACCCATGTTGGCGGAATGGTGAAGATCCGCGATATCGAGGCGTTGCGCCCGGCGGATCTGCGCGGCTTCCTCGCCCATCGCCGCAAGGACGGGGCCGGTGCGCGAACGCTCGGTCGCCATCTGGCGGGCCTGCGCTCCTTCCTGCGCCACCTGGAACGCAAGGGCCTGGTCAATGCGGCGGGTGCGAGTGCGATCCGCTCGCCGAAACAGCCGAAATCCCTGCCCAAGCCACTCAGCGGCCGTCAGGCTCTGGCCGTGGTCGCGATCGACACACAGATGCACGAAGAGCCCTGGATCGCGGCCAGGGACGCAGCCGTGCTCTCCCTGCTGTATGGATGCGGTCTTCGCATCTCCGAGGCGCTCGGGCTGACACCCGACGTTTTCCAGGGCAGGCCGACCAGCCTGCGCATCACCGGCAAGGGCGGCAAAATGCGGCTCGTACCGCTGCTTCCGGTCGTCATGGAAGCAGTGGAAACCTACTACAAGCTCTGCCCCTACCATCTCGAAGCCGATGCTCCCCTCTTTCGGGGTGCTCGCGGTGGACCGCTTCAGCCGGCGATCATCCAGCGCGAGATGCAGAAGCTGCGCTCGGCCCTCGGCCTGCCGGATTCGGCCACGCCCCATGCGCTGCGCCATTCCTTCGCGACACACCTTCTGGGCAGTGGCGGGGACTTGAGGACGATCCAGGAACTGCTCGGCCATGCGAGCCTCTCGACCACGCAGATCTATACCGGCGTCGACAGCGCACGGCTTCTGGACATCTACGACCGCGCCCATCCGCGCGCCTGACGCGTCCCGATCGCGCCTGCATTAACCAAGATCCTTAATCGAACGTGAGGGCGATCGCTTCTATTCTCCTCACTTCTGACAGGAGACGACATGAACGCGCATCGCCTTTTCACGCTGCGGCCGACCCTGCCGCGCCTTTCGCCATCCGAGATCGGCCTCTGGATCGCGGGCGCGCTGCCGCTTGTGCTTGTCGCCCTGCTGCTGGCTACCCTGCTTGTGGTCAGCCCTGCCCGCGCATCCGACACGGCCTGCCATGGCGAGAACCTGCTCGTGACCATGGAAAAGGAAAAGCCGGAAGAGCTCGCGAAGATCCGCGCGGAAGCGGCCAAGGTGCCGAATGGCAAGGGTATCTTCTGGAAGGTCGAGAAGGAGGGCCTGAAGCCCTCTTATCTGCTCGGCACCATGCATGTCACTGATCCCCGCGTTCTCACCATGCCGAACGGCGCCCGCGAAGCGGCTGCAGCGGCAGATGTGGTCGTCATCGAATCGGACGAGATCCTCGACGAGCAGAAGGCCGCCGCTTCCCTGCTCATGCATCCCGAACTCACCATGTTTACGGACGGCAAGTCCGTGAAGGACCACCTCGACGCTGCGGAACTCGCCAAACTGGAATCCGGCCTGAAGGAGCGCGGCCTCGCGCTTGGCGCCGTTGCCCGGATGAAGCCTTGGATCCTCGCGAGCTTCGTTGCGCTCCCCGCCTGCGAAATGTCGCGCAAGGCAGCCGGCGCCTCCTTCCTCGACAAGCAGATCGCGGAAGATGCGGTGAATGCCGGCAAGCCGATCGCCGGGCTGGAAACCCTTGTTGAGCAGCTCGAAGCCATGGCAGACCTGCCGGTCGACTTTCATTTCAAGGCTCTGATCGAGACGATCGCGCTCGGCGACAAGATGGAAGACGTCATCGAGACGATGACGGAGCTTTATCTCGCCGGTGATATCGGCATGACCATGCCCATGCTGAAGGCCGTGGCCCCGACCGAGTCAGGTGAAGACGAGAGTGCCTATGCCGCCTTCGAGACGCGGATCGTCCGCGACCGCAATCTGGTGATGGCCGAAGGCAGCAAGCAGCATCTCGAAAAGGGCAATGCCTTCATCGCCGTCGGCGCGCTGCATCTGCCGGGCGAAGAAGGTCTGGTCGAGTTGCTGCGCGGCCAGGGCTACACCGTTACGCGGATCGACGGCTGAGGCCTTTCGAAGCGGCAAAGCGCTTCAGGAAGGTCTTCACGATCAGCTTGTGGAACGGCGTGACGACGAGGATGTAGATCCGGCCAAACAGGTTGTGCCGATTGACGAGCGTCGTCAGCGACACGTGTTGGTGGCCGGCACCCTCTGGCTCGACCGTCACGATGATCCGGAAATCCAGATGCTTGTCGTCGAAGCCGAGCAGCACGCGCTCGCCATCATGATGAATGACCGGAAAGCCGCCGATCTTGTCCTGGCCGGTCAGTTCAAGCTCAGCTGACTTCAATCCGAAGAGACCGACAATCCGATTGCGGATCTTGAGCAGAGTGCCGACCCAGCGCGGCGCGCGACCCATGAGATCCCTGGCGACCTCCATAGGATCGAGATCGTTTCGATCAAGCCGGACGCAGTAGCTATCAGCCCAATCGGCTGAGGGAAGGTCGTGATGCGGAAGCGTCACACGCTGCTCGACGACAACACCCATCCGGTCCCCCTTGGCGATCACCCGTGCGTCATGCGCTTGGCGACCTGCGTCTTCCAGTAGAACTGATGTACCAGAAGCGCCAGAATGTGCACTGCGATCAAAAGCCACATGAGGCTCTTCAACGGACCGCCATGCACGAAGCCCGCAGTCTCGTTGCCGAAGTAGTAGGCGCCGATGCCGCTGAACGGGATCAAGAAGAAGAGCGCGTAAAAGGTGCCATGCGCCAGCTTGGCAGCGAGCGCCAGGAGCGGTGGTTCCTCGGCCGGCGCGGGTGGCGCACCATGTGTCAGCCGGACCGCGAGCCGGACAAGCCCGAGACAGAGGACGGCGATCCCGACATAAGCATGGATATTGGCGAAGGTCAGGTCGTCAGGTGAAGGGACCTCCCCGCGTTCATAGGCTTCGGCCACCTCCTCCATCGCATCAGAGAAGATGAGATTGAACAGGATGAGCAGGGCCATCACCCAGTGAAGGGCCTTCTGCGGGATGGAATAAGAGGCGGGCGCGACGTGGGCCATGGTCTTGCCTTTCGGGAGGAGCAAAGGGAGGCACTGACCACGCATGATAAAGGCCGCCGCTTGAGGCACAAGCGACGGCCTTCAACCTTACCGAAATATAATAATTGACCTATGTCAGGTCAGCAGGCTCACATATGCAGCGGCTTGAAGAAGGTCGCGAGTGCGGCTTCCTTGACGGCTTCCGACATGGTCGGGTGCGCGTGGCAGGTGCGGCCGAGATCTTCGGACGAACCACCGAATTCCATCAGCACGGCAGCTTCGTGGATCATCTCGCCGGCGCCGAGGCCGATGATGTGAACGCCGAGAACGCGGTCGGTGTCCTTATCGGCAAGAACCTTCACAAAGCCGTCCATGGCCTGCATGGCGCGCGCACGACCGTTCGCCGTGAACGGGAACTTGCCGACCTTGTAGGTTACGCCTGCGGCCTTAAGCTCTTCCTCGGTCTTGCCGACGGAGGCGACTTCCGGCTGGGTGTAGACGACGCCGGGGATGACCTCGTAGTTCACATGGCCATGCTGTCCAGCGAGGATTTCGGCAAGCGCCACGCCTTCGTCTTCCGCCTTGTGGGCGAGCATCGGACCCTTGACCACGTCGCCGATGGCATAGATGCCGGCAACATTGGTGCGGTAGTGGCCGTCGATCTCGACGCGGCCACGATTGTCGAGGGCAACGCCGGATTCTTCGAGGCCGAGGCCTGCGGTGTAGGGCTTGCGGCCGGTCGCGACGAGCACGACGTCGGCATCGAGCGTCTGAGCTTCGCCACCCTTGACCGGCTCGAACGTGACCTTGGCGCCATCACCCGACTTGACCACGCCGGTGACCTTGGCGCCGAGATTGAATTCCATGCCCTGCTTGGCAAGGATGCGCTGGAACTGCTTGGAGACTTCGCCGTCCATGCCGCCGAGGATCGTGTCGAGATATTCGACAACGGTGACCTTGGCGCCGAGGCGCGACCAGACCGAGCCGAGCTCGAGGCCGATGACACCGCCGCCGACGACGATCATCTTGGCCGGTACCTTGTCGAGTGCGATACCGCCGGTCGAGGACACGATGATCTTTTCGTCGATCTCAACCGCAACACCCGGAATGCCGGCGACGTCGGAACCGGTGGCAATGACGATGTTCTTGGTTTCGAGAACCTGGACTTCACCGGCGTCGTTGGTCACCTCAACCTTGCCGGCGCCGAGGATCTTGCCGGTGCCCTGGATGCCGTCGATCTTGTTCTTCTTGAACAGGAAGGCAACGCCCTCGACGTTCGACTTCACGGTCGCGTCCTTGTGGGCCATCATCTTCGGCAGGTTCAGCGTCGGTGCACCGACTTCGACACCGAGGTCCGCCATGCCATGGGCAGCATGGTGGAAGACTTCAGACGCGTGCAGCAAGGCCTTGGACGGAATGCAGCCGATGTTGAGGCAAGTGCCGCCATAGGTGGCTCGCTTCTCGACGACGGCAACCTTCATGCCGAGCTGGGCCGCCTTGATGGCGCAGACATAGCCGCCGGGGCCGGAGCCGATAACGATGACATCATAAGACATGGGAAGCTTCCTTCGTTTTCGACGGTTACCGACCGCCGCTGACATTCAAGAGGGCACCCGTCACATAGGATGCCTGAGGCGAGAGGAGATAAAGAACGCTGTCGGCCACTTCGTCCGCCGTTCCGGGCCTTTGCATCGGAACGATGGGAGCCAGATCGCGCGCCCTGTCCGGCAATCCGCCGGATGCGTGGATTTCGGTATCGATGATCCCAGGCCGGATGGCGTTGACCCGGATGCCCTCGGTCGCGACTTCGCGGGACAAGCCCACAGTAAAGGTATCAACCGCGGCCTTGGCGGCGGCATAGTCGACATATTGGCCCGAACTGCCGATCACGGCGGCCATAGACGAGATGTTGACGATCACGCCACCCTGCCCGCCATGCTTCGTCGACATGCGCTTCAAGGCTTCCGTGGCGCAGCGGATCTTGCCGATCACGTTGACGGCAAACATGCGGTCGAGCCGCGCCCGGTCGAATTCCTCGACCCGCGCCGTGACGTCGACTACGCCGGCATTGTTCACGAGACCATGGAGAGGTCCAAGCAGATCGGCGGCGGCGAAGATCGCGGCAATGCCCTCTTCGGTGGCGGTGTCGCCCTGCACAATCTCGGCCTTGGCGTCGAGCGTCCGGCAATCCGCGGCGACGGCCTCGGCAGCCGCCTTGTCCGAGCGATAATTGACGAGCAGGTCATAACCCTGCGCTGCGGCCTTGCGGCAGACGGCAGCGCCGATGCCACGACTGCCGCCGGTGACGAGAAGGAGGGGACGGCTGGTCATGAGGCGCATCCCTTGAATTCGAAGACATCCCATGGGGCGCTTTCCATGCCCTTGCCGACAGCAGACGACAGGATGGCGGGGCCGAAGCCGGGCAGGAGAAGCACGTCGGGTGCATCGGCCCCTTCCGGCGGCAGAAGGTCGACATGGCCGGTCGTCTCGTCGATGCCGTAGACGATACCCTTCCAGACGGTGCAGGCGGCAATCGTTGCGCCAGTGACGTCGCCGTCTGGGCAATTGTTCATCAGCATGCCGATGGGACGTTCGATTTCGGGATCGAACATCACATGACCATCAAGCTTGAACGTGCCGATTTCAGTCTTGAAACCATGGCTGACCGGCGTGTTCTCGCCGCTGGCCGCGGCAAAGACGAGCTCGACTCCGGTTTCGGCTTCGCGGTAGGTGGCTTTCTCAATCCGGCAATCGGCGGCCGAGGCCGCGTGAGAGAACGCAAGCGCGGCAAGAAGAACGGCTGCTCCTAACGACGCGCCCATGCCTCACCTCAAAACGCCAGTGCGAGGAACATCAGGCCGAGGCCGACCATCGACCCGGTCCAGACGAGCGAGCGGATATAGGGGATGCCGGCCAGATAGAGCGGGTAATAGACGATGCGGCCGACAAACCAGATGCTGGCGCCGATCAGAGCGAGACCCGACGTCTCGCCTGTAAACAGAAGGCCTACCGTAAGAGCGACGAAGGCCGGATAGGTCTCGCGGAAGTTCGAGGACGCCCGGGCAGCACGGCCGGCGAGTTTGCTCGCCGGCTGCTTGTCGTCGTCACGCGGGCCGGCATTCCACTCCGTGCCCAGCTCCTTGGTGGCGAGCATGCCCTGCAGGAGGACATGCGCGACCAGCAGGACCACGCTCCACGCAAGGAGCAGGACAAGCGGAGAGGCGGAAGCGGATACCGGCTCCATCGTGAAATTTCCTTAGAGATCGAGAACCAGACGTTCCGGATCCTCAAGGCTTTCCTTGACGCGGACGAGGAAGGTGACCGCTTCCTTGCCGTCGACGATACGGTGATCGTAGGAGAGCGCGAGATACATCATCGGGCGGATGACGATCTGGCCGCCGACAACGACGGGACGCTCCTGGATCTTGTGCATGCCGAGGATACCCGACTGCGGTGCATTCAGGATCGGCGAGGACATCAGCGAGCCGTAGACGCCACCGTTGGAGATGGTGAACGTACCGCCTTGCATGTCGGCCATCGAGAGCTGACCGTCACGGGCAGCCTTGCCGAGACGACCGATGTCCTTCTCGATTTCGGCGATCGACATCTGATCGGCATCGCGCACGATCGGAACAACCAGGCCCTTGTCCGTGCCGACGGCAACGCCGATGTGGCAGTAGTTCTTGTAGATGATGTCGGTGCCGTCGATCTCGGCGTTGACGGCCGGCAGTTCCTTCAGCGCATGCGTGACGGCCTTGGTGAAGAAGCCCATGAAGCCAAGCTTCACGCCATGCTTCTTCTCGAAGATGTCCTTGTAGCGGTTGCGCAGATCCATGACCGCCTTCATGTCCACCTCGTTATAGGTGGTCAGCATGGCAGCCGTGTTCTGAGCGTCCTTGAGGCGCTTGGCGATCGTCTGGCGCAGACGGGTCATCTTCACGCGCTCTTCACGCGATGCATCGTCGCCGGAAGAGGCCGGACGCGGAGCAGCAGGGGCTGCGGCAACAGCCGGAGCAGTCGTACCCTTGGCGATGGCGGCGAGCACGTCACCCTTCAGCACCTGGCCACGCTTGCCGGAGCCGTCGACGTCGGAGGTCGCGATGTTGTTATCGGCAGCGAGCTTGGCAGCAGCCGGAGCAGCCGGCATGGCCGAGGGAGCAGCCGGAGCAGCGGCGACCGGAGCAGGCGCTGCAGCCGGAGCCGGGGCTGCGGCAGGGGCCGGAGCAGCGGCACCAGCAGAACCGGCAGCACCTTCGGCGATCTGGCCGAGCAGCGCGCCGAGACCGACGGTCTCGCCGTTCTGAGCGACGATTTCAGTCAGAACGCCCGAGACCGGCGACGGGACTTCGACGGTCACCTTGTCGGTTTCCAGCTCGACGAGGGGCTCGTCTGCCTTGACGGTGTCACCGACCTTCTTGAACCAGGTGCCAATAGTGGCTTCGCTGACGGATTCGCCGAGGGTGGGTACGCGGATTTCAGTGGCCATGATCTCAATTCCGTTGGTCAGAGAACGTTTCGGTCTGCGAGGGAGTGACTGGGCGGATCAACCGCCCAGTGCGTCCTCGAGGAAGGCTTCGAGCTGGGCAAGGTGCTTGGACATCAGGCCGGTTGCCGGCGAGGCAGCAGCCGGACGACCGGTGTAGCGCACCCGCTGGTACTTGGCGTCGATATGGGCAAGCACCCATTCCAGATACGGATCGATGAACGACCAGGCGCCCATGTTCTTCGGCTCTTCCTGGCACCAGACCATCTCCGCATTGCGGAAACGGCTGAGCTCGTTGATGAGCGCCTTGGCCGGGAACGGGTAGAGCTGTTCGATGCGCAGCAGGTAGACGTCGTCGATGCCACGCTTCTCGCGCTCTTCCAGAAGGTCGTAATAGACCTTGCCCGAGCACATGACGACGCGACGGATCTTGGCATCCTTCTGCAGCTTGATCGGGCCGTCCTTGATGACTTCGGCATCGTCCCACAGCAGGCGGTGGAACGAGCTTTCGCCAGCCAGTTCGGCAAGGCTCGACGTTGCGCGCTTGTGGCGCAGCAGAGACTTCGGCGTCATCATGATCAGCGGCTTGCGGAAGTCGCGCTTCATCTGACGGCGCAGGATGTGGAAGTAGTTCGACGGCGTCGTGACGTTTGCGACCTGCATGTTGTCTTCGGCGCACATCTGCAGCCAGCGCTCGAGGCGGGCAGAGGAGTGTTCCGGACCCTGACCTTCATAGCCATGCGGCAGAAGGCAGACGAGGCCGGACATGCGCAGCCACTTGCGTTCGCCCGACGAGATGAACTGGTCGAAGACGACCTGTGCACCGTTGGCGAAGTCACCGAACTGGGCTTCCCAGAGCGTCAGCGCATTCGGACGGGCCAGCGAATAGCCGTATTCGAAGCCGAGCACGGCCTCTTCCGACAGCATCGAGTTGATGACTTCGTAGCGGGCCTGGTTCGGCGCCAGGTTGGCGAGCGGGATGTAGCGGTCTTCGGTCTCCTGATCGTAGAGAACCGAATGACGTTGGCTGAAGGTGCCGCGTTCGCAATCCTGGCCCGACAGACGGATCTTGTGGCCGTCGAGGCAGAGCGAACCGAAGGCGAGTGCTTCGCCCATCGCCCAGTCGATGCCTTCGCCGGTCTCGATCATCTGCGCGCGGTTTTCCATGAAGCGCTGGATCGTGCGGTGTGCCTTGAAGCCTTCCGGAATGGTCGACAGCTTGCGGCCGATTTCCTTGAGCTGCTTCATCGGCACGGCGGTCTTGCCACGACGCTGTTCATCGGCATTGTCAGCGGTCCTGAGACCCGACCATGCGCCGTCTAGCCAGTCAGCCTTATTCGGCTTGTAGCTCTGGCCGGCTTCGAACTCCTGCTCGAGATGCGCGCGCCAGTCGGCCTTCATCTTCTCGAGTTCGCCCTCGGTGATCAGGCCTTCGGCGATCAGACGCTCGCCATAGATGTTGACGACCGTCTTGTGGGCACGGATTTCCTTGTACATCTTCGGCTGGGTGAAGCTCGGCTCGTCGCCTTCGTTGTGACCGAAGCGGCGGTAGCAGAACATGTCGACGACGACAGGCTTGTGGAACTTCATCCGGTATTCGGTCGCGACCTTGGCCGCGTAGACGACGGCTTCCGGATCGTCACCGTTGACGTGGAAGATCGGCGCTTCGATCATCTTGGCGACGTCGGACGGATAAGGCGACGAACGCGAGAAGGCCGGGTTGGTGGTGAAACCGATCTGGTTGTTGATAATCACATGCAGCGTGCCGGCCACGCGGTGACCGCGCAGGCCAGACAGGCCGAGAATTTCTGCCGTGACACCCTGGCCGGCAAAGGCTGCATCACCATGCAGGAGAAGCGGCAGAACCTTGGCGCGCTCTTTGAGCGGGATGACATCGCCTTCCCAGACCTTGGCGAGCTGGTCCTGCTTCGCACGGGCCTTGCCCATGACGACGGGGTTGACGATTTCCAGATGCGACGGGTTGGCCGTCAGCGACAGGTGAACCTTGTTGCCGTCGAACTCGCGGTCGGAGGAAGCGCCGAGGTGGTACTTCACGTCGCCGGAACCTTCGACTTCATCGGGCTTGAAAGAACCGCCCTTGAATTCGTGGAACACCGCGCGATGCGGCTTGTGCATGACGTTGGTCAGGACGTTCAGACGGCCGCGATGGGCCATGCCGAGAACAACCTGCTCGAGACCTTCCTGGCCGCCGCGCTTGATGATTTGCTCCAGCGCCGGGATCAGCGATTCGCCGCCGTCGAGGCCGAAGCGCTTGGTGCCCTTGTACTTGACGTCGATGAACTGTTCGAAGCCCTCGGCCTCGATCAGCTTCTGAAGGATGGCCTTCTTGCCGTTCGGCGTGAATTCGACGCCCTTGCCGGGGCCTTCGATGCGCTCCTGGATCCAGGCTTTTTCTTCCGGATTGGAAATGTGCATGAATTCGACGCCGAGCGTCGAGCAATAGGTGCGCTGCAGGATGTCGAGCATCTGCGGGATCGTGGCGTATTCCAGACCCAGCACGTTGTCGATGAAGATCTTGCGGCTGTAATCGGCCTCGGTGAAGCCGTAGGCCGTCGGAGAAAGTTCGTTGTAATCGTCAACCGGCGCTGCGAGGCCGAGCGGGTCCAGCTTGGCATGCAGGTGACCACGCATGCGGTAGGCACGGATCATCATGATGGCGCGAACCGAATCGCGCGTTGCCTGCAGGACTTCAGCTTCGGAAGGGGCCTTGCCTGTCGAAGCGGCGGTCGCTTCAACCTTGGCCTGGACCTTCTTTTCGATGGCCTTCTCGACCACGCCCCAGTTGCCATCGAGCGCGTTGACGAGATCGCCGCCCTCGGCGATCGGCCAGTTCTTGCGCTGCCAGGAAGCGCCCTTCGCGGCCTTCGTCACATCGGTCGGATTGTCGGCCAGCGCCTTGAAAAAGGCCTGCCACTCATCGGAGACCGAAGAGGGGTCTTCCTGATAGCGCGCGTAAAGCTGTTCGATATAGGCCGCATTCGATCCGTCGAGGAAGGACGTGATCAGAAACTGCTCGTTGGCTTCTTGCCTACCCATGGTGCTTCGCGAGCGTCTCGGCTCGCCTCCCGACTTGAATTGATGGCCGGATGCCCGGCCTGCCGCTCACGATCGCAAAAGCGAATCGTCTCAAATATGCGAAGTCCAGGCGAAGGATTGGGGGACCAACCCTTCGCCTGGCTTGATTTTCGTCAGGTCTCAGCCCTTGAGGACTTCGACCAGGGTCTTGCCGAGGCGTGCTGGCGAAGGCGAAACCTTGATGCCTGCGGCTTCCATGGCTTCGATCTTCGATTCTGCGTCGCCCTTGCCGCCGGAAACGACAGCGCCGGCGTGGCCCATGGTGCGGCCCTTCGGAGCCGTACGGCCTGCGATGAAGCCTGCCATGGGCTTTTTGCGGCCCTTCTTGGCTTCGTCGATGAGGAACTGTGCAGCTTCTTCTTCGGCAGCGCCGCCAATTTCGCCGATCATGATGATCGAGGTCGTGGCCGGATCGGCCAGGAACATCTCGAGCACGTCGATGAACTCGGTACCCTTGACCGGGTCGCCACCGATACCGACAGCCGTCGTCTGGCCGAGGCCTTCGTTCGAGGTCTGAAACACAGCTTCGTATGTAAGTGTTCCCGAGCGCGAGACAATGCCGACCGAACCCTTGCGGAAGATCGAGCCCGGCATGATGCCGATCTTGCATTCTTCCGGCGTCAGGATGCCCGGGCAGTTGGGACCGAGCAGGCGCGACTTGGACTTGTCGAGGCGAGCCTTGACCCGCACCATGTCCATGACCGGGATACCCTCGGTGATGCAGGTAATGAACGGGATCTCGGCGTCGATCGCCTCGATGATCGCGTCGGCTGCACCAGCCGGCGGAACGTAGATGACGGACGCGTCAGCGCCGGTCTTTTCCTTGGCTTCGGCAACGGTTGCGAAGATCGGCAGGCTTTCACCCTTGGAGCCGGTCCAGTTTTCGCCACCCTTCTTCGGATGGATACCGCCGACCATCTGCGTGCCGTAGTAGGCAAGCGCCTGTTCGGTGTGGAAGGTGCCGGTCTTGCCGGTCAGGCCCTGAACGAGGACCTTGGTGTTCTTGTTTACAAGAATAGACATCAGTTAGGTCCCTTGAGATTAGCCGTTGATCGCCGCAACGATCTTCTTGGCTGCGTCGTCCAGATCGTCGGCTGCGGTGATCGCGAGGCCGGATTCGTTCAGGAGCTTTTTGCCAAGTTCGACATTCGTGCCTTCGAGGCGAACAACGAGCGGAACCTTCAGGCCGACTTCCTTCACGGCGGCAATCACGCCTTCCGCGATGACGTCGCACTTCATGATGCCGCCGAAGATGTTGACGAGGATGCCCTCGACCTTCGGGTCAGCCGTGATGATCTTGAAGGCAGCCGCGACCTTCTCCTTGCCAGCGCCACCGCCAACGTCGCAGAAGTTTGCCGGCTCCTTGCCGTACAGCTTGATGATGTCCATCGTCGCCATGGCGAGACCGGCACCATTGACCATGCAGCCGATGTTGCCGTCGAGGGCCACGTAAGCGAGGTCCCACTTGGAGGCTTCGATTTCCTTGGCGTCTTCTTCGGTCTCGTCGCGCAGCGCCCGAACATCGTCATGGCGGAACAGCGCGTTGCCGTCGAAGGACATCTTGGCGTCGAGCACGCGCAGATGGTCATTCTTCATGACGATCAGCGGGTTGACCTCGAGCAGTGCCATGTCCTTCTCGACGAAGGCCTTGTAGAGGATCGGGAAGAGCGCCTTGGCGTCTTCGGCAGCAGCACCCGAGAGCTCGAGAGCAGCAGAGATCTTGGCCACGTCAGCGGCAGTGACGCCAGCTTCCGGGTCAATCGCGATCGTGTGGATCTTTTCCGGCGTGTCATGCGCGACGGCTTCGATGTCCATGCCGCCTTCCGTCGAGACGACGAAGGCAACCTGACCGACCGAGCGGTCGACGAGCAGCGAGCAGTAAAGTTCGCGAGCGATGTCGGCGCCATCTTCGATGTAGAGGCGGTTGACCTGCTTTCCGGCGTCGCCGGTCTGGGCGGTCACCAGCGTGTTGCCGAACATTTCCTTGGCATGTGCCTTGGCTTCGTCGATCGAGAAAGCGAGGCGGACACCGCCCTTGGCTTCCGGCGACAGTTCCTTGAACTTGCCCTTGCCGCGGCCACCAGCATGGATCTGGCTCTTGACCACGTAGAGCGGGCCGGGAAGCTGCTTTGCGGCGGCTTCGGCTTCTTCTGCGGAGAAGATCGCCACACCTTCGGCGACCGGTGCGCCGAAGCTCTTCAGAAGAGCCTTGGCCTGATATTCATGAATATTCATTGTCGTGTCCCTGTTTTGGGCGAAATGGCAATTACTTGAGAGCCGGCGCGATGTTGATGCAGGCTTCGCAGAGGCCGGCAACGGCGCCGACAGACTTCTGGAAGGCTTCTTCCTCGGCCTTGTTCAGGTCGATCTCGATGATGCGCTCGACACCACCTTCGCCGATGACGACGGGAACGCCGACATACATGTCCTTCACGCCGTACTGGCCGGTGAGGTAAGCGGCGCAGGGGAGAACGCGCTTCTTGTCCTTGAGGTAGGACTCGGCCATTTCGATGGCGGAAGCAGCAGGCGCATAGTAGGCAGAGCCGGTCTTCAGCAGGCCGACGATTTCGGCGCCGCCGTCACGGGTGCGCTGGATGATTTCTTCCAGACGCTCCTTGGTGACCCAGCCCATCTTGACGAGGTCGGTCAGCGGGATGCCGCCAACGGTCGAGTAACGAGCGAGCGGCACCATAGTGTCGCCGTGACCGCCGAGAACGAAAGCGGTAACGTCCTGGACGGAAACGTTGAATTCTTCAGACAGGAAGTGGCGGAAACGACCGGAGTCGAGAACGCCGGCCATGCCGACGACCTTGTTGGTCGGGAGGCCCGAGAACTTCTGCAGGGCCCAGACCATCGCGTCGAGCGGGTTGGTGATGCAGATGACGAAGGCGTTCGGGGCATACTTCTTGATGCCGGCGCCGACCTGTTCCATGACCTTGAGGTTGATACCGAGCAGATCGTCGCGGCTCATGCCAGGCTTACGGGCAACACCGGCAGTCACGATGCAGACATCAGCGCCTTCGATGGCGGCGTAGTCGCTGGCACCAGACAGCTTGGCATTGAAGCCTTCGACCGGACCCGACTGCGCAATATCCAGACCCTTGCCCTGCGGGATACCGTCGGCAATGTCGAACAGGACGATGTCGCCCAGTTCCTTCAGACTGGCGAGATGCGCCAGCGTTCCACCAATCATTCCAGAACCGATAAGAGCGATCTTCTTGCGCGCCATTGTAGACTTCCTTTTGGATCCGCGACCAAGGCCGAGGGCGAGTGTTAGCCTGCCCTTGTGGACAAACCGCATAGCTCCAAAGGGTCTAAACCGCAAACGATAATTTTCGGTGTATCAATTTCAATCGGTTAGAAGATAAAATTCTTACGTAAACGTCAAATATTACGTCACAGCTTCGTCATGTTTGTCACGCTTGGACTGGTGCAGTTCGAGATAATCGGCGCTCCGCATCTCGAAAAGGCGTGAAACTGTGCGGTCGAATTCGAAGCCTTCGGTACCCTTCTTCTCGGTGAGGAGAGTCTCCGGCAGTGCCACTGCGGACGCAAAAAGCCGCACGCTGGCATCGTAGAGGGCATCGATCAGGATTATGAACCGCTTCGTCTCGTTGCGCTTCTCGGGGCCGAGATGCGGAATGTTTTCGACGAAGACAACATCGAAGCGCTTGGCAATCGCCAGGTAGTCCGATGCCCCGAGTGGCTTCTCGCACAGATCGCTAAAAGTGAACCTGGCGCATCGGCCAGCCGCGCGGGGGATCTCGATGGTCCGCCCCTTCATGGCGATCGACACCGGCTGCTCGGGAGAGCCCTCTGTCACACGCTTCCAGGCAATGTCCATCATCTTGGGCGCATTATCGAGCGGCGAGACGTAGACGGGGAGGCTCTCCATCTTCTCCAGCCGGTAGTCTGTTGGCGAGTCCAGCGTCGACACCTGCACGTTCTTCTTGAGCAGGTCGACAAAGGGCAGAAACAGCCCGCGATTGAGCCCGTCCCGGTAGAGATTGTCCGGCTCGACATTCGAGGTCGCAACCAGCGTGCAGCCGCGCGCGAAAAGCTCGGTGAAAAGCCGCGCAAGGAGCATCGCATCGGCGATGTCGGTTACCGTGAACTCGTCGAAGCACAAAAGCTGGGCTTCGTCGCGCAGGGCCGCTGCCACCGGAGGCACAGGATCCGCCTCCTTCGTTTCCCCGGCCTTCAGTTTCTGCCGATGGGCATGGATGCGCGAATGCACATCGGCCATGAATTCATGGAAATGGGCGCGGCGTTTCTTCTCGACAGGCGCGAGCTTGAAGAACAGATCCATCAGCATCGTCTTACCGCGACCAACGCTGCCATGGATGTACAAACCCTGGATCGGGATTTGCGGCTTGCGCTTCTGGGCAAACATCCAGCCAAGCGCACTCTTTTTCGCTGCCGGCTTGCGCGCCTTGAATTCCGTGAGGATACGGTCGAGCTTTGCAGCGACGTCGAACTGGTAACGATCAGGCTGAAGGGTCCCCGCCTCCGTCATCGCGCGCAACTGCTCGGCGACGCTCAAGCCGTAGTCAGGAACTGGCTGCATGGAATGATGTCCCGCCGGGTGGGTGGCCCGTCAAGGGCCACCGCTGGGATGAGAGATGAATCAGCGGCTCAGGCTGACCGGCTGACCGGAAGCGGTGCTGCCGTCGAAACGGGCATCGGCCGTCTTGTAGAGGCTGCCGATGGTATTGCCGTTGCGGTCCTTGAGGACAACCGACTTACCCGAGACTTCCCAGGATCCCATTGCCGTGAGTTCGCCGGCGCAACCACGGGTGCCGCCACGTGAACCACTGCCGAGATTGGTGAGCGTCAGGAACATGTCACAGCTCGATCCGGCACTCTGAACGCGCCAGTTGCCGACCATTGATTCCTTGGTGACATCGAGCGCGGTCGCCGGCGCACCGGCGGCCGGGTCGAGTGCGGCAGTCGTCGTGGTGGGCGCTGCCGGGAACTGGGCGGAACCTGCAGCACCAGGAGGCGGCAGCTGGCCCGACTGCACCGAAGGCACGGGCTGCGCCTGCAGCGGCGGAAGCGCACTGTTGGCGGCATTCATGCTGCTATAGGATGTGCGCTGGCAACCTGTGAGCGCCAGAAGGATGGCTGCTCCGGTGACTGCATGGCTGAATTTCATCATTATACTCCCGCTCTCGCGACCTGCGCCGCAACCTGCCGTACAACTGGGTTAGAAATATGTTACGCGAATATGGTTAATCAAGTTCCATATCGCGTCCGATCGATAGCCGGCACTATACGGATAAATTAAGGCCGCCCGAAACAGTTCCCGGACGGCCTCTCAATGTTTTGACGATGTGGCTTAAGCGCGACGCTCGACCATCATCTTCTTGATCTCGGCAATCGCCTTGGCCGGGTTCAGACCCTTCGGGCATGCCTGGGCGCAGTTCATGATCGTGTGGCAACGATAGAGACGGAAGGGGTCCTCGAGGTTGTCGAGGCGCTCGCCTGTCGCTTCGTCGCGGCTGTCGATCAGCCAGCGATAGGCCTGCAGCAGAACGGCCGGACCGAGATAACGGTCGCCATTCCACCAGTAGCTCGGACAGGAAGTCGAGCAGCACGCGCAGAGAATGCACTCGTAGAGACCGTCGAGCTTCTGGCGATCTTCGTGGCTCTGCTTCCATTCCTTGGCCGGCGCCGGGGACACCGTCTTCAGCCAGGGCTCGATCGAGCGGTGCTGGGCGTAGAAATTCGTCAGGTCCGGCACGAGATCCTTGACGACAGGCAGATGCGGCAGAGGATAGACCTTCACCGTCCCGTTCACCTCATCCATGCCCTTGGTGCAGGCCAGCGTATTGGTGCCGTCGATGTTCATCGCGCAGGAACCGCAGATGCCTTCACGGCAGGAACGGCGCAGCGTCAGCGTCGGGTCGATATTGTTCTTGATGTACAAGAGACCATCGAGAACCATCGGGCCGCAATCGTCGACATCGATGTAATAGGTATCGATGCGCGGGTTGGCGCCATCATCAGGGCTCCAGCGATAGACCCGGTATTCCCGAACGTTCTTGGCACCGGCCGGCTTCGGCCAGACTTTGCCTTCGGTGACCTGAGAGTTTTTGGGAAGAGCAAGTTCAACCATGTCCAGTTCCTCTCAAATCAATAAACACGTGCCTTCGGCGCGATCTTGTAGGGATCGATACCTTCGGCGATGAGTTCGGTATGGACGGGACGGTAGTCGAGCTTCACATCGCCAGCCTCGTTGACCCAGGCAAGAGTGTGCTTGCGCCAGTTGACGTCGTCACGGCCGCCGAAGGGACCGTCGACGTAATCCTCGCGTGCGTGGCTGCCGCGGCTTTCCTTGCGCGCTTCCGCGCCATAGACCGTGGTGATGGCGTTGGCCATCAGGTTGTGCAGTTCGAGCGTCTCGACCAGATCCGAATTCCAGATCATCGAGCGGTCGGTGACCTTGATATCCGGCAGTTCCTTCCAGATCGCCGACAGGCGCTTGCAACCGCTTTCCAGCGATTCCTGTGTGCGGAACACGGCCGCATCGTCCTGCATGGCGCGCTGCATCTTGTCGCGCAGCACGGCGGTCGGCGTCTGGCCCGAGGCGTGGCGCGTATTGTCGAAGCGATCCATGATCTTGTCGCAGGCGGCGATGTTGAGCGCCGGGATCGGCGACGTGCGGTCGATGACTTCCGCAGCGCGGATGGCAGCGGCACGGCCGAAGACCACGAGGTCGATCAGCGAGTTGGAGCCGAGGCGATTCGCACCGTGAACCGAAGCGCAACCGGCTTCACCGACGGCCATCAGGCCGGGGATGATGCGTTCCGGATTGCTGGAATCGGCGTTCAGCACTTCACCCCAATAGTTCGTGGGAATGCCGCCCATGTTGTAGTGAACCGTCGGCAGTACCGGGATCGGCTCGCGGGTCACATCAACGCCGGCGAAGATCTTGGCGCTCTCGGAAATGCCCGGCAGGCGCTCGTGAAGAACAGCCGGATCGAGATGGTCGAGATGCAGGAAGATGTGATCCTTGTTCTTGCCGACGCCACGGCCTTCACGGATTTCCATCGTCATGCAGCGCGAAACGACGTCGCGCGAGGCAAGGTCCTTGGCCGACGGAGCGTAACGCTCCATGAAGCGCTCGCCTTCGGAGTTGACGAGATAACCGCCTTCGCCGCGTGCGCCTTCGGTGATCAGACAGCCGGCGCCGTAGATACCGGTCGGGTGGAACTGAACGAATTCCATGTCCTGAAGCGGAAGACCTGCACGGGCCACCATGCCGCCACCGTCACCGGTGCAGGTGTGGGCTGACGTTGCCGAGAAATAGGCGCGGCCATAACCACCCGTCGCCAGCACGACCATCTTGGCCGAGAAGCGATGGATCGTGCCGTCGTCGAGGTTCCAGGCAACGACGCCGGTGCAGCGGCTGCCGTCATCAGACATGATCAGGTCGAGCGCGAAATACTCGATGAAGAATTCCGCATTGTTGCGCAGCGACTGGCCATAAAGTGTGTGCAGAATGGCGTGACCGGTACGGTCGGCGGCAGCGCAGGTGCGCTGGACCGGCGGGCCTTCGCCGTAATTCTGCATGTGGCCGCCGAACGGGCGCTGATAGATCTTGCCTTCCTCGTTACGCGAGAACGGCACGCCGTAATGCTCGAGCTCATAGACCGCCTTCGGCGCTTCCATGGCGAGATACTGCATGGCGTCGACGTCGCCGAGCCAGTCGGAACCCTTGACGGTGTCATAGAGGTGCCACTGCCAGCAGTCGGGCGTCATGTTGTTCAGCGAGGCGGCGATACCGCCCTGGGCTGCGACCGTGTGCGAACGGGTCGGGAAAACCTTGGTGATGCAGGCCGTCTTGAAGCCCTGTTCGGCCATGCCGAGCGTCGCACGCAGGCCGGCGCCACCGGCACCGACGACCACGACGTCGTAGGAATGGTCAACATAGGTGTAGGCCTTGCCGGTCTGGGCGAAGTTATGAATGGTTGCCATGTTGATTTACCCTACGAATGCGATCTTCAAGATGGCGAAAAGACAGAGGCCACCGATCAGGATTGCAAAGAACGTGTTCAGCATCAGAAGCAAAAGCTTGGCGATATCGGCATGGACATAGTCCTCGATGATCACCTGCATGCCGAGCTTCATATGGATCAGGGCCGACAGCACGACTAGAGCCATGACGACGGCAACGAGCGGGTGCGACAATGCGCCAACCACCTCGGCATAAGGCGCGCCGATGTACATCACGAGGAAGCCGACGAAGAAGAGGATCAGAGGAATATTGGCGACGGCGGTGACGCGCTGACGCCAGAAATGCTCGGTGCCTTCCTTGGCCGAGCCGAGACCGCGGACCTTGCCGAGCGGAGTGCGCATATCCATGGAATGGTGCCTCAGGTGCGAATGATATAGGCGACGATCCACACAAGGAGCGTCAGGACGACGGATGCGATGATGTTCGCCTTGGCGAGCTTCGTCGAGAAATGCTTGTCGAAGCCGTAGCCGACATCCCACATCAGGTGGCGAAGGCCGCCAAGCATGTGGTGGATCAGCGCCCAGGTATAGCCGAGCAGGATCAGGCGACCGATGATGGTGCCCATGAACCAGTTGACCCATTCGAAGTATTCGGCACCCGTCGAGGCAGCCACCAGCCACCAGGCGACCAAGATGGTGCCGAAATAAAGCGCCGCGCCGGTAATCCGGTGCAGGATCGACATCAACATGGTGGGAATAAGCTTGTAAACTTGCAGGTGCGGCGACAGAGGCCGGTTTTTAGTCACATTCGCCATCTAAACCTCGCGGCGTCTCGATGCGGTCCGATCATACGGACATATTGTTTGCAATGCGCCATAACGATTGTTGTGCATCGCATCAGGGGGACGTTTAATCCTCGAACTCCCGGACGACAAGCACATTCGCTTGACGATTTCAATTTAATCGATTCGCGTGAATAGAAGTTTAGCGTCACTGCGAACCGCATCAGCCAATACGAAAAAAGCGTTGAAGTGGATGACTTTAGCAACCACTTGCGGCATGTTGCGTTAACGATTTGTTAACTGCGTTCCGGAGGTCGCCCCATGCTAAAGTATCGTCTCGCCATGACGGTTTTGACCGTCGCGCTCGGATCCGCAGGCGGCATCGCTGAAGCTGCCGACAGCTACGGGCATCATCACGGACGCAGCGAAGCGGTTGTCGGCAGCAATGGTCTGCCCTCCGTCATTCCCGGAATCGGCACCCTTGCCGGCAGCATTTCGGGTCTGCGTATCAAGGGCAACGGTGTCTTCTTCGCCATCGACCGGGCGACGGGACCGAAGGTAATTGCCTACCGCGCGCCGAAGGCGAAAATCATTGAAATTTCAGCGGAAAACCCTGAGGACGCATGCTCTTTCGAAGCTGGCGTCTGCGTTATCAGGCCGAAAAACTAAAGAAACTTCCAGACTGTCGTCTTCTTCACTTCGCTGTCTTCGAGGATCCGCGTCACCGGAACCTCGTAGGTCGCAAGCGGCTCGAGATGGTCTGTGGGGCGATAGCTTCGCCCGGGATCACCAACCAGAACGAGGCATCCACTCTTGGCCAGCGTGGCAAACCAGCTGACCAGCGCGCGCGCAAAGTCGCTGTCGTAAAACACGTCGCCCGCCAGGATCACGTCGAAATCGACCGACCGACCAATGAGGTCATCATCGGTGAAGGCCAGCGTCACGCCGTTGAGAGCGGCATTCAGCCGCACCGCACTTTTCGCCCAGGGATCGATATCGGCCGCAAGAACCTCGACAGCGCCCGCCATGGCCGCAGCGATTGCGACCAGACCGGATCCGCTGGCGAAATCCAGCACCCGCTTGCCCCGAACCGTCTCCGGATGATCGAGCACATAGCGCGCCAGCCCCTGGCCACCCGCCCAGGCGAACGCCCAGAACGGCGGTGGCAGGCCGATCGCCTCGAGGTCCTCTTCCGTCTTTTGCCAGAGGTCATGGACTTCGCTCGCAAGATGAAGCCGGATCTCCGGCACATGCGGCGGCGCAATCGCGCTGGTGTTGTCGAGGATGAAGCGATCGGGATCGGTCTTCACGGGAGGGTCAGACCGGCGGATTGTCGAGACCGCCCATTCGGCAGACCTCGAAATATTCGTCATCCGTCACCGGCTGGACCGAAAGCCGCATGGAGGTGACGAGCGCCATCTTCGACAGCTTCTCGTTCGCCTTGACGTCCTTGAGGCTGACCGGCTTCGGCATGTCGCAGACGGCGCGGATATCCACGCAGTCCCAGCGGGCGTCTCCCTCGGCGGTCGAATCCGGATGCGAGAGTGCACAGACCTCGACGATCCCGACAACCTCCAGACCCTCGTTGGAGTGGTAGAAGAAGCCCTTGTCGCCGATCTTCATCGCCCGCATGTTGTTGCGCGCAAGATAATTGCGAACACCGGTCCACTCTTCCCCGACGTCACCCTTGGCCTTCTGCATTTCCCAGGACCACTTGAAGGGTTCGGACTTGTAGAGCCAGAATGCCATGCCGTTCACGCCTCCGGATTGTTGAAGACCCAGTTATAGGGCTTGATCTCGACCGTCTCGAACAGGCCGGCCTTGGCATAAGGGTCCTGTGCTGCCAGCGCCTTCGCCGCCTCGATATCATCGGCGGCGATGATCAGCATCGAACCGCAGGGCTTGCCGTCGGAATCGAGGAACGGGCCGGCGATCTTCAACTGGCCGGCGGCATTCAGCCCGTTCAGCCACTCGACATGCGGCGGACGTGTTTCCATCCGAAGGTTCAGGTGGCCGGGCTTGTCGGCGCAGATGACGGCAAACAGCATCTTGTCTCTCCTCAAGGGTCTCTTATTCGGTGGTGATCGGTCGCGACATCAGTTGGGTGATCGCGGTCGGGATGTCCAGTCTGCCATCGATGATCGCGGCAACGGCCTCAGTGATCGGCATCTCGATCCGGTGACCTTCGGCGAGACGCGCAGCGACTGCCGCAGCAAAAGCGCCTTCGACCAGCGCACCTTGCTGGGCAGCGATCGGCTCGCCTTTGCCAAGCGCTATGCCGAAGCGCAGATTGCGCGACTGATGGCTGGTTGCCGTCAGAACGAGGTCGCCGAGGCCCGACAGGCCCCGCACCGTATCCCCTCGCCCGCCCATCGCATCGACAAGCCGCGACATCTCCGCAAGGCCACGGGCGATCAGGGCAGCACGCGCCGAATCGCCGAGCCCCATGCCCTCGACGATGCCGCAGGCAATGGCGAGTACGTTCTTCAACGCGCCGCCAAGCTGCACACCGATCCGGTCATCCGAGGCATAAAGACGGAAAGTCTGGCCGGAAATCGCCTTGGCCAAGTGTTCGGCAAGGGATAGATCCTCTGCAGCGATCGCCATCGCCGTCGGCAGGCCCTTGGCAATATCGGCCGCGAAGCCCGGGCCCGAAAGCATCGCAATCGGATGGCCGGGAAGTGCCGCTTCCAGCACGTCGGTCAGCAGGCGTGAGCTCTGCTTCTCGATGCCCTTGGCGCAGATGACGACAGGTACACCCGGCTTCAGATGCGGCCCATAAGTTTCGGCCGCCGCGATCTGTGCCTGGGACGGCATGGCGAAGAGCACGACGTCAGCCTCGCTGAGATCTTCCGCCCGGGCGGAAAAGGATAGCGACGCAGGCAATTGAATGCCCGGCAGTGCCGCCTCATGCGTGCGGCTTGCAGCGAGATCCGCCATGACCGAGGCATCGCGACCAATCAGCAGGGCCTGCGCCCTGCCCGTCTGCGCCACCACAGCGGCAAGCGCGGTACCAAAAGCACCCGCGCCGATAACCGTTATACGCTGCATCGCGCTCATGCCTTGGCTCCCCGCTTGCCATAAGCGAGCAGCGCCTTGGCATCCTGGTCGAGCGGCCAGCGCGACCGGGGTGCGACGGCAAGATCATCCGAGGGCATGCCAAGCGCCATGCGCTCCAGGCCTGCCCAGGCGATCATCACGGCATTGTCGGTGCACAGATGATGCGGCGGCGCGACGAAACGGAAGCGATGCTCGGCGCAGAGCGTATCGAGCGTCTGGCGCACTTCCTTGTTGGCAGCGACACCGCCAGCGACGACCAGCGCAGGCTCGGCCACATCGGGGAATGTTTCCTTGAACCGCTGCAGGCCTCGGCCGATGCGATCTTTCAGCGTGCGCGAGATGGCATGCTGGAACGAGGCGCAGATATCGGCGATGTCCTGATCGGTGACAGGCGCGATGCCCTCTGCCGCCTGGCGCACGGCGGTCTTGAGCCCCGAGAAGGAAAAATCGAGGCGAGCCTCGCCAACCAAAGGCCGGGGAAAGGCAAACCGCTTGGGATTGCCCGTGGCCGCGGCCCGCTCGACAGCGGGACCACCGGGATAGGGAAGACCGAGAAGCTTCGCTGTCTTGTCGAAGGCCTCGCCCAGGGCGTCATCGATCGTGGTTCCCCAGCGCTCGTACTCGCCGACACCTTTGACCAGCACGAGCTGGGTATGACCGCCGGAAACCAACAGCATCAGATAGGGAAAGGCAACGCCATCGGTGAGGCGGGCCGTCAGCGCATGACCTTCGAGATGGTTGACGGCGTAAAGCGGCTTGCCCGTCGCCCGCGCGATCGCCTTGCCGGTCATGAGGCCCACCAGCAAGCCACCGATCAGGCCCGGGCCAGAGGTGGCCGCGATAGCATCGACCTCGGCGAGCGTGATGCCAGCCCGGGTCAGCGCCTCCTCGATCAGCGTATCCAACGCATCCACATGGGCGCGTGCGGCAATCTCCGGCACCACGCCGCCATAGGCGCTGTGTTCGTCGAGCTGGCTCAAGACGACATCAGCCTCGGTGACGGCCGAGCCGTCCGCAAGCCGCGTGACGACAGCCACCGCCGTCTCGTCACAGCTGGTTTCGATGCCGAGGATGCGCAGTTTGGATGTCATGGAACCTGTTCATTGATTGCGGTCGCCGAGAAACCGGTCTACGAAATCTGTCGGTAACAACGGACAAGTTCGGATGCAAACAAAACCTTTCCGCATCGGCACGCGGGGCAGCCCGCTCGCTCTGGCCCAGGCTTCTGAGACACGGGCACGCCTCATGGTGGCGCATGGCCTTCCCGAAGACATGTTTGAGATCGTGGTGCTCTCGACCAAGGGCGACCGCATCACCGATCGTGCGCTGTCGGAAATCGGCGGCAAGGGGCTGTTCACCGAAGAGCTGGAGGATCAACTCCTCTCGGGCGATCTCGACTTCGCTGTCCATTCGTCGAAGGATATGCCGACCAAGCTGCCCGAAGGGCTGTTCCTCTCGGCCTTCCTGCCGCGCGAGGATGTCCGCGACGCCGTTGTCGGGCGCACGGCTCCAACGCTGAAAGAGCTTCCGCACGGCGCGACCGTCGGCTCGTCTTCGCTCCGTCGCCAGGCCCTCATCCGCCGCATCCGCCCTGACATCAACGTCATCACCTTCCGCGGCCTTGTCGATACCCGCCTGCGCAAGCTCGCCGACGGCGAGGTGGATGCGACCCTGCTCGCCTTCGCCGGCCTGAAGCGCCTGGGCAAGCCGGACGTTCCGACCGAACTGCTCGACCCCAGTGATTTTCCTCCGGCCCCCGCCCAGGGCGCGATCTGCATCGAGAGCCGCATCGGCGATACCAGGGTGAGCGAGCTGCTGGAGGCGATCAATCACCATGACACCTTCGATGCGGTCAGCTGCGAGCGGGCCTTCCTCGGCGCTCTCGACGGCTCCTGCCGCACCCCGATTGCGGGCCATGCGACGGTGGATGGGGATGCTATCCGCTTTGCCGGGATGATCCTCACGCCCGATGGCAGCCGTTGGCACGACGTGGAGATCGAAGGCAGCCGCACGGCGGCCGCAGTGCTCGGCGCCACGGCAGGCGGAACGGTGCGCAGCAAGGCTGGCAGCGACTTCTTCGATAGCTGGAACTGACAAATGCGCGTTCTGGTGACGCGCCCCGAGCCGGCATCGGCCAGAACCGCCGCCGAGCTCGAGCGTCGTGGCCATGAGCCGGTTCTGCTGCCGCTGATGCAGGCGATCCACCAGCCGCACGCGCTGGTAACGCCTGCCCTGCCCGATACGGCTCCCATCGCCGTCACCAGCGCCGAGGCGATCCGGGTTCTCCAGGCATTGCCCCAGGAAACCAGGCAGGCTTTCCTCGCCCTGCCGCTCTTTGCGGTCGGTCGCGCGACCGCACGCGCGGCCAGCGATGCCGGATTTGCGGATGTCTCGATTGCCGATGGCGACGGGCGATCCCTGGCGAGCCTGTTGGTCGCGACGCACGATGCAACAACACCGATCCTCTACCTGACCGGCACCCCCCGCTCACCCGACTTCGAAACTGACCTGCAGCAGGCGGGTCGAGCGATCGATGTGCGCGAGTGTTACCGGATGGTACCGGCTACTCCTGACGATCTCGACGTCATCGAAACACTGACGCCGATGCCGGACGCAATTCTGGTCTATTCCGCGGAAACGGCCCGCCGCCTCGGCGAACTTCATCATGCCACGCGTGACCTGCTCGACTGGCAACAGACACGCTTCCTCTGTCTCAGCGAGAAAATCGCCAAGGCCCTTCCCGCAGAAATTCAGCCGAACAGCCAGTGGTCGATGGAACCTCGGGAGGATCAACTGCTTCTTCTGCTTTGATGCAGTGCCGCGTGAAATGGAACCTCAGGCCTTTCCTTCGCCATGAGGACTGACTAGGTTTAATCACACGCGCGAAATGAAGAGGTTGCCATGGTTTCCGGAAAGCCACCCCGTCGATCGAAAGCCACCGATGATCCGGTGACAATCGACCTGACCGCCGAGGAAACCGCGACGCCGAGGGAAGATGGCACCTCGGGCACGAATTCCGATGCCACAGCCTCGTCTTTCGTGACGGACGAAGCGGCAACGAACGCCGCGGCGGCAAGCGAAGCACCAGCCGATACGCCTGCCGATCCCTGGACACCGGCGCCTGAGCCCTCGGAAACAACCACATCGGCCCCCGAGAGTGATACGCCCGCCGACATCACGGCGAACACCGAAGCCGCCCCCGCCAAGGAGCCCGTCCGCCAGTCGCCCCCGACCTCGACGCTGGTCGCTTCCGGGATCTTCGGTGGCCTTGTGGCGCTCGCCCTTGCTGGCAGCATGCAATATGCCGGGATTGTCCCGGGCATCGGACCGGAGCAGAGGACCGAAGTACCAGCCATCGATACGACAGAGCTGGACGCCCTCAAAGCCGACGTCGCGCGTCTGGCTGCGCAACCGGCGGCACCGGCGACCGACCCTGCCCTTGCCGAACGCATAGCGGCGCTGGAAACCAGCGTTGCAGATGCAAGCTCGGCTCCCGCAGCCGATGCCGCAGCGGTTGAAGCATTGAAGACCCAGCTTGTCGCGGCTGAACAGGCAATAGAATCGCTCCGTGCCGAAATCGCCAGCAACAAGCAGGCGCTGGACCAGAGCACGACCCGTCTGACGGAAGCCGAGCGCAAGCTCGAAGAGCCGCGCAGCGATGTAGAAATGGCGCGGGCGATTGCCTTGGCAGGCCTCAAGACCGCCATCGATCGCGGCGGCCCCTTCCTGTCGGAGCTCGACGCGCTGAAGAGCGTGTCGCCGGAAGACCCGGCAATTGCAGCGCTCACCCCGCTTGCGAGCGCCGGTGTGCCGTCGCGCTCGGATCTTGCTCGTGACTTCAACCAGGTCGCAGAGGACATCCTGGCCGCCATCAACCAGCCGGCAACCGGCGAAGGCTGGACGGACCGTCTGCTCGCAAGCGCCCGGTCTCTGGTCAAGGTTCGACCCGTTGGCAATGTCGAAGGCGAGACGCCCGAGGCCATCGTTGCCCGCGTCGAGAACAAGCTGCAGAACGGCGACCTCAAGGGAGCTGCCCTTGAATGGGACACGCTGCCCGAAGCCGGCAAACAGCAATCGTCCGAGTTCTCAACCAAGCTGAAAAACAGGATCGAGGCCGAGGAGCGCGTTGCCGCCGCCCTGTCCCAGACTGTGGCCGGGAACGGAGGCTGACGCATGACCACCATCCTCAAGATCCTCTTTTTCTTCGGCTTCATCCTGGCGCTAGGCTTCGGTTTTTCCTGGGTGGCCGATCGTCCCGGCGAAATCTCGCTGATCTGGGAAGGCCAACAATACAATACCGATCTCATCGTCGCGGTGACGGCGCTGTTCGCCCTCGTCGCCACCCTCATGCTGCTATGGTGGCTGCTCCGCACGTTGTGGACCTCGCCCCATTCGGTCCGCCGCTTTTTCCGCGCCCGCAAACGGGACCGTGGCTATCAGGCGATATCCACCGGCCTGATCGCAGCCGGCGCCGGCAATGCCATTCTCGCCCGCAAGATGAGCGCCCGCGCCCGTGGCCTGATCCGCGCCGACCAAGAACCATTGATCCGCGTGCTTGACGCCCAGGCTGCACTGATCGAAGGCCGTCACGACGAGGCGCGTCGCCTGTTCCAGGAGATGTCGGAGGATCCCGAGACCCGGGAGCTCGGCCTGCGCGGTCTTTACGTGGAAGCGAACCGTCTGGGCGCGCATGAGGCCGCCCGGCAATATGCCGAAACCGCAGCAGAGGCGGCACCTTATCTGCCATGGGCAGCCAAGGCGACGCTGGAACATCGCTGCCGCGCCGGCCATTGGGACGATGCGATACGCCTGCTCGATCAGCAGAAGATCGCCCATGTCCTTGAACGTCATGAAGCCGAGCGCCTGAAGGCGGTTCTGCTCACCGCAAAGGCTGAAGACCAGCTGGAAGCCGATCCGGCCGGTGCGCGCGACAGCGCCTTGAAGGCGTTGAAACTCGCCAAGGATCTGGTGCCTGCGGCCATCGTCGCTGCAAAGGCTTACATGCGCGAAGACAATCTGCGCAAGGCGTCGAACACCCTGGAGCAGGTCTGGAAGATCGAGCCGCATCCGGAAATCGCGCGAGCCTATGTCCGTGCCCGTAGTGGCGACAGCGCGGTGGACCGGCTCAAGAAGGCGGAAAAGCTGGAAGCTCTGAAGCCGAACAACTACGAGTCCCTGCTCGCGGTGGCGGAAGCAGCGCTCGATACGCAGGACTTCAAGAAGGCCCGCGCCAAGGCCGAAGCAGCGGCACGCATCGCCTCGCGCGAACGCGTCTATCTGCTGCTCGCCGACATCGAGGAAGCGGAGACCGGCGACCAGGGCCGTATTCGCCATTGGATGGGTCAGGCGCTCAAAGCACCGCGCGATCCGTCCTGGGTGGCCGACGGCCATGTGTCGGAGCGCTGGATGCCGATCTCACCGGTTACCGGCCGCCTCGACGCCTTCGAGTGGAAGACGCCCTTCGACCAGTTGGCCGGCCCGATCGAGGAAGGCACAGCATCCCAAGGCGAGAAAGCGCTCGCATCCCTTCCGCCTGTCGCGCGGACGGAAACTGCAGCCAAGCCCGAGCCTGTGGTCGAGCCGACACGCCCGAAGGTGGTGGAGACAAAGGGGCCAGTGATCGAAGGTGATGTTTCACCGAAATTAGCAGACCCGGAGCCGCCTCTGGCGAAGCCGACCAAGCAGGAGGCCCCTGCGGTCGATGCGTCGAAGGACAGCATGCCCGCAAAGGAGCCAGCGGTCGTCGAACCCTTCTTCGGTCGCCCTCCCGATGATCCCGGCGTCAAGGATCCGGCGCTCGCAGCACCAGAACCCAAGACCCGCCTGAAACTCTTCTGACAGGAACCGGCATGCTCGACCGCCTGCAATCCTTCTTCCAATCCGTAATGCAGGACCGCCCCAAGGCGGTCTTTGCACCTGACGATCCCCGGATTGCCGTTGCCGCCCTCTGTCTCCAGGTGATGGAAGCGGACGGCATCGTCCGCGACGCCGAGAAGGCGAAGCTCCGGGAAATCCTCAAGGAGGAATACGGGCTCGAAGAAAGCGATCTCGACGCCTTGATCGCGGCCGGTCAGGACGCCGAGAGCGAGGCAGTCGATTACTACCGCTTCACCACCGAACTGAAGCGACAGCTGAACGAAGACGAGCGCCAACATCTGGTCGGTATCCTCTGGGACATCGTCTACGCAGACGGCAGCCGCAGCGAGATGGAAGACCATGCCATCTGGCGGGTCGCCGACCTGCTCGGCGTATCCGGGCGTGAACGCATCGTCCAACGGCTGGAAGCCGCCGAACGAGCCGGCCTTGGAGCGATCGACGATGCCAAGTGACGAACGATCGCGCCCGCGCGATCGCAAGCAGCCTGTTCTGATCGTCCTGCACCAGGAGCGATCGAGCCCCGGCCGTGTCGGCCAGATGCTTGAGGAGAAAGGCTATCCTCTCGACATCCGCCGTCCGGTGCTTGGGCAGGCTCTGCCAAAAACCTTGGCGGACCATGCAGGCGCTGTCGTCTTTGGCGGTCCGATGAGTGCGAACGATCCCGACGACTACATCAAGACCGAAATCAACTGGCTCGATGTGCCGCTCAAGGAAAACAAACCGTTCCTCGGCATCTGCCTTGGCGCCCAGATGCTGGTCCGTCACCTCGGCGGCAAGGTGGAGGCCGACCGGGATGAGCGCACCGAAATCGGCTGGTATCCGATCAAGCCGACCGAACATGGCCGCTTGCTGATGCACTGGCCGAAGATGGTCTATCACTTCCACCGCGAGGGCTTCAGCCTGCCACAGGGCGCCAAACTGCTGGCGACCGGAGACATATATCCGAACCAGGCCTTTCGCTATGGTGAGAATGCCTGGGCGGTGCAGTTCCATGCCGAATTGACCCGCGCCATGATGCACCGCTGGGTGGTCCATGGTGCGCATCGTTTCGTGCTACCGAATGCCCAGCAGGGGCGCGAACATCTGGAAGGCCGGATGATCTTCGACGCGCCGCTGCGTGCCTGGCTCTCCGATTACCTCGACCTGATCTTCAATCGCGATCAGCGGGCTTCGTGACGCTCCGGCGCTTCCAGACTGTCGATCTTGCGCAATTGCGGGAAGCCGAGCGCCCAGACCGCAGCAACGGCGAGCGTCCCGAAGCCACCAAGCACGACGGCAGGCACCGGCCCGATGAAATGCGCCATGGTGCCGGCCCGGAACTCACCGAGTTCGTTTGAAGCGCCGACAAAAACCATATTGACCGCATTGACCCGGCCACGCACCTCGTCCGGCGTCCAGAGCGCAATCAACGTCTCGCGCACATAGACCGACGCCATGTCGGCGGCGCCCATCAGCATCAGCGCGAAGATCGACAGCCAGGCCGTCTCGGAGAAGCCGAACAGGATCGTCCCGACGCCGAAGAGGGCGACGCCGATGAACATGAAGGTTCCAGCATTGTGGCGGATGGGGAAGCTTGCCAGCGCGATCGCGACGATGATGGCGCCGATCCCGGGCGCGGCACGCAGAAGGCCAAGGCCCCAGGGGCCGAGATCGAGAATGTCCCGCGCAAAGACCGGCATCAGGGCCACGGCGCCACCGAGCAGCACCGCGAACAGATCGAGCGAAATCGCACCCAGCACGACCTTTTCACCGAAGATGAAGCGGAACCCAGCAAACAGCGTATCGAGGGTCACAGCCTTTTCGGACTTCCGCTGCGGCGGACGTTTGACCAGGAAGACGAGGATCGCAGCGGCCGCAAAGAAGCCGAAGGACACGGAATAGGCAACGACGGGACTGGCTCCGTAGAGCAGGCCGCCGGCGACGGGACCGACAATCGAAGCGGTCTGCCAGGAAGATGAATTCCACGCGACAGCGTTCGACAGATCCTTTTGCGGCACCAGATTGGGCGCAAGCGACTGCACCGCAGGCGCTGCAAAGGCGCGCTCGACGCCGAAGACAACGAGAATGGCAAAGACAATGGTCGGCTCGAAAGCGTCGGCAATCGTCAGCCCAAGCAACGCGCCGGCACAGATGGCGCTGACGATCATGCAGATGGAAACGATGGCACGACGATTATACCGGTCGGCCACGGAGCCGGTCACCAGGATCAGCAAGAGCGAGGGCAGAAACTGCACGAGACCGATCAGGCCGAGATAGAAGACATTCCCCGTCATGTCGTACATCTGCCAACCGACCGAGACGCTGAGGATCTGGGTGGCGAAGGCGCCGAGGAAGCGGGCAAAGAAGAAGCGCGTGTAGGAAGAATGCCGGAACGCAGCAAAACGGTCGTCGGCTGAGGAGGCGTGCATCGAACAATACCTTGGACTGCGGGGGCAGGCCCGCCGTTAAACATGATTCGGATTGCGTGGGCCCCATCCACTTGTCCGTTAAGTCGCCAATGTCTACATCTCTGTCAACCGAGAAATGGAGACCTGAATGTACGCACTGTTTCAGACGATCGACCTTGCCTTGAGCATCTTCACCTGGATTCTGATCGGCAGTGCCATCTTCTCCTGGCTCTTTGCCTTCAACGTGATCAACTCCAGCAATCGCTTCGTGGCGACGCTTGGACAGTTCTTCTACAACGTCACCGAGCCAGTGCTGCGCCCGATCCGCCGCTTCATGCCGGATCTTGGCGGCATCGACATCTCGCCGATCGTCTTGCTGCTGATCATCTTCTTCCTGCGTTCCTTCCTCTGGAACAGCATCTACCCGCTGGTGGCGTGACAAGCCCCTGCCGTATTGGCAATGACCATATCCTGCTCGCCGTCCGGCTGACACCGAACGGCGGGCGCGATGCGTTTGACGGGGTGGAGGTTGCCGCTGACGGTCTGGCGCATCTCAAGGCGCGCGTGACCGCCGTGCCGGAAAAGGGCAAGGCCAACAAGGCCCTTGTCGCCCTGCTTTCGAAAGCCCTGAAGGTCCCGAAGTCCTCGATATCTGTTGTCTCGGGCGAAAGCTCGAGACAAAAAATCCTCCGGATCGAGGGCGACCCGGAGGATTTGCAATCGCGGATAGAAGCGCTGGCTTCAGCCTGAGCTTACTTGCCTTCGTCCTTGGCGCGCTGGATCGAGTCCAGGATGATCTGCTTTGCAGCATCGACATCCATCCAGTCGCCGATCTTCACCCACTTGCCGGGCTCCAGATCCTTGTAGTGCTCGAAGAAGTGCTGGATCTGCTTGAGCGTGATTTCCGGAAGATCCGTGTAGTTGGCGATCTTGTCGTAGCGACGCGTCAGCTTCGGAACCGGAACAGCGAGGATCTTCTCGTCCATGCCGCCATCGTCTTCCATCATCATCACGCCGATCGGGCGAACATTGATGACGCAGCCCGGAACGAGCGGGCGCGTGTTGCAGATCAGAACGTCGAGCGGGTCGCCGTCCTTGCAGAGCGTGTGCGGCACGAAGCCGTAATTGCCCGGATAGGTCATCGGGGTGTAGAGGAAGCGGTCGACGACCAGCGTGCCGGCGTCCTTGTCCATCTCATACTTGATCGGCTGGCCGCCGACAGGAACTTCGACGATGACGTTGATGTCTTCCGGCGGGTTCTTGCCGATGGCAATTGCATCAATACGCATATTATTGGACCCCGTAGAGTGTTGAATTCCTGCGCTACCTAATGCGAAATATGGCGCAATGCAACACGGCTTTGGGAGAAGCCCCTCCGCCCCGCCGGTGGAATACGAGGATGCCAGACGATGCATGCCACCAGCCCTTTGCCGCTCGCAGTACTCCTTGCCGCAAATACGCTCTGGGCGACGGCAGCCCAGGCGAACGACAGCGCCTATACCGATCTCGACCTCGACAACTGCCAGACCATCGAAGCCGATGCGTTGGGTGCCAGCTTGCTGTGCAACGGCTTCAAGGGTCTGGCGGTGCATTTCAAAGAGGGCGACCTGCGCCAGAGCGTACTCTTTGGTCCCGTCGACCGCGAACTGCAGCACGGCGCTTTCGAGAGTTTCAGCGCCTTCAACCGGGTGCATGACAAGATCGAATGGCGGCGGGATGCGTCCGGCAAGCCCTTCGCGGCCATCCTGCGCTGGTTCATCGAAAACCCTGGTCCGGACGGGTCATCCAGCCCGGAAAGCACGGGCCAGGTTCTGGTCATCTCCCGCGTCGCGACCCCTGATTATCCGGGCTCATGCTTTGTCGGAATGGTCGATGCGAAGGCCAATGCCAATGCCAACCTCCTGGCCCGCCAGGTGGCAGACCAGGTTACGACCGGGTTCGATTGCGGGATGCAGGCACCGGCCTGGTATGGCGCGCGTGGCCAATTGACCAGCGACAGGACGTTCAGCTGGCCGGAGGGATATGTGGTGGAATAGACCGGAGCGTTCGGTCAGTTCCAGATGAAGCCGAGCTTCTTCAGATGCACATCGTCGAAGTCTTCCATGCCTTCGACGGCATCCACGCCGCCATTCGAGCGGAAGAAATTGGCGGCAATCTCGCTGTCCTCAAGGCACCAGACGACCATGCCGTTGCAGCCGAGCGATTTCAGCGTGCGCTTTGCCTCATGGAACAGCTGATATCCGAGGCCGATGCCCTGATATTCGGGCCTCAGGTAAATCTCGTAGATCTCGCCTTCATGCGGCAAGGCGCGGGCGCGGTTATAGCCAAGTGAGGCATAGCCGGCGACCGTGCCGGCCACCTCGGCAAGCAGGATGGTGGCGGGACCACGCGTCGCCTTGCGCCACCAGCTTTCGCCGCGGCGCTCGATCATCCGGGTCAGGGCACGATAGGGAATGATGCCGGAATAGGCGTGTGTCCAGGCATTGCGGTGAGCGTCAGCGATCGCTGCGGCATCACCGGGACCTGCCAAGCGCATGTCGATCGACAACGTCTTCATAACGTAAACCCACCCTGGCGCGCCCGACTGAGGAGACGCGGAGCCTGGACCTGCATCGGCCCACGGGGAAAATTTAACGCTTTTTTAAGATTACTCGCAAGGCAGAAGGAGGGGGATGCACAAACAAAACCCCGGCCTGGAAGACCGGGGTTTCAAAACGATACATATTTTCAGAGACTTGCGCCTCAGATAGCAGCCTTCGACTTTTCCATGCGCTTGCGGTCGTTCGCATCGAGGAACATCTTGCGCAGGCGGATCGACTTCGGCGTGACTTCCATCAGTTCGTCGTCCTGGATCCAGGACAGCGCGCGGTCGAGCGTCATGCGGATCGGCGGGGTGAGCTTGACGGCTTCGTCCTTGCCGGCCGAACGAATGTTGGTCAGCTGCTTGCCCTTGAGAACGTTGACCTCAAGGTCGTTGTCACGCGTGTGAATGCCGATGATCATGCCGGCATAGACCTTCTCGCCTGGCTCGATGATCATCGGGCCGCGATCTTCCAGGTTGAACATCGCATAGGCGACGGCTTCACCGGACTGGTTGGAGAGAAGGACGCCGTTCACGCGACCGGTGATCGCACCCTTGAAGGGCTGGTAGTCGTGGAACAGGCGGTTCATGATCGCCGTGCCGCGCGTGTCGGTCAGCAGTTCCGACTGATAGCCGATAAGGCCACGGGTCGGTGCGTAGAAACGCAGACGAACGCGGCTGCCGCCCGAAGGACGCAGCTCGACCATTTCGCCCTTGCGCTCGGACATCTTCTGAACGACGACGCCGGAATGCTCTTCGTCGACGTCGATCACGACTTCTTCAATCGGCTCCATGGTGGTGCCGTTCTCGTCCTTATGCATGACGACGCGCGGACGCGACACGGCAAGCTCGAAGCCTTCGCGGCGCATGGTTTCGATGAGAACGGCCAGCTGCAATTCGCCACGGCCGGACACGAAGAACGAGTCCTTGCCGTCAGATTCTTCGATCTTCAGCGCGACGTTGCCTTCGGCTTCCTTGAACAGGCGGTCGCGGATAACGCGGCTCGTGACCTTGTCGCCTTCGGTGCCGGCGAGCGGGCTGTCGTTGACGAGGAAGGACATGGTAACCGTCGGCGGGTCGATCGGCTGTGCCGTCATGGCTTCGGTGATCGACGGATCGCAGAAGGTGTCGGCAACGGTGCCCTTGGAGAGGCCGGCGATGGCGACGATATCGCCTGCATGGGCTTCTTCGATCGGCTGACGCTCGATGCCGCGGAACGCGAGGATCTTCGAGATACGGCCGGTTTCAACGGTCTTGCCGTCCTGGGAGAGAACCTTGACGGCCTGGTTCGGCTTGATGGAGCCGGAAGCGATACGACCGGTGATGATACGGCCGAGGAAGGGGTTGGCTTCCAGGAGCGTACCGATCATGCGGAACGGGCCTTCTTCAACATTCGGCTCCGGAACATGTTCCAGAACGAGGTCGAGCAGCGGGGCCAGGCCCTGATCCTTCGGGCCTTCCGGGTTGACGTTCATCCAGCCATCGCGACCAGAGCCGTAAAGGATCGGGAAGTCGAGCTGATCGTCGGTCGCGTCGAGGTTGGCGAAAAGGTCGAAGACTTCGTTGATGACTTCTTCGTGGCGACCGTCCGGACGGTCGATCTTGTTGATCGCGACGATCGGGCGAAGACCGACCTTCAGCGCCTTGCCGACGACGAACTTGGTCTGCGGCATCGGGCCTTCCGAGGAGTCGACCAGAACGATCGCGCCGTCAACCATCGAGAGGATACGCTCGACTTCGCCGCCGAAGTCGGCGTGACCGGGCGTGTCGACGATGTTGATGCGGTGACCCTTCCACTCGATCGAGGTCGCCTTGGCCAGGATCGTGATGCCACGTTCCTTTTCGAGATCGTTCGAATCCATCATGCGCTCGGCGGTGCGCTGGTTCTCACGGAAAGAGCCGGACTGCTTCAGAAGCTCGTCCACAAGGGTCGTTTTTCCATGGTCGACGTGCGCGATAATCGCGATGTTGCGCATTTTCATGTTTGTGATCTCTGATAGCTGGGGCGCAATACGGGAGAGAGGCGCCGATTTACTTTGGCGCGCTCATACCTTGTTTTTTGCATTTGCGAAAGGGGGAAACGCCCGATGCGCCGGCGATGGTTACCGCCGGCGTCGGTTTTGCTCGGTCCTGCGTGCCTTAAGCCGCAAGCCCTTTCTTCTTCAGCATGGCCTCCGGGCTCGGCATCTTGCCACGGAAGGCCTTGTAGGCATCTTCCGGATCGACTGATCCTCCCGATGCATAGATATGGGTCTTGAGCTTCCGCGCCATCTCCGGATCGAAGGGATTGCCGGTTTCCTCGAAGGCGGCGAAGGCATCGGCATCGAGCACTTCCGACCACATGTAGGAATAGTAGCCGGCCGAATAACCATCGCCAGAGAACACGTGCTGGAAGTGCGGCGTCGCATGGCGCATGATGATCGAGGCCGGCATGCCGATTTTCGCCAGCACCTCGGCCTGCACGGCCATGGGATCCTCGACAGGCCCCTGCGTGTGGAAGGCCATATCGACCAGCGCAGACGAGGTGAATTCCACCGTATTGAAGCCGGCATTGAAGGTGCGCGCCGCCAGCACCTTGTCGAGCAGGGCCTGCGGCATAGGCTCACCCGTCTGGTAGTGCACCGCATAGGTCTTGAGGATTTCCGGCACGGTCAGCCAATGCTCATAAAGCTGCGAGGGTAGTTCGACGAAGTCGCGCGAGACGCCCGTGCCTGACACGGAGGGATAGGTGACATTGGACAGCATGCCATGCGCCGCGTGCCCGAATTCGTGGAACAGCGTCCGCGCGTCGTCGAGCGACAGCAGCGCCGGCTTGCCCGGCTCCGGCTTCGCAAAATTGCAGACATTGTAGATGATCGGCAATTCGCCCTTCCGACCGTTCTTCAAGGTGAGCTGGTGCTGCGCCTGGAAGCTGCTCATCCAGGCGCCCGAGCGCTTGGACGGCCGTGCGAAATAGTCGCCCAGGAAGAGAGCAACCAGCGTATCGTTGCGGTCGCGGATCTCGAAGACCCGGACATCGGGGTGATAGCCGACGACGTTGGTGAGGGGCACCGCACGGATCCCGAATATACGGCCGGCAACGTCGAAGCAGGCCTCGATGATCTTCTCAAGCTGCAGATAAGGTTTCAGCTCGGCTTCCGAGAAGTTGAACTTCTGCGCCCGCAGCTTCTCCGCATAGTGACGCCAGTCCCAGGGTGCGACTTCGTGGTTCTTGCCCTCGTCGGCAATCAAAACGGCGAGTTCAACCTCTTCGGCCCGCGCCTGCGAAACGGCCTTTTCCCAGACCTGCATCAGCAGACCATTCACGGCCTCGGGTGTCTTCGCCATCGTATTGTCGAGCTTCAAGGACGCGAAGTCCTTGTAGCCGAGCAGCTTCGCCTTTTCCGCCCGAAGCGCGAGCGTCTCCTTGACGATCTCCCGATTGTCAGTCTCGCCACCATTGATGCCACGCGAGGTCCAGGCCTTGAAGGCGATCTCGCGCAGGTCACGGCGTTCGGAGAAGGTGAGGAATGGCTCGATGATCGATCGGGAGAGCGTGACCACGTGGGTATGACCGTTGCCATTGGCGGCAGCGGCCGACGCCATTGCATCGCGCAGGAATGCGGGGATACCAGCGAGGTCGTCTTCACCAGACAGCGGCAGGATCCAGGACGATTCATCCGCCAAAACATTCTGCCCGAAGTTTGCGCCAAGGCTTGCCAACCGCTCGTTGATCGCGGCCAGCCGCTCCTGCTCGGCCTTGGGCAGCTTGGCGCCCGACTTGATGAAGCCCTTCCAGTGACGCTCGAGAACGCGCGTCTCCTCGAGCGTGAGCCCAAGATCATCGCGTCGGGTCCAAAGGTCATCGATACGGCGGAAGAGGGCTGCGTTCATGCCGATCTTCGAATAGTGGCGTGACATCTTCGGCGCGATCTCGCGTTCCAGCGCCTGGATGCCCGGATTGGTATGGGCACCGGCCCGGTTCCAGAACAGGGCCGATACGCGCGAGAGCGCATCGCCGGCAATCTCAAGCGCCACAATGGTGTTGGCGAAAGTGGCCGGCTCCGTATTATCCGCGATCGCATGGATCTCGGCGTCATGATCCTTGAGGGCAGCCTCGAAGGCCGGCGCATAGTCGTCGTCACCGACCTTCTCGAATTGCGGCAGACCATGCAGGCCTTTCCAGTCGACGACAGCGGGATTGAACACGGACGACTCAGTCATTTCAGATACCTCCTTGGGCACCGCATGGCAGTGGCGGCGCACTGATTTGCCCCATGCTATCCCGGCCGAATAAAGACGCGCACGCAAAAATCAGTGAAAAAGAACAGAATTTTCCAACGCCGCTTTCTCGCAACATTGACGTACATTCGAATAGGCCCATAGATCGATGGATCCTATGAAAGGACGGTCCATGGCCATGGAAATCTTTCCAATCAAGCCGGTCGGCGCGTCGTCGTTCCGCGTCCAAGAGAGCAATACTCAGACAGACATCCGCCTCTCCGATCTCGAGCCGAAGAAGCTCGTAAGCCGTGAGACGGAAGTTTTCGAAGAGGCTCTGTCCGTCTTCGCCAGCATGACACCGCGGCGTATGCGTGAAATCGCAAGCGAGAGCTTCCAGCGCGACGAGATCGACGAGAATACCTATCGCGAGCTTTCGACCGAGCTGCCCTTGCAGATGGTCGATCGCAACGGAAACGTCACGGATCTTTCGACCCTCACAGACGATTCGCAGTTCGACTACGCCGAATATTACAGGACGCAGCAGTCGCTGGCCGAAATGATCGGCGACATGGACGTGGCAGACTCCTATTCCAAGGTCCTTGATTTCTTCACCCGCAACACCTGATTACCCGATCGGCCCGACTTCTCGTGAAGTGGGACTCGATCCGGACACGCATTCGCTCTAAGTGCACACAGGCGCTGGCAGAGGTGCCGCGCCAACCGCAATACATTGAGCGAGTTTTCATGACCCAAATGCGCATGAGCGAGCGCCGCACCACGTTTCTCGGTGCCTTCCTGACGACGCTCGGTCCCATTTCCATGGCGATCTATACGCCGGCAATGCCCGAACTGGTGCGCGCCTTCGGCACGACGGACGCCGCAATCAAGCTCAGTCTCTCGATGTTCTTCGCAGGCTTCGCTCTCGCCCAGCTGGTTGCCGGGCCGCTTGCCGATGCGCTCGGTCGGAAAAAGGCAACGCTGATCTTTCTGGCGATCTATCTGGCCGGCTCGCTTCTGGCCTTCGTGGCGCCGAGCGTCGAATTCATCCTGGCTGCACGCCTTGTGCAGGGTATCGGCGCATCCGTGGGCGTCGTCGTCGGACGCGCCATCGTTCGCGACCTCTACACAGGCGCCGATGCCTCCCGCATTCTCAATACGATCGGCATCTTCCTCGCGGTCGGTCCGGCTATGGGGCCAACCCTCGGCGGCCTGACCCTCGCTGCCTTCGGCTGGAATGCGGTGTTCCTGCTGATGGTCGCCTTCGGCCTGATGGCTATGGCCTTCACACTGTTTCTGCTCCGGGAAACGATCATTCCGGACTTGGGACGCCTGAGGCCCGGCCAGTTGTGGCACAACTATATCGAAGTCGCCGGCAATGCCCGCTTCATCGCCGCCTCCCTGGTGCTCAGCGGCACGATCGGCGCCCTCTACGCTCAGTCGACCATGCTCCCCTTTGTCCTGATCAACGAGGTCGGGCTGACACCCACCCAGTTTGGCTTGGGCATGTTGATGCAATCAGGGGCCTATCTGACGGGATCGCTCACGCTGAAACTCGTCTCTCGCCGGATCTCCGGTCTCACAGCGTCGAGGATCGGCATCGCACTCTGCGGCACGGGCGCCATCGCGATGGCATTGTCGGTCGCCTTCGTGCCACCCTTCTTCCTGTCCGTCATGGGACCGGTGGCGGTCTGCACCTTCGGGCTCGCTTTTTTGAGCCCTCATGTCGTGACGATGAGCATGGCCCCCTTCCCGCATATCGCGGGGTCGGCATCTGCTCTGACCGGCTTCCTGCAGATGAGTGCAGGCTTCGCAGGCGGGGTCGCCGCAGCCTCGATCGGCGATCCGCTCACCGCCTTCGGCATCATCATTCCCTTCATGGAACTGAGCGCCGTCGCCGGCTTCTTCTGGCTGCGACACCTCGAACGCCGCGTATGAAAAAGCCCGCCTTCCAGGTGGAAGACGGGCAATCTTGAATGATGATGCTGGATTACTTGCCGAGATTGCGCTTGGCGAGCGTGCGCAGGCGCAGCGCGTTCAGCTTGATGAAGCCGGCTGCATCCTTCTGGTCGTAGGCGCCCTGGTCGTCTTCGAAGGTGACGAGCTGGTCGGAATAGAGCGACTTCGACGACTCGCGGCCGATGACCATGACATTGCCCTTGTAGAGCTTCAGCGTCACTTCGCCTTCGACATGCTCCTGGCTCTTGTCGATCAGGGCCTGCAGCATTTCGCGCTCCGGCGAGAACCAGAAGCCGTAATAGATCAGCTCGGCGTAGCGCGGCATGATCTCGTCCTTGAGGTGGGCTGCACCCCGGTCGAGCGTGATCGATTCGATCGCGCGGTGTGCCGAAAGCAGGATCGTGCCGCCGGGGGTCTCGTAGACGCCCCGCGACTTCATGCCGACGAAGCGGTTCTCAACGAGGTCGAGACGGCCAATGCCATTGTCGCGGCCGTAGTCGTTGAGCGCGGCGAGCAGCGTTGCCGGGCTCATGCGAACGCCGTTGATCGAGACAGCATCACCCTTTTCGAAGCCGACCTTGATGATTGTGGCCTTGTCCGGCGCAGCTTCCGGCGAGATCGTGCGCATGTGCACGTATTCCGGGGCCTCGACGGACGGATCCTCGAGAACCTTGCCCTCGGACGAGGAGTGCAGGAGGTTGGCGTCAACCGAGAACGGCGCCTCGCCCTTCTTGTCCTTGGCAACCGGGATCTGGTTCTGCTCGGCAAAGGCCAAGAGATCGGTACGGCTCTTGAAGGCCCAGTCGCGCCACGGAGCGATGATCTTGATATCAGGGTTCAGCGCATAGGCCGAGAGTTCGAAGCGAACCTGGTCATTGCCCTTGCCGGTCGCGCCGTGAGCGATGGCATCGGCGCCGGTCTTCTTGGCGATATCGATCAGGTGCTTGGAGATTAGCGGGCGGGCGATCGAGGTGCCGAGCAGGTAGACGCCTTCATAGACGGCATTGGCGCGGAACATCGGGAAGACGAAGTCGCGGACGAACTCTTCGCGCACGTCCTCGATGAAGATCTCCTTGATGCCGAGCATCTCAGCCTTCTTGCGGGCCGGCTCGAGTTCTTCACCCTGGCCGAGGTCGGCCGTGAAGGTGACGACTTCAGCACCGAGCTCGGTCTGAAGCCATTTCAGGATGATGGAGGTGTCGAGACCGCCGGAATAGGCGAGGACGACTTTCTTCACGTCTTTGGGGAGTGCCATGTCGATGTTCCGTCTGGAAGGAGCGAGGCTCAAACCCCGCCTGGATCAAGAATGGCGGCACTTTTAGCGAGATTCCGCCGGTACGCAAGGGCATCAGCCGGCCGAGGTGGCGGCCAAGATCGGTTGGGTCGAATGGCCGGGCAAGCCGGGGCCCGATTTGCCGTCATGTTGACGAAGCCGAACACGGGTACCATATCGCCATCACTGCCAAAGCCATTGACCTGGAAGGAATTTGCCCATGATGACCCCACATCCCGCGCTCGTGAAAGGTCATGTCGCCGTCATCACCGGCGCCGCCTCTGGCATCGGCCTCGCAACCGCCAAGGCCTTTGCTGGCATGGGTCTCTGCGTGGTCCTGGTTGACTTCGAAGGCGATCAGCTGGCCGCCGCAGCCTTGGAAGTCGCCGCGCTGTCCGCAAGTGGTGACACCGATGTCGTCGCCATCGGCACGGATGTGTCAAAGCTGGATGAACTCGAAGCGCTGGAGCGCGCCGTCATCCAGCGGTTCGGACGCGTGCATGTGCTGATGAACAATGCCGGCATCCAGCCGGGCAGCGCCCTCTTTGGGCCCCAGGCAAACTGGGAGAACGTACTCGGCGTCAACCTGATGGCCGTCATCAATGGCACCCGCACCTTCGGCCCGGGCATGGTCGCTCACAAGGATGCAGCCCTCATCATCAACACGGGATCCAAGCAAGGCATCACGACGCCCCCGGGTGATCCGGCCTACAATGTCTCGAAGGCCGGCGTGAAGGCTTTCACTGAAGCGCTTCAGCACGAGTTGCGCAACACGCCGGACTGCAATGTTACCGCCCATCTGCTGATCCCCGGCTTCGTCTTCACGGGCCTGACGGCGAACGGCCGCAAAGAGAAGCCGGCCAGCGCATGGACGCCAGAGGAAACGGTTGAGTTCATGCTGGAAAGCCTTGCCAGAGGCGACTTCTACATCCTCTGCCCTGACAATGATGTGAACCGCGCCCTGGACGAAAAGCGGATCGCCTGGGCCGCCGGCGACATCATCGAAAACCGCCCGCCGCTCTCGCGCTGGCATCCGGACTATGCCGACGCCTTCAAGACCTACCTGTCGATCCCCAGAGGCTGATTGGCAAGGTCGATGAAGGCCGTTATGGATTGATCACCCGCAGGTCGCGGGTGCTTCATCATGCGGTGACATCAATGGATTTTATCCCGAGCCTTCCCGTCTTCCTCGCCTTCAGCCTGGCACTTCTTCTCCTGGCCATCACGCCCGGCCCGGACATGACGCTCTGGATCAGCCGCTCACTCCGCGATGGTCGCGCGATTGGCCTGATGACGCTCGCCGGAACCAGCTTCGGGATCTCGGTCCACACCCTGCTGGTCGCCTTCGGCATTTCGGCCCTCATCGTCGCCTCACCGACTGCCTTCATGCTCCTGAAAACGGGTGGAGCCGCCTATCTTCTGTGGCTGGCGTTGCAGGCGGTCCGCCACGGCTCGAACTTCGTCATCAAGGCGGATGGTGATGCGGTCGTCTCGAAGAAGGGCGCCTTCCTGAACGGGCTCTGGGTCAATCTCCTGAACCCCAAGGTCATCATCTTCTTCATGACCTTCCTGCCGCAATTTGTCACCGCCACCGATCCGAACGTCACCGGAAAGCTGATCTTCCTCGGCATGTGGTCGATCATCCTGTCGCTGCCGATCGGCGTCGGCATCGTCTATGGGGCGGATTTCATGTCGAGCTGGCTGCAGGCGAACCGCAAGTTTCTGCGCGGCATAGATTACACCTTTGCCGGTGTCTTCTCGATCTTCGCGGTGAAGATCTTCATGACCCAGGCCAAGTAGGATCGAAGGCCGGACAACCGTCCCGCCGGACCATCAATCGTCGTCTTCGCCGTGATTGGCGATCATCATCGCTTCAAACGCCAGGCGCTCGGTCTTGCGCATGCGCTCGGATTCCGACTTCAGCTGACCGCAGGCGGCGAGAATATCGCGGCCGCGCGGTGTGCGGATCGGCGAGGCATAGCCGGCCTGGTTGATGAAGTCGGCGAACTTCTCGATCGTCGCCCAGTCGGAACACTGATAATTGGTGCCCGGCCACGGGTTGAACGGGATCAGATTGATCTTCGCCGGTACGCCCTTGAGCAACTGGATCAGCCCCTTGGCATCTTCCAGACTGTCGTTGACATCCTTCAGCATCACATATTCGAAGGTGATGCGACGGGCATTCGACAGGCCCGGATAGTTGCGACAGGCTTCGATCAGCTCCTTCAGCGGATACTTCTTGTTGATCGGCACCAGCATGTCGCGGAGTTCATCGCGGACGGCATGCAGCGAGATCGCCAGCATCACGCCAATCTCGTCGCCGGTCCGGTAGATCTCCGGCACGACGCCCGAGGTCGACAGCGTCACGCGACGCTTGGACAGCGACAGACCATCGCCATCGGTCGCGATCAGCAGCGCCTTCTTCACCTCTTCGAAATTGTAGAGCGGCTCACCCATACCCATCATCACGATGTTGGTGATTTTGCGATCGCTCGACGGCATCATGGTGCCCACCGGGATCTCGCGGTCCGGGAAATCCCCGAGACGGTCGCGCGCGAGCAGCAGCTGCGAGAGGATTTCCTCGGCCGTCAGATTGCGCACCAGCTTCTGCGTGCCGGTATGGCAGAAGGAACAGGTGAGCGTGCAGCCGACCTGGCTCGAGATGCAGAGCGTTCCGCGCCCCTCTTCCGGAATATAGACGCTTTCAACCTCGACCGGCCGACCCGCGCCACGCGGCGGAAAGCGCAGCAGCCACTTGCGGGTGCCATCGTTCGACACCTGCTCTTCGACGATCTCGGGACGCGCGATGGTGAAATGCGTCTTCAGCATTTCCCGCATGTCCTTGGAGACATTCGCCATATGGTCGAAGTCGGAGATGCCGCGGACATAGAGCCAGTTCCAGATCTGCGCCACGCGCATCTTGATCTGCTTCTCCGGCACCCCCTTGCCGCGCAGGGCCTCACCCAGCTCCTCGCGGTCGAGGCCGAGCAGGCTCGGCTTCTCGGCGAAAGCGGTGGGGCGAACCGGAGCCGCAGTCTGGCTACGCTCAGGAAGCGTCACTGAAACTGTCATCGTCTGGACCTCTGGACCATATGGAGAAGCATGCTCGGATCGAGCGCGTCCCGGCTGGCAGGTATGAATTCATGGATCATGGCGGACAGGGGATCGAGCCCATGCCCTAATTTGCAGCGGCCAATAGCAGCTTTTTTGGCTTCCGTCACCCCAACCGCCTGCGGGGCGGCCATGCGCAAATGAAAGGGGCCGGCAGATGCTGCCGGCCCCTTCCGTAAAATTCAGGCGTTCCGGGCTTAATTGCAGTTCTGGATCTTCTGCAGAGCCGCCGAGATACCGGAAAGCGAATAGCTGTAGTTGGTGGCCGTGCCGCGAGCCGATGTCGCGGTGACGGTCATCGACGAGCCACCCTTCATCGCAGCGACGAGTGCAGGCTCTTCAGCTGCATTCTCGACCCAGGCGGAGGTATCCTTGACGAACAAGACGAAGTTCTTGTTGTCGATTTTCACATTGACCTTGGAGTCGCCCTTCATCGGGTAACCCATCATGGCCTGCGGCTCATACGAGATGTTCTGGCCGGGACGCTGCGACACGACAAAGAAGATGTCGCCGTGATTGACGCTGGCCGGTTCCTTGGTGGTCGGAACGGACAGCACGTAGCAAACAGTGCCGCCATTCGACTTGTAGGAATAGGCGCCCCAGGCCTTGAACTGCTCGATCCGCGTGGGCGATTGCGCGTTGGCGAGCCCGCTGCTCGCCAGGAGGATTGCCAGTGCGGTTACGCTACTTCTTACGAACATGTCTTCCTGCCGGTTGTTTCCATCCATCACCCGACCATGCGGCCGGGCGCTCATCGTCAAAACCTGTGTTCAGTTTGACTTAATTTACCTTACCAAACGATGAACGGCGCACGCCTTGTTGTCATATTTGGCGTCAACGTCCTGTCTGGCGCCCCGAAATCCGGCAAAAAACGGTTTTCGGACCTCGATCCTGCTGACGATGTAGAATGAAAGAAAAAGGCAAGAGTTGGGCTGCCTTGGACACGAAGGCGGCCCTGTGACCATTCAGGTCGGCTGGACGTCGTCCGCGAGGGCCTTATCGGCATCGTCGTAGTGACGATCCTTGATATGCCTGTTGATCAAGGCGATTGCAGTTGTCAGCACCGCGATGTCGTCGGTGAAGCCGACAACCGCAAGAATGTCGGGCACGACATCGATCGGCAGGACGAAATAGCCCAGGGCCGCCAGCAGGATACCCCTGACGCGGAACGGGGTTTCGCGGTCTGTCGCGCAGTAATAGGCAGCCACCAGATCCCGTGAAAAAGGGATCTGCCGGGCAGCCTTCTTGAAGGTCGGCCAGAAACGGCTGCGCACCTTCGCTTCCTGCTTTTCCTGCGTCTTCTCGTCGCCCGGAAGCAGAATCTCACCGATCTTCACATCATCCATAGCCCATCGATCCCTTCGTTCGGACCCGATCAATCATATGTGAAGCGAGGAAGCCGAATTCAATCGCAGCACGCACTTATCCGTTTCGGGCCGCGGCCAGATCCATGAGAACGGCAAGCTTGAAGTCGAGTTCCGTCACGCCGCCGGCCGAATGCGTCGTCAGCGTCACATCGACCTTCTTGTAGACGTTGAACCATTCCGGGTGGTGGTCCAGCTTCTCGGCGGCAAGCGCACATTCGGCCATGAAGCCGAACGCCTGGCGGAAGTCGCGAAACACATAGTGTTTTTCGATGGCAGCGCCGTCGCGCCCGACCGCCCAGCCATGCATCTCGCCGAGCCGCGCTGCAATGGACGCCGCATCCAGTTTTTCGTATTTCATCTGCCGTCACTCCTCATTTGCCTTACAGGATCTACCAATGCCGGCACCGTCAATTCTCTTCGTCTGCCTGGGCAATATCTGCCGCTCGCCGCTGGCGGAAGGAATCTATCGCCAGCTGACAGAGGCTGCCAACGCAAAGCCTGTGATTGCGTCCGCTGGTATCGGTGGCTGGCATGTCGGCAACCCGCCCGACCGGCGATCGATCAAGGTGGCAGCCGCGAAGGGGATCGACATCTCGCGTCAGCGCGCGCAGCAGGTCCGCCCCGAGGATTTCCTCAAATTCGATCTTGTCGTCGCGATGGACAGCAGCAATCTGGCGAGACTGGAAAACCTGATGCCATCGGAGGCAACGGCTCAGCTGCACCTGTTTTCAGAGCTCGCATTCGGCACGCGAGAGGACGTTCCCGATCCCTATTACGGCGACCTGGAAGACTTCGAAGCGGTTTACAGCATGCTCTTTTCAGGCTGCAGCGCAGTCGTCGCAAAATTCGAGTAGCCGGCCGCTTCGCGAAGCGGGAAGACCTCTTCGGTCAGATAGGGCCCGCCACCAACCGATTCCCTGGAAGAGAGAAGCACGAAGCGTCCGATCCGGAACGGCATGGTGTGGAAATCGCCGCGACCGCCGAGGTAATGCACGACATCCTCGACACGAGACGCCTTGAGCCGGGCAAGGGTCACATGCGGGGTGAACTTGCGCGGATCGGGTGGCAGGCCGATCCTCTGGCAGATGCGTTCGATCTCGCCCTGCAGCGCGTAAAGCTCCGGCGCGGCCGAAACGCCGGCCCAGATGGAGTGCGGCTTCTTCGATCCGAAGGAGCCGATGCTGTTCAAGGTCAGGGAAAACTCGGGACGATCGATCCGATCAAGCCTGTCGACAATCTCGTCCGCTGTCCTGCCGTCGACATCACCGATGAAGCGCAGTGTGATGTGGTAATTCTCCACATCGATCCAGCGCGCTCCGGGGAGGCCACCGCGCAGCAATGAGAGGCTCATGGCAGCGTTGCGTGGAATTTCGAGGGCAGTGAACAATCTCGGCATGGAGCGCTCCCCGAATCTTTTGCAGGTGCTCACAGCGAATCATGCAACGGCATCAGGCGCAAGCGTTTAATTCGACTGACCCTTGATGCCTGCCACCCAAGATTCGGCGAGAGGCAGGATGCGTTCCGCCATCAGTTTGAGGCCTTCCGTGTTGGGATGCATGCCGTCCTCGAGCAGCAGGCTGCGTTCGGTGATCACGCCGTCGAGCACGAAGGGGTAAAGCGGCAGATCATGCTTCTCCGCAAGGCGCGGATAGATCGCATTGAACCTGTTGCCGTAGTCCTCACCCATATTCGGCGGCGCCAGCATGCCCACGAGCAGGATCGGGATGTTGCGCTCCTTCAGCCGGGTAATGATCTGTTCGAGGTTCTTCTCGGTCTGCTCCGGCGGAATTCCGCGCAGCGCGTCGTTGGCGCCCAGTTCGAGAATGACCCCGTCGGTCCCTTCCGGCACCGACCAGTCGACGCGGGAAAGACCGCCCGAAGTCGTGTCTCCGGAAACGCCGGCATTGCTGATCACGACGTCATGGCCCTTGGCCACAAGCTCGCGCTGCAGCTGGGCCGGCAAGGCGTCTTCCTGAGGCAATTGATAGCCCGCCATCAGACTGTCGCCGAGACCGACGAGCTGGAGCGGTTCAGCCGCCGCAATCCTGGGCCCGGCAAGGGTGGCGAGCAGTATCACGGCGAAATGAAGGAACGCTGCTTTAAATGTCATGGTGGCTTCCCTAGATTGGCAAGAATGCCGCAGTGCGGCGAAGCTTCAGTCCCCGCAGATATAGGATGGATGAGTGTGAGAAACAGCATCATCGAACTGAAAAGCGCCGATCTCACTCTGGGCAATGCCGCAGCCTCCGTTCACGTTCTGAAGAGCATCGACCTTTCCATCGCGGAAAGCGAGGCGGTGGGGATCGTCGGGCCGTCCGGGTCTGGCAAGTCGACGCTTCTGATGGTGCTGGCAGGTCTCGAACGCCTCGACAGCGGTGAGATCCATGTCCGCAACACGCCGCTGCACACGCTGAGTGAAGACCGCCTTGCCGACTTCCGGGGCAAGAACATCGGCATCGTCTTCCAGTCTTTCCATCTGATCGCCAACATGACCGCGCTTGAAAACGTCGCAGTTCCCTTGGAGCTCGCCAACGTAAAGGGCGCCTTCGACATTGCCCGCAAGGAGCTGGAAGCCGTCGGCCTCGGCGAGCGCCTCAGCCATTACCCTGGCCAGTTGTCCGGCGGCGAGCAGCAGCGCGTTGCGATCGCTCGAGCCCTTGCTCCATCTCCGGCGGTGCTGATCGCCGATGAACCGACCGGCAACCTGGATACCGAAACTGGCCGCCAGATCGCCGATCTTCTGTTTTCGAAACAGAAGGAGCGCGGCATGACGCTGATCCTCGTCACCCATGATCCGTCACTCGCCGCACGCTGCACGCGCCAGATCCGGGTCGCATCCGGCCAGATCGCAGGCGATAGCCGAACCGAGCAGGCCCGTCTCGCTTCGGTGTCCGCATGACGTCCTTCGGCGCACGCGTCTCCATCGCCTTCCGCATCGCGCTGCGTGAACTGCGTGGCGGCCTGAAGGGATTTTACATTTTCCTCGCCTGCATTGCGCTGGGGACCGGCGCCATTGCGGCCGTGAATTCCGTGTCGACGGCGATCACCGATGCCATCTCCTCGGAGGGCCGCACTCTGCTCGCTGGCGACGTGCGCTTCGAGCTCGACAACAGAGAGGCGACGCCGGAAGAACTCGCCTTCCTCGAGCGCTTCGGTGCGGTGTCCGTTACGACAAACCTGCGCTCGATGGCCCGCCTGGCCGATGGCTCCGACCAGTCTCTGGTGGAAATAAAGGCCGTTGATGAAGCCTATCCACTCTACGGCCGCCTCGTCGCCGAACCCGATCGCCCCCTCGGCGAACTTCTGGCGACAGACAACGGCGCCTATGGCGCGGTCGTCGCCCCTCTTCTGCTGGAACGCATGAACATGAAGGTCGGCGACGAATTGCTCGTCGGCAATGCTCGGTTCCGCATCAATGGCACGATCATCACCGAGCCGGATTCCATCTCCGACGGTTTTGGCTTTGCCCCGCGCTTCCTCACCAGCCGCGAGGGCCTATTTGCAAGCGGTCTCGTGGCGACCGGCAGCCTCGTCGAGCATGCCTACAAGATCCGCTACACCGATCCTGCGCCCGCAACAGAGACGATCCGCCAGCAGGCGCAAGCCGAATTCCCCACCGCCGGCTGGTCCATTCGCGGTAGCGACCGCGCAGCGCCCGCGCTCACCGAGAACATCGAACGCTTCTCGCAGTTCCTGACGCTCGTCGGTTTGACGGCCCTCGTGGTCGGCGGGGTTGGCGTTGCCAATGCCGTACGCGCCTTCCTCGATTCCAAGCGCACTGTGATCGCGACGCTCAAATGCGTTGGCGCGCCAGCCTCCGTGGTGGTCATGGTCTACCTGATCCAGATCACGCTGGTCGCCTCGATTGGCATTGTGGCCGGCCTCTTGCTCGGCATCATCGCGCCGCCGATCGTGGCGAATTACCTGTCTGGCCTCCTGCCGATCTCTGCCGAAGCGACGATATATCCGCGTGCGCTGTTGCTGGCAGCGGTGTTCGGCATGCTGGTAACCTTCGCCTTCGCCATCCTGCCGCTCGGCCACGCCCGCAAGGTTCCGGCAACGGCGCTGTTCCGCGAACAGGGCTTCGAGGCCGCGGGGCTGCCGTCGTGGCCGTACCTGCTCGCCATGGCGCTGTCGCTTGGTGCACTCGCGGCGCTTGCCATCTTCACCTCGGAACAGCAGCGGATCGCGACGATCTTCCTTGCCGCCATGGCAGCAGGCTTCGTGCTGCTGCGCGTGGTCGCCATGGGCATCGCCTGGCTTGCCAAGCGCAGCCCGCCTATCCACTCGGCAGCGCTCAGACTGGCAGTCGGCAACATCCACCGTCCCGGTGCCCTGACGCCCGCGGTCACGCTCTCGCTCGGCCTCGGCCTAAGCCTGCTCGTGGCTCTCGCCTTGATCGACGGAAACCTTCGGCGTGAACTGACCGGCAACCTGCCGGAGCGCGCACCCAATTTCTTCTTTGTCGACATCCAGAGCGGCGAAATTGACGGTTTCCGAACCCTGGTTGAAGGCATGGCGCCCGAAGGCAAGTTGATCGAAGTGCCGATGCTACGCGGCCGTATCGTCGAGCTCAATGGCACCGATGTGGCCAAGGTCGAGGTACCGCCGGAAGGACGCTGGGTGCTGCGCGGCGACAGAGGCCTGACCTATGCCCGCAACGTGCCTGAGAACAGCACCGTCACCGAAGGCGAATGGTGGACCGACGACTACACGGGCGAACCGCTCGTATCCTTCGCAGAACAGGAAGGCCGCGAACTCGGCCTGAAGATCGGCGACACGATCACTATCAACGTGCTCGGCCGCAACATCACGGCAAAGATCGCCAACTTCCGCACGGTGGAGTGGGAGAGCCTGTCGATGAACTTCGTCATGGTTTTCTCGCCAAACACCTTCGCCGGCGCGCCCCATGCCTGGCTGGCGACCTTGATCGACCAGGAGGCGACGGCAGCAGAGGAAGCTTCGATCCTGCGATCGGTCACCCAGCAATTCCCGACGATCACGACGGTGCGGGTCAAGGATGCACTGGATATTGTCGACCGCCTCGTGGGGCAGCTGGCGACAGCCATCCGGGCGGCAGCGGCGATCGCGCTCATCGCCTCGGTTCTCGTCCTCTCCGGCGCACTGGCAGCCGGCAACCGGGCTCGAACACACGACGCCGTCATCCTGAAAACGCTTGGTGCCACACGTGCCATGCTGATCCGCGCCTTCACCTATGAGTATATGCTGCTCGGGGCGGCAACTGCGGTCTTCGCATTGATCGCCGGTGGCGGCATTGCCTGGTTCGTGCTGAGCCAGATCATGAACCTGCCTTCCAACTTCCTGCCCGACGTCGCATTGATGACGCTTGCCATCGCACTCGTCGTCACAATCGGCATTGGCCTCGCTGGAACCTGGCGCATCCTCGGCCAGAAGGCAGCTCCCGTGCTTCGCGAGTTATGATGCCAAGGGCGGATGGATCTGCCATCCGCCCAGCATTACCGCGATTTAAGCTTGCGGCCCTTGTCGAGGACACGGGAACCCCTCATATTGAGATCACGCATGCTGGGCTTCGCAGCGGTGCGGGCGCCTTTCTAAAGGCTCTGCCGTCCAACATCGAAGCTTTGAGAGAGGAAAACATGTCCGAACTTCGTAACTATCAGAGCCGCACGGGTCAGACCCAGTCGGCCACGATGATCGACGAAGGTCTGCGCGCCTATATGCTGAAGGTCTACAACCTGATGGCACTGGGCCTCGCCATCACCGGTACCGCAGCCTTTGCAACCTTCCAGATGGCCGTATCGAACGGCGAGCTGACCGCTTTCGGCCAGGCAATCTTCCTGAGCCCGCTGAAGTGGGTGGTCATCCTGGCGCCGGTCGCCATGGTGTTCTTCCTCAGCTTCCGCATTCACAAGATGAGCGTCGCAGCCGCACAGACGACCTTCTGGGTCTATGCTGCGATGATGGGCCTGTCGCTGTCGTCGATCTTCCTGATCTACACCGGCGCGAGCATCGTGCAGACCTTCTTCGTGACCGCGGCCTCCTTTGGTGCCCTGTCGCTCTACGGCTACACCACCAAGCGTGACCTGTCGGCCATGGGTTCGTTCCTAATGATGGGTCTCTTCGGCCTGATCATTGCGTCGCTGGTCAACCTGTTCATGGCCTCCTCGGCCCTCGACTTCGCGATCTCGGTAATTGGCGTCCTGATCTTCGCAGGCCTGACCGCCTACGACACGCAGTCGATCAAGGAGTCCTACCACGAGAGCCACTCCAGCGAGATGGCTGGCCGCAACGCCATCATGGGCGCGCTGCGCCTCTATCTCGACTTCATCAACCTCTTCCTGTTCCTGCTGCGTTTCCTTGGAAACCGCGAGTAACAGCTAAGAGGCAAGTTCTGGGAAACCCCGCTCCGGCGGGGTTTTTCTTTGGCCGCGACCCGGCCGACGAGCGGGCGACAGATACAAAAAAACCTCCGGTTCTCACCGGAGGTTTTTTCATGACCATGCACTGAAGCTGCTTTACGCGGCTTCTTCTTCCTGGGTATCGTCTTCTTCGATCGTCTTGCCGCGCTTGGGACCCTTGGCGAGGTTGACCTCGACAAGGCGAACGGCTTCCGTCTCGGACATCTTGTTCACGGCAGCGATTTCGCGAGCCATGCGGTCGAGCGCAGCTTCATAAAGCTGACGCTCGGAATAAGACTGCTCCGGCTGGTTCTCGGCGCGATAGAGGTCGCGAACGACTTCTGCGATCGAGATCAGGTCACCGGAATTGATCTTGGCATCATATTCCTGCGCACGACGCGACCACATGGTGCGCTTGACGCGGGCCTTGCCCTGCACGACCTTGAGAGCGCGATCGACGAAATCGGTCTCGGAGAGCTTGCGCATTCCGATGCTCACGGCCTTGGCGACCGGAACCTTCAGACGCATCTTGTCCTTCTCGAAATCGATCACAAAAAGCTCGAGCTTCATCCCGGCCACTTCTTGCTCTTCGATGGCGGTGATGGTACCCACGCCGTGAGCGGGGTATACGATCGACTCGCCGGTCTTGAAGCCGTGGCGCGCCGAGGAATTCTTCTTCTGCTGGGTCGTCATTCTATTCAAATACTCCCTGTTTTGCTCCCGGCGAGATGCCGGCGCCGGGTCGGTCAGGCCCGGATGAGACGACAAGACTGCGAAACTTGTCATCCTGATCCAGTCCGCCACACAGTCAAAGACACCTCGTCGCGACGGAGACACGACACAAGCGGTGTCGCCGATGTCACGGAAATCGCGCGTTGGTGAAGTTGCTTTCGTGATGGTTCAGGGCATAGCTATGCCGCAAAGTGGAACAGTTCCAAGAGGCTATCACAAAAAGACGAGGAAATCAATATTTTAGTGCAGTGCGCCACAATCGTGACGCACACAAGGGCGAATCCGCCGTCAAGTGATGGAAATTTGGGCAGGATTCACTCAGGCCCAACCGCAATCCTGGTATCAGTCGCCCGAACCAGGATTCTCCGAGAAGAACTGCTCGAACTTGCCGTCCACGCCGTCCATCTCCTTGGCTTCCGGCATCGGCTCTTTCTTGACAGTGATGTTCGGCCAGATCTTCGCGTAATCGGCGTTGATCTTGAGCCACTTGTCGAGACCCGGCTCGGTATCCGGCTTGATCGCCTCAGCAGGACATTCCGGCTCGCAGACACCACAGTCGATGCATTCATCCGGATGGATGACGAGGAAGTTTTCGCCCTCATAGAAGCAATCGACGGGGCAGACCTCGACACAATCGGTGTATTTGCAGCGAATGCAGTTGTCAGTGACGATATAGGTCATGCGGCACTCCAGGATGACGTTCTCGAACGGCAGGAGAGAGACGAATGCGGGTATTCCGATCGGGTGACACCCTGTTCGGAAGGCTCGCGCCCCACCGGGAATTAATGTCGGACGGCATGTGAGCTAAAGCGGAATCCCCGACAAGGCAAGGATAAACACCCTCAATTCTGGCGCCTTTGTAGAAATTTTCTAATCCGCCGACCAATCCGGCTCGCCACGCAGTTCATCGAGCGCGCGGCGCTCCTTCTTCGTGGGTCGTCCGGCTCCAGGCGCCCGAACTCCAGGCTCGGATGGGCTGAAGGGCTTCTTCTCGGCCGGAGGCGTGAGATCCTCATAAAGAAGCTTTGCTTCCTCGTAAGGGCCGCGCCGCTCGCCGGGTAGTTTCACGACCAGCACCAGGTCGCGCTCGGGCATTGCGATCTCGAGCTTATCGCCAGGCTTGACCTGATGGCTGACCTGGCGAATTTTCTGGCCATTGACACTGACATGGCCCGAAGCCACGCGCTCTTGCGCGAGGCTGCGTGATTTTGCCACACGGGCGAAGAACAGCCACTTGTCGATGCGCTGGCGCGAACCGCTTTGTGACTGCTTGTCGTCCATTACTTCTTCAGCTGCTCCTTGAGAGCCGCGAGCTTGGCGAAAGGCGAATCCGGATCGATCGGCTTCTCCTTGCGCGGCGGCTTTGCCTCGAAGCGTGCCGGCTGCGACTTGTTGTTGTCGCGCTCCGGCCTCGGACCACGGTCCTTGCGGTCGCCACGATCCTGGCGGTCGCCCTTGCCGGCAAACTTGCCACGATTGTCGTCTCGACGCTCACCGCGATTGTCGGAACGGCGATCATCGCGACGGCCTTCGCCGCGCTTCTCGCCAGCAGCCTCGCCGCCTTCGCGCGGAGCCGCGTTGCGCTGGTCCTGCGGACGGCGATCGCCAGCCGGACGGCCGGTGCTACGCTGGTTGTCGTTACGACCACCCGGACGCCAGAGCAGAACGGGCTTCGGCTCAGTCGGCTCGGCCGACTGCTCTTCGGCAGCGGCAGGCTCGACCGCTTCAGCGGCAACCGCTGCAGCAGGCTCTTCAGTCACAGCAGCCGGTGCCTCGCCTTCGGCAGATGCCTCGGCGGATTGATCGGCATCATCGACGGCGTCGTCGCTCTTGTCGGCAGCCGCCGGAGCCTCAGCCGCAGCAGAGCCAGCCTGCGCAGCGAGGAAGGCCGCAGCCTCTTCGGCCGAAACGCTGTCTGCACGATAGCCGAGACCCTTGAGGATCTCTTCCATGTCGTCAGGCGTCGCACCCAGAATGGAAAGCATGGCGGTCGTCGTCGTGAAGCGGCGGCCGTCATAAGCGCCGTCAGGACGCGCCGGCGAACCCGGCTTCCACTGCAGGAGCGGACGAATGAGATCGGCGAGACGCTCGAGGATATCGATGCGAACTGCGCGCTTGCCGAGGAAACGGAAGCCGGCGAGCTTGTAGAACGTGCGCTCGAAGCTCGGATCCGTGACGACAGAGGTACGGCCGGCAGCCAGCACCGGGATCAGATCGCCATAACCCGGCTTGTCGAGGCCGTCGTTCTTCAGCGCCCAGAGCAGCGTGATCAGTTCGGCCGGAGCCGGCTTCAGCAGAGCCGGCATGAAGATGTGGTAGGCACCGAAGCGCACGCCGTAGCGGCGCATGGATGCACGACCATCCTGATCGAGCGTCTTGACGTCGTCTGCCACGTCGCGGCGGAAGAGCACACCGAGGTTCTCGACGAGCTGGAAGGCAAGACCCTTGGCCAAGCCCTGCAGGTCTTCTGCGCGGGAGAGGTCATCGAGCGGCTTCAGCACGGTCGAGATGTGATGATTGACGTAGCGCTCGACGCGGGCAGCAACATGATCACGGGCAATGCCGGTCAGCTGCTCGTCGGCAAGCAGAATGACGCGCGGATGCAGGATGTGATCCGTACCGGTTAGACGGGCAACAGGGTCGCCGAGCCAGCGGACGAGACCATCCGAGCCGATGGCAAGGTCATTATTGCCAGAAGCATGCAGGCGGGCTGCCCGCGCTTCGAACTCCAGCGCCAGAGCCTTGTATGCGGCGGCCTGAACTGCCTTGGCATCCGGACCTTCCATGCCGGAGATCGGCGTGAACCGGAAACCGGAGAGTTGTCCCATGGCATGGCCTTCCACGAAGACATCGCCGTTCACACTGATTTCAGCTTCCAACATTGCATTCTCTCTTAAGCGCTTCATGAGCACAGATGTCCTGCGATCAACAAAGCGTTTCGTCAACCGTTCATGTAACGCATCGGACAATCGGTCTTCGATTTCCCGCGTCTTTTCTTGCCAGTGTGTCGGATCGGCAAGCCAGCCGGGCCGGTTCGACACGTAAGTCCATGTTCTGATCTGGGCAATCCGCGCCGAAAGCGTGTCGATCTCGCCATCGGTCCGGTCTGCCCGGCGCACCTGTTCGCCGAGGAAATCCTCGTTCACGGTGCCCCGCCTGACCAAATCAAAATAGAGACTCTGAATCAGATCTGCATGCTGTGCAGGCGTAATGCGCCGATAGTCGGGCAGAGCACAGGCTTCCCAGAGTTTTTCCACGCGTTCCGGTCGGTCCGTGATGTCGGAAATCTCAGGATAGCGCGACAGATACTCAAGCGCCTGCTGATCGGTCGCCGGCAGGGCGCGCGTCAGTCCTTCGACGCGGGGTACCGCATCGAGGCTTCGCTGCAGGCCGGCAATAGAAGAGAAGTCGAACTTCTCCGTCCGCCATTGCAGAACTTTGACAGGATCGAATTGATGGGTTTCAAGCCGCTCCACCAGTTCCTCATCGAAAGGATCAACGCGGCCCGTCACGCCAAACGTGCCATCCTTGATGTGTCGACCGGCACGACCGGCAATCTGGCCCAGTTCGCCCGGATTGAGATTGCGGAACTGGTAGCCGTCGAACTTGCGGTCCTGGGCAAAGGCGACATGGTCGACATCGAGATTGAGCCCCATGCCGATGGCATCGGTGGCGACGAGATAATCGACATCGCCTTCCTGGTAGAGACCAACCTGAGCGTTGCGCGTGCGGGGGCTGAGCGCACCCAACACCACGGCCGCTCCGCCGCGCTGGCGCCGAATGAGCTCGGCGATCGCATAGACCTCGTCAGCGGAGAAAGCGACGATGGCGGTGCGCTGCGGCAGACGGGTAATCTTTTTCTGGCCCGCATAGAAGATCTGCGAAAGCCGGGGGCGCTCGACGATGGTGATGCCGGGCAGCAGCTGGATGAGGATCGACTTCATCGTCGCAGACCCGAGCAGCAGCGTCTCTTCACGCCCTCTCAGGTGCAGCAGGCGATCGGTGAAGATGTGCCCGCGTTCAAGGTCGCCAGCGAGCTGGATCTCGTCGATCGCGACGAAGGCCACTTTCGTTTCCCGCGGCATAGCCTCGACGGTGCAGACGGAAAAGCGGGCGTTCGGAGGGCTGATCTTCTCTTCACCGGTCACCAGCGCGACGTTCTTCACGCCGACCCGCTCGACAACACGGGTATAGACCTCGCGGGCCAGAAGTCTGAGCGGCAACCCGATCATGCCCGACCCGTGCGCGACCATGCGTTCGATGGCGAAATGGGTCTTGCCAGTGTTCGTTGGCCCCAGCACAGCGTTGACGCCGCGGCCACTCAAGATCATGGGTTGCGTATTCAAGGACCGCTCCGCTTGCCGGGACCGCGCTTCTGCATTCCGGCACCCTTGGCCAACACATGGCGACGAACAGGGTCAAAGGCAAGGCGCTTGTCGCAAACACCCCAGAATTCCTCGCAAACCCTTGATCAGAATCATCTTTCTGAATCAGGAACACTCTGCGAACGAATCAGCGACGAATCGGTGACTCCGGCTGATTCAGTGTTTGTTCACGGCTAGATCTGGAAGTCTCCTGGGGTCCGCCACACCAGATGCTGAATCACCCTCGGACCGCATCAACCTTCCAGACAGCCAGCCGATGGAACAATCGGGAACATCTTCACGTTCCGCCGCCGAGGTGAAACTGATGACGCTATCCCCGCCGCCCCCAGAATGGATCGGAAACAACGAGTTGGCTCAGGACTACGCCCTGATCCACGGCATGGTCATGGCGCCATCCTTTTGGCGCACCTATGCGCCGGACGTTGTGCGAAAGTCAAAGAGCGCGGCATACGCCCTGCCCGGCCACCACCCCTGGAAACTCGCCGCACCGGGTCAGCTGATTACGCCCGAAGGGGTAGCGGCAGCCTATGCCCAGGCACTCAGGCGCGATTTCGGCGGCAGGCCAGTCACGCTGATCGGCCACTCCACGGGCGGCTTCGTCTCGCTGCTGATTGCACGGCATTATCCCGAACTGGTGAAGTCGATCGTCTTGATCGGCGCCTTCGCCTGCGGTCGCTTCGAGGGCCAGGAGCGCCTGCCGGCCAAGCTTTTGCGCGTCCCGCGCGTTGGATACTTCCTGTTTCGCCAGTTCTTCCAGCGCTGGATCTCCACGAGTGAGCAGTTTCGCTGGGGCTCTGTCGAATGCGTTTTCGACAAGGGATGCCCCTGGCAGAACGATCGCGCGGTCGTGGCCATGGAAGATGTCCGGCTGCAATTGCTGCAGGCAAGACCCGAAGACATTGCTGCCTGCATTCATTTCATGTCGGCGACGACACTGGTCGCGGATCTGCCGTCAATCCGTGTACCGGTTCTGAACATTGTCGGGGCCGATGACGCCATCGTTCCGCCGGCCCATCAGCTGCGCGTGTCCAAGTTGCTTCCGCAGGTGCAGACGGTCCTTCTGCGCAATTGCGGGCATCTGCCGATGGTCGAGCATCAGACCCTGACCGCAAGCGCAATCAGCGCATTCGTAGACGGCATCTCCACGCTGCAGGCGAAAAACCGGCGCCCTATCGCCGGCAGAGCCGCAGCCCAGATGTTTCAGTTCATGCGCATGGGCCTGAACCGGACGGAACAAAGTCCGGCTGGTCGCGTTCAGACCGCACAAGACAGCATTCTGCACCAAGGCTTAGGAGAGGGCCCCCATGAGTACTATCCTCATCGTCATTCTTATTCTGTTGCTGATCGGCGCCCTGCCAAACTGGGGACATAGCCGCAGCTGGGGCTACGGCCCGTCGGGAGGCTTGGGCCTCGTACTGCTCATCCTCATCATCCTGATGTTGATGGGTCGAATTTGACCTGAAGTGAAAATTCAACTCGACATAAAAGGTATAGGACGATGAAAAAGACCCTTCTGGCACTCGCATTGATCGCCCCGCTCGCATCCTGCACGGCAACCGAACGTGGCGCCGGCATCGGCGCGGCCTCCGGTGCCATCATTGGTGGCGTTGCTACCGGTAATGTTCGGGGTGCCGCCATTGGCGCCGGTGTGGGCGGCGTCGCCGGCGCACTGATCGGCAATTCTCAGGAACGTTCCGGCTATTGCGTCTATCGCGATCGCTACGGCCGCACCTACGAAGCACGCTGCCGCTAACAGGCATATCTGCTAAAAAGCCGCCGAACCCCGGGTTCGGCGGCTTTTTCGTGTGCTGAATTAACTTGTCGATCAAATCCGGAACGAATCAACGACGAATCGCGGACTGAGCAGTCTTCCCGGTTTGTTCACCGCTGTATGTTGTGGAATAACAATTGGTTAACCATAGGGTACGGTGGATATTAAGAATTTCTCCGGCAGAAAAAGACGGTAATTCTTAACGGCCTATCCGATCTCCCGTCGGAGATCCGAAACGCTATGCAGTCTTGCGAGCGTCACGCCATACAAACGCAAGAGGCCGGCACGAGGCCGGCCCCGAGGCGAAACACTGACGGTTGCTCAGACGAAGAACTGGCCGCCATTCGCCGAAATCGTCGATCCCGTAATGAAACCGGCATCATCGGAAGCAAGGAAGACAACGCAGCGGGCGATTTCTTCCGGTTCACCGAGCCTGCCGACCGGGATCTGCGGGATGATGCGCTCGTTGAGCACCTTTTCCGGGATCGCGCGCACCATTTCCGTGCCGATATAACCGGGGCAAATGGCGTTGACCGTGATGCCCTTGGCAGCACCTTCCTGCGCCAGTGCCTTGGTGAAGCCGAGATCACCCGCCTTGGCGGCAGAGTAGTTGGCCTGGCCCATCTGGCCCTTCTGGCCATTGATCGACGAGATGTTGATCACGCGTCCGAAACTGCGATCGCGCATGCCAGTCCAGACCGGATGCGTCATGTTGAAGAGGCCGGTGAGGTTCGTGTTGATGACCTCGTTCCACTGGTCCGGCGTCATCTTGTGGAACATGGCGTCCCGCGTGATGCCGGCATTATTGACCAGCACGTCGACCGGGCCGAGGGCAGCCTCGACGGCGTCGATCCCGTCAACGCAGGCCTGGTAGTTGGACACGTCCCACTTGAAGACCGGAATGCCGGTCTCGGCTTCAAAGGCCTTTGCCTTTTCCTCGTTTCCGGCGAAGTTTGCGGCCACCGTGTAGCCGGCATTCTTCAGAGCGATCGAAATCGCAGCACCAATGCCGCGCGTACCGCCGGTTACCAAAGCCACTCTGCTCATGCTGTCCTCCCCGTTTTTTCTGTATGGGTTCCCGTCTGAATCAACCGCTGCGGTTCCCATCGCAACGGCATGACTTCGCCATCCCGGCTTCAGACCGGGACAGAGCTTGGTGATGTCAATGATGAGCCGGCGCCATCCTGGCTGCCCGGATCAGAAGGCCTCGAGGCACATGGCAACGCCCATGCCGCCGCCGATGCAGAGCGTGGCGAGACCCTTCTTGGCGCCGCGGCGCTTCATCTCGAACAGAAGCGTATTGAGGATACGCGCACCCGATGCGCCGACCGGATGGCCGATCGCGATCGCGCCGCCATTGACGTTGACGATCGACGTATCCCAGCCGAGGTCCTTGTTGACCGCGCAGGCCTGCGCCGCAAAGGCCTCGTTGGCTTCGACGAGGTCGAGATCGGAGATCTTCCAGCCGGCCTTTTCGAGCGCCTTGCGGGAGGCCGGGATCGGGCCGGTGCCCATGATCTTCGGGTCAACGCCTGCAGTCGCCCAGGAAACGACGCGGGCAAGCGGCGCGATACCACGGCGCGAGGCTTCTGCCTCGGTCATCAGGAGTGCTGCGGCAGCGCCGTCGTTGATACCGGATGCATTGCCGGCGGTAACAGTGCCTTCCTTATCGAAGGCCGGCTTCAGCTTCTGCATGCTTTCGAGCGTCGCACCGATACGGATGTATTCGTCCTGGTCGACGGTGACGTCACCCTTGCGACCAGGCACGATGACCGGCACGATCTCGTCCCTGAAGCGGCCGGCGACCTGGGCGGCCTCGGCCTTGTTCTGCGACGCGACGGCGAATGCATCCTGCTCGTCGCGGGTAAGCTGCCACTGGCGAGCGACATTCTCGGCCGTCGTACCCATGTGATAGCCGTAGAAGGCGTCGGTCAGGCCGTCCTTGATCATGGTGTCGACCATCTTCAGGTCGCCCATCTTGGTGCCATTGCGCAGGTGCGCGCAATGTGGCGCCATGGACATGGATTCCTGGCCGCCGGCAATGATGATCTTCGCGTCCCCGGTCGCGATCTGCTGCATGCCGATGGCAACCGCGCGCAGGCCCGAACCGCAGAGCTGGTTGAGCCCCCATGCGGTCGCTTCCTGCGGAATGCCGGCCTTCATGGCGGCCTGACGCGCCGGGTTCTGGCCCTGACCGGCCGTCAGGATCTGGCCGAGGATGACTTCGTCGACTTCACCAGCCTCGACGCCGGCGCGCTCCAGCACGGCCTTGATGGCGATGGCACCGAGATCATGCGCCGCGACGGACGACAAGGCACCGTTGAAAGATCCGACCGGGGTTCGGGCAGCGCTCGCGATGACGATGGACGGGGTGCTCATGGACGTCTCCTCGGGTTTTGTGATTGAGGAGAAACTGACAAAGACTCCCGCCGGTGTCAAACAAGATAAACCCTCACTTCTCGTTCTTTGGTTGCGCTTCCCTGTCTTTCGTCAAATGCCGATCCTGCATCGCACAAAGAGATTGTCACCGGACTGAATTTGCGCTTACACTCCCGACCGGGAAGAGCAAAAACAATCGAAAAACGACGGGTTAGGAGACAGAAATGGCCAAAGCCGATGGCGAAATCGTTATCAAGAAATACGCCAATCGACGCCTCTACAACACCGGCACGAGCACCTATGTCACCCTCGAGGACTTGGCCAAGATGGTCAAGAAGGGAGAGGATTTCCTGGTGCAGGACGCCAAGTCCGGTGAAGACATCACGCATTCCGTCCTGACCCAGATCATCTTCGAGCAGGAATCCAAGACCGGCAACACGCTGCTGCCGATTTCCTTCCTGCGCCAGCTCATCAGCTATTACGGCGACCAGATGCAGATGGTCGTTCCGAGCTTTCTCGAACATTCGATGAAGGCCTTCACCGAGCAGCAGACCCAGATGCGCGAGCAGATGACCAAGGCCTTCGGCGACCATCCGCTGTCGAAGAACCTGCAGATGCCGATACAACTGATGGAAGAGCAGGTGAAGCGCAACACCGAGATGTTCCAGCAGGCCATGCAGATGTTCTCGCCCTTCCTCGGCGGCCAGCAGCCGGCCAAGGAAACGAAAAAGGCCGAGGCCAAGGATATCGACGAACTGAAGGAGCAATTGCGCTCCCTGCAGAACAAGCTCGACAATCTGTAAAACGAGACGAGGCCCCGGGAGGGGCCTTTTTCACGACCGGATCAAAGCCCGATCGAAACGTCGCGACCCGCAGCCCGGTTGGAGATCGTGAAGCCAGCGACGACATCGATGAAAGCGATCACCATCAGGCTGAAGAAGAGCTGCGTGGCAGCATCGCGCACAAGCAGGAATTCCACGAGAAATCCGACGAAGACCAGCATCGACAGCATGTGGTTCATCAACGAACCACGATTGCTGAGCGTCGCCTTAAGCATCTCGAAAAACAGGCAGATGAGGGCGGACAGGATGACGAGGTCACCGAGCGTCATTGTCCAGACGGCCCCGGACAGCATCGGCACAGTCATGATCACGCCGGAGAATGCCGAAACCCCGCTTCCCAGCATCACGGCATTATAAAAGATGAACGGCACGACCATGAGTGGAATGGCGACCAGCATGCAGAATCCTTCCTGACAATGCGATCGCACCGCGCTCGGGGGCGATCAGCCGCGCGATTTAACTATGCCTAATGACAAATGAAAAGGCCGGCGCAAGCGCCGGCCTTTCAAAACAGTCAGTCGAAGCGCAGAAATTATGCGCTTTCCTTCGGCGTCAGAACCTGGCGGCCGCGATACATACCGGTCTTCAGATCGATATGGTGCGGACGGCGCAGTTCGCCGGAGTTCTTGTCTTCGACATAGGTCGATGCCTTCAGCGCGTCAGCAGAGCGGCGCATACCGCGCTTGGACGGGCTTGTTTTTCTTTTCGGTACAGCCATTTTCGTTACTCCACGTGACGGACAAGACGGGTTTATGCGGCCTCGATGAGGCCGGACAGAACCTGTCTCGATCTCGGAATTTGGCGGGCTTATACATGCCCGAAGTGGGTTTGACCAGTCCCCAGGTCACTTTTTTCGAATCCGTGACAAGACCGATCAGGCCTCGTCCTCGGGCACGATCCAGGGTTCGGCCAGCGCCGCGTCTTCCCAGGCCCGCCAGGCCGGATGCGCACGCATCCTATCCATATAGGCGATCGTCTCGGCATTGCGAACCAGATCATAGGCGCGGAAGCGATTGACGACCGGTGCGAACATGGCGTCGGCCGCGGAGAAAGCGCCAAACAGGAAGGGACCGCCGGAGCGCTGGAGCATGTCCCGCCAGATCGCTTCGATGCGAGCGACATCGGCCGTCACGCCGTCGGGCAGTGGGATCGCTTTCACCGGCCGACGCATATTCATCGGGCAGGCCCCGCGCAAAGCCCGAAAGCCGGACAGCATTTCCATGGAAATGGAGCGCGCCAGCGAGCGGCTCTCACGGTCGGCGGGCCAGAGCCCGGCATCCGGATAAAGCTCTGCAACATATTCGATGATGGCAAGCGATTCCCAGACCCGAACCGCGCCGTGGTGCAACACCGGCACCCGCCCGGTCGGCGACATCTCCCGAAAGCGCGGATGGGTGGCACCTGGCCCGAACGGAATCAGTTCCTCGCGAAACGAGATGCCGGCTGCCGTCATGGCGATCCACGGCCGGAACGACCAGGAGGAATAGTTCTTGTTGGCGATGTAAAGGGTCAGTTCGTCCATCAGGCTCTCCGAACAGTTGAGCTCCAACCTAGACCCATAACCGGCTTGCGGACCAACGAAAGCTTCTGATTTCAATCATAAAGGCAGGTGATGTAATCACCGGACGCGCGGGCCCGTCGATCCACGACCCCTGCCAGCCGCTTGAGACCAGGGCCCGGCTTGCTTGCCACGCGGTCAATCGGATTGGGCAATGAGACGGCAAGCAGAGCCGCCTGCTGACGGCTGAGCTTTGCGGCAGACGTCTTGAAGTGATAGCGCGCTGCAGCCTCGATCCCGTAGATACCAGGACCCCATTCCGCGACGTTGAGATAAATCTCCATCATCCGCTGCTTGGGCCACACGGTGTCAGCGGCCATGGCAAGCGGCAGTTCCAGGCCCTTGCGGACAAAGGAACGCCCGTTCCAGAGGAAAAGGTTCTTCGCCGTCTGCATCGGGATGGTGCTCGCGCCCCGCGTCGCCTCTCCGGCCATGGCATCGTCGATGACCGACTGCAGCTGGTTCCAGTCGACACCGCCGTGATTACAGAACTGCCCGTCCTCCGACATCATCACCGCACGCACGACATTCGGGGAAATATCCTCGAAATCGACCCAGCGACGATCATAGCCCTGAAAGGTGGCAAGATCCGCCAGCATCAGCGTGGACACCGGGCGGATAAAGTCCACGCGATAGACGAGGATCAGGAGATAAGGCCCGACGAGCAACAGAAGCAGAGCAATCAGCACGGCCCGGATGATCCGGGGCCGCCGCCTCCGCTCTTCCGCCGGCGCAAACTGCTCGTCTTGCTCCAATGCCTCGACTTCCAGTGTCAATGAGGTGGGTCCATGATCGATGATGCCTCCTCTTAGCGGCCCCGTGACGAAATGACCAGACAGGCTAGGGCCAGTAGCCTTTCATCAACGTCAATTTCCCGTTGCCTGACAGGGGGCCGCGTGCCAAATAGCCCGCATGACCAAGAGCGCCGATGCCTTTGAACAAAGCTTGTCCGCCTATGCCGAGATCGTCGAGGCAAGGCTCGCAACCCTGTTGGACGGGACCCCTCGTCACGCGGAACTGGCGCGCCCCCGACAACTGATCGAAGCGATGCATTACGGCGCACTGAACGGCGGAAAACGCCTGCGCCCCTATCTCGTAATGCAGGCGACGCGCCTGTTTGGCGGAAGCGACGAGGCGGCTCTTCAGGTCGGTTGCGCGCTCGAATGCCTGCACAGCTACTCGCTGGTCCATGACGACCTGCCGGCCATGGACGACGACGACCTGCGCCGTGGAAAGCCGACCGTGCACAAGAAGTACGACGAAGCGACCGCGATCCTGGCCGGCGACGGCCTGCTCACCTATGCCTTCGACATTATCGCGTCGCCGGAAACGCCCTTGGCCGATGCCGCCAAGGTGGCGCTGTTGCTCGAGCTTTCGCGCGCAGCCGGGATCGGCGGCATGGCCGGTGGCCAGATGCTCGATCTTGCCGCAGACAAAAACCAGCCCGATGAAGCAGGCATCGTCATGCTCCAGGCGATGAAGACCGGCGCACTCCTGCGCTTTGCCTGCGAGTCCGGTGCGATCATCGCAGGCCGCTCCTCTGAGGACCGCGATCGCCTGCGCCGCTTCGGCGAATTCATCGGTCGCGCCTTCCAGGTGGCCGACGATCTCCTAGATATAACCTCGGACGCCGCGACCCTCGGCAAGGCGACCGGCAAGGACGCGGCCAAAGGCAAGGCGACCCTCGTTGGCCTCAAGGGCACCGACTGGGCACGCGCCGAACTGGACCGCTTGGTCACTGAAGCGAATGCGCTGCTCGATCCCTATGGCGCCAAGGCCGAGCCGCTGAAGGAAGCCGCCCACTTCATCGCCTACAGGAAGAAATAGTATGAGCCGTTTCTGGTCGTCTGCCGTCCATGCGCTGGAGCCCTATGTCGCTGGCGAACAACCCAAAATCCCGGGCCTGGTGAAGCTCAACACCAATGAGAGCCCCTACGGCCCGTCGCAGCGCGTGCTGGACGCGATCGCCGCTGCCTCCGGTGAACGACTGCGCCTTTACCCCGATCCGGCCTCCACGGACCTGCGCAAGGCGATTGCGAAGCGCTACGGCCTGACGATGGATGAGGTTTTTGTCGGCAACGGCTCGGACGAAGTCCTGGCCTTCACATTCGCTGCCTTGCTCAAGCACGACGCTCCCCTGCTCTACCCTGACATCACCTACAGCTTCTACAAGACCTATGCCCGGCTCTTCGAAGTTAAGGTCGAGGAGATCGCGCTGGACGACGGCCTGCACGTCCGCATCGAGGATTACGACCGCCCCTGCGGCGCCATCATCCTGGCCAATCCGAATGCGCCGACCGGCATCGCCGTGCCGCTCGCAGAGATCGAGAAGCTCGTCGCCTCCCACCCGGATCAGGTCGTGGTGATCGACGAGGCCTATGTCGATTTCGGCGCCGAGACTGCGGCATCGCTCATCCCGCGCTATGAGAACCTGCTGGTCGTCCAGACCTTCTCCAAGTCCCGCTCGCTCGCAGGCCTGCGCGTCGGCTTCGCGCTCGGCCAGCGGCCGCTGATCGAGGCGCTGGAGCGGATGAAGGACAGCTTCAACTCCTATCCCGTCGACATGCTGGCCCAGGCAGCGGCAACCGCCGCGATCGAGGACGAAGCCTGGTTCGACGACGCCTGCGGCAAGATCATCGCCAACCGCGAGATGGTCACGGACGCGTTGAAGGCCCGCGGCTTCGAGGTCCTGCCCTCATCGACCAATTTCGTCTTCGCGCGTCATCCAGCGCATCAGGGTGCAGATCTTCAAAAGGGTCTTCGCGAGCGCGCCGTCCTCGTTCGTCACTTCAACAAGCCACGGATTTCCGATTTCCTTCGCGTGACGATCGGCACGACAGAGGAATGCCATCAGTTTCTGAATGCGATCGATCAAATCATCTGACGTGTGGAATTGACCGATAGCGGCTAGTCTCCGGCTCCTGTTGCAAGCGCCGGAGCATGTCCTTGACTGAAATCCTTCAATACTGGCCGCAGGTCGCGGCGGCCTATCTCGTCTACCTGGTCGCGGTCTTGAGCCCGGGTCCCGCGACGATGGCGATCGCATCCGCCTCGCTCGGCCAGGGGCGTCGACATGGATTGACGATTGCAGCCGGCATCTTCTGCGGCTCGATGACCTGGGCGATTGCCGCCTCTCTCGGTCTTGCCGCCATCCTCTCCCAATATGCGCAGGCGCTGGTGCTGATGCGGATCCTGGGCGGCCTTTACTTGCTCTATCTCGCCTGGCGCGCCTTCCGCTCGGCGGCGAGCAAGATCGATCCGCTTGGTGTCACCAAGGCGACAGCGAGCCTGAAGCGTACTTTTCTGATGGGCTATGCGATCCACCTGACGAACCCCAAGGCGATCTTCGCCTGGCTGGCCATCATCTCGCTGGGACTGCCCGCCGGTGCGACCCCGTCTGCGGTCGCCATCGTCGTCTGCGGTTGCCTCGTAACCGGCTTCATCGTCTTCATGGGTTATGCGCTGCTTTTCTCAACGCCGGGCGCGCTCCGGATCTATCGCGCCGCACGCCGCTATATCGACGGGACGCTCGCCGTTCTCTTCACCTTTGCCGGCGTGAAGCTCCTCACCTTCCGCTGAAACGAAAAAGGCGCCGCACGGATGCGGCGCCTCTGATCCTTGAAGTAGACAGACCTCAGCCCTGGGTGAGCGGCGAGATCTGGATTTCCACGCGGCGGTTCTGCGCGCGGCCATCCGGCGTGGCGTTCGATGCGACCGGCTGGTTCGGGCCAAAGCCGACTGCGGATACACGCCGTGGGTCGACGCCCTGGCTGTTGAGGTAACCGGCAACGGACATCGCACGGCGCTCGGACAGACCCTGATTGTAACCCTGGCTGCCGGTCGAATCGGTGTGACCGTTGATATCGATCAGCGTGCGGTCGAACTTGCGCAGCACGATCGCAACCGAGTTCAGAGTCGGATAGAACTGCGGCATGACCGCATCCTGATCCGTGTTGAAGGTGATGTTGGACGGCATGTTCAGGATGATGCGGTCGCCGACGCGGGTGACCGAAATGCCGGTGCCCTGCAGCTGCGCGCGCAGTTCCGATTCCTGCTGGTCCATGTAGTTGCCGATGGCGCCACCGGCGAGCGCGCCGATACCGGCACCGATGAGCGCTGCATTGCGCCGGCCGACCGGCGAACCACCGACGGCGAGACCACCGAGCGCGCCCACGGCCGCGCCAAGTGCGGCGCCGCCCGTCGTGTTCGACACCTTCTGCTGACCCGTATAGGGATCTGTCGTCGTGCAGGCACTCAGATAGGTCGCGCAAAGCGCGAGAATAGCGATCTTCTTGATCATGCTCGGGGTCCCTCCAGGATTCGGCTGATCATCCGTCAACCGTGAAATTGCGGCAACAAAAAGTTGCCAGCAGGCTCACTCCGCCGCCGACTTTTGTCCATAGCGCTTCTGGATATAGTCCGCCACCAGCGCCTCGAAATCGGCCGCGATGTTCGGACCACGCAAGGTCATGGCTTTTTCGCCATCGATGAAGACGGGAGCCGCCGGATTTTCACCGGTACCGGGGAGCGAGATGCCGATATCGGCGTGTTTGCTTTCGCCCGGTCCATTGACGATGCAGCCCATGACCGCGACGTTCAGACCTTCGACGCCGGGATACTTTTCCCGCCAGACCGGCATGTTCTTGCGCAGATCGTCCTGGATCTTCTGGGCGAGTTCCTGGAAGACGGTTGAGGTGGTGCGCCCACAGCCGGGACATGCGGCAACGACCGGCACGAACTGGCGGAAGCCCATGACCTGCAGCAGTTCCTGCGCCACCTGAACCTCGCGCGTGCGGTCCCCATTTGGCTCGGGTGTGAGCGAGACGCGGACGGTATCGCCGATACCATGCTGCAGCACGTAACCCATGGCGGCCGAGGAGGCCACGATGCCCTTCGAGCCCATGCCCGCCTCGGTCAGACCCAGATGCAGCGCATGATTGGAGCGCTCAGCGAGCATGGAATAGACGGCGATCAGGTCCTGCACCTGGCTGACCTTGGCGGACAGGATGATGCGATTGCGCGGCAGGCCGATCTCCTCGGCGAGTTCCGCCGAGAGCAGCGCCGACTGCACGATCGCCTCGCGTGTCACCTGACGCGCCGACAGCGGCGAACCCTGAGCCGCATTCTGATCCATCAAACGGGTCAGCAACTCCTGGTCGAGGGAACCCCAGTTGACCCCGATACGGACAGGCTTGTCGTAGCGGATCGCCATCTCGACGATCTCGGCGAACTGCTTGTCCTTCTTGTCCTTGAAACCGACATTGCCCGGATTGATGCGATATTTCGCCAGCGCCTCGGCGCAACCAGGGTGATCGGCCAGCAGCTTGTGGCCGATATAGTGGAAATCGCCGATCAGCGGCACATCCATGCCCAGGCGCAGCAGGCGCTCACGGATCTTCGGCACGGCGGCCGCACTCTCGTCGCGGTCAACAGTGATGCGCACCACCTCGGAACCGGCCTTGTAGAGGGCGGCCACCTGGGCGACCGTCGCATCGATATCGGCCGTATCGGTATTGGTCATCGACTGAACGACGACGGGCGCCCCGCCGCCGATGATAACGCCTCCGACTTCAACGGCGACCGAAGAACGGCGCGGCTTGGGATCAAAGGCGTCGGCGGGCTGGATGATGGGTGCGGTCATGGCTGTTTCTCTGCAAGCCTCAATCGCCATGGAGGTGGATCAAAGCCGATCGCTTGTCAACCGCAAGACATCGAAGCGCAATCACATGCACGAGTGCGCAGGCATCGCTCAGGCGAGCTGCGCACTCATCTCTGTTCAGTGGCCCGTTGACCGGTCCGCATGCCGGGCAAGGCCGGACAGAGCGAGAACGACGATCAACAGGGAGGGGATCGCGGTGTAGACGGTCGACAGCGAGGTAAACTCGGCGATGAAACCGATCAGCGACGGCGCGAAGAGAATGCCGGAATAGCCCATGGTCGTGACCACGGAGAGACCGACGCCAGGAGCCAGTCCCGGAATATTGCCACCAGCCGAAAAGGCGATCGGCACCATGTTCGAGATCCCGATCCCGGTGATCGCAAACCCGATTAGAGCAAGCGTCACATTGCTCGACTGCCCGGCGATCACAAGGCCGATGATTGCCGCGACCCCGCAGAAGCGCAGCGTGTTGACGGCACCGAACCGGTCACGAACGAAGTCACCCGCAAAGCGGCAGACGGCCATGGTGAAGGAGAAGGCGGCAAAGGCAAAGCCCGACATTTCGGTCGAAGCATTCAGCTCGTTGCGCAGATAGAGCGCGCTCCAGTCGAGCACGGTGCCCTCAGGGATCATGCAGAACAGCGCGATCGTGCCGATCAGCCAGGGCAGCGGCGTCATCGGCAGCTTGGCCTTGGCAGGCTCGTCACTCGGATGCGGCGCATCGGCAAGGATCATCGGACGGGCGACCAGGAACAGGACGATGCAGACAGCAGCCAGCAGCAGCACGTGACCGGTCACGCCGAGCGAGGCGATGAGGAAACCACCGGTCGCCGCACCGCACAGACCACCCAGGCTCCAGAAGGCATGGCAGGAAGACATGATCGAGCGGCGCATGTTGCGCTCAACTTCGACGGCATTGGCATTCATCGCCACGTCCATCGCCCCGGTCAGGCCACCGAACAGGAAGATCGCGACGGCACCCGTCCAGATATTGTCGACGAGGGTGACAAGCACGATCGTCGGGATGAACAGAAGCGTGGTGATCTCGACCACGCGACGCGATCCATAGCGGGCGATCTGCATACCGGCGATCGGCATCAGAACCAGCGAGCCCACGCCGAAGACGAAGATCATCACCCCGAGCATCAATTCCGAAAGCCCAAGCGCCTGCGAAAAGAACGGGATCTTCGGCGCCCAGGCGCCAATCACCAGACCGTTCAGAAAGAACAGCAACGCGACGGCGGCGCGCTCCCTCGTGACGATTGGCGCCGGTGCGGCTGGGGAAGTGATGGTCTGCGAAATATCGTTCATGTCCTGCTCCCGTGGTCGGGGCGCACTTTAATTAAATCGATTTAAACGACAACGCCCCTTGCATCTCGCGGCTGTAAATTTTTGTTTCGCGCGACAACAATCTCGGCAACGCCAACCGGGGATTGACAGTCGTCCATCGACACCCGAAACAAGAAATCCGATGCGACCACATGCTGGGGCCGCCCTACCCGAAAGACACATCCGTGAAAACCGCAGTCGGCGCTGGTATCCTGCTGTCCAGTCTCGCCTATCTCTTCTTCGCCATGCATGACGCCATGATCAAGCTGCTCGTGGAGTCGACCACGGTGTGGCAGATCCTGTTTTGCCGAAGCATTGCGATCCTGCTCGGATGCTCCATCCTGGGTGGCCGATCGCTGGCCCGCGAAACCGTCACGTCGCCGGCCCTGCGCCCGATGATGCTGCGCAGCCTCTTTCTGCTGGCGGCCTGGCTTTGCTACTTCAACGCGGCCAAGCACTTGCCGCTTGCGGACCTGACGACGCTCTATTTCGCAGCCCCGATTGCCGCGATCCTGCTCGCGATCCCGATCCTCGGTGAAAAGGTCCCGCCGAGCAGCTGGATCGCCGTCATTACCGGCTTCGTCGGCGTCGTCATCGCCAGCAACCCGACAGGGCTCGCTACCGGCTGGCCGGTCTATCTCGCGTTGATTGCTGCCGTCTGCTGGGCAATCGCAACAACACTTCTGCGAACCACCAGCCAGAGCGCCAGCAGCATGGTCCAGATGGCCATGACCAATGTCTTCTTCCTGATGCTGACCACACCCATGGCCCTCATGACATGGACCATGCCAAGCGGGGCGACGCAGATCCTGCTGCTTGCGGTCGGCTTCATCGGCGGCCTCGGCCAGATGAGCTACTTTGAGGCGCTGCGCCGCGCCCCGATCTCAGTGATCGCGCCGCTCGAATACACCGCGCTGATCTGGGCCTTCGCGCTCGGCTACGCGATCTGGCGCGACGTGCCCGGCCCGAACGTATGGGCAGGCGCCGTGCTTATCGCCGGCGCCGGCTTGATCATTCTCTTCGCTACCCGGCGAAGCACACCCGCTCAGGACCTCGAGAGATAACGCTCCGCGAGCTCCACCCACAGGGTGGTACCGATGGGAAGAATGTCGTCGTTGAAGTCGTAGCGCGGATGATGCAGCGGCGGATCATTGGGCGTGCGCTGCGTGCCGAGGAAGAAATAGCTGCCCGGACGTTTCGCCAGCATATAGGCAAAGTCCTCGCTGCCCATCATCGGCCGCGGCAGGTCGTAAACCTTGTCGTTACCCGCAAAGCTGACCGCAAGATCGCGGACGAAGTCCGTTTCCGCCTTGTGGTTGACGGTTGGGTCATAGCCACGCTCGTAGTCGATGGTGACACCCATCCCGTAACTCGCCGCCTGTCCCTCGGCCACGGCCCGGATCCGGCTTTCCAGCTGGTCGCGCACCTTGGGATCGAAGGAGCGGATCGACAGCACCATCTCGGCCCGTTCCGGAATGACATTGCTCGCAGCACCGGCATGGAAACCGCCAACCGTGATGACGGTCGGATCGAGCGGGTGGATGTTGCGCGACACGATTGTCTGCAGGGCCATGACAATCGAAGCGCCGCACACGATCGGATCGGCTGTCGACTGCGGCTCGGCACCGTGACCGCCGCGGCCGTTGACGGTGATCTTGCACTCGTCGACGGCAGCCATGATCGGGCCTTCGCGAAGGGCGATGTGGCCAAAAGGGATCTCCGGATCGTTGTGAAGCGCAAACACCGCGTCACAGGGAAAGCGATCAAACAATCCATCTTCGATCATGATGCGGGCACCGCCGAAATTTTCCTCGGCAGGCTGGAAGATCAGATGGATCACACCGTCGAAATTCCGGCGCTCGGCAAGGATCTTTGCCGCACCGAGCAGCATTGCCGTATGACCGTCATGCCCGCAGGCATGCATGACGCCCGGGATTTCGCTGGCATAGGGCAGCCCCGTCTCTTCGAGGATCGGCAGCGCGTCGAAGTCGGCCCGGATTCCGATGCTGCGATTGCTTGTCCCGTTTCGAAGCGTCGCGACCACCCCGGTCTTGGCGAGGCCACGCGTGACTTCGTAGCCGAGAGCCGTGAGCTGCTCGGCCACATAGTCCGACGTCTTGAACTCAGACAGGCCGATCTCCGGAAACCGATGCAGATGATGGCGCGTCGCGAGCACTTCTGCCATCACATTGGGAGCGTGGATCGTCATGGAATTCACCTTTCGGGCGTCTAGGGCATTCGTTGAGGCGCGAACTGTGGCACTTGCCGGCTAGTTGTTCAACCGTATAAAAAGGGCAGGAGCGGTCGTCACCAACCGCCATCTTTATCCTCGCCGGAGAGACCCATGACACGACGCACGTTCCAACGTGCCGGTGAAGCCGAGCGCCGGAAGGATCTCATCGCGGCGACCCTGGACAGCATCTCCGAGCATGGCCTGGAAGGTGCCACCGTACGTGACATCGCGGCCCGTGCAGGCGTGACCGGCGGCCTGATCCGCCATTATTTCTCCGGCAAGGACGAGATGGTCCAGGCGGCCTATCGCGAAATGCTGGCCGGGATGACCGGGACTGCGGTGGACGCCATGGCCGAGGCAGGCACCGACCCTCGCCGGCGCCTCCATGATTTCATCGTTGCCAATGTCAGCCAACCGATTGCAGACCCGAAAGCCCTTTCCCTTTGGGCAGCTTTCATCGGCCGTGTCCGCTCGGACGACGAACTCGCCCGCATTCATCGGGAAAACTATCTCGTCTTCATCGGGCTTCTCGAAGAGCTCGTCGGAGCGGTGCTGACGGCGCATCGGCATGAAGCGCCTTTCTCCGAAACGCGCCATCTCGCCGTCGCGATCAACGGCCTGATCGACGGGCTGTGGCTGGAAAACTCGCTTGCAAGCGACCTCTTCGACGAGGGCCGCCTCGCACACATCGCGCTCGACGCGGTGGAGGCCATGCTCGGCGGCTTGCCGCTCAGAAACAGGGCCTGAGTGACGCGAAATGGCATGCGAGGGAAGCTTGCCATCGGCCGTCGGTTTGGCTTCTGGTAACCTAGCAATGAGAACGAGGGACGCAGAAGGAACAAACGCCCTCCTACAGCGTAAGCTCCTCCAGCAAGCCTCTTGGCCAGACGCTTGAAATACGGCATAAAAACGCCAATTCACCTGCCACGAAGCGAAAGTCGCCTACAGAGTCCCAAAGCAACTGGTCACCCGTCGCATTACGGCCTTTTTCTGCCTCGATTGTTGGTCAACAGCCCGATTTTGTGCAATGAGGCGCCAAGGCGACGACCGGACGGTTCGAGCCCGACGGCCTTCAACTTAACCACCAAACTGAGAACTTATTCTTCATGACGCTGCATGTCCCATCGCGCGACCTCGAAACCAAGCAGATCGACCACAACGATTCCATTCGATCTGCCTATTTCACGATCGAGGAGTTGCGGGAGAGCGCCGCGTCGCTCGCGCTGAACGGTGCCACCGAACTGCCCGGCTTGATGGATTTCGACTTCTTCGCCCGGCACAAGGAAAACGAACGCGAGATCCTGCGGGTCTACCGCGCGACGGCAGCAGACGTCGAAGCCGGCGCGACGATCACCCCGGCTGCCGAATGGCTGCTCGACAATCACTACATCATCGAAGAAGCGATCCAGGAAGTCCGCCGAGACTTCCCGAAGAAGTTCTATCGCCAGCTGCCGACCATGAAGATTGGCCACCGCGAGATCCCGCGGACCATGGCGCTTGCCTGGCTCTATGTTGCCCATACGCACTCGACCGTCAGCCAGGAAAGCATGACGGCTCTGGTAGAAGGCTACCAGCAGCATCAGACCCTGGAAATCGGTGAACTCTGGGCCCTGCCCTCGATCGTGCGCTTCGTGCTGGTGGAAAACCTCCGCCGCATTGCGACCCGTGTTGACCGTTCACGCCGGATGCGCCGCCGGGCGAACGAGGTGGCCGACGAGATCGTCCGGCTCAACGACCCAGTCGCGGCCGCCACCTATCTCAGCCAGATCGAGCAGCTTGCCGACGACAACACCTTCGCAACCCAGTTCCTTTATCGCCTGCGCAACGGCTCGCAGAACACGAGCTTCGCGGTCGAATGGCTGGAAAGCCGTCTTGAGGCCGCCGGACGCACGGCCGAAGAGGCAATGGACGCCGAGCACAACAGGCTGTCCTCCGGCAACGTGACGATGGGCAACATCGTTCGCGGCCTCAGAGAGATCGACGACAAGGAATGGTCGGTCTGGGTCGAAGAGGTCAGCCATGTCGACCGGATCCTTGGCCAGCATACCGACTATCGCCAGCTCGATTTCGGCTCGCGCAACGCCTACCGCAACACCATCGAAAAGCTGGCACGGCGCTGTGACCAGTCCGAGATTGAAATCGCCCAGACCGCGATCGACGTGGCAACCCGTGCCGCCGGTCCGGACGGCCAGCTCGACGTCGGAAGCTATCTGGTCGGCAGCCGGCGCATCGAGCTCGAGGATGCCATCGGCTACAGCCAGCCGCTCTCGCGCATCATCACCGATTTCATCAAGCGCCTGAACTGGCTCTCGATCGCCGTGCCCGTCGTCGCATTGACGATTGCAGCACTCGCCGTCATCGGACACTTCCTCACGCAGGCCGGCCTTCCGACCTCGCTGATCCTGATCCTGCTGATCCTGGTCTCTCTGCCGGTGTCGGAGGGTGCGACGGGGCTCTTCAACACGCTCGTCACCTTCTTCGTCAAACCGTTCCGCCTGACCGGTTATGAGTTCAAGGACGGCATCCCCGAAGAGGCGCGCACGCTCGTCGTCGTGCCCTGCATGATCACCAAGCGCGACGATGTCGACGAACTCGTCCGCAACCTCGAAGTCCACTACCTGACCAATCCGCATGGCGAGATCTACTTCGCGCTGCTGAGCGACTGGAAGGATAGCCAGACGGAGGAATCCGCGGCGGATCTCGAGGTTCTCGATTACGCCAAACGTGAGGTAGCCCACCTCAATAGCCGCTACGATTTCGCCGGCAAGACCCGCTTCTATCTCATGCATCGCCGCCGTCTCTACAACGAGGCGGAAGGCTGCTGGATGGGCTGGGAGCGCAAGCGCGGCAAGCTGCACGAGCTGAACCTGCTGCTGCGCGGCGACCGCGACACGTCCTACCTGCCGGGCGCCAACATGGTGCCTGAAAACGTGCGTTACGTCATGACGCTCGACGCCGACACGCGCCTGATGCGCGATGCCGTCACCAAGCTCGTCGGCAAGATGCATCACCCGATCAACCGCCCCGTCCATGATGAGGAGACCGGTCGCGTGATCAGCGGCTACGGCGTCCTGCAGCCGCGCGTCACGCCGTCGTTGACCACGGGCAAGGACGCCTCGGTCTTCCAGCGCATCTTCTCGATGAACCGCGGTCTGGACCCGTACGTCTTCACAGTGTCCGACGTCTATCAGGACATCACCGGGGAAGGCTCGTTCACCGGCAAGGGTCTCTATGATGTCGACGCTTTCGAGACCGCCATCAAGGGCCGGATCGACGAGAACAGCGTTCTCAGCCACGACCTGCTGGAAGGTTCGTTCGCCCGTTGTGCGCTCGTCACCGACGTCGAACTAGTCGAAGACTTCCCGACCCGCTACGAGGTCGAAATCTCCCGTCAGCATCGCTGGGCACGTGGTGACTGGCAGCTCATTCCCTATATCGGCGACACCAATCGTGGCATCACCAGCCTCGGCCGATGGAAGATGGTCGACAACCTGCGTCGGTCCCTGACGCCAATCGCCTGGTACGCCGCTTCGGTGCTCGGCTGGGCGACCATGGAACCCGTCGGCGCCACCATCTGGCAGCTGGTCCTGATCTTCAGCCTGTTCGTCGCTCCGACCCTGTCGCTGCTGTCAGGCATCGTGCCGCGTCAGACCGACATCGTCCCGGCCGCCCATTTCCAGACACTCTGGTCGGAAGTCCGCTCGATCAATGCCCAGGTCGCCCTGCGTATCGTCTTCATCGCCGACAATGCCTGCATGATGGCCGACGCCATCGTTCGCTCGCTGTACCGCCTGCTGGTGAGCCGCAAGCTGCTCCTCGAATGGCGAACCGCCGCGAGCGTTCAGTCGGCAGCCCAGGGAACGATCAACTCCTACTACCGCAACATGCGCCACGCCCCGATCCTGGCGGTGCTTTCGGTCGGCGTTGCGGCCCTGCCGGGTGGCTTTGGCTATCTGATCGGCCTTCCCTTCGCTTTCCTCTGGGTCCTGTCCCCGCTGCTCGCCTGGTATGTCAGCCAGTCGGCCGAGACCGAAGACAGCCTCGAAGTGCCGGAAAACGTCTCCTACGAGCTGCGCAAGATCGCGCGCCGTACCTGGCGTTACTACGAGACCTTCACCACGGCCGGCGACAACTACCTGCCCCCGGATAACTTCCAGGAAACGCCAGAACCGATCATCGCGCACCGCACCTCGCCGACGAACATCGGCGTCTACCTGCTCTCCGTCGTATCGGCCCGCCATTTCGGCTGGCTGAGCTTCGAGCAGACGATCGAGCGCATGGAGCAGACCATTGCGACCGTCGAGCGCATGGAGAAATATCGCGGCCACCTGTACAACTGGTACTACACGGACACCCTGAAGACGCTCGGCCCGCGTTATGTCTCCGCCGTCGACAGCGGCAATCTCGCCGGCCATCTGATCGCGATTTCGTCTGCCTGCCGTGAATGGGCAGAAGCGCCTTCGGCCCATCTCCAGGGCAATCTCGACGGCATCGGCGATGTCGGCGGCATCCTTCTCGAAATCCTCGAGCAGCTGCCAGATGATCGCAAGACGGTCCGTCCGCTGCGTCGCCGACTGGAAGAGCGCATCATCGGCTTCAACACGGCCCTTGCTGCGGTGAAGCGCGAACATGAATTCGCTTCGATCCGCATCATCAATCTGGCGGTGCTCGCCCGCGACGTACAGAAACTCGCAGCCAACCTGCACCACGAAGTCCGCTCCGAGCCGAGCGCCGAAGTGGTGCGCTGGACGGAATCGCTGGTCTCGGTCTGCGAAGCCCACATCTCCGACACCGCCTTCGACCTGTCGAACATCGATCCGCTGCGCCAGCGCTTGAGCCAGTTGTCGGAGCGCGCGCGAGACCTCGCCTTCTCGATGGACTTCACCTTCCTGTTCCGTCCAGAGCGCCGTCTGCTGTCGATCGGTTACCGGGTCGATGCCCGCGAACTGGACGAAGCTTGCTACGACCTTCTAGCCTCCGAATGCCGCCTGACCAGCCTGTTTGCGATTGCCAAGGGCGACCTTCCGACGGAACACTGGTACCGCCTCGGCCGTCAGGTCGTGCCGATCGGTGCGCGCGCCGCGCTGATTTCCTGGTCCGGCTCGATGTTCGAATATCTGATGCCGCCGCTCGTCATGCAGGAGCGTCAGGGTGGCATCCTCAACCAGACCAACAATCTGATCGTCATCGAGCAGATGAACCATGGTCGCCGGCTGAATATTCCCTGGGGCATCTCGGAAGCGGCCTTCAACGCCCGCGACCACGAGATGAACTACCAGTACACCAACTTCGGTGTGCCGACGCTCGGCCTGAAGCGCGGTCTCGGCCAGAACGCCGTCATCGCGCCCTATGCCTCGATCCTCGCCAGCCAGTATTATCCTGAAGCGGCTCTCGAGAACCTGAAGCGGCTGCGCAAGCTCGGCGCGCTCGGCGCCTATGGCTTCCACGATGCCGTAGACTTCACGCCGACCCGTCTGCCCGACGGCAAGAAGTGCGCTGTTGTTTACAACTACTATGCCCACCACCATGGCATGTCGATCGCGGCAATCGCCAACGTCGCCTTCAATGGCCGCCTGCGTGCACTCTTCCATGCCGATCCGGTCATCGAAGCAGCCGAACTGCTGCTTCAGGAAAAGACCCCGCGCGAAATCCCGGTCATGAGCGCAAAATACGAGCCGCAGACGCCGGGCAAGGGCCAGGCCGACCTTCTGCGTGCCGAGATCCGCACGGTGGAAGATCCGGCAACGAAGGACCGTGAGGTCAACTTCCTGTCGAACGGCCATTACTCGGTGATGCTGACCGCAACCGGCTCGGGCTTCTCGCGCTGGAACGGCCAGTCCGTCACCCGCTGGAAACCCGACACGACCGAAGACCGCTGGGGTACTTTCCTCTTCCTGCGCGACACGGCAACCAACGAATGGTGGTCGGCGACATCTGCGCCACGCCGTGCGGAAGACGAAAAGACCAAGGTCATCTTCGGCGACGACAAGGCCGAATTCTTCAAGACGGTGGGTGACATCTCGACCTCGGTCGAATGCATCGTCGGCACCGAGCATGACGCCGAAGGCCGCCGCTTGACGATCCTGAACACCGGGACCGAAGATCGCTACATCGAAGTCACCTCCTATACCGAGCCGGTGCTCGCCTTCGAAGACAGCGACAACGCCCATCCGCTCTTCTCGCGCATGTTCGTGAAGACCGAATTCGGTCGCCGCCGTGACGTCATCCGCGCCGAGCGCAACAAGCGCAGCCCGTCGGACCCCGATATCTGCGTCGCCCACCTCGTGGTCGACAGCGCAGGTCAGGGCCGCCCGACGGAATTCGAAACGGATCGCCGCAAGTTCCTCGGCCGTGGCCGCAGCCTCGGCGAAGCCGCAGCTTTCGATCCGGGCGCAAACCTGTCCGGCACGGAAGGCTTCACGCTCGACCCGATCCTCAGCCTACGCCGCGTCGTTCGCGTACCGGCCGGCAAGAAGGTCCAGGTCATCTTCTGGACCATGGCCGCCCCGAGCCGTGAGGAAATCGACCAGGCGATTGAACGCTACCGTCACCCGGACGCCTTCAGCCATGAACTGATCCATGCCTGGACCCGCGCCCAGGTCGAACTGCGCCACATCGGCATCACCTCGCAGCAGGCTGCGGCCTTCCAGCATCTCGGCCGTTATCTGGTCTACCCCGACAATCACCTGCGGGCAGACCCGGAAACGGTTCGCAAGGGCCTGCGCTCTCAGTCGGCCCTCTGGCCCATGGCAATTTCGGGCGACTTCCCGATCTTCGCACTGCGCATCAACGATGACATGGACATGGACATCGCCCGTGAAGCGATGAGTGCGCTCGAATATCTGCGCCGCCGTGGCGTCGTCGCAGACCTTGCGATCATCAACGAACGCGCGACCTCCTATGCGCAGGACATGCAGCACGCGCTCGACCAGATGGCAGACAACCTGCGCCATCGCCTGCCCGGCGGTCGCCAGCATGTCTTCACCGTGCGTGACGACCTGCAAGACGAAGGCGCTACACTGGCCGTCCTTGCGGCAGCCCGTGTTGTCCTGCACACCCGCAACGGCAAGATCGTTGACCAGGTGAACCGCGCGGTCTCCCTGTTCGCCACTCCACGCACCATCGACGGTGAAGTCGAATGGGCCGGCCTGCCGCCGTCCCTGCCGTCCGCCATTAAGACAAGTAAGGCGATCGACGGTTCCGACCTCGATTTCTGGAACGGCTTTGGCGGCTTCTCGAAGGACGGCATGGAATATGTCGTCCGCCTCGACGGCACCGCCAACACGCCTCATCCGTGGATCAACGTCATCTCGAACGAGAGCTTCGGCTTCCATGTCTCGGCCGAAGGCGCAGGCTTCACCTGGAGCCAGAACTCGCGCGACTACCAGGTCACCCCATGGACCAATGACCCTGTCGTCAATCGCCCCGGCGAGGCCTTCTACGTCACGGATCTCGTCAGCGGTCGTGCCTATGCGACGGCGAGCGCGTTGAACCTCGATCCGACGGCGACGTTTGAGACCCGCCATGGTCTGGGCTATTCGACCTTCGTCAGCCGCCACGGCGACCTGGAGATCGAACTGACCCAGACAGTCGACCGAGTGCGCCCCGTCAAGCTCTCGAAGATCAGGCTGAAGAACACCAGTGGCGAAGCGCGCAAGTTCCGCGTCTACGGCTATGCGGAATGGGTTCTGGGTAACAATCAGGCCCGCACCGCGCCTTTCGTTCTCTCGACCTTTGATGAGGAAACCGGAGCGCTTCTGGCCTCCAACCCTTACGACATCAACTACCCCGGCCGCTTCGCCTTCCTGGCAGGGCCGGAGCAGCCGGAAGGTTACACCACAAGCCGCCGCGAATTCATCGGCCGCAACGGCACGATCAAGCTGCCTCAGGCGGTCGCTCGCGCCTCGACCTTGACGGGTTCGATCGAAAGCGAGAGCGATCCTTGTGCCGCGATCGCCTTCGATATCGAACTTGCCCCGGGTCAGTCGCGTGACATGACCTTTCTGCTCGGTGAAACCGATACTGCGGGCTCGGCCATCGATCTGGTGAAGTCGGTCCGTGCGGCGGGCTTCGAAACCGTTCTCAAGTCCAATCGTGACTTCTGGACCGGTTTCACTGGCAAGCTTTCGGTGGAGACGGGCGACAAGGCCTTCGACAACCTCGTCAACCGCTGGCTGCCCTACCAGGCACTTGCCTGCCGTCTCTTCGCTCGCGCCGGCTTCTACCAGGCGAGCGGAGCCTATGGTTTCCGCGACCAGCTGCAGGACACGCTTGCCTTCCTGACGGTCGAGCCAAACCTGGCCCGCAGTCAGATCCTGAAAGCAGCCGCACGCCAATTCGTCGAAGGTGATGTGCAGCATTGGTGGCTGCCACAGACCGGCGCTGGCGTTCGCACGATGATATCGGACGACGTCGTCTGGTTGGCCTATGCAATCGACCAGTATGTGACGGCAACCGGTGACGAGACGATCCTTGCTGAGCAGATCCCGTTCCTCGATGGCCAGGAACTGAAGCAGGGACAGCACGACAGCTTCTTCCTGCCTGGGGTCGCAGCAGAAACGGCTGATCTCTACGAGCACGCCGCTCGTGCGCTCGACCTCGCCATCGCCCGCACCGGCGAACACGGCCTGCCGCTGATCCTCGGTGGCGACTGGAACGACGGCATGAACCGTGTCGGCATCGAAGGTCGTGGCGAAAGCGTTTGGCTCGGTTGGCTGCTGGCCGCCACGCTGGAGCGCTTCAAGCTTCAGGCCGACAAGCGCGGCGAGCGTGAACGCAGTGCCCGCTGGAGCGATCATGTCGTAAAGCTCAAGGCCGCCCTCGAAACGGCGGGCTGGGACGGCGACCACTATCGTCGCGGCTATTTCGACGACGGGTCACCGCTTGGTTCGAACGAATCGCTTCAGTGCCAGATCGACTCGATCGCCCAGTCCTGGAGTGTTCTCTCTGGCCTCGGAGATCCGGTGCACACCACAAAGGCTCTCGACGCGGCGGTCTCGAAACTCGTGGATACGGAGAACGGCATCGTTCGTCTCTTCACCCCGGCTTTCGAAAAGCCGCAGGTCGATCCGGGTTATATCGGCGCCTATCCGCCGGGTGTGCGCGAGAACGGCGGGCAGTATACCCATGCTGCAATCTGGCTGGGGCTGTCGCTGGTCAAGGCCGGTCGCCTGGCCGATGCCTGGCGCGTCTTTGAAATGCTGAACCCGATCAACCACGCCAGCACTCCCGAAGAAGCCGAGCGCTACCGCGTCGAACCCTATGTGGTCGCAGCCGACATCTATGGCGGCGACGGCTATGCCGGACGCGGCGGCTGGACATGGTATACGGGCTCTGCCGGCTGGCTCTATCGCTTCGCGGTGGAGGGCTTCCTCGGCATCCGCCGCAAGGGCGGCGACATCGTCGTCAGCCCCGCTCTCCCGGAACACTGGGAAGGCTTCAAGGCCAAGGTCGACATCGACGGCCGCAAGGTCGAGGTCGCCGTGACGCGCAATGCTGCCGGCTACGATGTGACGCTGGATGGCAAGGCACAGGTGATCGGCGAGGATCTGCCAGAGCCCAGCTCTCCGCCGCCAGCGAAAAAGCCGGCACGAAGGCCAAAGGCTAAGGCGGCTGAGTAAGCGAGCCAAGCAAGCGAAACGAGAGAGGCCCCGCCAGCGATGGCGGGGCCTCTTTTCTTTTGAGCCGTTTGGGAAAGGATCAGGCCGAATAGACGATCAGCAGATCCTTAGCATCGATCTGGTCGCCGATCCGGACGAGGACTTCCGAGATCGCCCCGTCGCGGTCGGCATGCAGCGCCGTTTCCATCTTCATGGCCTCGATCGAGAGCAGCACATCGCCAGACTTGACCGTCTGGCCGGCAGAGACGGACACCTGCGAAATCACGCCTGGCATCGGCGCACCGAGCTGCGCGGCATTGCCGGTTTCGGCCTTGCGGCGGACGGCGCTACCGGAAGCACCATGGGCGCGATCCGGCACCTTGATGCGGCGTGGTTGGCCGTTCAGTTCGAAGAACACGGTGACCATGCCCTTGTCGTCGGTATGGCCAAGCGCCTGATTGACGATGACGAGCGTCTTGCCCTTTTCCAGATCGAGGAACAGCTCCTCGCCCGCAGGTAGACCATAGAAATACTGCGGCGTCGGGATAACCGAGACAGGTCCATAGGTGTCAGCCGCCAGCGCATAGTCCGTGAAGACCTTCGGATACATCAGATACGAGGCAAACTCGAAATCCGTGACCTCACGACCGAGCTTCTCCTCGATCACCTTGCGCTCGGCGTCCAGATCAGCTGGCGGCAAAAGCGAACCAGGCACGGCCGTATAAGGCTGGTCGCCCTTCAGCACCTTCTTCTGCAGCGCTTCCGGCCAACCACCCGGAGGCTGACCGAGATCACCCTTCAGCATGGAAACAACAGAATCAGGGAAAGCGATGTCCTTGGCCGGATTTTCGACGTCGGCAACGGACAGATCCTGGCTCACCATCATCAACGCCATATCACCGACAACCTTGGACGACGGGGTCACCTTGACGATATCGCCGAACATCTGGTTGGCGTCGGCATAGGCCTGGGCCACTTCGTGCCAGCGGGTTTCAAGACCGAGCGAGCGGGCCTGTTCCTTGAGGTTGGTAAACTGCCCACCTGGCATTTCGTGAAGGTAGACTTCCGAAGCCGGACCCTTGAGATCGCTCTCGAAGGCTGCGTACTGAGTGCGCACTGCCTCCCAGTAGAAGGACAGTCGACGGATCCAGTGCGGATCGAGACCCGGATCGCGTTCCGAGCCGCGCAGGGCCTCGACGATCGAGCCAAGGCAGGGCTGCGATGTGTTACCCGAGAAGGCATCCATGGCCGCGTCGACCGCATCGACACCGGCTTCGACAGCCGCAAGCACGGTCGCAGCAGCAATGCCGGACGTATCATGCGTGTGGAAGTGGATCGGCAGGCTTGTGGCTTCACGCAAGGCCTTGAACATCACCTTGGCGGCAGCCGGCTTCAGAAGGCCAGCCATGTCCTTGACGGCGATGATATGCGCACCGGACTTTTCGAGCTCGGCGGCAAGTGCCGTGTAGTACTTCAGGTCATACTTCGGACGCGCCGAATTCAGGAGATCGCCCGTGTAGCAGATCACCGCCTCGCAGAGCTTGTTCTCTTCGATGACCGCATCCATCGACACGCGCATGTTGTCGACCCAGTTCAGGCAGTCGAAGACGCGGAAGAGATCGATCCCACCCTTGGCCGCCTGACGAACAAAGTACTTCACCACATTGTCAGGATAGTTCTTGTAGCCAACGCCGTTCGCCCCACGCAGCAGCATCTGCAGCAGCAGATTTGGCGCGCCTTCGCGCACAAGCTGGAGACGCTCCCACGGATCTTCCGTCAGGAAGCGCATGGAAACGTCGAAGGTCGCACCACCCCAGCACTCCAGCGAGAAGAGGTTCGGCAGAGCCCGCGCATAGGTGTCGGCGATCTTGGCGATATCGTGAGTACGAACACGCGTGGCCAGCAGCGACTGGTGACCGTCGCGCATGGTCGTATCGGTCATCAGGATCCGCTTTTCATTGCGCATCCAGTCGCCGAACTTCTTCGGACCGAGCTCGTCGAGGAGTTGCTTCGTGCCCGGCTTGATCTCGGCATCGATATAGGGAACGACCGGCTCGGCGGCGTCGGCCGGAGGCTTAGGGCGGCCCTTCACTTCCGGATGTCCGTTGACCGTGACATCGGCGAGGTAGGTCAGAAGCTTGGTCGCACGGTCCTGACGCTTCACCTGCTGGAAAAGCTCCGGCGTCGTATCGATGAAGCGTGTCGTGTAGGAATTGTCGCGGAAGCTCGGATGGCCGATGATCGCTTCGAGGAAGGTCAGGTTCGTGGCCACGCCACGGATACGGAACTCGCGCAGAGCGCGGTCCATGCGGCTGATCGCTTCCTGCGGCGTGCTGCCCGACGCCGTTACCTTGACCAGCAGCGGATCGTAATAGCGGGTGATGATCGCACCCGAATAGGCGGTACCGCCGTCGAGACGGATGCCGAAGCCGGCCGCCGAACGATAGGCGGTGATGCGGCCATAATCCGGGATGAAGTTCTGCTCCGGATCTTCCGTGGTGATGCGGCACTGCAGGGCATGACCGTTGAGGCGGATATCCGCCTGCTTCGGGACACCCGATTCCGGCGTGCCGATCGCGTGGCCGTCGAGGATGTGGATCTGCGCCTTCACGATATCGATGCCGGTCACGACTTCGGTGACGGTGTGCTCGACCTGGATGCGCGGATTGACCTCAATGAAGTAGAATTTGCCGGTGTCGGCATCCATCAGATATTCGACGGTTCCGGCACCGATATAGTTGGTCGCCTTGGCGATCCGGAGCGAATAGTCGGCCAGTTCCTGGCGCTGCGCTTCGTTCAGGTAAGGTGCCGGCGCGCGCTCGACCACCTTCTGGTTACGGCGCTGGATCGAGCAGTCGCGCTCAAAGAGATGAACCACATTGCCATGCGTGTCACCGAGCACCTGGCTTTCGACGTGACGGGCGCGCTCGACGAGCTTCTCGAGGTAAACCTCGTCCTTGCCGAACGCAGCCATTGCCTCGCGCTTGCCTTCCGTGACCTCACGCAGCAGGTCCTTCGGGTCGCGGATCGCGCGCATACCGCGACCACCACCGCCCCAGGAGGCCTTGAGCATCACCGGATAGCCGATCTCGGCCGCCAAGCGGTGAATTTCGGCTTCGTCATCCGGCAGCGGATTGGTAGCGGGCACCACCGGAACGCCGACGCTGATCGCAAGATTGCGAGCGGCCACCTTGTTGCCAAGCTGCCGCATCGTATCGCTCTTCGGACCGATGAAGATCAGACCTGCATCGTTGCAGGCGTCCACGAATTCAGGACTTTCGGACAGGAGACCGTAGCCAGGATGGATAGCATCCGCACCGGACAACTTGGCGACGCGGATGATTTCCTCGATCGACAGATAGCTTTCGATCGGTCCGAGATCCCTCGACAAATGCGGGCCACGACCAACCTGATAACTTTCGTCCGCCTTGAAGCGGTGCAGCGCGAGTTTGTCCTCTTCGGCCCAGATGGCGACCGTTTTCAGACCGAGCTCGTTGGCGGCGCGAAAGACGCGGATCGCGATTTCCGAACGGTTGGCGACAAGGATCTTGGATATTGGCAATTCGATCTCCCCAAAACGATATGCCAGGGCATTGTGCACCTGCGAAGAAAAGTCATAGCGCGTTGTTTTAGGAAGTTCAATTTGCCTTGGGCGGCCCGTGAAAGATTCAATCCTTGCCTATGTCACCAGACCGAGGCGAAACGACAGGGCAACCACATGCTGGCGATTTTTTGCATTTAGTTTGTCTTGAATACCATTCATGTACCAGTCGACGGTGTGATTGGAGATCTTCAGGATCTTGCTGATCTCGTTGGAGGTCAGCCCATCCGCGAGATAGTTCAGAACTTCCATTTCACGCCGTGTCATGCGCGTATCGATCGGTTTCGCAGGCTCGATCTCACCAGCAAACTTGAATTCGAGCAGACGCCAGTAAGCCTTTTTTGCGACGGCATCGAACAGCGTCACTTCGGTGGGAGACAGATCAATCGGGCGACCGCCAACAGTCATGTTGCCGAGAAGCCCGGTGCGTCCATGAACGGGGAAGATGTATCCATCCACAAGACCGAAACGCACGCTGTCTGAGAGCATCCGCTCCATGCGCTTCCGATGCGGATCGGCGCGGAAGGCATGCAGCGCTTCCCGCCAGTGGAAGCCGGCTTGGGCTTGGCCGAGATAGCGGATCGTCGGATCGATCAGCACATATTTCTTCGCGATGTAAAGCTGCGGCCACCCTTCTGGCCAGACCCCTGTTAACACCAGTTCCATCGGATTCTCGTCCGGTTTTGGTTGCCGAACCACACCATAATAGTCGAACCCGTAGGACCGAACCAATTTCTCAAGCGCTGTAATGACTTCCGCCGCTGTCCGGCACTCATCAACGATGACCAAAAAATGCAGCAATTGATTGATGTTCACAAAGTCTCTCCAAAATGCGCAGCTAAAATACCATTAAAAAGCCACGAGCAGCGTTTTTTTCAACCACCCGGAGCAATATGAACATTTATCGTCAAATTGCGTTATGGGAAGCTTAAAGCCTGCTACCGACTCTGGCCTGCGAGAGCCGTGGTCGACCCGCTCCGCAAACTCGGGATCTTGCAGAGGATCCGCTGTAGCATTAGGCATCCTCCACACCGGCGGAACAACCGGGCCAGACAGTGTCTTGGCGCATACCGAGAACGAACACGAAGGTAACACAGCTTGTCCCTGCTCCAGGTTTATTTCAAGGCTCTGAAATATCTTGCACGCTACAGATTGCGGGTATCGCTTGTGGTGGCCGCAAACGTCGTGCTCGCAGTCATTACGATTCTGGAGCCGATTCTTTTCGGACGCATCATCGATGCGATCTCCGAGAAGCGCGATGCAACGACCATCCTCATCGCATGGGGTTGCTTCGGCGTCTTCAACACGGTCGCCTATGTTCTCGTGGCGAGACAGGCGGACCGTCTGGCCCATGGCCGGCGCGCGGACCTTCTGACGGACTCCTTCGAAAAGATCATTTCGATGCCGCTCAGCTGGCATCACCAGCGCGGCACCTCAAACGCCCTTCACACCTTGCTGCGCGCCGGTGAGACACTGTTCGGTCTGTGGCTCGAATTCATGCGAACGCATCTGGCAACCGCCGTGGCGCTGGCCTTGCTCATCCCCACCGCCTTCTCGATGGACGTGCGGCTGACATGCGTCCTCATCGTGCTGGCGGTCCTCTATGTCATCATCGGCAAGACGGTGATGAACCGGACGAAGGAAGGCCAGGCCTCCGTGGAGAGCCATTATCACACGGTCTTTTCCCATGTGAGTGATTCGATCAGCAACGTGTCCGTGCTGCACAGCTACAACCGTATCGAAGCCGAAACACGCGCGCTCAAGCAGTATACGACCAACCTTCTGTCGGCTCAGTATCCGGTCCTCGACTGGTGGGCGCTTGCTGGCGCGCTGAACCGCATCGCCTCGACACTATCCATGCTCGTCATTCTCGTCATAGGCACGCTGCTGGTTCAGCGGGGCGAGCTGAAGGTCGGCGACATCATCGCGTTTACTGGCTTTGCCGGCCTGCTGATCGCGCGTCTTGACCAGATGATCACGTTCATCAACCAGATCTTCGAGGCACGCTCCAAGCTCGAAGACTTCTACAAGCTGGAGGACGCCGTGCAGGAGCGCGAGGAGCGCGTCGGCGCCGGCGAACTCAAGCAGGTGCGCGGCGACGTCGAATTCCGCGATGTCTGCTTCGATTTCGCCTCCACCACGCAGGGCGTACGCGACATTTCCTTCCATGTCGGTGCGGGCCAGACCGTCGCCATTGTTGGCCCGACAGGGGCTGGCAAGACGACGCTGATCAATCTCCTGCAGCGCGTCTATGATCCACAAGCCGGCCAGATCCTGATCGACGGCCAGGACATCGCCAAGGTGACCCGCAAGTCGCTGCGCCATGCGATTGCAACAGTCTTCCAGGATGCCGGCCTGCTGAACCGCTCGATCCGGGAAAACATCCGCCTGGGACGCGAGGACGCGACCGAGGAAGAAATCATCCAGGCGGCAGAGGCAGCCGCAGCGACCGACTTCATCGAAAGCCGCATGATCGGCTACGATACCCATGTCGGCGAGCGCGGCAACCGCCTGTCGGGCGGTGAGCGCCAGCGCATTGCGATCGCTCGCGCGATCCTCAAGAACGCCCCCATCCTCGTGCTCGATGAAGCAACCAGCGCGCTCGACGTCGAAACCGAAGCCCGGGTCAAACAGGCCATCGACCGGCTGCGCAAGAACCGCACGACCTTCATCATCGCCCACCGTTTGTCGACCATCCGTGAAGCCGACCTCGTCGTCTTCCTCGACCACGGCCGGGTCATCGAAATGGGCAACTACGAGCAGCTGAGCGCGCTCGGTGGCCGCTTCACTTCACTTCTGCGGACCAGCGGCCTGCTCAAGGAGGAGCCGAGCCCGGCGATCTGAACGGCGCCACCGCTCAGAGCGTATCGAGGGTCTCCAGCACCTGAGCGGCGTGCTTGCGGATGGCGTCCTGCTTGAACGGATCCATCCGCCGCCACGTCGCATACATGTTCGAAAGCCGCGGATTGCGCGCGAGCTTCTCCGTGTTGCGATCGAGGAAATCCCAGTAGAGCGCATTGAACGGACAGGCCTTCGGGCCTGTCGTCAGTTTCGGGTCGTAGCGACAGCCTCCGCAGAAATTGCTCATCCGGTCAATGTACTTGCCGCTTGCCGCATAGGGCTTGCTCGCCATGATGCCCCCGTCGCCATAGAGCGCCATCCCGAGCGTATTGGGCAGTTCGACCCACTCATAGGCATCGGAATAGACGGCGAGATACCATTCGCAGACTTGCACCGGATTGATCCCGGCCAGCATGGCAAAGTTGCCGGTCACCATCAGCCGCTGGATGTGGTGCGAATAGGCGTGTTCGATCGTATCGCCGATGGCACCCGCCATACAGGCCATGTCGGTCTTGGCCGTCCAGTACATCTGCGGCAGCGGACGCGAGGCGACAAGATGGTTGAGACCGGCATAGTCGGGCATCTCGGTCCAATAGATGCCGCGCACATATTCGCGCCAGCCGAGGATCTGCCGGATAAAGCCCTCGACGGCATTCAGCGGCGCCCGTCCCTCGAACCACGCCGCCTCCGCGCGGCGGATGACGTCGATCGGAAGAAGCAGGCCGGCATTGACGTAGGATGAGATCAGCGAGTGGTAGAGATAGGGCTCGCCCTTCACCATCGCGTCCTGATAGTCGCCGAAAGTGGGCAGGATCTCGTCGATGAACTGCTGGAGCTCTTTCTCGGCCTGGGCAGCAGTCATCGCAAAATGGAAGCTTTCGAGCGAGCCCATATGCGTGGCAAAGCGTTCCTCGACCATCGCCATTACGGATGTCGTGATCGCATCCTTGGCGTGGCTGATGCGCTTCGGCCCCTTCAGCCCCTCGGCCGGTGGCTTGCGGTTCTCGGCATCGAAATTCCATTTGCCGCCGACAGGATCCTCGCCTTCCAGAAGCACCCGGTGACGCCGGCGCATGTCGCGATAGAAATACTCCATGCGCAGCTGCTTGCGGCCTTTACGCCAGTCCCGGAAGTCTTCGATGGAACAGAGAAAGCGATCATCGTCGCGGATCTCGACCGGCACACCGAGGGACGCTTCCCATCCGCGCATATCCTCCGCCAGACGCCACTCCCCGCATTCCGTCACGACGACGGAGGCTGCAGCGGCGTCTGCAAGCGCGCGGGCCAGTTCCCCCTTCAGGCTCTGCGTGTTTTCAGGATGGTCGAGAGTGACATAACGAACCTGAAGACCCTTCTCTCTCAACTCCTCGGCGAAGTGCCGCATGGCGGAGAAGAGAAAGGCGATCTTCTTCTTGTGGTGCTTGACGTAGGTCGCCTCGCTCATGACTTCCGCCATGAGAACGAGCGAGGTCTCCGGATCAGCATCGGCGAGGGCAGACAGCGAATGGCTGAGCTGATCGCCGAGGACCAGATGGATGCGGGAAGGCGTTACCATTCGATCGGCTGGCCGTCATAAGCGAAGAAGCCACCCGTCTGAGCCGGCTCAAGCCGATCCAGAACGGAGAGCATCATGGCCACGCTCTCGGACGGCTGGATCCGGTCATGCCCCTTGGAAAAGCCACCCGAGAAGCCGGTATCCACAGAACCCGGATGCAGGGTGACGACCACGCCCTTCTGCCGTAACCGGGCGATTTCGATCGCAGACGTGCGGGTGATCTGGTTGAGCGCTGCCTTGGCCGAACGATAGGAAATCCAACCGCCGAGCTTGTTATCACCGATTGAGCCGACCCGCGCCGAAAGCGTCGCGAATACGCTCTTGCCTTCATTGGACAAGAGAGGCCCGAAATACTTCAGCGCGAGCGCCGGTCCGATTGCGTTCAGCGCAAACTGCGCCGCCATCACATCCGCCTGGATTGCCTTGATCGTCTTTTCCGGACCATTGCCGTCGATCACGAGCGCACCCGTGGCGCAGATGACGAGATCGAACTTCAACTCAGCCTCGGAAAGCCGGGCGGCTGCAGCGCTGACGCTGGCTTCATCGGTAATGTCAAAGCCATCGCGGCTGCGCGATAGTTCAACGACGGAGCCACAGGCGGGGTCAGCCTTGATCGCCGCGACGAAAGCGCCACCGATCCCTCCACTCGCCCCGAGCACAAGTGCACGGTAGCCGGGGTTGAGGGAGGTCATTCCAGAAAAGTCGGACATCGCAAACTCCTGCAGGTCATTACTACCCATTACGGCAGGCAGCCCGACCGGATCAGGAACAGATTGTCTCAGATGGGATCAACGGCATCCGAGAAGGCCGGCATCTGACCGGGATCGATCTCCATCAGCCGGCAGATGAGCCCCGCAATCTCGGTTTGCTTGATAGGTGCAGCGCGATCGAGCCGGAAACCGACCGTATAAAACGGCACTTCGGTCTCCTGGGGCGTCGGCCCCGCATGATTGCCATCGTCACCCATGCCATGATCGGCGGTGACGATCACCGTATAACCGGCCTCAATCCAGGCCGGCAGATGTCGCGCAAGAAGGTCGCCCTGCAGGCGCGCTGCATTTCGATACCCGACGCTGTCGCCCCCGTGTTTATGACCGGCATCGTCGACATTCATCGGATGGAGCAAGAGAAAGTCCGGCGCCTTGGCCTGGATCAGCCATTCGGCATCGGCGAAGAGATGGCTGTCCGGGTAGGCGTCGTCCCAGTAGAACAGGCCGTGTGTAATGTCTCCGGTGCCATCGACCAGGATGCGGTCGCGATGGCGGTCAAACGGGCAGGAGACATAGAGTTCCGAGACCCAGTGATAGGCAGCCGCAGCGGTGGTCTTACCCTGTGCCCGGACCCGGCCGAAGAGATTGTCACCGCTCGACCGACGCACCACCCCATTGCTGACCACGCCGTGATCCACGGGCCGACGTCCCGTCAGCAAGGTTTCGTAAAGTGGCCTGGACATGGCCGGCAGTTCGCAAGTCAGCTTGCGGACATCAGCCCGGCCGGCCGCAACGAGGCCTTCCATATAGCCTAGACAGGTACGGGCCACGTCGTAACGCAGCCCGTCGAGAACGATCAAAATCACTTTGCGCATGACCGGAACCATGCCACGCCTTCTGTGAAAGGCAAGCGACAGTCGTTTGGATCAACAACCCCTCAGAGGATCGGCTTGCCGCCGGTAACAGCGATGGTCGCGCCGGAGACGTAGCTCGAAAGCGGGTCTGCCAGCATCACATAGGCTGTCTGCAATTCCGCGGGCTGCCCGGGGCGTCCCATCGGCACCTGCTTGCCGAAGTTCTTCACCGACTCCTCCGGCATGGTTGACGGGATGAGGGGTGTCCAGATTGGCCCGGGTGCAACCGTGTTGGCACGGATCTTCTTCTCCGCCAGCATCTGCGCAAGACCCGCCGTGAAATTCTGGATCGCGCCCTTGGTCGTGGCATAGGCGAGCAATGACGGATTGGGGCTGTCGGAATTGATCGAAGCGGTGTTGATGATCGACCCGCCATTCGTCATATGCGGCACGGCGGCCTTGGTCAGATAGAACATCGCGTAGATATTGACCCGAAACGTCAGTTCCCACTCCTCGTCCGGGATCTCGGTAATGTCGTCGAACGTGGCCTGATGGGCAGCGTTGTTGACCAGAATGTCGATGCCGCCCAGTTCACGAGCCGCCGTGTCGACCATCTGCCTGCAATGCTCGGCGCTCTGGATGTCCCCTCGCACAAGCACAGCCTTGCGCCCCGCCTTCTCGACCCAGCGAGCCGTCTCTTTCGCGTCCTCGTCTTCATCGAGATAGGAAATCAGAACATCGGCGCCTTCACGGGCATAGGCGATTGCCACGGCACGCCCGATCCCGCTGTCGCCACCGGTGATGATCGCCTTAAGCCCTTCGAGCTTGCCCGACCCCTTGTAACTCTCCTCGCCATGATCAGGCCTCGGCGTCATATCCGAGGTGCGTCCCGGCATCGGGAGTTTCTTCTGCGAAAATGGGGGTGTCGGATAGTCGGCCATGGGCTTGCTCCTTGTAGCGATGTCCAAGGGCAAACCGGTGAGCGATGGATGAGTTCCGTGCGAGCTGCACGACAAACGGAAAGGGCCGGCATGACGCCGGCCCTTTCAAACATTCGGAATTACCCGCGCCAGGCGGCGACGGCCTGCGGTTTCAGCACGCTCTCGCCAAGCACTGGATCGGCACCTTCAGGGAGCGTCCAGTCTTCCGTTCCGTAATTAAAGGCGAAGACGAGATCGCCGCGGCGACGGATGCGGATCGTATCTGGGACCGGCAGCGTCGGGACATCAGCCTTCTTCGTTGCAAGCTCGAGTACGTCAGCAAGCAGCCCGGAATCCGCCCAGCAGGCGAGGTAGAGCACATTGCCATTCTCGGTGAGCGCCGGATCGCCGTTCTCGAAAGTGGCGAGAACCGAAGCCGATGTCTCCAAATATTCCCGCCAACGGATCGCACCGCCCGAAACCGCACCGGAAACGCCATCCTCAAGCCCGGGGCGCATCGAGGAAACCTGGATCACGCGATTGCCCGTCAGGCTGCCGAGCGGACCCGGCGGCAGGTTTTCCGGGATGCGGAAATTGCGGTCGCGCGAACCCGTGCGGGCACCGATCACGACGACACCCTTGGCCTTCTCAAGCTCGGCCCGTGCGGCTTCGGTGACTTCCGTCATGCAGGGCACGACAACAAGCGGATAACCCTCAAGCGACGCGCCCGGACGGACGAAATCGACATTGAGGCCGAGATGGCGCAGTGCCTCATACCAGCGGAAGCACAGTTCCTCATAGCGGAAGTCCTTGCCCTGCGGCTGGATCATCGTCGACCAGTAGCTCTGGTAATCGAAGACCAGCGCGACAGGCGCCTTGCTCGTCTCGGGAAGCGCGCCGAGGGCGGCCAGCTCGTCTGAGACCTGCATGGCTTCCTTACCGCCGGGCGACCACTCGTCGAGGCCGGGCAGGTTCAGACCGGCATGCATCTGTTCCTGCGCAAAGGGCGCCTGGCGCCAGCGGAAATAGCTGACGACATCAGCGCCATGCGCCAGCGCCTCCCAGGTCCACAGACGCACCATGCCGGGTTTCGGCACGGGGTTCCACGGCGCCCAGTTCACCGGACCAGGCTGCTGCTCCATCACCCAGAAGCGACCCTTGCCGACGGCGCGGTAGAGATCGTGGTGATAGGGCGCGATATCTGGATGCGAAGTCTCGGCCCAGCGATTGCGCTCGTCTTCGGTGAAGGGAAACTTCTCGACGAAACCGATTGGATAGCTGTCCCAGGAGGCGAGATCGAGATTGTCGCCGACCTTGAAGTGGTCGAAATCCGAGACGAAGCCCATGAAGTTATGGGTGATCCAGCGGTCGGGCGAATGCTTGCGGATGATCTCGCACTGCATCTTGTCATAGGCCGCGACCTGATCCGAATGGAAACGCCAGAAGTCGAGACGCGTCGCCGGGTTCGGCTCGGTCACCGTCAGGTTCGGCAGCGCCACGTCGTCGAAACTATTGAGCTCCATCGACCAGAAGACCGAACCCCAGGCCTCGTTCAGCTGGTCAGTCGACTGGTAACGCAGACGCAGCCAGCGCTTGAAGCTCTTCAGATCTTCAGGGCCCCAGGAGAGGGTCGTGTCATGGCAGCCATATTCGTTATCGGTCTGCCAGCCGACGATACCGGGATGGGTCCCGTAGCGCTTGGCAACGATCTCGACGATCCGGGCGCTCTCCTTCCACCAGGTCTCCGATGAGAAGGTGTAATGGCGACGCGACCCGAAACCGCGCGGGCGGCCCTGTTCGTCATAGGGGATGATGTCAGGGCATTCGTCCACAAGCCACTTGGGCGGGGTCGCGGTCGGCGTTCCCAGCACGACCTTGAGGCCCGCTTCGTGCAGCACGTCGATCGCCCGGTCGAGCCATTCAAACGTGAAGGTACCGCGCGAGGGCTCCAGGCGAGACCAGGCGAATTCACCGATACGCACGAAAGAAATGCCGAGTTCGCGCATCCGGCGCGCGTCGGTTCGCCACCGGCTTTCGTCCCAGTGTTCCGGATAGTAGCAGACGCCCAGCATTATCGTGTCAGATCCCCATTGATGACGGCCTTGCCGTCCTTGTCGAACAGATGGCAGGCCTTGGCATTGATGCCGAGGCGCAGCGTCTGGCCAGGCTTCTCGCTGGCCAGGCCATCGGCCTTCACCGAAAGCTCCGAACCATCGGCGAGTGTGACGAAGAACAGCGTCTCCGAGCCGAGATACTCGGCGAGCTTGACGGTCGCCTCGATGACGACATCGCCCTTGCCGGTCGCATCGATGTGCTCGGGACGCAGGCCGAAGGTCATCTCGCCGGCCGGAACGCTCGCCCCATGCGTCGGGATCGAAATATCGGCCCCAGGCAGGCGGACGACGGCAGCACCCTCAGCCGCAGAAACCTGCACCTTCAGGAAATTCATCTTCGGCGAGCCGATGAAGCCGGCAACGAAGAGATTGTTCGGGCGATGATAGAGCTCCAGCGGCGAACCGACCTGCTCGATCTTGCCGGCGGACAGCACCACGATCTTGTCGGCCATGGTCATGGCTTCGACCTGGTCATGCGTGACGTAAATCATTGTTGCCTTGAGGTCCTGATGCAGCTTGGAAAGCTCCGTGCGCATCTGGACGCGCAGCGCTGCATCGAGGTTGGAGAGCGGCTCGTCGAACAGGAAGACTTCCGGATTGCGCACGATGGCACGACCGATGGCCACGCGCTGGCGCTGACCGCCCGAGAGCTGGCCGGGCTTTCGATCGAGAAGCGGCTCAAGTTGCAAGAGCTTGGCGGCAACAGCCGTCCGCTCCGCAATCATGGCCTTCGAATGACCAGTCATCTTGAGGCCAAAGCCGATGTTTTCCGAGACTGTCATATGCGGGTAGAGGGCGTAGGACTGGAAAACCATGGCCACACCCCGTTCGGATGGGCCGATGCTGGTCATGTCCTTGCCGCCGATCGCAAGCGAGCCCTCGGTGATGTCCTCGAGGCCGGCGATCATCCGCAGAAGCGTGGACTTGCCACAGCCAGACGGACCGACGAACACGCAGAACTCGCCGTCCTTCACGTCGAGATCGACGCCCTTGATGACGCTCAAGGCGCCGAATTGTTTCTTGACGCCGCGCAGGCTCACGTCAGCCATGGGTATTGCCTCCCTTTGAAGGAATGAGTTCGAGGAGCAAAGCGCTTTCGGGCCGCAGCATCGGCAGCGGCAGGCCGGACAGGCCGGCATTGGCGAGATCGAAGTTGATCGCGCCTGACAGAAGCCTCTTCTGCCCCTCGGAAATGCGGATGAATTCCGGTTCGACCGGAAGGATCTGCGAGATGGTCCACCGCCCACCGATCTGCGTCACACTCTCGGGCAGCCTCAGCGGTGCGGGCTGTTCGCCCACCATCTGCGGCCCTTGCGCGACGATCACGACGATACGCTCGGCGCTTGCCGCACCCCAGACATACCGTCCGTCGAGCGGCTCCAGCCGGAAGGAAGCGCCCGGCGCATGGAAGAGCCCGCGAAGACGCTTGTAGGTCTCGATATAGACCTTCAGTTCATCGCGCTCTTCGTCCGAAAGCTCTAGGGGATTGAGCTCGACACCGAGGTGATAGGCAAGCGCCACCAGTGCCCGGAAGGACAGGCTATGACGGCGGTCCGTCTGGTGGTTTGGCGATGCCGAGATATGGGACCCCAGGATCTCCGGCGGCACGAAGACCGTTGCGCCCCGCTGAATTTCGAGCCGTTCCAGAGCGTCGGTGCAATCCGAGGTCCACACACGATGGGTGCGGGCAAGCGCGCCGTAATCGATACGGCCGCCACCGGAGGCGCAGCTTTCGATCTCGACATTGGGATGCGCGGCGCGAACGCGGTCCATCAGCGCATAGACGGCACGCGTCTGGGCCGCGATCTTCGCCTTGCCATCGCGACCCGCGGCATGCGTCAGATCGCGATTCATGTCCCACTTGATGTAGGAAACGGCATGGTTGGAGAGCACCGCATCGATCTTGCCGAAGAGATAGTCGGAGACCTCGGGACGCGTCAGGTCCAGCACCAGCTGGGTGCGCGATTCCAGGATCGGACGGCCCTCGATCGTCAGCGCCCAATCCGGATGCGCCTTGTAGAGTTCAGAGACGGGGTTGACCATCTCAGGCTCGAACCAGATGCCGAACTGCATGCCGAGCCCGGTGACATGATCGACCAGCGGCTTCAGGCCTTCAGGATATTTCCGCGGATCGATATCCCAGTCGCCGAGGCTCGTCGTGTCGTTATCGCGCTTGCCAAACCAGCCGTCATCCAGCACGAAGCGCTCGATACCGAGCTCGGCAGCAGCCGTCGCCTGGGCTTTGAGCGAATCCATCTGGTGGTCGAAATAATTGCCTTCCCAGGTGTTGAGTGTCACCGGACGGGGGCTCATGGTGCCGCCCGGCCAGGTTGTCAGCTCTTCGCGCACGAAGGCGTGGAAATCTTCGGTATCCGCGCCGGCATAGGCAACAGGGCTTTCATAGCTTTCGCCCGGTCCAAGGATGATCTCGCCCGGTTCGAACAACTCACCGAGATGCACGAGGCGCCGTCCATCATCGGTCCGGTCGATCACCATCTGGTGGTTGCCGCTGAAGCCGAGCGTCACGCCGAAGATCTGGGTCTCGCTTTCGATGAACAGCATCGGGAAACGGTCATGCGACGTGCGGCCACGACGATTTTCCTGAATCCAGGTGCCATTGCCGAGCAACTCGCGCCGGGTCTGGAATTCGCGACCCCAGATGCCGGTAAAGCTCATCACCTGCAGATCGCCGGCAGGCGCGAGGAACGTGCCGGCCATGCAGCGGTCAAGCTGGTAGTCCGTCTCGCCCCGGTTCGTGAGCTTCGTCGCCATCGAGATGGGACCGGAGGGATAGGCTGTAAGCGTAATCGAAATGGCCAGCTTGGCCACGGGATCGAGACCGGCAAGCACGGTGCGATGCCCGTCGCGGAAAAACTCCCACTTGCCGAACTGGGCGACAAAATCACGCCCGCCACGATGCCCCGATATCGCCGGCCAACCAAAGAAGCCCATGCCGCCCGTCGGCAGGAGAACGGTTGAGGGCACGGCCACATCCATGCCATTGACGCGGCTCGACCGTTCGATTTCGAACAAAGGATCGGCGTCTGCGGGCTCCGCCCCGAAAGACAGAATTTCCGGCATGCCGAGCTCCGGCAGACGCAGGCTCAGCGCAAGCTGGCCGGAATCAATGGTGACAATCTTGCTCATCCCTTGGTCGCTCCAAGCGTCAGGCCGGCAATGAAATGCCGTTGCATCAGGAAAAACATGGCGACCGGCGGCAGAGCCGCAACGATCGATCCGGCCGAGACGAGATGCCAGGCGGCGACCCATTGCCCGTTCAGCGAATAAAGGCCGGCGGTCACAGGCATGGCATGCTGACCCTGCACGAGAACCGTCGCCCAGAAGTAGTCGTTCCAGACAAAGGTGAAGACGAGCACCGAGAGGGCGGCAATTGCGGGACGCATCAGCGGCAGCACGATGTAGCGGAAGATCCGCCATTCCGAGACGCCCTCGACGCGTGCAGACTCGATCAGCGCAAACGGCAGGCCCTTGATGAAATTGCGCATGAAGAGCGTGCAGAAACCGGTCTGGAAGGCGACGTGGAAGAGCACGAGGCCCATCGTCGTGTCGTAGAGACCGGCCCTGAGCGTCATGTCACGCACCGGCACCATGAGGATCTGGAACGGGATGAAATTGCCGGCCACGAAGAAGAAGAACAGGACCAGATTGCCCTTGAACTTGTAGACAGCAAGGGCAAAGCCCGTGAGGCAGGACAGCGCCACCGCACCAATGACCGTCGGGATCGTCACCTTGAACGAGTTCAGGATGTAATAGCCGATCGGCGAGTTGTTGAAGACTGCCGAATAGTTCTCGAAACCGGCAAAGCCCGACGGGATGCCGAAATAATTGCCGGCCGCGAGGTCACCCGCCGGACGCACCGACGTGATCGCGACGCCGATCAGCGGCAGGAGCCAGAGGAAGAGGGCAACCGGCAGCAGGATCTTGTAGGCCGTCTGCGCAAAGGGCGAGGCCTTCTGGATCGGAGTGGGGAACATCAGGCGTTCCTTTCCTGGGCGAGCATGCGGACGATGAAGAGCGAGATGAAGACCATCATGATCAGGAACAGCACGACCGCGATCGATGCGCCGTAGCCCATGCGGAAGCCGTATTCGGAGAGCGCCTGCTCATACATGAAGTAGGAGAGGACGGAGCTCGACCCGTAAGGGCCGCCCGCCGTCATGATCGACACCAGGTCGAAGGAACGCAGCGAACCGATGACGGTCACGACCATGGCGATGAATGTTGCCGGTGCCAGCTGCGGCAGGATCACGAACCAGAGCAGCTTCAGCCCCTTGGCACCGTCCATGCGAGCGGCTTCCACCTGCTCCGGATTGATGTTGTTCAGACCCGTCAGGTAGAGGATCATGCAATAGGCCGTCTGCGGCCAGAGTCCGGCAATGATGATGCCGTAGGTCACGTAGCGCTCGTCGGCGAGAACGGCGATCTGTTCGCCGAACAGCATTTCCGTCAGCTTCGAAAACAGGCCGAAATCCGGAGCGTAGAACCAGGTGAACATCAGGCCGACGACGACCTGGCTGATCACGAAGGGAAAGAAGAACAGCGACTTGTAGAGCCGGATGCCCGTGACTGTCTGGTTGAGGAAGAGTGCGACTGCAAGCCCCGCCGGGATCGACAGCAGGTAGAGCACCAGCCAGATCAGGTTGTTGTAGAGCGAGGTGTAGAAGGTGTCGTCATCGGCGAGTTCGACATAATTGCCGAAACCGATCCAGGTCATCGCGCCGAGACCGTCCCAGTCATGGAAGCTGATCCAGATCGACTCGAAGATCGGCACGAGCACATAGATCAGGAACATCAGCATGCCGGGCGCCAGGAACAGGAAAGGCGCAAGCGTCTGCTGGTTTCGCTTCCAGAAGCCGGAGGACGAAGGAACGGTGTTGCTCATGGCGGCACCTCTGATGAAAAGGGAAACGGCAACCGGATGCCGTGGGCTCAGGGAGACCCACAGCACCCGGCGCAGGGAGCTCTATGGCTTACTTGTGGACGCGGGCGCGAACCTTTTCGAGGCGCTCCAGGATCCGGTCCATATCGTCTGGCTTGACCATGAATTCCTGGAAGCCTTCCATGCCGGCCTTCGCCATTTCGGCGTTGGCGTCGCGGTCATAGAACTGAGCGAGCGCATAGGCGTTCGACAGCATCTCGAAACCGGCACTGAGGAACGGATCGGCCGGCTTTTCGGCCTTGTTGTTGACCGGCAGCTGGCCGAGCGTCGCGTTCATCTTCGTCTGGGCTTCCGGCGAAGCGAGGTAGGCGAGGAACTTCTTCGCGTCTTCCTTGTTCTTCGCGCCCGACGGGATGTGGAACGTATCGGTCGGAGCCTCTTCCGACATCGGAATGCCGGCCGTGATTTCCGGGAACTGCATGAAGCCGATCTGCTCTTCCTTCAGGCCGCCATCCTTCATGGTGGCGACAGCGAAGTTGCCCATCAGATACATGGCAGCCTTGCCCTGAACCATCTGCGGGATAGCATCCTGCCAGTCGATCGCGGCATGGTTCTCGTTGAAGTAACCGGCCTTCACCAGCTCGCCCCACTTTTCGAACACGGCCTTCACGCGCGGATCCGTATAGGGAACCTTGCCGGAGGTCAGCTCCATGTGGAACTCGTAGCCGTTGACGCGCAGGTTAAGATAGTCGAACCAGCCGCCCGTCGGCCACAGGGCCTTGGTGCCGATGGTGATCGGCGTGATACCGGCGGTCTTCAGCTTTTCGCAGGCAGCGAGGAATTCGGCCCAGTTCTTCGGCGGCTCGATGCCCTGTTCGGCAAAGATGTCCTTACGATAGTAGATGCCCCACTGGTAATAAGTGTAAGGCACGCCCCACTTCTTGCCATCGATGGTCATCGAGGCGGAAGCGGACTTCAGCTGGTCGTTCAGACCATTGGCTTCCCAGACATCCGAGACGTCTTCGAACAGACCGGCCTTGACGAAGGGCTCCATGCGGTTGCCAGCATACCATGCGGCGACATCGGGAGCGTCAGCAGTCAGGAAGTTGCGGATGGCGGACTTGTAGCCTTCGTGGTCGAAGTTGTTCCACTTGACCGTAATGTCGGGGTTGGCCTTCTGGAAATCAGCGATCAATTCTTCCATCGCCTTTTTCGGCGCCGGATCGGAATGGTCGGAGTTGAGCACGATTTCACCGGCGAATGCGGTGGACGACAGAAGGGCAGCACCCAGAGCAAGGCTGCTCAGGCTTTTGAAAAAGGTCATGTTTTCCTCCCTATGACCGTTATGCATTGCATATGCCGAGCTTGAAGCCCCGGATCCCACCGGAGCGGAATTCTCAGCTCATCTTGATCATCCGATTCAAACCCGTAATAATCTACCGAGTTTTTGCCGATCTTTTCCGGGATCCTAAGATTTGGAACATGTGAAGCCCCTGTTGGTGGACGAATCGGTCCCCGTGCATCCCGACCATGACCCGCGACACCCGCTGGTCATCTTCGGCGATCACCGCTTTTGTGCGGGAGAGAGCCTGACGGTCCATCGCATGGCCGGGCCGCACATGCACAGCCAGATCGAGCTCAACTTCGTGCTGACGGGCCAGATGACCTACTGGTTCGACGGACGCGAGCTGACGGTCGATGAGGGGCGCCTCTGCCTCTTCTGGGGCATGATCCCGCACCAGGTGACCGACCGCCGGGAAGGCACCCGTTTCGTCTGCCTCTATGTCCCGATGTCCGTCTTCCTTGGACTGGCCAATCTCAGCCGCTTCCGCGACGCCGTCTTCCGCGGCGCCATGATCGAGGCGTTGGAAATCCGCTCCTGGGATCGGGACATCTTCCAGCGCTGGCGCGAGGAACTCCTGGCAGGGGACGAGAACCTGACCGAGATCGTGCGCAACGAACTGACAGCCCGTGTTCTTCGGATCGAGCGCGATGGATGGCGGGATCTTCGTGAGGAAGGCTCGGCGATCGCCAGTTTCAGCGCCAATGACAGCGAGCGCGTCGAACACATCGAGCGCATGCTGCGCTTCATTGCCGAACACGCCCTCGAAAACATTTCGGCCGATGATGTCGGAAACGCCGTCGGTCTGCACCCGAACTATGCCATGTCGATCTTCAAGCGTGCCGTCGGCCACACGATCAACCAGGCGATCGTGCGCCACCGTCTGGACACCGCCCAGTCCCTGCTGATCTCAACCGACCTCTCGATCACCGACGTCGCCTTCGAAAGCGGCTTTGGCTCGGTCTCCCGCTTCTATGAGGCTTTCAGCCAGCGTTTTGTCGAAAAGCCGACGGCTTTCCGTCGCCGCATGCGCTCGAAGGGCATGCCACAAGCCTGAGCGCCCCGGATCAACGTTGCGCGATCGCTGACAGTCGAGGCATACCCACGCCTGGGCACCATTCCTGGAAACCGATGATGCGGCGGACGACCTTCTCCGCATGATTGCCGGCGATGTCAGCCAGGCGGTGCTTCAGATAGGGATTGAGGAAGCGCTCCAACGTGGTCGCCACATAGACCTCAGCCTCGTCCCCGAGACCATGCACCCGAAAACCGGGCACGACTTCCTCGTGGTAAATCTCCTCCAGTTCAGCACGGATCGCCGGATCGGCCAGAATGTCCTTGACGCATTCAGCAGCCGGCCGGCCTTGGCTCTGCCAGCGATCGGCAAGAACCGTATGGCCGAGATTGAGAATGTGCAGCTTCAGCCGCTCATAGGGCGTCAGGTCGTCGACGAGCCTGATGCAAGGATGCTCACAGGGAAGGGTCAGTCCCGGCTGCCACTCGATCGCCCAGATCGCATAGGGCTCCGCAATCGCCCCCGCCGGCTCGATCGGCGCGGAGACGATACGGTCGACAAGCGTGTTCCCCCAGATGACACCGTCGGTCAGCCAGGCAACGAACATCGCGTCGGGAATGTGTCGGCTTGCGAGATCAACGATCAGTCGCTGAAGCACCTCGCCGTTTCGCGAGATCAGCTCACAGGGCAAGATGGTCAGCGGCATGCCACCACCACGGAAACGCGCATGCAGCAATGCCAGGAGCTTCATCGGAAAGGAACGCGGGACGCCATCGACCGTGTCGCCGTCAACCAGGGCATAACCCTTGTCCCCGGTATTGCTGAGAACGACGCGCGCTTCTTCGACGAAGATCCGGGTGACCTCGTCCCAATTGGTTGCCGTGGACAGCGACCGACTGACCGATCGCACGCGCAACTCGCGCTCCACAGGCTTTCCGTCTTCCAGACCCCTGATGATGACCGGAAACCCCTCGGGCGCCGACAAGGCCCCGATGCGCCCGGCCCGGGAGGCATCACCTGATGTCTGCACCACAGTAATCGACCCTAGTGCCTTCCCTGCCTCCATGGCCTCGCTGACGAAGAGGTCCGCATGCGCCTGGAGAAACCGGCTCGTGCCGAATTGCAGGATGGGCGTATTCATGGCTCAGGCAGGCTCCTGGATGGATTGCAGCAATGTTTCGCGTGCCGATTTCAGATGCTGGCGGCAGGCCTTTTCGATCTTTCCGGCATCGCGGGAAAACAGCGCGCTGATATAGTCGAGATGCTCTTCCAGCGCCCGCTGGTTTCGGGCCCGCGCATTCGTCTTGTTCCACTGGTAGTGGTAGTGAAAGACGATGGTGATGATATCGTAGAAGTCGATGATGAAGCGATTGCTCGAGGCCTTCTGGACGAGCAGGTGAAACCGTTCATCGAGCTCTGAGAAGTCCATGTAGCGATTGTCGATATCTGCCAGCAGCGCATGGTGTTGCGCCTCCACCAGCCGGAGTTCGTCCCAGGCCGGATGGTCCTCGGCCAGATGGACGAAGCTTGCCGCCGAGCGCAGCTCGAACATTTCGCGCACCTCGGTTAGCTCGAGCGCGAATTCGCGGGTAAAGCCCTTCAAGACCCAATGGCTGTTTGGTCGCTTTTCGATCAGCCCGAAACGGCTGAAACGGATGAGGAATTCGCGCACGCTCGTGGTGCCGATACCGATCTCGCGAGCAAGCTCCAGCTCGTTGATCTGCATGCCCGGCTGCGCGCCACCAGCGAGGATGCGCCGCATGAAGCTGCGCTCGATGATATCAGAAAGAGAGTTGGTCTCCTCGTCAGGGAAATAGTCGTTTCGGACCGGCCGCCGCAACACCGTCTTCGACCGCTTGTCCCAGGCGACCAGCCCGGCTTCTCCGAGGCGCGTCAGTACGGCCCTGACGGTCGTGCGGCTGACACTCAGAAGCCCGCCGAGCTCCGGCTCCGAAGGAAGCGTATCCGTTTCCTCGATCAGCTTCAGCGTGCGGTTGTAAGCATCCTTGAAGACGGTGTTCTGCTTGGCCATGGATCTGCCCGGTTGATGTTATCTGGCGCTTCGGTCTTTTGCCTCTTGGCGCAAGATGCGAACCCGCGCAATGGAAACCACCGATTGCGGCGGCCTTCCTCTCCTCGTCTCGGGTTTCTGTTCCTCCCGCTCCGAGCTGGAGCAAATTGTTCTTTATCGATATCATACCCATTGACGAGCAACTGTCTATTGCCGATAAAAGACAAAACACAGGATCCGGTCAGCCGGACGCATGGGAGAAACATCGGGTGTCGAAACCAGCCTGCATCCTGCTATCGCAGGACGACAATGTTGCCGTGACCACTGTTGCGATCGAAGCCGGGCATGTCCTGCCGGGCGGCGCGCCGGCAGCGGCCAAGATTGATCCGGGCCACAAGGTGGCGGTTCGTGCCATCCGCCAGGGCGAGCCTGTCGTCAAATACGCCCAGGCGATCGGCCGCGCGACCACGGACATTGCTGCGGGCGACCACGTCCATTCCCACAATCTTGCCTTCGACGAAGATCGCCTCTCGGTCAGCGGCCTCGCCCAGCCCGAAACGGCGACGGCAGCGGACAAGGGCCGCACCTTCATGGGCTATCGCCGCGCCGATGGACGCGCTGCGACCCGCAACTATATCGGCATCATCGCCAGCGTGAACTGTTCCACCACGGTCTGTCGCGCGATCGCGGATGCCGCGAACCGCACCATCCTGCCGCATTACGAAGGCATCGACGGCTTTGTCCCGATCGTGCACGACCAGGGCTGCGGCATGAGCTCGACCGGCGACGGCATGCGCACGCTGCACAGAACGATAGCCGGCTACACGAGACACGTGAATTTCGGCGGCGTGCTGATGGTCGGCCTCGGCTGCGAAGTGAACCAGCTGACGCTTTACGGTCAGAGCGGCGCCGGTGCTTCGAAGCGTCATTTCAATATCCAGGATGCCGGCGGCTCGCGTCGCGCCGTCGAGAACGCACTCTCGATCCTGAAGGAGATTGCAGCCGAAGTCGGCACGATGCGCCGCGAGCCGATCTCCGTCAGCGAGATCATCGTCGGCCTGCAATGCGGTGGCTCCGACGGCCTCTCGGGCATCACAGCAAACCCGGCACTCGGCGTTGCCGTCGATATTCTGGCTGGCGCCGGTGGCACGGCGATCCTCTCCGAGACTTCGGAAATCTACGGCGCCGAACACCTCCTGCGCAGCCGCGCCGTCAACGAGGATGTCGCCGTCAAGCTCGATGGGCTGATCTCCTGGTGGGAGGCCTATGTCGCCCAGCACGGCGCCTCGCTCGACAACAATCCCTCGCCCGGCAACAAGAAGGGTGGCCTGACGACCATTCTCGAAAAGTCGCTCGGTGCGGTCGCCAAAGGCGGACGCTCGCCGCTGACCGCCGTCTACAATTACGCGGAACGCGTGACCGAACACGGCCTCGTCTTCATGGACACGCCTGGCTACGATCCCGTCTCCGCGACCGGCCAGGTGGCCGGCGGCGCCAACGTGATTGCCTTCACCACCGGCCGCGGCTCCTGCTTCGGCTCTCGGCCCGTGCCCTCCATCAAGCTGACCAGCAACACTGCGCTCTACAGGTCGATGGAAGAGGACATGGACATCGACTGCGGCGTGATCGCTACGGGAGACGCCAGCGTCTCGGGTCTCGGCCGTGACATCTTCGACCTGATCATCGAGACCGCTTCGGGCCAGAAGACCAAGAGCGAGCTCTTCGGCTACGGCGACAACGAATTCGTGCCGTGGCACCTCGGTGCCACCCTCTGACCTCGACAACTGGGATCCGGATATGAGCATGAAGACGAGACGCATCGGCAAGACCGCCCTCGAAGTAACCGAATACTCCTTCGGCACGGCCCCGCTCGGCGGCCTCTACCGCCCCTGCCCGCGTGATGTGGGCATTGCAACGCTGCAGGCCGCCTGGGATCACGGCATCCGCTATTTCGATACGGCGCCCCACTACGGCTTCGGCCAGGCCGAACGTTATGTCGGCGACTTCCTGCGCGACAAGCCGGAAGACAGCTATGTGCTCTCCACCAAGGTCGGTCGCCTGCTGGCGCCCGTGCCGAAGGACCAGATCCCGAATGTCGGCTTCGTCGATCCGCTGCCCTTCAAGCTGGTATACGACTACAGCTATGACGGCATCATGCGCTCGGTCGATTTCAGCTATGCGCGCCTCGGCCTGAACCGTATCGACATCCTCTATGTCCACGATATCGGCGTCTATACCCATGGCCGCGAGGTCAATGATCGCTATGTGAAGCAGTTGCGCGACGGCGGTTACAAGGCGCTCGACCAGCTGAAATCATCAGGCGCGATCAAGGCCTTCGGTCTCGGCGTCAACGAGGTGCCGGCCTGCCTGGAGATGATGGCTGACATCGATATCGACGTCATCCTGATGGCTGGCCGCTATTCGCTGCTGGATCGCTCCGCCGTCGAGGAATTGCTGCCGCTCTGCGAGAAGCGCGGCACATCGATCACCGCCGGCGGCGTCTTCAATTCCGGCATCCTGGCAACGGGCGCCGTTCCAGGCGCGCATTTCGACTACACCCCCGCAACCGACGAAGTGCTCGGCAAGGTGCGCGCGATGGAAGATCTGGCGAAGCAGGCCGGCAAGCCGCTCGCCCAGCTCGCCATGCAATTCCCGTTGCACCATCCGGCGGTCGCCTCCGTCATCATCGGCACTGCAAAGCCGGAAAGCCTCCACCGCAACATGGCGCTGACGACTGAGGAACTGCCGGCCTCCGCCTTTGCACCCTTCGAGGCGCACACACTCGTTGCACCGCCGCTCGGCGATGCGCCTGTCCGGGAATAGGAGCTGACCATGCTGAAAGGCATCCATCCCCTGCTCGGACCTGACCTGCTGCACGCTATCGCCACGATGGGACACGGCGACGAGATCGTCATTGCCGACGGCAATTTCCCGGCGAGCACCATGGGTCCCCCGGTCATCCGGGCAGACGGCGTCGGCGCCGTCGAAATCCTGGAGGCGATCCTCGCTCACATGCCGCTCGACCAGTTCGTCGAGGATGCCGCCTGGCGCATGCAGGTGGTCGGTGACCCGCATGCGGTCCCGGAAATCTGCGCCGAATTCCAGTCCGTGATCACGAAACTGGCAGGCGACTTCCAGCTCGAAAGCCTTGAGCGCTTCGCCTTTTACGAACGTGCCCAGACGGCGGCATTCATCGTCGCGACCACCGAATTGCGGATTTACGGCAACGTCATCCTGAAGAAGGGCGTCGTCTATCCGGAAGAGGTTCACCGGGTCTGAAAAGGTCCGGAATGCCCTGAAATCAAGGGCAAAAGGGGTTTGGAGGAGACCGCTTTTGCCCGCTTGCATTCTCCAGAATGCTGGAGTAGCGTGCCTCGATAAAATGTTTTTTATCGATAAAGATCGACCCGGTTGCGTTCTGCAGGTCGATCTCACCGGAGGAACAGGACGCGTTGAGAGGAGAACCACAATGACCATTCTGAAGAGCATGACTCGCCGCGCCCTGATGGGGATCGCCGGCGCTGCAATGATGACGTCGATGATGCCGGCCGCGTCCTTCGCACAGGACGTGACCATTCCGATCATCGTCAAGGACACCACGTCCTTCTACTGGCAGATCGTGCTCGCCGGCGCCCGCCAGGCCGGCAAGGACCTCGGCGTGAGCGTGCCGGAACTGGGTGCTCAGTCCGAGTCTGACATCAACGGCCAGATCAGCATTCTCGAAAACGCTGTTGCCGGCAAGCCGGCAGCCGTCGTTATCTCGCCGACAGAGTTCAAGGCACTCGGCAAGCCGATCGACGAAGCAGCCAAGGCGGTTCCGATCATCGGCATCGACTCCGGCGCCGACTCCAAGGCCTTCACCTCGTTCCTGACCACCGACAACGTTCAGGGTGGCCGTATCGCCGCTGACGGCCTTGCAGCCGCCATCAAGGCCGCGACCGGCAAGGAAGAAGGCGAAGTCGCCATCATCACCAGCCTGCCGGGCGTCGGCTCGCTCGACCAGCGCCGCGAAGGCTTCCTCGACCAGATGAAGACCAAGTATCCGGGCATCACCGTGACCGTCGACCGCTTTGCCGACGGCCAGGCCACGACCGGCCTCAACATGATGACCGACCTGATCACGGCAAACCCGAACATCGTCGGCGTCTTTGCCTCGAACCTGATCATGGCGCAGGGCGTTGGCCAGGCGATCGCCGAAAACAAGCTCGGCGACAAGATCAAGGTCATCGGCTTCGACTCTGACGAAAAGACCGTCGGCTTCCTCAAGGAAGGCGTACTTGCCGGTCTCGTTGTCCAGGATCCGTACCGCATGGGCTACGACGGCGTGAAGACAGCACTCGCCGTCTCCAAGGGCGAGAAGGTCGAGACCTTCGTCGACACCGGTGCAAACCTCGTGACCCAGGCCAACATGGCCGACCCGAAGATCGATGCCCTTCTGAACCCGAAGGTCAACTGATCGAGACTTCGGCACGCGCGACGGATGTCGCGCGTGCCGGATCGGAAACGGCGGGCGCAGGAGGCGCCCGTCGATTTCCCTGCGATTTGGGAGGAATGACATGACTTCGCTGCACGATGTGAGCCACCGGCACGACGACGCGCCGGTACTGCTGGAGACCGATCGCATCCCGCCGGGAACGCCGATCCTCGAGCTCATCGGCCTGCAGAAGAAGTATGGCGCCGTCGAGGCCCTGAAGCCTGCGACCGTGACATTCCTCGCCGGTGAAATCCACGCCATCGTCGGCGAAAATGGCGCCGGCAAATCCACACTCATCAAGCTTCTGACCGGCGTCATTCCGCGCACATCAGGCGAGATCCGCTGGTGCGGCAAGCCGGTCGCGCTCGCCACCCCGAACGAAGCGATCCAGCGCGGCATCAATGCCGTGCACCAGGAAGTCGTTCTCTGCCCGCATCTCTCGGTCGCCGCCAATATGTTCCTCGGCGACGAGATGTCATCGGGCGGCATCATGCGCCAGCGCGCCATGACGACGGCTGCGCAGAACGTGCTCGACGACCTCGGCTTCAACCTGCCCGCCGGCGAAATTCTCGCCAACCTCACGATCGGCCAGCAGCAGCTGATCGCCACCGCCAAAGCCGCGATGCGCGGTATCCGTTTTATAATCTTCGACGAGCCCACGGCTTATCTGACCCGCCAGGAATCGGCCCAGCTGTTCCGCCTCATCCGCCGCCTGCAGTCGGAAGGCGTCACCATCGTCTATATCAGCCACCGCATGGAAGAGGTCTTCGAACTGGCAGACCGCGTGTCTGTCCTGCGCGATGGTACCCATGTCGGCACCCGCCTGATCGGCGAGACCAACGACGCCGAACTCATCTCGCTGATGATCAACCGTTCGATCGAGCAGATCTACCACAAGGAAAAGCTGCCGATCGGTGCCACCATCCTTGAGGCGAAGGGCCTTTCCGGCCCAGGTTTCTCGGATGTCTCGCTTTCGGTCCGCTCTGGCGAAATCGTCGGCCTCTACGGCCTGATCGGTGCTGGCCGCAGCGAATTCGCGCTCGGTCTCTATGGCCGCCACAAACTGACGGCAGGCGAAGTCTTCTGGGACGGCAAGAAGGTCGTCATCGATACCGAGCGCAAGGCCATGGACCTCGGTATCGCGCTCGCCCCTGAAAGCCGGCGCGACCAGGGCCTCTGCCTCAACCTGCCGATCGGCCTCAACATCAACCTGCCTGTCTTCGGACGCCTGAGCCGGGGCCTCACCATCAGCCCGAAGCTGGAAGCCGGAAACGCCGACAAGCAGATCAACGATCTGAAGATCAAGACGCCGACCCGCGCCGTGCTCGCATCGGCCATGTCCGGCGGCAACCAGCAGAAGATCGTCATCGGCAAGTGGCTCAGCCACGGCGCGCGCCTCTTCATCTTCGACGAACCGACCGTCGGCGTCGACGTCGGCACCAAGGCCGAGATCTACAGGCTCTTCGCGGAACTCCTGAAGCAGGGTGCCGGCATCATCCTGATCTCGTCCTACCTGCCGGAGGTCTATGAGCTATCGGACCGCCTGCACGTGTTCCGCCAGGGCAAGCTGGTGGCGAGCCATGACTATCGAACCGCATCGCATGAAGACGTGCTGACCGAGGCGATCGGCGTCTGAGACGTGATCCCCACAAACAACGACATGAAAAGACGACTGGGAGGACAAAGATGAGCACCGACACCACCGAGACCAAGGTCGCACCGAAGAGGGGCATGAGCATCCTCTTCAGCCTCACGCTGCTCGGCCTCCTGCTCTTCCTCTGGCTGCTCCTTGGCTTTGCCACCAACAGCTTCTGGACGCCCAACAACATCAGCAACCTGCTGCGTCAGGGTGCGATGACGGCGATCCTCGCCGTGGGTCAGACCTTCGTCATCATCACCGCCGGCATCGATCTCTCGGTTGGCGCTGTGGTCGGTTTCGCCAGCGTCATCCTCGCTTGGCTCCTGGCGGCGGGCCTGCCCGTCTGGCTTGCGATCATCCTCACCCTCCTGATGGGTGTCGCCATCGGCATGTTCCACGCTTTCGGCATCGTGCGCATGGGGCTTCCGGCCTTCATCATCACGCTCGCGACCCTGACTTCGCTGCGCGGCATCGGCCTCTTGATCACCAATGGTTCGACGATCTCGATCTCCAACGAGGCCTTCACCAACTTCGCCCGTGCAGACTTCCTCGGGGTACCCAGCCTGTTCTGGATGGTCATCGTCGTCGCCGTGCCGGCCTATGTCTTCCTGCACCTGAGCCGCTGGGGCCGCTATCTCTTCGCGGTCGGTTCCAACAGCGAGGCGGCCCGTCTCTCCGGCGTCAACGTCAACCGCACAATCTACATGGCCTATATCCTGTCCTCGACCTGCGCTGCCTTCGTCGGCATCCTGCTTGCCTCGCGCATCGGGATCGGCAACGCCACCCAGGCCGAAGGCTGGGAACTGCAGGCAATCGCCTCCTCGGTCATCGGTGGCACCAGCCTGTTCGGCGCCGTCGGCTCGGTCCAGGGTCCGCTGCTCGGTGCCTTCATCCTGGCGACGATCAACAACGGCGCCAACCTGATGAACGTCAACTCGTTCTGGCAGCGTATCATCACCGGTGCCCTGATCATCCTGATCGTCTATTTCGACCAGCTTCGCCGCCGCGGCAGCCGCTGACAATTTCCCAAGGTGGGGGTGCCGCGAATGGCATCCCCTTTTTTTCGTCAAACCTTGCCGGGCAGCCGAAAGGAATAAGCATGAAGGCCGCATTGTGTGTCGAACCGGGCCGTCTCGAGATCGTCGATCGCGATCCGCCGCCGCGTCCAAAAACAGGCGAAGCCCGCATCGCGATCAGCCATGTCGGCATCTGCGGGACGGATTATCATATCTTCGAAGGCAAGCACCCCTTCCTGGAATACCCGCGCGTCATGGGCCACGAGATCTCGGCAACTGTCGTGGAGGCGGGTGAAGGCGTCGACTTGGGTGCCGGCACGAAGGTGATCGTCAATCCCTATATCGCCTGCGGCATCTGCATCGCTTGCCGCAAGGATAAGCCCAACTGCTGCACGAATATTCGCGTGCTGGGTGTCCATACGGATGGGGCAATGTGCGAGGAGATCACGGTCCCTGCCGTCAACCTTTATCCCGCTGACGACCTTTCACCGGAAGCCGCAGCAACCGTCGAATTTCTGGCGATCGGCGCCCATGCCGTCCGTCGCTCGATGGCGCCCTCGGGCTCACGTGCACTGGTCATTGGCGCAGGCCCGATCGGGCTTGGCACAGCGATCTTTGCGCGCATCGCCGGACACGACGTAACCCTGCTCGACACCAGCAGCGAGCGCCTGTCGATGGCTGCGGATCGCCTCGGCTTCACATCAGGTCTTCTGGCCGACGACCGCCTCGAGTCTGCGGTCGGGGAATTGACCGGAGGAGACGGCTTCGACGTGGTCTTCGATGCCACGGGCTACCGCCCCTCGATGGAGCGCGCCTTTCGCTTTGTCGCCCATGGCGGAAGCCTCGTGCTGGTCAGCGTGGTCAAGGAGGACATCACCTTCTCCGACCCCGAATTCCACAAGCGCGAGATGATGCTGATCGGCAGCCGCAACGCGACCCGCGTCGACTTCGATCATGTCCGCAAATCGATCGCCGATGGCCTCGTGCCGATCGATCAGTTGATCACGCATCGCACGACCCTGGCAGATCTCGCCACGGATCTGCCGCGCTGGGCGCGCGAGAAATCCGGCCTCATCAAGGCACTGATCCAGATCGGCTGATGGCCGAGACGAAAAAAGGCCCGCAGTTCTGTCTGCGGGCCTTTTGTGTTTCGTGTGCTTGATATCAGGGCTTCTGCAGGAAGGCGGCGATCGCGTCGACCTCGCCTTGCGAAACTTCGTGTCCGCCTTGATGCAGGAAGGTCTCGATCTGAGCGCCTTGCGCCTCGAAATAGGCCGTCAGCCGCTCGGTCAGCGGCAGCGGGCAGATCGGATCCCGCTGGCCGGCAGTCACGAGCACCGCAACCTCCGAAAGCCCCGGCTGTGCCGGCGGATCGAACGGGATCAGCGGATGCATGAGGATCACGCGGTCGAAGAGATCAGGCGCCTCGAACAAGACCGAAGCCATGATGTTCGCACCATTCGAGTAACCGAGCCCGTAGATCGGTCGATCCGGGTTCTTCTCCTTGTGCGCGCGGATGAAGGCAGCCATCTGGGCCGTCCTCTGGGCGAGATCGGCCATGTCATAGACACCTTCGCCGGTGCGCTTGAAGAAGCGCGCAGCCCCGTATTCCGAGACGTCCCCGCGTGGCGAGACGATCCCGGCCTCGGGCAGGATCCGGTTCACGAGCCCCGGAAACTGATGTTCGTCGCCGCCGGTGCCGTGGAATGTGAAGACCAGCGGTGCTGCACCCTGCGGTGCCTGGTAGAGGTGGATGTAGCTATCGATTGCCATGATGCTTTCCTCCGCAAGAGGGACGATGCCTTCAGGTTTAGGCATCGTCCCTCTTGCGATTAGTCCTTGATCGGGGTCAGATGGGCTTCGATCTGCGAGCGATACTGCTGGTAGCGGGTCGGCAGCTTCAGCGCCTCGCCGAGATGGGCCGTATCTTCGTCACGATTGAAGCCAGGTTCGTTGGTGGCGATTTCGAACAGCACACCACCCGGCGTGCGGAAATAGATCGCCCAGAAGTAATCACGGTCGATGACCGGCGTCACCTGATATCCCGTGTCGAGCAGCGCTTTGCGCACTTCAAGCTGGGCCGCACGGTCTTCCACGGCAAAGGCGACGTGGTGCACCGAACCGGCACCCTGCTGAGCGTGCGAGGCACCCGGCAGAACTTCGAGATCGATATAGTCGGCACCATTGCCGCCGGTGACCGCATAGCGAACGAAGTCACCCTGCTTGTCGACGGGCTGGTAGCCCATGAACTTCAGGAGTTCGCCGGTCGCACCTTCGTCGCGCAATCGCATGGTCACGCCGCGGAAACCGTGAACACCTTCCGAAACGCCAACCGGACCACCGGCGAAGGGCACGCGGCTGTCGCCATCGACTTCGGCCAGCGCAAAGCCGTCACCATCAGGGCCAGCAAAACGCAGGCGGTCTTCGCCGAAGAGCGAATAGGAGCCGAGTTCCTTTACGCCTTGTTTCGATAGGCGTTCCTGCCAGAAACCGAGTGTACCCTTCGGCACGGAGAAGACGGTCTCGGAGACTTCACCGGCACCACGACCGCCCTTGCCCATATTGGCAAACGGGAAATAGGTCATCACCGATCCGGCATTGCCGACTTCGTCGCCGTAGTAGAGGTGGTAAACATCGGGAGCGTCGAAGTTGACGGTCTTCTTGACCCGGCGAAGGCCGAGGGTCTTCGTGAAGAAATCGTTGTTTTCCTGGGCATCCGCAGCCATGGAGGTAACGTGATGCAGGCCTTTGATCTGGGTAAGCATGGCTCTGATCCTTTCCCGGCACTCGCGCCGGTTTTGTTCTGTTGAACGGAATATGGGCCATGGCTTTTCGGTTGAGAATAGCTGTAATATTGCAGATATTATTTCACTGGGAGCAACAATCCGATGGGCGAGCTCGAAGCCATCAGGACCTTTCTGACGGTCGCTGACCAAAGCAGCTTCAGCGCAGCGGCGCGCTTGCTCGCCATAACGCCGGCGTCCGTCACGCGCACGGTCTCAGCCCTTGAAGATGAGCTCGGCGTGCAGCTCCTGTTGCGCACAACGCGGAAAGTCACGCTGACCTCGGCGGGCGCCGCCTATGCCGCCCGCGTCGCACCGCTCGTCGAAGGTCTTGCCCGGGCGACGGAGGAGACCCGGGATCTGCAAAAGGTAACGGCAGGATCGCTCCGGGTCTCCGCACCGATGTCGCTCGGAATGAAAGTACTGCCGACGGTACTGTCGCAGTTTTCGATCATGCACCCGCGCACCAGCGTCGCAATCGAACTGTCCGACCGTTTCGTCGACATTCTCCAGGAGAATTACGACCTCGCGATCCGCATTTCGGGTCCGCCGACGGACAAGTCGACGATCTGGCGCAAGATCCGTCCGGTGTCGCGTCTGCTGGTCGCCGCGCCATCCTTCCTGGCGCGCCATGGCACACCCAAGGTCCCCGAGGATCTGACGACACTCGAATGCCTCAGCTATCACGATCAATCGAAGACCGAGACCTGGGAACTGAGCCGACCCGGACAAGTCAGGACCGTCGAAGCCCGTGGTCGGTTCTCGATCAACAACGGTGATTTTCTCTGCAAGCTCGCGATCGCAGGAGAAGGCATCGCCCTCCTCCCCCGCTTTATCGTCGATGAGGAATTGCGCGCGGGCAAACTCTTCGAGGTGCTGCCGGGCTGGAACACGCCAGAGATCTGGCTGACGCTCTACTACCCGCCCTACGAACAGCTACCGCTTCGCGTGGCGACCTTCTCGGATTTCTTCGAGGCCTTCATCAAGGAAAGCTGGGACGCTTAGAAGCGTCCTGCCCCGCTTCAGCGGTCGCGCCCGAGAAACTCGCCGATCTCTTTGGCGATCTTATCGGTTGCGATCGGCACGTCCACCTTCTTCACCCGTTCGAACAGGGGCTCGGGTATGGCAGCCTTGCGCGCCTCTGCCAGTCCCTCGAAGAAGCGCGGCGAAAACTCCGGATGTGGCTGGTAGGAGAGCCCCCAGTCGCCGTAGCGGATGACGGCGTTCTCGCAGGCATCCGTCTTGCCGACGACCTCTGCACCATCGGGCACGCGGATGACCTGGTCCTGATGCCAGGCAAGCAGGACCTGCTCCTCACCGGTATCAGAACGCTTGTAGGTCACGGGGCCTGCAGACCAGCCGCCCTTGAACTTCTCGACCTCGCCACCGAGTGCCTTCGCCATGACCTGATGGCCGAAGCAGATGCCGACCATGGGAACCTTGGCGGCATGCACCTGTCGGATGAAGTCTTCGAGCCGACGGATCCACGGGTGATCCTCGTAGACGCCAAATTTGGAACCCGTCAGCAGCCAGCCATCGACGTCCGTCGGGCTGTCCGGAAACTCGCCGTCCACAACGAAATAGCGTTTGAAGGTGAAATCGAATTTGCCGAGCAGAGCGGCAAACATGTCGGCGTAATTGCCATACTCGTTCGCGAGTTCGGCAGGCGAATGGCCGGTGACGAGGATGCCGATGGTCTTGGCGGTCATGTGAGTTTCCTGGAACGTCGCGAATGAAGGCCTTCAGGCCTTGCACTCCGTCAGACTATACCAAATGTTAGTTTGATCAAATTTCAAGAGGGTAAATGTCCGAACCGCGAAAGTCAGGCAACGGACATCGATAACAAACGGGGAGAACGCGGTCGAATCATGGCGATTGAGGAACGCAAGGCGGAGGAATCACGCAAGCAGCGCGTCTATCGGACGCTGCGGGCCCGTATCATGTCGGGCGCGGTCGCCCCTGGTCTGGCGATTACCATCAACGGCGTTGCCGACGACCTTGGGGTGAGCGCCATGCCCGTTCGCGAGGCACTGCATCGCCTGGTCGCGGATGGTGCGCTGGAATATCTCGACAATCGCCGCGTACGCGTGCCGGAAATGACCCTCTCGAAATTCGAGGAGATCATCGCCGCCCGCACCGCCCTGGAAACGCTCGCGGCCATGCGGGCGCTGCCCCATATCGACAAGGCAAGGCTGGAGCGGCTGCAGGTGATCGATGCGGAGATCGACCAAGCCTATGGCGCCGATGATCTGCTCCGCTCGACGGAGCTCAACTTCCTGTTTCACCGCACCTTGTATGAGCCGGGGGCGAGCGGCGTTCTACTCGAACTGATCGAGTCCGTCTGGCTGCGCCTCGGTCCCTTCATGCGCCTGGCGACAGCAAAGCTCGAAGAAAGCTATCGCATCGACCGCCACGCCGAAGCGATGGACGCGATCCGGGCCAATGACCTGCAAGCCCTCGCAAAGGCGATCGAGGCAGATATCCAGGACGGTGTCGGTCATCTCGGCCGACATTTCCTGCGTGACGAAGCTTCGTCTGTGCCGCGAGCGACTAGCTGAGCAGCAGAAACTACTCCTCAAACCCGCTTTCGCAGCGCAAGCCGCATCTGCTTCTCGATCTCCACCAGCGCGAAGAACACACACCCCAGCCCAACGATCACCAAGCCGTCCTGCAGGGGCACACTTTCAGTTCCAAACAGCGATTGCATGAAGGGCAGATAGGTGATGCCGAATTGGGCCATGGTCACGGAGATAACGCAGATCCAGACGACCTTCGTTCCCCGCACTGCCTGCCAGGTAAAAGATGCGCCGTAGATATTGCGGATGAAGAAGAAGTGGAAGATCTCCATGACGACCAGGGTATTCATCGCCATCGTCCGGGCAAGCTCAAGAGAATGGCCCTTGTCCAGCGCATAGAAGAAGATCCCGAAGACCGCCGCTGCGAAGAGAAGCGACACGAGGCAAACATGCCAGATGAGATCGCCCGTCAGCAACGGTTCGTCACGCCGGCGCGGCGGCCGCCGCATCGTGCCTTCCTCGGAAGGCTCGAACGCAAGTGCTAGACCGAGCGTGATCGCCGTGACGAGATTGATCCAGAGGATCTGGACCGCGGTTACGGGCAAGGCCAGGCCGAGGAAAAGGGCTGTGATGATCGTGGCCGCCTCGCCCGCGTTGGTCGGCAGGGTCCAGCTGATCACCTTCTTGATGTTGTCGTAGACGGTTCTGCCCTCGCGCACGGCAGCGGCGATCGAAGCAAAATTGTCGTCCACCAGCACAAGCTCTGCCGCCTCCTTGGCGGCTTCGCTCCCCTTCACACCCATGGCGATCCCGGCGTCGGCGCGCTTGAGCGCCGGGGCGTCATTGACGCCGTCGCCGGTCATTGCAACCGTCAGCCCCTGCGACTGCAAGGCGGTGACGAGCCGCAACTTGTGCGCAGGCGAGGTCCGCGCGAAAATGTCGGTGTCGATCGCCGCAATGGCCAGCGTCGCATCGTCCATGCGGTCGATGTCCGCACCTGTCAGCACCCGTTCGACATTCTTCAAACCGATCATCCCGGCGATCGCGCGAGCGGTGGCGGCATGATCGCCTGTGATCATTTTCACGCGGATACCCGCCTCGTGGCAATCGGCCACCGCGACGATCGCCTCCGGGCGCGGTGGATCGATAAGACCCACAAGACCGATCAGGGTCAGAGTGCCGGGCAGGTCCCCCTGGATGAGATGGTCGCGACCGTTCGGGGGAGCGCCGACGGCAACGGCCAGCACACGCTGTCCTTCGGACGCGAGGCTTTCCACCATCTTCTCCCAATAGGGGCCCTCAAGCGGCGCGGCCTTCCCGTCCGGCATACGTTGCTCTGCGCAAAGTGCGAGGACTGCCTCGGGAGCCCCCTTCACATGCACATGCTGCCGATCGCTATCATCGACGTGCAGCACAGCCATATAGCGATGCGCCGCATCGAAGGGTATTGCATCGACGCGCCTCCAGCCTGCGGTGAACGGATCACTGCCACCACCTGTGATCTTGCCGGCAAGCGCCATCAATGCACCTTCCATCGGATCGCCTTCGACCCGCCACGCCCCTTCCTGCGCATGCAGAACGGCGTCATTGCAAAGACCGGCGGCCCGCGCAAACTCGGTCAGCACCGCATGGTCGCGAGGATCGGCATCGGCCTCGTTCCAACGGATGGCACCTTCCGGTGCATAGCCCTCGCCCTCCACGGCGTAGACATGGCGCGCGGCGACCAGGCTCGCTACGACCATTTCATTTCGGGTGAGCGTGCCCGTCTTGTCCGTGCAGATCACGGAAACCGACCCAAGCGTTTCGATGGCCGGCAATCGGCGCACGATCGCGTTACGCCGGGCCATCGCCTGAACGCCGACGGCAAGCGTGATCGTCATCACCGCTGGCAGTCCTTCGGGGATAGCTGCAACCGACAGCCCGACGATGGTCATGAACAATTCGGAGAAGGGAAGATGGCCAACGACCAGCCCATAAGCCAGCAACAATACCGCAATGATCAGGATGAAAAGAGTCAGCCAGCGGGCAAATACATCCATTTGCCGCACAAGTGGCGTCGACAAGGTTTCGACCGTCTGCAGCATACCGCTGATCTTGCCGATTTCGGTCGTCATGCCGGTTGCGACTACGACGCCCCGCCCGGTGCCAGCCGCGACAAGGGTCCCGCTATACAGCATGGAACTGCGATCACCGAGCTCAGCATCGACGGCAACCGGATCCGTGGACTTGTCGACCGGCACGGACTCGCCCGTCAGGGCTGCCTCTTCGACCTTCAAGCTCCGTGCTTCCAACAACCTCAGATCCGCAGGTGACCGGTCCCCTGCCTCAACCAGGACGAGATCTCCCGGCACGATTTCGCAGGCATCGATCGAGGTCCGGCGCCCGTCCCGCAACACGGCGGCATGGGGTGCGAGCATCCCCCTGATCGCATCCATCGCTTCCTCTGCGCGCCCCTCTTGCAGAAAGCCCACGACGGCATTGCCGAGCACCACCGCCACGATCACGCCGGTATCGACCCAGTGCTGCATGAATGCAGTCACGACGGCAGAAGCGATCAGCACATAAATCAGAACATTGTGGAACTGAGACAGGAAGCGAACGAAGACGCCACGTTTTGCCGCCACCGGAAGCCGGTTTTGCCCGAATGTCTTGAGCCTCTCTTGCACTTCTTGCGTTTCGAGGCCCCCGATCCGCGAGCCGAGCGCATCGAGGACTTCCTGCGGCTCCAATGCATGTGGCGCCAATCGGCTGCTTTTATCCGCCATTCCGGTCCTCGCTCAGCTGCAATCTGGGAGCAAACAACCGGGAGAGCAGAAACCCGAGCTGCGTGCCTGTCTGCATCCCATGGCTGCAGACAGGTGGGAGAATGGCGACCCGATCGGTGCCATGCCTTGATCTATGACAATTTTGCCTGGTGCACCGCCATTCGCAGCCTCCACCACCTGACACCTTTGACCAACCGGGAGATGTGACAGCACAGGCTCAGGCAAGCCTTGGCGATTAAAACGGCATCATGCTGGGCGGTCTAACGAACTGCCGGGCGAGACCTTGTGCCGGAACGCGCTGAAAATGTTGAGACGCATAGCCTCGATCAGATGGATGCAAGCCGGTGAAACACTTTTGAGCGCATTCGTTTGAAAACAAGAGGCCGATAGACATGACGTCGCCCATTTCCCTGCTCAGCCCCGCCCAGATCCGGGCACTCCCCAATTCGACCGTGAGCTCCTGGTCCGACGAGGAGGTGAGCCAGCTTTCGAGCACGCAGGTCAACGCGCTGACGTCGTCCCAGATTTCGGCCCTCCAGACAGAGGCTGTAGCAGGGCTGTCGACGGCGCAGCTGAAGGCAATTGCCCCGCGCTCGATCACCGGTCTTACCCTTGACCAGATCACGGCGCTCTCGACCGAAGATGTTTCGAGCCTGGCAGCGACGCAGGTTGCGGCACTCTCGGCAAGCCAACTCGGCGGACTGAGCACCGAACAGTCAGAGGCCCTGACGCCAGCGCAAGTGGCAAAACTGAGCGCGACGCAGCTCAGCGCCTTCAGCATCGAGGATCTGGCGACCTTCTCAGCCGAAGACATGGCCGCCATCAACACGGCCGCCCTGAGGGGACAATCGCCGGAAAGACTGGCGGGTCTGACGACCACCCAGATTTCGGCACTGAAGACGACACAGATTTCGGCGCTCACGCCGGCGCAGATCGCGGCACTGACACCTCAGCAGGTTGCAGCCTTCTCCAACAGCCAGATTACAGCGCTCAGCCCGACGCAGGTCGGCGCAATGACGACCGAACAGCTCGGCGCTCTCTCGACGACACAGTTTTCCGCGATCAGCGCCCGTGGCGTGACGGGGCTGACAACGACCCAGATCGCAGCGCTCGGCAACGAAAAGATCGGAGCCCTCACCAACGCGCAAATGACGGCTCTGACATCGAAGCAACTTGGCGCTCTCTCTGTCGAGCAAGTTGCCAGCCTTTCGAACGGCCAGATTGCGGCCATCAATCCCCGCGCCATTTCCGGCCTGACCGCGGATCATATCGCGGGCATGTCTCCGTCCCAGACATCGGCGATGACGGGGGCCCAGATTGCGGCGCTCACCCGTACACAGATGTCGGCCTTCACCGAAGACCAGTTGGCCGCTCTCACCACCACCCAGATCAGAGCGCTGGGCCCCACCCAGATTGCCGCCCTGCCGACATCCACGATCGAGGGCTTCACCACCACGCAAATTGCAGCGCTGTCGTCGAAGGCCGTGGCCGGCTTGAGCGCCGGCCAACTCGCGGCGATGAGCACCGATCAGTTGAAGAGCCTCACCACGGCCCAGATCGCCGCGATGAATGCGAGCCAGATCGGCAGCCTGTCGACGGCCCAGATCGGAGCCCTGTCTCCCACCCAGATCGGCGCCATCAGCGTGTCAGCCGTGACGGGGCTGACGACGGATCAGATCTCCTCTCTGAGCGTCACCCAGGTCGCATCCATGACGACCTCGCAGATCTCTGCGCTGAAGGCGACCCAGGCGGCTGCCTTCACACCGGACCAGATCGCAGGCTTCACACCGACGCAGGTTCGCGGGCTGACCGGCGTGCAGATCGCAGCCATGCCGGAAGTTGCGATTGCCAGCTTCTCTGAAGAACAGATCGCAGCGCTCAGCGCGCGCGCCATCACCGGCCTCACTGTCGACCAGATCGGATCGCTCACTGCGGATCAGCTCGATGCCCTCTCGACCAGTCAAATCGGCGCGCTCTCGGCAGCCCAGGTAGCAGCCTTGCCGGCCGAGTCAGTCGCGGCAATGAGCCCGGTCAAGATCGCCGCCATCAGTGCCAAGGCGATCACCGGCCTGACGCCCGAACGCATCGCAACCCTGGCGCCCGATCAGGTATCAGCGCTGACGACGACCCAGATCCGGGCTCTGAAGGCCGAGCAGGTCGCGGGCCTCACGGCATTCCAGACCGAAGCCATGAGCAACGGCCAGATTGCAGCTCTGAGTGCCGCTCAGCTGTCCGCCCTATCGGTGCCGGCGGTGAAGGCATGGTCGCCCTCGCAGGTCGGCGCCATTGCTGCGGCCTCGATCACCGGGCTGACCACGGATCAGATTGCCGCCCTCGAGGACAACCAGATCGATGGACTGTCATCGGCACAGATCTCGAAGATGAGCGGCGCCCAGATCGGGTCCTTGTCCGAAGTGCAGCTTTCAGCGCTCACGCCAGCCGAGATTGCCGCGATTTCAACAAGCGCCATCTCCTCGATCTCCGCCGACAAGATCGACAGCCTGAGCCTGGAACAGATTGCGAAGCTGACCTCCGCCCAGATCGCGGCGATGAAGAACGAGCAGGTCGTCTCCTTCACGCCGACCCAGCTCGCATCGCTGAGCGCCAGCCAGTTGCAGGCTGTGACCGCAGCACAGATTGCTTCGCTGTCGCCGAGCAACATCGCATCGCTCTCGCGTGAACAGATCGCCGGCCTCTCCGCCAGGACGATTGCAGCCCTGAGCACGGATCAGATCGCGGCGATGTCTTCCGATCAGGTGGAGGCGATGACGGCAACCCAGGTTGCGGGCCTGACGGCAGCGCAGCTCGGCGCCATGCGTGCGGCCGATATCCTGGCGTTCCAGCCGACAGAGATGGCAGCCATCACGACAGGCGCCTTGAGCGGGATCGATGCTGAAACCATCGCCGCCATGAACCTCGATCAGATTGCAGCCCTCACGCCGGCCCAACTCGGCGCATTGAGTGCAGACCAGACGGCAGCCTTGACCCCGACCCAGGTGGATACCCTGAGCGCAAAGCAGGTTGCCGGCTTTGGTGCGACCCAGGCTGCAGCCCTGACGGCGGCGTCGCTCGGCGTGATGTCTCAGGAGCAGATTGCGGCCTTGAGCACGACGGCCATCGCCGCGCTGTCCACGACACAGATCACGGCTCTGTCGTCCAATCAGATTGAATCCCTGACCACCGCGCAGATGGGTGCCTTGACGGCGACACAGGTCGCGGCGCTGACACCGACCCAGCTTTCCAACCTCCCGGCGACGAAGCTCGCCGCGATCAGCGCAGCCGGGATCGCCGGCATGACGACGCAACAGATCGCAGTCTTGGGCGCCGACCAGATCACCGCATTGACTGCAGCCCAGATCACGGCCTTGACGCCAAGCCAGGTCGGAGCGCTCACGCCCCAGCAAGTAACCCTCCTGTCGACCACACAGATCGGGGCACTCAGTGCAAGCCAGGTGGCACTGCTCAGCAATGACAGCCTCGCCACGCTGACCAGCGACAAGATCGCAGCGCTGAACGTCAAGACGATCCCGGGCCTGACGGCGACCCAGATCGCTTCGATGTCGACGACGCAGATCGACAGTCTGAGCCAGACCCAGATCGCCGCGCTGACCTCGACACAGATCGGCGCACTCTCCTCGGCGCAGCTCGCAACGCTGTCGAACACGGAGCTGGCATCCATCTCGCCGGCAGCGATCACGGGCCTGTCGGCCGCCAACATCGCGGGCCTCAGCCAGGAACAGATCGGCGTTCTGACAGCAGCCCAGGTCGGCGCCTTGACCTTCGACCAGTTGAACGCGCTGAAGCCCGATCAGCTCGGCGTCATGACGGCAACCCAGATCGGCGCGCTGACCGCGACGCAGATCGCCTCACTCTCGGCCGGGACCATTTCCGCCCTGTCGACAACGCAGATTGCAGCCATCGCCCCCAAAGCCATTCCGGGCCTGAGCACTGCGCAGATAGCGACCCTGACGTCCAGCCAGGTCGATGCGATGACATCGGCGCAGTTTGGCGCCCTGAGCGGAACACAGCTGGCAGCCTTCAGTTCGACTGCTCTAGAAACGCTGACGGCGACGGACATCGCAGCACTGTCCCCGACGGCAGTGAGCGGCTTGTCGCCCGCGATCTTCGCCACATTGCAGCCCGAACAGATCTCCGCCCTGACAACAGGCCAGGTTGCCGGCCTGACCTATCACCAGCTGAGGGCGATGACCCAGGATCAGGTCGGCGCGCTGACATCCGCGCAGATCGGGTCGATGAATGCCATCCAGCTCGCGACACTCGGGACGGATAGGGTCGCCTGGCTGACGACATCGCAGGTTGCCGCCATGGACGCCAAGGCGATCAGCGGCCTGACGGTCGCGCAGGTGAGCGCGCTCACGGCCGGACAAGCCGAGGCACTGACACCGACGCAGGTCGCAGGGCTGAATTCCGCGCAGTTGTCGGCCCTTGGCGCCAACAACTTCCGGACCTTCTCCGCCGATGACATTGCTGCAATCAGCGAGCAGGCCCTGCCCGGTCTGACGGTGGGTCAGATCTCCAACATGACCACCGCACAGCTCCAAGCGATCAGCGCGACGCAGTCGAACAATCTGAGCCCTGAACAGATTGCTGCGGTTCTCGCCGCCTATGCGGCGACCTGAACCTTAACACCGAGAATAGGGCGCCCGGCTTCCTGAGCGATCAGGGGCCGGGCGTCGTCTCGGCCTCAATTGCGGATCGTGAACTGCACCCGGTCGGCGGCAAACCGCGTAATCGCATATTGAATTGGCCGCCCCTCGGGATCGGTATTGACAGCCCGGGTGACAAGCACGATCGCGCCGGGCGTCAGTTCGAGATGCGCGACGTCGTCCGGCTCCGCATGTACCGCGGAGATCTCCGTGACCTCGCGCAGGTAGTCATCCACGCCGCACATCGAGAGAGCCCGGGTTATGGAACCCGTCTCTGAGAAAGCCTTGTCGATCCCTGAAAAACGCTCGGCAGGAAACCACATCGTCGATCGCGAGACCGCTCGTCCATCCGCCTTCCTGATCCCATCCAGCCTCAAGACATGGGCGCCCTGTGCCAGTCGCAGCCGCTCGACCAGTTCTGGCGTCGCGACCTCTTGTACTGACGAAAGCAGGATCCCCTTCAGATCACGCGCCTGTTCGCCGATGCCTTCCGTAAAGCGTGTGCGCCGGCCGATCGGAAAATCGAACTTGTCGCGCTGGGCAATCACGGTGCCGCGCCCCTGCGCCGCCCGGACGATCCCTTCTTGCTGAAGGGCCGCGAGCGCTGCACGCACGGTGTGGCGGTTGACCCCAAACTCCTCCGCGAGCGCAGTTTCCGCCGGGACCATGCCCGTCCTGTCATAGAGACCTGTGAGGATATTGGCGCGGATCCGATCCGAAATCTGGCGCCACAGGGCCACACCCTTCTGTCTCTGTATCACCGGAAACGGTCCTCCTGTCACAAGCTTGTCACGACCTCGGGTTACTCATAAAGTAACTTGTATGGTTGTCTATATTACTAGACATTTCGAGGACTGACAATGGACAGAGCCAACGAAATTGATACCGGCGCGCAGAGCGATCGAAAGCGGATCGTCGATCTGCTGGCCAGAGCGACGCTGACCGAACTGGAAACAGCCCTTTCGACACTCGACCCCGCGCCCGTCTTTACCGCACTGCGTGGTCCGGAGACCGGCCTCGTGATGATCAAGGGTCGCATCGGCGGCGGTGGTGCGCCCTTCAATCTCGGCGAAGCGACGGTAAGCCGCGCAAGCGTCAGGCTCTCTGACGGGCGGATCGGCCATGGTTATCGCCTCGGCACGGACCGGAAGGCGACAAGTCTCTCGGCTGTGCTCGACGCCGTGGCGCAGGACGAAGCGGTACGGGCAGCGCTCGAAACACAGCTCTTCGCACCTATCGAAGCACGCCTTCTGGCGGATGCCGAAAAGCTGGAAGCCGAAACGGCGGCCACGAAGGTCGACTTTTTCACCATGGTCCGCGGAGAAGACTGATGATTGGACACACCGAAAGCCTGGACGGCGGCTTCCCGGATGCCGTGACACATGCACAGACGGTTTTCCGGGCTGTCATGGATGCCATGGCACAGCCAGGCACCCTAAGTGTCGTAGAGGTACCAGTGGCTCCGCCCGCACCGCTCGGGATTGCGGCCGGTGCTCTCCTTCTGACACTCTGCGATCACGATACGCCGATCTGGGTCACGCCTGTTCTCGCCAAGTCCGCCCTTTCAGGCTGGATCGGCTTCCACACCGGCGCCAGCCTGACCTCCACAAAGTCCGATGCGAAGTTCGCATTCGTTGAAGCGGGAGCACCGTTCCCGTCGCTGGCACAATTTGCGCTGGGAACCCAGGAATACCCTGATCGTTCGACGACACTGGTGATCGAAGTCGCGGCTCTCGAGGGAGGCCGGCCGCTGCAGCTGACGGGTCCCGGCATTCGCGACACCGCCACGATCGCCCCGAAGGGCTTGCCTGAGACCTTCCTGCGTCAATGGGCCGACAATCGCGCCCTCTTCCCGCGCGGTGTCGACGTGGTGCTGACCGCAGGTCGCCGCTTCATCGCGCTGCCGCGCACGACCATGATCCGCGAGATGGAGGCCTGAGCCATGTATGTTGCCGTCAAGGGTGGCGAGAAAGCCATCGCCAACGCCCACAAGCTCCTCGCCGACCGCCGCCGTGGCGACAGGTCGCTGCCGTCGGTGACGATCGATCAGATCGTGGCCCAGCTCGGCCTCGCCGTCGACCGCGTCATGGCAGAAGCCTCGCTCTACGACTGTGCGCTGGCAGCACTTGCTCTCAAGCAGTCACGCGGCGACATGATCGAAGCGATCTTCCTGCTCCGCGCCTACCGCACCACGCTGCCGCGCTTCGGCACCTCCCGGCCGATCGAAACCGCCGAGATGCGCGTCGAGCGCCGCGTCTCCGCCACCTACAAGGATCTGCCGGGCGGGCAGCTCCTCGGACCGACCTTCGACTATACCCACCGCCTGCTCGACCCCTCGCTTCTCGACGAAAACACGGTGGAGACGGGCGACCAGCGCGAAGAAGGTCTGGAGCACGTCATGCGGGTCTCCGACATCCTCGATGGCGAAGGCCTGATCGAGCCGGATGGCGAAATGCCCGAGGATCACGTCGCCGGCGACATCACCCGCGAGCCGATAGAGTTTCCGATGCCCCGCGACCTGCGTCTGCAGGCACTCGCCCGCGGCGACGAAGGCTTCCTGCTTGCGCTCGGTTATTCGACCCAGCGCGGCTATGGCCGCACCCACCCCTTTGTCGGCGAAATCCGCATGGGTCTGGTCGAGGTCGAATTCGATGTGCCGGAACTCGGCTTTGCCGTCTCGCTCGGCGAAATCCGCGTCACCGAATGCCAGATGGTCAACCAGTTCAAGGGTTCGGCCAAGGCCCCACCGCAGTTCACCCGCGGCTACGGTCTCGTCTTCGGCCAGAGCGAGCGCAAGGCCATGTCCATGTCGCTGGTCGACCGGGCCCTGCGCACCGACGAATTCGGCGAGGATGTCGTCGCCCCCGCCCAGGACGAGGAATTCGTCATTTCCCATTGCGACAACGTTCAGGCGACCGGCTTCGTCGAGCACCTGAAGCTGCCGCACTACGTCGACTTCCAGGCCGAACTCGACCTCGTCCGCCGCATGCGGGTCAAGCACGAGGCCGCCCGAACCGAACAGACTGACCTGAAGGAGGCCGCAGAATGACCGCGCCGGCAACCGAACTCGCAACCTATAATTTCGCCTATCTGGACGAACAGACCAAGCGCATGATCCGCCGCGCGATCCTCAAGGCGATCGCCATCCCCGGCTACCAGGTGCCCTTCGCCAGCAGAGAAATGCCAATGCCCTATGGCTGGGGCACCGGCGGCGTTCAGGTGACGGCCTCGATCATCGGCCGCGACGACACGCTGAAGGTCATTGACCAGGGCGCCGACGACACGACCAATGCCGTTTCCATCCGCGCCTTCTTCCAGAAGGTCGCCGAGGTCGCAGTGACCACCAAGACAAGCGAAGCGACGATCATTCAGACGCGCCACCGCATCCCGGAGGAGAAGCTCAGGGAAGGTCAGGTGCTGGTCTACCAGGTGCCGATCCCGGAACCCCTGCGCTTTCTGGAGCCACGCGAGACCGAGACCCGCAAGATGCATGCGCTGGAAGAATACGGCCTCATGCATGTGAAGCTCTACGAGGACATCGCCAAACACGGCCGCATTGCCACGACCTATGCCTATCCGGTGAAGGTCGAGGGCCGCTACGTGATGGACCCCTCGCCGACGCCGAAATTCGACAATCCGAAGATGCACATGTCGGAAGCCCTGCAGCTCTTCGGCGCCGGCCGTGAAAAACGCATCTATGCGGTCCCGCCCTATACCGACGTGGTCAGCCTCGACTTCGAGGATCATCCCTTCGAGATCCAGACCTTCGACAAGCCCTGCGCGCTCTGCGGCGCCCACAATGTCTATCTCGACGAGGTCGTGCTCGACGACAAGGGCGGGCGAATGTTCGTCTGCTCGGATACCGACCACTGCGAGACACGCCAGGCGGAAGGCCATGTCGGCGAGATGCTCTTCCAGAAAAAGGAGGCCGCAGAATGAGCGACCAGCCACTTCTCAAGGTCCGCAATCTTTCGAAGTTTTACGGCAAGCGCATCGGCTGCAAGGAGGTCTCCTTCGACCTCTGGCCGGGCGAAGTGCTCGCCATCGTCGGCGAAAGCGGCTCGGGCAAGACGACGCTTCTGAACTGCCTCTCGACCCGGCTGATGCCAACGACCGGCAGCGTCGACTACCACATGCGCGATGGTCAGTATCGCGAGCTCTACCACATGGGAGAGGCCGAGCGCCGTTTCCTGATGCGCACAGACTGGGGCTTCGTGCACCAGAATCCGGCTGATGGCCTGCGCATGACCGTCTCGGCCGGCGCCAATGTCGGCGAACGCCTCATGGCCGTCGGCGATCGCCACTATGGCCGCATCCGCCAGACGGCAAGCGAATGGCTGGAGCGAGTAGAGATCTCGACAGACCGCATCGACGACCAGCCGCGCGCCTTCTCCGGCGGCATGCGCCAGCGCCTGCAGATCGCCCGCAATCTCGTGACCGGTCCCCGCCTCGTCTTCATGGATGAGCCGACCGGCGGCCTTGATGTCTCGGTCCAGGCCCGCCTGCTCGATCTCGTCCGCGGCCTCGTCAACGACCTCGGCCTGTCCGCCATCGTTGTCACCCACGACCTGGCGGTGGCCCGGCTTCTCTCCCATCGGATGATGGTGATGAAGGACGGTCATGTCATCGAACAGGGCCTGACCGACCGCGTGCTCGACGACCCGCGCGAACCCTACACCCAGCTACTCGTATCCTCGATTCTGCAGGTCTGACGGAGAAACCTATGGCCACGCCCCTCATCGTCTCCGAAGTCTCGAAAAGCTTCACCATGCATCTGCGCGGCGGGCTCGTCCTGCCGGTCGTGTCCAACGTCTCCTTCTCTGTCGCGTCAGGGGAATGCGTTGTGCTCGGCGGCCCTTCGGGCATCGGCAAGAGCTCGGTGCTGAAGATGCTCTACGGCAACTATGCCGTCGACCACGGTCAGATCCTCGTCAATCACGCGGGCCGGATCGTCGACATCGCCAGCGCCGACCCGCGCACCGTGCTTGAGGTCCGGCGCGGTACGCTTGGCTATGTCAGCCAATTCCTGCGCACCGTGCCGCGCGTGTCGACGCTCGACGTCGTGGCCGAACCGCTGGTCGCACGCGGGGTCGCCTCGGATCAGGCACGCCAGCGCGCAAGCGAACTCTTGAGCCGGCTAAACTTGCCACGTGATCTCTGGCAGCTGCCGCCCTCCACCTTCTCCGGCGGCGAGCAGCAGCGCGTCAACATCGCACGCGGCTTTATCACCGATCATGCGGTCCTGCTTCTCGACGAACCCACGGCCTCGCTCGATGCGGCTAACCGCGCCGTGGTCGTCTCGATGATCCGCGCGAAGAAGGAAGCCGGCGTCGCTCTGCTCGGCATCTTCCATGACGAGGAAGTACGCGAAGCCGTCGCCGACCGCATCCTCGACGTCATGCAGTTTTCGCCGCGAAAGACAGCAGCATGACCAAGAAGCTCGGGATCGCCCCTCTTGTCCACGAGACCGCCCGGGTCGTGAATTCGACCCTCGGTCGCTACACGGAGGTCGCCGATCGTTGCCGCCTCGAAGAGGTCGAGATGGGCGACTATTCCTACATCATGCAGGACGGCTCGATCTGGTGCGCGACGGTCGGCAAATTTGCCAACATCGCAGCAAGCGTACGCATCAACGCCACCAACCATCCGACCTGGCGCCCGACGCTGCATCACTTCACCTATCGTGCCGCGGACTATTTCGATGGCGCGGAGAACGATCACGACTTCTTTGCCTGGCGTCGGGAAAACCGGGTCGTGATCGGCCATGACGTCTGGGTCGGCCATGGCGCAACCGTACTGCCGGGGGTGACTGTCGGCGACGGTGCGGTCATCGGCGCAGGTGCTGTCGTCTCCCGCGATGTGGCTCCGTACACTATCGTCGGCGGCGTTCCGGCAAAGCTGATCCGTGAGCGGTTTCCCGGATCAGTTGCCGAGCGCATGCAGGCGCTCGCCTGGTGGGACTGGGACCACGATCGCCTGTTCGCAGCACTGGATGATTTCCGTCACATGGACGCCCCGGAATTCATCGCAAAGCACGCCTAAATTCAGTCTTTTCAGATGCTTGCGAAGTTTAACAAATCCGACACAAAACTGACATTAGCGCTTCACGGGCCCACGCTAATGCATCTCCAGCACCGCAATTAATGACGGCGAAGGAACGACGATGCGCTTCAGGCTGGACAACCTCACCCGCCAGTTCGGAACCAACAAGGCCGTTGATTCCGTAACCCTCGAGATCCCGGCCGGACAGATGGTCGGTGTGATCGGCCGCTCGGGTGCGGGCAAATCGACGCTGCTGCGCATGATCAACCGCCTGGTTGACCCCACGTCCGGCAGCATCCGCTTCGGCGACCTTGAGATCTCCGGCCTGCATGGCGCAGCACTCCGCAATTGGCAGCGTGATTGCGCGATGATCTTCCAGCAGTTCAACCTCGTGCCGCGCCTGGATGTCCTGACAAACGTGATGCTTGGCCGTCTGAACCATCGTTCCACGGCGCTTTCCGTGTTGAACATCTTCTCCCGCGAAGAGCGCCTGATGGCGATCGCAGCCCTGGAGCGCCTGGGGATTGAGCAGACGGCATTGCAGGCAGCCGGCACGCTTTCGGGCGGTCAGCAGCAGCGCGTGGCGATCGCCCGCGCCCTCATGCAATCGCCGAAGATGATCCTGGCCGACGAACCGATCGCCTCGCTCGATCCGCTCAACGCCAAGATCGTGATGGACGCGCTGCGCGACATCAACGAGCGCGAAGGCATCACCGTCATCACCAATCTGCACACGCTCGATACGGCCCGCAATTACTGTGAGCGCATCATTGGCATGGCGCGTGGCCGCGTCGTGTTCGACGGAACCCCGTCTGATCTTACGGCCGAGGCTGTCCACGAAATCTACGGCGCCGACCAGCATGGCGCCGGCATCGACGAGACAATGACCTCGACGAGCATCACCTTTGCGCATCAGGACAACGAGCAGCGCAAGACCTCATCCGCCGGCCTCCGCCCCCTCGCAGTTGCCGAGGCCTGAGCCACGACGATCGCAGGCCCTGCGACAAGGGCAAGAAGTCAAGACACACCCTCATCCTACCAAACAGGAGATGAACTCATGTTGAAGAAGACCCTGCTCGCTACGGCAGCACTCGTCGCTCTGGCTTCCGGCGTTCACGCCGAAGACCTCAAGGAATTCCGCATCGGCATCCTCGGCGGCGAAAACGAAGCCGACCGCCTGCGCAACTTCCAGTGCATGACCGACAAGCTTCCGTCGGTTCTCGGCGTTGAAAAGGTCTCGCTCTTCCCGGCCGCCGACTATGACGGCGTTGTCCAGGGCCTTCTCGGCGGCACGCTCGATTACGCCGAACTCGGCGCATCTGCCTTCGCCAAGGTCTACCTCGCCAAGACTGACGCCGTTGAGCCGATCCTGACCACGGTCCAGACCGATGGTTCCAGCGGCTACTACTCGATCATGGTTGCCCGCAAGGACAGCGGCATCGCCAAGATCGAAGACATCAAGGGCAAGAAGCTCGGTTATGCCGATCCGGACTCCACCTCCGGCTACCTCGTTCCCCTCGTCACCCTGCCGGAAGCTCTCGGCGCCCCGGTTGACCAGGTTGTCTCCTCCACGGGCTTCGGCGGCGGTCACGAGAACCTCGTTCTCGAAGTCGTCAAGGGCACCTTCGACGTCGGCACCACCTGGGGTTCTGGCGTTGGCGAGTTCAAGGACGGCTACACCTCCGGCAACCTGCGCAAGATGGTCGACAAGGGCATCCTGAACATGGATGACCTCGTCGAAGTCTGGAAGTCCCCGCTGATCCCGAATGGTCCGGTCGTTGTCCGCACCTCGATGAACGACGATATGAAGATGAAGTTCAAGCAGTTCATGATGGACCTGCCGAAGTCTGACCCGGCCTGCTTCTCCGCTATTCAGGGCGGCGACTTCGCTGGCTTCACCGAAGTCAACGTCGACTTCTACAAGCCGATCATCGACGCCCGCAAGGCAACCATCGGCGGCTGATTGCCAACGAGTTAAAGAGACCGCCGGTCGGGAAACCGCCGGCGGTCTTTCCTTGAAGTCTTTTCCAGAGGAATTGCGGTGATGGCCATGACGGCGACACAGCCCATCTTGAGCGAACGCGGCGCAGCCGTCGAGCGCCACTGGCAGGAACTCGCGGCCAAGCGGCGCATGTATACGGGCCTTGGCGCGGTGATCCTGATCCTGGCGGTGACCGGTTCGCTCTGGTTCGCCAACGAGACCAATTCCGGCAAGTTCTTCGACCGTCTTCCATATCTCTTCGATTTTATCGGCGATCTGGCGCCTCGCGACGGTTGGGAGATCTGGCGTGCCATGTTCGACCTGCCCTCGCCTTATGACGACGGCAGCCTCAAATACAATTATCCCGAGGGACGGCTCTACATCACCGAGAGCCTCTACATCCCCGAATATTTTCACAAGATGCTCGAGACGGTGAACATCGCTTTGCTGTCCACCGTGATTGCGATGATCTTCGGCTATGGCCTCGCCTTTCTCGCCGCAAAGAACACCATGGCGAGCAACTGGGTCCGCTGGCCGGTGCGCCGCTTCATGGAAATCCTGCGTGCCTTTCCCGAAGTCGTCATCGCCGGCTTCTTCCTGGCCATCCTGTCGCTCGGCCCCATCCCGGCGATCATTGCGGTCACAGTCCACACCATCGGCGCACTCGGGAAGATGTTCTTCGAAGTCATCGAGAACGCCGACATGCGACCGGATGAGGGCCTGCGGGCCGTTGGTGCGAACTGGTTCGAGCGCGTCTGGTTTGCGATCACGCCGCAGGTCATGCCGAATTTCATGAGCTATTTCCTGCTGCGTCTCGAGATCAACGTGCGCGCCTCGACCATCATCGGTGCCGTCGGCGGCGGCGGGATCGGCGAAGCTCTCCGCCTCTCGATCGGTCAGGGCCACGAAGCAAAGACCCTCGCCATCGTACTTCTCCTTCTGTCGACCGTCATTGCCGTCGACCAGTTCTCAGCCTGGTTGCGCCAAAAGCTCGTCGGCGATCAGGCATTCCAGTCGGTCACGTGAGGTTCCCATGTCGATGATCAACACAGCCGAATTGAACCGTCTGGCCGAGCGCTATCCGCAGGTGCTGGAGCGTAGTCTTTGGCAACGCTACCGGATCCCCTTCTCGATCGGCATCCTGGCGTTCTACCTCCTGTTCTGCTGGTGGTTTTTCGCCATCGGCAAAACCATCTCCCAGGCCAATTGGGGTATCGCCGGCAACTATCTGGCTGACTGGGTATCCTACGAAATCAGACCGGAATTCGACATCGATCGGGATGGCGCCATCACCGTCACCTATCCCCGTTTTGATCCGATCGGCCCCAATCCGAATCCCGACTGGATCGAGACGACGCGCGAGACGATCACCCGCACAGAGCCGGCGCCTTCTGCGGCAGCGGCTCCAGCGCCGAGCGTTGCGAAACCGAGCTCAACCTTCAGCTTCATGACGTCGCCGACGCCCCAGGCACAATCCGGGACAGCTCCCACCGAAAACGCGGTAACCGCGCCAAACGTGGCGACTGAAGAGGTCATCACGGAAGCCCGGATTGCGCTGTCTGGCAGCGCCCGGATCGACCTTGCCGGAGAGCGCGTGATGCTGGTGCGCGGCGACGAAACCGTGACACTGCTGCTCGACCAGCAGCGGGACACGGTCACCATTGAGGGCAGCAGTGCCGACTGGGTGGAACAGCGCCTCGAAGGCGGCCGTGTCATCGCTTACTTCGGCTCGGCCGGCTGGATCGACGTGTCGTCAGATCGCGTCCGGGTGCGCAAACGCTTCTTCGGTTGGGAAAACTTTGTCTTCGACACCAACTCGCCCTTCTTCGGCCTGTCCGCCGGGCAAGTGTTCGACAAGGTGACCTCCGGTGAGCGCATCGATCCGAAGATGAGCAACCTGGCGCTCGCCTGGAACAACATCCTTTACAACGCGTCCTGGCAGCATCTGGACGTCTGGACCAAGCTTCTGCAGACCATCGTCATGGCCTTCATGGGCACTCTGCTCGCCATGCTGATCGCCTTCCCGCTCTCCTTTGTCGCGGCCCGCAACATCACCCGTAACCGGCCGATCAACCAGATCACCAAGCGCTTCTTCGACTTTGTTCGATCCGTCGACATGCTGATCTGGGCCTTGTTCTTCACCCGCGCCTTTGGCCCCGGACCGCTTGCCGGCATTTCCGCGATCTTTGTCACCGACACGGGCACGCTCGGAAAACTCTATGCCGAGGCACTGGAGAACATCGATGACAAGCAGCGCGAAGGCGTGAAATCGGTCGGCGCCCCGACAGCAGCCGTGCAACGCTTTGGCGTGCTGCCCCAGGTCATGCCGGTCTTTGCCTCCCAGGCCCTCTATTTCTGGGAATCCAACACCCGGTCGGCAACGATCATCGGTGCCGTCGGTGCTGGCGGCATCGGTCTCAAGCTCTGGGAAGCCATGCGCACCAATTCAGACTGGGAAAATGTCGCCTATATGGTTCTTCTCATTCTGGTCGTGGTGTTCATTTTCGATGCCATCTCCAATAGCCTGCGCTCGCGCCTGATCGGCAAGAGTCGCCACTGACTGCGCGGTGCGGGAACACCAACCCGCACCGACCGATACGAAAGACATACCCTTGCGTTATGCCATATACTTTTCACCGACCGCAGATGAGCCGCTGACCCGTGCAGCGGCAACCTGGCTGGGTCGCGACGCCTTCACCGGGGAACTCTATCCCCGGACGGCAGAGCACGACCTCACGGTGGAAGAACTGGACGAACTCACGGCCGATCCGCGGCGCTACGGCTTTCATGCGACGCTGAAGGCACCCTTTCATCTCACGGATGGCGCAAGCGAGGCAGATCTGCTGGCCGCCCTTGCCGCATTCGCGGAAGAGACAGCACCCTTCGACATTCCATCGGTCGTCGTCGAGCAGATCGGGCCTTTCTTTGCTCTGGTTCCCCAGACGCCCCATCAACCGCTGCAGCAATTCGCAGCCAGCGTCGTCGAAAGTTTGGAGCCGTTTCGCGCGCCGCTCTCGGAGACCGACATTCAGAGGCGAAAGCCGGACAGTCTGCCCCCGCAACAGCGTGAAAACCTCATGCACTGGGGCTATCCTTACGTCTTCGATGAGTTCCGTTTTCACATGACCTTGACCGGGCCTGTCCCGGAAGCCCGAGCACCTGGTATGGCGAGGCTTCTGGGCGACCGTTTTGCCGATTTCGTCGGGCGTCCTCTCCGGATCGACGGGCTTGCGCTCTTCGTCGAGCCCGAACGCGGCGCCCCTTTCCTCGTCCATTCACGGCTGCCATTGAGGGCCGCCCAACCGAACGGCTGATCCCATGTCCGAACAGATCTTCTCCAATGCCCGCATCGTCCTCGAAGACCGGATCGTCGAGGGCAGCGTCGTCATCCGCGACGGCAAGATTACAGCGATCGACGAAGGTTCGAGCCGCACCGGCGAGGACTTCGGCGGCGACTACCTGATCCCCGGCCTCGTCGAACTGCACACCGATCACCTGGAATCGCATTATTCGCCCCGCCCCGGCGTGCGCTGGCACATGACCTCGGCCATCCAGGCGCATGATGCCCAGATCGTCACGTCTGGTATCACCACCGTCTTCGATTGCCTGCGCATGGGCTCCGACGAGGACGGCGGTTTCGACAAGGGCGAGATGCGCGACATGGCGGACGCCATTCAGGCCGCCGAACGGGACGACCGTCTACGGGCCGAACACCTGATCCACCTGCGCTGCGAAGTCGCCTCCGACAACGTGCTCGATCATTTCGCCGACTTCGAAAACGACCCGCATGTCCGTCTTGTGTCCCTGATGGATCACTCCCCGGGCCAGCGCCAGTTCCAGACGATGGAACAGTACACGCTCTACTACAAGACCAAGCGTGGCCTGACCGACGAGCAGTTCGCCCGCTTTGTCGAAAGCCGCCTTTCGCTGTCGGAGCGCTTTTCGACGGTGCATCGCGACGCGCTCGCCAAGGCCTGCGCCGAGCGCGGGATCACGGTCGCCAGCCATGACGACGCGACGCTCGCCCATGTCGAGGAAGCAAAGGGCCATGGCGTCAAGCTCGCGGAATTCCCGACCAGCTTCGAGGCCGCCGAAGCCTCGCACAAGTCGGGCATGAGCGTGCTGATGGGTGCGCCCAACGTGGTGCGCGGCAAGTCCCATTCCGGCAACATCGCCGCCCGCGATCTCGCAAAGCGCGGCGTGCTCGACGTCCTGTCCTCGGACTACGTGCCGCTGAGCCTCCTGCATGCAAGCTTCGTTCTCGCAGACGAGATCGACGGCATTTCCCTGCCCCAGGCTGTTGCCATGGTCACGGCAACGCCGGCCCGCACGGTCAGCCTGTCTGATCGGGGCCGGATCGAAACCGGCCTGCGCGCCGACCTCGTCCGTGTCCGCCGCGATGAGGGCGTCCCTGTCATCCGCGCCGTCTGGCGGGAAGGACGCCGGGTCGCCTGATGACACAAGCCGCGAAAGACAAGGTGGCGCAGAACGAACCGGCGAGCGGCATCTTGATTGCCGTCGTCGGCCCGAGCGGTGTCGGCAAGGACAGCCTGATGGACATCGCACGGCACCACTTTGCCGACAGGCGCGATATCCGCTTCGTGCGCCGCATGATCACGCGCCCGGAAGGATCCACCGGCGAGAACCACAATGCGGTGACACCAGAGGCCTTCGACGAGCTCGCCCGCTCCGGCGCTTTCGCGGTGCACTGGCAGGCTCACGGTCTCGGCTACGGCATCCCCGCAGATGTCCACCTTGACCTCGCCGCCGGCCATATCGTGATCGCCAACGGCTCCCGCTCTGCCCTCGACGCTTTCAGAAAGGCCTTCCCCAACCTCCTCGTGGTCAATGTCACCGCCCGCCCGGACGTGCTGGCCAAACGCCTGGCAGCCCGTGGCCGCGAGACAGCTGCCGACATCGAGGCACGCCTGGCTCGCTCGACAACCGCTTTGCCAGCGAATCTGAACGTGGCAAACATCGACAACAGCGGCGAGCTTGAGGCTGCCGGGCAGGAGTTGGTAGAGTTGATCGAGGGACTGTTGCGCGAGGCATAAGCTTCGATTCGGCTATCGACGCAAAATACTGCTCGCCCCCTTCGGCCCACATTGATCGACGCTCGATGGCGCATGGTTGTATCATTGCGGCAACTCGACCTCCGCGCCGTGATCAATACGACAGTTTTCCCCGCTTTCGTCTTGACTCCATAGGGCACGTCACGTATGCGACGCTCGACTAAAAGCGTAGGCGAACTGCGCCTTATGTTCTTCGCGCGAGCGAAGTTGAACCGGCGGAACGAAGGTTCCGCTCCTCCGACTGGCAAAAAGACGGCCCCTTGCAAGAGGAGAGCCGGAACGAACATGAAAGGATAAACAATGTTCGCAGTCATCAAAACTGGCGGTAAGCAGTACCGCGTCAACGCCAACGACGTGCTGACCATCGAAAAGCTGGAAGCCGAAGCTGGTGCAACCATCGAATTCACCGAGATCCTGATCGTCGGCGAAGGCGAAACAGCGACCATCGGCGCGCCCTTCGTGGCCGGCGCCAAGGTCACGGCCGAAGTTGTCGAGCAGATGCGCGGCAAGAAGGTCATCGCCTTCAAGAAGCGTCGTCGTCAGAACTCCAAGCGTTCGCGCGGCCATCGTCAGCACCACACCGTGGTGCGCATCACCGACATCGTCGCAGCCTGAAACGCTGATAACTAGGTTTAAAGGAGCAATCCAATGGCACACAAAAAAGCTGGCGGTTCCTCGCGCAACGGTCGCGATTCCAATTCCAAGCGCCTCGGCGTGAAGAAGTTCGGTGGCGAAGTCGTCATTCCGGGCAACATCATCGTGCGTCAGCGCGGCACCCAGTGGCATCCGGGCGCAAACGTCGGCATGGGCAAGGACCATACCCTCTTTGCACTCACGGCGGGCAATGTGGACTACCGTACGAAGGCCAATGGCCGCGTATACGTGTCGATCATGCCGAAAGCCGAAGCAGCGGAATAAGCCGGTAGCGCTCTAAAACAGCCGGCGTCTCATCGACCCGGCTGGCCGCATCAGGTTCAGTTTAGAAAAAAGGGGAGATGGGGCGCCATCTCCCCTTTTTTCTTGTCCAACGAAGGAGACTGAACCATGCAAAGTCTGATGTTGAGGGATGACCAATCACGGTCACCCGAAGAACAACCAAGGCCTGATCGGCCGAGGAGTGATTGCCCTGTCTTGTTGTCGCAACGGCTCGTCCTGCGCGCACCCCACATCGAAGACATCGACGCCCTTGCCCATCTCGCCAACAACGCCGCAATCGCCACCATGGTGGCCCGCATGCCGCATCCTTACACGGCGAAAGACGCGGCCGACTTCGTGCGACGCACGAATATCGGCGAGATTGGCAAGTGCGTCTATGCCATCACAAAAGCGGACAATGGCGAGTTTCTCGGTTGCTGCGCGCTGGAGCCCAACCCGGCCGACGATACCATTCTGGAAATGGGTTATTGGCTGGGCGAACCCTACTGGAACAGGGGTTATGCCACCGAAGCAGCCCATGCGCTCATCGACATGGCCTTCCGCACCCGCGAATGGGTGAGCCGGATCGATGCGCGCTGCCGGGTGACCAACATTGCCTCCCGGCGCGTTATCCAGAAGTCCGGCTTCCAGTTCCAGGGTACCGGCATGGTCGGCAACCTTGCCATGGGCGGCCCGGTCCCAGTCGAATGGTACAGGCTCGATCGCAAGACCTGGCTGTCCCTGAAGAGCTGGGGAGAAATGCGATGAGCGCGATGCTGGCAGAAAGACCAACGGTTGCACCATCCGTGCCCGGCCCCTGCCCGGTCATCGAAACGGCGCGCCTCGTCCTGCGTCCGCACCGGATGCAGGACGCCGATGCAATCGTCACATCGCTGAGCGACTTCGCCGTCGCCCGGATGTTGACGCGCGTGCCGGTCCCCTACGACCAGGAGGACGGCCGTGACTGGCTGAACATGGTGACCTCGGGGATGAAGCCCGACTGGCATTTCGCCATCACGCTCGATGGTGTCCATGTCGGCGTGGCTTCCCTGGAGGTCCGCCATGGCCTTTGGCACATCGGCTACTGGCTGAACCGCTTCTATTGGGGCAAGGGCCTGATGTCGGAGGCGGTTGATGCCGCCCTCGATCGCTTCTTGATGCGCATGCCACAAGCCGAAATCCTGGGTGGCGCTTTCGCCGACAACCCGGCCTCGCTGCGGCTGCTCAAGGCAAGAGGGTTCCAGATCACGGGCGTCCGGGATGTCTTCTCCAAGGCGCGCAACACAATGGTGCCGCTCGTCGAATCCCGGCTGTCGCAGGCCGACTTCGCCAACCGCCATCGCAAAACATAGCCGACAATACTCCGGGCGCCCGCCGCCCGGAGTTCATGCCTCCGCGAGCTCCACCCAGACCGGAAAATGGTCTGACCCGCTTGCGGAATTGTCCACCTGACAGGCCTTGAGACGCCCTGTGAGGCCGCCACTGATGAAGCAGTAATCGAGATGCATGCGCCGCGATCCATCCTCGCTGATCCAGCTATAGCCGTCCGTCGGGCGAGCCTTCAGATGCGCCTCAGCATCGGTGGGGTAGCCCGCGCGGGGCGTGCGTCCGTAATAGGCGTCGTTCCGACCAACCATCGAGATGTATTCAGCGCCTTCCGGTTCCATGTTGAAGTCGCCCATGATCAGGAACTCCGCCGGCAGCGGCGGATCCGGCAGGCCGAATTCGTTGACCCCGGTCAAGGCTCCACCTTCCTCGGCATAGAGTTGAACGCGATCCTTGAGAAAGGCGATCTGTGCGAGCCGCTCGTCCGGCGAGATGTGATCGAGATGAACCGAATAGACCCGCAATGCGCCCCCCTGAGCCTCGATGACCGTTTCCAACGCGCCGCGCTGCAGGTTGAGCTTGTCGAATGTCCGGTTGCGCGGCAGAAGCAGATTGCGGCTGGCGCGGATCGGATAGCGCGACAGCACCATGTTGCCGAACTGGAAACGGCGCTCGCGAAGCCGGCCATCGATCACCGCGTGATCGACGAGCACGTCGCAGGCCGGGCCGAAAGCGGCAAAATAGGTGGGAAAGAGCGCAGAAAAGGTCTCGACCAGATCGGCATAGTCGTTCCGGCTATAACCGCGCGTGACTTCCTGCAACGCGATGACGTCCGCCTCACGGATGCTGTCGGCGATCCGGCCTGGGTCGAAACGCCCGTCCTGGCCGAAACCATACTGGATGTTGTAGCTTACGAACTTCACGATACTCTTTGACCTCCGCGCCAAGCGGCTATATCGATGGCCGCAACTCTCCGCGCAGAACCTGACAGAAGAATTGACGGCAGCAAGATGAAATTTCTCGACGAAGCTAAGGTATATATTCGCTCGGGCGACGGCGGCGCCGGTGCTGTCTCGTTTCGGCGCGAAAAATTCATCGAGTTCGGCGGTCCTGACGGCGGCGACGGCGGTCGCGGCGGCGATGTCTGGGTCGAGGCCGTCAACGGCCTCAACACGCTCATCGACTTCCGCTTCCAACAGCATTTCAAAGCCAAGACCGGCACCCACGGCATGGGCCGCAACCGCACCGGCGCCAATGGCGAAGATGTGACGTTGAAGGTTCCCGTCGGCACGCAGATCTTCGAGGAAGACAATGAGACCCTGATCGTCGACATGACGGTCGAGGGCCAGCGTTTCCGCATCGCCAAGGGCGGCAATGGCGGCTTCGGCAATGCCCATTTCAAGACCGCGACCAACCAGGCGCCCGACTGGGCCAATCCCGGCCTTGAAGGCGAGGACATGACCGTCTGGCTGCGGCTGAAGCTGATCGCCGATGCCGGTCTCGTCGGCCTTCCCAATGCCGGCAAGTCGACCTTCCTGGCCTCGGTCACCCGCGCCCGTCCGAAGATTGCCAACTACCCCTTCACCACGCTGCATCCGAACCTCGGCGTCGCCACCATCGACGAGCGCGAGTTCATCCTGGCCGACATTCCCGGTCTGATCGAAGGCGCGCATGAAGGTGTCGGCATCGGCGACCGCTTCCTCGGCCATGTCGAGCGCACCCGCGTCCTGCTGCACCTCGTCTCCGCCCAGGAAGAAGAGGTCGGCAAGGCCTACAAGACCGTGCGCCACGAACTCGACGCCTATGGCGGCGGCCTGGATGACAAGCCGGAGATCGTCGCTTTGTCGCAGATCGACGTGCTCGACGAGGCGGAGCTGAAGAAGAAGGCGGCGGAGCTGAAAAAGGCCTGCGGCCAGACCCCTCTCCTGCTCTCCGCGATCACCAGCAAGGGCATGACGGATGCCTTGCGCGCGCTGCGTGACGTGATCGTTGCGGCCCAGGGCAACCGGCCGCTTCCCGAGAAACGCGAAAAGAACCGCCGCAATCGTGATGACGACGGCAATCTTGAAGCCGGCATGGACGAAGAAGGCGACGACTGATGTCCACCCGGCTCCGCTCGCTCTCCCGCGTCAAGCGGGTCGTCATCAAGATCGGCTCTGCCCTTCTGGTCGATCGCGGTTCCGGCATCAGGAAAGCCTGGCTCGATGCCATCTCAGATGACATCGCAGCCCTGAAAGCCCGTGGGACCGACGTTCTCGTCGTCTCCTCGGGCGCCATCGCGCTCGGCCGCACCGTGCTCGACATGCCCTCCGGCGCCCTGAAGCTCGAAGAGAGCCAGGCCTGTGCTGCCGTCGGCCAGATTGCGCTCGCGCGCCACTGGTCGGAAAGCCTGTCTCGCCACCAGATCGTCGCCGGCCAGGTTCTGCTGACGCTCGGCGATACCGAAGAACGCCGGCGGTATCTGAATGCACGCGCGACCCTCAACCAGCTTTTGAAGATCGGCGCCGTGCCGATCATCAACGAGAACGATACGGTTGCCACGACCGAGATCCGCTATGGCGACAACGATCGCCTGGCCGCCCGCGTCGCCACGATGGCGGGTGCCGACCTTCTCGTCCTCCTCTCCGATATCGACGGTCTCTACACGGCGCCCCCGCATCTTGATCCAGAAGCGAAGTTCCTCGACACGATTGAGGAAATCACGCCCGCGATCGAAGCCATGGCCGGAGGCGCTGCCTCCGAACTGTCGCGCGGCGGCATGCGCACCAAGATCGATGCCGGCAAGATCGCAACCAGCGCCGGTTGCGCCATGATCATCGCGTCCGGCAAGACCATGAACCCGCTCGCAGGCATCGAGAATGGCGCTCGCCATTCCTGGTTCGCCGCGTCCAAATCGCCGGTCACGGCACGCAAGACCTGGATCGCCGGTCAATTGCAGCCGGCGGGCACCCTTCAGGTCGACAATGGAGCCGAAGGCGCACTGCGCTCCGGCAAAAGCCTGTTGCCGGCCGGCGTCCGTTCGGTTTCCGGTGCCTTCCATCGCGGCGATACCGTCTCCATCGTCACGACCGAGGGGCGCGAGATTGCCCGTGGCCTCGCGGGTTACGACGCAGACGAAGCGCGCCGCATCTGCGGTCGCAAATCCAACGAAATCGAGAAGATCCTCGGTTATGCCGGCCGGGCCGCCATGATCCACCGGGACGACCTCGTGATGACCGAACTCGGACAGCGGGATGCCGCAGCCGCAGACCGGAAGGATGCAGCCCATGCTTGATACCGTGTCGAACCAGAATTCCGTCGAAGGCCTGATGCTGGATATCGGTCGACGCGCCCGCGCGGCCGCACGCCCTCTGGCGATCGCCTCGACCGAAGCCAAGAACAAGGCGCTGTTGGCCATGGCGGATGCGCTTGTATCCGCCGAAGCGGACATCCTCGCCGCCAATGCGATCGACCTTAAGAATGCTGCAGAGGCAGGCGTCGCCGCCTCCTTTATCGACCGCCTGACCCTGAATTCCGACCGCGTCGCAGCCATCGCACAGTCGATGCGCGAGATTGCTGAATTGCCGGATCCCGTCGGCTCCATCATCGCCGAATGGGATCGCCCCAACGGGCTGCATATCGAGCGCGTCCGCACGCCGCTTGGTGTTATCGGCGTCATCTATGAGAGCCGACCGAACGTGACGGCCGATGCCGGTGCGCTGTGCCTCAAGGCCGGCAATGCCGTAATCCTGCGCGGCGGCTCCGATTCCGCCAACTCTTCGCGTCTTATTCATGCCTGCCTGGTCAAGGGCCTCGTTGCGGCCGGCCTGCCCGCCGATGCGATCCAGCTCGTGCCGACCACCGATAGGGCCGCCGTGGGTGCGCTTCTTTCCGGGCTCGACGGATCGGTCGACGTGATCGTTCCGCGTGGCGGCAAAAGCCTCGTTGCGCGTGTCCAGCAGGAAGCCCGCGTACCGGTCTTCGCCCATCTTGAGGGTCTGTGTCACGTCTATGTCGACGGCTCTGCCGATCTCGACATGGCGAAGAGGATTGTCGTCAACGCCAAGATGCGGCGGACCGGCATCTGCGGCTCTGCCGAAACCCTGCTCGTCGACAGCGCCGCAATCGCCACGCATCTGCAGCCGCTGATCGAAGCACTGACGGAAGCCGGTTGCGAAGTCCGCGCCTCGGCCACAGTGCTGCGCATCATTCCAGGCCTCAAGGCAGCGACCGACGAGGACTGGCGCACCGAATATCTCGACGCGATCATCTCCGTTGCTGTGGTCGATGGCATCGGTGGCGCGATTGATCACATAGCCCGCTATTCGTCGAACCACACGGAAGCGGTGATCGCCGAAGACCCTGCAGTGGTCGAACGCTTCTTCAATGAGATCGATTCAGCCATCCTGCTGCACAATGCCTCGACGCAATTTGCAGACGGTGGCGAGTTCGGCATGGGCGGCGAGATCGGCATTGCGACCGGCAAGATGCATGCGCGCGGCCCGGTCGGCGTCGAGCAACTGACGTCGTTCAAGTACCGCGTTCGCGGCAACGGCCAGGTCCGTCCCTGACGTGGCGGAAACGGCACTCGCCCATCGCCATACGGTCATGCCGCATGCCGAACGCGGCATGGTTATCGGCCTCTTCGGAGGCTCCTTCAATCCGCCGCACCAGGGGCACCTGCTTGTGGCCGAGATCGCCTTGCGGCGTCTCGGTCTTGACCAGCTCTGGTGGTTGGTAACACCGGGCAACCCGCTGAAGAGCCAGAAGGAACTGGCACCGCTCGCTGAGCGCCTGGCCGCCTGCGAGACACTTGCTGTAGATCCGCGGATCAAGGTCACCGCCTTCGAGAAAACGCTCGGAACGAGTTACACCGCAAAGACGCTGGAATTCATCCGCGCCCGTAATCCGCATGTGCATTTCATCTGGATCATGGGTGCCGACAACCTCGCCGGTTTCCACCGCTGGCAACGCTGGCAGAAGATCGCGAGCACCTTCCCAGTTGCCGTCATCGACCGGCCAGGATCGACCCTCGCCTATCTCTCGTCGAAGATGGCGCGGACGTTCGATTATGCTCGGATCGACGAGGAAGATGCGGGAGTGCTGTGGCAGAAGCGGGCGCCGGCATGGACCTTCATTCACGGGCCGCGCTCGACGCTGAGCTCCTCTGCGATCAGGGCGGCTGCGCACAAACCATGAGACAGACGATCAAGGCTGACATTTTCCACCATGCCTTGAAAGATTAACGGATCAGTGCCACCTTTTGTTTGCGATCCCAGTTAGGAGAATCGCAGACGTGCTGTTCTGTTTTGCCAAGGAAAGGACGAACTCTGACAACAGTACACACCAAGGGACGCGCTTCCCGCGCCATCCCGAAGAGCATGGAACGTGGCGCCGATGCTGCAGCCCGTGCGCTTGAGCTGGTCCTCGCAAGCCTCGAGGACTCGAAGGCAGAAGACATCGTCTCCATTGACATTGCCGGAAAATCGGCGCTGGGCGACTACATGGTGGTCGTATCCGGACGCTCGAACAGGCATGTCTCGGCGATCAGCGAACATCTCATTTCTGACCTCAAGGACGAAGGCATGGGCTCCGCCCGCGTCGAAGGCCTGGAGACCGGCGATTGGGTCCTGATCGACACCGGGGACATCATCGTGCATGTGTTTCGACCTGAAATCCGCGAATTCTACAACCTGGAAAGGATGTGGGCAGCGCCGGAGATCGAGGATCGCCTGCACTGAAAACGGCCGGCCGTCCGTCGGACGGTCCCGAAGCCGGATTGACACGGCGGGGCTCTTCCTGCCGATAGAGATGGTTTTGTGACCTGAAACTGGAACTGCCCGCATGAAAATTGGCATCTATGCCGTTGGCCGGCTGAAAGCCGGACCAGAGAAGGAACTCGCGTCCCGCTATCTGGACCGCTTCGCCAAGGCCGGACCGCAATGCGGCCTGGAATTCACACGCTCCGTGGAGCTGAATGAAAGCCGCGCCGGCAATGCCGACACCAGAAAGCGCGAGGAAGCCCAAGAGCTTTCCCGCCAGATCCCCGACGGCGCGCTCATCGTGGTCCTCGACGAGCGCGGCAAGGCCTTCGACAGTGCCGAATTCGCCAAATTCGTTGGTGACGCGGCCGATAACGGCCAGCGCGACATGGCCTTCGTCATCGGCGGTGCCGATGGGATCGACCCGGACCTCAGAGATCGTGCCCGCCTCGTCCTCAATCTCGGCAAGCTCACCTGGCCGCACCAACTCGTCCGCATCCTGATCGCCGAGCAACTTTACCGAGCCGTGACCATCCTGACGGGACACCCCTATCACCGCGTTTGATGCACCGAGACCGATCGGCGAGGCAATGCTTTGCCTTGGCCGCAAATCAGCGTATTTTCGCGGCCGAACCGGATAGAGCCCTTGCCCATTGTCGCCAGAGATACAGCAGCCGTCATTGAAGGCCGCCGCCACAAGGTCGGTCTGGCGATGGCTTGCCTTCTCGGCAGCCTCCTGGCTTCGGCTTCGCCGATTTCAACCCGAGCCCAGCAGACCACGGCACCGGCCTCTGGCACGACAACGGGATCACTGCCGACAACCGTGGCTCAGGCCGGCGACCGTGTGGTCGCGGAGCCAGCACCCGACCCGGCGCTGGAACTGCGCTCCAAGCGCGATCAGGTGAGCGCCGAACTGCAGGCCATCGCCTCCAGCATGAAGCTGTCGGAAGAAAAGACGACGGAACTGCAGAAGAGCATCGACGATCTTGAGAAGACCTCGGAAAGCCTGAAGACGGCGCTGATCGAGTCCGCCCAGCGTCGCAAGGATATCGAGAAGCAGATCAGCGAAGGCGAGAAGCGCCTCGCCGACATCGGCCTGCGTGAGGACAATATCCGTGCCTCGTTCCGCGAACGTCGGTCGATGCTGGCTGAGGTTCTGGCAGCCCTTCAGCGCATGGGACGGAACCCGCCGCCCGCCCTTCTCGTCAGCCCCGAGGATGCCTTGGGCTCGGTGCGCACCGCGATCCTGCTCGGCGCCGTCGTACCCGGGATCCGCCACGAGACGGACAAGCTGGCCGCTGATCTCGAAGAGTTGATCGCGCTCCGCGACGCCGGGAAAAAGGAAATGGATGGCATGGTAGCCGCCATTGCCAACCGCCAGGAAGAAGAGCGGCGGATGGACTTGCTGGTGGCGGAAAATGAGAGGCTCGCCCGCACCAACTCCCTCCAGCTTCAGGCCGAACGCAAGCAATCAGAGGCACTTGCCGAGCGAGCGTCGACGATGGAAGCGCTGATCCGTTCGCTGGAAAACGAGATCACCTCGGTGCGGCAGGCGGCCGAGTTGGCGAGGGCGGAAGAGCTGAAAAGAAGCCAGATGAGCGAGGAGCAACGGGCCCGCGCCCTGGAGCTTGCGCAGTCTGGACTGCCCGATAAAAACCGCATTGCGCCAGCATATCCTTTCTCTGATCTGAAGCAGAAACTGGAATTGCCGGTTGCCGGCGAAACCCTGCGGCAGTTCGGTGATCCGGACGGAACAGGCCACCAGGCTCAGGGCGTCGTTATTGCCTCACAGCCCGGCGCGCTCGTGACCGCACCGGCGGATGCATGGGTGGTGTTTGCTGGAAATTTCCGAAGCTACGGCCAGATGATCATTCTGAACACGGGCGACGGCTATCACATGGTGCTATCGGGCATGGACCGGATCAGCACCAGTCAAGGCAAGTTCGTGCTCTCCGGGGAGCCTCTGGCGACCATGGGTGAGAAAAGAGTGGCAAGCGCCACCGCTTTGGCGCTGGAAACCGATCGGCCGACGCTTTACATTGAACTTCGGAAAGACGGTAAACCGGTTGATTCCCGTCCCTGGTGGGCCGGAGGCGATTCTGGAAAGGCACAGAATGATACGTAGGGTCTCTCTTCTTCTCGTCGGCGCACTGATGGGCGCAACTGCGATGAGCGTCATCTATTCGGCAGGTGTTCCGGCGCAAGCGGCGGGCAATTCTACCTACAAGGAACTCTCCATCTTCGGCGACGTCTTCGAGCGCATCCGCGCCCAATACGTCACGCCGCCAGACGAGAACAAGCTGGTCGAAAGTGCCATCAATGGCATGTTGACCTCGCTCGACCCGCATTCTGTCTACATGAACGCCAAGGATGCGGCTGACATGCAGACCCAGACCCGCGGTGAATTCGGCGGCATCGGCATCGAAGTCACGATGGAAGAAGAGCTGGTCAAGGTCATCACCCCGATCGATGATACGCCCGGCGCCAAGGCTGGCATCCTCGCTGGCGACTTCATCTCCGAGATCAACGGCGAAAGTGTTCGCGGTCTGAAGCTCGAGGAAGCCGTCGAGAAGATGCGCGGCGCGGTCAACACGCCGATCAAGCTGACCATCCTGCGCGAAGGCGCCGACAAGCCGATCGAGCTCAGCGTCACGCGCGAAATCATCCCGATCCGCGCCGTCAAGTCGCGCGTCGAGGGCGATGTCGGCTATCTCCGCGTCATCTCCTTCACCGAGAAGACCTATGACGACCTGGAAGCCGCGATCGAGAAGATCAAGAAGGAATTGCCGGGGGACAAGCTGAAGGGCTATGTCCTCGACCTGCGCCTCAATCCGGGCGGCCTTCTCGACCAGGCGATCTACGTCTCTGACGCCTTCCTGGAGCGTGGTGAAGTGGTCTCGACCCGTTCGCGCGATCCGCAGGACACCCGCCGCTTCAACGCAACGGCAGGCGATCTGACCGATGGCAAGCCAGTCATCGTGCTGGTCAACGGCGGCTCTGCCTCGGCATCCGAGATCGTGGCCGGCGCTCTGCAGGACCTGAAGCGTGCAACGGTGCTTGGCACCCGCTCCTTCGGCAAGGGATCGGTTCAGACGATCATCCCGATGGGCGAAAAGGGTGCCTTGCGCCTGACGACGGCGCTCTATTACACGCCGTCGGGCAAGTCGATCCAGGGCACCGGCATCGAGCCGGATATCAAGGTCGACCAGCCGCTGCCGGAAGAACTCCAGGGCAAGGTTCGCACCGAAGGCGAATCCTCGTTGCCTGGCCATATCAAGGGCCAGAACGAGAGCGAGGAAGGCTCAGGCTCCGTCGCTTACGTGCCGCCGGAAGCCAAGGACGACGTCCAGCTCAACTATGCGCTCGATCTGCTGCGCGGCGTGAAGAACGATCCGGCCTTCCCGGCCGATCCTCAGAAGGCGTCGCTTCAGTAAAGCACTTGAATTGGCCGCCCGCGTGTCGATGATGCGCGGGCGGCCTTTTCGTATCTGGGCCTTCGGCATCACTGGAAGTTTCGCATGGACCTTCATGCACCGCTCGGTCAGGAGCGAAAGGACAAGAACCGGAGCAGCGGGCGCCTCCGCCTGTCCACCGTATCCTCGGTGATTGCAGTTCTCGCGCTGACAGGCCTGTCTGCCTGGACGGCACTCTCGCCGGTGGCCCTGCGCACCGAACCACCAATCGGTCTGACACCCACGCCTCCGGAAACAAAGACCGTTGCCGAAGCCGAGACGGCTGGCGATCCGACGGAAAGCCCCACAGGCTTGGCAACGAGCGGCCCGAACGACGGCGCCGTGATCCGTCGCACAAAGACGGCAGACGGCAATACCGTCACCACCTTCAGTCCGAATGCCCGGCAGGGTCCCGTCGTTATCGGCGCCAGCTCGACCCAGGATCCCCGTCTTGCGGGACAGCCCAATGAAGATCTGATCGAATTGACGGACGCCGGAGAGCTTCCGACCGTCTCCGCCTCCGGTCTTCGCCCGGTCGATTTCTACGCCCGGCGATGGTCCGGTGCGCGCGGTACCCGGATCGCGATCGTCATCGGCGGCATCGGTCTCAGCCAGACCGGCAGCCAGAAGGCCGTCACAGACCTGCCCGAAGACATCACGCTCGCCTTTGCCGCAACCGGCAACAGCTTGCAGCGCTGGATGCAGGAGGCCCGGCGCAAGGGACACGAGATTGTCCTGCAAGTACCGATGGAACCCTTTGACTATCCCGCCATGGATCCGGGGCGCGGCACCCTGCTGGCCGAAAAGGCGGCAGCCAGCAATCTTGCCAACCTCCACCAGGCCATGGCGCAGATTACCAATTACACCGGGATCATGAACTACATGGGCGCCCGCTTCATGGCCGACGACAAGGCCATGGATCCGGTCATGCGTGACATCGGCAAACGCGGCCTGATGTTTCTCGATGACGGATCGACCGCACGATCGCTCTCGGGCGATTTCGCCAAGGCAATCGGCATCCCGCACGCCTATGCGGACGTCATGATCGACGCCCAGGTCGATCGGCAGGCGATCCTTGCCAAGCTCGATGAGCTGGAGCGCATCGCACGGCGCAATGGCCAGGCGATCGGCGTCGGCGCGGCCTTCGACGAAACGATTGCAGCCGTCGCCGAGTGGCGCAACGAGGCTGTCGCCCGCGGCATCGAATTTGTCGGCGTCTCTGCGCTGGCCAACGAAAACAGACCCTGAGGACACCATGACCGATCACCTGTCGAACAAGCCCAAGGTAAAGGCCGAGGATCTGCCCTATCGTCCCTGCGTCGGGATCATGGTGCTCAACCGGGAAGGTCTGGTCTGGTCTGGCCGGCGTATTGCAGAAGGCAATTCCGAATATGACGGCTCGCCACAGCTCTGGCAGATGCCGCAAGGCGGCATCGACCCAGGCGAAGATGCGCTGCCCGCCGCCATGCGCGAACTCTACGAGGAAACGGGCATGAAGACCGTGTCGCTACTCGCCGAGGCAAGCCGCTGGATCAATTACGACCTGCCCGCAGAACTGATCGGCATCGGCCTGAAGGGCAAGTTCCGCGGCCAGACCCAGCGCTGGTTCGCCTTCCGCTTCGAAGGCGACGAAAGCGAGATCGCCATCAACCCGCCACCCGGCGGTCACGAAGCGGAATTCGATGCCTGGGCCTGGAAGCCTATGCAGGAGTTGCCGGATTTGATCGTACCCTTCAAGCGCCGCGTCTACGAAGAGGTCGTCGCCGAGTTCGCCCATTTGGCAAAGTAAGGTTTGCGCTTAGCCTGTACGCTGGACCCGCCGATAGCGCTGCACGTGATCGACGAGAGCACGCAGTTTGGGCGCCATGTTGCGGCGATTGGGAAAGTAGAGATAGAAGCCCGTATAGGGCTTCAGATAGCCATCGAGAACCGAGACGAGTTCGCCGCTTTCGAGATATGGCTCGAAGGTCTCGTGCACCGCATAGGTGAGCCCCGCACCCGCCAGCGCCATGCGGAGCATCAACCGCAAATCGTTGGTGGTGATCTGCGGCGTAATCGCCACGTCGAAGCTGCGCCCGTCCTCCTCGAACTCCCAGGGTGCCGGAACCTCGTCCGGCGCCGGTCGCCAGCCGATGCAGCGATGCTGAGCAAGCTCCTTCGGATGCTGCGGCACACCGTGACGGGCAAGATAGGCGGGTGAGGCGACCACCGCCTCGCATTGCGCACCCGTCAGCGGGATCGCCACCATATCCTTTTCGATCACCTCGCCCAGCCGCACGCCCGCATCGAAACCGCGGGAAACGATATCCCAGGTCTCGTCGGTCACCGTCACATCGATGGTGATATCAGGATGCGCCTCGGCAAAGCTGCCAAGCAGCGGCCCGGATAAAAAGGCGTCGGCAATCGAGGTGACGGCAATCTTCAAGTGCCCCGCCGGCCTAATATCTCCGCCGAGATCCTCAAGCGCGGCCCCGATATCCGCCATCGGACGGCCAAGCATCGCCAACAATCTCGTCCCGGCTTCGGTTAGCCGAACGCTGCGCGTCGTGCGCACCACAAGCGCGATGCCACAGGCGTTTTCAAGCCGCTGAACGCCCTGGCTGACAGCCGAACGGGTGACGCCGAGGCGGCGAGCGGCTGAAGCAAAGCTCTGCTCTTCGGCCACGGCGAGAAACAGCGGCAACAGGTTCAAATCCAGCATCATTGTAAAGCAGCACTCACCAATCTGGTCATCTCCAGATGGATACCGACGACAACGCCACCCGTCTAGGGTCCCTTGCATCGGCGAAGCAATCCGCGCCGACCCACAAGACGAGAGGATTTCTCAATGACCATCACCATCAGATCGATCCTGACAGGCGCGCTTGTCCTCGCCACCCTCCCCATGGTCCTGAGCCAGGCAGCAGCAGCCGATACAGCTTGCGCCGCATCAGGCGCAGAAAGCCCGCTGGAACTGCATCGCGACTGGATCATGGAAGGCTGGGAACGGCGCGAAGGCGACCCGGCCTTTGTCTTCGCCACGAAGATGCAACGCTATTACGACCTCACCCAAACGGACGGCATATTTTACGACAACTTCGCCCCCGGCAAGACGCAGTTCTTCACCGATTCCAGCCGCTACGGCGCCAACTGGGAAGATCTGCAAAATGCCGCACGCTCGGTTCTCCACGGTCTGACCTCAGGTCATGACCAGCTGGTAGACGGCAAGGTTGCCTCCACCACACTCGGCTTTGTCGGCCGTCTCGAACGGCTGAATGGGGAGGTTCTGGCCTTTGATGGCCGTTCTCAGCTTGGCTGGACCTGCACGGATGGCGCCTGGAAGATCCGCCAGGAGCTGAACTATGCCTGGGTCGTCGAACCCGAAACCATCGCTGGTGTGCTGGGAAAGGGAGAACTCACTCCGTGACCGATGACGCCCAGGCAAGCCATCCCTATGTCGGTCTATGGGTGACGGAGGACGGGCATATCCGCCATGAACTTCTGCCCAACAACCGCTATGTCGAAGCACGCGGCAATCGCGAGCGGGCCTATCTCGGGCGCTACGAAGTCACCGGCTCCCATATCGAATACTGGGACGACACGGGCTTTACCGCTGATGGCGAGTTTCGCGATGGTGTCCTCTACCATGCCGGCATGGTCTTGCGCCGGCTACGCTGATCCCGATCCTTTGAAGGGCGGCTCCTCGGAGCCGCCCTACTACCTGACACGCCATCAGGCAGCAGCACTAGCGCCTGTCCCCACGGCAAAACCTTCATCCGCCCAGCCGGTCATGCCGCCGATCATCACCTTGACCCTGCGCCCCAACCGCGCAAGCCGAAGCGCCGCCCGATCGGTGCCGTTGCAATGTGGTCCGGCGCAATAGACGACGAACAACGTATCCTCGGGCCATTCCGCCATCTTCCGCTCGGTCATCTTGCCATGCGGCAGATTGATCGCACCGGGCACATGCCCCCGTTCGAACAGTTTTGGCCCGCGCACATCGAGCAACACGAAGTCCTGATCACCCCGGCTCATCACCTCATGCACGTCCCAACAATCGGTCTCGAAGGCGAGCCGCGCGGCATAATGCGCAGCGACGAGGGCGGGATCGGCGGCGGGTATTTCACTGACGAGGCTCGGCATGACGGGTTCCTTTCATTTGGTCGATGAGCAGACCTTGCCTTTTTGCTCACTTCAGCGAAATTGGCGTGAATGACAAGATGCGTAAAGATCACGCCAATGACGACAAGACCATCTGCCTTCACCGAATTGACACTGACCGGCCCGCGCGTCGTCACCCTAGCCTATGACGGGCTCTGCACCTTCGAATTCGGAGTTGCGGTGGAAGTGTTCGGCCTTGCCCGGCCGGAAATGGGTGAAGGCTGGTATCGCCACATGACGGCTGCGATCGAGCCGGGTCCCCTGCGCGCGGCCGGCGGGCTGAGCGTCACAGCAGGCGGCGGGCTGGAACTGCTGCAGGAAGCTGACCTCATTGTCGTCCCCGGCTGGCGCGGGATAACAGAACCCGTCCCCGATCCACTGCTTCAGGCCTTGCGTGCCGCCCACAGCCGAGGAGCCCGACTGATGTCACTCTGCTCCGGCGTCGCAGTCCTCGCCGCCACTGGCCTGCTCGACGGCCGCCGGGCCACGACGCATTGGCGTTATGCCGATACGATTGCTGCCCGTCATCCAGAAATCCACCTCGACCCGGATGTGCTCTATGTCGACGAAGGCGAGATCCTGACGGCGGCCGGCAGTGCAGCTGGCATCGATCTCTGCCTCCATGTCGTGCGCCGCGATTTTGGTGCGGAAGCCGCCAACAGCGTCGCACGTCGGCTTGTCGTTCCGCCCCATCGCGAGGGAGGCCAGGCGCAATTTATCGTGAGACCTGTGCCTGAGGAGCGTGAGGGCCAGCGGCTGGGGCCGCTGATCGAGTGGATCGACGCCAATTTGGAGCGTGAAGTGACGCTTGCGGAAATGGCCACCCGAGCGGGGATGAGCACGAGAACGTTTCAGCGCCGATTCCACGACCTGACCGGCACGAGCCCGGGCGAGTTTCTCCTCACTCGGAGGCTTCGCCATGCCTGCGATCTCCTGGAAAGACGGTCAGCGCTGTCGCTCGACGACATCGCCAGCGCCTCAGGCTTTGGCACGCCGGCAACGCTGCGCCATCATTTCCGCACGCGATTGGATATCAGCCCGACGGCCTACAGGGCTCGGTTCGGACAGACAGGCTAAGCCCTGGAAAAACAGAGTGTATGCGCAGACCGAAAACGACACCGATAGCGGCCGCGCGAATGCTGGGAGCTACCGCTCGGCAGAGGCCGCTTCTTCGGCACTTTCCTCGATCCGCTCCATGTCGTCGTCCGACAGGCCGAAATGATGGCCGATTTCGTGGATCAGCACATGGGTGATGATATCACCCAGCGTCTCTTCATTCTCCGCCCAGTAATCGAGGATCGGACGGCGATAGAGAATGATGCGGTTCGGCATCATGCCGGTTTCCATGGAAAACCGTTCTGAAATTCCCCGCCCTTCGAACAGACCAAGCAGGTCGAAGGGCGTTTCGAGCGCCATGTCTTCGAACACTTCGTCGGTCGGGAAATCAGTGATCTCGATGATGAGATCCTTGCTCAGGTCGCGGAATTCTTGCGGCAGATGGCCATAAGCCTCGATCGCCAGCGACTCGAATGTGCTGATCGTCGGGGCATGCCGTTCGCGCCAATCCTCGCTCTGGTCTATGCGGGCCATGGATACTCCTTACTTGGCGAACATATAGGCGTTTTGCCGCGCCATTTCGAGAGTGAATTCAATCAAGGAATAAATTCTCATTTGAATCCGGTTGACTCTTTCGGGCAGCTCTGGAATCCATAGGAACAAATAGAGAACAATTCATCAGGAGAGATCGTCATGGGCGAGAGCCCTCAGACGCGCGAGACGCTTTTTGCCCTGCGGGAGGCGATTGCCCGGATCGAGGGAAAGCCTGATCATGTCGCGCGCTTGGCAGCAACGGCGGAGCCGAAAACTCCGGATCGCGCGCCGGACACGGACCAACAGGACCTCTTTGACGCCCTGATGGGCCAGATGCTGGCCCCGGGGCATCTGCTCGAAATGAGGGGCCAAAGGCTGCAACAGTCCGGGGCCGTGATGGGCTTTGGCATGGCTCTGGCGCTCATGGCAATGGAAAGGGATGGAGCGGCGAGGCAGCGCCTGCTTTTCGTCGCCGATCCCCATGTCGTGCGCGAAGCAGGCCTCGCTTATGCGCCGGGCCTTCTCGATTTCGGGCTGTCACCACTGACTTTGGTCCATGCCCTGCCGCGCCGACTGGAGGATGCGCTCTGGCTTGTCGAGGCCGCACTCACCTCCCGGGCCTTTTCCGCCATACTGCTGGAAGTACATGGCAACCCCAAAAAATTCGGCCTCACCGAGAGCCGGCGCCTGAGCCTGAAGGCCCGCGCCACCGGTGGCAGGCTTTTGGTTCTGCGTCAGGCGGGCGAAGAAGAAGCGTCGAGCGCCCTTCTTCGCCTGGCTGTCGAACCCGCGCCGGCGGCGGCGCGGCATCTCGCCGACGGGTCCCTGCTGGGCGGCAGCATCGGGTCACCCGTCTTTCACATCACACTTGAGAAATCCCGCATCCCGGGCTCACCCGAACTCATTCTGGAGTGGAATTCCGATGAACGCCGCCTTCACCTCTACGACCATTTCAAATCATCTGGTCTCGGATCGCCGCATCCTCTCGCTCTTTTTCCCCAAACTGCCGACAGACCGCATCGCCCGGCGCCGATGGGGTCTCTCCTGGCGTTTGCCCCCCGTCTCGACCGCGCATCCTGAATATCCGCCGCTGGCCTGTGCCGGCCGGATCGCGAATGCCATGCGCATCACGGCACTGGACGAGACATCGGAAACCTTTGGTCTGCGGATCGGACAAGGTCTGGCCGAAGCGCGTGCCATCTGTGCGGACCTCGACGTGATCGAGGCCGATCCCGCAGCAGACCGCGCGCTGCTCAACGCCATCGCTGACTGGTGCGACCGCTATACCCCCTTGGTGGCCCTGGACGGTGAGGACGGCCTGATGCTGGATATCACCGGCTGCGCCCATCTCTTCGGCGGCGAAGAAAAACTGCTCGAGGATGCCGAGCGCCGCCTGACGGCTTTCGGCCTTGCCGTCCGCATTGCGGTCGGCCCGACACCGGGACTTGCACGTGCCTGTAGCCGCTTTGGCGGTCCGCAGCGTGTCACACCGTCCGAGGCAGTCGCAGCACTCGCCCCCCTGCCACTCGCATCGCTGCGCCTTGAGCCCCAGACGGTCATCGATCTCGCCCGGGTTGGCCTGAAGACGGTTGCCGACCTGCTCGCAGCCTCCAGACCACCCATCACGCGCCGCTTCGGCGCGGGTCCGATGCTGCGTCTTGATCAGGCCCTCGGCCGGGAGGGCGAACCGATCTCGCCGCGCCGCCATCTGCCGCTCCTGTCCGCCGAGCGCCGCCTCGCCGAACCGATCATGACCGAGGATCAGGTCCTCGATCTCGCGGGCCGCCTGGCAGCAGGTCTGAAGACGTCGCTTGAGGCACGCGGCGAAGGCGGTCGCCTCTTCGAACTTCTGGTATTCCGCGTTGACGGCCGTGTCTTCCGCATCGAGGTCAGCGCCTCCGCCCCCTTGCGTGATGCAACCCGCATCCGGTCTCTGTTCGAGGAGCGGCTCGCCGTGCTGCGGGATGATCTCGACGCCGGCTTCGGCTTCGAACTCGTCCGCCTCAACGTTCTCCTGAGCGAAACTTTCGATGCCCGCCAACCCGCCCTCGCCGGAGAAGAGGGCAACTGCGAAGGCCTTACCCGCTTCCTGGATCAGGTTTCAGCCCGTTTGGGCGAGCGTGCTTTGCGCCTGCCTGTGCCGCTTGCCAGCCATTGGCCAGAGAGAGCGACAATGCATGCGACGGCGAGCGATGCGCTGAAGGGCCTCGATCTCCCGGGGGCCCGAACGGATGTGGCCGCAAGGCCGGTTCGAGGCCTGCGTCCCTTGCGGCTGCTCGATCGCCCTGAAGAGGTCGAGGTCATGTCTGCCGTGCCGGACGGTCCGCCGGCAAGCTTCCGCTGGCGTCGTGTCCAGCGCCGCATCCTGCGGGCAGAAGGCCCGGAACGGCTTGCACCGGAATGGTGGGTCGATGGCGAGGATGCCCCGCCGCGGGATTATTTCCGCATCGAGGACACCGAAGGCCAACGCTTCTGGCTTTATCGCCAGGGCCTCTACGAGCGGCGAACCGTCCACCCGACCTGGTTCCTCCAGGGCTTCTTTGCGTGAGGCACACTGATGACCATGAGGCCCTTTTACGAGATCGGACTGCGCAGCAATTTCTCCTTTCTGGATGGCGCCTCCCATCCCGAGGAACTGGTGGAACAGGCGCTTTCCCTTGGCCTTTCCGGTCTCGGCCTCGCCGATCGCAATACGGTTGCCGGTGTCGTGCGCCTGCATGCTTCGGCCAAGCTGAACGGTCTGGAATTTCGCCCCGGTGCCCGTCTTCTCTTTGATGACGGCACGCCGGAGCTTCTCGCCTATCCGATGAACCGCAAGGGGTGGGGCAATCTCTGTCGAATGCTGAGCGCCGGCAATCTGCGTTCGAAAAAGGGCATCTGCACGCTTTGGGAGACCGATCTCCGCGACTGGTCGGAACATCTTCTGTTTGTTGCCATACCGCCTTCACTGCCCAAAGTGGCCGATGTCGAGAGGTTCGAGACCGCGCTTGCCCGTATCAGGCCCTGGCTTGGGGATCGCCTGCATCTGGCCCTCGTTCCCCGTTATGACGGCCTCGACAACAAGACCTTCGGCGAGCTCGACGGGATAGCGAGAAGGCTCGGCCTTCCGCTCATCGCGACAAACGATGCATTTTATCATGCTCCGGAACGCAAACCCGTGGCCGACGTGGTCGTGGCAATCCGAGAGCATGTGCCGATTGCCGAAGCCGGCTTGCGCCTGCATGCCCATGCCGAACGGCACCTGAAGAGCCCGGCCGAAATGGCGCGCCTGTTCCGCGCATGGCCGGAAGCCATCGACAACAATGTCCACTTCTTTAGCCGGCTTCAATTTTCTCTCGATGAACTATCCCACCAGTATCCCGACGAGATCTTCGACGGCGAATCTCCGGCCTTGGCGCTGCGTCGGCTGACCTATGAAGGTGCACGAAAGCGCTATCCGGATGAAATCCCGCGCAAGGTCCTCGGCCTTCTCGACTATGAGCTGAAACTGATCGCCGAGAAGCGTTATGAACCCTATTTTCTGACGGTCTATCGCATTGTCTGCCATGCGCGCGACGTTGGCATCCTCTGCCAGGGCCGCGGTTCTGCCGCCAATTCCGCCGTATGCTTCTGCCTCGGCATCACCGAAGTGGACCCACAGAAGACGACCCTGCTTTTTGATCGCTTCCTGTCAACCGAACGCGATGAGCCGCCTGACATCGATGTCGACTTCGAGCACGAGAAGCGCGAGGAGGTGATCCGATTCATCTACGAGACCTATGGCCGGGAACATGCGGCGCTGACGGCCGCCGTCATCAGCTACCGCGCCCGCTCGGCCGGCCGCGAGGTCGCCAAGGCCTTCGGCATGTCGGATGATGTTCAATCAGCACTTGCCGGCTCGATCTGGGGCTGGTGGACCAGCGATTTCACCGAGGATCAGGCAAAGGCCGCCGGGCTCGACCTCAAGGATCCGACCACCCGCCACGTCCTCGCCTATGCCCAGGCCTTGCAGAATTTTCCGAGACATCTCTCCCAGCATGTCGGCGGCTTCGTCATCACCCGGGACCGTCTGGACGAGGTCGTCCCGATCATGAACACGGCGGACGGCCGCTACATGGTCGAATGGGACAAGGACGATCTCGATACGCTGAAGATCCTCAAGATCGACGTGCTGGCGCTCGGCATGCTGACCTGCCTGGCCAAGGCCTTCAAGCTGCTTTCAAACCATTACGATCGCCACGAGACCCTCGCCTCGGTCAACGAAGACCAGCGCGGCGAAGTCTACGACATGATCTGCCGTGCCGATACGCTCGGCGTCTTCCAGATCGAAAGCCGGGCCCAGATGAGCATGCTGCCCCGGCTGAGACCACGCGAGTTCTACGATCTGGTCATCGAGGTCGCCATCGTCCGCCCCGGCCCGATCCAGGGCAACATGGTCCATCCCTATCTCAAGCGACGTGCGGACAAACTCGCAGGCCGCCCCATCGACTATCCCAGTCCCGAACTCCGCCAGGTGCTGGAGCGTACGCTGGGCGTGCCCCTTTTCCAGGAACAGGCCATGCAGATCGCCATCACCGCGGCCGGCTTCACACCCGCCGAAGCCGACAAGCTGCGCCGCGCCATGGCAACCTTCCGCCGCACTGGTCAGGTTTCCAGCTTCCAGAAGCGCATGGTCGAAGGCATGGTCGAACGCGGTTACGATCCGGACTTCGCCGCCCGCTGCTTCAGCCAGATCGAGGGTTTCGGCGAATATGGCTTCCCGGAAAGCCATGCGGCCTCCTTCGCGCTGCTCGTCTACGTGTCCTGCTGGTTCAAGGCCTTCTATCCGGACATCTTCTGTGCAGCGATCCTGAATTCCCAGCCGATGGGCTTCTATGCGCCAGGCCAGTTGGTGCGCGATGCCCGCGAGCACGGGGTCGAGATAAGGCCCGTCGACGTCAATCATTCCGTCTGGGATTGTACGCTGGAAGGAGACGAACAGCAGCAGCACGCCTTCGATCCCGCCCGTATCGCATCCCGTCACCGCTCCATGACCCGCGTGATCAAGAGCCGCCATGCCGTGCGTCTCGGTTTTCGCCAGATCAAGGGGATCTCAGAGAGCGAAATGGCGCTCCTCGTCGAGAAGCGGGGGCAAGGTTATGATTCCGTCCGGGACCTCTGGCTGCGCACGCGCCTGCCGCGCGCAGCGATCGAGAAACTCGCTGATGCTGATTGCTTTTCCTCCCTCGGTCTCAACCGACGCGATGCGCTTTGGGCCGCCCAGGCGCTCGATGCGGGAGCGGCCGTCGAAGACCTGCCGCTCTTCCTGACGCTTCCGGGTGCCGATCTGCAGCAGGAGGCAGAGGTGATCCTGCCCCGCATGCTGCCGGGCGAAGAAGTCCTCAGCGATTATCGGACCCTGTCCTTTTCGCTCAAGGCCCACCCCTTGTCCTTCCTGCGCGAGGCCATGCAGCGGGCAGGCCTCAAATCGGCGGCCGACCTTGAAAACATGGCCCACGGAGCGAAGGTGGAGATCGCCGGCCTGGTTCTGGTGCGCCAGCGCCCCGGCTCCGCCAAGGGCGTGATCTTCATGACGCTGGAGGACGAGACAGGAACGACAAACGCCATCGTCTGGCCGAAGGTCTTCGAGACCTATCGGCCGGTCGTCATGGGCGCAAGACTGGTTGCCCTGCGTGGACGCCTGCAAAAGGCCCATGGGGTCATCCATGTCGTGGCCGACCATCTGGTGGATGCCAGCGCCCGGCTCGGCCTGTTGCTCGAAGACTTGAAGACCTTCGATACGCTTGCCCATGCAGACGAAGTCCGCCGACCGGCAATAGACCCGCGTCAGGCAAAGCGAGAGAAACAGGCGCGCGCCATGCCGACAAAGCCGGCGCCCACGCTGCCGGTTGCCGCACCGCCGCCGGGCCACCCTCGCCGGAGCGCCATGGCCGATCTCATGCCGAAGGGCCGCAACTTTCACTGACGGATCTGCTGCAGGGTCGATCACATCTATCCGCTTGCCTGCGATTTTTCTTGACAAACGGCATCGTGTTTACGAGAAAGACGACAGTGAATGTCATGTTTGTCGAGTGCCCCGACCATGCTGGTCTGCAGCTGCAATTACATCACCGATAAGGAGATCAAGGCGGTCATCACCGAGATGCTCGATGAAGACTGTTGGCAGCTGATCGTTCCCGGCAAAGTGTATCACGCCATGGGCAAGCGCGGCCGCTGCTGCGGATGCTTCCCCAATGTGGTCGACCTGATCATTCGCACCACCGAAGAATATCATGCCGTGCGCAAGACCGAGGAAACCAAGGTCATCAACTTCATGGAGCGCTTGAAGCAGTTCCATGAAGAGCAGAAGGCAGCGCTTGCCGAGCGCCGTCAGGCCTTAACCGCCGCGCGCCGCGCTGCCGACTGAACCTCCTCAACCAGATCCCCCCAAGATTATATCTGAATTGGCGTGCCTCCTGCGAAGCCGGTAGCCGTGCCAATGTCCATAACGCACCCCTCGGCCATATGCGCCGGCCCGGTAATAGCTGTCTTGCGCGATCCGTCCGAATTAGAACCCTTCTAAAAAACACTCGACAGCTTCGGATGGTGGCGCTAGAGTTCCATCATTGATTTCATACGAAGGAAGAAATTCATGAAGGGTGATCAGAAGGTCATTGAACGGCTCAACGAGGCGCTGTTTCTCGAACTTGGCGCAGTGAACCAGTACTGGCTGCATTACCGCCTGCTGAACGACTGGGGCTACACGAAGCTCGCCAAGAAGGAGCGCGCCGAGTCGATCGAGGAAATGCAGCACGCAGACAAGATCATCGACCGGATCATCTTCCTCGAAGGCCACCCGAACCTGCAGCAGGTCGCCCCCCTGCGCATCGGCCAGAACGTCAAAGAAGTGCTGGAGGCCGATCTCGCCGGCGAATACGATGCCCGCACCTCCTACAAGGCCTCGCGCGACATCTGTTACCAGGCTGGCGACTATGTCTCGATGAAGATCTTCGAACAGCTGCTGATCGACGAAGAAGGCCACATCGACTTCCTCGAAACACAGCTCGAGCTTCTCTCCAAGATCGGCGAAGAGAAATACGGTCAGCTGAACGCAGATTCGGCCGACTCGGCCGAATAATCGGCTGCAGCTTCTTTAATGATGGCCCCGTTCGCGGGGCCTTTTTCGTTTCCGGCTTTGCTACCCACCCGGGCAACTCAGATCCCAGCCGGGATCAGCGGTCCCGTCGCGCCATGAACGCCAGCCGCTCGAAGAGATGCACGTCCTGTTCGTTCTTCAACAGTGCGCCGTGCAGCTTCGGCAGCGCATTCTTCGCCTCGCCTCGCAGATCTGCCGGATCGACATCCTCCGCGACCAGAAGCCTGATCCAATCCAGCGCTTCCGATGTCGAAGGCTTCTTCTTCAGCCCCGGCGTTTCTCGGATCTCATAGAATTGGGTGAGTGCATTGCGCAGCAACGTCTTCTTGATGCCCGGATAGTGGACCTCGACGATCTTTTCGAGGATCTCGGCATCGGGAAAGCGGATGTAGTGGAAGAAGCAGCGCCGCAGGAAAGCGTCGGGAAGCTCCTTCTCGTTGTTGGAGGTGATGATGACGATCGGCCGCACCCGAGCCTTCACCGTCTCGCCCGTCTCGTAGACATGGAACTCCATGCGGTCGAGTTCCTGCAGCAGATCGTTTGGAAACTCGATATCCGCCTTGTCGATCTCGTCGATCAGCAGAACGGACTTCTTGTCGGCGGCAAAGGCTTGCCAGAGCTTGCCCTGGCGAATGTAATTCTTGACGTCGTTGACACGACCGTCGCCCAGCTGGCTGTCGCGCAGGCGCGAAACGGCATCATATTCGTAGAGTCCCTGCTGCGCCTTGGTTGTCGATTTGACGTTCCATTCCAGCATCTCAAGCCCGAGAGCCCCAGCCACCTGACGGGCAAGCTCGGTTTTGCCGGTACCGGGCTCACCTTTGACCAGCAACGGTCGCTCCAAACGGATGGCGGCATTCACCGCGATCATCAGATCCTTGTCGGCAACGTAGTCGGCGGTCCCCTGGAACTGCATTGTGTCTCAGCCTCGTTCATCCTTGGCCGCAACCTAGTCACGCGCGTCACGGGGCGCAAGCGCGGCCCCGCTTTCGCCCTTTCACCAGATAAAGCTTGTATTTTGGCGCCAATCTGACAGGCTGTTTTCCACGAACGCTGATGCGTGTCCGTCTGCAAGTGCCCCATCCGCAAGGACGGACTTTCCGGCACCGGACATCACCGACCTTCTCCACGACCCGACTATAGCCGTCCGGACAGCACTGTCCGACAGCCAAGATCCGCACAACGGCAGGCTCCCGAAGACCGGCAGGACGTTTCGTCTGATCCGCAGGTCATCGGACGCCTGCCACGACCGCAGCTTTCCGGCTGCAGGAGACCCCATGACCAGACACGTCTATTCCATTGGCGACACAGTGGTTCTGAAGGACGGCCCTGTCCGTCTCGCTCGCAGCAATGGTGCCTGCAAGGTGCTGGCCACACTGCCCGAAACGGGTGGAAGCCGCCAGTACCGCGTTCGGTTCGAAAGCGAGAGCTTCGACCGTTGCATCGCCGAAGCCGACATCGACCCCAGCCGCAGCAAAGCATCTGCCCGGGCACCGGCGCCTGCCAACACCCCGAAGAAGGAAAGCACATCATGGCTAAAGGCCAACAGCGTTCGAACCGCGAAGTAAGAAAGCCGAAGCAGGACAAGCCGAAGGCCTCCGCTGCCCCGGTCTCGACCTTTGCTACGCAGATCAAAAGCGCCGAAGCGTCTTCCACCAAGAAGCGCTGAGACCCAAGGGCCCGGATCGCCTCTCAAAGGCCTCGTCCGGGCCTTTCATTTGCCGGCACCCAAGCTCTCCCCTGCCGCATTGACCTTTCCCTTTTCCGCGAAGATGCGCTAAGGGCTGGCGCATGACTTCGACCTCGTTCACCCTCCTGCTCGGCGGCAGCCTGACCGTCACCGATCGCCTGCGGGCACTGACGCACGGCAGCCGCGTCATTGCGGCCGACAGCGGCATGCGCCATGCGGCAAACCTGGGTGTGACACCGGAGCTTTGGGTCGGTGATTTCGACAGCAGCGACGCTGACCTGATTGCGCGTTTTCCGACCGTCGAGCGGCGAACCTATCCTGCCGCCAAGGCCGTGACCGACGGAGAAATCGCAGTGGCCGAGGCGATCGCACGCGGCGCTACTCGCCTGATTTTCGCAGGCGCCCTGGGTGGCGAACGATCCGACCATGCGCTGCAGCACTATCTGAACGCCCTCGGCCTCGTCGAAGACGGCTACGAAGTCGTGCTGACCTCCGGCGAGGAAGAAGCCTATCCGTTTGTCGAGCAGAGCGAGCTTGCGCTCGAACTGCCCAAGGGCGCGCTTTTCTCCGTGCTGGGCTTCACCACGCTTGAAGGCCTGACGATCCGCAATGCCCGCTATCCTCTTCAGGATTTCCGGTTGCCCTTCGGCTCGTCGCGCACGATATCCAACCTCGCAGAGGGGCCGATCTCGGTCTCGCTTTCCCGTGGCCGGGCCATGTTGCTCGCCCGTCCCAATGATTTTTCCGGAGCCTGAAGCCTTGGCGCCTCCCATTCTGAAACTCGATGACATCCAGCTTTCCTTCGGCGGCACGCCCTTGCTCGCAGGCGCTGGCCTGCAGGTCGAACCGGGCGACCGGATCTGCCTCGTCGGCCGCAACGGCTCGGGCAAATCGACCCTGATGAAGATTGCCGCCGGGATTGTCGAAGCACAGTCCGGCGAGGTGTTCCGCCATCCCTCCTCGACGATCCGCTATCTGGAGCAGGCCCCCGATTTCGACGGCTATTCCACCGTTCAGGCCTATGCAGAAGCGGGGCTCGGGCCGGGCGACGATCCCTATCGTGTTACTTATCTCTTGGAGCATCTGGGCTTGACAGGCCAGGAAGATCCGACGCGACTGTCCGGCGGCGAAGCCCGTCGAGCAGCACTCGCCCGGGTTCTCGCGCCCGAGCCCGACATCCTGATGCTGGACGAGCCGACCAACCATCTTGATCTGCCAACGATCGAATGGCTCGAAGGCGAACTGTCGAAGAGCCGCAGCGCGCTTGTCCTCATCTCCCACGACCGTCGCTTCCTGGAAAAGATCTCGACCGCCACCGTCTGGCTCGATCGCGGCCAGTCGCGCCGGCTGAACCGAGGGTTCGCCCATTTCGAGGAATGGCGTGACCAGGTGCTCGAAGAAGAGGAGATCGAGCAGCACAAGCTCGGCCGCCAGATCGAGCGCGAGGAACACTGGCTGCGCTATGGCGTGACGGCCCGCCGCAAGCGCAACATGCGTCGCCTCGGCAATCTCCAGGCACTGCGCGCCAATTACCGCGGCCATAAGGGACCGCAGGGCACCATCCAGGCATCGGCCACCGAAGGCAAGGAAAGCGGCAAGCTCGTCATCGAGGCCGACAAGATCATCAAGATCTACGGCGATCGCTCGATCGTCGCCCCCTTCTCGATCCGTGTCCATCGCGGCGACTGCATCGGTCTGATCGGCCCGAACGGCGCCGGCAAGACGACGCTTCTCAAGATGCTGACGGGCCAGCTCGCACCGGACGAGGGTGTCGTAAGGCTCGGCACCAATCTGGAGATTGCTGTGCTGGACCAGAAGCGCGAGGATCTGAACCCGGAAGACACGCTCGCCCATTACCTGACCGACGGACGCGGCGAGAACCTGCTGGTCAACGGCGAGCAGAAGCATGTGACCGGCTACATGAAGGACTTCCTCTTCCAGCCGGAACAGGCCCGCACCCCGATCCGCAATCTCTCGGGCGGCGAGCGCGCGCGCCTGATGCTGGCGCGGATCATGGCCAAGCCCTCGAACCTCCTGATCCTCGACGAACCGACCAACGACCTCGATATCGAGACGCTCGACCTGCTGCAGGAAATCGTCGCCGGCTATACCGGCACCGTGATCCTCGTCAGCCACGACCGTGACTTCCTCGACCGCACGGTGACCTCGACGATCGCGCCTGCCAATCCCGACGCACCGGACGGTCGCTGGATCGAATATGCCGGCGGCTATTCGGACATGCTCGCCCAGCGCAAGGGTGTCGAAGACGAGCGCAAGCGGGTTGAAAAGGCCGAGAAGGCCAAGGCGCAGGAAGCGTCGGGCGGCAAGCCGGCCGGCAGCACAAGCAGCAAGGGCAAGCTCTCCTTCAAGCAGAAATTCGCGCTCGAAAACCTGCCGAAGGAAATGGAAAAGGCCGAGAAGGAAATCGCTGCCCGCGAAGCCAAGATGGCCGATCCCAAACTCTTCACCAAGGATCCCGCAACCTTCAACAAGCTCGCTGCCGAGATGGAGAAGCTGCGCGCCGATGTCACACGCATGGAAGAGGAATGGCTGGAGCTTGAAATGCTGCGCGAGGAGCTGGAGGGCTGAGGTCACCCGATCTTCGGCACTAAGCGGAAGTCACTCCCGTCTTCTCGAGGTGCACAGCCCTCGCGCCGGTCGCATCGGCAAAGGCCGTCGAGCGACCGAGATAGACCAGCGTCGTCTCGCTCATCCCGGCGAGCAGGGGCGTCAGCCGACCCACGGTCTCAGGCTCAAGTCCCTCCAGCACATCCTGCAAAATGAGGCAGCGCGGCTTACGCACGAGAATGTTGGCGAATGCCAGAGACATCTGCTGGTCCTTGTCGAGCACCCGCTCCCAGCGCGCCCGCTCATCGAGACGATCCGTAAACTCGGCAAGCCCGACAGCCATCAGCGCCTCGGTCATTTCGGCATCGGTAAACTGCGCAGAGGCTAGGGGGTAGGCGAGCAGGCTGCGCAAGCGGCCCTCGGGCAGGTACCCCGCCTGCGGCACGAAGACGATATCCGTCTCCCCCGGCAAGACAATCCGGCCTTCACCATATGGCCAGAGGCCAGCCATGGCGTGGAACAACAGCTTGCGGCTGACACCCTGATCGCCATTGATCATCACGCGGTCGCCGGGTGCAATGACCACATTGCGCTCCTGAAACCGGAAGGCACTCTCGCAGGTACCGCCATGGACACGGACGCAGATTTCCAGGTTCTCCAGCCGGAGCATGCCATCCTCGCTGCGCGCCAGCTCCAGCCGGCCGGGCCCAGGCGTTATCGCACTCATGCTGGTGAGAGCCGCCCGAAAGACGGTGACGCGCATCAGTGCTGCACGCCAGTCGGCAATGGCGCCGAAATTGTCGACATACCAACGCAGAGCGGAATAGACCTGGGTGAAGGCGGCAGCGGCCATCATCAGGCCACCGAAGGAGATCGTGCCGGCGAAATAAGCGGGTGAGGCAATCAGGATCGGCACGATGATCGCAAGCCAGCCGAAGCCGGCAGTGACCCAGGTCAGATTGGTGAGCGCCAGAGCCAGATGCCGGATCGAAGACAGCACCCCATCGAGCGACTGGTGGATATGGCGCCGCTCTGTCTCCTCGCCATGGGCAAGCGCGATAGCTTCCAGATTTTCATTGGCGCGCATCAGGGAAAAGCGCAGATCCGCTTCCCGCGCATAGCGCTCCGCATTGAGCTTCGACAGGCTGCGGCCGACCAATTGACTGAGCAGCGAGGCGACAAGCGCATAAACTAGGGCACCCCAGACCATGTAGCCCGGGATCTGGAAGCTGGTCTCCCCGATGCGAAACGTAAAGTCACTCGACAGGCTCCAGAGGACGCCAATGAAGCTCACCAGGAGGATCGTGGCGTTGAACAGGCCAATCGAGAGCGAGGTCGTCATCTCCGCAAGCTTGCGGGCATCCTCATGCAGGCGCTGGTCGGGATTGATGCCGAGTGGGCTCGAGATCGACAGTCGGTAGGCCCTTGCCCCATTCAGCCACTGATCCACGACATCGCGTGACAGGCCTTCACGCATGTAGAGCGCTGTCATCTGATTGAGCCAGGCCTGGATGACGTTGAGCACGAGAAGGACGCCCGCGATCATCGCGAAATTGCGCAGTTCAAGCAGGAAGGCGGTGAGGTCTCTTCTCTCCAGCGCATTGTAGAACGGGGCATTCCACTGGTTCAGCAGCACCGTCCCATAGGCCGTCGCGAGAATGACCACGACAAGAGCGGACGTGAAGGCGAGTATCCGGTTGCGGACTGAAGACTTCCAGAAACTGTCAGAAGCCATCCTGAGCTGGCGCCACAGACTGCTTTCGACATCGGCAACAAAACTCTCCAACGCCATTCCACCGCTCGATTTCGAATTCACCATCAGCACCAGGCCATTTGACTGTGTCAGCCCTCCTAGCATGGCTGACTTGACGATTTCCTGACAGCAACCGCGCCGCGGCCGATTGTCCGCACCTTGCGCAAGAGCAGCCGGCGCGCTATCTCAAACTTGCTCTAACGGGGTGCCTTCTGATCCTTCGGGACCGGAATGCTGAGAGGCAGTGATGCCAACCCGCGGAACCTGATCCGGTTAAGACCGGCGGAGGGATTAGACGCGTCGTTTGCAAAGCGCCCTATCCCGACATCAATTGTTTTTTGGAGGAGGGCGTCATGCCGTCAAATCTAGCCGTATTCCTGCGCTCCGGCCTTGCCGCAGCCATCCTGTCCACCGGACTTGCCCTGCCGGCAGCCGCTGCCGACAAGACACTCACCGTCTACACCTATGAGAGCTTTGTTTCCGAATGGGGTCCGGGTCCCAAGGTGAAGGAAGCCTTCGAGAAGACTTGCGCCTGCACGGTCGAATTCGTCGGTGTCGCCGATGGCGTCGCACTCCTCACCCGCCTCAAGCTCGAAGGCGAAACGTCGAAGGCAGATGTCGTGCTCGGGCTAGACACCAATCTCGTTGAAGAAGCCAAGCAGACCGGCCTGTTCGAAGCAAACGGCGTCGATGCGTCCACCGTGAAAGTACCCGGCGGCTTCAGCGACGATGTCTTCCTGCCCTATGACTACGGCCATTTCGCCGTGATCTACGACACCGAAACGATCAAGACACCGCCGACGAGCCTGAAGGAACTGGTCGAGGGTGACCCGTCCCAGAAGATCGTCATCCAGGATCCGCGCACCTCGACGCCGGGCCTTGGCCTCCTGCTCTGGGTGAAGTCGGTCTATGGCGACAAGGCGCCGGAAGCCTGGGCCAAGCTCAAGGACCGCGTCCTGACCGTCACCCCGGGCTGGTCGGAAGCATACGGCCTGTTCACTAAGGGTGAGGCACCGATGGTGCTCTCCTACACAACCTCGCCGGCCTATCACATGGTCGCCGAAGAAACCGACCGCTACCAGGCGGCGGAATTCTCCGAAGGCCATTACATCCAGATCGAGGTCGCCGGCCTCCTGAAGAACGCGCCGGAAAAGGAGCTCGCCCGCCAGTTCCTCGCCTTCATGCTCCAGCCCGGCTTCCAGGACACGATCCCCACCAACAACTGGATGATGCCGGTCGCCGCGACCACCGAGCCCCTGCCGGAGGCTTTCGGCAAGCTCGTTGAGCCAAAGACCACCTTCCTGATGAGCCCCGCAGAAGTCGCCGCCAACCGTCAGGCCTGGATCGACGAGTGGCTCAAGGCCATGACGCTGAAGTAGCACCGGATGTTACGCCCGCTTCACCAGTCGAAACGACGGAGGCTGCCCGCGCTCGCGGGCGGCCTTTTCGTTCTGGCTGTCGTCCTGGGCTTCATCGGTATCGCACTCGCAGCCCTGCTCGCAGGGCGACTGTCCGGCGGCCTGCTTCAGGCCTTCGCCGACCCCGTCGTCCGCTCGGTGCTGTCTTTCACCCTCTGGCAGGCTTTCCTGTCGACGCTTCTCTCGGTCGGCATTGCCCTGCCCGTCGCCAGCGCCCTCGCCCGGCAGCCTGATTTTCCCGGTCGTATCTGGCTGATCCGTCTGATGGCAGTCCCAATGGGCCTCCCCGTTCTCATCGGCGCGCTCGGGTTGATCGGCATCTTTGGCCGCAGCGGCATCATCAACGATGTCCTGACCGGTATCGGGCTCTCCCAGCCGATCTCCATCTACGGGCTGACAGGCATCCTCATTGCCCATGTCTTCTTCAACCTGCCGCTTGCCACGCGCCTGATGCTGTCGGCTCTCGAGCGCGTGCCGGCGGAATACTGGCGCATGTCGGCGAGCCTCGGCTTCTCGCCGCTGTCCACCTTCCGCTTCATCGAATGGCCGGTGCTGGCGCGGGTCATCCCCGGCGCGGCAGGCCTGATCTTCATGCTCTGCGTCACGAGTTTCACCCTCGTCCTGATCTTCGGCGGCGGCCCGGCTGCGACCACGATCGAGGTTGCCATCTACCAGGCGCTGCGTTTCGATTTCGATCCGGAGCGCGCCGTGTCTCTGGCGCTGCTTCAGATCACCGTTACGGGTGCAATCCTCCTCGGACTGAGCCTTTTACCCGCGGCCTCCGACACGGGCGTCACGACCGGACGCGCGTTTACACGCTTCGACGGGCGACGTCCTTTGATCCGAACAGCCGATGGCATCCTGCTCCTGCTGGTCACCATGTTTCTGATCCTGCCGCTCGGCCAGGTGATCGTCTCAGGCCTCCAGGCCGACCTCCTTCGGCTTCTCTCCCAGGACGCCTTCCAGCAAGCAGCACGCACCAGCCTCGGCGTGGCTCTGGCGGCCGGATTGATCGCAACCCTGCTTGCCTATGGCACAGTCGCCGCGCGTGCCGAGATCACGGCTGCGCGGAATGCCCATGCCGGCAACCGTCTCTTGTCCATTGCCCTCGCCTCGGTCTCCTCGCTGGTACTCCTCGTTCCAACCACCGTGCTGGCCACCGGATGGTTCCTGGCCTTGAGGCCAAGAGGCGAGATAGCGAGCTTCGCACCCTTCGTCGTGACCGGGATCAATGCGCTGATGGCGCTTCCCTTTGCGGTGCGGGTGCTTGAACCCGCCTACAGGGAACACAGAGCCCGCACGGGGCGGCTTGCCGAAAGCCTGGGGCTCTCCGTTGTCCAACGCCTGCACCGCGTCGATTGGCCAGTCCTGAAGCGTCCGCTCATGACAGCACTCGCCTTCGCCATGGCCCTCTCCCTCGGCGACCTGGGTGCAGTGGCACTCTTCGGTTCGGAAAACATCACCACGCTGCCCGCCCTCATCTATTCCAGGATGGGCAGCTATCGCAGCACCGATGCCGATGGGCTGGCCCTTCTGCTCGGCGCCATTTGCCTGGTGCTGGCGATGGTCGGGGCACCCGGCAGCGGAAAACATGCAAACGAGAGGGAGACACCCGATGCGCGATGACCCCTCGACCAACATCCGTCTCGCCGATGTCCATCTCATGCTCGGCAGCCGCGAGTTCCATTTCGACTGCGGCATCAACGAGGGGCAGGTCACGGCCGTCGTTGGCCCGTCGGGATCGGGGAAGTCCACCTTGCTCAACCTGATCTCGGGCTTTGAGAGACCGGACAGCGGACGAATTCTGATCGACGGGCGAGACGTCACCGAACTCGCCCCTGCAGAGCGCCCCATCTCGCTGGTCTTCCAGGACAACAACCTGTTCTCCCATCTGGACCTGTTCACCAACATCGGACTTGGGATCCATCCGGCGATGCGGCTCACGCCAGCTGACCGCAACGCAATTTCTGACGCCCTCGTGCGGGTCGGGCTCGAAGGATACGAAAGCCGGCTGCCAGGCTCGCTTTCCGGTGGCGAGCGGCAAAGGGCAGCCTTTGCCCGGGCACTGGTGCGGCATCGGCCGGTGCTTTTGCTCGACGAGCCGTTTGCGGCCCTCGACCCCGGCCTGCGCGCCGCCATGGTCGAACTGCTCGTTGACCTCCACGCCGAAACGCGAGCCACCATTCTTCTCGTCACCCATGATCCGCGCGATGTCGATCGCCTCGCCGATCATGTGCTTTTCATCGAAGATGGCCATGTCCTCATCGACGCTCAGAAGGACATTTTCCTGACCCGGGGCGACCTGCCAGCGGTCGGGAACTTCCTCGGCGCGCCACCGTTTGCACCTCAATCGCCTTAATTTGGTCGCCCAGGCCTGCCATGCGCGTGGGGAATGGTAGTTCCTACGGTCAGACCATTGGTCATTTCAAATGGCGCGACTATCTTCTGGAGCATGCGGCGTTTTCGCATTATGTGAAGGACTGCCGGATCGGCGCTAAGCGATGCCGGCAGAAGGCAATTGGATGCTGCACCCGGCGGTCTGCCTATCGGCGATCGTTTGGGCACAGGGTGAAGGGGCAGGATGCAGTTTTTGAGCCGGAACAGCGCGATGGCTGCCGAAACGTATCGGCGGCGCCGGCCCTTCAGGCTCGCGTCGAGCGTTGCCGCGCTCGTCTCAGCGGGCTTGGTGCTCTCCTCCTGCCAATCGCTCTTCGAACAGGCCTATGAGCCGTCGGTCGCACCTTCGCGCAATCCGCAAATCGTCGACGAAGTCCAGAAGGGTGATCCGCGTGCTCAGATGGGTGCCCGTGAGCATCCGCGCATCGTCGCCTCCTATGGCGGGGAATATTCCGACGCCAAGACCGAGCGCCTCGTCGCCCGCATTGCCGGCGCTCTGACGGCAGTCTCGGAGAACCCGAACCAGTCCTATCGCATCACCATCCTCAATTCTCCGGCAATCAATGCCTTCGCCTTGCCGGGCGGTTACCTCTATGTGACGCGCGGTCTGCTCGCTCTGGCGAATGACGCCTCGGAAGTAGCCGCCGTTCTCAGCCATGAGATGGCCCACGTCACCGCAAACCACGGCATCGAACGCCAGCGCCGCGAAGAAGCCGAAGTGATTGCCAGCCGCGTGGTGGCCGAAGTGCTATCCAGCGATCTCGCCGGCAAGCAGGCACTCGCCCGCGGCAAGCTGCGCCTCGCGGCATTCTCGCGCCAGCAGGAGCTGCAGGCCGACGTTATCGGGGTGCGCACGCTCGGTGAAGCCGGCTATGATCCCTATGCCGCGGCCCGTTTCCTCGATTCCATGGCGCGCTACAGCCAGTTCACTTCGGTTGATCCCGATGCCGACCAGAGCCTCGACTTCCTGTCGAGCCACCCCAACGCTCCCCAGCGCGTCGAGCTGGCCAAGCGCCACGCCCGCGCTTTCGGTCCGGAAGGCACCCATGGCGAAACCGGGCGCGACTATTACCTGAACGGCATCGACGGCCTGCTCTACGGCGACAGCCCTCAGGAAGGCTTCGTGCGGGGCCAGACCTTCCTGCACGGGCAGCTCGGTATCCGTTTCGATGTGCCGGTCGGGTTCCAGATCGACAACAAGGTCGAAGCGGTCCTGGCCACCGGCCCGGGCGATGTCGCGATCCGGTTTGACGGCGTGGCGGACAGCCAGAAGATCAGTCTGCCGAACTATATCTCGAGCGGATGGGTCACTGGCCTGCTGCCCGACACGATCCGCACGATCACCGTCAACGATCTCGAAGCCGCGACGGCCCGCGCGTCTGCCGACCGCTGGGACTTCGACATCACGGTTATTCGGATCGGTCCGCAGATCTTCCGTTTCCTGACGGCCGTGCCGAAAGGCAGTCCGGCTCTGGAGACGACGGCCGCCCAGCTGCGCGCATCCTTCCGCCGCATCACCTCGCAGGAAGCCGCATCCCTGAAGCCACTGCGCGTTCGTGTCGTGACGGTCGGGGCGAATGACAGCATCGGCACCTTATCCGCGCGGATGATGGGCACCGACCGGAAGCTCGAACTCTTCCGCCTGATCAATGCGCTCGGCCCGACCTCAACGGTCAGCCAGGGCATGCGGGTGAAGATCATCTCCGAGTGATTGGCTTAGCGCCGCCCAACAAAAAAGCCGGCACGAAGGCCGGCTTTTTTGTCTGCTCATTTGGGTCTCAATAAGCCATTTCCAGCCGTGCAGACGTCGGCGCCTTGTCGGTCAGGGCGACCTTCAGCTTTTCGAGGGCCCGCGTCTCGATCTGGCGTACGCGTTCCTTGGAAATGCCGAGTTCGGCACCGAGTTCTTCCAGCGTAGCACCGTCTTCGGTCAGGCGCCGGGCCTTGATGATCCGGCTTTCGCGCTCGTTGAGGCGGTTCATCGCATCCCGCAACCATCCGTTCCAGCGTTCGCCGTCGATGATCGATGTGACCTGCTCATCGGGGAGAGCTTCCTTGCTTTCCAGCATTTCCAGCTGCTCCGTACCTTCGCCATTGCGGCCGGCGACAGGCGTCTGCAGAGACGCGTCATTACCGGAAAGGCGCGCATCCATCGACTGCACGTCCGAGAGGCTCACACCCAGGGCCGTGGCGATTTCCTGATGGATGGCCTGATCCGAGAGACGGTTGTCACCCTGTGCAAGCTTGGCGCGCAGGCGGCGCAGGTTGAAGAACAGCGCCTTCTGGCTGGAGCTCGTACCGCCGCGGACGATCGACCAGTTGCGGAGGATGTAATCCTGCATGGAAGCGCGGATCCACCAGCCGGCGTAGGTCGAGAAGCGGACTTCGCGGCCAGGGTCGAAACGAGCGGCCGCTTCGAGAAGGCCAATATAACCTTCCTGGATCAGGTCGTTGAGCGGCAGACCGAAGCCGCGGAACTTCGAGGCCATAGCAATGACCAGGCGCATATGGGCCTGGGCAATGCGATTGCGGGCGCCCTGGTCGTCATGCTCCTTCCAACGGATCGCGAGATCGAGTTCTTCCTCACGCTCCAAATAGGGCTGCGACATGGCATACTTGATGATGTGTCTGTCAGCGGATGTGGCTTTCATCGGACATCTCCATGGTCTCTTGGACCGCAGGCCTCTTGCAGGCCATCTTGCCGGCATTGTTTCCTGAACGAGTGAACGTCGGTCAGGTTCCAACGAATGCCGGGCGCGGTGGTGGTTGCGTCGCTCTCATCTGCTTGGCTGACCAGTATTACGCGCCCCATGCGACATCGGATTGCCGGTGGAGGTGCGACCTTCTGTCGAGGAGGGGTGATCACGCGGAAGTGAGAATCAGAGCCGATTGAGCGCAGCAAAAACCTGGAAACGCAAAACGGCGCGGGTTGCCCCGCGCCGTCAGATTGAAGCTGAAAGACCTGGCTTAGGCGGAAAGCGCCTTGAACTCGGCGAGGATGGCATCGCCCATCTCGACGGTACCGACCTGGCGGCAACCGTCTGCCATGATGTCGCCGGTGCGAACGCCCTGATCGAGCACGTTGGCGATCGCCTTCTCCAGACGGTCGGCTTCCGCCACCATGTTGAAGGAGTAGCGCAGGCACATGGCGAAGGAAGCAATCATGGCGATCGGGTTGGCGATGCCCTGGCCCGCGATGTCAGGCGCCGAACCGTGGACAGGCTCGTAGAGTGCCTTGCGCTTGCCCGTCTTGCCATCCGGAGCACCGAGCGAAGCAGACGGCAGCATGCCGAGCGAACCCGTCAGCATGGCGGCAACGTCAGAGAGCATGTCGCCGAACAGGTTGTCGGTCACGATGACGTCGAACTGCTTCGGCGCGCGGACGAGCTGCATGCCACCGGCATCGGCCAGCATATGGTCGAGCTTGACGTCGGAGAACTTCTCCTTGTGCGTTGCCGTCACGACCTGGTTCCACAACACACCCGACTTCATCACGTTGCGCTTTTCCATCGAGCAGACGCGATTGTTGCGGGTGCGGGCGAGTTCGAAGGCGACGGCGGAGATTCGCTCGATTTCGTAGGTATCGTAAACCTGCGTGTCGACAGCGCGCTTCTGGCCGTTGCCGAGATCGGTGATCGTCTTCGGCTCGCCGAAATAGACGCCGCCGGTCAGTTCGCGAACGATGAGGATATCGAGACCTTCGACCAGCTCAGGCTTCAGCGACGACGCATTGGCGAGCGCCGGGTAGCAGATCGCCGGACGCAGGTTTGCGAACAGTTCGAGATCCTTGCGCAGGCGCAGAAGGCCGGCTTCCGGGCGCACGTCGTAGGGCACATCATCCCACTTCGGGCCACCGACGGCACCGAAGAGCACGGCGTCCGCGGCCAGCGCCTTCGCCATGTCTTCTTCCGAAATCGCCGCGCCATGCGCGTCGTATGCGGAACCACCGACAAGACCTTCGTCCGTAACGAAGCCGGCGCCCTGCGCCTCGTTCATATAGGCGATGATCTTGCGGACCTCAGCCATGGCCTCGGGGCCAATGCCGTCACCGGGCAGCAGGAGAAGATTGCGAGCCGTCATGGAAACCCTCCACTCGAAAAAGAAGTCGCGGTTTCTTACGCGTGGGGCTAGGCCTTTTCAAGCGAGATAGGCCGGAAACGGTACGGTTCGCGGCGCAGCAGCAGAGGCTTTGTCGGTTGACCCGTCGGGTGACGAGGTCCAAAAGACAGCATCCCTCCAGCATGTTCGAGCTCACCATGCCCCTTTCTCCCCTGCATATTGAAACCCCGCTTCTGCGCACGGCAGCCGATTACAGCGCGAGCGGTCTGCCGCTCTGGCTGAAGCTCGATGCCTTGCAGCCCTCCGGCAGCTTCAAGCTGCGCGGCGTGGGCCTGCTCTGCCAGCATGAAGTCGCCAAGGGCGCGAAGGAAATCTTCTGCGCGTCCGGCGGCAATGCAGGGATCGCGGCAGCGGTCGCCGGCAGGGCCCTGGGAGTACCGGTGACCATCGTCGTGCCGGAAACCACGTCGACCGAGGTTCGCACCCGGATCGCCGCAACCGGCGCCAAGGTTCTGGTGCATGGTTCGGTCTTCGATGAAGCCAACGCCCATGCCGTAGCCCTCGCGACCGAACGCAAGGCGGCCTATGTGCACCCCTATGACCACCCCCTCCTCTGGGAAGGTCACGCCACTCTCATCGATGAAGTGGTGAAGGCTGGCGCCGAATTCGACTGCGTAGTCACCAGCGTCGGCGGCGGCGGACTGCTGGCCGGCATCGTCGAGGGCCTGAAGCGCAATGGCCTGCGCGACGTGCCAGTGATTGCCGTCGAGACGGAAGGGGCTGCCTCGCTGAACGCCGCCGTCGCCGCCAAGGCCCGTGTCACGCTTCCGGCGATCACCTCGATCGCCAATTCGCTGGGCGCACGCCAGATCGCGCAACACGTGTTCGACCTTCTTGATACGCATCCGATCGAGAGCGTGACGGTGACTGATGCGCAGGCCGTTGCCGCCTGCCTCAAGTTCGCCGATGCTCAACGGATCCTTGTCGAACCAGCCTGCGGGGCAGCACTGGCTGTGGCCGACGTGCACGCAGATATGCTGTCGCGCTTCAAGGCACCGCTGATCGAAGTCTGCGGCGGGATTGGCGTGTCGCTCGCCGCCCTTGAAACTTGGCGCACGCGCTTCCTTTGAAGCCAAAGAAAAAGCCGAGCGTGAGCCCGGCTTCATCATTTCATCCTGTTATATGACCTCAGGCCCAGGGGCGCTGGGCAGCGTTGGACTGCTCGAAGGTCGCGATGTTCGAAGCCTTTTCGAGCGTCAGGCCGATATCGTCGAGACCGTTCAGCAGGCAGTGACGCTTGAAGGCATCGATCTCGAAGGAGATCTTGCCGCCGTCGGGACCGGTGATTTCGAGGGATTCCAGGTCGACCGTCAGCACGGCATTCGAACCGCGGCTGGCATCGTCCATCACCTTGTCCAGGTTCTCCTGGCTGACGACGATCGGCAGGATGCCGTTCTTGAAGCAGTTGTTGTAGAAGATGTCGGCGAACGACGTCGAGATCACGCAGCGGATGCCGAAGTCGAGAAGCGCCCACGGGGCATGCTCACGCGAGGAGCCGCAACCGAAGTTATCGCCGGCAACGAGGATCTGCGCGTTACGATAGGCCGGCTTGTTGAGGACGAAATCCGGATTTTCCGAGCCGTCTTCCTTGAAGCGTGCCTCAGCGAAGAGGCCAGCGCCGAGACCGGTGCGCTTGATGGTCTTCAGGTAATCCTTTGGAATGATCATGTCCGTGTCGACATTGACGACCGGAAGCGGTGCCGCAACACCGGTAAGCTTTACGAACTTGTCCATCAGTCTGCCTTCGATCTGGCTAATGCGCGTGTAATGCCCCGCCCATAGAGCAAAACTGGACAAAATTGAAGGAGAATCTTGAGGCGGGCAGAGTGCGTCCATGCGCAACGGTACCCATAAGTGCTCACCCGAGATGCGGGTGAGCCAACTGATCAAGCTAAAGCCCGATCAAAGGTCGATGATCGTGCCCTTGCCATCGTTCCAGACGCGCACGTCGTCGCGACGCTTCGCCTTGACGTAAACAGGTGCGCGCTTCGTCTTGCTCATCAGCATACGGGCGCCGAGCGTCACGGTCAGCAGTGCGCCAATCAGGAGCGTCAGCGAAACCGCGAAAGCGGCTGCGAGGCCGACAAAGGCGAGGCCAGCAATGGCATAGGCGGCGGAGCGGAAATTCTGCATGATCGTGTCCTTTCTCGACAGCCAAGGTGGTCCTTATTCTCCCGCATTGCAAGGGCCTTTCACCCAATTGTCATCTTGCATGGCCGGCCAAAGCTTGCCAGAACTCGGCCATGACATCTGAAGTCTCCTCCTTCCGCTTTCACCATCCGTCCCGGCTCCGCCGTTCCGTGTTGACTGTGCCCGCAATCAACGACCGGGCTATGGAAAAGGTCGCGAGCCTCGATTGCGATGCCGTCATCTTCGATCTGGAAGACTCCGTGGCTGAAGATCGCAAGGCAGATGCGCGCGGCAAGCTTCTGAATTTTCTGCAGAAAAATGACCTTGGTCATCGCGAGTGCATCATTCGCATCAACGCGGCTGGCACGCAGCATTTTCGCGAGGACATGGCGCTCGTTGTGGAAGCGCTGCCCAACGCCGTCCTGCTTCCCAAGGTCGAAGAGCCGGTCACGATCCAGGACGTCGCGGACATGTTGGGCGAGCATGATGCGGCGGAAGGTCTCAGGATCTGGGCCATGATCGAAACGCCACGCGGCGTCTTAAACGCTGCCGCCATCGCTTCCTCGGGCCGGACAAGCGACAGTCGCCTTGATGCCTTCGTTGTCGGCCTGAATGACCTGCGCAAGGCGACCGGCATCCCGGCCGAACCCGGCCGTACCTATCTCGTATCCTATCTGATGCAGATCGTGCTGGCCGCCCGGGCCTATGGCCTCGATGTCATCGACAGCGTGTCGAACGATTTTCGCGACATGGAAGCCCTTGCGGCCGAATGCGCACAGGGCCGCGCCATGGGCTTTGATGGCAAGATGCTGATCCATCCCGCTCAGATCGAACCGTCAAACCACCATTTCGGCCCCTCGGCGGCAGCCATCGCGGAGGCCCGCCTCGTGGCCGACGCCTTCGCCGACCCGGCCCATGCGGGCCTCAACGTCATCAACATCGATGGGCGCATGATTGAGCGACTGCATGCAGAGGAGGCAACACGTCTTCTCGCCAAGGTCGCGCTGATCACCGCCAGAAAGGACAAGCCATGAAAGTCTATCGTTTTCTCACCGGACCGGATGATTCCAGCTTCTGCCACCGCGTCACCGACGCCCTGAACAAGGGCTGGGAGCTGCACGGATCGCCGAGCCACACATTCAATGCAGCCGAGAACAAGCTGTATTGCGGCCAGGCCGTGGTGAAGACGGTGCATGGCAAGGACTATGATCCGTCCATGAAGCTCGGCGAGCAGTAGCATTTCTCCCCCCTCGCGGGGGAGAACGGAAAATCGAAGGCTTAGGCGAGCGGAAGCCGCCTAAACTTCAGATTTTCCAAGAGAGGGGCATCGTTCCGTGGGCACTCAGATCACCGAGCCCCCCTCTTGCGAAATCGGAGGTTTGGCCCTGATCGGGCAAATTCCTCGATTTCGCTTTCTCCCCCGCAAGGGGCGAGATCGACCCCGACTCCGCCTCACGCTCCCATAGAGCGGTGAGGTCAAAACAAACTGTCAAAAAACCCAAGCTTCGCCGCCGGTCGGGATTGCTCCCTCCGGGTTGGCTGAAATTTGTCTCGGACGAGGCGCCAGAAGCAACCTGTCTAAGTATTTTTATGTGGCTCCTTCCGGCGCCCCGTTCGACGTTTTTTCCCGCTGCATGCGTCTCTCTGGCAAGGCGGCGACGGTCTTCGGGACCTTCGTCCCAAAGAATGACCGGGCGTAGGGTCCGGCTGCTGCGTCAGATGATGACGCTTCAGCCTGGCCGGTGGCCCGGGAGGTTCCCGCCGGATGGTGCACCAATCCGACCGGGACCCTCGCCCGGGGGATGTGTTTCGATCATTGGCGATCGTCCATCATCCCCGCCGTTTTCTCCGCCCCGCTGTCTGGGTGTTCGCGACAGCGCTGGCGCCTTGTCTGTGTGCCTCTGAGGCACGTCCTTCCGATCAGGGTATCCGGGTTCTGAGGCATCCGGCCCCATCACCCTCGTCAAGCCCTTCGTCCAGAGGGAGACCGTTGCAGCGGGCCGGGGATTTGTGCCTGCGAGAGCACGCCACCCCGGCGCCGGCCCCGCCTCGCCTGACATCGCATCGTCAGGTGTATCCGAGGGCGGGACAGAGCTGAGGCTACGAGGGCGGAAATGGTGGGGGATGAAAAAACGTGTCGGGGTTTGATTTTGCTTGGTATTTTCTCAAACGCGTCCCCCTTTTTCGGCCGGATACGCCGAATTTTTGGCTTTGCCCCTCACCCTACCCTCTCCCCGCAGGCGGGGAGAGGGGGCGCAAGCGGTGGCCGCCCCGGCCTTCTCCCCGCCTGCGGGGAGAAGGTGCCCGAAGGGCGGATGAGGGGCTGACGTGTGCGGATGAGGCACCAACGCCTCCATCGCCTTACCCATTGATTCGCGACCCTGACAGGCGTAAAAGGCCTCGTGTTCCGTGGTGATTTGGCCGGCCGGCTTGCAGCCACGTAAAATAAGTCGCTAAAGGGCCGAGGCGAGTTCGAAGACTTTCCGAGGACCGGTAGCGATATAAAAGCTGCCGGTGTTTTTTGTTTCCGCGGTCCTCGAACCGCCGTGACACGGAAAGTCGAGAGTAAGATGCCGATCAGGATCCCCGATACGCTGCCCGCCGTTGAAACCCTCGTGCATGAGGGCGTGCGGGTGATGACCGAAACCATGGCTATCCGCCAGGACATTCGCCCGCTGCAGATCGGCCTGCTCAACCTCATGCCGAACAAGATCAAGACAGAGGTCCAGTTCGCCCGCCTGATCGGCGCTTCGCCGCTGCAGGTCGAGCTGACGCTGGTCCGTGTCGGCGGCCATAAGGCGAAAAACACCCCCGAAGAGCATCTCTTGTCCTTCTACCAGACCTGGGACGAAGTGAAGGATCGCAAGTTTGACGGCTTCATCATCACCGGCGCGCCTGTCGAGACGCTGCCCTTCGAGGAAGTCACCTACTGGCCGGAACTGAAAGAGATCCTTGATTGGACCGAGACCAATGTGCATTCGACCATGAATGTCTGCTGGGGCGGCATGGCTGCGATCTACCACTTCCACAAGGTGCCGAAGCATCCGCTGAAGGAAAAGGCGTTTGGCGTTTATCGCCACCGCAACCTCGCGCCATCCTCGGTCTATCTCAACGGTTTCTCGGACGACTTTCAGGTGCCTGTCTCGCGCTGGACAGAAGTCCGCCGTGACGACATCGAGAAGGTTCCGAACCTGCAGATCCTGCTCGAATCCGACGAGATGGGTGTCTGCCTCGTACAGGAGAAGCAGGCCAATCGCCTCTACATGTTCAATCACGTGGAATATGATTCAACCTCGCTGGGCGACGAGTATTTCCGCGACAAGTCAGCCGGCATCCCGATCAAGCTGCCGCACAACTACTTCCCACACAACGACGACACGCTCGCCCCGCTCAACCGCTGGCGCGGTCACGCGCATCTCCTGTTCGGCAACTGGATCAACGAGATCTACCAGATGACGCCTTACGACCTGAACGAGATCGGCAAGGCCCCGCGCTGACGGCTCGGAGACAGGAGCGGATTTTGTCGGGACAGTCTGCGTCCTGTGTGACAGGATGCGCCCGACTGTAAACCGAGCTTTTTCCAGATCGATGTTCCTGCCGTTTTTCCTGCGTCTGAAACAAGAGAAGGTTCCCGTCACGTTGCGGGAATATCTCGCCTTGCTGGAAGGCCTGCAGGCAGGTCTGGTCGACTTCGACCCGGAGGGCTTCTACTACCTCGCCCGCACCACGCTGGTGAAGGACGAGCGTTTCATTGACCGCTTCGACCGGGTTTTTTCGGAGACCTTCGGCGGTATCCTGGGCGAGGGCGCGCCAGACGGCGTCGATGCGCGAGCCGTTCCCGATGACTGGCTGCGCAAGCTCGCGGAAAAGCATCTCTCGGATGAAGACAAGGCGCTGATCGAAGCGCTCGGCGGCTTCGAAAATCTGATGGAAACGCTTAAAAGACGCCTCGCCGAGCAGAAGGAACGCCACCAGGGCGGCAACAAGTGGATCGGCACGGCCGGTACCTCTCCCTTCGGCGCCTATGGCTATAATCCCGAGGGCGTGCGCATCGGCCAGGACGAAAGCCGACACCGGCGCGCGGTAAAAGTCTGGGACCAGCGCGAATTCCGCAATCTCGATGACCGCGTCGAACTCGGCACCCGCAACATCAAGATGGCCCTGCGCAGGCTACGCCGCTTCGTGCGCGAAGGTGCGGCGGAGGAACTCGATCTCGCAGGCACGATCCGCTCCACCGCCGAGCACGGCTATCTCGACGTAAAGACGCAAGCTGAGCGACGCAATGCCGTGAAGCTCCTGATGTTCTTCGATATCGGCGGCTCGATGGACGATCACGTGCGCGAGGTCGAGGAGTTGTTCTCGGCGGCACGGTCCGAATTCCGGCACATGGAGTATTTTTACTTCCACAACTGCCCCTATGAGCGCGTCTGGAAAGACAATCAGCGCCGCCACGCCGACACCATTGCGACATTAGACGTCATCAGGACATTCGGCTCGGACTACCGCCTGATCTTCGTCGGCGACGCGGCGATGAGCCCCTACGAGATCACGCATCCAGGCGGTTCGGTGGAGCACTGGAACACCGAAAGCGGTGCGGCCTGGCTCACACGACTGACCGACCATTTCCGGCGCCACCTCTGGATCAATCCCCTTTCGGAGGCGAACTGGGACTATACGATGTCCGTGGGCCTGATTCGCCGGTTGATCAGCGACCGCATGTATCCGCTGACGCTCGGTGGCCTTGAGGCCGCCGCACGTGAACTGGCGCGGTGACGGCGAGATAAAAGACTTTGATGAGAATAGGCGAGGAAGCAACAAGATGACGAAGACAGTGTTTGGCGTGATGCCGACGGGAGAAGCGGTCGAGAAGGTCAGCCTGAAGGGAGGCGGTCTTCAAGCCTCGATCATCACCTTCGGCGCGGTCTTGCAGGACCTGCGCCTCGACGGCCACGATGCACCACTGGTGCTCGGCTTCGAGGACCTCTCAGGCTATCTCGATCATTCGCCCTATTTCGGCGCGACCCCCGGTCGCTGCGCCAACCGCATTGGTGACGGCCGCTTCACGCTGGATGGCACCGCCTACCAGCTGGAGCTCAACGAAAAAGGCGCCAGCCATCTGCATGGCGGCTCGGATGGCATGGGACGCCAGAACTGGACGATCCTGGAACACGGGTCCGATTTCGTCGTGATGGAGGTGACCGATCCGGACGGCCGGGCCGGTTATCCCGGCACGACGCGAACACGCGCGACCTTTGCGCTGAAAGCCGGCGGCACGTTCTCTGCCATTTATGAAACAGTGACCGACAAGCCGACGATCGCCAATGTCTGCCACCACGCCTATTTCAATCTCGATGGCAGGCCCGACATTCTCGGCCATGACCTGATGATGGCGGCAGACCACTACACCCCTGTCGACGAGAGACTGATTCCAACAGGCGAAATTCGCCCTGTCGAGAACACGGCCTTCGATTTCCGCGAAATGCGACCGATTCGCCTTGAGGTGGATGGGGAGCAACTGGGCTACGACCACAATTTCTGCTTCTCCAGCAGCCGCGTCGCCAAACGCAGCGTGGCGCTGGCCCGCAGCGTCAATTCGGGCGTGACCATGGAGCTCCTGACGACGGAGCCGGGTGTACAGTTCTATGCCGGCGGAAAGGTGTCACCCGCCGTCCCAGGCCTCGAAGGCCGCCGCTACGGCGCCTTTGCAGGTTTCTGCATGGAAACACAGGTGTGGCCGGATGCGATCAATCATCCGAACTTCCCGAATGCAGTACTTCGCCCCGGCGAGGTGCTGCGTCAGGAAACGGACTACGTGTTCTCAAGGGCATGATGTCAGAATACCGGTCGGCTGCAGGATATCCTGCAGTCGGTCGCGTACTGGAAACGATCAGGCCATATTGGCTTGGATCGTGACAAAGTTACCATTCTCGGAGGAGAAAATGGAGCGGGTGAAGCGATTCGAACGCTCGACCCCAACCTTGGCAAGGTTGTGCTCTACCCCTGAGCTACACCCGCTCATAACCTCGATCCTGGGGTAGTGTCTGGATCGTGGGCCGTCCGTCTTGCGGCGACGGGCGCTATATGGCCCAACCGATTTTTAAATGCAACAGGGAAATGACGGATCGGGGGCAAAAAAATTCGAAATCTTCACAACAGGCTGACAAAGCTCAGCTTTTGCGGGGTTTTGGGCGCCAAGAAAGATTGCAGTATGTCGGTCTTGAGCCTATGGCTCGAACAGAAATCGAGTAGATGGCCCGGGCAAAACCCTGACATTTGAAGCGAGGCACCATGACGACGCCGAAAACAGCAGACGATCTCTTCCGTTTCCTCGATGAACTGGGAGCAGCCCACAAGACGAAGACCCATCCGCCGGTCTTCACCGTGGCGGAATCGGTGTCGTTGCGCGACGAGATCCCCGGCGGCCACACCAAAAACCTCTTCGTGAAGGACAAGAAGGACAACTTCTTCCTGCTGACGGTAGAAGAAAACGCCTCCGTCGATCTGAAAACCGTGCACACGATCATTGGGGCTGCCAGCAAGGTTTCCTTCGGAAAGCCGGAGAAGCTGATGGAATATCTCGGCGTCGTGCCAGGAGCCGTGACCGCCTTCGGGGCAATCAACGATACGGGCAAGAACGTGACCTTCGTGCTCGACAAGGATCTGATGGAGCACGAGATCATCAACTGCCATCCGCTCTCTAATGATGCCACGACCTCGATCGGCCGCGACGATCTGGTCCGCTTCATGGAGGCGACCGGCCACACGCCGCTTGTCTTGAAAGTCACGGCCTGACATACGATCTTAACGGCAATGACGGCGGCCACCTTTAGGTCGCGAAACAGGCGGGAGATGCATGATGAGCGACTACGGCAACCCTTACGGCGGCTATGGCAACCAGACCATGACGGCCCAGTTCGGTGGCCCCGCTGCAGCGGCTCCGCCGGCCGGTGAACTCATCAAGGACACCACCACGGCCAATTTTGCCCGCGACGTCATGGACGAATCGCGCAACCAGCCGGTTCTGGTCGATTTCTGGGCCCCCTGGTGCGGTCCGTGCAAGCAGCTGACACCGATCATCGAAAAAGCGGTCACCGAAGCTGGCGGCCGCGTGAAGCTGGTCAAGATGAACATCGATGACCATCCTTCGGTCGCCGGCCAGCTCGGCATCCAGTCGATCCCCGCTGTGGTCGCCTTCGTCAACGGCCGCCCGGCGGACGGCTTCATGGGCGCGCTGCCCGAAAGCCAGGTCAAGGCCTTCATCGACAAGGTGGCAGGTCCTGCTGGCGCCGATCAGGCGGCAGAGATCGCGGCTGTGCTTGAAGAAGCCTCCGGCCTGCTTGCCGGCGGCGACATCGACGGCGCGGCCCAGCTCTTCGCCGCAATCCTGCAGGCGGACCCGGACAATACGCAGGCGATCGCAGGTCTGGCGGAGTGCATGATCGGCGCCAATCAGCATCAGAGGGCGCGCGAGCTTCTCACGCAACTGCCGGAGGAGCTGGCCAAGGCGCCTGAGGTGCAGGCGCTTCTCAAGCGGCTCGACCAGATCGACGAGGCCCGCAAGCTTGGCGACCCTGTGGCACTTGAGCACACGCTGTCGCTCAATCCAGACGATCACGAGGCACGTTTGAAGCTGGCCAAGATCCTGAATGTCGAGGGTCGTCGCGAAGAAGCGGCAGAACATCTGCTGCTGATCATGAAGCGTGACCGCACTTTCGACGACGACGGCGCGCGCAAGCAGTTGCTGCAATTCTTCGAAGTCTGGGGTCCGAAGGAGCCGGCAACCGTCATGGCGCGTCGCAAGCTCTCGTCGATCCTCTTTTCGTGAGCCGCCGCAGGCCTTGAGTTTTGGCCGCCGCGACCCAGATAGAAGCAAGAATGAACACCGGATTTTCTCCGGACAGGATGTGCTTCAATGCAAGTGGGAAATGCCCGATATCTGACGGCTGCGGACCTTCCAGAGACGGTCCCGGTCTTCCCCATCTCCGGCGTGCTGCTGCTGCCCGGCGGCCAGCTCCCCCTCAACATCTTCGAGCCGCGTTACCTCGCCATGCTCGACACGGCGATCTCGGGCAACCGGCTGATCGGGATGATCCAGCCCGCCATGACCGAGGTTCAGGCCAACATCCTGCCCGAGCGTCCGCAGTTGGCCCAAGTCGGCTGCATCGGACGGATCACCTCGTTTACCGAGACCGGTGACGGCCGCTACATCGTGTCTTTGGCGGGCGTGTGTCGTTTTCGCCTGATGGACGAGGTCCAGACTTCAAAGCCGTTCCGTACCTTCCATATCGCTCCCTTTATCGCCGATCTGACAAGCGCAGAGGATGAGGGACAGGTGGATCGCGCGGGCCTGCTCGGCGCCTTCAAAGCCTATCTAGAGGCCAACAAGCTGGAAGCGGATTGGGAGAGCGTCGAACGCGCCTCCAATCTCACCCTCGTCAACTCCCTGTCGATGATGTCGCCATTCGGTCCGCCGGAAAAGCAGGCCCTGCTCGAGGCACCGGATTTGAAGACCCGCGCCGAGACCCTGATTGCGATCACGGAGATCCTGCTGGCACGCACATTCGGCGATGCCGACACCATGTTGCAGTGAGCCGATGGCCGACAATCCGACCAGCCTTGTCGATCCCAAGATGCTCGAGCTTCTGGTGTGCCCGCTGACGCAGGGCACGCTGAAATGGGACCGTGAGAAGAACGAACTCGTCTCGGAGAAGGGCAGGCTCGCCTACCCGATCCGCGACGGCATCCCGATCATGCTGGTATCGGAAGCCCGCAAGCTCGAAATGCCGGCCTGAGAGGCCGCCTCGCTTCCGCCAGCGGGATTTGCGTTCAGATGCTCTGTCCGCCCAGCAGGCGAGGACGATCGCGGCCTGAAGCACCTGCGGCCTCGCGAATGAAGTAGCTCTTCAGACCCGGAATGCGATCGACCATGCCAAGGCCGAAATCGCGCATCACCCGGACCGGCGTGATATCGTTGGAGAAGAGCCGGTTGAGCACATCCGTCGTGACACCCATCCGGAAGGTATCGAACCGGCGCCATATCTGATAGCGCTCAAGCACATTCACCGAACCGATATCGAGCCCCAAACGATCCGCCTCGACCACCGTTTCAGCGAGTGCTGCGACATCCTTGAAGCCGAGATTGAGCCCCTGGCCCGAAATCGGGTGAATGCCATGGGCGGCATCGCCGGCCAGAGCCAGACGCGGCGCGATGAATGCGCGGGCCAATGTGAGGCCAAGCGGAAATGCGCGGCGGTCCGGCGTCGCCCGGATCGTGCCCAGCTTGTGGCCGAAGCGCCGTTCGAGCTCGGCCTCGAAAACCAGATCATCCGAAGCAACCAGCCTGTCGGCATCCTCTGTCCGCTCGGTCCAGACGAGCGACGAGCGGTTGCCCTTGAGGGGCAGGATCGCAAACGGGCCGGCAGGCAGAAAATGCTCCTCGGCAACGCCGTCATGCGGGCGCTCATGCTCGACGGTGGTCACGATGCCGGACTGACCGTATTGCCAGGTGACCGTCTTGATGCCGGCAAGATCCCGGAGCTTCGAGCGCACGCCATCGCAGGCAACGACAAGCCGTGATGAAACGACGCTACCGTCAGACAGCGCCAGTTCGGCGCTTGGCCCCGTGTCGCGAAACCCGGTCGCGCGCAGGCCGTGACGAATGGTGATCCCACGATCGGCGCAGGCTTCTCGAAGCGCTGCGACCATGCTGGCATTCGGGATCATGTGCGCAAAGGGTCGACCTTCCTCGACCGCACCGTCGAAGGTGAGGAAGACGGGACGCACAGGATCCGACGTTTTTGAATCGGTGACGATCATCCGGGTGATCGGCTGCGCATCGGGCTCGATCCGGTCCCAGAGACCGAAGACGTCGAGCATCTTGGTGGCAGCCGCGATGATCGCGGACGCGCGCAGATCCTTTCTCCAGGCTTCCTCGGGCGCAGCTTCGACCACTTCGACCGCGAGGTGGGGAGCAGCCTGCTTAATGGCAACGGCTGCGGACAGACCGACATAGCCTCCGCCGACGACGAGCACATCCAGCATGGCAAATTCCTTTGTTCTTGTAGACCTGACGACACCTATATAGATCAGCCTTGAACGGGTGCCTATAAGCGGAGCAATGCATTATGTCGCAGCCAGCTGGACAGACCAAACCGATGCAGGAGCTGATCGAGCGTCTCGATCTCGAAAAGCTTGAGGAAAACCTGTTTCGCGGCAGCAGCCCGCAAAATGGCTGGCAGCGGGTCTTTGGCGGCCTCGTCATCGCACAAGCCTTGATGGCAGCACAGCGTTGCGTCGATCCGGATCGCATCGTTCATTCCCTGCATGCCTATTTCATGCGCCCTGGCGACCCGTCCATTCCGATCGTCTACCAGGTCGAGCGCATCAGGGATGGCTCATCCTTCACCACACGCCGCGTCGTCGCGATCCAGCATGGCAAGGCCATCTTCTCGATGTCGGCATCCTTCCAGGTGGAGGAGCCGGGCTTCGACCACCAGGTGTCGATCCCGAACGTACCCGCCCCAGAAACCCTGATGGGCGAAGCCGAGTTCCGCGCCGCGTTCCTTGTCCAGGCGCCGGATACGGTGAAGAAATACTGGGGGCGCGAACGCCCAATCGAAATCCGCCCGACGTCGCTGACCCATTACCTCTCGCGCGAGAAACTCGAGCCCGAGGCCCATATCTGGGTGCGCGCGTCGGGACTGGTGCCGGATGACAGGCACTATCAGGCAGCCATCCTTGCCTATCTCTCGGACATGACCCTGCTCGACACGTCGCTTTATGCCCATGGCACCTCGATCTTCGATCCGGAGCTGCAGGTGGCGAGCCTCGACCACGCGATGTGGTTCCACAGACCCTGCCGGCTGGACGACTGGCTGCTCTACACCCAGGACAGCCCCAGCGCCGCTGGAGCCCGCGGCATGACCCGCGGCAGCATATTCACGCGGGATGGACGGCTTGTCGCGTCGGTGGCGCAGGAAGGCCTGATCCGCAAACGAGCAAATGACTAAAACAGCATCAAACCTTCTTTTATGCACAATTTTTGTGCGCACATTGCGCATTCAACTGCCTGTTTATTAGCTCAATTTCACAGAAGCTTTACATTTCAATAACTTATAGAAAATTGTGAATCTGGCACGCCTTTTGAATGTCACTTGTTAGTCGCTGCGCGAAAGTTCCTGCCGGCGGCAAGGAGAGTCGGCTCCGAGCCGAGGACAAGCAAAGGATGGGAAACCAGATGAAGATTGTGATGGCTATCATCAAGCCGTTCAAGCTGGACGAGGTACGCGAGGCCTTGACGGCTGTGGGGATCCAGGGCCTGACCGTGACCGAGGTCAAGGGCTATGGGCGCCAGAAGGGGCACACCGAAATCTACCGCGGCACCGAATACGCCGTCAGCTTTCTGCCGAAACTGAAGATCGAAATCGCCGTCTCGTCCGAACTTGCCGACAAGGCCGTTGAAGCGATCGCTTCTGCCGCCAAGACCGGCCAGATCGGCGACGGGAAGATCTTCGTCTACGCGATCGATCAGGCCGTGCGCATCCGCACCGGCGAAACCAATACCGAAGCGCTGTAAGAACGGCTGTAAGGGGAGTTGTTACTGATGTCATTTGCCAAGTTGAATTCCAACCTCGTGCGCATTGGCGCCGCGTCCGCAGCCCTGCTGGCGCCGGTTGTCGCCTTCGCGCAGGAAGCAGCCCCGGCTGCCGCCGAAGCGGTCGCCGCAGCGGCACCCGCCATGACCGTCGATAAGGGCGACACCACCTGGATGCTGGTTTCGGCCCTGCTGGTTCTTCTCATGACGATCCCGGGCCTCGGCCTGTTCTACGGTGGCCTTGTCCGCGCCAAGAACATGCTGTCGGTCCTGATGCAGGTCACCACGATCGCCGCCATGGCGATGATCCTCTGGGTCATCTACGGCTACTCGCTCGCCTTCACCAATGGTGGCAGCCTCAACTCCTTCGTTGGCGGCTTCTCCAAGATGTTCCTCGCCGGCGTCGACGTGTCGACCATGGCGGAAAGCTTCTCCAAGGGCGTCGCCATTCCGGAGCTGGCTTTCGTCTGCTTCCAGATGACCTTCGCAGCCATCACCCCTGGCCTCATCGTCGGCGCTTTCGCCGAGCGCGTGAAGTTTTCGGCCGTGATCCTGTTCTCGGCCCTGTGGCTCACCTTCGTCTACTTCCCGATCGCGCACATGGTCTGGTTCTGGGGCGGCCCGAGCGCCTATGCTGACCCGACGGGTCTGATCTTCGGCTTCGGCGCGATCGACTTTGCTGGCGGCACCGTCGTTCACATCAATGCTGGTGTCGCAGGCCTCATCGGCGCGATCATGGTCGGCAAGCGCACCGGCTACGGCAAGGACATGATGGCTCCGCACTCCATGACCATGACCCTGATCGGCGCAGGCCTTCTCTGGGTTGGCTGGTTCGGCTTCAACGCCGGTTCCAACCTTGAAGCCAACGGTTATGCCGCACTCGCCATGATCAACACCTTCCTGGCAACTGCTGCTGCAATCCTGTCCTGGGCACTCGTGGAAACCTTCTCGCGTGGCAAGGCTTCGATGCTCGGCGCCGTCTCCGGTGCAATCGCCGGTCTCGTCGTCATCACCCCGGCCGCCGGTTTCGCCGGCCCGATGGGCGCGATTGTCATGGGCCTTGTGGTCTCCCCGGTCTGCTACTTCTTCTGCTCGACCGTGAAGAACAAGTTCGGCTACGACGACACGGCTGACGTCTTCGGCATCCACGGCGTTGGCGGCATCATGGGCGCGATTTTGGTCGGCGTCTTCGTCAACCCGGCCCTCGGCGGCGCTGGTATCGTCGACTACTCGACGGCCGACTTCGCAGCTGGCTATGCCGGTACGGCCACTCAGGTCTTCGCTCAGCTCAAGGGCGTTGTCGTCACCGTCCTGTGGTGCGGTATCGTGTCGATCATCCTCTTCAAGATCGTCGACATGATCGTTGGCCTGCGCGTGCCGGTCGAAGCCGAGCGCGAAGGTCTCGACCTCGCCTCGCACGGCGAAGCCGCCTACCACAACTAAGATCCCTGGCGGATCTTCGCCTCCTAAAATGCGGCAGCGCCCGGGTCTCATCGCCCGGGCGTTTTTTTTTGCGAACCGCCCGCCATGGGACGCAAACGCATGGTTAATGCACCATTAACCCTCCATCCTGTAGGGTCCCAGATGGCGATCCCGGTTCACGCCGGGCGTCCGAAGGCATCACCAGCAACAGGACGGACAGAGACCCCATGAGCAGAAGCAATTCCGCAGCGCTTCCGGAGCATTCCACCCGCTCCGCGTTGTCCGCGTTCCTGTTTCGGCAGATTTTCGCGCTGACCGGTTTTGCACTCTTCCTGCTCCTGGTGCTCGCAGTGGCAGCGCTCGCCACCTGGAACGTGTCCGATCCAAGCCTGTCCTATGCAACGGACAATCCGCCCACCAATATCCTTGGCCTGCCGGGCGCGGTGTTTGCGGACCTGATGATGCAGTTCTTCGGCCTTGGCAGCCTGCTGGCCTTGTTGCCGGTGCTCGCATGGTCCTTCGCGCTCATCGGTGGACGCAGGCTGAACCGCATTCCGGCCCGGATTGGTGCCTGGTTCGCGGGCGCTTTGATTGCAGCCGCAGCCGTGGGCTGCTTTCCGCCGCCCAACACATGGCCACTTCCGAGCGGCACCGGCGGCGTTCTCGGTGATCTCATTCTGCGCTTTCCGGCACTGTTTATCGGCGCCTATCCGACCTCGACATTCGCAATGGTGCTTGGCGGCATTCTGGCGCTGCCCGCCACATGGTTGATGCTGTTTGCCGCGGGCATTCTCGGCAAAGCATCTGAGCAGGTCGAGGACGATGAGCCCGTCGCCCCTATCGTGCGTCGCCAGCCGAAGGAACCGGTCTTCGACGACGGCGAAGACGACGAGGACAGCGAGGGACCGATTGCGCTGATGATGGGTGCGGTTACGCACAACTGGTATACAGCGCGCGCCCGGGTCCGCCGTCTTTTCGGCCTGAAGGCAAGCGAGCGTCGCGACCGCGACTTCGACCAGCCCTATGATTTCAATGATGACGAGTTCGGCACACTGAACGAACCCGTGAGGGCAAAGGCTCTGCCACTCAACGCGCGTGTCGAGCCGTCGCTGGAAGGCGCTCCCGCCCGTCCGGTTGGCCGCTCCATCGTCTCGCCCCCGCCAATGTCCACCGGCAGCTTCGACGACGAGGACGATGATTTCGATCTCGACGACATGCCACGTCCGGCCGGGATCCTTCCCGACAGCGGCGCGCGGGGAGCAAGCGCACGCGCAAGCGGCGCATCTGCCCGGGTCGTTGCCCCCGCCGCCCGGCCCAAACCCGGTGCACGCGTCGATCGCGATGCGCAAGGATCGCTTCTACGCCCGGAAGGCTTCCAGCTGCCGTCGGTGCATCTTCTCGCCGAGCCCCGCGCCGTCGCGCGAGATGCCACCTTGTCGGCCGAAGCACTGGAACACAATGCGCGCCTTTTGGAGGGCGTGCTGGACGACTTCGGCGTCAAGGGCGAGATCATCCATGTCCGCCCCGGCCCTGTGGTGACACTTTACGAGCTAGAGCCGGCACCGGGCATCAAGTCTTCCCGCGTCATCGGTCTCGCCGACGACATCGCCCGTTCGATGAGCGCGATCGCTGCCCGTGTCGCGGTCGTCCCCGGCCGCAACGCGATCGGTATCGAACTTCCGAACCAGACCCGCGAGACCGTTTATCTGCGCGAACTGATCGGCAGCCGTGATTTCGACAGCAACAAGGCCAAACTCGCCATGGCGCTCGGCAAGACGATCGGCGGCGAGCCTGTCATCGCCGATCTCGCCAAGATGCCCCATCTGCTCGTCGCGGGTACCACCGGCTCGGGTAAGTCGGTTGCAATCAACACCATGATCCTGTCGCTCCTCTACAAGATGACGCCGGAGCAGTGCCGCCTGATCATGATCGACCCGAAGATGCTGGAACTCTCCGTCTATGACGGTATCCCGCATCTGCTGTCACCGGTCGTGACCGACCCGAAGAAGGCCGTTGTGGCGCTCAAATGGACCGTCCGCGAGATGGAAGAGCGCTATAAGAAGATGTCGAAGATCGGTGTGCGCAACATCGACGGCTTCAACACCCGTGTTGCCCAGGCGCTGGAGAAGGGCGAGGTGCTGACCCGCACCGTCCAGACAGGCTTCGATCGCCAGACCGGCGAAGCGATTTATGAGACGGAAGAATTCGACCTGCAGCCCCTGCCCTATATCGTTGTGATTATCGACGAAATGGCCGACCTGATGATGGTCGCCGGCAAGGACATCGAAGGCGCCGTGCAGCGTCTCGCCCAGATGGCACGTGCGGCCGGTATCCACGTCATCATGGCGACTCAGCGCCCCTCGGTCGACGTTATCACCGGCACGATCAAGGCGAACTTCCCGACGCGTATCTCCTTCCAGGTCACCTCGAAGATCGACAGCCGCACCATCCTCGGCGAACAGGGCGCAGAGCAGCTGCTCGGCATGGGTGACATGCTCTATATGGCCGGCGGGGGTCGCATCCAGCGTGTCCACGGGCCCTTCGTCTCGGACCACGAGGTCGAGGAGATCGTCGCCTATCTGAAGACACAAGGCTCGCCGCAATATCTGGAAGCCATCACCATCGATGACGATGAAGATGGCGAGGATGGCGGTGGTCCGATCGGGACCGGCAATCTGGGCGAGTCGGACGATCCCTACGATCAGGCCGTCGCGATCGTGCTTCGTGACGGAAAGGCATCGACCTCCTATGTCCAGCGCCGCCTCGGCATTGGCTATAACAGGGCCGCCTCGCTGATCGAACGCATGGAGAAGGAAGGCATCATCGGCCCGGCCAATCACGCGGGCAAACGCGAGATCCTGGTCCCGACCGAAGAGTAACAGCCGCACCACGTTCCATCATGGAACAACAACGGTACGGGACGAGTTGCCGCAGCAGCAAGGGCGCGCATGGCCATGAAGCCGCCGCCTTTTTCGGCGAGACCGTTAGCATATGAAGGAGTACCGCATGACCGATAAAACTGAACGCGACGCACACATGCCGGTGGTGGCCAGCCGTCGCCAGTTCGTGCTGGGCACGGCCGCATTCATGGCCTGCGCCGCCCTGCCCTTTCCCGTTTTCGCCGCCACCGGCGCGGCACAGCAAATCGCCGACCATTTCTCAAGCGTGAAGACCATGATCGGCGAATTCGTCCAGTTCGGTCCGCGCGGCGAGCAGACCGGCGGCAAGTTCTTTATCGAACGCCCGGGCAAGCTGCGCTTCAACTACGAGAAGCCATCGCCGATGCGCGTGATTTCCGACGGCAAGAACGTGGTCATCGGCAACATGAAGCTGAAGACCTGGGACCTCTATCCGCTGAACAAGACGCCGCTCAGCATTCTGCTGTCGGAGCGCATCGACCTCGGCAATCAGATGGTTCGCGATGTGAAGCAGGAAGCCGATCTGACCACCATCGTGCTCGGCGACCGGACAATCTTCGGCGACTCGACCATCACCCTGATGTTCGACCCGAAGAGCTTCGAACTGCGTCAGTGGACGATCACCGACATGCAGAAGAAGGATACGTCCGTCATGATCTTCAACGTCCAGAATGACGTGCAGCTGGATCCGAGCGTGTTCGAGATCCCCTATGCCGAGGTCCATGGCCAGAAGCGCGGCGGCTGAGGCAAACCCTTCGAGTTGTGGAGAAGGCGGCAGACCCGAGAGGTCCGGCCGCCTTTTTCTGTTCATGCGCACAGTAATCCCCTAAACACGCGGAGGAACCTGGAAAGCGGACGCCATGACACTCTCGATCTCCACCTGGAACATCAATTCGGTGCGCCTGCGCCTTCCGATCGTCGAGGACTTTCTGAAGCGCGTGAACCCGGACATCCTGTGCCTGCAGGAGATCAAGTGCCAGAACGACCAGTTTCCGATCGATGCGATTGCGGCACTCGGTTATTCCAACATCGTGATCCATGGCCAGAAGGGCTATCACGGCGTCGCGATCTGCTCGAAGCTGCCGCTGACCGAAGATGACCGGCAGGACTATTGCGGCGTCGGCGACAGCCGCCATATCTCGGCAGTCTTCGAATGGGCCGGGCGGCGGATCCGCATCCATAACTTCTATGTTCCGGCCGGTGGCGACGAACCGAACCGGGACGTGAACCCCAAATTCGGCCACAAGCTCGATTTCATCCAGGAGATGAAGATGCTCTCGGCGGAAGCCGAGCCGAACACCGGATCCATCCTGGTCGGCGACCTCAACATCGCGCCGCTGGAACATGACGTGTGGTCGCACAAGCAGATGCTGAAGATCGTCAGCCACACGCCGGTGGAAACCGAAGGACTGCTCGACATCATGCGACAGGGCAAGTGGGTCGACCTGATGCGCCAGCAGGTACCGGCCTCTGAGAAGCTCTACACCTGGTGGAGCTACCGCGCCAAGGATTGGGCAGCAGCCGATCGCGGCCGACGCCTTGACCATGTCTGGTCGTCCGCCGACCTGGCACCGCTGCTCACTGGCGTCGATGTGCTGAAAGAAGCGCGTGGATGGACACAGCCGTCCGACCATGTGCCGGTGACAGCACACTTCAAGGCCGCATAGCAGGCGATAGACAGCAAGCTATTTAATTGAAGCGGGGCGCCAGGGCTTCAGACCCTTCGATCAATGCGGCCAGAGACTGCTTGATCCTGCCCTCAACCTGGCGGGCCATTTGCGGATATTCCTCAAGCAGCCGATGAAAAAGCGCGCGTGTGATGCGGATGACTTCGACGTCCTGCGCAGCGACAGCTGTGTATTTGCGCTCCACCATGGTCACCAGTGCGAGCTCGGAGAGCATCACGCCTGGCCCGACACGCGTCTCGAGATGAGGCTTGCCATCCCGCCCGATCACGTAGAGCTCGATTTCGCCGCGCGCGATGACATAGGCGCATTCCGCAGGCGCTTTCTCGCGAAACAGGGCCTGGCCGGCAGCAACCTGTCGATGCTCAGCGCCAAACGCGATCAGTCGCAACTGATCGGTGTCGAGGCCGGAAAAGAGCGGCAATTCCGACAGGAGCTCGATATCGTCGCTGAGTGCCATGGCGTTCATCCCCTGCAGACGGTTTGGATGTTATCCGTCCGTCGACCGTCCATAACGCAAAACGGGGAGAGTGACGACCCGTCGGCCGTCCTCATCCCCGATATGATGCACTCTCATTCCGGTCAGGGAACGATCTTGTACCCGCCGTTTTCCGTAACGAGGATCTCGGCATTGGACGGATCCCGCTCGATCTTCTGGCGAAGACGGTAGACATGGGTTTCCAGCGTATGCGTGGTCACCCCGGAATTGTAGCCCCAGACTTCCTCGAGCAGCACGTCGCGTGTCACGACCTTCTGGCCGGCGCGGTAGAGGTATCGGATGATCGCCGATTCCTTCTCCGTCAGCCTGATCTTCTTGCCATCGTCGGTGGTCAGAAGCTTCTGGCTCGGCTTGAACAGATAGGGACCGACGCCGAAGGTCGCATCTTCGCTCTGCTCGTATTGGCGCAGCTGCGCACGGATGCGGGCCAGCAGAACGGCGAAGCGGAAGGGTTTGGTGACATAATCGTTGGCACCGGCCTCAAGGCCGAGGATCGTATCGGAATCCGTGTCATGCCCGGTGAGCATGATCACCGGTGACTTGAACCCGCCCTTGCGCAGCAGCTTCACGGCTTCCCGACCGTCCATGTCCGGCAGACCAACGTCCATGATCATCAGATCGACCTGCGCCGTCTTGGCCGTCTGCATGGCGCGGGTGGCGTTACTTTCCTGAAGCAGCGAGAACTCTTCATAAAGCGAGAGCTGCTCGACCAGGATCTGCCTCAGATCATCGTCGTCATCCACGAGCAGAATGGTCCGCGTCGTCATCCGTCATCCTTCCAGAATGGTCCATCGGCGAAGGCCTTGCTGCCCTCTTGCACGGCATGTAAGTCGTTGTTGCAGCAGTTGAAGAGCTCAGCGTACAACAATAATCACGAACAAGGCAAAAAGTCGTGAACAAGAGACCAAAGGTTTCGCGACAGCAACGAAAGACTTTGGCCCGTATTGTGGTTCGCTCGGCTCCGCGCGACCAGCGTCGGGCTATTCTGCAAGCGGGTACCCTCAGCATTCCCGCGGCTATCGGCCGAAGCGGCAGGACGAGCCGAAAGCGTGAGGGTGATGGCGCAACGCCGATTGCCAGCATGCCTCTCCTGTATGCCTATCACCGAGGTGATCGCATCAAGCCGCCACAAACCCAGCTCCGGCTGCAGCGCACCCGCGGCGACATGCTCTGGTGCGACGCCAATGGTCACCCGAACTACAATCGCCCGGTTCGCGCGCCCTTCAAAGCAAGCCACGAACGTATCGAGCGCGTGGACGAACTCTATGACATCTGCGTCGTGATGGACTGGAACATGCGCATGCGAAAGAGGGGCTGCGGATCGGCGATCTTCTTCCACATTGCAAGGCCGGGCTTCACACCGACTGAGGGATGCGTTGCCATTCGCCACCGGGATATGTGCCGCCTCCTGCCGCATCTTGACCGCAGGACGATCCTTCAGGTTCTCTGATATCCCGTTCAGGCGAATTGGACGGCATGCCTCTTTTATCGGGGCCGGATCGGACTAGTTAGGTAAGGCGGCCGGCACAAAACCCAGATTTTCCGCTCCATTTTCCTTCCGCGTTCATTGCGTTGACCATCCCCGACCTGGAGATTTCAATATGACAGATCAGCTATACATCTCGCTGCATGATGGCGCCCGCATTCCGCAGGTTGGCCTTGGTGTGTGGCAAACGCCCGACAATGAGGCGGCACCGGCGGTCAAGGCAGCGCTCGACGCCGGATATCGTCATGTCGACACGGCGGCCGTCTATGAAAACGAGCAGGGCGTGGGAGAAGGCATCCGCCAGTCCGGCCTTCCGCGCTCCGACATCTTTCTGACCACCAAGCTGTGGAACACGGATCAAGGTTATGAGCAGACGCTGAAGGCTTTCGAAGCGAGCCTCAAGCGGCTCGGGACTGACTACGTCGACCTTTATCTCATCCACTGGCCGTCAGCGCATCGTGGCCTCTTCGTTGACACCTGGAAGGCCCTTGTGACGCTGAAAGAGGAAGGTCGGGCGAAGTCGATCGGCGTGTCGAACTTCTATCCGGAGCATATCGAAAAGATCGTGGCCGAGACCGGCGTCGTGCCGGTCATCAACCAGATCGAGCTTCACCCTGACTTCCAGCAGCGCGAAACCCGCGCTTTCCATGAGAAGCACAAGATCGCCACGCAGTCCTGGAGCCCCCTCGGCCAGGGCAAGCTGCTTGGCCATCCTGTCATCGCAGAGATTGCCCAGAAACTTGGCCGCACGCCGGCTCAAGTGATCATCCGCTGGCATATTCAGAATGGTCTCGTGGTCATCCCGAAGTCGGTCACGCCGTCGCGCATCGTCGAGAACTTCAAGGTTTTCGACTTCAAGCTGTCGGCGGAGGATCTGGACAGACTGAACGGACTGGATGACGCGGGCGCTCGTATCGGACCTGATCCGAAGACGGCGACCTTCTGATTCACGTGAGACACGACTGACCAGAATTGTGCGGGCCACCTGCGGAAACGAGGGTGGCCCGCTTTTACTTTATTCCTTGATTGCCGAATCCCAGTGCTCGTCGGCCTTTCCGTCGACGATGCGCCAGGTGTCATACCAGGTGGTGGTATAGGTCTTGGAAGGATCCTTCGGGTCCTTCTCCTCCCGAACGATGGCAACCGTGACCAGATCGCCCTCGGCCGTGACGAAAGCCACTGGTGTCGACAGTTTCTCGGGGATCGGCTTCTTTTCGACCTTCAGGACCTGGGTGAAAAACCCGACAACCGTATCGCGCCCCGAAGGCACGTTTGGATTGTGCTGGAGGTAGCGCTCGGTCAGGAACTGATCGGCCTTGTCCCAATGCCCGGCTTCCAAGAGGTCGCGCATGATGTGATAGACGACCTGCTTGTTGGCATGCAGCTTCGGATCGGCACTTGTGAACAAGGCTTCCTTGTCGGCCGCGGCGACGACAGCCTCCTGGGCAGAGACCAAAACGGGGTAGGTCAAAGGCGTGAACAAACCTAGGCTGATGGCCAGAACTGCGGATCGCTTGAGCATGAACTTATCCCTTGGGAACAGCGAGGAAATTTGCTCGAAGGGATATCGTTTGCTGGAGGGCGCCGCCAGAAGGCAGTTTTTCCAGTTAAGGTCTGAAAAACAGAACCACCCACCCCACCGGCACTGCTAGAACAAGATGCTTCAGGTGTTCGTCGTCGCGTTGGCAGTCCTTGCCAGCATGGAACAAGATGTGACACTCTGCGCTGCCACAATTCGGGAGATTTCCATGCTGTTCCGCCGCGCCGTTCTTGCCGGTCTGTCCGCCCTTGCCCTTGTTCCTTTCGCCGCGCATGCGAGCGACCTGCCGGATCTCGGCGGAAAATCCGTCGTGGTCGTGACGGAAAACGCCTATCCTCCGCTGCAATTCGTGGATCCAAAGTCCGGCCAGCAGATCGGCTGGGAATATGACGCCATGAACGAGATCGCCAAGCGTTTGAACTTCAAGGTGGAATACCAGAACACCTCCTGGGACGCGATGATCCAGGCTGTCTCGGATGGTCAGTTCAACATCGGCATGACCGGCATCACCATCAAGGAAGATCGCAAGGAGAAGGTTGATTTCTCCGAGCCCTATATGCGTTCCGAGCAGTTCATGCTGGTCCGTGGCGATGAAAGCCGCTTCACGGATGGCAAGAGCTTCGGTGAGTTCACGGATGGTCTCGTCGGCGCCCAGCCTGGGACCACGCCCTTCTACACGGCCGTATACGAGATCCTCGACGGCAACGAGCAGAACCCGCGCATCAAGCTGTTTGAAACCTTCGGCGCGACCGTTCAGGCGCTGAAGACAGGTGATGTCGATGTAGTCCTGACGGACGGCACGGCCGGCAAGGGCTATGTCGATTCCTCGAACGGCGGTCTCAAGCTCGTCGGTGGTCCGCTCGGTTCGGAAGACTTCGGCTTCATCTTCACCAAGGGTTCCGATCTCGTGGCTCCGGTGAATGCAGCCATCGCTTCGATGAAAGCCGATGGCACGATCGAAGCCATGAACAAGAAGTGGTTCCTCGACTACAAGATGGGCGAATGAGCCAGTTTCAGACCTGCGACCTGAAGGCGGGTGACTGATGGCATTCCAGACCCTGCCTCAGGGTGACCAGAAAGGCGATCGGCCGTGGTGGCTGATCGCCTTCGTCGTGATGGCGCTGACCCTCGGGATCGTCATCTTCTTCAGCGATCTCTACACGCAAGTCTTCAACACCGTGGTCAAAGGGCTCGGCGTCACTGTTTTCGTGACGCTGATCGGCTTCCTTCTGGCCACGGCACTGGGGCTGTTGATTGCGCTGCTCGGCATGTCGGACCACATGGCCCTGCGGCAAGTGGCACGCTTCTACGTGGAAGTGGTGCGCGGCATTCCGATCCTGGTGCTGCTCTTCTACATCGCCTTTGTCGGCGCGCCCGCCTTTGTGGCGCTTTACAACCTTGTGACCGCGCCCCTGATCTCAATCGGCCTGACGGACGCCATGGTTGTGCGCGACTTCTCGCTGATGTGGCGAGCGATCATCGCCCTGATGATCGGCTATTCGGCCTTTATCGCCGAAATCTTCCGCGCGGGCATCCAATCGATCGACAAGGGCCAGATAGAGGCGGCAAAGGCTCTGGGCTTGAGCCGCAGCCAGCGGTTTCGACTGGTGGTCTTCCCCCAGGCGATCCGCGTGATCTTCCCGCCGCTCTCGAACGATTTCGTGGCGATGGTCAAGGACTCGTCCCTCGTCTCGGTACTCGGCGTCGCAGACATCACCCAGATGGGCAAAGTCTACGCTTCCGGGTCCTTCCGCTTCTTCGAGACCTATTCGATCGTGGCCTATGTCTACCTGGTGCTGACGATCGGGTTGTCGATCCTGCTTCGCGGCTTCGAGCAGCGCATGCGCACCCGCATGCGCGACTGAAGCGCCCCGTCAGTAACGTTCGGGAACATACATCTCGGTCGGCACTGGATGGCGGATATAGTCGGCGTTGCGAACGCGTTCAGGAAGCTCCACGGTTTCCTTCGGCACATGCTCGTAAGGCACCTGCGACAGAAGATGGGCGATCATATTGAGACGCGCCTTCTTCTTGTCGACTGCCTGGACCACCCACCACGGGGCTTCCGGGATATGCGTACGCTCAAGCATCTCTTCCTTGGCACGCGTGTAAGCCTCCCAATGGACGCGGCTCTCCAGGTCCATGGGCGACAGCTTCCACTGCTTCAAGGGATCGTTGATCCGCATGCGGAAGCGGAATTCCTGCTCCTCGTCGGTGATCGAGAACCAGTACTTCACGAGAATGATGCCGGAGCGCACCAGCATGCGCTCGAACTCAGGCACAGACCGAAAGAACTCTTCCAGTTCGTCCGGCCCGCAGAAGCCCATCACCCGCTCAACGCCGGCCCTGTTGTACCAGGAGCGGTCGAACAGAACCATTTCGCCAGCCGTCGGCAAATGCTGCACATAGCGCTGGAAATACCACTGGCTCCGCTCGCGTTCGGTCGGCGCAGGAAGCGCCACGACCCGGCAGACGCGCGGATTGAGCCGCTGGGTAACGCGCTTGATCGCGCCGCCCTTGCCGGCTGAATCGCGGCCTTCGAACAGCACGACCATCTTCAGCTTCTTGTATTGCACCCAGTCCTGCAGACGGACCAGCTCATGCTGCAGGCGAAATAGTTCGCGGAAATAGATTCGTCTGTCGATCGTCGGTTCCGACATCCCGTCCGCGACGAGATCGTCGAGACGATCCTCGTCCAGCTGTTGCTCCAGTTCCTCGTCGAAACTGTCGAGGATCTCATTCTTGATGCGATGGATGTCTTCGTTCATGACGCGGGTTCCGAGAGGATGATCTATACTGACGAAGATCAATCATGCTTGCACGACTGCTTCATGACAGACGGATGTCACAGGACCAGCGAAGCAATTGCCGACAACAGCGAAAACTGGTAAGACGCCGCTCATGGGATCGAAATTCGGATGCCTCGCGAACCAGTTTATCGTGCTGCAGGACCACAAGCGTCTGCCGGCACGCTTTTTCGCGCGCGTTCAAGGGGCCTTGGCGAGCCTTCGCGGCTGAGCGCCTTCGGCTGCGGCCGACCTTGTTGCATCCTAAAAAACCGAAATCCCTTTTCCTCAGTCTGGACGGAACTTAACCCATGAGCGCACCCCGCACCCTTTACGACAAGATCTGGGACGACCACGTCGTTGATCGCCAGGACGACGGCACCTGTCTTCTCTACATCGACCGTCACCTCGTCCATGAAGTGACGTCTCCGCAGGCCTTCGAAGGGCTGCGAATGGCCGGCCGCAAGGTTCGCGCACCGCAGAAGACGCTGGCCGTGGTCGACCACAACGTTCCGACCTCGCCGGACCGCCATCTCGGCATCAAGAACGAGGAAAGCCGGATCCAAGTCGAGGCGCTCGCCACCAATGCTGCAGAATTCGGCGTCGAATATTACTCCGCTTCCGACAAGCGCCAGGGCATCGTGCACATCGTCGGCCCGGAACAGGGCTTCACCCTGCCGGGCATGACCATCGTCTGCGGCGACAGCCACACCTCGACGCATGGCGCCTTCGGTGCGCTGGCGCATGGTATCGGCACGTCTGAAGTTGAGCATGTGCTCGCGACCCAGACGCTGATCCAGCAGAAGGCCAAGAACATGCTGGTGCGCGTCGACGGGAAGTTGCCCGAAGGCGTGACCGCAAAGGACATCATCCTTGCGATCATCGGCGAGATCGGCACGGCCGGCGGCACCGGCCACGTCATCGAATTCGCCGGCGAGGCGATTGAGGCCCTGTCGATGGAAGGCCGTATGACCGTCTGCAACATGACGATCGAAGGCGGCGCCCGCGCCGGTCTCATCGCACCCGATGAAAAGACCTTCGAATACATCAAGGACAAGCCGCGCGCGCCGAAGGGCGAAGCGCTCGAGCAGGCGATTTCCTATTGGAAGACGCTGAAGTCCGATGAAGGTGCGCATTTCGACCGCGTCGTCGTTCTCGACGCTGCCAACCTGCCGCCGATCGTCTCCTGGGGCTCCTCGCCCGAGGACGTCGTCTCGGTCGAAGGCGTCGTCCCGAACCCTGATGACATCCAGGATGAGACGAAGCGCACCTCCAAGTGGCGCGCGCTCGACTATATGGGCCTGAAGCCAGGCACCAAGATCACCGACATCGCCGTCGACCGCGTCTTCATCGGTTCCTGCACCAACGGCCGTATCGAGGACCTGCGCGAAGTGGCCAAGGTCGTCGAAGGCAAGACGGTGGCTTCCACCGTATCGGCCATGATCGTCCCGGGCTCTGGCCTCGTGAAGGAACAGGCAGAAGCGGAAGGCCTCGACAAGATCTTCAAGGCCGCTGGCTTCGACTGGCGCGAGCCGGGCTGCTCGATGTGCCTCGCCATGAACGACGACCGTCTGAAGCCGGGCGAGCGCTGCGCCTCGACCTCGAACCGCAACTTCGAAGGTCGCCAGGGCTTCAAGGGCCGCACGCACCTTGTCTCGCCGGCAATGGCGGCAGCTGCCGCTGTTGCGGGTCACTTCGTCGACATCCGAAGCTTCAAGTAAGACATCGACACGCTGGTATGCACCGTAGCCGCCCGCTGAAAAGCGGGCGGTTTTCTTTTGGCCGGACCGTTGCAAAGGCACCCAAAGCCGCTATCGTCGCGCTGTCACAAAAATGTCATATGCCGCCCTGCAGGTCTTCCATGAACATCCGCGAATTTGATCTCTCGACCCGCAGGCTGCGGCCGTGAGTACCGTCGCCATCGGCCTGGCGCTGATAGCTGCCGTTCTGCATGCCAGCTGGAATGCCTTTCTGCGCACCGGAGCGGACCGGCTCTGGTCGATCACAGTAATGAGCCTCGCAGGAAGCATCATCACCCTGCCCTTGCTGTTCATGGTTCCCGTCCCCGGAGCCGCCGCCTGGCCCTATATCTTGCTGTCGGCGGGCCTCCAGGTCGGCTACAGCCTGTTTCTGGTCGCGGCCTACAGGCATGGCGAGCTGGGGCAGGTCTATCCGATCGTTCGCGGCGCCGTGCCGCTGCTGGTCACGCTGGGCGGCCTCCTCTTCTTTGGTGAGGTGCTGGGGCTCTGGCAAACACTGGGTGTCATCCTGATTGCCGCCGGCATCATGAGCCTGTCGCTCGGCAAGAGCCGCGCTGCGACCTCATCCATCCTCTTTGCCCTTGCGACCGGCCTGATCATCGCCTGCTATTCCACGGTCGACTCTCGGGGAGTGAAACTGGTCGAGCAACCAGTCGCCTATGCACTCTGGGTGCTGTTTCTCTTCGGCATCATGATCACGATAGCCTTCGCGGTGACCCGAAGGGGCCTTGTCATCGACGTGCGATCTCCGCTGACCTGGAAGGCCGCTGCTGGCGGCGTAGTCGCCATGCTGGCCTATGGGCTCGTCGTGGTGGCCTATGCCTATGCGCCCGCGGGCCTAGTCACCGCAGTTCGCGAAACAAGCGTCGTCTTTGCAGTGCTGATCGGCGCGTTCCTGTTGGGTGAACCGCTCACCCTTCGCAGACTGCTTGCCTGCATCATCGTGGCTGGTGGTGCGATCAGCATCAGCCTCTGAGCGACCAAACTGCTTCCATAGGCCCAAACGAAAAAAGGCTCCGGAAACCGGAGCCTTTCATCAATGCGTTTTGCGTCTGCTTATTCGGCAGAAGCTTCGGCTGCTGCTGCAGCTTCAGCGGCAGCGGCCTTTTCAGCGGCTTCGGCTGCTGCCTTTTCGGCGGCCAGAGCCTGTGCTGCTGCAACCTTCTCGGCTTCCAGACGTGCCTTTTCTTCGGCAACGGCGGCGCGCTCAGCGTCGTTCAGCTTGCGGGCGCGGGTGCCGGTGTTCTCGACGATACGAGCCGACTTGCCGCGACGATCGCGCAGGTAGTACAGCTTGGCGCGACGGACCTTACCGCGGCGAACGATTTCGACGCTTTCGACGAGCGGCGAGTAGACCGGGAATACGCGCTCGACGCCTTCGCCGTAGGAGATCTTGCGAACCGTGAAGCTCTCGTTGATGCCGCCGCCCGAACGAGCGATGCAAACGCCTTCATAGGCCTGCACGCGGGTACGGTTGCCTTCCTTGACGGTCACGTTGACGCGAACCGTGTCGCCCGGGGAGAATTCCGGAAGCTTGCGCTTGGCTTCGATCTTGGCGGCCTGTTCGGCTTCCAGCTGCTGAATGATGTTCATGTCTAACCTCGGTTTCTTCTGAAACAGCCAGAGCGCTCAACTGTCATCCCCAGGTCAATGCCGCAGGATATTGACCCAGATGGGTCGGAGCGAATTCGCAGTTCTTTGTTTTGGCAGACGGGCAATGAGCCCATTTCCGATGGGGCCATTACACCAAGCAGGCCGGCTTGTCACCCCATGCGAGACAAATTTCGTGTCCGGTAGGCACCCCGAACGCCTTGCTGCGTTGGATTCCTGCCCTTAAGACTTCGCCTCCAAGTATCGGGAGCGCTGTCGCATGACCATTGCCATGATTTTCCTGCTCTTCACATCCGGCTTCCTGTCCGGCGCCGTGAACGCGATCGCAGGCGGCGGCACCTTCCTGACCTTCGGAGCGCTGACACTTGCCGGCCTGCCGCCAATCAGTGCCAATGCCACCTCTTCCGTGACCCAGTTCCCCGGCTATATCACCTCGACGCTGGCCTATCGCAACGAATTGAAAGAGATGAAGCGCAGCGCGATCGTGCTCGGGCTCATTTCGGCCGTGGGTGCCGTCGGCGGCTCGCTCTTTCTGATCTCGCTGTCAAACCCGGCCTTTCGCTCGATGGTGCCGTGGCTGTTGCTCGGCGCCACCGCGATCTTCGCAGCCGGCCCGAAGCTGAGACCGAAGACGAAGGGCGAAAGCCACCCGGCAAGTCCGCTCGGGCTCGCGCTTCAGGCCGTGACCTCGTTCTACGGCGGCTTCTTCGGCGCAGGCATGGGCATCATGATGCTCGCCTCGCTCGGCCTTGCGAGCGGCGGCGACTATCATCGTTTGAACGCGCTGAAGAACTTCCTGTCGATCGTCATCGCCGCCGTCGCCATCGTGATCTTCGCGAGCGCAGGCGCTATCTCCTGGCTGCATGCCGCGATCATGATCCCGGCCGTGGCCGCTGGCGGTTACGCGGGTGTGGCCATGGCAAAAAAGGTGCCGCAATCTGTGCTGCGCTGGATGGTGGTTGCGGCAGGGCTCGGGCTCGCGGCCTACTATTTCTTCACCGGCTGAGGCGGCAGCAAATCGGGGCGACGCTCGCGGGTGAGTGCGACAGCCTGCTCATGCCGCCATTTCTCGATGACAGCATGATTGCCTGAGGTCAGAACCTCGGGGATCTCCCGGCCCTCGAAGACTTGGGGGCGGGTATATTGCGGGTGCTCGAGCAGCCCGCCTTCGAAACTCTCATGCACGCCGGAGAGCTGGTTTCCCATGACCCCCGGAAGAATGCGCACGACGGCATCCAGCACTGTGAGTGCCGCAGGCTCGCCGCCGGAAAGTATGTAGTCGCCGATCGAGACCTCTTCGAGCTGGCGCGCATCGATCACACGCTGGTCCACGCCCTCAAAACGACCACAGACGATGACCACGCCTTCGCCTGCAGCGAGCTCCCTCACCCGCTCCTGCGTCAGGGGTCGGCCACGCGGGCTCATCAGCAGCCGCGGCCGTCCATCGTCGGCTATGGAATCAATCGCGCGCGCAAGTACATCGGGTCGAAGCACCATCCCGGCGCCGCCGCCCGACGGCGTATCGTCAACGCTGCGGTGCTTGTCCTCGGCGAAATCGCGGATCTGCACCGCCTCGATTTCCCAGTCGCCACGCTCAAGCGCCCGGCCTGCGAGCGCAAGGCCAAGATGACCCGGAAACATGTACGGATAGAGCGTCAGGATGGAGGCCTTGAAGGGCATGGGGCGCTCAGCGACCATTATTCGGGCGGGGCTTGCCGCCGGCATTACCATAGGGCTTCTCTTCGCCGTCATCCTTCAGGCCAGCGGCAATCGGATCGACCAGAAGCCGGCCGCCTTCGAGATCGATTTCGAGCACTGCGGCTTCGGAAAACGGAATGAGCACGGGGCGCTTGCCCGGTCCCTTGAGTTCGAGGAGATCACCGGCGCCGAAGTCATAGACAGCCGTTACGGCACCATAGTGATTGTTCTCGGCGTCATAGACCTCGAGGCCTTCGAGATCGGCGTAATAGAACTCGTCCTCGTCAAGATCATCATCCGGCAGGGCGTCGCGATCGACGAAGAGTTCGGTTCCGTTCAATACCTCGGCAGCGTTGCGGTCGTTGATACCGCGAAAGCGCACGATGGCGACAGTCTTGCCGTCACGGATCTCCAGGATCTCGAATTTGCGACCGTCGGCCGCAAAGAGGAAGCCATAGTCGCCGAGGCCGAGCGGATCTTCGGTGAATGTCTTGACCCGCACCTCACCCCTAAGCCCCTGGGCGGCACCGATCACGGCCATCAGTATCGGGTTTTCAAGCTTGCTCATCGGTGAGAACGGTCCTGCACATGCGGTTCGACTTTCCTTTTAGGCGGAAGCGACCGGAAAGAAAACGCAAAAACGGGCGGTGGGGTGACCCACCGCCCGCTGTAAACGGCTGGATGCCGATTATTCTGCGGCGGCTTCCGAAGCAGCTGCAGCAGCGTCGGCTGCCTTCTGTGCCTTCTCAGCGGAACGTTCCTGGGCCTTCTTGCCCGGCTTTGCCTTGTCCGGGTTTACGCGGGCAGCGCGCTCGGCGAGACCGGCTTCTGCCATGAAGCGCAGGACGCGGTCGGTCGGCTGGGCGCCCTTGGCAACCCATGCCTTGATGGCTTCAACGTTCAGCTCAACGCGCTTTTCGTTGTCCTTGCCGAGCATCGGGTTCCAGGAACCGACCTTGTCGAGGAAACGGCCGTCGCGCGGAGCGCGGGCGTCAGCAACAACGATCTGGTAGTACGGGCGCTTCTTGGAACCACCGCGGGCGAGACGAATCTTGAGGGACATTGTATTACTCCTTAGGTTTTCGATGCAGGCTGCCGGGGCATGCCTGTTTTTCTTGTTGAGGCCGCCGTCAGGCGGTCTTTTCGGTTGCACCGCCATGTTCGGCGGCAATGGCTTCATGATGCCGGATGACTTCGGTGATGATGAAGTTCAAGAACTTCTCGGCGAAATCCGGATCCAGATGAGCGTCCTGAGCCAGGCGGCGCAGGCGGGCGATCTGGTATTCTTCGCGCGCCGGGTCTGCCGGCGGCAATTCGTACGTGGCCTTCAGCACGCCGACGGCCTTGGTGCAGCGGAAGCGCTCGGCCAGCATGTGCACCAGCGCCGCGTCAATATTGTCGATCGACTGCCGGTAACCGGCGAGCTGCTGCTTCACACTCTGATCTGTCATGCGCTCCTCCTCACTTCTTCTTCGGCAGGCCGGGAAGGCCCGGGAAACCACCGCCACCAAGACCGGGGAGCTTCGGACCACCGAGACCCGGCAGGCCACCGGCGCCCAGACCGGGCAGACCACCCGGCTTGATACCGGCGGCTTCCGCCTGCTTGGCGAGTGCCTCGAGCTGCTTCGGATCCATCTTCGACAGGTCCGGCATGCCCATGCCGCCGCCCATACCGCCGAGGCCCATCTTCGAGGCAAGGCCGCCCATCATCTGCTTCATCATGCCGCCGCCCTTCTTGCCGCCCATGGCCTTCATCATGTCGGCCATCTGGCGATGCATCTTGAGCAGCTTGTTGATGTCGGAGGCGTCCGTGCCGGAGCCGGCAGCAATGCGCTTCTTGCGGGAATGCTTGAGGATATCAGGATTGGCGCGCTCGGCGCGGGTCATCGAGGAGATGATCGCGAGCTGGCGCTTGAAGACCTTGTCGTCGAGGCCGGCGGCCGAAATCTTGTCCTTCATGCCGGCCATGCCCGGCATCATGCCCATGATCCCGCCCATGCCGCCCATGGCCTGCATCTGCTTGATCTGTTCAGCCAGGTCATTGAGGTCGAACTTGCCCTTGGCCATCTTCTCGGCCATGGCGCGGGCTTTTTCCGCGTCGATGTTCTCGGCGGCCTTCTCGACCAGCGAGACGATATCGCCCATGCCGAGGATACGGTCTGCGATACGGCGCGGATGGAACTCGTCGAGCTCCGACATCTTTTCGCCGACGCCGATCAGCTTGATCGGCTTGCCGGTGACTGCACGCATCGAAAGGGCTGCACCGCCGCGTCCATCGCCGTCCATACGGGTCAGTACCAGACCGGTGATGCCGACGCGTTCGTCGAAGTTGCGGGCGAGATTGACGGCGTCCTGACCGGTCAGCGCATCGGCGACCAGCAGGATTTCATGCGGCTTCGAGCGGGCCTTGATCTCGGCCATCTCGATCATCAGCGGCTCGTCGATATGCGTACGGCCGGCGGTGTCGAGAATGACGACATCATGGCCGCCGAGTTTCGCGGCCTGCACAGCACGCGATGCAATATCGGTCGGCGACTGGCCAGCGATCACAGGCAAGGTGTCGATGCCGGTCTGGACGCCGAGCTGGCGCAGCTGCTCCTGGGCGGCCGGTCGACGCGTGTCGAGGGAGGCCATCAGGACCTTCTTCTTCTCGCGATCCGTCAGCCGCTTGGCAATCTTGCCGGTCGTCGTTGTTTTACCGGAGCCCTGCAGACCGACCATCATGATCACGACAGGGGCGGCAGCCATCAGGTCAACGCCGACACCATCGGTGCCGAGCATTTCGACCAGCTCGTCATGGACGATCTTGACGACCATCTGGCCGGGCTTGATCGACTTCAGGACGGCGGCGCCAACGGCCTTTTCACGGACACGGTCGATGAAGCCCTTGACGACTTCGAGTGCGACGTCGGCTTCGAGAAGCGCACGACGGACCTCGCGCATCGCTGCCGAGACATCCGCCTCGGACAGGGCGCCACGGCCGGTCAGTCCATTCAGAATGGAACCAAGACGGTCCTGGAGGTTTTCAAACATCGGCTCTTCCTTGCATGGTTTCGGACACCCGAAACCTCCGTCTTCTCCACGCGGAAAACAAGACGCAAAGCCAAAAAGCACCCGAGGGCGCAACGCGCTGTCGGGTGTTGACCTCCGGGATCTCTTTATACCTTTACGGGTCCCGGTCGGCGGCTCGGAGTGCTTGTCTCGTCGCAGATTGCGCCGGATAAACAGGAAAATGGCCTGGAAGTCAAGCGAAGCCACGATTTTCAGGGATTCGGCCCCGTTCAGCGATCTGCATCAGCCCTATTGCCGTAGAATTGACGAAACCACATATGGGTGAGCCATGAACAGACGCAGCTTTCTCAAATGGTCGGGCTTCGGGCTCGTTGCCGCCACACTCGGAGGCCTCGGCATGCGTGAAGCACAGGCCGGCAACCGCTACTATTCCGGTCCCCTCTCGGATCACTTCGACGGCAAGATCTTCTTCAATCCAGGTGGTGAAGAGCCGCGTGGCTTCACCGATCTGCTCCGCTGGCAATTCGGCGGCGGCAAGATTGACTGGCCCAAAGCGGTGGCGGCAGCGGATTTCGTCACGACGAAGCCGGAGCCCCGCATAGACGGCAACCGCCTTGTCGTCACCATGGTCGGCCATGCCACGCTGCTTATTCAGACGGCGGGCTTGAACATCCTGACCGACCCCGTTTGGTCGGAACGGGCAAGCCCCGTCTCGTTTGCCGGGCCGAAACGCAACAATCCGCCAGGCGTCGCCTTCGACGATCTGCCGAAAATCGACATCGCGATCGTCACCCACAACCACTACGACCATCTGGACATCGCAACACTGAAACGCCTCGTCGAGCGCGACAGGCCGCGCCTCGTCACGCCGCTCGGCAATGACACGATCATCCGCAGTGACGTGCCGGACATTGAGGCTGATGTGATGGACTGGGGCGATAGCATCGAAGTCAACAATGGCGTCACCATCCACTGCGAGCCTTGCCATCACTGGTCGGCGCGCGGCATGGGCGACAGGCGCATGGCGCTCTGGGCCGCCTTTGTAATCGAGACCCCTGGCGGCAAGATTTACCATATCGGCGATACAGGCTATGCCGAGGGCAAGCACTATCGCGAACTGCGCGAGAAACACGGCGACATCAGGCTCGCCATCATGCCGATCGGCGCCTACGAGCCGCGCTGGTTCATGAAGGCGCAGCACCAGAACCCGGAGGAAGCGATTTCAGGCTTCCGCTTGAGCGGGGCGGCCTTCGGAATCGGCCACCATTTCGGCACCTTCCAGCTGACCAATGAAGGCATCGACGATCCGCCGAAGGCGCTTGTGACGGCCATGTCTGCGGCCGGTTTCGGCAATAAGCGCTTCAAGGGCCTGCGGCCCGGCCAGCAGTTCGAGGTGCCTCTCACAAACGCTTGAAAGGCATGAGCCGCGTTGACAGCGGCAGAGCTTTTGACCACACTTCACGCATTCACCAGGGGTGTCCCGACAAGGGGCTGAGATATCGCTACGCCGAGATGGCAGCGCGGTGACCCGTTGAACCTGATCCAGTTCATACTGGCGTAGGGACGGTGCGAGCGCTGCAAAACGACGATTCGAAAACCCGAATCCCGTGGCGTCTTTCCATCATTCCGGCTGACATGACTGGGTCTCCAACCTGAACACTTGGAGCTCCACGATGAACATTGCCCCTAACTTCCCAAAGCCCGACGTCACCACAGGGCCGCTTCCCGCCTCGACCAAGATCTTTCTGCCGGGTGATATCCACCCGGATATCCGCGTGCCCCTGCGCCAGATCGCGCTGCACCCGACCTCCGGCGAACCGCCTGTGAATGTCTATGACGCATCGGGACCCTATACCGATCCGCAGGCGACCATCGCCATCGACCAGGGGCTTGCCCGGCACCGTCTCGACTGGGTCAAACAGCGCGGCGATGTCGAGGCCTATGACGGCCGCGATGTAAAGCCCGAAGACAACGGCTTTGTCTCTGCCGACAAGCTGACGCCGGCGTTTCCCGTGAAACATCAGCCGCTTCGTGCCACGGGCGGCAAGGCCGTGACGCAGCTTGCCTATGCCCGCGCCGGCATCATCACACCGGAAATGGAATATGTGGCGATCCGCGAAAACCTCGGCCGCAAGGCTGCGAAAGAAGCGCTTGTCCGTGACGGCGAAAGCTTCGGCGCCGCGATCCCCGATCACGTGACGCCGGAATTCGTCCGCGAGGAGATCGCATCGGGTCGCGCGATTATCCCCGCCAACATCAACCATCCCGAGCTCGAGCCGATGATTATCGGGCGAAACTTCCTGGTGAAGATCAACGCCAATATCGGCAATTCCGCCGTCACGTCTTCCATGGCCGAGGAAGTCGAGAAGATGGTCTGGGCGATCCGCTGGGGTGCCGACACGGTCATGGATCTCTCGACCGGCCGCAACATTCACAACATCCGCGACTGGATCATCCGCAATTCGCCGGTGCCCATTGGCACCGTGCCGCTCTACCAGGCTCTGGAAAAGGTCGGCGGCATTGCCGAGGACCTGACCTGGGAAGTCTATCGCGACACACTGATCGAGCAGGCCGAACAGGGGGTGGACTATTTCACCATCCATGCCGGCGTGCGGCTGCATTACATCCCGCTGACCGTCAACCGCGTCACGGGCATCGTCTCGCGCGGCGGTTCGATCATGGCCAAGTGGTGTCTGCATCATCACAAGGAGAGCTTCCTTTACGAGCATTTCGAGGAAATCTGCGACATCTGCCGCGCTTACGACGTCTCCTTCTCGCTGGGCGATGGGCTGCGTCCAGGCTCGATTGCCGATGCCAATGATGCTGCCCAGTTTGCGGAACTCGAAACGCTGGGTGAGCTGACGCAGATCGCCTGGGCTAAGGATTGCCAGGTGATGATCGAGGGGCCCGGCCATGTTCCCATGCACAAGATCAAGGAGAACATGGACAAGCAGCTGAAGACCTGTGGTGAGGCCCCCTTCTATACGCTGGGACCGCTGACCACAGACATCGCGCCCGGCTACGACCACATCACCTCGGGGATCGGGGCCGCGATGATCGGCTGGTTCGGGACAGCCATGCTCTGCTACGTCACGCCGAAGGAGCATCTCGGTCTGCCGGACCGTAACGACGTCAAGATCGGAGTGATCACCTACAAGATCGCCGCTCATGCGGCCGATCTCGCCAAAGGGCATCCGGCAGCGCAATTGCGTGACGATGCGTTGTCGAGGGCGCGCTTCGAATTCCGTTGGGAGGACCAGTTCAACCTGTCGCTCGACCCGGAGACGGCGCGATCGATGCATGATGAGACGCTGCCGAAGGAGGCGCACAAGGTCGCGCATTTCTGCTCGATGTGCGGCCCGAAATTCTGCTCGATGCGGATCTCGCATGACATCCGGGCCGAGGCACAGAAGGAGGGCCTCACCGCGATGGCGGAGAAGTATCGCGCCGGCGGCGATCTCTACATGACGGCGGACGAGATCGCGGTCCTCGAAACGGGAGGGCAGTCATGACCGTCCTTGTGAAAGGGGCAGGCGTTGCAGGGCTGGCGACGGCGCTGGAGCTGGCGCGCAGGGGTATCCCTGTGGAGGTCGTGGAGCGCCGGGTCGATATCGGCCTCGGCGCCTCCCATTGGGCGGGCGGCATGCTCGCCCCCTATTGCGAGCGGGAGGCAGCGGAAGAGATCGTGCTGACATCAGGTCTCTTGGCTGCCGACTGGTGGGACGAGGCTGTGCCCGGTCTCGTCCAACGCCGGGGCACGCTTGTGCTGGCCAATCCGCGCGATCTTGCCGACCTCAAGCGCTTTGCGACCCGTACGCGCGGCCATCGCTGGCTGGGCGAGGAAGAGATCGGAGAACTCGAGCCCGATCTCGCGGGGCGTTTTGGCACCGGCCTCTTCTTTGCCGAGGAGGCCCATCTCGATCCGCGCAAGGCCTTGCGGGGTCTTCATCAGGCGGCGCGGCAACTCGGTGTCTCCTTCCGCTTCGGGGAGGTGGTCGGTGAGACGGGAGACTATGCGAGCGTCGTGGATTGCCGGGGCCCACAGGCCATCGGCGAGATCGAAGGGCTGCGCGGTGTGCGGGGAGAGATGCTCTATCTGCAGACGGGCGATGTCACCCTCTCCCGCCCCGTGCGGCTCCTGCATCCCCGCCACCCTCTTTACATCGTGCCGCGCGGCAACGGGCTGTTCATGCTGGGGGCGACGATGATCGAGACGGAGGATGACGGGCCGATCACGGCGCGCTCGATGATGGAACTGCTGAACACCGCCTATGCGCTGCATCCGGCCTTCGCCGAAGCGCGCATCGTGGAAACCGGCACCGGCATCCGCCCGGCTTTCCCGGACAATGTGCCCCGCATCATCGAGACGCCCGAAGGCCTGGCAGTCGCCGGCATGCATCGCCACGGTTTTCTGCTGGCACCAGCACTGGCGCGCGAGGCGGCAGAGAGGCTCACGGCAACAAATGCATCCGAGAGAAGGAGGTCCGCATGAAGCTCACCGTCAACGGAGAATCCCTGGAGCTCGATGCAGGCAATCTCGCCGATCTGCTCTCAAAACTCGACTACCAGGGCGACTGGCTGGCAACCGCCGTCAATGGCGACCTGGTTCACCGCGAGGAGCGCGCCGCCCATCCCTTGAACGATGGCGATCGGATCGAGATCCTTTCGCCCATGCAGGGAGGCTGAGATGGCCCTGGAACTCTATGGCAAGACCGTCTCCTCACGCCTCCTGCTCGGCACCGCGCGCTACCCCTCGCCGGCGATCCTGGCGGAAGCAGTACGGCGATCGAAGACCGAGATCGTCACCGTCTCGCTGCGCCGGGAAACCGCAGGCGGCAAGGCGGGTGGCGCTTTCTTCCAGCTGATCCGCGATCTCGGCCTGCATGTGCTGCCCAACACAGCCGGCTGCCACAGCGCCCGCGAAGCGGTGCTGACGGCGAAGATGGCGCGAGAGGTCTTCGGCACCACATGGATCAAGCTCGAGGTGATCGGCCATCACGACACACTGCAGCCTGACGTTTTCGAACTGGTGGAAGCGGCAAAGATCCTCGGTTCCGAGGGCTTCGAGGTCTTCCCCTACACCACCGACGATCTGGTGGTCGGGGAGAAGCTGCTCGCCGCCGGATGCCGGGTGCTCATGCCCTGGTGTGCGCCGATCGGCAGCGCCATGGGGCCGCAGAACGTGGCCGCGCTGAAATCCATGCGGGCGGAATTTCCCGACGTGCCGCTGATCGTCGATGCCGGCATCGGTCGTCCCTCCCACGCGACGACAGTGATGGAACTCGGCTATGACGCCGTGCTGCTCAACACCGCCGTCGCCAGCGCCGGCGATCCGGCCGCGATGGCAGAGGCCTTTGCGAGTGCAATCACGGCAGGGCAGATCGCCCATGAAGCGGGCATGTTGGAACCGCGCGATATGGCGATCCCGTCAACGCCTGTGATCGGAAAGGGGGTCTTCGCATGAAGCTCGATCCCTTCTACCTCATCGTCGACAGCGCCGGCTGGATCGAGCGGCTTGTGCCGCTGGGGGTCAAACTGGTGCAGCTGCGGATGAAGGACGCCGAGGAAAGTGCGCTTCGCCAGCACATCCGCCGCGCCCGGCAATGCTGTCTCGACCATGGCAGCCAGTTGATCGTCAACGACTACTGGCAGGTCGCCATCGACGAGGCTTGCGACTTCGTCCATCTGGGCCAGGAGGATCTGGCGACGGCGGATCTCGCTGCAATCCGGCGCGCGGGTCTGAAGCTCGGCCTCTCGACCCATGACGACGCAGAACTCGAAACGGCGCTAGCCGCAAAGCCTGATTATGTCGCCCTCGGCCCCGTCTATCCAACGATCCTGAAAAAAATGCCCTGGGCGCCGCAGGGTTTGGAACGGCTGACGGTGTGGAAGGAAAAGATCGCCCCCCTGCCCCTGGTTGCGATCGGCGGACTTCGCCCCGACCGGCTTCCCGGTGTCTTTGCAGCAGGTGCTGACAGTGCAGCCGTGGTGACGGACATCACCTTGCATGCCGATCCCGAGGCTCGAACCCGGGAATGGCTTGAAGTGACCGAGCCATGGCGTTGACCACGGTTGCGCGGTTTTGGTCGCTCTACTGGTAATTTGGCTGTATTTCCGCCATATAGGCTGAAAGTGCAGTTGTATGGAGTGACGATGTCGGATCGGGTCGAATTCGCTGTTATGAACGGGCTTGGCAACAAGATCCTGGTCGTCGACATGCGCGGTCGCACCGACCGGGTGACGTCGGCTGCGGCAATTGCGCTCGCTGCCGACCCGGCGACCGCCTTCGACCAGATCATGGCGATCCATGACCCAAGGGTCGACGGCACCGACGCCTACATCGACATCCTGAATTGCGACGGCTCGAAGGCGCAGGCCTGCGGCAACGGCACGCGCTGCGTGGTACAGGCGCTTGCCAGCGAAACCGGCCGCAAGAGCTTCACCTTTCAGACCATCGCCGGCATCCTGAACGCCGTCGAGCATCAAGACGGCACGATCTCCGTCGACATGGGCAAGCCCGTCTTTGCCTGGGACAAGATCCCGCTCTCGGAAGAATTCCACGACACGAGCCGCATCGAACTGCAGATCGGCCCGATTGACGCGCCGATCCTGCATTCGCCCTCGGCCATGTCGATGGGCAATCCGCATGCCGTCTTCTGGGTCGATCGAGATCCGGCAACCTATGATCTGGAACGCTTCGGTCCGCTCCTGGAAAACCATCCGATCTTCCCGGAAAAGGCCAATATCACGCTGGCCCAGGTCACCTCGAAGACATCAATGATCACGCGCACCTGGGAGCGCGGCGCCGGCCTGACGCTCGCCTGCGGCTCGGCTGCCTGTGCCGCTGGCGTGTCCGCCGCGCGTACAGGCCGCACGGAACGCAAGGTGACGATCACGGTGGCGTCGAGCCCCAATCGCGGCACGCTGACCATCGACTGGCGACCGGACGACAAGGTCGTGATGACCGGCCCCGCCGAATGGGAATGGTCCGGCACGGTCGATCCGGTGACCGGCAGCTGGCAGCGCGACACAAGCGCCGATGCAGAGGCCGCCACCCAGTGACCTCCGCGCGACAAGGCGCCGTCGAGGTCATCACTTTCGGCTGTCGCCTCAACACCTACGAATCCGAGGTCATGAAGGCCGAGGCCGCCAAGGCCGGGCTCGACAACGCAATCCTCGTCAACACTTGTGCGGTGACCTCGGAAGCCGTGCGTCAGGCCCGCCAGGCGATCCGCCGGGCACGCCGGGAAAACCCGGAAGCCCGCATCATCGTCACCGGTTGCGCGGCCCAGACGGAGGCGCAAAACTTCGCTGCCATGCCCGAGGTCGACGCTGTCCTTGGCAACGAGGAAAAGCTGAAGGCCGAGCACTATCGCCGCCTGCCGGATTTCGGCGTCTCGGCGGAAGAAAAGGTCGCGGTCAACGACATCATGAGCGTGACGGAGACGGCACCGCAAATGGTGGCGCATATCGACGGCCATGTGCGCGGCTTCCTGCAGGTACAGAACGGCTGCGACCACCGCTGCACCTTCTGCATCATTCCCTATGGCCGCGGCAATTCGCGCTCCGTGCCGATGGGCGCCGTCGTCGAGCAGGCGCGCAAGCTCGTCGAGAACGGCTATTGCGAAGTGGTGCTGACCGGGGTGGACGCGACGAGCTATGGCGCGGATTTGCCTGGGACGCCGACGCTCGGCCTGCTTGCCAAGACACTGCTGAAGCAGGTGCCAGAGATCCTGCGCCTGCGCCTCTCCTCGATCGACAGCATCGAGGCGGACAGCCATCTCTTCGACCTGATCGCCGACGAGCCGCGTTTCATGCCGCATCTGCATCTGTCGCTGCAGCATGGCGACGACATGATCCTGAAGCGCATGAAGCGCCGGCATTCGCGCGCCGATGCGATTGCCTTTGCCGAACAGGTCCGGCGCCTGCGCCCCGGCTTTGCCTTCGGTGCCGATATGATCGCCGGTTTCCCGACGGAGACTGAGGATATGGCGGCGAACTCGGCGCGCCTGGCCGAAGAGATCGGCATCGCGCATCTGCATGTCTTTCCCTACAGCCCCCGCCCCGGCACGCCGGCGGCGCGCATGCCGCAACTCGACCGGGCGCTCGTCAAGACAAGGGCTGCAGAGCTTCGCGCGGTGGCCGAAAGATTGCAGGCTGTGCATCTGGCTTCGCATGTCGGCACCCGCCAGAAGCTGCTGGTCGAGCGCAACGAAATGGCGCATACGGAAGACTTCACCCTCGTCGCAGCGCCCGGCATGAACCCCGGCAGCCTCGTCGAGGTCTCGATCGGCGGCCACACCGGCCGCCATCTGACCATTGCATCGGCAGCGGCTGACGCGGCTGCCTGACACACGGAATAGAGTGACCATGGCCCTCGGCTTCATCAAGAAAGTCTTCACCTTCGGCAAGGAGAAGCCGGCAGAAACGCCTGCAGTGCCGGCGGAGCTGACAGCCGAGGAAAAGGCTGCGATCTCGGCCGAAAGCGAGCCGAAGGGTCGCGACGAAGATTTGCCCGTTGCCGAGGATCCGGTTCTCGCAGAAGAAATGGAAACGGCCGGCGGCCCGTCCGATGATCTTTCGCCTGAAGATCTCTCGATGGTGCCCCTCGAACTACTTGAAGCGGAAGCCGAGGAAGAGGTTGAAGAAGCTCAAGCCGTGACGGCCGACGAGCCGGAAGCAGAAGGTGAATCTGCGGCCGTCTCGGATTCGGCATTGGAGCCCGTTGTCCCCGTTCTGCCCAAAGGTTTCGCGGCGGCTGAGGCGAGAGCGCGCGAGCCCGAGGCCCCAGCGCCTGCGGAAAAGCTGAGCTGGTTCCAGCGCCTGAAGGCTGGCCTCTTCCGCACCTCCTCGCAGCTGACGAGCCAGATCACCGCGCTCTTCACCAAGCGCAAGCTGGACGATGAGACGCTGGAAGAACTGGAAGACCTGCTGATCCAGGCCGACCTCGGGGTCGAAACGGCACTCCGCGTCACCGACACGCTGGCCTCCGAGCGCTATGGCAAGGATGTGACCGGTGAGGACGTCACCAAGATCATGGCGACAGAGATCGTCAAAGTGCTGAAGCCGGTTGCCAAGCCGCTGGCCCTTGATCTTAGCCACAAGCCGCATGTCATCCTCGTCGTCGGTGTCAACGGCACCGGCAAGACGACGACGATCGGCAAGCTCGCCGCCAAGCTATCAGGCTCGGGATTGAAGGTGATGCTCGCTGCCGGCGACACCTTCCGCGCAGCTGCCATCGAGCAGCTGAAGATCTGGGCCGATCGCACCGGCTCGACCTTCATCGGAACCAAACTCGGCGCCGATGCCGCAGGCCTTGCGTATGAAGCCTTCGAAAAAGCCAAGGCCGACAAAGCAGACGTCCTGATCATCGACACCGCCGGCCGCCTTCAGAACAAGGCGGAGCTCATGGCGGAACTCGAAAAGATTGTCCGCGTTCTCGGCAAGCTCGATCCGGATGCGCCGCACACGGTGCTGCAGACGCTGGACGCGACCACCGGTCAGAATGCTCTCCAGCAGGTCGAGATCTTCCGCAATGTGGCGGGCGTCAACGGCCTGATCATGACCAAGCTCGATGGCACAGCGCGCGGCGGCATTCTGGTTGCCATCGCCGCCAAGCATAAGCTGCCCGTCTATTTCATCGGCGTCGGCGAAGGCATCGACGACCTCGAACCCTTCGAGGCCGAAGACTTCGCCAGCGCCATTGCCGGCATCGCGCGCTGAGCGCCGGGAACATTAGGAAACGACACCATGTCGGATACATCCACCGATACCCACGCCTCCAAGGCCGAAAAGCAGAACCCCGTGTTGAAGATGGCGCTCGAACTCGGGCCGCTTTTGATCTTCTTCTTCGGAAACCTGCGCGGCGAGTGGCTGGCCAAAACCTTTCCCGAGCTGACCGCGATCGGCGGACCGCTTCTGATCGCGACCGCCCTCTTCATGGCCGCGACCGTGCTGTCGTTGATCATCTCCAAGATCGTCTTCAAGCACTTGCCGGTCATGCCCTTCGTCTCGGGTATCGTCGTCATGGTCTTCGGCGGCCTGTCGATCTGGCTCCAGGACGAGACCTTCATCAAGATGAAGCCGACCATCGTCAACACGCTTTTCGGCGTTGTTCTGCTCGGTGGCCTAGCCTTCGGCACCTCGCTGCTGGGCTATGTCTTCAACGCCGCTTTCCAGCTGGACGCAGAAGGTTGGCGCAAGCTGACGCTGCGCTGGGGCATCTTCTTTCTCTTCCTCGCCGTGCTGAACGAAGTCGTCTGGCGCAACTTCTCGGATGATGTCTGGGTCAGCTTCAAGGTCTGGGGCACGATGCCGATCACCATCCTCTTCACGCTGGCGCAGATGCCGCTGATCATGAAGCACTCGCTGGAAGACAAGGAACAGAAATGAACAGCATGACCAGCCAGGGCAGCGAACACTCAACGTCCCGTTTCTGGCTGGCGGTGACCTTCGTCATCATCCTGGTCCAGATCGTCTCCCAGTATCTCATGGGCCGGATCTGGATCTGTGAATGCGGTTACGTGAAGCTCTTTGAAGCCGGCGTGAACACGCCCGGCAACTCGCAGCACCTGTTCGACTGGTACACGCCGTCACATATCATCCATGGCTTCCTGTTTTACGGCCTGGGCTGGCTCGTGATGCGCAGGAAGCCGATCACCGCCAAGCTTGCGCTTTCGGCGCTGATCGAGGCCGCCTGGGAGATCCTCGAAAACTCGCCGATCGTGATCGATCGCTATCGAACTGCTACCATGGCGGTAGGCTATACCGGCGACAGCATTCTGAATTCAGGCATGGACATGGTCGCCATGATTGCCGGCTTCTTCTTTGCGGCCCGCATGCCAATCTGGCTGACGGTCATCATCGCGCTGGGCTTCGAAGTTCTCACGGCTATCGTCATCAGAGACAACCTGACCCTCAACGTTCTGATGCTGGTCTGGCCGATCGAGGCAGTGAAGACCTGGCAGGGCGCTCTCTAAGGTCTCTCAGAGACCGGCGAGCGCCTTTTCGATCGCCGGCATCAGCTGCGTCTGGAAGGTCTCGGGATCGAACGGGCCCACCTTCTTGTAGAGGATCGTTCCGTCAGGACCGACGAGATAGCTTTCGGGAATGCCGTAGACACCCCAGTCGATCGCAGCCTTCCCGTTCGGATCGACCCCGATCGCCGCATAGGGATTGCCGAGTTCGCCAAGGAATCGCAAAGCATTGTCGTTGCGATCCTTGTAGTTGATGCCAACGACGTTGACCCGCGAGTCCTTCGAGAGTTCGAGCAACATCGGGTGCTCCTGACGGCAAGGCACGCACCAAGAGGCGAAGACGTTGACCAGCGTGAGCTTGCCGTCAATTGCCGCGGTGGTGAGCGCCGGACGCTCGGACCCGTCGAGTGCCTCCATTTGCAGCGGCGGCGCTTTGGTGCCCAGCAAGGCCGACGGGATCTCGGAGACGTCCCGGCCGGATTGAAGCTGGGTCATGAACACTGCGGCAAGACCCGCGAACAGCAACAGTGGCAGCGCGGCTATCAGGTATCGCCCACGACCCCTTGCGACCGGTGCATCGCTTTCGCTCTGCTGCGTCATGCGCTCGGATCCTGCACGGAAGAGGATGAGGCCGAGGCCGAGCGTCGCCGGATCCCCTGCGATTCCAGCGTCTTCAATTCAGCCTGCCGCGCCCGACCGTCGAGATAGATCCAGACGGTCAGGACCAGACAGATGCCTGCGGTCAAGGCATACGACCCAATGACGTAAAAGGCGTGGCTCATGCCGAATGCTCCCGACCGGCCTGACGCGCGGCCAGGCGACGCTGCGCACCAACCCGGCGGCGCCAGATCTCGTTGCGCATCGCCATCAGATGCAGCGTGAAGAAGAGGAGGGTGAAGGCCAGCGCCATCACCAGCAGCGGCCAGAGGAATTCCGGATGGATGGTTGGACCGTCAAGCCGCATGACGCTCGCGGGCTGATGCAGCGTGTTCCACCAGTCGACCGAGAACTTGATGATCGGAATGTTGACGAATCCGACAAGGATCAGAACCGAACTGAGCCTGGCTGCCTTGGACGGATCATCCATGGCGCGGTTGAGAGCGATCAGTCCGAGATACATCAGGAAGAGTACAAAGACAGAGGTGAGACGCGCATCCCACACCCACCATGTGCCCCACATCGGCTTGCCCCAGAGGGAGCCGGTGATGAGTGCAATCAGCGTGAAGGCCGCGCCCAGCGGAGCTGCGGCCTTGTGGCTGACATCGGCCAGCGGATGCCGCCAGACAAGCGTGCCGATCGCCGAGAGCGCCATCACGGAGTAACACATCATCGAGAGCCAGGCCGCCGGCACATGCACATACATAATGCGCACCGTATCGCCCTGCTGGTAGTCGGTCTCCGAGGCAAAGCCGAGATAGAGCCCGACCGCAAAGAGCAGCACCGTAATGCCCGCAAACCAGGGCAGGATCCGCGCGACCAGCGCGAGAAATCGGGTGGGATTGGCGAGGTCGCCGATTTTTGTGATGGCAAGGCTGTTGTCGGTCATGATGTGTTTTAGCCTGTCTCAATCCCGCCTGCAATTGATCCTGGTCAAGCTGAAATGCCTCAGTCCGCCGAGCTGCGCAAAGCAGCGGCTGCACCAACAGGTCCGATCACGGCAAAGAGAAGTGTGATGGCCGAGAGGAACATGAAAGGCGGCAGGAAGGGCGCCGGATCTTCGACCGCCGCGTAGGATGCGCTAACCCCGAAGATCAGCACCGGCACGGCGAGCGGAAGCACGAGGATAGACACCAGCAGACCGCCTCGGGGCAGGGCAACGGCAACGGCTGCACCTGCAGCACCGATGAAGGTAATGGCAGGCGAACCGACCAACAGGGTCAGCATGACGGCGCCGATGGCCACTTCATCCATATTCATGAAGAGGCCGAGCAGCGGCGAAGCAATGACAAGGGGTAGGCCCGTTGCAACCCAATGCGCAAGGCACTTGACCAACACTGTAAGAACCAAGGGCGTTTCCTGCATCAGCAGGATATCGAGCGATCCATCATCGCGCTCGGCCTGAAACAGCCGGTCGAGACCGAGCAGAGCCGACAACAACGCGCCGATCCAGACGATGGCCGGACCGATGCGGGAAAGCAGATTAAGATCAGGACCGACACCGAAGGGGATGACGGCAACGACGGTCGTGAAGAAAAGCACGCCGATCAGTGCGCCGCCACCGGCGCGCACCGAGAGCTTCAGGTCTCGGAGGAAGAGCGCCATCATGCCGCATACTCCTCATCGACGCCATCGAAGCCGAGCATCTCCAGGTTCGCCGCGCCCTCCATGCCGAGAGGCTGGTGGGTTGCCGCAAGCACGATGCCGCCTGCCTGCCGGTGCTGCCGCACCAACTCTTCGAACATGGTGTCAGCGCGACGGTCGAGAGCAGCTGTCGGCTCGTCGAGAATCCAGACCGGCCGATAGGCGACCAAAAGGCGCGCCATAGCGAAGCGTCGCTGCTGACCGGCAGAGAGATAGCCATAGGGAAGATGCGTGATCCCAGCCAGATCGACGGCCGCTGCCGCCTCTTCGACCTCAAGGCTTTGCCCCATGCCGAGATCACCCAGGAAGGATTTCCAGAAGGTCAGATTTTCAGCAACCGTCAATTCGCGTTTCATACCGTTGCGATGACCGAGGTAGTGACTGAATTCGCCCGCAGGGCGCGCTTCGTCATGGGCTTGCGAAAAGCAAACGGCACGTCCCGTTTCAGGGCGAAGCAGCCCCGCCACGACACGCAACAAGGTCGATTTTCCAGAGCCGTTTCGGCCCGTGAGAACCAGTGCCTCTCCGGAAGCCAACGTAAAGGAAACATTAACGAAAATCAGGTCCTCGCCACGGCGCGCTGAGAGATTTTCGGCTTCAAGCCTGATCATGATCGCCTTCTGGCAGGATGAGGCCTGCCTCATAAAAATTTCCGATTTCGTCCTTCGTCGGTCTGGCGCCTTTCTTAGAAATTATCTATAAGACCTGCAACCACGCCAGCGGCCGGCGTGAAGTTCATCCTTGTGCCGAACTTGGACATCGCGAGGAGCGATTTTCACGGGCGGACAGCGGAAATGGTCGTACCCGCATCCTGATGTGCATGAAGTGCATAGGCGTCCGCACGATTGTGTTGGCTATCAGAATATGCGGGGTTTCTATCCGTGGCTAAATCTCTTGACAGCTTCAATTGCCGGTCGGTCCTGACCGTCGACGGCAAGGACTATGTCTACTACAGCATCCCGAAGGCCGAAGCGAACGGTCTTGCCGGTGTGTCGAAGCTCCCTTACTCGATGAAGGTGCTTCTCGAGAACCTTCTTCGCAACGAAGATGGCCGCTCGGTCACCAAGAAGGACATTCAGGCCGTAGCCGAATGGCTTGTTAACAAGGGCCTGACCGAAGCCGAAATCGCCTATCGCCCGGCCCGCGTTCTGATGCAGGACTTCACCGGCGTTCCCGCCGTTGTCGACCTCGCCGCCATGCGCGACGCCATGGTCAATCTCGGCGGTGATCCGGAAAAGATCAACCCGCTGGTTCCTGTCGACCTCGTCATCGACCACTCTGTTATCGTCGACGAATTCGGCACGCCGACAGCTTTCGCCCGCAACGTCGAGCTCGAATACGAGCGCAACGGCGAGCGCTACCGCTTCCTGAAGTGGGGCCAGCAGGCATTCAAGAACTTCCGCGTCGTTCCACCCGGCACCGGCATCTGTCACCAGGTCAATCTGGAATACCTCGGCCAGACCGTCTGGACCAAGGATGAGGACGGCGAAACCACCGCCTACCCGGACACCTGCGTCGGCACGGACAGCCACACCACGATGATCAACGGTCTCGGCGTTCTCGGCTGGGGCGTGGGTGGTATCGAAGCCGAAGCCGCCATGCTCGGCCAGCCGGTCTCCATGCTGCTGCCGGAAGTCATCGGCTTCAAGCTCACCGGCAAGGTGAAGGAAGGCGTGACCGCGACCGACCTCGTCCTGACCGTCGTGCAGATGCTGCGCAAGAAGGGCGTTGTCTCCAAGTTCGTCGAATTCTTCGGCCCTGGCCTTGATTCGATGTCGCTCGCAGACCGCGCGACCATCGGCAACATGGGCCCGGAATACGGCGCAACCTGCGGCTTCTTCCCGGTTGATGGCGAAACCATCAACTACCTGACCATGTCGGGCCGCACCAAGGACCGTATCGCCCTGGTGGAATCCTACTCCAAGGCGCAGGGCATGTGGCGCGACAGCGACGGTTCGGACCTCGTCTTCACCGACACGCTGGAACTCGACCTCGGCGACGTTGTCCCGTCCATGGCCGGCCCGAAGCGTCCGGAAGGCCGTCTGCCGCTCGAAACCATCGCTCCGAACTTCGCAACGGCCCTCGAAGGCGACTACAAGAAGCCCGGTCAGCTGACCAACCGCTACGCGGTTGAAGGCACCGACTATGACATCGGCCATGGTGACGTCGCGATTGCCGCCATCACGTCCTGCACCAACACCTCGAACCCGAGCGTGCTGATTGCGGCCGGCCTTCTCGCCCGCAACGCCGTTGCCAAGGGCCTGAAATCCAAGCCGTGGGTCAAGACCTCTCTGGCACCGGGATCGCAGGTTGTCGGGGAATATCTGGCCAAGTCTGGCCTGCAGGTTTCGCTCGACGCGCTGGGCTTCAACCTGGTTGGCTTCGGCTGCACGACCTGCATCGGCAATTCCGGCCCGCTGCCGGCGCCGATCTCCAAGACGATCAACGACAAGGGCCTGATCACGGCCGGTGTGCTCTCGGGCAACCGCAACTTCGAAGGCCGCATCTCGCCGGACGTTCAGGCCAACTACCTGGCATCGCCGCCGCTGGTCGTCGCCTACGCGCTCGCCGGCACGGTCCAGAAGGATCTGACCACGGAACCGCTCGGTGAAGACCAGGACGGCAACCCTGTGTTCCTCAAGGACATCTGGCCGACCTCGCACGAGATCCAGGAATTCATCCTGAAATACGTCACGCGCGAACTTTACGAATCGAAGTATGCGGATGTCTTCAAGGGCGACGCCAACTGGCAGGCCGTTCAGGTCCCCGCTGGCCAGACCTATGCATGGGACGATAAGTCGACCTATGTGCAGAACCCGCCCTACTTCGTCGGCATGGGCAAGACTGGCTCGGGCCTGAAGAACATCAACGGCGCCCGCGTCCTTGGTCTCTTCGGCGACAAGATCACCACCGACCACATTTCTCCGGCCGGTTCGATCAAGGCAGCGTCTCCTGCAGGTGCCTACCTGACCGACAACGGCGTGGCCGTGGCTGACTTCAACCAGTACGGCACGCGCCGCGGTAACCACGAAGTGATGATGCGCGGCACCTTCGCCAACATCCGCATCCGCAACCACATGCTCGGTCCGAACGGCAAGGAAGGTGGCTACACGGTCCACTATCCGTCCAAGGAAGAGCTGTCGATCTACGATGCAGCCATGATGTACAAGGAAGAGGGCGTTCCGCTCGTCATCTTTGCAGGCGTCGAATACGGCAATGGTTCGTCGCGCGACTGGGCAGCCAAGGGCACCAACCTTCTCGGCGTCAAGGCCGTGATCGCCCAGTCCTTCGAGCGTATCCACCGCTCGAACCTCGTCGGCATGGGCGTCGTGCCCTTCACCTTCGAGGACGGCACCACCTGGGCTTCGCTGAACCTCAAGGGCGACGAGATCGTTACGATCGAGGGCCTGGAAGGCGACATCAAGCCGCGCGAGAAGAAGATCGCCAAGATCACCTACTCCGATGGCACCGTGAAGGATGTCCCGCTGCTCTGCCGCATCGATACGCTCGATGAGGTCACCTACATGAACAATGGCGGCATTCTGCAGACCGTTCTGCGCGATCTCGCTGCCTAAAAGTTCTGAGACGACAGATGAAAAGCCGCCGGGTGACCGGCGGCTTTTTTCGTGGGTGACGGAATTGGACCGTTGACCAAAATTTCACCCCATCGTGACTTTGCGCACAGGGCACGAGAGAGTATCAAGTGCACCATGCAGAAAAGGCATCGCATCAGCATGTTGCAGGCAAGCAAAAGCACGGGTCGAGGAAAGCTAAGGGCAAAGCTGATTGCTTTGGTCCTCGCGCCATTCATCATCCTTTCCGGCGCTGCAGCGAAGGCTGACGACGCATCGACGCCGAAGGGCGTTGTGGAACTCTTCACCTCACAGGGATGCCGCTCCTGTCCTCCTGCGGACCGCGCTTTCGAGCAGCTCGTTCGCGAAGGCAAGGTCGTGGCGCTGTCCTACCACGTCGATTATTGGAACTACCTTGGCTGGGCCGATACCCTGGCGACCAAGGAAAACACAGCAAGGCAATATGCCTATGCCAAGACCTTCGGTCGAAATGGGGTCTACACCCCGCAGGCGGTGCTCAATGGTCGTGAACATCTGAAGGGCACCGACGCATCGGAGGTCAATCAGCGGCTGGACCACATGAAGTCGAGCGGAAACGGCTTGATCGTGCCGGTGAAGGCCTCGCGTCACGACGACCAGTTGTCGATTACGATCGGCAAAGGTGCCGGCAAGGCAAATGTCGTGGTTGTCTATTTCCGTCAGAACCAGACCGTCGAGGTGCTCAAGGGCGAAAACCTCGGGCAGAGCCTGAACTACTGGCACAGCGTGACCGACGTTCAGACCGTTGGCATGTGGGATGGAAAGTCGCTTGATCTGACGCTTCCGGCAAAGCCCATGGGCGACGAAGAGAGCGACGGTATAGCCATTCTCCTTCAGGCTGCCGATGAGGGCGGCAATCCGTCCCGAATCATCGGGGCCACCGTCATGATGACCACGCCAAAGACGCTCTGATTTCAGGGTGCTGGAAACTTGGTGTGGTCCGGCCTGGAAACATTGGGGGGCTGGGGGTAAGGGGTCAATGCGCCAGACCGGACCTTTTGGCGCATCGCGCCAACCAAGTTAGTTATACTATATCTCAAAAAGCGGCGCACGTATGTTCAAATTTGGGCGCGGCGACGTTTATCTGATTTGCAGCGTGATTATTGTCACAACCGGTGCGTCAGCAGAGCCAACGAAAAGGCCCGGCCGGGGGATGCCGGACAGGCCTCAATGAATTCGTAGTCAAGCGATGGTCAGCCGACGAGCGCGTCGTAAGCCTGAACGTTCTTGATGGCGCGCTCACCGATGACCGCGGCACTATCGCCCGGCTTATAGAGGCTGGAGCCCAGGCCAAAGGCGCGAACGCCGACCTTCCAGTAATCCGCAAAGTTGGCATCGGAGACGCCGCCGACAGCGCCGAGAGGCAGATGCGGCGGCAGAATGGCCTTGATGGCGGAAATGCCGCTCGGGCCCAGCACGCTAGCCGGGAAGAACTTGAGCGCCGAAGCGCCGCACTTGGCGGCAAGCAGAGCTTCCGTCGGCGTGAAGACGCCCGGCATTGCGACCATCCCATGCGAAACCGCACGGCGAATCACATCAGGCTCGACATTCGGTGTCACCAGAAGATTGCCGCCGACATCGTTCAGCCGGTCCACCTGGGACGCTTCGAGAACTGTCCCTGCCCCGATCAGCACATTTGCCGGTGCAAGTTTGCGGGCCTTCTCGATGGAAACGAACGGATCGGGCGAGTTCAAGGGCACTTCGATCGCCTCGAACCCTGCTTCCAGCAGCGCATCCACTGCGGCTTCGATCTCCTCCGGCTTGATGCCGCGCAGGATGGCAACAAGATTGCGGCGAAGCGCGGGCCAGGCAACGGATGCAGTCATCAGGTCAATCCTTGAATTCGTGGTCGAAAAGAGAGAGTGCCGAGGCAAGCAGACCGCGACGGACCAACAGCCCCCCATCAAGGAGAACCGGTTCGCCGCCAGCCTGGACGATGGCACGGGCATAGAGACGCGTCAGCTTGCCGGTACCGATCAGGTAGGCCTTGCCATACCGCGTCAGGTCTTTGCGGATCGCCGCGATCTCGGCGCCGATCAGCAGACCGGAGAGGCGCGCCGCCGGATTGATCTTCGTATTCGAAGCAAGCAGGCCCTCGGCTCGGATCGAGAAGAGAACCGATGTCAGCGCAAATCCAGGCTCAAGCGCCTGCTGCACGGCAGCGTCGAAGATTTCAGGATCCGCCTCGGCGTCACCGTCCTCGGGAACGGAAAGGCGCAGGATGGACTGCCGGCTGATCAAATTGAAAAGCTCGCCCGTCATCACGGTGGAAAAATTGCGAACCTGCCCCCCCTCGACGAGAGCCCATTTCGAATGGGTGCCTGGAAGGCAGAAGAGAGCGTTGTCCAGGCCCTGCTCGAGGGCGCCGGCAAGCTGGGTTTCCTCACCCCGCATGACGTCAAAGGCACCGCCCTCGCGCTGGCAGACGCCAGGCAGGATATAGACCGGACGGCTGACGCCCTCCGGCTGGACTGCATGCTGGAAAAGTCCGACCAGCGGCGCCGGCGTTTCCACATAGGGAGCTTCGCGCCAGCCTGTGCGGGCGCCCGCCATGCCGGCGATGACCACAGGGAGATCCGGAGGCGCACCGAGCGCTGTGAGATGCCCTTCAAGCACGGCGGGATAGGCAGCCTTATCGAGGCTGCCCATACCCTCTGCAGATTGACGTTCACCGATCACCTCACCCTGGCTGTCGGTCAGCCAGATCCGAAGGTTGCTGGTGCCCCAGTCGACGAGCGCGGCAAACGGTGATGTCGTCACGGCATGTCCTCAGGCGAGATCGGTCGGCAGAAGCGCCGCCGGAATATCCTGGAAGCAGACCGGCCGCAGGAAGCGACGGATCGAGAGCGTGCCGACAGACGTGGCGCCAAAGTTCGTGGAAGCCGGGTAGGGGCCACCGTGAACCATGGAATCAGCCACTTCGACACCCGTCGGGAAGCCGTTGGCAAGCACACGACCCGCCTTGCGCTCCAGGATCGGCATGAGGCGCTTGCCAAGCGTCTCGTCACCATCGGCGAGATGGATCGAAGCCGTCAGCTGGCCGGAAAGGCTGCGGGCCATGGCGACCATTTCGTCTTCGCTCTCGGCGATAACGATCAGGCCGAGCGGACCGAACACTTCTTCGCCGAGCACATGGTTGTCGAGCCAGTCCTTGGCCGTCGTCTGGAACAGGTAAGGCGTCGCATTGCGCAGGTCGCAGGTCGAGGTGAGAACCGAACGAACACCTTCGGTACCGGCGATCTTGGTCGCACCCTTGCGGTAGGCATCAGCAATCCCATCCGTCAGCATCGTCTGCGGACCAACGGCCGAGAGAGCTTCCGTTGCTGTCTCGACATACTTTTCCGCATCAGCGCCCTTGAGCAGCACGACGATACCCGGATTGGTGCAGAACTGACCGGCACCCATGGTCAGCGAACCGACCCAGCCCTTGGCAATGGCTTCGCCACGGGTGGCGATCGCCTTGGGCAGCATGAACATCGGGTTGACCGAGCCGAGCTCGCCGAAGAACGGGATGGGTTCTGGTCGCTGCGCGCAGAGATCGAAGAGCGCGCGACCACCACCGAGCGAGCCGGTGAAGCCGACAGCCTTGATCAGCGGATGCTGAACGAGTGCCTGGCCGACGTCGCGGCTCCCGCCGTGAACGAGCGAGAACACGCCCGGATGCACGCCGCAGCGCTTGATGGCAGCATCGATCGCGGAGGCGACGATTTCACCGGTGCCCGGATGGGCATCATGCGCCTTGACGACGACAGGGCAGCCAGCAGCGAGTGCCGCTGCCGTATCACCACCAGCCGTGGAGAAGGCGAGGGGGAAGTTGGAGGCACCGAAGACGGCGACCGGGCCGATCGGACGCTGGACCATCCTGAGGTCCGAACGTGGCAGCGGCTTGCGATCGGGCAGGGCTTCGTCATGACGGCGGTCGAGATAGTCGCCCTTGCGGATATGCGCCGCGAAGAGACGAAGCTGGCCGACGGTGCGGCCGCGCTCGCCGATCAGGCGTGCTTCCGGCAGACCGGTTTCCTGGGAGCCGATCTCGGTGATCGCGTCACCACGTGCATCGATTTCCTCGGCGATGGCGTCGAGGAAGGCGGCACGCTCTTCGCGCGTCGAATAGGCATAGGTTTCGAATGCCTCTTCGGCGGCTTTCACCGCCTGATCGACCAGGGCAGGGGTGCCCTTCGAGAAGGTGTGGGAGGAGCCCGTGGCAGGCGACGAGGTGAAAGTATCCGTGCTGGCAACCCAGTTGCCGGCGATCAGGTGTTTTCCAGTCGGTGTATAGGCCATGGGATGGGCCTCCTTTTGATGTCAGTCTTCGAAGTGAGCGACGACTTTACGTTCCCCGCAAAGGAACGAATCCGCCACGATGCGCAGCGGCTGATAGTCGGTATCGCTCTGGCGGGAGCGGATGAGATGGGCGAAGCGTTCGTAGATTCCCGCATATTCGCGGTCCGGGCCGGACGCCTGTTCCTTACCCCCGATATAGAGTTCCGAACCGCCCTTTGAAAGACGCAGCTCGCCGGCATTCGTCTGGACTGTGATATCCCACGTCTGCGGCCCTTCCTGTCGCCAGTCGAATTCGGCCGTGATCGGCGCGCCTTCGACGGTCCGCATGGCGATGGAAGCGGCGATTGGCTGCTTCTTGTTTTCAGGGAACTCCAGGGTGGATTTTTCCACCATGATGTGGCCAGGCACGATCTCCGTCAGGATGGAGAGTGCGTTGATACCAGGATCGAAAACGCCGAAGCCACCCGGTTCCCAGATCCAGGCCTGGCCGGGATGCCAACGGCGCACGTCTTCCTTCCAGACGATCGAAATCGACTGGATGACCTTATCGGAAAGCCACTGGCGAGCGGGCTCAACACCCAGCGCAAAGCGCGAGTGCCAGGTGGCAAACAAGGTGACACCAGCCTTGGCCGCAAGCTCAGTCAGAGCCTCTGCCTCACCCAGGGTGGTCGCCGGTGGCTTTTCCATCAGCACGTGGCGACCAGCCGCAATCGCAGCCTTTGCCATGTCGAAGCGCACTTCAGGCGGGGTGCAGAGCGACACGACCTTGATATCAGGACGCGCGGCCAGAAACGCATCGAAGTCGGTGAAGTTCTCGGCACCCTCGACCTTGCCGTGACGGCTGACGCCAACGGCAACGACGAAGTCCTGACCGCCTTCGATCGACGGAATGTGCTGGTCGCGGGCGATCTTGCCGATGCCGACAAGCGCGAGCGGAATACGATCTGACATCGTCAAGGTCCTCAGTGTGCGTCCTTGCCGACCGGCGAACCGCGGCAGCCCTTCAGGAAGTCGAAGTCGGCACCCGTATCGGCACCTTCGACATGATCGTGGAAAAGGCGGGCGTAACCGCTGGCCGGCGGCTCAACCGACGGGCGCCAGTCTGCGAGACGGCGCTGCATCTCTTCTTCCGAGATATCGAGGTGAATGCGGCGCGATTCGACATCGAGCTCGATGAAGTCACCATTCTTGACGATCGCGAGCGGTCCGCCACGTGCGGCTTCAGGCGAGGTGTGCAGGAGAACGGTACCATAGGCGGTGCCGGACATGCGCGCATCCGAAATGCGGACCATGTCGGTAATGCCCTTGCGCAGGACCTTCGGCGGCAGACCCATGTTGCCGACTTCAGCCATGCCCGGATAGCCGCGCGGACCACAGTTCTTCAGCACCATGACGCAGGTCTCGTCGATATCGAGCGCCTCGTCGTTGATCTTCGCCTTGTAGTCGTCGATGTCTTCGAAGACCACGGCGCGGCCACGATGCTTCATCAGGTGGGCGGAAGCAGCAGACGGCTTCAACACGCAGCCCTTCGGCGCGAGATTGCCGCGCAAAACGACAATACCGCCCTGCTGGGTCAGTGCCTTGTCGACCGGCAGGATGACGTCCTCGTTCCAGTTGCGAACGTCCTTGACCTCGTCCCAGATGCTTTCGCCCGAGACGGTCAGCGCATCCTTGTGCAGCTTGCCAGCTTCGCCAAGACGCTTGATGACAACAGGCAGACCGCCAGCATAGAAGAACTCTTCCATTAGATACTTGCCCGACGGCATCAGGTTGACGATCGTCGGGATGTCGCGACCGAGGCGATCCCAGTCGTCGAGCGTCAGATCGATGCCGACACGGCCGGCCATCGCCAGGATATGCACGACGGCATTGGTCGAGCCGCCGATCGCACCGTTGACGCGGATCGCGTTCTCGAAGGCTTCCTTGGTCATGATGTCGGAGGGCTTCAGGTCGTCCTTGACCATCTGCACAATCCGGCGCCCCGAAAGCTGCGCCATCACCTTGCGGCGGCTGTCGACAGCCGGGATCGCGGCGTTGCCCGAGAGCGCCATGCCGAGGGCTTCAACCATCGACGCCATGGTCGAGGCGGTGCCCATGGTGTTGCAGGTGCCGCTGGAGCGGGACATGGAAGCTTCGGCTTCGACGAATTCTTCCTGGGTCATCTCGCCAGCCTTCACGGCTTCGGAGAACTTCCAGAGATGCGTGCCGGAACCGACGCGTTCGCCGCGGAAATAGCCGTTCAGCATCGGGCCACCGGTGACGACGATAGACGGAAGGTCGGTCGAAGCAGCCGCCATGACCAGCGACGGGGTCGTCTTGTCACAGCCGACGAGCAGCACGGCACCATCGATCGGCTGGCCGCGCATAGCTTCTTCGACGGCCAGTGCCGCAAGGTTGCGGTACATCATCGCCGTCGGGCGGAAGGTGTTTTCGGAAGCCGAGAAAACCGGGATCTCGACCGGGAAACCACCAGCTTCCCAGACGCCAGCCTTCACCTTTTCAGCGAGCTCACGCAGGTGGCCGTTGCATGGGGTGAGGTCGGACCAGGTATTCAGGATACCGATGACCGGGCGACCATCGAAGAGGTCGTGCGGGTGGCCCTGGTTCTTCATCCAGCCACGATGATAGATCGTGTCGCGGGATGTCCCGCCATACCAGTGCTGGGATCTCAGTTGGCGCGGCCAAGCCGCCGGTTTGAACTTGCTCATGGCTTTCGTCCTGTCTCTGGGAAATGGGCGGGTCGGTTGACCGATCCGCTCAGAGCATCTTCACCTTAACGGTCTCTGCGGCAGCCTTTGCCAGGCGGTTGCGCAGTGGGAGACCGAATTGCGGGGACTCGATTTCGAAGACATCGCCTTCCTGCGTGACGAATCCATCCGCGACGGACAGCGTCGCTGTGCCGTACATGTGGACATGCAGATCGCCAGGCTGGCAGAACAGCGCATACTTGAAGTGGTGATACTCCAGGTTTGCGATCGTGTGGGACATGTTGGCCTCACCCGAGAGGAACGGCTTTTCCCAGACGGTCTGGCCAGCGCGCACGATGCGCGAAATGCCTTCGACGTGGTCGGGCAGAGCGCCGACACGCAGTTCCGGACCGAAGGAGGCCGGACGCAGCTTGGAGTGTGCGAGGAAGAGGTAGTTGATCTTCTCGGTCACGTGGTCGGAGAATTCGTTGGCCACGGAGAAGCCGAGGCGATGCGCGGTGCCGTCCTCGCCGATGATGTAGTAGCCAGCCATTTCCGGCTCTTCACCACCATCGAGCGCGAAGGATGGCGAGACGAGATCTTCGCCAGGTGCAACCGCGTTGAAGCCGTTGCCCTTGTAGAACCACTCCGGCTGAACGCCGATTTCGCCGGGCTTCGGCTTGCCGCCTTCCATGCCCATGCGGAACATCTTCATCGAATCGCTCATGCCAGCCGTATCCGCATGCATGCTGTCACGGGCGGATGCCGACCCGGTATGCGTCAGGCCTGTACCCGTCAGGTACATGTGAGCCGGATCCGGATGACGCACGGGGCAGTCAAGCTTGCCTTCGGCCGCCAGAGCAATGAGATCGACGGCATCGCCAGCACCCTGCTTCTCGATGAGGGTCGCTACGTCAGTGCCGGCAGCAATCGCTGCCTTTGCGAGTTCGTAAGTTGTCTTGTAACCTGGGACAAGGCGCGCGGCCTCACCCTGGCGGCAGATGACGCCGCCAGTCTTCAATTGCGAGAGAAACATAAGCCTATCCTCAGACTGCTTTGTTCTTGTTGTAAACGTCGAAGAAGACAGCAGCCAAAAGCACGAGGCCCTTGATGAGCTGCTGGTAGTCGATGCCGATACCCATGATCGACATGCCGTTGTTCATGACACCCATGATAAAGGCGCCGATGACAGCACCGGTGATCTTGCCAACGCCGCCGGACGCCGAGGCACCGCCGATGAAGCAGGCCGCGATAACGTCGAGCTCGAAGCCGACGCCCGCCTTCGGTGTCGCCGAATTGAGGCGAGCCGCGATGATCATGCCGGCGAGAGCTGCGAGCACACCCATGTTGACGAAGGTCAGGAACACCAGCTTTTCGGTATTGATGCCGGAAAGCTTCGCAGCCTTTTCATTGCCACCCAGCGCATAGATGCGGCGACCGATCGTGGTGCGGGTGGTGACGAAGGAATAAAGCGCGATGAGAACGCCCATGACGACGAGCACGTTCGGCAGGCCGCGATAGGTGGCGAGCTGATAGCCGAGGAAGATAGCAACAGCGCTGATGATGCCCATCTGTACGGCGAAGAACACGAAGGGTTCGTTTTCGGTGCCGTGCTCTTCGTTCAGGCGGCGGTTTTTCATGCCGTTATAGATCGCCATACCGACAAGCAGCACAATCAGAATGATGGCAACGTGGTTGGCGATGCCGGTGGTCGCGACATCTGTCAGCGGCAGGAAGTCCGGGATGAAGCCGGTCGACAGCAGCGTGAATTCCTTCGGGAAGGGACCGATCGGGCGACCCTGGAGCACGACATAGGTCAGGCCGCGGAAAACCAGCATGCCGGCGAGCGTCACGATGAAGGACGGGATCTTCTGATAGGCGACCCAGTAACCCTGGGCAGCACCCATGACGCCACCGAGCACCAGACACAGCGGCACGACCAGCGAGAAATGCCAGCCCCATTTAACCAGCATGATCGCCGATATGCCGCCGATGAAGGCGACGATCGAGCCGACCGACAGGTCAATGTGCCCCGCCACGATGATCAGCAACATGCCGAGCGCCATGATAACGATGAACGAGTTCTGCAGCACCAGGTTGGTGATGTTGACCGGACGGAAAAGAACGCCGTTGGTCAGGAACTGGAACAACAGCATGATGACGACGAGCGCGAGCAGCAGTCCGTATTCGCGGATGTTGTTGCGCAGATAGTCGCCTACGGAGACCTTGGGGGTTTCGGTTCTTGTGTCGATAGCCATTAGTGTTTCTCCCCAGAGCGCATGATGGCACGCATGATGGACTCTTGGCTTGCTTCTTCCTTGGACAGTTCCGCGACGATGCGTCCTTCGTTCATGACGTAGATGCGGTCGCAGGTGCCGAGCAGTTCGGGCATTTCCGACGAGATCATCAGAATGCCCTTACCTTCGGCGGCAAGCTGGTTGATGATGGTGTAGATTTCAAACTTCGCCCCGACGTCGATGCCGCGCGTCGGCTCGTCGAGGATCAGGATCTCAGGGTTCGTGAACAGCCACTTCGACAGAACAACCTTCTGCTGGTTGCCACCGGAGAGGTTCACGGCCTCCTGGTAGATCGAGTGCGACCGGATCCGGAGCTTCTGGCGATAGTCGGACGCCACCTTGGCTTCCTTGCGGTCATCGATGATCGTGCCGCTGGAAACGCCGTCGAGATTGGCGAGCGTGGTGTTTTCCTTGATGTTGTTCTGCAGCACGAGACCGAGATGTTTCCGGTCTTCCGTCACATAGGCAAGACCGGCCTCGATCGCCTTCGGGATCGTCGAAACATCGACCGGCTTCCCATGCATCGAGACGTCACCCGTGATCTTGTGACCCCAGGACTTGCCAAAAATGCTCATCGCCGTCTCTGTACGCCCGGCACCCATCAGGCCCGCGATGCCAACGACTTCGCCGGCGCGGACATTGAAGGCGACATCGTGCAGGAACTGACGGTCGCGGTGGTTCTGGTGGAAGACGTTCCAATTCTTCACCTCAAGCAGGACGTCGCCAATCTTGGGGTCGCGCTTCGGGTAGCGGTCTTCCATGTCACGGCCGACCATGCCCTTGATGATCCGGTCTTCCGTGATCTCCTGGGTGTGACAGTCGAGCGTTTCGACGGTGCCGCCGTCACGAAGGATGGTGATCTGGTCAGCAACCTTGCGGATTTCGTTCAGCTTGTGGGAGATGATGATCGAGGTCATCCCCTGCTTGCGGAACTCCATGAGCAGCGTCAGCAGCGCGTCCGAATCCGTTTCGTTCAGAGAAGCGGTCGGCTCGTCGAGGATCAACAGGCGAACCTTCTTCGACAGGGCCTTGGCGATTTCTACCAGCTGCTGCTTGCCGACACCGATGTCGGTGATGCGTGTCGACGGCGCGTCCTTCAGGCCGACCTTTGCCAGCAGCTCTTTCGTCCGCGCAAATGTCTGGGGCCAGTGGATCACGCCGTTCTGGGCGATTTCATTGCCGAGGAAGATGTTCTCGGCGATCGACAGGAGCGGCACGAGCGCCAGTTCCTGGTGAATGATGATGATGCCGAGCTCTTCGCTGTCGGAGATCCGGCCGAAGCGACGGACTTCTCCGTCGTAGAAGATGTCGCCGTCATAGGTGCCAGCGGGATAGACACCGCTCAGGACCTTCATCAGCGTAGACTTGCCGGCGCCATTTTCGCCGACCAGCGCGTGGATCTCGCCCTCGCGCACCTTGAAGCTGACATTGTCCAGCGCTTTCACGCCGGGAAATGTCTTTGTGATGCCGCGCATCTCGAGAATGATGTTGTCCATGTGCAGAATTCCGGCGCCAGGCCAGCGATCCCGAAAGATCCAGCTGGAGGCGCGAGCTCCCTCAATGCGTATAGAAAATGGGTCCGCGACATGTCGCGGACCCGGATGCGATCCGAAGGATCAGTTGTCGATCTGCTCGGCGGTGTAGTAGCCGGCGCCGACGAGAACTTCCTTGGCATTGGCCTTGTCGAGAGCGACAGGCTTCAGCAGGTAGGACGGAACGACCTTCACACCGTTGTTGTAGGTCTTCTCGTCGTTGATCTCCGGAGCCTTGCCGCCCATGATCGCGTCAACCATGGAAACAGCGACCTTGGCGAGTTCGCGGGTGTCCTTGAACACGGTCGAGTACTGCTCGTCGGCAAGCATCGACTTGATCGAAGGAAGCTCGGCGTCCTGACCGGTAACAACCGGCATGACCATATCGCCCGAACCGTAGCCAACGCCCTTCAGAGCGGACAGGATACCGATCGAGAGACCGTCATACGGCGAAAGAGCGCCGTGCAGCTTGTCTTCGGTGTAGGTCGAGGAGAGCAGGTTTTCCATACGAGCCTGGGCGACAGTGCCGTCCCAACGCAGCGTACCAACCTGGTCCATGCCCATCTGGCCCGACTTGACGACGATGTCGCCGCTGTCGATCAGGGGCTGCAGAACAGACATTGCGCCATCGTAGAAGAAGAAGGCGTTGTTGTCGTCCGGCGAACCGCCGAAGAGTTCGACGTTCCACGGCTTGGTGTCCGGGAACTTCGCCTTGAGGCCGTCAACGAGGCTGGTTGCCTGGAGAACGCCAACCTGGAAGTTGTCGAAGGTGGCGTAGTAGTCGACGTTGCCGGAATCGCGGATCAGGCGGTCATAAGCGATGACCTTGACGCCAGCATCGGCAGCCTTCTGCAGGATGTCGGAAAGCGTGGTGCCGTCGATGGCGCCGATGACGAGAACCTTGGCACCCTTGGTGACCATGTTTTCGATCTGGGCGAGCTGGTTCGGGATATCGTCGTCAGCAAACTGCAGGTCCGGGGTGTAGCCGGCTTCCGTGAACAGCTTTTCCATTGTCTCGCCGTCCGAGATCCAACGGGTCGACGTCTTCGTCGGCATGGAAATGCCGACCATACCCTTGTCCTGTGCGTAGGACATGGGCGCGAATGATGCGATGCCGATTGCGAGCGACGCAATCAGGGCGCCAAGTTTCTTCATGGTAACCTCCCTGGTCATACCGTGCGAGGCCAAGCTCCTCCTGGCACTCGCTGAAACAAGAACGGACGGCTGACACGGCAGCCCCCAGCTCCGTGGCGAGTCTTATCGTGGCCAATATACCGATCAAATGATTATTTTGACTTTCTGCATACCGTAGTTGATATGTGCTTAATGGCCGAGATTCATATCCACCGATTGCAGCCCAAGCATTTGAACCTGATCCGCTCCATCGCGGAGCTTGGTCAATTAAGCTTGGCCGCTCAGGCACTTGCGCTGACACAGCCTGCGGCTTCCCGCATGTTGGGGGAAATTGAGCGCTATGTCGGCTCGCCGATTTTCGTCCGCACGCCGAAGGGCATGGAGCCCACGGCTGTCGGCAGCGCGCTTGCCCGCCGGGCTTTGAACGTTCTTGAGGAAATGCGCGAAGCGGCAAGAGAAGTCGAAGCCATCCAGCGGGGTTTGACCGGCAAGGTCAGGATCGGCGCCGTCACGGGCGGCGCCGTCGGTCACGTCGTTCCGGCCATTCGCGCCCTGAAGGCAGAAGCCTCGACCGTCGACATCCACGTCGACGTCGCCCCCAGCGGCGAAATGATCCGGGACCTACTGTCTGGCCAGTACGACTTTGTCCTGGGGCGTATCCCCGCGGGCATCGACGCAAGGCAGTTTCATGTCGAAGGGGCGACCATGGAAGAAGTGGAGATCGTCGTCCACCGCAGCCATCCCCTGGTCAATGTCGACCGGCTGAACATTTCGGACATGACGCATTTCCCCTGGGTGATGCAGGCCCCCGGCACGCCTCTGCGTCAGGCGGTCGAGAATGTCTTCATCGAGGAAGGCGCCCCGATCCCGCGCAACATCGTCAACACGACCTCGCTTCTGGTGATGATTGCCATGCTTGCCTCGTCGAACGCGATCGCGCCGATGTCGCGGGAAGTTTCGGACCTTCTCTGTCGCCAGACGCCGGTCGGCGATCTGACGACGCTCAGGCTGGACACACCGATCGAGGTGACGCCGTATCACCTCATCACGCTAAGCGGTAAACGACTGTCGCCGATCGCAGCACGCCTGCGCGAACTTTTGCTTGGCCACTTCCTCAGCCGAAGCCGCTAAGGAGGGCAGCTCCGGACAGAGCCTGCCCGTCGAAGCTTGCAATTTCGGGCATGTCAGGCACACTGTCACCCATCCGTCATGAATCGGAGCTCGTGGAGCATTGATGACAGAGCAGCCGGAAGGGCAGCGCCGCGACGACGAGGGTGCAGACAGAAGCGCCACTCCCGTTGTCGACCTGGGTGTCTACAGACAATCGCTCGACCCTCTACCCGTCACCTTCCATCGTCGCGAACTCGACGCCATTCTCTGGATCTACGGCCGCATGGTCGGAGAAGGCGAGTGGCGCGACTACGCGATCGATCACTTGAAGGACAAGGCAGTGTTCTCCGTCTTTAAGCGATCGGGCGAATATCCGCTGTACCGGATCGAGAAGAACCCGAAACTCGCAGCCAAGCAGGGCGCCTTCTCCGTGGTCGGCACGGACGGACGGATACTCAAGCGTGGGCATGACCTCCGCCAGGTTCTGAAGGTCTTCGACAAGGCGCTGAAGGCTTTGGACTAAAGCTTAAGGCATGACGCCAGGATAGGTCGAAAGATCGGGCAAGGTCGTATTGCCCTCACCCATCGCCTTTTGCATGAAGACGGTATCGAGCCAAAGCCCGTGCTTGAAACCGGTCCCCACCAGTCTGCCCGAAAACTCGAAACCACAGCTACGGTGGACCGCCATGGACGCCTCGCTGGCACCGCCGATCACCGCGACCATCTGTCGGAAGCCCGCTGTTTCGCAGCGGTCGAGCAGCGCGTTCAGCAAGGCCTTTCCCACGCCCCGGCCACGCGCGGATGGATGAATGTAGATGGAATCCTCCACCAGCCATCGATAGGCCGGACGCGTCCTGAAGGCGGAAGCATAGGCGTAGCCGGAAAGAGAACCTTGCTCGTCGACAGCCGCCAGGTAGGGGTAGCCCTTTGCCTTGAGCGCTTGATATCTCTCGGACATCTCCGAAAGATCAGGAGGCACGATCTCATAGCTCGCCGTTCCGTTCGCGACCGCATCGGCATAGATCGACGTCACCTCTGAGAGGTCGTCGGGGGTCAGGTCGCGTATGTCGAGGCTCATGCGGTTGCTCCGTTCGGAATGGTCCTTATTTCCATGACGAAGGGGGGCGGACAAGCCTTTCGGTGTCACCGTGACACGGCGATCGGCCAGGCGACATTCTCTTTTCGCCAAAGCCAGCGGCCTGTCGGCTTGACTCGCGCTGAAAACCTTGTAATCCCTCGCCGCGAAGAGGAATTCGGTCCATGCACGCTTTCGGGCAACCCATTGCGGTCTTCCACCTCCTGCAGCAGTCTGCTGCCGGCGGCGCATGCCATTCTCTTGCATCCACGACCAAGGCCAAAACGACGACGAAAACCGTCTGACGTCTTCGGCCACCGCTCTCTCCCCGGCACGGCCGGGGACAAGGAAGGTTGCGTCCTGTCGCGAGCTTCCCCCTCACCATCCGCGGAGAGACAGAAAGAGAGCATAGACATGGGTTTCAAGATTGCAGTCGTAGGCGCCACCGGCAATGTCGGTCGCGAAATGCTGAACATCCTTTCCGAACGCGGATTTCCGGCATCGGAAGTCGTGGCGCTCGCCTCGGCGCGTTCGCAGGGCACCGAAGTCTCCTTCGGGGACAAGGTTCTCAAGGTTTCCAACCTCGACAATTACGATTTTTCCGACACCGACATTTGCCTGATGTCGGCCGGCGGCACGATCTCCCAGAAGTGGTCGCCGAAGATCGGCGCGCAGGGCTGCGTCGTCATCGATAACTCCTCGGCCTGGCGCTACGATTCCGAAGTGCCGCTGATCGTGCCCGAGGTCAATCCGGACGCCATTGCCGGGTTCAAGAAGAAGAACATCATCGCCAACCCGAATTGCTCGACTGCCCAGCTGGTCGTGGCTCTGAAGCCGCTGCATGATTTCGCGAAGATCAAGCGCGTGGTGGTCTCGACCTACCAGTCCGTTTCGGGCGCCGGCAAGGAAGGCATGGACGAACTCTTCACCCAGACCCGCGCCGTCTTCGTGGCCGACCCGGTCGAATCCAAGAAGTTCACCAAGCGCATCGCCTTTAACGTCATTCCGCACATCGATAGCTTCATGGAAGACGGCTATACGAAGGAAGAGTGGAAGGTACTGGCCGAAACCAAGAAGATGCTCGATCCGAAGATCAAGGTGACCTGCACGGCCGTGCGCGTACCGGTCTTCATCGGCCATTCGGAATCGGTCAACATCGAGTTCGAAAACGAGATCACCGCCGATCAGGCCCGTGACATCCTGCGCGACGCCCCGGGTTGCCTGGTCATCGACAAGCATGAGAACGGCGGCTACATCACCCCGCTCGAATGCGCCGGCGAAGACGCGACCTACATCTCGCGTATTCGCGAAGACGCAACTGTCGAAAACGGCCTCAACATGTGGGTCGTGTCCGACAACCTGCGCAAGGGCGCCGCTCTGAACGCGATCCAGATTGCAGAGCTTCTGGTCAATCGCGGGCTGATCAAGCCGCGCGCAGCCGCCTGAGACAACAATCCTGAGGCTTCCGGGTTCGGCCCGGGAGCCTCAGCTGGACCTTTCAGCTGAAAGTGATCCGATTTGAGAGGTCGGGCGCCATACATTAGCGTGAGATGGATGACAGCATCCGCTTTCACTGGCATGGTGCCGCCGATTCGTACCCATTCAAAGTCCGTTATGAGGCATCAATGCGACTGACATCCACTCTGTCGGCAGCCCTGGTTTCCGTGGTCGCCCTTTTGGCCGGCACGCAATCCGCAGCAGCGGCCGCCTGCAGCAATACATCCGCCGGCTTTGAGGAATGGGCTGCTGCCTTCAAGCAGCAGGCCGAAGGCCAGGGCTTCAGCCCGCGCATGCTCGACAAGGTCTTTTCGAGTGTGAGCTATAGCCGCAGCACGATCAGCGCCGACCGCGGCCAGAAGAGCTTCAAGCTCTCTTTCGATCAGTTCATGCAGAAGCGCGGCGGCCAGACGATCATCAATCGCGGCAAGACGATGAAGAAGAACAACGCGGCTTTGTTCTCCCGTCTCGAGCAGCGCTATGGCGTGCCAGCAGGTCCGCTGATCGCCATCTGGGGCATGGAGACCGGCTTCGGCTCATTCCTCGGCAAGGAACACACCCTGTCGGCTGTCGCCACTCTGGCGTTTGATTGCCGCCGCAGCGAGTTCTTCACCGATCAGTTCTACGCCGCTCTGGAGCTCGTCCAGGCCGGCAATCTCGAAGTGAACGCCAAGGGCGCGGCCCATGGCGAAATCGGCCAAACCCAGTTCCTGCCGCGCAATGTCGTGCGCTACGGTATTGATGGCGATGGTGATGGCCATATCGACATGGTGCGTTCGCGTTCCGACGCGCTTGCCTCCACCGCGAACTTCCTGCGCGGCCATGGCTGGCAGCCGGGCGCCGGTTACCAGCAGGGCGAGCCGAATTTCGTCGCTATTCAGGGCTGGAACGCTGCGACCGTCTACCAGCAGGCGATTGCCCATATCGCGGCCCGGATCGACGCCGAATAAGAAACGCAATGCGGCGGCTCATGGGCCGCCGCATAATCACTCAGAGATGTAAGACAGAGCGCCCGCCCTCAGGCAGCCGCGTCGACATCCAGCCGGGCAAAATCCTGGCTCTTCGGATCCATCAGCCAAAGCTCGCCATTGCTGATGTCGAACCAAGCGCCATGAATGCGCAGCTTCCCACGTTCTTCGAGGATCTTCACACACGGAAAGGTCCGCAGGTTCGCAATCGAATTGCGGATCGAGATGCGCTCGAGAGCTGTCTGCCGTTCCGCAGGGGTCATGTTGGCATTGCCCTGGATCTGCTCGGCGGCAGGCGCCAGCAGGTTCATCCATTTCCCGATGAAATCGCCCGGGGACAGAGGCTCCGCATTCGGGTCGAGTGCGGCCCGAATACCGCCGCAACGACCATGGCCCATGACAATGATGTCCTGGACCCTCAGCGCCTGCACGGCAAACTCGAGGGCCGCAGATGTCGAATGGTACTGCCCGTCCGGCTCATAGGGCGGCACCATGTTCGCCACATTGCGTACCACGAAAAGTTCGCCCGGAATGGAATCGAAGATCACTTCCGGAGCGGCTCTGGAGTCGCAACAGGCAACCACCAGCGTATTGGGCTTCTGCCCCTGCTCGGCGAGAACCCGGTAACGATCACGCTGGTCTTGGTAGCGGCCGCCCATGAAATTGCGGTAGCCGTTGAGGAGTGCGGGAGGAAAACTGGTCATTGTTACCGATTACAGCGCGTGACCAGTCGTTGCAACACCGGGAACAAGGTTTGCCTGGGCGATCAGTCTGAGCGGACGGGCTTGCGCTGTGCCGGATGCATGAGCCGGCGCATCTGCACCATCGCCATAGGCGTAGACAGGCTGGACGCATCGCTTTCCAGGGCAAGTTCGTCTCCTCCGCGTTTGGCTGTGCGGGCAAGGATCTCGAAGACACTGGCTGTCGCAGTGCGAAGCGCGGTCTCTTCATCGACACCGTCGAGCAGGCGGGCAAGGAAGACAGCCGCCAGCAGATCACCCAGCCCGTTCGGCGGATTGTCGATCAACCTGTGCTCGGCCAGCAGTGCGGAGCGACCGCTGAGCAGAAGGTTGCCGGTGCCTCCTGCCATCATCGGCACGGCAGAAGTCACCAGCATGCGCTTCGGTCCGAGAGATAGCGCGGCGTCGATGATCTGCTGATTGCTCACCAGTTCACCGCCGACCATCCATTGAAGTTCGTAGCGGTTGGGGGTCGCAATATCTGCGATCGGGATCAGATGATCGCGGATGGCAGTTGCGGTTTCGACGGGTATGTACAATCCACCCAGATCCCCCATCACGGGATCGCAGACATAGGTGAGTTTCGGATTGCGCTCTTTGGCGGCCCGGACCAATCGCGCCACCGCCGCCGGCTGCCGCGGACTGCCGAAATATCCGGTCAGGATCGCCGAGACTTCTCCAAGCCACGGAGCCCGGATCAAATCGTCGATAGCACTCTCGAAATCATCGTCCGGAAACCGCAGCCGCGTGGCCGGTCCGTGCCCCGGATGCCAGGGAAGGACGATGGTCGGAAGTGCCCAGACGGGATGACCGAGGACCTCCAGAGCGAATACCGCGGCTCGATTTCCGACCGATCCGCGGACAACATGGCTGGATATGACGATAACAGCACCCCTGGCTATTTCGTGCATTTTGCGTGATTCCCTTCTCAAATCCGGCATTCGAAGCGTTCACGGACCAATCTGTGTGAAAATTTCTCGGATCACATAAATCTGGCCGCATATTTTTGCCCGAATTCTTTATATTCCTGTTCCATACATAATTTCGCAAATCATTTGCGGGAACATGACGCGAAACGACGCGAGCTACGGAGGGGTCAATGGGCGTGACTGGGAAAACGAAGCGCGAGGAGCTTCTGGAGAGGGCAGCGGAGGAGGCTCGCAGGCTCGACCATGTATTTGTCCCGCCAGCGGTCATTTTCAGCAGGGCCAGCAATGACGACATCAACCGCTACGACGACGCGATGCTTGCGCGCGCATCGGTCCGAGCGGCCAGCGACATTGCCGCCTGGGATCGCCAGACACCACATATCCGCATCGAGACGATCGAAGGTGTAAGCCCCGGCGGCATTCCCGTCAGCGTTCTCTCCATCGTCGATCACAACAAGTCTTTCCTCTACGATTCCCTGATGGGTGAGGTCACCAGCCACTACCGTGACATCTACATGGCGGTGCACCCTATCCTGGCTGTGACACCGCGAGGCGACATCTCGCTGTCGAACCCGGATTCGGATCCGGAAGGCGCAATCAAGGTCAGCTACATCCAGCTCCATCTGGCACCGCTCACGGCGGATCAGTCGGCCGAGCTTGTCCAGAGGCTTCAGCACGTGCTGGGCCAGGTCAAGATGGCCGCCACCGACTGGAAGCCGATGCTCAACCTCCTGGAGAGAACGCTCTCGGAACTGCGAGATCTCTCGGCCGGAAGAAGCGAAGCAGAGCGTGACGAGGCAGTCGCCTTCCTGGAATGGCTGCGCAACAACAATTTCACCTTCCTCGGCATGCGGGAATACGTCTATTCCGGTGAAGGTGCCGACGCCACGGTAGAACGCGACAAGGGAAGCGGCCTCGGCATCCTGTCGGATCCCAGCGTGCTGGTCCTTCGCCAGGGGCAGAACCATGTGACGACCACGCCCGAAATCCTGGCCTTCCTGCAAGGGCCGGACTATCTGATCGTCACCAAGGCCAACGTCAAATCGGTCGTCCATCGCCGTGCCTATATGGACTATGTCGGCATCAAGCGCTTCGGTCCGAACGGCAAGGTCATCGGCGAACTGCGCATCGTCGGCCTCTTTACCGCGACGGCCTACACGCGCTCGGTCAACCAGATCCCGCTCCTGCGCGCCAAGGTCGAGAAAGTGGTGTCCCACTTCGATTTCGACCCCCGCAGCCATTCAGGCCGCATGCTGCAGAATACGCTCGAGAACTATCCTCGCGACGACCTCTTCCAGATTACGCCGGATCTGCTGGCCAAATTCTGCGAACAGATCAACGATCTGTCTGAACGCCCCCGCGTCCGCGTTCTGCCGCGCATCGATCACTTCGACCGTTTCGTCTCCCTGATCGTCTATGTGCCGCGCGAAGACTATAACTCCATGGTCCGCGAGAAAATCGGGCTCTATTTCCAATCCGTCTACAAGGGACATGTGTCCGCCTTCTACCCGGCCTTCCCCGAAGGCGGCGTAGCGCGCGTTCACATCATCATCGGCCGTCGGGAAGGCGAAACGCCTCAGATCCCGCAGCAGACCCTTGAAGACGCCGTGCGCGAAATCACGGCCCGCTGGACGGATCGTTTCGCGGCTCTCGCTGGCACCGGAGCCCCGACGCTCGATGTCGGACAGGCTTTCCAGGAAGCCTTCACGCCTGAGGAAGCCGTCAGCGACCTGAAGCATATCAAGGCCTGCATGGCCGGCGCACCGCTCTCGCTGGAGTTCCATCAGGTTGCGGCTGAAGACGGGCCACTGCTCTATCTGAAGATCTTCCACGCCGGAGATCATCTGCCGCTCTCCAGGCGCGTGCCGCTCCTCGAAAACCTCGGCTTCCGGGTGATCAGCGAGCGGACCTTCGATATCGACATCGCGGGCTCTAAAGACGAGCAGAATGCGATCGTCCTGCACGACATGGAACTGCAGATCCCGGAAGGCGTGAACTTCGACAACAGACTGCACGGAACCCAGGTGGAGGAAGCATTCCTCGCAGCCTTCACCGGTGCGGTCGACAACGACGCTTTCAACCGTCTGATCCTCGCCGCAGGCGTGAGCGCCCGCGAGGCATCGGTGCTGAGAGCCTATGCCGCCTATCTTCGTCAGGCAGGCGCGGTCTACTCGCTGACCTACATGGCAGAAACGCTGACCAAGCATCCGGCCATCGCCTCGGATCTGGTGGCGCTCTTTCGCAATCGTTTCGATGTTGCCGTGGCGGAGAAGACCCGGAAAAGCCGTCACGCAGAACTTCTGCAAACGCTGGAAAGCAGGCTGACCGACGTCAAGAGCCTGGACGAAGACCGCATTTTGCGTCGCTACATCAATGCGATCGAAGCGACACTGCGCACCAACTTCTTCCAGAAGGGCTATCAGCAGAGCGAGCGTCCGATGCTCGCCTTCAAGTTCGATCCCCACAAGCTCGAAGGTCTGCCAGAGCCGCGCCCATTCCGCGAAATCTTCGTCTATGGCGTCGAAGTGGAAGGCGTGCACCTGCGCTTCGGCAAGGTTGCACGTGGTGGCCTCCGCTGGTCGGATCGCGCGCAGGATTACCGCACGGAAGTGCTGGGCCTGGTGAAGGCCCAGCAGGTCAAGAACGCGGTCATCGTTCCCGTCGGCGCAAAGGGTGGCTTCTTCCCGAAACTCCTGCCGCCCCAAACCAACCGCGAGGCATGGCTTGCCGCCGGGACGGAGGCCTACAAGACATACATCCGGACGCTCCTTTCGATCACCGACAACATCGTCGGTGGCGAGATCTCCCCGCCCGCCGACACCTTGCGCCCGGATGGTGACGATCCCTATTTCGTCGTGGCAGCCGACAAGGGCACCGCTACCTTCTCCGACACGGCAAACGGTCTGGCCCAGGCTGCCGGTTTCTGGCTGGACGATGCTTTCGCTTCGGGTGGTTCTGCTGGTTACGACCACAAGAAAATGGGCATCACGGCCCGCGGCGGCTGGGAGACGGTGAAGCGTCACTTCCGCGAGATCGACATAGACATCCAGACGACGCCTTTCACCGTGGCAGGCGTTGGCGACATGTCGGGTGACGTTTTTGGCAACGGCATGCTGCTGTCGGAAAAAATCAGGCTGATCGCTGCCTTCGACCACCGCGACATCGTGATCGACCCCAATCCGGATCCGGCGATCTCGTTTGCGGAGCGCAAGCGCATGTTCAACCTGCCGCGCTCCAGCTGGCAGGAGTACGACAAGTCCACCCTATCGGCCGGCGCAATGATCATTTCTCGCGCCGAGAAGTCCGTCAAACTCACGCCTGAAGCCGCAGCTGCCATCGGGCTTGAAACAACGAACGCGACACCGATGGACATCATGACGGCCATCCTGAAGGCGCCGGTCGACCTGCTCTGGTTCGGCGGTATCGGCACTTACATCAAGGCCGCTGCGGAAACGGATGCCGAAGTCGGCGACAGGGCCAACGATGCCATCCGCATTAATGCTACAGACGTACGCGCCAAGGTGATCGGTGAGGGTGCCAATCTGGGTGTCACCCAGAAGGGCCGTATTGCCTATGCCTTGAACGGCGGACGCTGCAATTCCGACGCGATCGACAACTCGGCTGGCGTGAATTCGTCGGACGTCGAGGTGAACATCAAGATTGCGCTGAGCCCCGCGATGCAAGATGGCCGCTTGCCCCGCGAGAAGCGCAACGTGCTGCTGGCCGAGATGACGGATGAAGTGGCGGGCCTCGTGCTGCGCAACAACTATCTGCAGTCTCTCGCCATCTCCCTGACCGAAGCCAAGGGCGCCGGCAACCGGGAGGAACTGAGCCGGCTGATGGACTATCTCGAGGGCATGGGGCGTCTCAACCGCAAGGTCGAGATGCTGCCGGATTCTGCCGCTGTTGCAGAACGCTATGTTTCCGGCAAGGCGCTTACCCGCCCGGAAATCGGTGTACTCCTGTCCTACGCAAAGATCGTGCTTTTTGACCAGTTGATCGAGTCGGATCTGCCGGACGATCCCTATTGCGAGACGACGCTCGCCAATTACTTCCCGGCAGCCATGCGCAAGGCCTTCGCGAACGACATAGCTGGCCACCGCCTGCGCCGGGAGATTATTGCAACGGTTCTCGCCAACCACGCGATCAACCGCGGAGGCCCGGGCTTCGTGGTTTCGGTTTGCGATGCGACGGGCAGCGCCCCGGATGAGGCCGTCAAAGCCGCTCTGGTAACGCGCGACGCCCTTGGTCTCTCGGCTCTCTGGGACAAGATCGACGCACTAGACGCCAAGATGCCAGGTCAGACGCAGAACCGGCTCTATGCGATCATTGCGGACGTCTACACGGCCATGACCCGGCTTCTGATCGACACAGGTCTGGTCAAGGGATCGGTCGGCGATGCCGTGTCCCAACTGACGGCCGCCGTTTCGGCAGCGTCCCCAGTGTTCAAGAAAGCCTTGCCAGCCGCGCTCCGTCAACATTTCGACGACCAGATCACGGAACTGACCGAAGCTGGCGCACCGGCAGCACTGGCGGCAGACGTCGTCAACCTGCAGACCATGCAGCTTCTGCCGGAGATCCTGCAGATCGCGGAAAAAACAGGAGCGGACTTCGCCTCGGCGATGCGTGGCTTCTTCGCGGTCTCCGAAGCGTTCCGGATCGGCCGTATCATCGAAAATGCAGGCCGCATCCAGACGACCGACCACTACGACAGCCTGGCTCTGACACGCAGCCTGGACCGGATCGGCCAGGCACGCCGGCAGATCGTTTGCGCGGCTCTGACCAGCCACGGCAAGGACGCCCAGCCGGTTCAGGCCTGGATTGCGACGGACAAGACCCGTGTGGAGCGCATCGGCAAGGAACTGGCCTCGATCGTCGACAGCGGCGAGCCGAGCATTTCCAAACTCGCGGTCGCTGCCGGCCTTTTGGGTGATCTTGCACAAGAGCATGTGAGGTGACACTGTCGCGGGCCTGATAGCCTGTGGGGGTGTGCGTGACGACAAGTGCAGTAACAAAGACCAGCCACGGCCCCATCAACAGGGGGGTCCGTGGCTGGATGTTCTTTGACTGGGCGGCGCAACCCTTCTTCACGGTCGTGACCACCTTTATCTTCGGTCCCTACTTCGTGTCGCGCATGACGGATGATCCGGTCAGCGCGCAGACAGACTGGAGCAATGCGGCAACGATTTCCGGCGTAGTCATCGCCGTTCTCGCCCCGATCCTAGGCTCCATCGCCGACGAATCAGGCGCGCGAAAACCCTGGATTGCCTTCTTCGCGCTCATCAAGATCCTGTGCCTCGCGCTCTTGTGGACTGCAGCGCCTGGATCTTCCGTGGCCCTGGTGATGCTCCTGATCATCCTTGCGAGCGTGGCTGCCGAGTTTTCCATCGTCTTCAACGATTCCATGATGCCGCGGCTGGTCAGTCAGCAGGATGTCGGTCGTGTCTCCAACATCGCCTGGGGCATGGGATATATGGGCGGCATCATCGTTCTGATCTTTGTCGTTCTCTTCCTAGCCGGCAGCCCGACGACGGGTAAAACGCTGATCGGGCTCGATCCTCTCTTCGGGCTGGAGCCCGCAGCCGGCGAAGACGCCCGCATCACAGGCCCGATCTCCGCGGTCTGGTATTTCCTGTTCATCCTACCGATGTTTTTCTTCACGCCGGATGCGGCCAAAGGAAAGCCGCTGGGCGCTGCGGTTCGCTCGGGGCTCCGGGAAATCCGGTCGACGCTTGGGGAGTTGCGCCACCGCACCAATATCCTGCGCTTCCTGATAGCGCGGATGATCTATCAGGATGGTGTCAACGGCTTGCTCGTCCTGGGCGGCGTTTTCGCCGCCGCCATGTTCGGCTGGTCGACGATGGAGATCGGCATTTACGGCATCATCCTCAACGTCGTCGCCATCTTCGGTTGCCTCGTCGCCGGCCGCGTGGACAGGGCGCTCGGCTCGAAGGTCGTCGTTCTCGTGAGCCTGGGCATGCTCATTCTCGCGACATTCGGCATCATTTCGACAGGCGTCGATTTCACCCTCTTCGGGCTCGTGAGCTTGCCGATCACCGGAACGGAAGGTCTCTTCGCCACGCCGGCAGAGAAGGCGTATATTCTCTACGGCCTGCTGATCGGGATGTCCTTCGGCCCCGTCCAGGCCTCTTCGCGCTCTTATCTGGCGCGCAGCGTGGAGCTCCATGAGGCGGGCCGCTATTTCGGCATCTATTCCCTGTCGGGACGCGCAACCAGCTTTCTCGCAACGCTCAGCTTCTCTGTCGTCACCGCATGGTCCGGTTCGGCGCGTGCCGGCATGGCGACCTTGCTGGTCTTCCTGATAGGCGGGTTGCTTATGCTCTGGACGACCAGATATCCGGCTACAGACCGATGATTACAAAAACGGCCGGCGGATCGATCCACCGGCCGTTTCTCTGTCTAACCTCAATCGTCGTCAGTGGCGGAAGTGGCGAACGCCGGTAAACACCATGGCAACGCCGTGTTCGTCGGCAGCGGCGATAACCTCTTCATCCCGCATCGAGCCGCCCGGCTGAATGACAGCCGTAGCACCCGCGGCGATCGCGGCCAACAGACCGTCTGCGAAGGGATAGAAAGCCTCCGAAGCGACCGCCGAACCCTTGGTGAGAGGCTCGGAAAGTCCCAGTGCCTTGGCGGCATCCTCGGCCTTCAGAGCGGCAATACGGGCCGAATCCACGCGGCTCATCTGGCCAGCGCCGATACCGGCGGTCTGGCCATTCTTTGCATAGATCACCGCGTTGGACTTCACATGCTTGGCGATCTTGAAGGCGAACTTCATGTCCTCAAGTTCGGTCGCCGTCGGCGCGCGCTTGGTCACGACCTTCAGGTCGAGATCTTCCACCATGACATTGTCACGGCTCTGGACGAGCAGGCCGCCGGAGACGGTCTTCGCCATGATGCCATGCGAACGCGGATCGGGCAGGGCGCCAGTCGTCAGCAAACGCAGGTTCGGCTTGGCCGCGATGATGGCCTTGGCTTCATCGGTTACCTCTGGCGCAATGATGACTTCGGTAAAGAGCTTGACGATTTCCTGCGCCGTCTCAGCATCGAGGATCTGGTTCAGCGCGATGATGCCGCCGAAGGCCGAGGTGCTGTCGCAAGCGAGTGCCCGCTTGTAAGCCTCGACAAGGCTCGAGCCGGTGGCAACGCCGCAGGGGTTTGCGTGCTTGATGATCGCGCAGGCCGGGCCATTCTCCGGCGGGAATTCGGCGACCAGTTCGAAGGCAGCGTCCGTATCGTTGATGTTATTGTAGGAAAGCTGCTTGCCCTGGAGCAGGGTGGCGGTGGCGACACCGGGCCGGTTCTCGCCGGTCACATAGAAGCCGGCGCTCTGGTGCGGATTCTCGCCGTAGCGCATCTTCTCCTTCAAGACGCCGCCGACCACGCGATAGGAGGGCATATCGATCTCGAGCGCTTCGGCAAACCAGTTCGAAATTGCGGCATCATAGGCAGCCGTGCGGGCATAGGCCTTGGCAGCCAGCCGCTGACGGAGCGCGTAGGTCGTCTGACCATCGTTTTCGCCAAGCGCTGCAATGACCTCGGCGTAATCGGCAGCGTCGGTGACGACGGTGACATAAGCGTGGTTCTTTGCGGAAGCGCGGATCATCGCGGGGCCGCCGATATCGATGTTCTCGACGGTGGTCGGATAGTCGCCACCCGCCGCACGGACCTGTTCAAACGGATAGAGATTGATGACCGAGAGATCGATCGCTTCAATGCCATGCGCCTTCATGGCCTCGACATGCTCCGCGTCGTCGCGGATCGAAAGAAGGCCACCGTGGACAAGCGGATGAAGCGTCTTCACGCGCCCATCCATGATCTCCGGGAAACCCGTGATTTCGGAGACGTCGATCACCGGCAGACCGGCCCGCGCCAAAGTCTTGTGGGTGCCGCCCGTCGACAGCAGGCGAACACCGCGCTGGTGCAGTGCCTGCGCAAATTCGACGATGCCGGTCTTGTCGGACACCGAAAGAAGCGCGGTACGCACGCGCACGAGGTCAGGGGCGGGGATCTTCTTGGATACGACGGCCATGGGTTCACTCCGAGCTGGCGGGCGCCCGGACAATCGGCAGCGGGCGCGATGCCGCCGCCTAGCACAGCTTCATGTGTGATGAAACTGCAAGATGACTGCCATCAGGCGTGATGGGCCAGAAACCAGCGTATTTCCGGCCCTTGGAAGACGATCTCCAACTGTTGTGAGGGTCGAATGCCGGAGACATCGGCAAAGAATACGTCCTCTCCGACGGAGATCTCACCGACCGGAATGGAGAAGGACCAGCTTTCCCCATCGGGTGCGACGAGACGCACTTTGCGATCGTCGGAACGCTCGACGGTGATCGATGGATGGATGTGAAAGCGTGCAACGACTTCGGCACTGGGCAGGTTCGGTGTCGGCAACCCATCAGGCAGGAGAAGACGATCGCGACCAGCGATTTTGGTGCCCTGCTCGTTGATGCGGATTTCCCGCTCATGCAAGACGCCGAAACGTTCGACATAGCCGTCGTGACGGGCGGAGAGACGATCGCTGGCATCAGGGCCCGTCTGGCGATCAACCTCGATGCGTGATGGACCAGCCACGATGATGGGGCCGAGATGGGAGGAATGCGCGATGCGCGCAGACGACACATCGCCGATGCAGACGGCGCTGTGCGCCGCCGTGGTGCGGGCAAGCTGCCGCAACCGCTCTCCGGCAAACCTGGGCGATCCGCTGTTGATCATGAAACGGTTGCGCCCGGAAGACAGCTCGAACGAAAGGCAGCCGGCATGAGCTGTTGTCGACAGCCTGGCCGAAATCGGCTTTCCGGTATCGACGAGGATCACCGTATCCCCGGCCGACAATCGATGAAAGCCGCCGTGGGGCAAGGCCTTGAACGGTTGGCCGGATGTCTCGTCGTAGCGCAAGACACTCATCAGGTCAGTCGCAAGCGAAGAACTGGCCCCATTGAACAAGGCAAGGTCGCCGCTGCTGTGCCGGAAGAAGCGGACCGCCGGAAAGATCCGGTCGATCACAGGGATCAGCTTGGACGGCACGTCGTGGCCGAGGTTGATGTAGCTCTGGCGCAACGGCAGGAGGTCGAAGAGCAAATCGACCGAAGCTTGCGGGTTGCGAGAAATGTGGCTCCCATCCGGCAAGACTTGCCGCTCCAGTTCCCGGTCGAGCAAACGGCCGGCACGGCGTACAGCGGCTGGACGAGCTTCCGCGGCAATGGAGGCCATGGCAATCGCGATGCGCGCCTTCAGTCGGGGTAATCCCTCCGGCAGTGAATCCACGCGGCGCTGGAGGAAACGCACCTGCTGACCGAGGGAAGCTGTAAACCGGCGATAAAACCCGGCATCGGCATCCTGAAGCACGACGGGCGAATGGGATAGCCAGCTGATGATACGCCGCGAAACGACCTCGCTATCCCAGGCCAGACCGCGGGTGCGGTTGCCATGAAGGCCAATCCACTGATCCGTAATCCAGCGGGCATTGTTGCAGGCAACACTGCTTTTGTCGGCACGAACATGGCGCAGCCACCCGAAACCGTGGAGACGCCGTGCGAATTGCACTGACGGCAGCTCCAGTTCAAACGGGGATTGCTGCCCGGCATCGAGAACCCGACCGGCAAGCGGATAGCGACCGTTGAGAATTTCTTCAGCGACGAAGGAATCAACCGCCCTCAGATCGGTTGGTGCAACAACCACACGATTGATCCGGAAACGACCCAGGAGAACGAAAGGCGGGGTCAAGACGGCAGCCGTCTGCCGCATCTGCCGCCAGGCCTCGGCAATGTGAAGCGAAATCAGTCGAGCGCGATCATTGATTCGCATACTGGTTCCTGTAACCGGATCCTGATGATCCAGCCATTTCCTGTTGTCCGACAATCGTGAGCCGGAAGGACAAGGGTCCTCCGAACCCGATTTTCTGGGGCACGAAATTTCATGTCATACCGCCATGTCGCGGACATGCGGAGCGACCGGCGATGTCCACGCAGACTTGCCAACAGGTTTATTGAGATATTAGTTAAATTTTAGCAACGACCGCCGCGTAGAAACCGTCGAGGCCACCTTGATCGGCAAGCATCGCGGGCGTGGTCCGAAACTCGCCCTTCGGCGTGATCGCCGCTTCAAGCCCTGGCCAGTCTTCTGGAGCGATCGGGAGCAAGCGCAAATCAGGAAAATCGACCAGCAGACGATCGATGATTTCTTCGCCCTCTGAGGGATCGATCGAGCAGTTGGAAAATACAAGGCGGCCACCCGGCTTCAGGAGTGTGACCGCGTGGCGAAGCAGCTTCTCCTGAAGGGCAGCCAGCTTCGCGATATCTGCGGCATCCTTGGTCCACAGAACATCGGGATGGCGACGCGTGGTGCCGGTTGAGGAGCAGGGAGCATCGAGCAGGATCGCATCGAAGCTGTCGTCGGCACCGATGGTCAGAAGATCGACGCATCGGGTCTCAGCCGGCAGACCGAGCCGCGCCAGATTGCTTTCGAGCCTCTTGACCCGCGACTTGGACTGTTCGACGGCGACAACATCGCCACCAGCCAGCACAAGCTGGGCAGTTTTGCCGCCGGGAGCGGCACAGAGATCCGCCACGCGCTTCCCGTGAAGATCACCGAACAACTTTGCCGGAATGGCAGCAGCAGCATCCTGAACCCACCACACGCCGTCTTCGAAGCCTTCGAGCGTGGTAATCGCGCCGCGGAAACGATCAAGCCGCACACTGCCCGTCGGCAGAACCTGACCGCCCAGCCGTTCGGCCCAGCCGGAAGCATCGGATTTCACGGTAAGGTCGATCGTCGGCGGTTGGAGCTGCGAGGCAGCGATCGCGAGCGCATGCTCCTGACCATAGACAGCTTCAAGCCGCTTCATGAACCAGTCGGGCATGCAGGGAAGATCGTCGACAGCCGCGAGCAGGTCCTCTTTTTCCCGTCCGATGCGCCGCAGGATGGCATTTACCAGCTTGGCGAAACGGCGACTGCGAGGATCACCATTGGCCTGCTCCACAGCCAGATCGACGGCCGAATGATCGGGGACATCGAGATAAAGCATCTGAGCGGCAGCAACGACCAGCAGATGGTGAAGAGAGCGAGCGCCTTCCGGCAGCGGGTTGTCGAGCATCCCTGCGATGGTGGCGTCGATCCGCGGCAGATGACGCAAGGCGCTCTGGAGAATGGCCTTTACGAGACCGCGGTCAGCCTCGTTCAGCGGCAGATAGGCAGGGTTTCCATGCTCGGAATCAAGCATCCCGTCGAGTGATGTCTTCCGGTCGACAACCGCTGCCAGAATGCGTGTGGCAGCGATGCGCGCCTCAAGGCCAGGCTTCAAAGGTTGCCGAGGCGCGCGCTCGCCATGGCTCTTGCGTCCGGCCTGATTGTTTTTCGGTTTGCCCGTCGATCGATCGCTCAAGACCATGGTCCTTTGGGTGGTTCGGCTTTGCCGCGCCCCCAACCGGTGGTCGGAACGGAACGCGCCGTGCGCGTTGCCTTAACAGGGGCCTCCGGCGGCGTCGATCCCCCAGAGCGGATATCCGTCATCGCCAGAAGCGCTTCGATCCGGTTTCGCGTGTTCGGGTGCGTCGAGAACAGATTGTCCATCCGCTGGCCGTTCAAGGGATTGATGATGAACATGTGCGCTGTCGCGGGATTGCGCTCGGCATCCATGTTCTCGATTTGCGACGCATCGCCTGCGATCTTCTGCAGGGCGGAGGCGAGCCAGCGGGGCTGACCGCAGATCTCTGCCCCACGTCGATCGGCCGCATATTCACGCGTCCGGCTGATCGCCATCTGAACCAGCATGGCCGCAAGCGGTGCAACGATCATGGCGATGATGACGCCGATGAAACCGAAAGGATTGTTGCGATCATCGCGGCCGCTGGAAAACAGGAAGGCGAAGTTGGAAAGCATCGAGATGGCACCGGCGAGGGTGGCGGTGATCGTCATGGTCAACGTATCGCGGTTCTCAATATGGGCGAGTTCATGTGCCATGACGCCAGCCACCTCTTCCGGTGTGAGGCGCTGGAGAAGACCGGTCGAAGCAGCGACTGCGGCATTCTGCGGATTGCGACCCGTTGCAAAGGCGTTCGGCTGGGGATTGTCGAAGACGTAGACCTTCGGCATCGGCAGGCCCGCATTGCGGGCCAGATCCCGGACCATGATGTAGAATTCCGGTGCCGTCCGCTCATCGACCTCCTGCGCCCGGTAGGCACGGAGCACCATCTTGTCGGAATTCCAGTAGGAGAAGAAGTTCATGCCTGCCGCAACGACAAAGGCGATCATCATGCCGCCCCTGCCACCGATCAGGAAGCCGACGCCCATGAAGAGGGCGGTCATGAAGGCAAGCAGCATGGCAGTCCGCATGGTATTCATGGCGTGGTCCTCTAAAAGCAGCACTCACGGCAAATCTGTTGCCGTTTTCGCCTGTTGATTTAAAAAGCGGCGACCCCAATTTCAATGTTTGCGCATGAAATGCCGTCTCAGCAAAGGACGATGTGATGTCAGAAGATCGTGAAGCCGATGTCAGCGTGGAAGAACAGCCACGTGAGTTGAGCCCGGCTGCGAAGCGGGCACTCGCCGAAGCGGAGGAGCGACGCCGCAAGGAGGCTGCCGCGGAGATGCCGCCTGAGATCGGCGGGCGCGGAGGTGCCGATCCCGCCCGATTTGGCGACTGGGAGATCAAGGGTCGTGCCATCGACTTCTGAGGAATAGTTGCCTATTGATTTGGGAGAGTGATCGGAATATGTTCCTATTATGTTCCGGTCAGCGCTCACTCATGTGATGATTTTCCTTGTCTCGACGGTTGCAGCGCCGGGAAAGGCAGCCAGCCGACAGATCGACGGGCCGGTTCTGGCGCATCTCGTTAAGGTCGTGGACGGCGATACGGTGCTGGTTGAGGCCATGCCCTGGCCGGATAACAAGGTGAGCACCTATGTGAGGCTTCGCGGCATCGACGCACCCGAACTGAAATCAAAATGCCCGACATTCAGAAAAGCGGCCCTGCGCGCCAAGGAAGAACTGACCGACCTTATGGTCGGGCAAGACATTGTGTCGCTCACCGCAATCTCGGGCGACAAATATTTCGGCCGCGTGGTCGCTGATCTCGCGCTTCAGGATGGAATGCGCCCGGCACAACATCTTCTCGAAGCCGGTCTCGTCGAGCCCTATCAGGGACGATCGAAGAGCAAACGTCCCTGCCCGAATGACTGAACAGAAAAGGGGCTCCCTTGCGGAAGCCCCTTTCTTCATTTTCTCCGGAGAATGATCAGCCGATCTTGTTCTGCCGGTTGGCGATGAGATCGTCGACCACGGCCGGATCGGCCAGGGTCGAGGTGTCACCAAGCGCACCGAAATCGTCTTCGGCGATCTTGCGCAGGATGCGGCGCATGATCTTGCCCGAACGGGTCTTCGGCAGGCCAGGCGAGAACTGGATCTTGTCCGGGGTTGCGATCGGGCCGATTTCGGTACGGACGTGTTTCACGAGGTCCGCGCGCAGCGCATCAGTGCCTTCATGACCCGACATCAGGGTGACGTAGCAGTAGATGCCCTGACCCTTGATGTTGTGCGGATAGCCAACGACGGCCGCTTCCGACACGAGATGGTGGGATACCAGCGCCGATTCGACTTCTGCCGTGCCAAGGCGGTGACCCGAGACATTGAGGACGTCATCAACGCGACCGGTGATCCAATAGTATCCATCCTCGTCGCGGCGGCAGCCGTCTCCGGTGAAATACTTGCCCTTGTAGGTCGAGAAGTAGGTCTGGATGTAGCGGTCATGATCGCCGTAGACGGATCGCGCCTGGCCCGGCCAGCTTTCGGTAATGCAGAGGTTGCCGTCGGTGGCACCCTCCAAAACATTGCCTTCGTTATCGACCAGCTCCGGCTTCACGCCGAAGAACGGACGCGTGGCAGAACCCGGCTTGAGTGGCGTTGCCCCCGGCAGCGGCGTGATCATGATGCCACCAGTTTCCGTCTGCCACCAGGTATCAACGACAGGCGACTTCTGCTCGCCAACGACGTTGTAATACCATTCCCACGCTTCCGGATTGATCGGCTCACCGACCGAACCGAGAAGGCGAAGCGACGAGCGGTCCGAACGCTTCACGAAATCGTCGCCGGCGCCCATCAGCGAGCGGATGGCCGTCGGTGCGGTGTAGAAGATGTTGACCTTGTGCTTCTCGATCACTTCCCAGAACCGTCCCTGGTCAGGGAAGTTGGGAACACCTTCGAACATCAACGTCGTCGCGCAGTTCGAAAGCGGACCGTAGACGATGTAGGAATGGCCGGTAACCCAGCCGACATCGGCCGTGCACCAGTAGATGTCCCCGTCGTGGTAGTCGAAGACATATTCATGCGTCATCGAGGCATAGACGAGATAGCCGCCCGTCGTGTGCATCACACCCTTCGGCTTGCCGGTCGAACCCGAGGTGTAGAGGATGAACAGCGGATCTTCCGCCTTCATCTTCACCGGCGGGCATTCTGCCTTGACGGTATGCACTTCCTGATGATGCCAGATGTCGCGGCCCGGCGCCCAGCCGATCTTGCCGCCGGTGCGGCGCACGACCAGGACCTTGTTGACGATGACATATTGCTTGGCGGCGATGTCGATCGCGATATCGGTGTTTTCCTTGAGCGGCACAGGTTTGCCACCGCGCACGCCTTCGTCGCAGGTGATGACGAAAGTCGATTCACAGTCGACGATGCGTCCGGCCAGTGCTTCCGGCGAGAAGCCACCGAAGACGACCGAGTGAATGGCGCCGATGCGCGCGCAAGCCAGCATGGCATAGGCGGCTTCCGGGATCATCGGCATGTAGATGGTGACGCGATCGCCCTTCTTCACGCCGTGCTTCTTCAAGACGTTCGCCATACGGCAAACATGCTCGTAAAGCTCGTTATAGGTGATCTTCTTGTCGATATAGGGGTTGTCACCTTCCCAGATGATGGCGGTGCGTTCCCCATGTGTCTTCAGGTGGCGGTCGATGCAGTTATAGGAGACGTTCGTCAGCCCATCCTCGAACCACTTGATCGGGACCTTGCCCTTGAAAGACGTGTTCTTGACCTTCGTGTAAGGCTTGAACCAGTCGATGCGCTTGCCGTGTTTACCCCAGAACTTCTCGGGGTCTTCGATGCTTTCCTGGTACCATTTTTGGTACTTGTCATCATCGATCAGAGCGCGGACTTTTGCCGATTTCAGCACCGGATAGGTTTTGGCTGACATGAATTCCTCCTCATGTTGACGGGCCACAACTGGCGACCAGGACCGTCCTCCCCGGCCTATCGCCGACATACATAGCAGGTGCAACATGGCCAGCAATTAGACAAAGGTCATTCGCGACTTCGCGAATTGCAATTTCGTTACATAATCGCTATAAGGACGCCGAATTCCCGGAAATAGTGGTTTAAACCCACGGCCCGCGACAACCGGCGCGGACCCTCAGAAGGATTGTATCCATGGCCCAGACACTGCTCATGCCGAAGGCGACCGCCGTTTGGCTCGTCGACAATACCGCGCTGTCATTCGACCAGATCGCGCAGTTCTGCAAGCTGCACCCGCTCGAGGTGAAGGCTATTGCGGACGGCGAAGCAGCCCAGGGCATCAAGGGTCTGGACCCGATCGCAACCGGCCAGCTTTCGCGCGATGAGATCGCCCGCGCTGAAAAGGATGTGAACTACAAGCTGAAGATTTCGGAGCCGAAGGTTCGCGTGCCGGACTCCAAGCGTCGTGGCCCGCGTTACACGCCGGTCTCGAAGCGTCAGGATCGCCCGAACGCCATTCTCTGGCTGGTTCGCAACCATGCTGAACTGAAGGACGCCCAGATTTCCCGTCTCGTCGGCACCACCAAGTCGACGATCGAGCAGATCCGTGACCGCACCCACTGGAACTCTGCCAACCTGACACCGATGGATCCCGTAACGCTGGGCCTCTGCAGCCAGATCGACCTAGACCTGGAAGTCGAAAAGGCCTCCAAGGGTCGTCCGCTGCCGACCGCTGCCGAACTCGGCGCGACCTTGCAGTCTGCTAGCGAAACCGAGAATGTCGGTTTCAGCTATGAGCGCGAGGAAGAGAAGGAAATTGACGCAAACGCCGTCTTCGCCAAGCTCCAGTCGCTGAAGTCCGACCGTCGCAACGACGACGAAGACGATCAGTACTGAGCTGCCTGATCGACGAATTCAGCCCCGGCCGCCCATGGCAGCCGGGGTTTTTTATTGCCTTGAATTCAGGTCACACGATCGCAGCTGTCTTCGCGACGCCAGGAACCTGACCATGCGCCTGCAGGACGGCTGTAATCTCGTCCAGGATCGCAGGATCGTCGATGGTCGCCGGCATCTTCCAGGGCAGTCCATCGGCGATCTTCTGCATGGTGCCACGCAGGATCTTGCCTGAACGCGTCTTCGGCAGACGATCCACCATCAACACCATCTTGAAGGCGGCCACCGGGCCGATCTCGTCCCGCACCAGCTGAACGACTTCCTTGGAGATAAGGGCATGGTCGCGGTGGACATTTTTCTTCAACACGAGGAAGCCGCAGGGGATCTGGCCCTTGAGCTCGTCGGCGATACCGATGACAGCGCATTCGGCCACATCGGGATGCATCGCGCAGACCTCTTCCATCCCACCCGTCGAGAGGCGGTGGCCGGCGCAGTTGATGATATCGTCGGTGCGGGCCATGACGAAGACGTAACCGTCCTCGTCGATAACACCGGCATCGGCCGTCTTGTAGTAGCCGGGGAATTCTTCGAGGCATGACGTCCGGAAACGCTCGTCGGCATTCCAGAAGGTAACCAGGCAACCCGGGGGCAGGGGCAGCTTTGCAACGATATTGCCGAGCGTGCCAGGGGCCACCGGATGGCCGGCGTCATCGAGAACATCAAGCGCGTAACCCGGCATAGCCTTGGTCGGTGATCCGTGTTTCACCGGAAGCAGTCCAAGACCCGCCGGATTGGCGGCGATGGCCCAGCCCGTCTCCGTCTGCCACCAGTGATCGATCACAGGGATTTTGAGGATCCGCTCCGCCCATTTCAGGATTTCGGGGTCGGCCCGCTCGCCCGCAAGAAACAGGGCGCGCAGCCCTGACAGGTCATAACGGGCGACATGGTCACCTTCAGGATCGTCGCGACGGATCGCACGGAATGCAGTCGGCGCGGTGAACAGGACTTTGACATCATGATCGCTCACCACGCGCCAGAAGGTGCCAGCGTCCGGCGTCCCCACGGGCTTGCCTTCGAAGATGACTGTCGCGTTGCCGGCCAGCAGCGGACCATAGACGATATAGGAATGCCCGACGACCCAACCGATGTCGGATGCCGCCCAGAAGACCTCCCCTGGCTTGACGCCATAGACGTTCTTCATGGTCCAGTTCAGCGCGACCATATGTCCGCCATTGTCGCGCACGACGCCCTTGGGTTGGCCCGTCGTCCCGGATGTGTAGAGGATATAGAGCGGATCGGTTGCCGCCACCGGCACGCAATCGACTTTGGTCCCGTTGACTTTTTCCTGCTCGATCGCCTGGGCGAGATCCACATCGCCGTGCTCGTAGCGCAACGGCGCATGATATTGGTCACGCTGCAGGATCAGGCAGAAATCAGGTTTGACCTTGGCCATGTCGATCGCCTGATCGAGCAGTGGCTTGTAGGGAACGATACGCCCCGGCTCCAGACCGCAGCTCGCGCCGATCACCACCTTCGCCCCGGAATCATCGATACGCGTGGCAAGCTCGTGCGCCGCAAATCCTCCAAAGACCACGGAATGCACGGCACCGATGCGCGCGCAGGCGAGCATGGAGAAGACGGCTTCCGGGATCATCGGCATGTAGATGATGACGCGATCCCCCTTGCCGACGCCATGATTGCGCAGCACGGCGGCTATCGCCGAGACCTCGGTCAACACGTCATCGTAGCTGTAGCGGGCAGTCTGCCCGGTCATCGGACTATCATAAATGACCGCGGTCTCCGCCCCGCGTCCTGTCTCAATGTGGCGGTCGATGCAGTTGAAGCACGTGTTTGTCTCACCACCGGAAAACCAGCGGCCGTAGCTACCTTGTGAAGGATCGAAGACAACATCGGGGGCTTTGTACCAATGGATCTCCTCCGCCACGCCACCCCAAAAGCCCTCGGGGTTCGCTTTCCAGGAATCATAGATGTCCTGATAACTGTCGCGCATGTCGATCCTCCCGTGACAACGCTTCGGCTTTCGCCTTTACCGTCATTTTAGGATCGACGAAGGGAGGAGGGAAGAGAGACCAAAGCGCTATGCCGAAGGTCTAAGGCAACTTAACGTGTGCCAAAAATCGCCGAACCGACACGCACACTGGTCGCCCCGAAGCCGATCGCCGTCTCGAAATCGCCCGACATGCCCATCGACAACTTCTCGAGACCGTTTTCGCCCGCAAGCTTTGCCAGAAGTGCAAAATGCGGACCTGGATTTTCATCGACCGGCGGGATGCACATCAGCCCCTCGATCTGCATGCCCAGTTCATCCCGGCAGAGCCCGACGAACGAAGCCACATCGTCGGGCGCGATCCCGGCCTTCTGCGGTTCAAGCCCCGTGTTGACCTGAATGTAGAAGCGAATGCTGCGCCCCTGCCGTTTCACTTCCTCTGCAAGTGCACGCACGATCTTCTCGCGATCGACAGTCTCGACGACATCAAAAAGCGCCACGGCATCGGCGGCCTTGTTCGACTGAAGGGGGCCGATGAGATGCAGTTCGATGGCAGGTGTTTCAGCCTTCAAGGCTGGCCATTTGCCCTGCGCTTCCTGCACCCGGTTTTCACCGAATACCCGCTGTCCGAGTTGAATTGTCGGCCTGATATGCTCGGCATCGAAGGTTTTCGACACTGCAACGAGTGAAACCGAATCCGGCTCACGACCTGCTTCTTCCGCTGCCTTCGCGATTTTGTCCCGAACGTCCTGAAGCCGCTGTTCAACTGACATGCCAAACCCTCGTGTTGATCTGCTCGATATCTGGCGTCACCAGAACTTTCTGCAAGGGGTTAATCGCAGCCTTGGACGATGGCAAGCGCGGGCGCGGAAAGGTCGCGTGAATGCCTCAAAAACTTGACGCTTGGCCGGTTTCATGATGAAGGTCGGCCCTCTCTTTTTGATGCTATTCCCGGAAATGCAATCCATGGCTACCGAACGTTACAATCCGCGCGACGCCGAGCCCCGTTGGCAGGTCAAATGGTCCGAAGACAAGGTCTTCGAGACGGACAACGCTGATCCGCGCGAGAAATACTACGTCCTCGAGATGTTCCCCTATCCCTCGGGACGCATCCATATGGGCCATGTGCGCAACTATGCGATGGGCGACGTTGTGGCTCGCTACAAGCGTGCCCGCGGATACAACGTTCTGCACCCGATGGGCTGGGACGCTTTCGGCATGCCGGCCGAAAATGCGGCGATGAAGAACAAGGTTCATCCCAAGGCCTGGACCTATGAGAACATTGCCACCATGCGTGGTCAGCTGAAGTCCATGGGCCTGTCGCTCGACTGGTCGCGTGAATTCGCGACCTGCGACGTCGACTACTACCATCGCCAGCAGCACCTCTTCCTGGATTTCCTGGAAAAGGGTCTCGTCTATCGCAAGAATTCCAAGGTCAACTGGGACCCCGAGGATATGACGGTGCTCGCCAACGAGCAGGTCATCGACGGTCGCGGCTGGCGCTCGGGTGCACTGGTCGAACAGCGCGAACTGACACAGTGGTTCTTCAAGATCACCGATTTCAGCCAGGACCTGCTTGACGCGCTGGACGAACTCGACCAGTGGCCTGAAAAGGTTCGGCTGATGCAGAAGAACTGGATCGGCCGCTCTGAAGGCATGGCTGTGCGTTGGGAAGTGGCGTCCGGCAGCGCGGCTGGGGAAGTCACTGTTTACACGACCCGTCCCGATACCCTGTTCGGCGCCTCCTTCCTGGCGATCGCCGCCGATCATCCGATGGCGAAGGAAGCTGCGGCGCGTGATGAAGCCGTTGATGCCTTCTGCCAGGAATGCCGTCATGCCGGCACGTCGCTTGCGGCTCTGGAAACAGCCGAGAAGAAGGGCATCGATACCGGCATCCGGGTAAAGCACCCGCTCGATCCGAGCTGGGAGCTGCCGGTCTATGTCGCGAACTTCGTTCTCATGGAATACGGCACGGGCGCGATCTTCGGCTGCCCCTCCGGCGACCAGCGCGACCTCGACTTCGCCCGCAAATATGACTTGCCGGTGGTCCCGGTCGTCATGCCGAAGGACAGCGACGCTGCAACCTTTGAGATCGGTGATACCGCGTTTACCGATGACGGCGTGATGATCAATTCGCGCTTCCTCGATGGCATGTCCACGACGGAAGCCTTTGAGGAAGTCGCCAAGCGCCTGTCCTCGCAGCAGCTGAACGGCGCGCCGCAAGGCGAGCGCAAGGTCAACTTCCGCCTGCGCGACTGGGGCATCTCCCGTCAGCGTTACTGGGGTTGCCCGATCCCGGTCATTCACTGCGATGATTGCGGCGTCGTGCCCGTTCCGAAGAAAGACCTGCCGGTCAAGCTCCCCGACGATGTCAGCTTCGACAAGCCGGGCAACCCGCTCGACCGCCACGCCACGTGGAGGCATGTAGCCTGCCCTTGCTGCGGCAAGGATGCCCGTCGCGAGACGGACACGATGGACACGTTCGTCGATTCCAGCTGGTACTTCGCCCGTTTCACCGCGCCGTGGGAAGACAATCCGACGGATCCGGCGGTCGCCAGCCATTGGCTGCCGGTCGATCAGTATATCGGCGGCATCGAGCATGCGATCCTGCATCTGCTCTATTCGCGCTTCTTCACCCGCGCGATGCGCGAGACAGGCCATGTAGGGATCAAGGAGCCTTTCAAGGGTCTCTTCACCCAGGGCATGGTCGTGCACGAGACCTATAGCATCGGCGAAGGTCTGACGCGCGAATGGGTTGCCCCTGTCGATCTGCGGATCGAGGAAACCGACGGTGCTCGCCGGGCATATCTGCTGACCAATGGCCAGGAGGCCAAGATCGGCTCCATCGAGAAGATGTCGAAATCGAAGAAGAATGTCGTCGACCCCGATGACATCATCGGCTCTTACGGCGCCGATACCGCACGCTTCTTTGTTCTCTCCGACTCGCCGCCGGATCGTGACGTGATCTGGTCCGAAGCCGGCGTCGAAGGCGCCCACCGCTTCGTCCAGCGAGTCTGGCGCCTGGTCTCGGAAGCGGCCGACAGACTGAAGTCCGTTGCACCGAATCCGGCTAACGAAGGCGAAGCGCTTTCCGTATCGCAGATCGCGCACAAGACGCTGAAGGCTGTTCAGGGCGACTTGGACAAGCTGGCCTTCAATAAGGCGATCGCGCGCATCTACGAACTGGTCAACGCACTTGCCGCACCGCTGACCAATGTCGCATCAGGGCAGGGCGATACCGCCTATGTCGCTGCCGTGCGCAACGCGGCCGAGATTCTCGTACAGTTGATTGCGCCGATGACGCCGCATCTGGCCGAAGAATGCTGGTCCATCCTCGGCAACAAGGGCCTGATTGCCAAGGCAGCCTGGCCGCAATTCGATGAAGGCCTGGTCGCTGAAAACGAAATTGTTCTGCCTGTGCAGATCAATGGCAAGAAGCGCGCTGAATTGACAATCGCGCGCGACGCAGACCAGAATGCAGTTCAGGCAGCCGTGCTGGCGCTCGATGCCGTCAAGACCGCGCTCAACGGTCAGGCTCCGAAGAAGATCATCGTCGTCCCGCTAAGGATCGTGAATATTGTCCTCTGAACTCAAGCCATCCACGGTGCTTCGGCGCTCGCTTCTGATCGGTGCGGCCCTGCTTCTGGCGGGATGCCAGGCACGTCCCCTGTACCAGGACGCCAATGGGGAAACCCGTGGCGCTCTGGCCGCAATTTCCTATTCGGAAGCGACCAGCCGCGTCGGGCTGGAAACGCGTAACCGTCTGATCTTCCTGACGAACGGCGGCAAGGAATCGCAGACCCCCGAATACCGGGTCGAGCTCGTCGTCAGCGGCGGCGTCGAAGGTATCCTTCTCGACGAGGCTGCGGACACGCCAAACGCGGGTCGGGCAGCGATCGTCGGCACATACACCTTGAAGCGCATTTCGGACGACACCGTCGTCAAGACGGGTCGCAGAACCGGTGTGGCGCTCTTCGACTATCCGCGTCAGGAATTCGCCAAGCTCCGTGCTGCGCGCGACGCAGAGACGCGGGCCGCCCGTGAACTGGCCGAGTTCATCTACGCCGATCTCGCTATGGCACTTGGTCGCTGATCGGCGACCATGGTGGAAGTTAAATCCCACGAGTTTGATGGATTCCTGGCCAAGTCGGCCAGGCACTACAGGTTGGTTGTTGTCTATGGCCCCGACCGTGGGCTTGTGGCGGAGCGCGCAGCACAGGTGGCTGCCACAACGGGCGTCGATCTAAGCGATGGCTTCGCTTTGATCAGACTGGACGCATCTGATGTTCAATCGGATCCCGGTCGGCTGATCGACGAGGTGAACGCGTTTGGGCTCTTCGGCGGCGAGAAGCTGATATGGGTGCGTGGCGCTGCCAATGAAAAACAGCTCGTCGATGGGTTGGCCCATATCGCGGCGCATCCACCGGAAGGAAGTTACCTGCTGATCGAAGCGGGCGACCTCAAGAAGGGCTCCGCCTTGCGCAAGGTCGCGGAAGGAGAGCGCAGCGTGGCCTGTATCGCCTGTTACCAGGACGATGCGAGAGCCTTGAATGCCTTGATAGATGCGGAGCTTGCAACGGCGAACTTGCGGATCACCCCTGCTGCACGTGAACTCTTGCTCGATTCCATCGGCGGAGATCGAATAGCGTCGCGCAACGAGATCCAGAAGCTCCTTCTCTATTGCATGAATGACGATCTCATTGACGAAAAGCATGTCTTCGAGATCGTTGGTGACGCCAGCGCCGTGTCGACGGACGAGGTCGTCGATGCCGTGTTGTCCGGCGACCCCGATGGCTTCCTGCATGCTATTCAAAAGGTCATAGCCTCGAAGACGGCCGTCTTCCTCGTGCTGCAAGGCACGATGAAGCAGGTACAGCTGCTGGAGACGATGCGGATCGAGATGGAGGAGCGCCAACAGCAGCCGGCGCAGGTTCTTCAAACCCTCGGGCGCGGCATCCATTTCAAACGGAAGCCGATCATCGAGAAAGCGTTACGGAACTGGAACAGTTCTGATCTGGCCCGCGAAGGGGCACGCCTCAACGCGGCAATTCTGCAGAGCAGGCAGAACGCGGCACTCGAAGACAATCTTGCCATCCAGACGCTGTTGGCAACCACGTTGCAATCTGCGCGCCGCAATCGCCGCGGCTGATTACCGGGCTTCCAGAAGCCTGCAGATCTCTTCAAGTTGATCTAGTGTCTTGTAGTTGATCTTGAGCTGACCGCCGCCGCCCTTGTGATTGATCGATACAGACAGCCCTAGGCGATCCGAAAGGCTACGCTCGAGGGCAATCGTGTCCGAATCCTTGGATTCACGAACCTCGGTCGGCGCTGGCGCCTGCTGTGCCTTGATGTGGTTCTGAGCCAGCTTCTCGGCATCACGGACGGAGAGGCCCTTCTGCGCGATCGTTTTCGCCAGAACAACCGGATCAGGCGTGGAAACCAGGGCACGCGCATGTCCAGCCGACAGGCTTCCATCCGCCAGCATGTCCCGGACCGGATCAGGAAGCTTCAACAGCCGAAGACTGTTGGCCACATGACTACGGCTCTTGCCGATGATCTCACCCAGATCATTCTGGGTATAGCCATGCTCGGCAATCAGCTGCTCATAGCCAAGCGCTTCTTCGAGGGGATTGAGGTCTGCACGCTGGACGTTTTCGACAATGGCAAGTTCCAGAGCAGTCCGATCATCGACATCACGGACAATGACCGGAATCTGGACGAGCCCGGCCAGCTGGGCCGCACGCCAACGACGTTCGCCGGCAATGATCTCGAAGCGGTCGGTTCCGACAGTGCGAACGACGACAGGCTGCACGATCCCATGCTGGCGAATGGAACCGGCAAGATCCTGCAACTCGGCTTCATCGAAATAACGACGGGGGTTTCTGGGGCTGCGAGCGACGAACTCGATTGGAACGGTACGATCCGGATTGACAGTCGGCCGCGCTTCGCCGGCGGGAACCGGCTGATCCATTTCACCGATCAACGCTGCCAGGCCGCGCCCGAGGCGGCGTTTCGATACGTCTTCGCTCATACTCACACCCTTGTACGAAGATTAAGCGGCTTTTCGCTGCCGCTCGCGCTGGATGACCTCGGAAGCCAACTGCAAGTATGCCTGACTGCCAGCACATTTCAGATCATAAAGGATAGCCGGCTTACCATAAGACGGCGCTTCGGATACCCGAACATTGCGGGGTATCAAGGTCGTGTAGACCTTTTCACCGAGATGCTCCCGAACATCGCTCACCACCTGCTGAGCCAGGTTGTTGCGGGAATCGAACATCGTCAGCACGATGCCCTGGATATCCAGGGTGGGGTTGACGGTCTGCCGGACCTGGTTGATCGTATCGAGCAGCTGGCTCAGCCCTTCGAGCGCGAAAAACTCGCACTGCAAGGGCACAAGCACGGAATGGGCTGCAGCCATGGCATTCATCGTCAACAGATTGAACGACGGCGGGCAATCGAGAAGAACATAGCTGTAGGCACGCGCATCATCGAGATTGAGTGCCTTGCGGAGGCGGAACACACGATCGGACTGCTGCGAAATCTCCATCTCGAAGCCAAGAAGATCCATCGTAGAGGGCACGATGGAAAGATTGGGCACAGCCGTATCCAACACTGCGTCTGAGATCGAATGCGTACCGATCAGCACGTCATAGGAAGATAGACGGCGATCTCGACGGTCGATTCCGAGGCCAGTACTCGCATTACCCTGGGGGTCGAGATCAACGATGAGCACGCGCTCGCCGATGGCGGCCAGCGCGGTTGCCAGATTAATGGCCGTCGTGGTCTTCCCCACGCCGCCCTTTTGGTTGGCAATGGTAATGATACGGTTTTTCTCGAGACTCATTTGGCACCCGAAGCGTTAAACCCTGCGCGTCAGGGAGGCGATCTCTAGGATAACGGAATCTGCCTCGACCACGCTTTGATGTTTTATCAGATCAAAGTCCCAGCGACCACGCGCTTTATCGATTTCAGCCTGATAATCCCTGCCTTTATGAAAAACCAGACGGAGATCGGGATTGGTCTCGGCCCAGGGCATAGCATAACCGAACAATGCATCCAGATCGGCAAGCGCCCTGGCGGAAATGAAATCCGGAGCTTCTAGCGACTTGACCGCCTCTTCGATCCTCACAGGGTGGACTTTACCACGACCGCCAGTTTCAGTGATAGCCATGCGCAGGAAGCTACACTTCTTGTTGTTGCTCTCAACCAGATCAATCCAGCCGTCCTGACTTTCTGCAAGAGTGATTGCGGTGATGATGCCCGGGAAGCCGCCACCGCTACCAATATCGATCCAGCGGCCTGGTTGGGGCACAATGTTTCGAATCTGCAACGAGTCGACGATATGGCGGGCCCAAACCTGTTCAATTGTCGAAGGGGCGATTAGATTTATCCGTGCAGCCCATTTCAGGAACAGGTCTGCAAACCGCTCGAGGCGTGCCTGCGTTTCACGTGAAACATCGATTCCATAATCTCGAACTATAGATTTCATTTTACGAAGCCAATCGACCAATCGAGTTTTTGCGCAGATGTGCCACCAACAAAGCCACCGCCGCCGGCGTCATACCTTCGATACGGCTAGCCTGCGCCACATTGGCTGGGCGAAGTGCTGAGAGCTTTGACTTCAACTCATTCGACAGACCAGGCAACGCTTCGTAGCTGAACTCATCCGGAATCTGGCGCTCCTCTTCAGCGCGCAAACCGGCGACATCTGCAGACTGGCGTTCCAGATAGACATGGTAGAGACAATCAATCTCTACCGCCGCCGCAATAGTAGCATCTCCGCTGGAGAGATCTGGCCACACACGGACCACGTCAGCCCAGGTAATATCAGGATAGGAGAGGATCTCGCGCGCTGAGCGACGGCGCCCGTCTTGATTCACGCTCACGCCGACCGCAGACATATCGTTTGGCGAAGCTGTCAGTGAACCCAATCTGTCATAAAGATCAATACGTTGCTCTTGGTATCGAGTGAACTTGGCCGCCCTGTCCGAGCCAACACAGCCGACAGCAAGGCCCAAGGGGGTCAGGCGCATGTCGGCATTGTCGGCGCGAAGCGAAAGCCGATATTCCGCCCGGGAGGTGAACATGCGGTAGGGCTCAGCGACCCCCCGCGATGTCAGGTCATCAATCATCACACCGATGTAGGAATCCGTGCGGCTGAACTTGACCCCTGGTTCGTTGGCAGCAAACCGTGCTGCATTGATGCCGGCGACTAGACCCTGTGCCCCGGCCTCTTCATAACCCGTCGTGCCGTTGATCTGCCCGGCAAGGAACAGACCGCTCGCACCCTTCACGGCTAGACCAAGATCAAGCTGCTCGGGATCCACATAGTCATATTCAATTGCGTAGCCAGGCTGCAAAATCCGTACGTTCTCCAGACCAGGAATAGACCGGATGAAAAGCTCCTGGACATCCTCGGGTAGCGAAGTGGAAATCCCATTGGGATAGATCGTATCGTCGTCGAGGCCTTCCGGCTCGAGGAAGATCTGATGACCGTCACGATCGCCGAAACGGTTGATCTTGTCTTCGATCGATGGGCAATAGCGCGGCCCGACACCCTCAATCTGACCAGAATACATGGCGGACCGGTGGATATTTTGCCGAATGATTTCATGGGTTTGGGCAGTCGTCCTCGTGATCCCGCAGGCGATCTGAGGCGTGGTGATGGCTTTCGTCATGAATGAGAACGGGACGGGATCAGGATCAGCCTCCTGAAGCTCCAGTCCCTCCCAGCGGATCGTCTTTCGGTCAAGACGCGCCGGCGTACCCGTCTTCAGACGGCCGAGTTTCAGCCCCAGGTCGGCCAGATCATGGCTCAAGCCCAGGGCAGGTGCCTCGCCAACCCGTCCAGCGGGAATTTTCCGATCACCGATATGAATGAGCCCGTTCAAGAACGTACCGGTCGTCAAGACCACTGCCGAAGCTCGCAGGTGCCGCCCATCATGGAGCAGGACACCATTTATTTCGGATGAGTCACGAATGAGGGCCGCCACGCCTCCCTCTAGAACTTCAAGATTATCGGTTTCCTGAATCAAGCGCTGAACCGCAAGTCGGTAGAGCTTACGATCCGCCTGTGTGCGGGGTCCCCAGACGGCCGGGCCCTTTTTCTTGTTCAACATGCGGAACTGAATTCCGCCTTCGTCCGCTGCGCGACCCATAAGACCGTCGAGTGCGTCGATCTCGCGAACAAGATGGCCTTTCCCGAGGCCGCCGATTGCAGGATTGCAGGACATCACGCCAATTGTATCGGAGCGGTGAGTAACCAGCGCGGTTTTCGCGCCCATACGAGCAGATGCTGCAGCGGCCTCTGTGCCGGCATGGCCTCCACCGACAACGATTACATCAAAATCTCTCTGAGACATGTACAGTAAGCCTGTTTCACGTGAATCACTTGCCGACACAGAATTCGGAGAAGATTTTGCCCAAAAGCGTTTCGGTATCGATTCGACCAGTCACACGCGCCAGCTCAACTGAAGCTAGCCGTAAATCCTCAGCTCGCAGCTCGAGGGGACATGACACCCCGTCCAGAGCCGACCGCAAATGGTGAGATGCAGAGCGAAGGCGCTCTGCATGCCTCATACGGCTGGGAATTGCAAGACTGCCGACATTCGTACTGCTTCGCACGGCCTGCAGTAGAAGGCTTCTCAACTCATTGAGACCCGCCCCAGTGGACGAGGAAACCGACACATCGAAGCGAATGGAGGAATCGACTTTCCCATCGACGAGATCAAGTTTCGACCCCACCCGCAGCCCGGCGTACTCACTGACGTCGTTGTCGCCAAGCGCGCTGAGATCTATGACATTCAGTACAAGATCGGCATCGCTGATCGTCTTCACCGCGCGACGTATGCCTTCGCGCTCGATAACATCGTCCGTATCTCTCAACCCGGCGGTATCGAACAGCTCGAACTTGTAGCCTTCAATATCCAGCTCGCATCTGACAACATCTCTCGTCGTCCCGGCGATAGGGGTCACAATCGCGATATCCCTTTGCGCCAGCGCGTTCATCAGGCTCGACTTGCCCGCGTTGGGTTTGCCGGCGAGCGCCACCCTGAAGCCATCACGCAAGATCTCACCAGCGCGCAGTTTGGAGAGAGCGTCGTCTACCTCACCCTTCAACCTGGCGACTTCATCCCAGATGCGGTCCGACACGGAGCCGGGAATATCGCCTTCATCGCTGAAATCCAGCTCTGCCTCGAGCATCGAACGCGCGAATACGAGCTTCTCACGCCAACCTTCGTAAACGCTGGACAGCTGACCGCTCGCTTGTTCGGCTGCCAGACGCCGCTGCATCTCGGTGTCTGCTGCCAGCAGGTCCGCCAAACCTTCGACTTCCACGAGATCCATCTTGCCATTTTCGAAGGCACGCCGCGAGAACTCACCTGCTTCAGCCAACCTGGCGCCGTTGAATCCGGCTAATGAAGTGAGAACAGCGGTCACGACTGCACGCCCTCCGTGGAGATGCAGTTCTGCGCAGTCCTCACCGGTGAAGGAATGAGGCCCCTGGAAGACAAGAACCAGCCCACGATCGAGAAACATCCCATCGGGCGTGCGGATCGTCCGCAGGGCAGCAACCCGCGGGGCAGGGAGATCGCCAGCGAGGCTCCGTACCATCGTGAAAGCGGCCGGTCCGCTGATCCTCAGAACAGCAACACCGGCCGGCAAAGCACCAGAAGCCAAAGCAAAAATCGTGTCAGAGTGCGTGGTCACGGGACAACCTCAGCCGCTGAACGAAACCGACCGACTATCGCCGGTCGACAATCACGTGTTCATGGAGTCGAAGAAATCGCCGTTGTTCTTCGTCTGCTTGAGCTTGTCGATGAGGAACTCGATAGCGTCGGTCGTTCCCATGGGGGCCAAGATGCGGCGCAGAACGAAGATCTTCTGCAGATCCTGACGCGGTACGAGCAGGTCTTCCTTACGCGTGCCGGACTTGAGAATGTCCATGGACGGGAAGATGCGCTTGTCGGCGACCTTGCGGTCGAGCACGATTTCCGAGTTACCCGTACCCTTGAATTCTTCGAAGATGACTTCGTCCATACGGCTGCCGGTATCGATCAGAGCCGTAGCAATGATCGTCAGCGAGCCGCCTTCTTCGATGTTACGCGCGGCGCCGAAGAAGCGCTTAGGTCGCTGCAGTGCATTGGCGTCCACACCACCAGTCAGGACCTTGCCGGAAGACGGCACAACCGTGTTGTAAGCGCGGCCGAGGCGGGTGATCGAATCCAGCAGGATGACGACATCGCGGCCATGCTCGACCAGGCGCTTGGCCTTCTCGATGACCATTTCTGCGACTTGGACGTGCCGCACGGCGGGTTCGTCGAAGGTGGAGGACACGACCTCACCCTTCACCGATCGCTGCATATCCGTAACTTCTTCCGGCCGCTCATCGATCAGAAGAACGATCAGGTAGCATTCCGGATGATTGGCCGTGATGGAATGGGCGATGTTCTGCAGAAGAACCGTCTTACCCGTACGCGGCGGAGCGACGATCAGACCGCGCTGGCCCTTGCCGAGCGGTGCGACGAGATCGATGACGCGCGACGAAAGATCCTTCGAGGTCGGAACGTCGAGTTCCATCTTGAAGCGCTCGTTCGGATAAAGCGGCGTCAAGTTGTCGAAGTGAACCTTGTGGCGGATCTTTTCGGGATCCTCGAAATTGATCGTGTTGACCTTCAGGAGCGCGAAATAGCGTTCGCCTTCCTTCGGTCCCCGGATCGGGCCTTCGACTGTGTCACCGGTCTTCAGCGAGAAACGACGGATCTGCGAGGGCGAGATGTAGATATCGTCAGGACCCGGCAGATAGTTTGCGTTTGCGGAGCGCAGGAAGCCGAAACCATCCTGCAGAACTTCCACCACGCCTTCGCCGATGATCTCCACATCCTGGCTCGCCAGCATCTTGAGGATCGCAAACATGAGCTCCTGCTTGCGCATCGTGCTCGCGTTTTCAACTTCGAGCGATTCGGCAAACGTCAGAAGATCGGTCGGCGATTTGCTTTTGAGTTCTTGTAGCTTCATTTCAGCCATGAAGAGGGACCACGTCAGATAGAATTTTCAAGGGGAACGGCGAGCTGGTGGAATTCGGTACGATCGCGAAGGCCGCAAATGACTGAATAATACGCAAGCCAAAAGAGGGAGTGGCGCGAAAATAGCGACTCGCGGATTCGACCGCAAGCGAAAAGCCCGGGATCACGAAAATAATACGACCGTGCTGAAAATGCTCAGAAAGGTTTGACCACGGCAAGCACGACGATGAGGATCATCAGAAGGGTAGGGGCCTCGTTCATCATCCGCCAATAGCGAGGCGACCCAACATATTGGCCCCGGCCGAAAGACTTCACCGACTTGGCGAAATAGCCATGCACGCCAGAAAGCGCAAAGACTGCGGCAATCTTCGCATGCAGCCAGCCACCCTGAAATCCAAAGACCTGCCAGGCGAGATAAAGGCCCAACACCCATGACACCACCATGGCAGGGTTCATGATCACGTTCATCAAACGGCTTTCCATTACGGAAAAGGTCCGCGCCTGATCAGAGGCCGGATCGCAATCCGAATGATAGATGAACAGCCGCGGCAGATAGAGCATGCCGGCCATCCAGGAGATGATGGCAATCACATGAAGCGCCTTGATCCAGGGATAAGCCTGATCCGGTCCTGCCAGCATGATGCCACCACCTACGAGACCGAAGAACAGCAAAGCCGTAGCTGCCTTCCGCGCGGCGCGAGCTCCCGGCTTGGCGTCGATCTGCTTTTCCATCCTCAGCCGAAACTCCGGACCTGTGCGACCAGCTCGGTGACATGTGCAGGGTCTGCCTGCGGCGTAATCCCGTGGCCGAGATTGAAAATCAGAGGTCCATGTCCGAGAGACTGAAGGATGGCATCAATACCATCCCTCAGAGCCACACCACCCGCCACGACGCGCATCGGATCAAGATTGCCCTGCACCGGGCCATCTTTCTGCAGTTCGACTGCAAAGCTCAACGGGACTGACCAGTCGAGACCGATTGCGTCGGCATTGGTGTCCTGGCGGTATCGCTTGAGCAAAATCCCGGCACCCTTGGCAAAGGCGATAACCTTGGCCTGCGGCCGACGCGATTTGACAAGATCGATGATGCGACGAACAGGTCGAGCTGCAAAGGCTTCGAACTCCGCCTCTCCGAGCACGCCGGCCCAGGAATCGAAGATCTGAACCGCGTCTGCTCCAGCATCGATCTGGGCGACAAGGTAATCCGCGGAAACTTCCGCCAGAAAATCCAGCAAGCGTCGGAATGCCTCCGGATGACGATAGGCGAACAATCTCGCAGGCGCCTGGTCCGGTGTGCCGTGGCCCGCGATCATATAGGTCGCCACTGTCCAGGGCGCACCACAGAAGCCGAGCAGGGTGGTCTCAGCGGGAAGCTCTGCACGAAGACGCGCAACGGTCTCGATGACTGGCTTCAGGTGATCCATGACGCCGTCCGGTGACAACTTGGCGATGCCGTCAGCATCGATCGGATCCATCTGTGGCCCATGTCCCTCAGTGAAGGTCACATTCCGATGCAGTGCATCCGGGATGACCAGGATATCCGAGAACAGGATTGCCGCATCGAAGGCATAGCGCCGGATCGGCTGAAGCGTCACTTCGGTGGCGAACTCAGGCGAATAACAGAGATCGAGAAAGCTACCCGCTTTCTGTCGCGTTTCCCGATATTCCGGAAGGTATCGGCCTGCCTGCCTCATGAGCCAGATCGGGGGCGGCGTCGCCGTCTTCCCATTCAGAACGTCGAGGACTTTACGGTTCGGCGTGCTCAAGGCTCAGGCCCTTTCAATAAAGAAAAGATATATAGACTCTTCTTCTATTTCTAAGAGTCTCTGACTATCAAGGATTAATCCGGGATCACAGCTTGTTCCTTATCCAGTGTGATCCGTCACGGCTCCCATCATCGCTCAGACGGCAATTTGGGGATAGTGGGGATAAGTCGAAATTAACCCGCGATTCCAGCGGCTTCAGTTTCACGCCAACGCGTTCTTAACCGGGGATCAGGAGTCGATCACCAAAGGATGACATCGTTTGATCACCGTTATTCACAACCCTGGCCAAACACATCCATCGTGGTGCGGGATTGTGGATAAATCGGCACTTTTCCCCTTGCCCCCCGGCCATCGTCGCCGCTACCTCTGTTTATCCCAAACTATCAACAGGGCACGGTGAACAACGTGGAGAACCGGAAAAACTTCTTCCATCTCCACCTGATTTCTGACTCAACAGGTGAGACTCTCATCTCTGCAGGGCGCGCCGCAGCCGCGCAGTTTCGTGGATCCAATGCCATCGAGCATGTCTATCCGCTGATCCGCAGCAAAAAACAGATCAAGGCCCTGATCGACGCTCTAGACCGAGAACCGGGCATCGTCCTCTATACGATTGTCGACCAGGACTTGGCGGCGCTGATCGAGACAGGGTGTCACGAGCTCGGTCTGCCCTGTGTCAACGTCTTGGCGCCGATCATCGAAAAGTTTCAGACCTATCTCGGAGCACCGTCGCGGGGGCGGGTGGGTGCCCAGCACGTGCTGAACGCCGACTATTTCGCACGCATCGAAGCGTTGAATTTCACGATGGACCACGATGATGGTCAGGCGCCGGAAGACTATGATCAGGCCGATGTCGTCATCATCGGCATCAGCAGGACGTCAAAGACGCCAACGAGCATCTATCTCGCCAACAGGGGTATCAAGACGGCGAACCTGCCAATCGTTCCCGGTGTGCCATTGCCCGACGGTCTCCTCAAGGCGACCCGGCCGCTCGTCGTCGGATTGATTGCAACATCGGACCGGATCTCTCAGGTGCGCGAGAACCGCATTCTGGGAACAACGCCAGGCTATGATCGAAGCGAATATGTCGATCGCGCATCGATTACCGAAGAGCTCAAATACGCCCGCGCTTTGTGTGCCCGCAATAACTGGCCGCTGATCGATGTCACCCGCCGATCGATCGAAGAGACGGCAGCGGCGATTGTTGCTCTCCGTCCGAAGCCGCGCTAATCCACGTCAATTGCTATCATCAAGGTATCTATCATGGGTTCACCTTTGATCCTGGCGTCCGGCAGCAAGACCCGCCAGGCGCTTCTGAAAAATGCGGGGCTGCAGTTTCTGGCAGTCCCGGCTGCGGTGGACGAACGCGCCATAGAAGAGAACCTCCCGCTAGCAGGGAGGGATCCCGTCTCCGTCGCGCGCCACCTCGCACTCGCCAAGGCCATCGAAGTATCCCAGCGTCATGCAGGTGCCTACGTCATCGGCTGCGACCAGACCATGTCGCTTGGTGATCGGATCTTCCACAAGGCGGCGTCTCTGGATGAGGCACGCGACACCCTCACGCAGTTGAGGGGCAAGGCGCATTTTCTGAACAGCGCCGTCTGCCTGGTGCGGGACGGCGAGCTGCTGTGGAGCGAGGTGGTCCGTGCCTGCATGCAAGTTCGGGAATTCTCTGATGCATTCCTCGATGGCTATATGGAGCGCAACGGCGAGACGATCCTCTCCAGCGTCGGCTGCTATCAGCTGGAAGGGGAGGGCATCCAACTCTTCGATGCGATCGGAGGTGACTACTTCACGATCCTCGGCCTGCCGCTTCTCCCGCTCCTCGAGGCGCTGCGTGAACACGAGATTAACCATGCGTGATTCACGTGAAACATTTCCGCCGCGTGCATTTGTCGCCGGCTATCCGATCAAGCATTCGCGCTCGCCGCTGATCCATGGACATTGGCTGAAGACATATGACCTCCCAGGCTCATATGAGAAGATTGCAGTGGAGCCCGATCGGTTTGCGGAATTCGTCGATGCGCTGAAACAGGAGACGAGTTCGTTTTGCGGCGGCAACGTCACGATCCCACATAAGGAAGCCGCGTGCCGGCTAGCGGATCGGGTAGATCCGATCGCCGAGGAACTCGGTGCAGCCAATACCTTGTGGCGCAAGGACGGGCTACTGCATGCGACCAATACCGATGGCATCGGCTTCATCGCCAATCTCGACACTCAGCATCCTGGCTGGGACCGGGCAGAACGCGCTGTTGTTCTGGGTGCAGGGGGCGCCAGCCGGGCGATCCTTCAATCGCTTCGCGACCGCGGTATTTCTGAAATCCACGTGGTCAACAGGACCATCGACCGCGCACGTGAACTGGTCGACCGTTTTGGTGGACAGCTTGAGGCTCATGGCATGGAGGCTCTCGATTCACTTCTCGATGGCGCCGGCCTTTTTGTGAACACCTCGTCTCTTGGCATGGATGGCGCACCAGCTCCTCACCTGCCGTTCCACAAGATGAAGAGCGATGGCCTGGTCACCGACATTGTCTATGTCCCCCTGATGACTCCCTTTCTGTTGCAGGCCAAAGAGGCGGGCCTTGCCACCGTCGATGGACTGGGCATGCTTCTGCACCAGGCGGCGCCGGGATTTGAAAAGTGGTTCGGGAAAAAACCGGAAGTCACGCAGGAACTGCGGCAGATCGTTCTTGATGATATCGAGGCATATGCATGATCGTCATCGGACTGACCGGATCGATCGGCATGGGAAAGACAACGACAGCAGGGCTGTTCGCTGATGAAGGCGTTCCCGTCAACGATTCAGATCAGGTCGTACATGACCTATACCGGTCTGATGCCGTCGCTCCGATTGCCGAGCTTTTTCCCGAAGTAGTCGTTGATGGCGTCGTCGATCGCGTGAAGCTCTCGGAGAATCTGGCGAAGAATCCGGCTAAGTTCCGAGATCTCGAGGCGATCGTTCATCCGCTGGTCCGCGCACGCGAGGCAGCCTTTCTGCAGAAACAACGGGAGTTGGGGTGTTCAATCGTCGTGCTCGACATACCGCTCCTGTTCGAGACGCGTGCCGATGCCAGAATGGACATGGTAGTAGTCGTGACTTGCGAGCCGGAGGTCCAAAGACAACGTGTTCTGTCACGGCCGGGCATGACGGAAGAGAAGTTTGCGCTCATCCTTTCCCGCCAAACACCGGATGCGGAGAAGCGCGCGCGCGCGGATTACGTTGTAGATACCGGCCACGGCATTGACATGGCGCGCGAGCAGGTCAAGACGATCGTGAGAGAGTTACGCGAGCAGGCGGAGCAGACGAACCATGCGTGAGATCATCTTCGACACGGAAACAACCGGCCTCGACAACAAGGCCGATCGTGTCATCGAAATCGGCGGCATCGAGTTGATGAACCACTTCCCGACCGGCCGCACATTCCATGTCTACATCAATCCAGGCGACCGTAAGGTTCATCCGGATGCGCTTGCGGTTCACGGCATCACGGATGACTTCCTGAAAGACAAGCCACCATTCGCAGGCATTGTCGCGGAGCTGCAGGAATTCTTCGACGGAGCGAAGTGGATCGCGCACAACGCGACATTCGATATGGGCTTCATCAATGCGGAATTCGATCGGTTGGGCCTGCCGCCCGTTCCCGGCGATATGGTCATCGATACGCTTTCGCTCGCCCGTCGCAAACATCCGATGGGTCCGAACTCGCTGGATGCTTTGTGCCGGCGCTACGGGATCGACAACTCGCACCGCACCAAGCATGGCGCCTTGCTCGACTCCGAACTTCTAGCCGAAGTCTATATCGAGATGCTCGGCGGTCGCCAGGCGGCGCTCGGGCTTACCAGTGTCGAAACGCGGCGCAACCAGACTGACGAAGTCACCGATGTCATCGAGATCAGCTATGAGCGGCCTCGGACACTCGCGCCGCGCCTCTCCCCCACCGAGGTAGAAGGTCACGGCGGACTTGTCGCTCGCCTTGGGGCTAAGGCGATCTGGTCCAAATACAGCGCATGAAAAAGGGCCCGATCAAGGGCCCTTTCCATATCTGCTGACTGCAGCAGTTTCTCAGTTCGGAGCCGACTGGCTCTGCGCGCGCGACTGTTCTTCGGAAACGCGCTGCGCGAACATCTGCGCAAAGTCGATCGGATCGATCATCAGCGGCGGGAAACCGCCGTTGCGGGTAGCGTCCGCGATGATCTGGCGGGCAAACGGGAAGAGCAGGCGCGGGCATTCGATGAAGAGGACCGGCAGCATGTGTTCCTGTGGGAAGCCGGAAATCCGGAAGACGCCGCCATAGACCAGCTCGGTGACGAACACCACCTTGTCGCCATCCTTGGCTTCTGCATTCAGAGCCAGGACCACGTCGAAGTCGGTGTCGGACAGCGGATTGGCATTGACGTTGACATTGATGTTGATGGCCGGCGCCTTGTCGCGCGCCTGAAGCGATCGCGGTGCACCCGGATTTTCGAAGGAGAAATCCTTGATGTACTGGGCGAGAATATTGAGGGAAGGAGAAGTCGTTCCCTGATTGTTGTCGGCCATAGGGCGTGTCCTTGAAGATGAATTGCTAAGGCCATCTAACATTTGAAACTTCACCTTACAACCCTGCGGCCCGGCAGGGGCAGGGCATGTCAGTCGCGGCCGATCCGAGGATCGCGCCAGGGTGAGTCGGGCCTTGCCGAGTTCGGATTGCTCTCTCTTTGAAACTCGTCGTCACCGAGGTCGACGACATTTTCATCGGCCGGACGGGTTGTGCGAAAACCGTCGCTTGAAAACGCGCTCCGGACGACGAGGCGCGGCTTGATCAAGCGCCAGGCAAGGTCGCGGATGAAGGGGAGGAAGAGCAGAATCCCGATGATGTCGCCAAAGAAGCCGGGCACGATAAGCAGGAAGGCCGCAACGACGAGAAGTGCCGCATGAACCAGTTCGCGTCCCGGGTCGACGCCTCTCTGGGCCTCGCTCTGCAGGCGGCGCAAGATGCCAGCCCCCTGGAAGCGCAACAGCGCTACACCGACAACGGCTGACAGGATGATCAGCCCGAGCGTGGGCAGAACGCCAATCGCCTGACCAACGATGATAAAGCTGGCGATCTCGATGAGCGGTGCGATCAGAAAGATCACCAGTGGCAGGCGCATGTATCACTCCAAACGCCATTGTGATCCCGATATCGCAACAGTCGGCGGAAACTCGCTGCAAAGAATGCTCATCGCCATTTGAATGATGCGGCGCTGGAGACTATATGGGAGAACGAAAAATCAAATTCAATCAAGCCTGGCGGTATTCATGGGATCTAGCGATTTCGTTACATTGTTCTTCCTGGTGGCCGCGGTCCTGATCTTTTTTCAGCTTCGCAGTGTGCTCGGACGTCGTACGGGCAGCGAAAAGCCACCCTTCGATCCCTTTGCTCAGCGCGATCTGTCCAAGGCGTCGGAGCGTGACGACGGCAAGGTTGTGACCCTGCCGCGCCGCGAGGAAGCGACAGGTGAGGAGCGCTTCGGTGCTGTAGACGCTTATGCGCCGGCCGGCACGCCCCTCAATGATCAGCTTCGCGAACTTCTCCGCCACGATCCGAGCTTCAGCCCCAAGGAATTCCTGAACGGCGCCAAGATTGCCTACGAGATGATCGTCATGGCCTACGCGGATGGCGACCGGAAAGCCCTGAAGGGCCTGTTGTCTCGCGAAGTCCTCGAGGGCTTCGAGAGCGCAATTGCCGACCGCGAAAGCAGGGGCGAGACCGTGAGGTCGACCTTTGTCGGGATCGAGAAGGCGGAAATCACCCAGGCTTCGGCACGGGACAACGAAGAGCAGGTCACGGTTCGGATCGTCAGCCAGCTGATTACGGCCACCTTCGATAAGGACGGCACCATGATCGATGGCGACGCCGAGGCGGTGTCCGAGGTGAACGATGTCTGGACATTCGCACGCGATGTTCGTTCGCGTGACCCGAACTGGAAGCTGATTGCGACCGAAGCGGAACAATGACGGAGGTCGGTTCCGCCTTTCGCCTGAAGCCCGTCTCCTTCGAGGATATCCCGGGCTGGCGCTTCGATGACCCATCGTCTCTCTGGACTGCCATGGCCGACTGCGGGAATTACCTGCGGTCGGTCAAACCGTATAAGGCGGGTGCACTCGGTCTGACTGCAGATGATCTGCTGCCTCTTCTTGAGCAGGCAGGAAGTCTGAATTATGTTGATGCTGCTGAGGCGCGATCATTCTTCGAGCAAGAGACGCAGGCTTTTCTGATCGAGCCCACGAGCACTCAATCGGGGCTCGTCACGGCTTTTTACGAGCCGGAAGTGGCCGTCAGCGACGTTCGGGATGATGAATTCTCCTATCCCTTCTATCGCCGCCCCCTGGATCTGGTTGATGTCGATGACAGCAATCGTCCCGATCACCTCGGTCCGTCTTATGCCTTCGCCTTGCAGGCGGGTGCTGGGATCCAGCTCTATCCGGATCGACGCGCGATCGACGAAGGCTGGCTCGAGGGTCGGAACCTTGAGATTGCCTGGGCTCGCTCGAAGGTCGATGTCTTCTTTGCCCATGTTCAGGGTGCAGCGCGTTTGCGATACCCGGACGGCCGCCTTCGGCGCATCACCTATACCGCAAAAGCCGGACATCCCTTCTCAGGCATAGGCCGTCTGCTGATCGATCTTGGCGAGATCCCGGAAGCGGCAATTTCGATGCAGTCGATCCGGGCCTGGCTGGCTGACCATCCTGAGCGGGTGGACGAGATCCTGTGGCACAACAGATCCTACATCTTCTTTCGCGAGGCAGAGGTCGATGATCTCACCCGCGGCCCGATTGCAGCGGCCAAGGTGCCGCTGATCGCCGGACGGTCACTCGCGGTTGATCGCCAGATCCACACTTTCGGCTTTCCCTTCTTCATCCATGCCAAGGGGCTCACCCACATGGATGGAGGGCGCGATTTTGCCCGCACCATGTTGGCGCTCGATACCGGCTCTGCGATCGTTGGCCCGGCTCGTGGAGATATCTTCACCGGGTCTGGCGATGAGGCTGGCGAACTGGCCGGCGCCGTGCGTAGCGCGGCGGATTTCTATATACTGATCCCGAAGCAGGCGGCAGAGAGGTTCTTCTGAGTGTCGGGTGGATCAAAGCTCAATCCGGAAGATCGTGTCCTCTGGGGCAAGGTCGCCCGCTCGACCCGTCCGATGCCCGGGCGGATGGAAGACCTTTTGAGCTTCGAGGAGCAGTTCGAGACACCGGTCGAGGAAAAGGATGTACCCGCGCTCAACCGCGCTGCCTTGTCCTCGTCTGCAGTCAGCACGGAAGGCGATCGCAAGCCAGCCCAGCATGCGCACCACCCCTTGGAAAAACCGGTCAAGCGCAAGCTCTCCCGTGGTCATCTGGCACTCGAAGCGCGCATCGATCTGCACGGCCTGATCCAGAGCGAGGCGCATGGCATGTTGCTGGACTTCCTGATCCGCGCGCATGAGCGTGGGCTGCGCCACGTCCTGGTCATCACCGGCAAGGGCAGCTCACTCGGCAGCGAAGGCGCATTGAAGCGTGCAGTCCCGCTCTGGTTCGCGATGCCGGAATTCCGCTTCATCATCTCATCCTATGAGCCGGCCGCTCGCCACCATGGCGGGGAGGGCGCCCTTTATGTGCGGCTGTCCCGCCGCGGGCAGGATCGTCGATGACGCCCTTCGGCGACGCCTTGCGACAGCTGCGGGAACGCAAGGGCGTGTCCCAGAAGGAAATGGCTGCCGCTATCGGTGTTTCGCCTGCTTATCTCTCGGCACTGGAACACGGCAAACGGGGTCTGCCGAATTTCGACTTCCTCCAGCGGGTGGCCGGATACTTCAACATCATCTGGGATGAGGCTGAGGAGCTGTTCTCTGTGGCCGGTCGTTCTGACCCGCGGGTCGCCATAGATACCTCCGGCATGAAGCCCGAATACACCGCATTCGCCAACGATCTTTCGAAGCTGATTCGCCAGCTCTCTCCGGATGTGATACGAGAAATGCAGGATATTCTGGATGGCGCCAAAAAACGGCCGTGATGGGGTTGAAAAGCCCTCTCTATCCACCAGAAACAACGCCCTCGCCTTTGGAACTCAGGCCAAAACCCCTATAGTCGGGCCACTTGAAGCTGCTGATTCGAATCAGCCGGGCCTTTGAGAATTGACTGGAAAGATTGCTGAATGACCGACTTGCCGATCGCGGAAAATGATGGTCCGGCCGAATATGGCGCGGACTCGATCAAGGTTCTGAAGGGACTGGACGCAGTCCGAAAGCGTCCCGGCATGTATATCGGCGACACCGACGACGGCTCGGGCCTTCACCACATGGTCTACGAAGTCGTCGACAACGCGATCGACGAGGCTCTGGCCGGTCACGCCGACATCGTCACGGTCACCTTGAATGCGGATGGTTCGGTCACGGTAACCGACAACGGTCGTGGTATCCCGACGGATATTCACACCGGCGAAGGCGTTTCGGCTGCCGAGGTCATCATGACCCAGCTGCATGCCGGCGGTAAGTTCGACCAGAATTCCTACAAGGTATCAGGCGGTCTGCATGGCGTCGGCGTATCCGTCGTCAATGCGCTCTCGGTCAAGCTCACCCTGAAGATCCGCCGCAACAATAAGCTGCACGAAATCACCTTCACCCATGGCGTGGCTGACGGCCCGCTGAAGGTGATCGGTGAATATGAAGGCCGTTCGGGAACGGAAGTGACCTTCCTTCCCAGCACCGAGACCTTCACCAATGTCGATTTCGACTATGGAACGCTGGAGCACCGCCTTCGCGAGCTCGCCTTCCTGAATTCCGGTGTCCGCATTCTTCTGACCGACAAGCGCAAGTCCGACATCCGCCAGGAAGAAATGCTCTATGACGGCGGCCTCGAAGCCTTCGTCCGTTATCTCGATCGCTCCAAGAAGCCGCTCGTCGATAAGCCTGTCGCCATCAAGGGCGAGAAGGACGGCATCACCGTCGAAGTCGCCATGTGGTGGAATGACAGCTACCACGAGAATGTCCTCTGCTTTACCAACAACATCCCCCAGCGCGATGGCGGCACCCATATGGCCGGATTCCGCGCAGCTTTGACGCGTCAGGTGACGTCCTATGCGGATAGCTCCGGCATCACCAAGAAGGAAAAGGTATCGCTGCAGGGTGAAGATTGCCGCGAAGGTCTCTCGGCCGTCCTCTCGGTAAAGGTACCGGATCCCAAGTTCTCGTCGCAGACGAAAGACAAGCTCGTTTCGTCGGAAGTGCGCCCGGTCGTTGAAAACCTCGTCAACGAAGCGCTCAGCACCTGGTTCGAAGAACATCCGACCGAAGCCAAGATCCTCGTCGGCAAGGTCGTCGAGGCCGCTGTTGCCCGCGAAGCCGCCCGCAAGGCGCGTGAACTGACCCGCCGCAAGGGCGCACTCGACATCGCCTCCCTGCCAGGCAAGCTCGCCGACTGCTCCGAGCGCGACCCGGCCAAATCCGAACTTTTCCTCGTCGAGGGTGACTCGGCAGGTGGCTCCGCGAAGCAGGGCCGTTCGCGCGAAAACCAGGCGATCCTGCCGCTGCGTGGTAAGATCCTGAACGTCGAGCGCGCGCGCTTCGATAAGATGCTTTCGAGCCAGGAAATCGGCACGCTGATCACCGCGCTCGGCACATCGATCGGCAAGGACGAGTTCAACGCGGACAAGCTGCGATACCACAAGATCATCATCATGACCGATGCTGACGTGGACGGCGCGCATATCAGAACCCTGTTGCTCACCTTCTTCTTCCGTCAGATGCCGGAATTGATCGAGCGCGGCCACCTCTACATCGCCCAGCCGCCGCTCTATAAGGTCTCGCGCGGCAAGTCCGTTCAGTACCTGAAGGACGAAAAGGCGCTTGAAGATTACCTGATCACTATGGGTCTCGAGGAAGCCACGCTTACTCTCGCCAATGGTGAAGTCCGCGCCGGCCAGGACCTGCGGGATGTGATCCAGGACGCGCTGCGCCTGCGTTCACTGGTCGATGGCCTGCATTCCCGTTACAATCGCAATGTCATCGAGCAGGCGGCAATCGGCGGCGCTCTCAATCCTGAGCTCACCGGCAATCGCCAGCAGGCGGAAGCAACGGCAGCGCTTGTCGCAAGCCGCCTTGACATGATCGCGGAAGACACCGAGCGCGGCTGGCAGGGTTTTGTCACCGACGAAGGCGGTCTGCGCTTCGAGCGTATGGTCCGTGGCGTGAAGGAAGTCGCCTCGGTCGACGTCGCTCTCATCGGCTCTGCTGATGCCCGCCATATGGACCAGATGTCCGCACGCCTCCGCGAGATCTATTCGGAGCCACCGGTTCTGACCCGCAAGGACGGACGCAGCGACATGTCCGGTCCCCGCGCGCTGCTGGATTCGATTTTCGCCACTGGCCGCAAGGGCCTTTCGATGCAGCGATACAAAGGCTTGGGCGAAATGAACGCCGAGCAGCTCTGGGAAACCACGCTGGACCCGAATGTCCGCTCCCTGCTGCAGGTCAAGGTCAACGATGCGACCGATGCCGATGGCCTGTTCTCGCGCCTCATGGGCGACGAAGTCGAGCCACGCCGCGAGTTCATCCAGGAAAATGCGCTGAGCGTCGCCAACCTCGACATCTAATTTGCTCAATCAGCAAACGACAAAGGGCCGCTTCAATCCGAAGCGGCCCTTTCTTTATCCACAGTCATTGCCAGCGTAATGGTTAACGTGATTCACGTGAAACCAGACGCGTCCTTCAGAAGTGACCCTCGAGAGCGACTTCTGAAAGCGGCTTCCGATCGTTCGGGGTTTCCCGCGAACGCAGCCCCTCGGGCAGGGCTTCCTTGTCGCCGAGCTTCCCAATCGCAACGGCCGCATTGATATGGAAACCTTCAGGTGCGCCGAGCTCGGAGAGCGCACGATCGAAGCTGAAGCCGGTCATGGCGTGAGCGAAGTAACCCGACTTGATGGCCTGCAGGGAGAGAAGTCCCCAGGCGGCACCCGCGTCGAAGCTGTGGCTGCGGTACGCTTTGGGCTCAGAACCGTCGGCAGGGCGGCTCAGCGTATCGGAGAAGATGAAGACCAGAGCCGAGGCATTCTTGGCCCAGCCCTGGTTGAACTCGATCAGAATGTCGAGAAACTTGTCGAACTCCGGCGTGCCCTTCAGGGCATAGACAAAGCGCCAGGGCTGGTAGTTGAACGCAGACGGTGCCCAGTGAGCCGCATCAAGGATGGTCAGCAGGTCTTCTTTCGGCATGGTGCTTCCGTCGAAAGCACGCGGAGACCAACGATCGAGGAAGATCGGATCGACGTTGAACTCGGACTTACGGTGATTGCTGGTGGTCATGGTGTTCCTTCACTCATGTCTTGGGACGACGGATGGAACAAACATCAATTCGCAAGCCTCGGAAAGGGTAGAGGCTGCAATTTCAGGTGAACTCTGCGGTCATTGATTAACCGCGTCGCGGGGAGGGAACCTTAAGCCTTTTAGAACATCATCCGAAGTCTGAGGGCTTTCCGTGACGCCAGCCGAGGAAAAATCCGGGCTTTTGCGTTGCACAAAGTCTGTTAGTGTAGCGAATGAACTCGGACCTCTCGGTCTGGTACAAAGGTACGGAACCCATGTTCTATCAGCTCTACGAACTGAACCACGCAGTCATGGCGCCTTTCCGGGCAACCGCCGACGCCATGAACCTCGCCTGGAAAAATCCGTTGAACCCTTGGTCGCACACCGTCGTGGGGCGCTCCTTCTCCGCAGGCTTCGAAGTCTTTGAGCGCGTCACGCGCCGCTATGGCAAGCCTGCCTTCGGTCTTCCGACAACCACGGTCGATGGTGAGAGCGTGAAGGTTGAAGAAGAGATCGTCTGGCGCAAGCCCTTCTGTGACATGATCCACTTCAAGCGGCATCTGCCGGCCGGTGCCGAAAAAGGCCCGCGCATCCTGATCGTCGCCCCGATGTCCGGCCACTATGCCACATTGCTGCGCGGCACAGTCGAGGCGCTGCTGCCGAGTGCTGACATCTATATCAGCGACTGGATCGACGCCCGGATGGTTCCGGTGACCGAGGGCGACTTCGATCTCGACGATTACATCGATTACGTCATCGACATGCTTCACCATCTCGGCCCCGACACCCATGTCGTTGCTGTCTGTCAGCCCTCCGTGCCCGTGCTTGCCGCCGTAGCCGTCATGGAAGCCGATGGAGACACCTGTGCCCCGGCATCGATGACGCTCATGGGTGGCCCGATCGACACACGCATCAACCCGACAGCAGTCAATCAGCTCGCGCAGGACAAGCCGCTCGAATGGTTCCGCGACAACGTCATCATGCAGGTTCCGTGGCCGCAGCCCGGCGTCATGCGCGCCGTCTATCCCGGCTTCCTGCAGCTCTCGGGCTTCATGTCGATGAACCTTGATCGGCATATGATCGCCCACAAGGAGTTCTACATGCACCTCGTCAAGAACGACGGGGACTCGGCCGAGAAGCATCGTGACTTCTACGACGAATATCTGGCAGTCATGGACCTGACCGCGGAATTCTATCTGCAGACGGTCGATACCGTTTTTATCAAGCATGCGCTTCCCAAAGGGGAGATGATGCATCGTACGAAGCGTGTCGACACTACGGCGATCCGCAATGTCGCGCTTCTGACCGTGGAAGGCGAAAACGACGACATCTCCGGCGTTGGCCAGACGAAGGCCGCGCAGACGATCTGCACGAATATTCCGGAGCAAATGCGCATGCATTACATGCAGCCGGATGTCGGGCACTACGGTGTGTTCAACGGTTCACGGTTCCGCCGCGAGATCGCTCCGCGCATCGTCCAGTTCGCCAAGACCCACGGCAAAGGCCAGAAGGCAACGCCGGTCAAGCGCGTCATCAAGGGCGGAAAGGCTCTCTGATACTTTCGGCATTTCGAATTTAAGCAGCGGATTCAGTCGGTTCTCCGATTGGGTCCGCTTCTTTCTTGAAGGGCAGGGTTGCATTTCCCACATCGAAACCATCGGACAGCATTCCGCCGTCCGCGCAAAACGAGGTTATCGATGATGAACCAGTCAGCACTGCTTCGGCCGGATTGGACTCCGGCAACCGTCGCCTTGATGGTAGTCGGCTTCATGGTCTTCTGGCCGCTCGGTCTGGCCATGCTTGCCTACATCCTGTTCGGTGAGAAGTTCCAGAGCTTCAAGCGGGAAGCCAACCAGAAGGCGGATAGTGCCTTCGCCTGGTGCCGCTCCAACAGCTACACTGCGCCTGCCTCCACCGGCAACGTCGCTTTCGACGACTGGCGCAAGACCGAACTTGAGCGTCTCGACGCAGAACGTCGCCGTCTCGATGAAATGCGCGCCGAATTCGACAACTACGCCCGCGAACTGCGCCGGGCGAAGGACCAGGAAGAATTCGACCGCTTCATGCGCGACCGTCAGCAGATGAAGACGTCAGGCGAATCCGCTCCGACCCAGGGCTTCACCGGCAACTGATCTGCCGGGTGCTCACGTGACGAGACCGAGGTCGGCGCTATTGCGCCGGCCTTTTTTTGATCAGCATCCGCGCACGAATCGGCTAGAACACGGACTATGTTTCCCCTGCTGAAAAAGCTGAAACCCCTTAGAGAACCAGCAATCCAGCTGGAGCGAGCCGTCGCCGTAAATGGCCGGTCGATCCCGCTGACAATTCGCAGGAACAGCCGCGCAACCCGTATCACGCTCAGGATCGAGCCAGGCGGCCGCGCCTTGAAGATGACCATTCCCCATGGTTTGCGGGAACGGGACATCGATGACTTCCTTGATCGGCACCAAGGCTGGCTCAGCACCAAGCTGAAACGCCAGAAGTCGGTCGGCAGCGTCGAGGACGGCGGAGAGATCCTGCTCCGCGGCATTCCGCATCGGATCGTCCATACCGGACAACTGCGAGGTCTCACCCAGTCGATCGACAGCGAGATCGGCCATGTCCTGAGCGTCAGCGGGCTTGAAGATCACCTGCCAAGGCGTGTTGCCGACTTTCTGAAGAAGGAAGCGCGCCGCGATCTGGAGCGTCTGGTCGAGTTTCATGCCAAAAATGTCGGTAAGCCGGTCAAGAGCATGACCCTCAAGGACACCCGCAGCCGCTGGGGGTCCTGTTCCTGGGATGGCAAGCTCAGCTTCTCCTGGCGCATCGTCATGGCGCCGCCTCTTGTCATTGATTATCTCGCCGCCCACGAAGTTGCGCACCTGCGTGAGATGAACCATGGCCCGGACTTTTGGGCACTCTGCCGCAAGCTCTGCCCCGAGATGGAAGAGGCCAAGGCATGGCTGAAGCGGCATGGCTCGACACTGCACGCCATCGACTTTGCCTGAGCGACCCGCGACCTTTCAGCCTTTGTCGCAAATTGGCTCGACTCTTTTTTGAATTCGTGCGACTTCGCTGCCATGAGACCCGATATCAAGATCTGCGGACTGAAGACGCCGGAGGCCGTCGATCGTGCGGCCGAACGTGGCGCGAGCCATATTGGCTTCATCTTCTTTGAAAAGAGCCCGCGCAACATCGAGCCTGACATCGCAGGAACACTGGCAGACCGAGTACGTGGTCGGGTGAAGAGTGTTGCGGTCACGGTGGATGTCGACAATGATGATCTCGACGAGATTATTGCGCTGATGCGTCCGGATATCCTGCAGTTCCATGGCCACGAGAGCCCGGAACGCCTGTTGACCGTCAAGGCCGTAACGGGCCTGCCGATCATGAAGGCATTTTCCATCCGCGATGCCGATGACCTGAGGCGCATAGAGCCCTATATCGGTATTGCCGATCGTTTTCTCTTCGACGCCAAACCGCCTGTGGGCTCCGATTTGCCCGGCGGCAATGGCGTGACCTTCGATTGGCGCCTGCTGCGCTCGCTTGACGACAGCGTCGATTACATGCTTTCCGGAGGCCTGAACAAGGCCAACATTGCAGAGGCTCTGCGAGAAACCGGAGCCCGTGCAATCGACGTATCCTCTGGCGTGGAATCCGCGCCGGGCGTCAAGGATCTGCAGATTATGGATGAGTTTTTTGCGGCCGTCGCCGAGGCAAGTCGTGCACAGCCGGTTTCAGGGAGTGTCAAGTGAACCAGTCACCCAAACCCAATTCCTTCCGTGAAGGTCCAGACGAAGACGGCCGCTTCGGCATCTTTGGCGGCCGTTTCGTGGCCGAGACGCTGATGCCGCTCATCCTGGAGCTGCAGGCAGAATGGGAAAAGGCAAAGACGGATCCGGAATTCCAGGCTGAGCTGGCGCATCTGAATACCCACTATACCGGTCGTCCGAGCCCGCTCTATTTCGCCGAGCGCCTGACGGAAGAACTCGGTGGCGCGAAGATCTACTTCAAGCGCGATGAGCTAAACCACACAGGTTCGCACAAGATCAACAACTGCCTCGGCCAGATCCTGCTCGCCAAGCGCATGGGCAAGACCCGCATCATCGCTGAAACCGGCGCCGGACAGCACGGCGTGGCCTCGGCCACGGTCGCGGCCCGCTTCGGCATTCCTTGCGTTGTCTACATGGGCGCGACTGATGTCGAGCGCCAGGCGCCGAACGTCTTCCGCATGAAGCTCCTCGGCGCCGAAGTGAAGCCGGTAACGGCTGGCCACGGCACGCTGAAGGATGCCATGAACGAGGCGTTGCGCGACTGGGTCACCAATGTCGACGACACCTATTACATGATCGGTACGGCGGCTGGCCCGCATCCCTATCCGGAAATGGTCCGCGACTTCCAGTCGGTGATTGGCCGGGAAACCCGCGAGCAGATGCTTGCCGCCGAAGGCCGTCTGCCGGATATGCTGATTGCTGCCGTCGGTGGCGGATCGAACGCGATCGGCCTTTTCCATCCTTTCCTCGACGATGAAAGCGTCCGCATCGTCGGCGTCGAAGCCGGTGGCAAGGGCCTCGAAGGTGAGGAGCATTGCGCCTCGCTGACCGCAGGCACGCCCGGCGTCCTTCACGGCAACCGCACCTATCTGCTGCAGGATGGTGATGGCCAGATCAAGGAAGGTCATTCGATCTCCGCCGGCCTCGACTATCCCGGCATCGGCCCGGAGCACTCCTGGCTGAAGGATATGGGCCGCGTCGAATACGTTCCGATCAGGGACGATGAGGCACTCGCCGCGTTCCAGCTGCTGACACGCACTGAGGGCATCATCCCGGCGCTCGAGCCGAGCCATGCGCTCGCTGAAGTCATCAAGCGCGCGCCCAAGATGGACAAGGACCAGATCATCGTGATGAACCTCTGCGGCCGCGGCGACAAGGACATCTTCACTGTCGGCAAGATTCTCGGTATGGGGCTCTGATCATGACTGCGCGTATGGACCAACGTTTCGCTGCCCTGAAGGCAGAAGGCCGCCCGGCACTCGTCACCTATTTCATGGGTGGCGATCCGGATTACGACACGTCGCTCGCGATCATGAAGGCCCTGCCGGAAGCCGGCGCCGACGTCATCGAGCTGGGCATGCCCTTCTCGGATCCGATGGCCGACGGCCCGGCGATCCAGCTTGCAGGCCAGCGTGCCCTCAAGGCTGGCCAGACGCTCGTGCGCACGCTCGATCTCGCGCGTGAATTCCGCAAGACGGACAACGAAACGCCGATCGTCATGATGGGCTATTACAACCCGATCTACGTGTATGGCGTCGAGCGCTTTCTGGATGACGCTCTGGCTGCCGGCATCGACGGCTTGATCGTTGTCGATCTGCCGCCGGAAATGGACGACGAGCTCTGCATTCCGGCCCGCAGCCGCGATATCAACTTCGTCCGCCTGGCGACGCCGACCACCGACGACAAGCGTCTGCCGACCGTTCTCAAGAACACCTCGGGCTTCGTCTATTACGTCTCGATGAACGGGATCACCGGTTCGTCGCTACCGGATCCCTCGCGTGTTGCCGGCGCTGTCCAGCGCATCAAGGCGCACACGGACCTGCCGATCTGCGTCGGCTTCGGCGTCAAGACCGCCGAGCATGCCCGTCTGATCGGTGCCAATGCCGATGGCGTCGTGGTCGGTACCGCGATCGTCAATCAGGTTGCCACCAACCTCACAGCCGATGGAAAAGCGACGGCGGATACGGTTCAGGCCGTTGCCACGCTGGTGCGCGGGCTGGCAAGCGGCGTGCGTTCCGCACGTCTTGCCGCCGCCGAATAAGCACCCCATATGGGCTCGAAACATCAGGAGTAAGCCGCGTGAACTGGATCACCAACTATGTGCGCCCGCGCATCAATTCCATGCTGGGTCGCCGCGAAGTTCCAGAAAACCTCTGGATCAAGTGCCCGGAAACGGGCGAGATGGTCTTCCATAAGGATCTGGAAGAGAACAAGTGGGTCATCCCGGCCTCCGGCTATCACATGAAGATGCCGGCCAAGGCGCGTCTGACCGACCTCTTCGACGGTGGCCAGTTTGAAGCTCTGAAGCAGCCGAAGGTGGCGCAGGACCCGCTGAAGTTCCGCGATTCCAAGAAATACACCGATCGCCTGCGGGATAGCCGCGTCAAGACCGATCAGGAAGACACGATCGTCGCTGGCGTTGGCACCGTACAGGGCCTGAAGCTCGTGGCCGTTGTGCACGAATTCAACTTCATGGGTGGTTCGCTCGGCATTGCGGCTGGCGAAGCGATCGTGAAGGCCTTCGAGCGCGCCATCAAGGAAAAGTGCCCGCTCGTCATGTTCCCAGCTTCGGGTGGTGCCCGCATGCAGGAGGGTATCCTCTCGCTCATGCAGCTTCCGCGCACGACGGTCGCCGTCGACATGCTGAAGGAAGCCGGCCAGCCATACATCGTCGTCCTGACCAACCCGACTACGGGTGGCGTCACGGCGTCCTATGCTATGCTGGGCGATCTCCACATTGCAGAACCTGGCGCCGAGATTTGCTTCGCCGGCAAGCGCGTTATCGAACAGACGATCCGCGAAAAGCTCCCGGAAGGCTTCCAGACCTCGGAATACCTCCTGGAACACGGCATGGTCGACATGGTCGTCAAGCGTCATGACATTCCGGACACGCTGGCGCGCGTGCTGAAGATCATGACCAAGCGCCCTGCAAACGACACGGCGGTTCCGGCCAACGTGACGAAGCCGGTCGCCAAGGCTTCGGCCTGAGCCTTGCTTCCCCTTGAGCCCGCGGCAGCGGAACGAGTGTCATGACAGACCCCATCGTCAGCCAAGCCGATGCCGAGATCGAAAAGCTCATGGGGCTACACCCCAAGGGCTATGATCTCTCGCTCGACCGCATCCGGCGCCTCCTTGAGGTTCTGGGCAATCCGCATCTGAAGCTGCCGCCGGTCATTCATGTGGCCGGCACCAATGGCAAGGGCTCAGCCACCGCCTTCTGCCGTGCGCTTCTGGAAGCGCAGGGCCTCTCTGTTCACGTCCACACCTCGCCACACTTGGTGCGCTGGCATGAGCGCTATCGTATCGGCGTCAAGGGTGGCCGCGGGCAGATCGTAGACGATGCGCTCTTCGCAGATGCGCTGCGCCGTGTTGCCGATGCCAATGGCGGCCAGCCCATCACCGTCTTCGAGATCCTGACGGCGGTCACCTTCATTCTCTTCTCTGAGCAGCCTGCAGACGTCGTCGTGCTTGAGGTCGGTCTGGGTGGGCGTTTCGATGCCACGAATGTCGTCGAAAACCCGGCTGTCTGCATCGTTCAGCCCATCTCGCTCGATCATCAGGCCTATCTCGGCGACCGGGTCGAACTGATCGCCGCCGAAAAGGCCGGCATCATGAAGCGCGGTATTCCCGTCGTCATCGGCCACCAGGAATTCGACGGCGCCAAGGACGTGCTGATCAGCACAGCCGAGCGCCTGGGCGGTCCGCTTGCCGTCTTCGCTCAGGATTTCCTGGCGTATGAAGAATTCGGACGGCTCGTCTACCAGGACGAATTCGGTCTGATGGACCTGCCGCTGCCGCGTCTGCCGGGTCGGCACCAGATCGGCAATGCCGCAACCGCTATCCGTGCGGTCAAGGCGGCCGGCTACTCTGTCACCGAAGAGATTGCCGAAAAGGCTATGCTGTCAGTCGAATGGCCGGGTCGTCTGCAAAAGCTGACCGAAGGTCGGCTTGTGGAGCGTGCGCCGGCCGGCGCTGAAATCTGGCTCGACGGAGGCCACAATCCCGGTGCAGGCGAAGTGGTCGCCGAAGCCATGGCAGCCATGGAAGAACGCCAGGCGCGGCCGCTGCATCTGGTGATCGGCATGATCAACACCAAGGACCCGATCGGCTTCTTCCGTGCCTTCGTCGATATCGCCCACAACGTCTACACCGTCCCGATCCACGGCTCTGACGTTGGCCTCGACCCGGTGGCCCTCGCTCTATCAGCAGCAGAGGCCGGACTGAAGGCGGTTCCGATGGGATCGCTGGCCCAGGCACTGGATGCCATCCGTGAACGCAGCGAAGGCGGTGTTCCGCCGCGTATCATGATCGGCGGTTCCCTCTATCTTGCGGGCAATGTGCTCGCCGAAAACGGCACCATCCCCACATGAAAAAAGCCCGGCGAAAACCGGGCTTTTTCTTTGGTCATCAATGACGTGAGGCTCAGGCCGCGCCAGCGATCCAGCTGGACAGCGCAGTCTTCGGCGCCGCACCGACCTTGATATCGGCCACTTCGCCACCCTTGAAGACGGCAAGCGTCGGGATCGAGCGAACACCGAACTGTGCAGCCAGTTCCGGGTTTTCATCGATGTTGAGCTTGGCGATCTTCACCTTGCCGGCGAGCTCGTTGGAGATTTCTTCGAGGCTCGGCGCAATCATCTTGCACGGGCCGCACCATTCAGCCCAGAAATCCACGACAACCGGTTCGGAAGCGTCGAGAACCTCGGCCTGGAAGTTGGACTTGTCGACTTTAACGGTAGCCATGGGGCTCTCCCTTCATAAATACGGAATTGACTAGATATGTGATGCCGCACGGCAGCAATTTCAATATGCGGTATCTCACGATGTTTCGAGGTCGGCAAGGGACCGCTGAAGAAGGCTGTCATCGAGGGGAATGAGCCTGCCGTTTTCGGTGTATATCAGCCAGCATTCGACTTGTTTGCCGGGATAGAGCGGCGCCATTATCTCGCGATAGATGGCGAGCTGGACCCGATGGGAGAGGGGGGCTTGAGCAGCCTCCAAGGGGGGATTCCGGTTCGTCTTGTAGTCGGCAATGATGACTCGATCGGCAAGCACGGTCATGCGGTCAATCCGCCCTGAGACCGCGCGAAGCTCACCTTTCAGCCGCATCGTTCCCATGACGGAAACCTCGGCCCGGCTGCCGGCGCTGAACAGGGGACCCAGGCTTTCGTCCTCCAGAACGGACATGACCGTCGAGACGAGCCGCTCTCGCTGCTCTGCGGTCCAGAACCGTGCGGCGCGGTTGGCATAGCGCTCGGCCGCCGTTCTTTGCTCTGAGGCCGGAAGGACTGGGAGGTTCTGCAGCAAGCGGTGGATGAGGCGTCCGCGCTGGAGGGCGAGATCGGCTTTCTCCGTCGTTGCAAAGAGCGCAGAGGCCGTCAGTACATCCTCGTCGTCATCCACAACGATGCTGCCCGCACCAGAAGGGCTCAAGGGTCTCGGCAGACTGACCGGTGGTGGCAGCGGCTTCCAGAGCGTAGAGGGGAGGCTGTGGCTCTCTTCGTTTTCAGTGCTCTCGGCCATAACCGGCAGATCCTGCTCAGCCTCGCCCAGGGACCAGCGCGTCCCGGTCCAGCTACCGTCCGGCCCTTGAAACTCCATGGGGCGTGAGCGGATCTCATCTGAACTGAGCGCATGAGAGATCATTTTGTGCCAGATTTCGCCTGTATCCTGCACGCCGCGATAGCCCGCCACGATCAGGCGATCTGCCGCGCGCGTCATCGCGACATAGAGCAGGCGGCGATACTCCTCTTCTGCCTGGCCCTTGCGCTTATCCATGTCGCCTGCGGAAATCGAATTTCCGAGCGCCTTGGTCGGAACCCAGATCGGCAACGCCCCGCCGTTGGGCCTCTCGAGGATCCGGAGTTTGGCCACATGGTTGGAATTGAACGGCTTTGATCCACCATCGATGAGGAAGACGATTGGCGCCTCGAGCCCCTTCGAGGCATGCACCGTCATGATGCGGACCTCGTTGCGCTCCTTGTCCTGCTCGCGCTTGACCTCCGGTGCCTCCATTTCCAGCGTCGAGACGAAGGACTGGAGGCCCGGCAGCCCGCTGGTCTCGAAGGACAGGGCAAAGGTCAGGAATTCATCCAGGATATCGCTGACCTCGGAGCCGAGACGGCCCAGATAGGCCCGTCGACCGCCATGAACGCTGAGCACACGCGCGTAGAAATCATGCACGGAGTATTCCCGCGCCTGCTCCAGAAACAGGCGGAGGAGATCGGACGTTCGCTTCCAAGCCGCATCAGTCTCGGCCTGCGCCGCCAATCGGTCCCAGAGGCTTTGCCCCTCCGGCCGCTCGGCCGCCAATTCCATCAGCGCGTCTTCGCTATGGTTGAAGAGGGGACTTTTCAGAAGGGACGCCAGGGACAAGTCGTCACCGGGGAGCAGCAGAAAGCGCCCGAGTGCCAGCAGGTCCTGCACCGCGATGTGACTGGTCAACTTCAGACGGTCGGCACCGGCGACCGGTACGTTGTAGGGACGCTTGAGAGAGCGGGTCAGTGCATTGACGAAACCGTCGCGTTTGCGAACGAGGACGAGGATATCGCCCGGGCGGATCAGCCGTTTGTTGCCCTTCTCGATGATCGTCTCGCGACCGACGATCTGGCTGATCTGGTGCGCCACGCGCCGTGCAAGAATGGCGGATGGCGCGCTTTCCGGCGTGGCGTCGAAGGGTGCCGTCCAGTCTTCGTCTTTCTCCTGCTTCTCGGCAGCGATCATGTCCCAGACGTCGACGGTACCGGGATGACCGATGCGGCTGGATTGATGCACGACGTCGGCGCCGGCAGCACTCAGGCCCCGATTGTTTTCCGAGAAACTGAAGACCTGGTCGACAGCCGCGAGCACTGACTGCGTCGAGCGGAAGGAGAGCGGCAGCCGCACCGTGTTGAAGCTCTGTCCACTCTCGGTCACGGCCCGTTCGGTCTGGCGCGCCTCTTGAGAGAACTGCTCGGGTCGTGCGCCCTGGAAGGAATAGATCGACTGCTTCTCGTCACCCACGGCGAAGAAGGTTCGAATCTCCGGCCGAGCACTCAGGCCCGTAAAGAAGTCCTCGCGTAGCGACCGGATCACGTCCCATTGCACGGGGCTCGTATCCTGCGCTTCGTCGACGAGGATATGGTCGATGCCCTGGTCGAGCTTGTAATGGACCCAGGCGCCGACATCACCTCGTGTTAGAAGCCGAGCGGTCCTTACGATCAAATCCTCGAAATCGAGCTGCGACCGTCGCTTCTTCAGTTCCTCGTAGTCGGTGTCGAGACGCACGGCCAGCGTCAGCGCCGAACGCGTCGCCTCGTACATGCGGAAGATCCGCAGCCGATCCCGCATGGCGACCACATGATCGCGGGCCGCGATGACAGCATCCTTGAGATCAGGCGCAACCTTTGTCATGGCGGCTGCAATCAGCGAGCTGTCGGCCTTCGGGGCTTCCTGCGCCGTCAGGAAGGCCTGGTCGAGCAGCTTCGCGCGCTCCAGCGGATCCGTCTCCACCAGCGCCCGCTCCAGCACCTCCGCGACAGTGCGCACCTTCTCGCCGCCCTTTTCGAGGGCAAGCTGGATGTAACGGCTGAAATTGCCACCTGATAGGCCGGCAAGCGGCCAGTATTCCTCGGCGCGACTGATCTCGCTTTCGAGCGGGCCAATACCAAGGCCGTTGCGCAGGGCGGCATCGAGACCACCGGTCCGTTCTGCACGCAGTCGAAAGTCGCGGATCGCGTGTCTGTTCGCTACGGTGTCGGCAATGAGTGCTTCGAGCCCGCTTTCATCCGCAATGCTCAGCACCTGGGAAAAGGCTTCCGCCAGGCCGGCGTCGTTTTCCGTCGATGTCGCCGTCAGCAGCAATCGCCGGGCCTCAGCAAGGACGGTCACGGCCGCCCGATCGTCGAGAACGTTGAAATGCCCAGCGACATTCGCCTCCAGCGGAAACTGGTGCAGCAGCGCTTCGCAAAAGGCATGGATCGTCTGGATCTTCAGACCACCCGGCGTTTCCAGAGCCTTGGCAAACAGCCGGCGTGCAGCGGCGAGCGTCGCGCGATCCGGCTCCCTCTGCTCGATCGCCGCGATCCGCTTGGCCAATTCCCGATCATCAAGCGTTGCCCATTCAGCCAGCCGCTCGAAGACGCGGTTCGACATTTCGGACGCCGCGGCCTTGGTGTAGGTCAGGCAGAGAATGGAGGAGGGGCGGGCGCCCGCCAGCAGAAGCCGGATCACCCGCTGCGTCAGCACATGCGTCTTGCCGGAGCCGGCATTGGCCGACACCCAGGCTGACTGGCCGGGATGCGAGGCCCGCGACTGGGCAAGCGTCGTCCAGCCGAGCCAGGCGGCGGGATCGCTTCCGGTCGGAAGCTCGTCCAGGGCAAAGCGCGGATCACTCATCGCCGGCTCCTTCCTCGGCTTCCGCCGTCGACCACTCCGCGACACGCGCCAGATGGTCGTATTCGCCGCCATAGGCGTTCTGTTCGGCCGGGATGAGACGGGAGACATAACCGCGCTCGCCGCTCTGCAATGCCTCAACGAAGCGACCGAGCTCGTCGACGGATTGTGTGGCAAGCTCAAGCGCCGACTTCTTGCTGTCGCCCCGCGTTGCCATCTCGTTGTTCACTTGATCCGCCGAGAACCGGTCGCCGGGTCGCAGACGCACATAGACCAGATTGAGAGGCTTCATGTCGCCGGCAGGCTTGAAGGCACCTTGGAGGAGGGCTGCAGCTTCCAGCCCCAGCTGCGGGTCGAGCAGGCTGCGCGCTTGATTGGCGCTCGGGTTGAGGCCCGTCTTGTAGTCGATGATATCGGCAAAGCCGCCGCCCCGAATATCGATCCGGTCGGCAATCCCGCTGATGGTGATATCAACAGGGCGCAAAAGGACATTGCCGCGCACTTCCGTCAGTGATCGCTTCACTTCCGGTCTGCGCTCGCGCTCCCAGGTGAGGAAGGCCGACGCGACGCTATAGAAGCGCTGCCGCCAGACAATATCGATGTGGAGCGGCAGAGCCTCTGTCAGGAACTCCTCATCGGTGATCCGATGCAGGATATTGATCGCGTCCAGCCGAGCGGGGTCATGATCTTCGCGAATGAAGCGCTCAACGATCCGGTGGTAGAGCGTTCCGCGCTCGGCCGCTCCCGGATCCTGATTGAAGGCATCGACAGGATCGAGGCGAAGGATTCGCCGCGCATAGATCGAGTAAGGATCGCGCCGGAAACGTCCGACCTCGGAAAAGCTGAAGGCGCGCGGCTGGAGTTCAGCGCGCGGTCGTGGCGCAGGCCGCTGTGCCGGGGCCTGGTTTTCGCCCTGGTCGATCAGATCGGCGTAGCGGCGATAGATCTGCCCCCGCTGCCGCATCTCGTCTTCAAGCAGGGACCCGCCGAGCGCCATCAGCCGCTGAAGCCAGCGCGAGGCGACCGTCGGTGCCGAACCCTGGCGAAGGGAGCGGGAGAAGATCAGCTTGCGGGTGCCGCAGGCCATCTGGAAATCATGGGCCACCTGGCCGATCTGCCGTTCCGGTGGCTCAAGACCTACCTCTGTCTTCATCACGCGCGACAGGAAGGGATTGTTCTTGGTCTGCCCCGGCCAGCTACCCTCATTCAACCCGCCGATCACCATCATGTCGACGTTCTGCAGGCGGGCTTCCAGTGTGCCGAAGATGAAGACGCGCGGATGTCGCATCGCCCTCGGCTTGACTGCCTGGCCGGCCATCAGCGCCGTCAGGATATCCACCCATTGCGCACCATCCGCCTCGATCTGGCCGTCCGTTTCCAGCACCTCGGCGAGAAGCCGGGCGAGAGCCTCACCCGCTGCATTGCCCCAGAGGCCGGCAAGATCGCCTCGTTCGTCGATGGTGACGGCTTCGAGCACCCGGCCCGTGCGCTCCGCCCAATCGCTGAGCGTCAGTTGCTGCGAGAGAACACGTCCATCCCGCGACCGGACCAAGGAAGAGACAAGCGGCTCGACGGCTGCGGTGACACGTTGCGCAAGTACCCGTGCAAGGTCCATCTCCTCCGCGCTGATCGAGCTCCGCCATTGCGGCTTGTGCCGGTCTGCGAGATGGGCCTCCAGCCCCTCGGCGAAAAGCGCTTCCATATCAGCGAGATCAAGGCTTTTAAGGCCGCCACGTAGTGCGATCCTTTCGAGGGCGTCAGCCGCCTTGCGCATGTCTTCGGCCGAAAATCCGAAACGCGCCAGCGGATGCTTGATCACCGATACGATCGCCACCGGGTCGCCCGGTCGCAGGCAGGCCTCTGCCACCACCTGCGTGAGCATCGCAGCCTGTGTACCGGTCATCGGCGTACCAGCCGAATCGTCCGCCTCGATCCCGAAGCGCGCAAGTTCCGACATCACCCGCCGCGCCAGGGCACGATCCGGCGTGATCAGCGCCACCCGGCTCTCCGGGTTCTCTGATACCTGCTCCAGCCCCAGACGAAGCGCGATCGCGATAGCAGTTGCTTCCTCACGCTCGTTCGCCGTCTCGATGAGTGCGACATCGCGGAATGCGTCGAGCACCCGGTGATCATCGATACCCCCGCGCCAGGCTTTCCAGGTGTCTGTCGCCTCCGCAGGGGCCATGGCACGAGACAGGAATTCCGCACGGTCTTTGAGGGCTTGCGCTGCAGGTTCGAGCACCTGGGCATCCGCGCGCTCAAGCTTCATGTGGCGAAGCAGATGGGCGAGGCCATATTGCGGATGCCCGCGAACGGCCGGGCTCGGTCGTATGAGAGAGATATCCCGATCGTTCAGCTTCAGCCAGTCTTCGTCCGGCATGTCGAGATCGAGCCCTGGCAACACCACGACGCCTTGGTCGAGTTCTGCAATGGCCGCGATCAATTCAGCCGCTGCCGGGATCGAACCTGTCGAGCCGGCGACGATGACGGGCCCATCCGCACCCTGTCTGCGAAAACGCTCCGCTTCGGCCCGCAGCACGGCATCGCGGTGGCGCGCCGGAGAGGATCGCACCAATTCCTGCAGTCGCGCCGGCCAGAAGCTGGTGGCGATCTTGAGAAACTCCAGAGTCAATTGCCACCAGGACCCGAAATCTGCGGATTGGAGCTTCTCGAGATCGCTCCAGTCACATCCCTCCGTCTCCGCCGCCTCGATCAGTTCGACGAGGGCCCTGGCCAGCCAGACGGCATCTGCCGGGCTCGCCGGTGCCACGAGCGGCGTATCGGCATGGATCGACCGCACGATCTCAGGCAACTGGTTGCGCCAGGCAAGGATGAGCCGCGCCAGTTCGAGGAGCATCACGGTGCCACTGACCGGCGGTGCAAGGTCCATCAGCAGGGGCGCATCGAGGTCGAAAAAGCCGCTGTCGTCGTCGGTCTCTCCGAGTGTGCGGATATTGGGAAGGATGGCAGCGCGCCCGCCGAGCAGATCGACGAATTCTGAGCGCAGCACGCGTGCAGCGCGTCGCGTCGGCACGAGCAGCGTCACGCCTGCCAGGGAAAGCGGATCCGCAGGGTCGTAACGAAAGCTCTCGGTCAATCGCCCGTCGAGCAGGGCTTCCGTCAGCGTCCGGAGAAACGGCCGACCCGGAGGGATCGTCAGCAGACGCGGCGCCGCGCCCGCCATCTCAGGCGCTCCTGCTGTATTGGGCAACCATGGCTTCGGCAGGCGCAATCGCGTCAGGCGTCCCGACCGTCAGCCATTGACCATTGAGGCTGGTGCCGAACAGCCGACCGGCGGCAATCGCACGATCAAAATAGATGTTCAGGTTGAAGGGGCCGTTAGGCGCATCGCTGAAAAGATGCGGCATCAGAGCCAGAGCACCAGCGTAAACGACCGGGTTCGGTGCGCCGGCGACATAGCGGGTGAGCTGGCCATCGTTCGCCATCGAGAAATCATTCTTTCCATTATGGCCTGTGGTCCGCTCCTGATCGACGCAGAGCATGGACATGTCCATGCGCGAAGGATCGAACTGTCCCGCAAGCCGGACAAGATTGCTCGGCTCGCCCTGCGGCTCACCAATCCAAAACAGATCGGCATTCATGACCAGCGCTGGCTGGTCTTGATCAAGCAGCTTGAGGCCTTTTGCCAGGCCGCCGCCAGAATCCATCAGCCTGTCTCGCTCGTCCGAGATCCGGATCTCCGCGCGCTTCTCTGTCGCGAGATGTGCTTCCATCTGGTCGGCATGGTGATGGACATTCACCACGATCGTTTCGACGCCCGCCGCAACGAGCGCATCGAGCACATAGTCGATCATCGGCTTTCCGCCGATGCGAACCAGCGGCTTTGGGGTTGTCTCTGTAATGGGGCGCATCCGCGTACCGAGTCCGGCCGCGAGCACCATGGCTTGCTTGATGATCATTTTGCTCAGGCCGGTGATTCGGGAAGCTCGATTCCAGCCTCTAAGCACCAGTTCCGCAAGGGGGCGAGAACAGGATGCTCGAAAGCCACGTTGAGATGCCAGAGGGTCCGCTGCAGATGGCGCATATAGCCCGGCTTGCCGTCCCGTTCCTTGAGCCGGACCCAGAGCCCGTTCAGCTTGCAGGCTCGCTGCGCCGACATGATCGCCCAGCTCTTCAGGAATGCGGACTCATCGAAGTCCGACATCCTCGACCGCGCGGAAAGATAGTCGGCCATCAATTGGTCCATCAGCGGACGCTCGATCGTCACCCGCGCATCCTGGACCAGCGAAACCACATCATAGGCGGCGGGCCCGATCATGGCGTCCTGGAAGTCGATCAATCCGACCCTGTCATGGCCTGCGCGGTCGTCGCGCCAGATGATGTTGGGCGAGTGGAAGTCACGCATCACGATCGATGTGTCGGCATCCGCCAGTTCGTCGATCAACTGATCCCAGATGGCGAGATAGCGCGTACGCTCTTCCGTCGTTGCCGGCTTTCCATCCCGTTTCCAGGGCAGGTGCCAATCGAGGAGCAGTTCGACCTCGAATTTCATGGCTGCACGATCGAAATCCGGGATCCTGTGCCGATCACCGCCCGGGATGGTGATTTCTCTATCGAACGGCGTGTCGTGAATGGCAGCGAGGCAAGCGGCACTGGTGCGGTAGCGCTCCCCGATTGGCTTGCCCTCTCCGTCGAGCACGCTGTCTTCACCGAGATCTTCGAGAAGCAGGATGCCTGCATCAAGGTCCTGGGCCAGCACTTTAGGTGCCGCAAATCCCCGCTCCCTCAAAGCCTGGCCGATGGCGACGAAGGGCCGGACATCCTCTGCGAGATGCACGAGCTGCGAATACGGTTTCCCGTCGCGGATCGGTGGACCATTCTGCCGTTTGGGCGCATCCATCAGAACAAGACGCGTACCTCCGTCGGCCGGGTAGACATGTTCATAAGCGCGGTTGGAGGCGTCGCCCGTCAGATGGCGTCTGTGCGTATCCTTACAGCCGTTTGCGTCGAGGAAGTCTCTGATATCCGCAACGCGGCGCAGCCTTGCCAGTTTCGCTTCCGGAGCCCGGATGGACAGGTCCCGCCCACCGTCGGATGCAAATGCGAAACTGATCTCGATCCGGTTCTTCGGCAGCGCGCGGCCGGCTTTGCCGGGCCATTCAATGAGGCAGATGCCCTCGGCCAAGGCCTCCTCCAGACCGAGTTCGTCGAGCTCGCTCGGATCGGACAGGCGGTAAAGATCGAAATGCGCGACGGGGATGCGCAGCTCGTAGTTCTGCACCAGCGTGAAGGTCGGGCTTGGAACTTCGAGGTCCGGATCCTCCGCAAGGGCTCGGATCAAGGCTCGGCTCAGCGTTGATTTCCCGGCGCCAAGGTCGCCCTCGAGCGCGATGCAATCACCGACCTGAAGCGCGAGAAGCAAATCCTCGCCGAACAGTGCGGTGGCACGGTCGTCGGCGAGGTGGATGGCAAGCGGGGTGGGCTCGGCGCTCATTCGGCGGCGGCGATCATCTGCGGTAGACTGGCAGAGGGGATGCGGCAGTGAACCGTGGTTCCGCGACCCGGCTCGCTTTCGATCTTCACCTCGCCCTTGTGCAGGTTGACGAAGCTCTGGACGATCGAGAGACCAAGACCCGGACCGCTACGCTTGCCACCCTTGGCGCTCGTCGAGAAGCGGTCAAAGGCCGAGGACACGAGGTCGGGGCTCATGCCGCAGCCGTTGTCACTGACTGAAAAGGCGAAATCATTGGCTTCGCGCCAGCATTTCATCGAGACGACCGAGCCTTCGGGGGCGTAGTTCACGGCATTGGTCAGGATCTTGATGAGGATCTGTTTCAACCGCTGCCGGTCGGCAATCAGATGACCAAGCTGCGCAGGAGCGGCGATTTCCAATGTCACGCCACCTTCCTGCAATCGGTCGGTCATCTGCATCGAGACATCGTCGAGAAGATCGCTCAGATCGATTTCCGAATAGTCCAGCTGCATGATGCCTGCATCGACAGTCGCGAGATCGAGAATGTCGTTGACGATGGTCAGCAGGACCGAAGAGGAGGTCGAGATATGGTCGATATATTCGGCCTGCCGTTCGTTCAGCGGACCGATCGTCGGTGTCTTCAGGAGATCGGTAAAGCCGATGATGTTGGTCAGCGGCGAGCGCAGCTCGTAGGAGACGTGCTGGACGAAATCGTTCTTCAGTTCGTCTGCCTTCTGCAGCGCTTCGTTCTTCTCCTTCAGCGCCCGTTCCGCACGAACGCTGTCGGTCATGTTGACGAAGGTCAGCATGGTCTGCGCATTCGGCAGCGGTGTTACGGCGTAATCCAGCACCAGACCGGAATAGAGCTCCAGCGTACCCTGACTTGACGGACGCTCGTCCTCGAAGCTGGTGATCATCTTGCCGAAGGCCTTCCAACCGTCCGGCTTGTCATAGGACGTCCCGCAGGCAGCTTCGAGCAGACGAATATGGGTGCCAACCGCGGCCTGTGCCTCGGTGATGCCCCAGAGGGCGCGGAAGGCGGGATTGGACAGCTGGATCCGGCCATCTGGGCCAAAGACGGCGACGCCTTCAGACAGGTGGTCGATGGTTTCGCCCTGCACCTGCACGAGCGTGTTGTAACGGGTCTCCAGATTGACCTGTTCCGTGAGGTTCTCGAATACCCAGGTGGCGCCACCCTGCGGATGGGCAGACGCAATCACCCGAAGCGTCTGGCCGTTTGGCAGATGCCAGAGGTCCGTCTGCGTCTCCAGAGCGCGGTAAACGGAAAGGCAGTTCTCTTTCCAAGCCTTCCAGCTCAGCTGTTCCGGCAGCTTGTGCGCCGCACGAAGTCGATCGAGCAGTTCGGCATGATCGGGACGGCTTTCGAGGAACTTGGCTTCAAGACCCCAAAGCTGCTGGAAAGCCTGATTGTAGAATTGCAGGCGACGGTCCGCGTCGAAGATTGCCACCGGCGTTGCCAGATGGTCCAGCGTATCGGCATGGCTCTTCAGCGTCCGGGTCAGGTCTTCCCGAAGTGTCTCTGCGGACGAGACATCGATCGCCATGCCACAGGAGCCCGCAGGACCCCTCACATCGACAACATCGAAGAAGGTCCGCGCGCCACGAACGGCCGTCGAGACGGTATCCTGGAAAGGGGATTCCGGGGTCGCTGAGGCCTTGATCTTTTCTCGGGTGAGGGTGCCCAGAATTTCGCGCCCCTCCTGCACAGCCTGTTGCGGCGAGCTTGCCTCCACGGCGTCGCTATAGGCCTGGTTGACCCAGACCAGACGGCCTTCGCCGTCGCGCTGCCAGACAGGCTGTTCGATGGAGTCGAGCAGCGATTCAAAGGTAGCAATCGAGCTGCGCAGGCGGTTGCGCTCGATCTTCAGTTCGGCCAGTTCGGCACGCAGGTTGTCGAGGGCAACGAAATGCGCGTAGGCGCGGCCGCCATAGAGCTTGCCTTGGACCTCCAGAACTTCACCGCGCTGAGTTTCGACGACCAGATCGAAGGACTTGGCATTCAGCCGCAGACCTTCGATTGCGCGTTCGACTTCGCTTGCAGAGTGCGGCTTCAGCCAGCGGCCGAAAGCCAGAAAGTCCGGATCCTGCTGGGGAGCGCCTGTCTCCGCCGGAAGCTGGCCGAGCAGTTCTGCTTTTCCGTTATGGCCTTCCCAGATCACCGTGCGCCTGTTCTTGTCGGCAATCAGGGTCTGGTAGCGAGAGATCTTGTGCTGGCTGTCCGAAAAAGCCGAGCGCAGTTCGCGCACTTCGACATCAAGCCTGTTGCGCTGGCGAAGCAGAACGGCGGCGAAGATCAGGGCTGCTGAGACCGATCCGAGAAGCACGGCATAACCTGCAACATCGGCGCTATCGAAGCCGCGCAGCGGAGCCGCAGCGGTTTGGGCATGCGCGAGGCCGGGCGTGATGATGCCCGCAAGTGCGCTACCGCAGGTCAGCAAGCTGCGCATGGCTGCCACGGCTGGGCGCTGTGCGACCTTGCGCAGCACCGCGGTTGTCAGGTTTGAAGTTGGCCGCCAGAGGCTTGGAAAACCGGCCGTCATAGCCGTATCCCGCTGACGCGGGGCGCGTTGATGTACCGACATTCTCGGTCTGTCTCCGTCTTATTATGTGCCGCATCGTCGACAAGACATCCGTATCCGCGGACCGCTCGTGCAGTTCACGAATCAAGTTCTAAAACAATACCTTTGATGGATAGGGTCGGGAAGGCCGGGGCCCAAAAAAGAAAGCGGCGCCCTTGTCAAGGCGCCGCCCACTAGATGTAGATATTATCCAGCTATATTTTAATAGCGATAGTGTTCGGACTTGAACGGACCCTGGGTCGTGACGCCGATATAGGCTGCCTGTTCGTCGGAAAGCTGCGTCAGCTTCACGCCGAGCTTTTCGAGGTGCAGACGAGCGACCTTTTCGTCGAGGTGCTTCGGCAGCACGTAGACGCCCGGCTTGTATTCATCGTTCTTCGCAAACAGCTCGATCTGGCCGAGAACCTGGTTGGTAAACGATGCCGACATCACGAAGGACGGGTGGCCAGTTGCGTTGCCGAGGTTCAGCAGGCGGCCTTCCGAGAGCAGGATCATGCGGTTGCCCTTCGGGAACTCGATCATGTCGACCTGCGGCTTGATGTTCGTCCAACGCAGGTTCTTCAGGGAAGCGACCTGGATCTCGTTGTCGAAGTGGCCGATGTTGCCGACAATCGCCATGTCCTTCATCTCGCGCATATGCTCGATGCGGATGACGTCCTTGTTGCCGGTGGTCGTGATGAAGATGTCGGCCGAGGAAACGACGTCCTCGAGCGTGACAACTTCAAAGCCGTCCATGGCGGCCTGCAGGGCGCAGATCGGGTCGACTTCCGTCACCTTGACGCGGGCGCCGGCGCCACGCAGGGAGGCGGCCGAACCCTTGCCGACGTCGCCGTAGCCGCAGACGACGGCAACCTTGCCGGCCATCATCACGTCGGTACCGCGGCGAATGCCGTCGACCAGCGATTCCTTGCAGCCATACTTGTTGTCGAACTTGGACTTCGTGACCGAGTCGTTGACGTTGATGGCCGGGAAGGGGAGGAGGCCCTTCTTGGCGAGTTCGTAAAGGCGGTGCACGCCCGTGGTGGTTTCTTCGGTCACGCCCTTGATGGCATCGCGCTGCTTGGTGAACCAGCCAGGCGTTGCGGCTAGGCGCTTCTTGATCTGCGCGACCAGAATTTCTTCTTCTTCCGACTGCGGGTTCGAAAGAACGTCCTCACCGGCTTCGGCGCGGGCGCCGAGCAGGATGTACATGGTGGCGTCGCCACCGTCGTCGAGGATCATGTTGGAGAGGCCACCGTCAGTCCACTGGAAGATCTTGTCGGTGTATTCCCAGTAGTCCGTGAGGGACTCGCCCTTGATCGCGAAGACCGGAATGCCGGCAGCAGCGATCGCGGCAGCGGCATGGTCCTGCGTCGAGAAGATGTTGCAGGATGCCCAACGGACCTCGGCGCCGAGCGCGACAAGCGTCTCGATCAGGACGGCGGTCTGGATCGTCATGTGCAGCGAACCGGTGATGCGCGCACCCTTCAGCGGCTTGCTCGCCCCGAATTCTTCGCGGCAGGCCATCAGGCCCGGCATTTCGGTTTCAGCGATGCTGATTTCCTTGCGGCCAAAATCGGCAAGACCGATATCGGCGATCACATAGTCATGTTTGCTCATGAGGTTCTCCGGCTGGATCCGATCCGATCCGCAATTCATGGCGGATGGACAAACTGGCTCTCCCGCAGATCTGTCTGCAGGGCTTGTCTGTGTTCTAGCAGGGAAAGGCATTAAACGCAATCTGACATAAAGAAGTCTTTATGTCTTTATGTCGCTATGCTTTACATCTCTTCACCAAAGCGATCGGCGACGAGCGCCGAGAGGGCATTCATCACATCCTGCGCCTGGTTGCCCGAGGCGGAGACTGAGATGGAGCAGCCGGGGCTAGCAGCCAGCATCATGAGCCCCATAATCGACGTGCCGCCGACGGTGGTGCCGTCTTTCGATACGCTGACCGTCGCGTCAAAGCCGCTGACGGTCTGAACGAATTTGGCCGAGGCCCGGGCGTGGAGGCCGCGTTTGTTGATGATCAGCAGATCACGCGAGATCATGTCGCTCATCGTTTCACTTACCACTCAACACGCGGCTTGCGACATTGATGTATTTCCGTCCGGCTTCCGAAGCCTCTACGAGCGAGCGATCCATGTCGTTATCGCCACGAACGCCTGCAAGCTTGATCAGCATCGGGAGATTGACGCCGGCGATGACTTCGATGCGACCGGTGTTCATGACGGAGATGGCGAGATTGGAAGGCGTGCCCCCGAACATGTCGGTCAGGATGATGACGCCATGACCATCATCCGCGCGCAAGACGGCATCGAGAATGTCCTGGCGGCGCTGATCCATGTCATCTTCGGGGCCGATCGAAACGGTCTCGATGAATTTCTGTGGGCCTACGACATGCTCCACCGCGTGGTGAAACTCTTCAGCCAGCTTGCCATGCGTGACAAGCACAAGTCCGATCATTCTTAACTGCCCCTTAGCGCAACTCTCGCCGAATAGCTCAAGATTGGCGTTTCGTCCATCAGTGGGTCGCCATCTTGTCGATCAAAGCGGGAAGTGCAAGCCAAAACAGCGTGTGTTTCATCCGGTTGTTTGCAGACTGCGGATCCGTGCGAAGATCAAGCTCAATGGAAAACGGCTCCACAAGGGCAATCGGATGGCGGGCAGACGGATGGCGGGAGTGACGTCGGCGACCTCATCGTCAGGCGGAAGCCGGTCGACATCATCGCCTGATACCGGCAGGATCGCGTAGTGCAGATCCGCCTCTGCAACATGAGCGACGGAGACGATGCCGCTGTAGCGCAATTCCATCAGTCCGCGGATCGAGCCAGGACCCGCCCCGATGATCGTTTCGCCGCGCTTCGAGACCAGCACGCGGTCATCCGAGATCAGCGCGCACGGACATCCCATCAGCTTGGCCTCTGACAGACAATCGAAAGCAAGGCTCGATTTGCCGCTTCCGGATGGTCCGAGGAAGAGAAGCCCGATGCCATCCACGGTGATCGCCGTCCCGTGAATGTTCGCAGGCGTTTCGCTCATGTGGGCGTGCCCACAGGCAGCGACAGGACGAAGCGAGCACCGGTAATGCGGCCCGTTGCCGGATCCATCACATTCTCGGCTCTCAACGTGCCGCCATGCGCTTCTGCAATCTGCCGGCTGATCGAAAGACCAAGACCGGAGTTCTGGCCGAAGCTCTCGCCCTCGGGGCGGTCGGTGTAGAAACGCTCGAAGATGCGGTCGATGTCTTCGGCCTGAATGCCGGGACCGTTGTCCTCCACCTGGATGAGGCATCGGCTCTTGTTGCGCGAAAGCTTGACCAGGATCCGGCCGGTCTCCTCAGGCACGAAGGAGCGGGCGTTTTCGATCAGATTGGTCACGATCTGGCCGAGGCGCAGATCATGCCCGTTGACGAGGAAATTCTGGTTTGAGCCCTGCTTATGGTCCACCACGCAGTCGATCTTGACCACCTTCTTGCCGCTGCGGATCTCCCGAGAGATATCGACAAGGCTCGAGACCAACACCTCCAGATCAACCGGCTTGGCATCCGAGCGCGCAAGCTCGGCGTCGAGCCGCGATGCATCCGAAATGTCGCTGATCAGACGGTCGAGGCGCCGGACATCGTGCTGGATGATATCCATGAGCCGCTGCCGGGATTGATCGGTCTTTGCCAGAGGCAGTGTCTCGACGGCGGAACGAAGGGACGTCAGCGGGTTTTTCAACTCGTGGCTGACATCGGCAGCGAAGCTTTCGATCGCGTCGATGCGGTCATAAAGCGCCGTCGTCATCTCGCGAAGTGCGATCGAGAGGTTGCCGATTTCATCCTGACGGATCGAGAAGTCGGGGATCTCCTCGCGTTCCTTGGCGCCACGGCGAACGCGGATGGCGGCTGCCGAAAGCCTGCGCAACGGGTTGGCGATGGTCGAGGACAAAAGCAGCGACACGACAATGTTCACCAGGGTCGCTACCCCGAATACGCGCAGGATGGCGAGGCGTTCTGCATGCACGATCTTGTCGATATCACCGGCCTGGGTGGAGAGCAGCAGCACACCGAGCACCGCACGTGACCGTTGGACGGGTACCGCCACCGAGACGATCAGCTCGCCCTGATCCGTCACGCGAACCACGGCGCCGCGCACACCGGTCAGCGCGTTCATCACCTCCGGATAGATCGAGCCGTCTCCGCCTGGCGCTTCGCGGTAAACCGGCAGGTTTCCGGGCTGCAGGATCGTATTGAAGAGGCGGGTGATCCAGTCGGTGAAGCTGGTGGAATCGTTGTCGACCGGCGGCAGGTCGAAGCGCAGCACCTGGCCGCGCGAATAGAGATGCCGGGAATCCAGCAGAAGATTGGCATCGGCATCGAACAGGCGGGCGCGGATGCGCGTCGGCGAGATCAGGCGTCGAAGAACAGGGGCCACACGTTCCGGATTGATCGGAAATTCCAGATCTTCGTCGTTCGGAACAGGCGTGATGCTCTGGCCTGCCTGGAGCTCGAGCAGCTTTTCCGGATCGATCGTGATCGAATTCGTATCGACCGAGGCAGACGCCGAGACGGCAGCGGCGATGATTTCGCCCTGTGTCAGCAGGCTCTCGACGCGCGCGTCGATCAGCCCCTCGCGGAACTGGTTGAGATACATGATGCCGCCGACCAGCACGATCAATGCGGCAAGGTTGAAGAAGACGATACGGCGCGTCAGGCTCGAAAAAAGGGCGTGGCCGAAGATCCGACGGATCAGCGTGAAGGGATGGGTGAACAGCCGACGCTGTTCGGAGCCGGATTCCGGCTCCTCCAGATGTCCCTCGTCAACCTGCTGGGTCAAACCTTTACCTTTCGCCCGTCTGCATTGGCCGAAGTGGCCATGACGACGAGATCTTACGCTGCTTCGCGGAAGCGGTAGCCCACACCGTAAAGGGTTTCAATCATGTCGAAGTCGGTATCGACCATCTTGAACTTCTTGCGCAGCCGCTTGATGTGGCTGTCGATGGTCCGGTCATCGACATAGACCTGCTCATCGTAAGCGGCATCCATCAGAGCATCACGGCTCTTCACGACGCCGGGGCGTTGTGCCAGCGAGTGAAGGATCAGGAATTCGGTGACGGTCAGCGTGACCGGATCGCCCTTCCAGGTGCAGGTGTGACGCTCCTGATCCATGACCAGCTGGCCACGCTCCAGCGTGCGCGCCTGTTGTTCTGGGCTCCCCTTGGCAGGACCGCCACCGGCCGCGAGCGTCTCACGGCTTGCCGAGCGCCGCAGGATCGCCTTGACGCGCTCGACCAGCAGGCGCTGCGAAAACGGCTTGGTGATGAAGTCGTCGGCGCCCATCTTCAGGCCGAACAACTCGTCGATCTCTTCATCCTTGGACGTGAGGAAGATAACGGGAATGTCGGATTTCTGGCGCAAGCGGCGTAGGAGTTCCATTCCGTCCATGCGCGGCATCTTGATGTCGAAGATGGCAAGCTGCGGCGGACGGGCGAGAAGACCGTCGAGAGCTGAGGCGCCATCGGTATAGGTTTCGACCTTGTAGCCTTCCGCTTCGAGCGCGATGGACACCGAAGTCAGAATGTTGCGGTCGTCATCCACGAGGGCGATCGTCTGCATAGTGTACGTCTCCGTCATCGTTGCGCTGCTCCTGGTTCGTCCAGCCCAGCTCTGGTTCCATGGCAGTGCGATATGGGGATAAAGGTGGAACAAATTGTGGCAGAGGGGAAGGGGCACGCCGATCGGATTTGTCTTGAACCGCAAATTCATCCGCGAAAGTGATGTTTGAGGGGAGAGAATAGAAGCGGAACTAAACGATTTAAAATGCCACTTTCCCATTTTAAATCGATTAAATAATTGATATCATTATATTTTTTGCGATCAAGCCTTGCTTTTCCGGGCTTTGCCGTTTAGTTTTACCTCATTCATTGTTTGGTCCATGTGAGAGGAATGCGCACCATGGAGGAATTCGGCGTGAGGAACCCGGTTGCGGGGATCGCGGAAATCGGCTTGGGGAAGGCTGCCAGCGTTCGCTATAATCTCTTGGAGGCTGCACTCTATGAAGAAGCCATCCGCCGCGGCGAAGCCGAGCTGACCGCCGATGGTGCCTTGCGCGCTCTGACCGGCCAGCACACGGGCCGCTCCGCCAAGGACAAATTCGTCGTTCGCGATGCAAAGACGGATGGCCACATCTGGTGGGACAACAACAAGCCGATGTCGCCGGAGCATTTCGCAGTGCTGCATCAGGACATGCTGGCCCATGTTGAGGGCCGGGACCTTTTTGTCCAGGATCTGATTGGTGGCGCCGACCAGGACAACGCTCTGCCGACCCGAGTCGTGACCGAGTTTGCCTGGCACTCTCTCTTCATCCGCAACCTGCTGATTCGCCCCGCGCGCGAAGCTCTCGAAGCTCTCGAAGCCTTCCTGCCGAAGCTGACCATTATCGACCTGCCGAGCTTCCGGGCAGACCCGGCGCGCCACGGCTGCCGCACCGAAACCGTCATCGCCTGCGACCTGACAAATGGCATCGTCCTGATCGGCGGCACATCCTATGCCGGCGAAATGAAGAAGTCGGTCTTCACGGTGCTGAACTACCTGCTGCCGTCGAAGGGCGTCATGCCGATGCATTGCTCCGCCAATGTCGGCCCCGATGGCGACGCCGCAGTCTTCTTCGGCCTTTCCGGCACCGGCAAGACCACGCTGTCGGCCGATCCGAAGCGCACCCTCATCGGTGATGACGAACACGGCTGGGGCGAAAACGGCATCTTCAACTTCGAAGGTGGCTGCTACGCCAAGACCATCCGTCTTTCTGCAGAAGCCGAACCGGAGATTTTTGCCACGACCAAGCGCTTCGGCACCGTGCTCGAAAACGTCATTCTGGACGAGAACCGCGTTCCCGACTTCAACGATGGTTCGCTGACGGAAAACACCCGTTGCGCCTACCCGCTGCATTTCATTCCGAATGCATCGGAGACCGGTATCGCACCGCATCCGAAGACAATCATCATGCTCACGGCGGATGCCTTCGGCGTTCTCCCGCCGATCGCCAAGCTGACGCCGGAACAGGCCATGTACCACTTCTTGTCCGGCTACACCGCGAAGGTTGCTGGCACTGAAAAGGGCGTCACCGAACCGGAAGCAACCTTCTCGACCTGCTTCGGCGCCCCCTTCATGCCGCGGCACCCGACCGAATACGGCAACCTGCTTCGCGATCTGATCGCGCGCCATGAAGTCGATTGCTGGCTGGTCAATACCGGCTGGACCGGCGGCGCCTATGGCACCGGCAACCGTATGCCGATCAAGGCGACGCGTGCGCTTCTGACGGCTGCTCTGACTGGCGATCTGAAGAAGGTCGAGATGCGCACCGATGCAAACTTCGGCTTCGCCGTGCCGGTTGCGGTCGCTGGTGTCGATACGAAGATCCTCGATCCGCGTTCCACATGGGCCGATGGTGTGGCCTACGACGCCCAGGCGAAGAAGCTGGTCGGCATGTTCATCGACAACTTCGCCAAGTTCGAAGCCCATGTCGATGGCAAGGTCCGCGATGCAGCCCCAGGCATTCGCCTCGCTGCCGAGTGATGTACTGATTTAACGACTACGAAGAGGCCCGGCATGTTTGCCGGGCCTCTTCTGCTTCCGGCTTGCCTTTGAAGTCTTTGCGGCCGATATGGAAGCCGAGAAAGAGACCGATGACATGGCAAGCGAACCGCTAGAGATCAACAACCGCATTACGATCGCCGGCTGGGAGCTGACGGAGCAATTCGTGCTGGCCGGCGGCCCGGGTGGTCAAAACGTCAACAAGGTCTCGACCGCCGTCCAGCTCTTCTTCAACCTGCTCGGATCGCCTTCGCTGAACGACCGCGTCAAGCAGAATGCCGCCAAGCTCGCCGGCAAGCGTTTGTCCAAGGAAGGCGTGCTGATGATCGAGGCGAGCCGCTTCCGCAGCCAGGACCGCAATCGCGAAGATGCCCGCGATCGCCTGAAGGAGCTGCTCCTCGAAGCGGCCAAGCCGCCACCGCCGCCGCGCAAGAAGACCAGGCCGACCAAGGGCTCTATTGAACGTCGCCTCAAGGAAAAGTCCGGCCGCTCGGATGTGAAGAAGATGCGCGGCAAGCCTGCGGGAGATTGAGCATGACTGGCGCGAAAGTCGAGATCAGTCTGTACTCCGGTCTTCGTTATCTGCCCGATCGCTTGTCGCGGCAAGAACAGGAAAATCTGGTCGAGATCATCCGCGCTGTCGTGGCCGAGGCGCCGCTCTATGTTCCCGTGATGCCGGGCTCTGGCCGCCCCATGTCTGTGCGCATGACGAATTGCGGTCCGCTTGGCTGGGTCACCGACAAGGAGCGCGGCTATCGCTATCAGCCGACCCATCCGCTCACTGGCAAGCCTTGGCCCGATATCCCAGATGTGCTGCTCGATCTCTGGCGGGAGCTATCGGGCCATCCTAAAGATCCCGAAGCATGCCTCGTCAATTTCTACGCAGACGACGCCAAGATGGGCCTGCATCAGGACCGCGACGAAACCGACTTGTTGGCGCCGGTACTGTCGATCTCGCTTGGAAATACATGCCTGTTCCGCATCGGCGGTCTATCCCGCACTGACCGGACGAAATCCTTGAAGCTGGAAAGCGGCGATCTCTTCATCCTTGGTGGCGAAGGTCGACTGTGCTTTCACGGTGTCGACCGGATCTATTCCGGAACCTCGACCCTTCTGAAATCCGGCGGACGCATCAACCTGACGCTCCGCCGCATCAATCCATAGCCGACGATCGATCGCCTACAGTTTTCTGAGCGCCACCGTCTCGACGAGGTGGTTGTCACCCTTACGCAGGATGAGATCGGCGCGCGGGCGGGTCGGCAGGATGTTTTCCCTGAGGTTCTTCAGGTTGATATTGACCCAAAGCCCCTCGGCGATCTCCTTGGCCTCTTCCTCGCTGATGGTAGCGTAGCGATGGAAGTAGGAGTTCGGATCGCGGAACGCCGTCTGCCGTAGCTTCATGAAGCGATCGACATACCAGCGATGGATCGCGTTCTCTTCGGCGTCGATATAGATCGAGAAGTCGAAGAAGTCCGATACCATCGGCACGATCTTGCCGTCGGCCGGCAGGTTGCGCGACTGCAGGACATTGATCCCTTCGAAGATCAGAATGTCAGGCCTATCGATCACCCGGTGTTCGTTTGGCAGCACGTCATAGGTCAGGTGCGAATAGCTGGGCGCCTTGACGTTTGGCAGCCCGGCCTTGATCGCCGACAGGAATCGCAGGAGCGCGCCAATGTCGTAACTTTCAGGGAAGCCTTTGCGGTTCAGGATACCGTTTTTCACGAGATGGGCGTTCGGGTACAGGAAGCCGTCGGTCGTCACGAGATCGACCTTCGGGCTGGAAGGCCAGCGAGCGAGCAGTTCCTTCAGGATACGCGCCGTTGTCGATTTGCCGACCGCCACAGAACCGGCGATACCGATCACGAACGGCGTCTTGAAGACATCCGACATGCTGAGGAAGCGGTTGCGCTGCTCGAACAAGAGCTGCGAGGATTCCACATGCGACGACAGGAGGCGCGACAACGAAAGATAGATCCGCCGCACCTCGTCGAGATCGATCGGGTCGTCGATCGAGCGCAGCCGGTGCACTTCGTCGGCCGTCAGTGTCAGCGGCGTATCGGCACGGAAATGCGCCCATTCCTCGCTGTCGAAGAACAGGTAGGGGGAATAGCCGTTCGCCTGGAAATGGTCGAGGACGTCTGGCGTTTCGGGGTCCCGCATAGCTATCGTCATGGATCCTGCCGACTGGCCTTCTCATTCAGGCCCGTCTGAGCGGTCCGGCGCTCAAGTTCCTGCATCACTGCTTGTAAAGGGATGTCCGCAATTTTCAATACGACCATCAGGTGATAGAGCAGGTCTGCGCTCTCGTAGACGAGGTTCTCGCGATCGTCCTTGACCGCAGCCATGACAGCCTCGATCGCCTCTTCGCCCAGCTTCTTCGCCGCTTTCGCCTGCCCGCCCGCCACGAGTTTCGCCGTCCAGGACTGGCTCGGATCCGCCTGAGCCCGGCTGGCGACGATGGCCTCCAGATCGGCAAGAGTGAAATTGCTCATGACAAGCCTTTCCGCGTCAGTCGAGACGCATGGCGATGCCGGCTGCGGCCATGTGGGCCTTTGCCTCTGCAATCGAATAGGTGCCGAAGTGGAAGATCGAGGCAGCGAGAACCGCAGTCGCATGTCCGTCGCGAATGCCGGCGACCAGATCATCGAGATTGCCAACACCGCCCGAGGCGATAACGGGCACGCGAACGCTGTCCGCGATCATGCGGGTGAGGCCGATGTCGTAACCGCTCTTGGTGCCGTCCCGGTCCATGGACGTGACCAGCAGTTCGCCGGCGCCGCGCTCGACCATCTTCACCGCGAACTCTACCGCATCGATGCCCGTCGGCTGGCGTCCGCCATGGGTGAAGATCTCCCAGCGATCCGTTTCGCCGGCAGCGGACACCTTCTTCGCATCGATCGAAACGACAATGCACTGGTTGCCGAACTTGTCGGCGGCTTCCGCCACGAAATCGGGGTTCTTCACCGCTGCCGAATTGATCGACACCTTGTCGGCGCCGCAGAGCAGGAGCTTGCGGATATCGGCGACGGCGCGAACGCCACCGCCGACCGTCAGCGGCATGAAGCAATGATCGGCCGTCTGGGCGACCACATCGAAGATCGTGTCGCGATTGTCGGAGGACGCGGTGATATCGAGGAAGCAGAGCTCATCGGCGCCTGCGGCGTCATAAGCCTTGGCAGCCTCGACCGGGTCACCGGCATCGATCAGATCGACGAAGTTGACGCCCTTGACGACGCGGCCGTCCTTGACGTCGAGGCAGGGGATCACGCGGGCCTTGAGTGTCATGGTTTGGTCCTCAGCCTCTTCCAGCCTTGATCAGCGCCAGCGCTTCCGCAGGGTCGATGCGCCCATCATAAAGCGCACGGCCCGAAATCGCACCTTCAAGCTTCTTCGCATCGGGTTCGAGCATGCGCTTGATGTCTTCGATCGAGGCGAGGCCGCCCGATGCAATTACGGGGATCGAAACGGCTTGGGCCAGTTCCAGCGTCGAGGCCCAGTTGATCCCGGTCAGGATCCCGTCGCGGTCGATGTCGGTATAGATGATGGCCGCAACGCCGGCGCCTTCGAAACGCTGGGCGAGTTCGATCACGCCGAGTTCGGACGCTTCCGCCCAACCCTCGACGGCAACCTTGCCACCCTTGGCGTCGATGCCGACGGCGACCTTGCCGGGGAAGCGCTTGCAGGCTCCGATGACAAGCGCCGGATCACGCACGGCAACCGTACCGAGGATCACGCGCGACAACCCGCGTGACAGCCAGCTCTCGATATGGTCGAGCGTGCGAATGCCGCCGCCGAGCTGCACCGGGTTCTTCGTCGCCTTCAGGATCGCATCGACGGCCGCGCCATTGACGCTTTCACCGGCGAAGGCACCGTTGAGATCGACGACATGCAGCCATTCGAAGCCCTGGTCTTCGAAGGCGCGCGCCTGGGCTGCCGGATCGGGATTGTAGACGGTCGCCTGGTCCATGTCGCCCAGCTTGAGGCGAACGCACTGGCCGTCCTTGAGGTCGATGGCGGGAAAAAGGATCATGGGAGTATCCGTGCCCTTCAGGGCTTCCAGGTCAGGAAATTGGCGATGAGTTTCAGGCCGAGTGCCTGGCTCTTCTCGGGATGGAATTGCGCACCCACCATGTTGTCGCGCCCGACAAAGGCGGTCATCGCGCCACCGTAATCGGTCGTTGCGATGACATCCTCGGGCTTGCGCGCAGCGAGGTGATAGGAATGCACGAAATAGGCGTGCAGCCCGTCAGACCCTGTCGGAATGCCGTCAAACAGGGGATGCGGCCGGTTGAGCGTCAGCGTATTCCAGCCGATCTGCGGGATCTTGAGGAAGGGATCGGACGGCGTCATCTCGACGACATCGCCTTCGATCCAGCCAAATCCGTCGGTCACGGTTTTCTCGAGCCCGCGCGATGACATCAGCTGCATGCCGACGCAGATACCGAAGAAGGGACGGCCCTTCTTCTCGACAACGTCGGTGATCGCATCATGCATGCCGGGGACCGCATCGAGTCCCCTACGGCAGTCGGCATAGGCACCGACACCCGGAAGTACGATCCGGTCGGCGGTCGCGACCCGGTCTGCCTTGTCGGTGAGTTCGATCTCGGCGTTAAGGCCGGCCTCGCGGGCGGCCCGTTCAAAGGCCTTGGTGGCCGAGCGCAAATTGCCCGAGCCGTAATCGATGATAGCTACACGCATGTCTTCCAGTCCTTTCTGCTCAACGGTTCGGCTTCAACGTCCGAACCGGAGCAAGGTGGCAGTTTCCCCCGTGGGGGAAGCTGCCCCTTAAACCAGGGTGCCCTTGGTGGAGGGGATACGATTTGCCTGTCGCGGATCGACTTCGGTTGCTGTGCGAAGCGCGCGCGCGACCGCCTTGAAGCAGGTCTCGGCAATATGATGGTTGTTCGCGCCGTAATGGTTCAGCACATGTAGCGTGATCCCAGCGTTCTGGGCGAGAGCCTGGAAGAATTCGCGCACCAGCTCGGTGTCGAACGTGCCGATCTTCGGCGCGCTGAAATTGACGTTCCAGACCAAGAAAGGACGGCCGGAGACGTCGATGGCCGCCTTCGTCATCGTCTCGTCCATGGCAAGGTCGATCGACGCATAACGCGCGATGCCTTTGCGGTCGCCGAGCGCCTTGGAAATCGCCTGACCGAGCGCGATGCCCGTGTCCTCGACGGTGTGGTGATCGTCGATATGCAGGTCGCCCTTCACGTCGATATCCATGTCGATCAGCGAGTGGCGGCAGAGCTGGTCGAGCATATGGTCGAAGAAGCCCACGCCCGTCGAAATCTTGCCCGTGCCGGTGCCGTCGATATGGACGGAAACCGAGACCGAGGTTTCGTTGGTCTTGCGGGAAACTTCGCCTTTACGCTCTGCCATTTGGCTGCTCCATGAGGATCTCGGCCCTCCCATAACAGCAGGGCGGTGAAATATCCAGAAGTTACATTGCGCTGCCGCAAGGCGGTGTCAGAGCTTTTGCCGCAGATTGCAATCGTCGAAAGCCCACTTACATAGGAACCGACAAACCGGGTCTGACAGCCCGTTCCACAAGGCCCGCAGAGCGGGTGACAGGTGACTGATGACAACGATTATTACCGTACGCAAGGACGGCAAGGTGGTGATGGCCGGTGACGGACAGGTCAGCCTCGGCCAGACCGTGATGAAGGGCAATGCGCGCAAGGTCCGCCGCATCGGCAAGGGCGGCGACGTGATCGCAGGCTTCGCCGGCGCGACCGCCGATGCCTTCACCCTGCTCGATCGTCTCGAGAAGAAGCTCGAGCAATATCCCGGCCAGCTGATGCGCGCCGCCGTCGAGCTCGCGAAGGACTGGCGCACCGACAAGTATCTGCGCAATCTCGAAGCCATGATGCTGGTGGCCGACAAGTCGATCACGCTCGCGATCACCGGCAATGGTGACGTGTTGGAGCCTGAGCACGGCACGATCGCGATCGGCTCTGGCGGCAACTTTGCCTATGCGGCTGCGCGTGCACTCATGGACACCGATCGCTCGGCAGAGGACATCGCCAGGCGCGCTTTGACGATCGCCGGCGAGATCTGCGTCTACACCAATAACAACATGGTGGTTGAAACCCTCGACGCCGACTGACGGCTGCCGAAAACGTCCCACCGCAAGCGACGATGCGCGGTTCTGCGGCATCGTGAGGAGCAACTCGAAATGACCAATTTTTCTCCGCGCGAGATCGTCTCCGAGCTCGACCGCCATATCATCGGCCAGCATGACGCCAAGCGGGCGGTCGCGATCGCGCTGCGCAACCGCTGGCGCCGGCAGCAGCTCTCGGAAGACCTTCGCGACGAGGTCATGCCGAAGAACATCCTGATGATCGGACCGACTGGTGTCGGCAAGACCGAGATCTCCCGCCGCCTCGCCAAGCTTGCCGGCGCCCCCTTCATCAAGGTCGAGGCCACCAAGTTCACCGAAGTCGGCTATGTCGGCCGCGACGTGGAGCAGATCATCCGCGATCTGGTCGAGATCGGTATTGCGCTGATCCGCGACAAGAAGCGTCTCGAATTGCAGGCCAAGGCCCACCAGCTGGCCGAAGAGCGCGTGCTCGATGCCCTGGTCGGCGCCACTGCGTCTCCCGCCACCCGCGACAGCTTCCGCAAGAAGCTGCGCAGCGGCGAACTCGATGACAAGGAGATCGACATTGAGGTGGCGGATAGTGGCTCCGGTTCGCCCGGCTTTGAAGTCCCCGGCATGCCAGGTGCCAATATCGGCATCCTCAATCTGTCCGAAATGTTCGGCAAGGCCATGGGCAACCGCACCAAGAAGGTCCGGACCACAGTGAAGGCATCGTATGCCGACTTGATCCGTGACGAGTCGGACAAGTTGATCGACAACGAAGTCATCCAGCGGGAAGCGCTGCGGTCTGTCGAGAATGACGGCATCGTCTTCCTCGACGAAATCGACAAGATCGCCGCCCGCGAAGGCGCCATGGGCGCCGGCGTTTCGCGCGAAGGCGTACAGCGCGACTTGCTTCCGCTCGTCGAAGGCACGACCGTTGCGACAAAGTATGGACCGGTGAAGACCGACCATATTCTCTTTATCGCATCGGGAGCCTTCCACGTCTCCAAGCCCTCCGACCTTCTGCCGGAACTCCAGGGTCGTCTGCCGATCCGGGTCGAGCTGAAGCCGCTGACAAAGGAAGACTTCCGTCGCATCCTGACGGAGACCGAGGCGAGTCTCATCCGCCAGTACAAGGCGCTGATGGCGACCGAAGAGCTCAACCTCGATTTCACCGAGGATGCGATTGATGCGCTCGCCGATGTCGCGGTTCAGCTCAACGAAACCGTCGAGAACATTGGAGCCCGTCGCCTGCAGACGGTCATGGAGCGAGTCCTGGATGAGATCTCCTTCCACGCACCGGATCGGGGCGGCTCGGCTGTGATGATCGACTCGGCTTATGTTCAGCAGCATGTCGGCGATCTCGCCGCCAATACAGACCTGAGCCGCTACATCCTGTGATCTTTGTGCATCTATGGGTCGCTTTCACCCCGGGCGTGCCGGGAAAGTGAAAGCGTCCCATATCGACAATACAGGCAGGCCTTATGTAAGGAGTGCCGCTGTCGGGTGTCGGCCACCATGCGTCGCCAATCCGTTCAAGGACAAATGTCCGAGGGGCCGCGCATCGTGCTGAACATCACCAGGATCATCATCGTCGCATTGGGACTGTCCGGGCTCGCTCCCGCAGTAACCTTTGCTGCCGACAAGGTGCCGCCAGGCAATCGCAATGCAGAGCAGCCGGCCATCCCGGGCGCATCCGTGCGCCGCACCAAGGCGGGCAAGACCAGCTTCGACGTGAAATACGAGAAGGTCCGCGATCTCCTGCGCACGGACTCCGCGCTCGTTGGCAAGATCAAGAAGACCGCGTCTGCCTATGGCATCGCGCCCATTCACATGGTCGGCGCGATCGTCGGCGAGCACACCTATAATGTCGACGCCTATGACAGCCTGCAAAGCTATTATGTGAAGGCGGCTTCCTACGCCGGCAACAGCTTCCGCTTCGGCTACAAGGACGAGAGCATTTCTGATTTTGTCAGCCGGCCGGAATTTGCCGAATGCAACGGCTATTCGGACTCCTATCGCCTGTGGACCTGCCGGGAAAATGTCTGGGAGGATAGCTTCCGCGGAAAGTCCGTTGGCGGTTCATCTTATCCCAACAACCGCTTCAGCGCCGTCTTCTTCCAGCCGTTCTATGCGGGTCAGACATTCGGTCTGGGTCAGATCAATCCGCTCACGGCATTGATGCTGTCGGATCTGGTGCATGAAAAGTCAGGCTACCAGAAGCTCGACGAGAACGACGCAGCGGATGTCTACACGGCGATCATGGATCCGGATATCTCGCTCGCTTTCATGGCGGCTGTCATCCGCAAATCCATCGACGACTACCGTGAGATCGCCGATGTCGACATCTCTGCAAACCCCGGCCTGACCGCGACGCTCTTCAACATTGGCGGTTCGCAACAGCGTGCCCAGGCGCTCGCATCCAAGCGATCCAGCGGTGCGGCCAATTGGCCGGAAGAGAACTATTACGGCTGGCTGATCAATGATCGGCTGGAAGAGTTGCAGGCTCTGCTCTAACTCTTTGAGGGGGCCCTTAAGCCCTCGAAGGAGCACGACATGGACGCCAGTCTGCGGAAATCGACCTTTGAGCCGCCGGCACCCGTGCCGCGGACGATCCCGCCCAGCCGGCTCGAAATCATCCGAACGGTGCTGCGCAACCCGCTCGAGCTCTGGGGGCAACCGTCCTACACCTGGCCCTGGATCGTCACCCGCTTCTTCGGTCAGACCACCATCATCGCCAATGATCCCGGCCTCATCCGGCATGTGCTCGTCGACAACGCCTCGAATTACGAGATGTCCGAGATTCGACAGCTCGTGCTGCGTCCCATCCTGCGCGACGGTCTGCTGACGGCAGAAGGACCCGTCTGGAAGCGCTCCCGCAAGGCTATGGCGCCCGTCTTTACGCCTCGCCATGCCCGTGGCTTTGCCCGCCAGATGCGCGAACAGAGCGAGCTCTTTCTCGATCGCTATCAATCGCAAGGGGAAGGCGTCGTCCGGGATATCGCCGTCGACATGACCGAACTTACCTATGCGATCCTCTCCGAAACTCTTTTCTCAGGCGGGATCATCTCCGAACAGGGCGATTTCGCCAGGGATGTCGACGATCTCCTGCACAGCATGGGACGGATCGATCCCCTCGATCTCCTGCGCGCACCAAAATGGATCCCGCGCCTTACGCGCATCCGGGGCCTTGGTGTTCTTCGCAAGTTTCGCGAGCTGGTGCGCCGGACCATGGATCATCGCCGTGCAATCATCAACACCGAGCGTGAAAAGGCACCGGATGACTTCCTCACGCTCCTGCTTGAACTCGAGGGACCTGACGGCCTGACCTCTGAGGAAATCGAAGACAATATCCTGACCTTCATCGGTGCCGGCCACGAGACAACAGCGCGTGCGCTCGCTTGGACGCTTTATTGCGTCGCCCATTGTCCTGATGTGCGGGACGCGATGGAGCGCGAGATCGATGCCGTCGTCGCCACCGATGCCGATCCGGTCGAATGGCTCGACCAGATGCCGCATGTGCGCGCCTCCTTCGAGGAAGCCATGCGGCTCTATCCGCCGGCGCCCTCGATCAACCGCGACGCCATTGCCGATGATCTTTACACCGCGCCAAACGGCGAAGTCGTCGAGATCGCCAAGGGCACGACAGTTCTGGTCATGCCCTGGACGCTGCATCGCCACGAGCTTTACTGGGACAAGCCGAGAGTGTTCGATCCCTCCCGCTTCCTGCCGGGCGAGCGGGAAAAGATCGGTCGCTTTCAGTATCTGCCTTTTGGGGCAGGGCCGCGCGTCTGTATAGGTGCGACCTTCGCCCTGCAGGAGGCGGTGATCGCGCTCGCGGTCCTCATGCAGCGCTACCGGTTTGAGACTACACCGCAAACGAAACCCTGGCCCGTGCAGAAGCTCACCACCCAGCCGGCCGGCGGGCTGCCGATGCGGATCACCCCGCGCAAGCCGTAATGCGTCGTCATCCTGCCGCTCCTTCGCTGGAAATCGGGCAGATGCCTGTGCCATAAGGATTGCGTCGCCATCCGGGCGGGCACTATGGGGAAGACTGCGTGACATCCGATTACATGCTGGGCATCGACACCGGCGGCACCTACACCGACGCCGTGATCTACAGCGAAGAGCATGGGATCGTCGCCAAGGCGAAGTCGCTGACCACCCGCCATGATCTGTCGATCGGCATCTCCGGCGCGCTCGAAAGTGTTCTGGCCGAATCAGCAATCGATCCCTCGGCCATCAGACTTGTCTCGCTGTCGACGACGCTCGCGACAAACGCGCTGGTGGAAGGGCAGGGCGGCCGCGCCGGCTTGATCATGATCGGTTTCGGCCCCGAGGATCTGAAGCGCGACGGCCTCGCCGATGCGCTTGGCAATGATCCTGTCCTCTTCATCGCGGGCGGCCATGACGTGCATGGCAACGAAACCCCATTCGATTCCGCCGCCCTGGAGGCCGCCCTTCCCGAACTCTCGGCCAATGTCTCGTCCTTTGCGATCGCCGGCTATTTCGCTGTTCGCAACCCGGCGCACGAACAACGGGCACGCGATATCATCCGCCGGCATTCCGGGCTTCCTGTCACCTGCAGCCACGAACTCTCGTCGAAGCTCGGAGGCCCGCGCCGCGCGCTGACCACGCTTCTCAACGCCCGCCTTGTAGCCATGATCGACCGGCTGATTGGTTCGGCCGAGCGCTATCTCCTGGAGCGTGGCATCCAGGCGCCGCTGATGGTCGTCCGCGGTGACGGCGCACTGATTTCCGCCGCGGAAGCCCGCCTACGCCCGATCGAGACCATCCTCTCCGGTCCTGCTGCAAGCCTTGTGGGTGCTCGCCATCTGACCGGACTTGATGATGCCGTGGTCTCCGATATCGGCGGCACGACGACCGACGTCGCGGTTATGGAAAACGGCCAACCACGGCTCGACCAGGACGGCGCCGTCGTTGGTGGCTACAGGACAATGGTGGAAGCGGTCGCGATGCGCACTTTCGGACTTGGAGGCGATTCCGAAGTTCGCTTCGACGATCGCGGCCTTGCGGCCAAAATCGAACTAGGCCCGCGGCGTCTCGTCCCTTTGAGTCTCGCAGCCGCCCTCCATGGGACGGCCATCACCGAGGTGCTCGAGCGCCAGCTCCGCGCCCCGCATCTCGGACGCCACGACGGGCGCTTCGCCGTGCGCACCGGCGTGCCGGATCACCTTGCAGCTGGCCTCCAGCCACAGGAGGCAGCGCTTTTCCAGAAGATCGGCGCCGTGCCGCTGGCGCTCGACCAGCTGATCAGTTTCACCCAGCAGAAGGCGACGCTCGACCGCCTCGTCGCGCGGGGCCTCGTCCATATCTGCGGGCTGACCCCATCGGATGCGATGCATGTTCTGGGCCGGCAGGGCCAGTGGGATCGCAAAGCCGCCGAACTCGGCATGATGCTGGCGATCCGTCAGAAAGATGGCTCCGGCCAGCCGATTGCGTCATCGGCTGAAGTACTTGCTCAACTCATTGTCGATCGCCTCACCCGCCAATCGGCGGAGGTCATTCTCTCCGCAGCCCTCGCGGAAGATAGCCTCGCCGACGTCGATCCGGCCCGGTCCGTGCTCATCGATCGCGCGCTTCGCCGGGAGGCGGGCATTGCCCGCTTCAACCTTTCGCTTGATCGGCCGCTGATTGGCCTCGGTGCCTCGGCAGGTGTCTATTATCCCGCCATCGCCGAGATGTTGGCATCCGATTTCGCGGTGCCGGCAGATGCGGACGTCGCAAATGCTGTCGGCGCGGTAGTCGGACAGGTGCGCAGCAGCGTCACGATCACCGTCAGTTCGCCGGAAGAGGGGCTCTTCATTCTCACCGGGGGCGGCGACAGCGAACGCATGACGAACGAGACCATGGCGCTGGACGCCGCGCGCCATCAGGCGAGCGAACTCGCGCGGGCCCGAGCCGAGGCGAGTGGCGCCGTCGATGTGGTTCTGCTGCTGAAGGAAGAACTCGACGCCCCCGAAATCGAGGGTCGACGCAAGCTCGTCGAGGCGCGCATCACCGCCACAGCCACGGGTCGCCCGAGAACGACAAGAAGCTGACTTTCCATTTTGGAAAGAATATTTCTAACTTATGACTGATTGACTGCTAATGCGGTTCGGCGCGATGCTGCCATCCGAAAACGAATTCAGTGCGAGGAGTGACGTCATGCCATCAGTTGAAGCCCACGGACTTTCGATCGACCAGCGTCTGTATGATTTCATCGTTGCCCGGGCGATCCCGGGAACGGAGGTCGACGCGGATAGCTTCTTTGCCGGCTTCTCGAAGATCGTGCATGCTCTCGCACCGAAGAACCGCGCCCTTCTGGCCAAGCGGGATAGCCTTCAGGCCGAGATCGACGCATGGTACCGGCAGAACGGTGCCCCGTCTGACCTGGCAGCCTACGAAGCATTTCTGCGCGAGATTGGGTATCTTCTGCCGGAGGGGCCTGACTTCAAGATCGAAACGGCCAATGTTGATCCGGAGATCTCGACCCTCGCAGGCCCCCAGCTTGTCGTTCCTGTCATGAACGCCCGCTACGCCCTGAACGCTGCAAATGCCCGCTGGGGCTCGCTGTATGACGCGCTTTATGGGACGGATGCGATTTCCGAGGCTGACGGTGCCGAAAAGGGCAAGGGCTACAATCCAGTCCGCGGCGCCAAGGTCATCGCCTGGGTACGTGCCTTCCTCGATCGCTCCGCCCCGCTGGCAGCAGGCGCCTGGGACAAGGTGGCCAGCCTCGCGGTCGAAAACGGCGCACTCTCGGTCCGTCTTGAGGATGGCGGCATGACGGGCCTAGCAGATCCGGCCCAGTTCGCTGGCTTCGTCGGCGAGGTATCCGCTCCCGCAAGCATCTTCCTGCGCAAGAACGGTTTGCATGTCGAAATCCTCGTCGACAAGACGGGTGTCATCGGAAAGGCCGACCCGGCAGGTATCAACGACTGCCGGACGGAATCGGCGCTCACCACCATCATGGACTGCGAAGACTCGGTCGCCGCTGTCGATGCAGAGGACAAAGTCGTCGTTTATTCGAATTGGCTCGGCCTGATGAAGGGCGACCTCACGGAAGAAGTGTCGAAGGGCGGCAAGACGTTCACCCGCGCGCTCAGCGACGACGTCACGCTCACAGGTGGGGACGCAGGTGCTGTCACCTTGCCTGGTCGCTCCCTCATGCTGATCCGCAATGTCGGTCACCTCATGACCAATCCGGCGATCACCGACCGCAACGGAAACGAGGTGCCGGAAGGCATCATGGACGCAGCGATCACCGCCCTGATCGCGCTGCATGACATCGGTCCGAACGGACGCCGCAAGAATTCCCGCGCCGGCTCCATGTATGTCGTGAAGCCCAAGATGCACGGACCGGAAGAGGTCGCCTTCGCCTGCGAGATCTTCTCGGCCGTCGAAGAACTCGTCGGCATGGCGCCCAACACGATCAAGATGGGCATCATGGACGAGGAGCGCCGCACCACCGTCAACCTCAAGGAATGCATCCGCGCCGCCCGCGAGCGCGTTGTCTTCATCAATACCGGCTTCCTCGACCGCACCGGCGACGAGATCCATACCTCGATGGAAGCGGGTCCGATGATCCGCAAGGGTGACATGAAGCAGGCGGCCTGGATTTCGGCCTATGAAAACTGGAACGTCGACATCGGTCTCGAATGCGGCCTGTCGGGCCACGCCCAGATCGGCAAGGGCATGTGGGCCATGCCCGATTTGATGGCGGCCATGCTGGAGCAGAAGATCGCCCATCCGAAAGCCGGTGCAAACACCGCCTGGGTCCCATCGCCGACCGCAGCAACCCTGCATTCCACCCATTATCACAGCGTCAACGTGGCCGACGTGCAGAAGACCTTGAAGTCCCGGCCGCGCGCAAAACTGGCCGACATCCTCTCCGTGCCGGTCGCAACCCGGCCGAACTGGACCCCGGAAGAGATCCAGCGCGAGCTCGACAATAATGCCCAGGGCATTCTCGGCTATGTCGTCCGCTGGATCGACCAGGGCGTCGGCTGCTCCAAGGTCCCTGACATCAACAATGTCGGCCTGATGGAAGATCGGGCCACCTTGCGCATCTCGGCCCAGCATATGGCCAACTGGCTGCATCATGGCGTGGTGACTGAGGAACAGGTGATTGAGACCTTGAAGCGGATGGCGATCGTCGTCGATGGCCAGAATGCTGCCGATCCCGCCTATGTCGCCATGGCTAATGACTATGACGGCTCCGTCGCCTTCCAGGCAGCCCTCGATCTCGTCCTGAAGGGCCGGGAGCAGCCCAATGGCTATACCGAGCCTGTCCTTCATCGCCGCCGCATCGAACTCAAGGCGAAAGCCGCTGCTTGATCCTCCGGGATGAGTGTCATCAAACAAAAAGACCCGCTGGAGCGATCCAGCGGGTCTTTCGTTTGAACGACGTGTCGGCAGATTACTGCTGAACAACGACCTTGGAGTTGCGACCGGGCTTCACGCGATTGTACAGGTCGATCACGTCCTGGTTCATCATGCGAATGCAGCCCGAAGACGCAGCCGTACCGATCGAGGCCCATTCCGGCGTGCCGTGCAGGCGGAACAGCGTGTCCTGACCCTTCTCGTTGAAGAGATACATGGCGCGGGCGCCCAGCGGGTTGCGAAGACCGGGGTCCATGCCCTTCTCGACATACTTCGCGACCTCAGGCTTGCGCTCTGCCATTTCCTTCGGCGGGTGCCAGGTCGGCCATGCCTGCTTCCAGGCGATATAGGCTTCACCCTGCCATGCGAAACCCTGCTTGCCGACGCCGATGCCGTAACGAACAGCCTTGCCGCGCGGCATCACGTAATAGAGGAAGCGCTCGCGGGTGTTCACGACGACAGTGCCGGGCTTCTCCGCGGTCGCATAATCGACAATTTGTCGATGAAACTTCTTGTCGACCTTCTGAATCGGAATCGCGGGCAGCGCATAGCCTGCGTCCGTGACCGAGCCGTAGGAGTCGCTGAAGATCTGAACCTTGGTGGTTTCGGCGACTTCGGCTTTTTCACCAGTCGTCGTCGTGCAGCCCGCGAGGCCTAGCGACATGACCAGGCCGAGCGACGTCATTATATTGCGGAAGCGCATAAGGAAGCTCATGGGTGATGGCTGGGAGATGGTTCGTCGACCATCTTTGATTATGGTTTATTTTGAATTAATCTCGGCGACGCAAGTGCCGTACTTCCGCCGAATGTCTTCGGCGCTGCAAAATGACTCCGCATTGCTTTTTTGCAACAGACTTGAGCGTGCGGAGGGGAGTTGTCCATGACCTTAGTCTCTGTCGCAGTAAACAATCCCTTAATCGACGGGCGGCAGTCCGATCGTGCGATGATGATTCGCCGCGGTGTCCAGATCCTGCTGGCGGAGATGCGTTTCGCCATGTTGCCGGAATTGACGCTGTCCAACGGACGACGCGCCGACCTCATTGGCCTGTCGGAAAAGGGCGAGATCTGGATTATCGAGATCAAGTCGTCGATCGAGGATTTTCGCGTCGACAGGAAATGGCCGGACTATCGACGCTACTGCGACCGTCTGTTCTTCGCGACCCATGCGGGCGTGCCCTTGGAGATCTTCCCCGAGGACTGCGGATTGTTCCTGTCGGACGGATATTCCGGCCACATGCTGAGGGACGCGCCGGAGCATCGACTGCCCCCCGCGACACGCAAGTCCGTGACCCTCGATTTCTCGAGGGCCGCCGCACAAAGGCTTCTTGCCGCGGAATGGGCCGCTCAACTCAAATCGGTCTGATTACTTCGGCGCGCGTTTGGCCAGAATGCGCTGCAATGTCCGGCGGTGCATGTTCAGCCGCCGCGCCGTCTCCGAAACGTTCCGCTCGCAGCTTTCGTAGACGCGCTGGATGTGTTCCCAACGGATCCGGTCGGCCGACATCGGGTTTTCGGGGATCTCCGCCTTCTCGCCGGGCCGCTGGGTCAGCGCCAGATAAACATCGTCCGCATCCGCGGGCTTGGCGAGATAGTCAAGCGCGCCGAGTTTCACGGCGGTAACTGCCGTCGCGATATTGCCATAGCCGGTGAGCACGATGATGCGGGTATCCGACCGCCGCTCCCGGATTGCTTCGATCACTTCGAGCCCTGTGCCGTCTCCGAGCCGCAGATCGACCACGGCATAGCTGGGAGCTGCCTCCTTGGCCTTGGCAATACCTTCTGCGACAGAACCGGCAAGCTCGACCACGAAGCCGCGGCTTTCCATGGCGCGGGCCAGACGGCGCAGGAACGGCGCATCGTCATCAACGATCAGGAGGGAAGGATCAGGGCCGAGGTCATGACTGCCGGCTGCTGGCGTGCCTGCGGCGGATTTTGCGACCTGTGATACTGCGTCTGCCATCTTCTTGTTCCTGCGGCTGTTTGAAAAAACTGCGCTGTCGACCTTATGCGGGCCAAGGCCGCACAGGTAAAGTCATAACGACGTGTCCAATTCCATGTACTCGCGCGGCCAGTTGACCACGACCCGCGCCCCGGACCCTTCGGGACTGCGATTTTCGAACCGAAGCGCGGCTCCGGACCGTTCGAGCAGGGTCTTGGCTATGAAAAGCCCCAGACCCAGGCCGCCGGCGCGTGTATCGCTCTGCCTGCTCGTAACATAGGGCTCGCCAATTCTTTGCAAGACCCCGGCCGAGAAACCGGCGCCATCGTCCTCGATCGTCACCGTCACATCGGCTGCCGTATGCTCGACGCTGACCGTCACCTTCGAGCGGGCATAATCCACCGCGTTTTCTAGAAGGTTGCCGAGACCATAGAGAATGGCCGGGTTGCGGGTACCAACCGGTTCGAGCGCGCGCTCCGAAAGCTCGATCAGCTCCACCTTCACCCCGAATTCCCGATGCGGTGCAATGACCTCCTCGATCATCGACGAGAGCGGAAGCTCGCGCATATGCGCTTCGCCCTCTGTTGCCAGCGACGTCAGGCGGCGCAGGATATCCCGGCACCGCTCGCTCTGACTGCGCAACAACTGCACGTCTTCCCGGTAGCGCTCGTCATGGCCGAGATCGCGTTCCATTTCCTTGGCGACGACGCTGATCGTTGCAAGCGGAGTGCCGAGCTCATGGGCCGCGGCGGCGGCAAGCCCATCCAGCTGATGCAGGTGTTTCTCCCGCTGCAGGATCAGTTCCGTTGCCGTCAGCGCGTCCGCGAGCAGGCTCGCCTCCTGCGATACGCGATAGGCATAGAAGGCGGCAAAGGCGGTCATCGAGACGATGGAGCTCCACATGCCCAGCTGCAGGAGCGGATGGACTTCGAGTGTCCGGCCTTCGAACCAGGGCAGGGGATAGGGCGTGAAGGCGAGAAGCGTAATGAAGGCGAGCGCGGTAATGAAAAGAGCGATCGAATGACGGCTCGGCTGCGACGCGAAGGAAATGATGACGGGGATGCAGATCAGGGGGGCGAAGGGATTGTTGAGGCCACCCGTTATGAAGAGCAGCGCGCCCATCTGAAACAGATCGAGGGCCAGCACCGCGAATGCCGCGGCGGGCTCCAGCCGATAGGTTGGCGGAAAGGCGACCGATAGCAGCGAGTTTGCTGCGGCCAGTGCTGCGATCAACCCGAGGCAGGTCATCAATGGCAGGGTAAAGTCGAACCACAGCGCCACGATGAGGATCGTCAGCAACTGGCCTGCAACGGCGACCCAGCGCAGCTTCACCAGTGTCTCCAGGCGAAGGCGTCGGCTGCTCGGGCCGAATTTCGCTGCCAGATCCATGCTCATCCGTATCCCCTGTCTTGCCGCGCCCTCAGGTCCCGCGGGGTTTCGCTCGTGTCGTTGGCTGCGCCGCAGCGGGGTCTTCAGGCCAGGGATGCTTCGGGTAGCGGCCGCGCATGTCGGCGCGCACATCCTTCCAGGAGCCAGCCCAGAAGCCCGGGAGATCCCGCGTGGTCTGAATGGGGCGATGGGCGGGCGAGGTCAACTCCAACAGCAGTGGCAATTTGCCGCCGCCGATCGTCGGGTGGGTCTTCAACCCGAAGAGTTCCTGCACTCTGATCTGAAGCACCGGTTCTTCACCGTCATAGCGGATCGGATGCGACTGGCCCGTTGGGGCGGTAAAATGCGTCGGAACGAGCCTTTCCAGCTCCCGCTGGGATCCTCCCGGTACCAGCGACATCAGCCCGTCATGCAGGCTGCCCGCACTGACATCCTGAAAGCGCGTCACGCCGGACTGGAACGGGATAAACCACACGTCGAGACGGTCGACCAAACCCTCGTCGCTGGTGTCAGGCCAGGGATCGCCCAGGCTTCGATACAGAAAGCCGAGCCGTTGCCGAAGCTGCTCGGCGGCTTTTGAAAAGGGAAGGGCGTCGAGCCCGAGTGCCCTGACGCCGTCTGCTAGCGCCTTGGCGGCTTCTTCTCCCTTCGGTTTGGCCAAAGGTTGCTCTTCGAAGACAATCGCCCCGAGCCGTGTCACGCGGCGCGCGCGCACCTGGCGGCTCGAAAGATCGAAGCCGCTTTCGTCGGCAGTCCGGATGGCATTCGGATTGAGCGCTTCGATATCGCCGCGTGTAACCTCGGCGGCGGCAAGCACGCGCGCCTGCGCCGCCTTGCCGGTGAGATCCGCGATGACGAGAAGCTCGGCACCCGCGAGCCGCTCCGTGGCGGCGATCTCCGCACCGCGACCATTCGCCATCACGAAGCGCCCGCGACCCCCGCGCTGCCGCGCAACCCGGTCCGGAAAGGCATGGATGAGCAGCGCACCGGCCGAAGCCGGCAGCCCTGCGCCGTCAGTCTTTCGATCTGACAAACCCGATGACAGCCGCTGTGCTAGGCTGCGGGCATTGCGCGCCCGCTCTCCCTTGTCGCGCCGGAACTGCCGCATTCTTTCATCCAGGTCGAGATCCATGCCGCCAAGACCCTGCTCTGTCAGAAGCACGGCCAGTTCTGCCGCAGCCCCGGCCTCGCCGTGGTCGGCGGCATCGAGCACCATGGCAGCGAGGCGCGGCGGCAAGCCGAAATCGCGCATCCGCCGGCCCTTGGCCGTCAGCTGCAGAGCCTCGTCCAGCGCACCAAGCCCGATCAAAAGCTGCCGTGCCTCCTTGAGCGCCGCCTCGGGCGGCATGTCCAGCAACAGCAGCTGACGCGGATCGGCGACCCCCCAATGCGCCATGTCGAGCGCCAGGCTTGAGAGATCGCTCGACAGGATCTCCGGCGGCGTGAAGGCCGGCAGCGCTGCCGTCTGTCCGCTATGCCAGAGGCGAATTGCAATTCCCGGTTCCGTTCGCCCGGCACGGCCGGCCCGCTGATCCGCCGAGGCTTTCGACACGCGCACCGTTTCCAGCCGGGTGATACCCGTCGACGGCTCATAGACCGGAAGGCGTTGCAGGCCGCTGTCGATCACCACCCGCACACCGTCGATGGTGATCGAGGTCTCGGCGATCGACGTCGCCAGAACCACCTTGTGCATGCCTGCTGCAGCCGGACGGATGGCCGCGTCCTGTTCCGCCTGGCCGAGCATGCCATAAAGAGGTGTGAGCACGACATCGGCGCCGACCCGGCCTTCGAGCCGTTCTGCCACGCGTCGGATCTCGGCCTGTCCCGGCAGGAAGGCGAGGATCGATCCCTGCTCCTCCGCCAGCGTCTTGAGCACGGTGGAAGCCACGGCATCTTCGATCCGCTCGTCGCCCGGTCTGTCCCGATGCCGCACCTCCACCGGAAAACTCCGACCCTGGCTGATGATCACCGGCGGGCCCGAGAGAAGAGATGCAATGCGCTCGACGTCGAGCGTCGCCGACATCACGAGGATCCTCAAGTCCGGCCTCAGCGCCGATTGCGCATCGAGCGCCAGGGCAAGGCCGAGATCCGCATCCAGCGACCTCTCATGGAACTCGTCGAACAAGACGGCGGCCACCCCTTCCAGCTCTGGATCATCAAGGATCATCCGCACGAAGACACCTTCCGTCACCACTTCGATGCGGGTGCGCGCGCTGATCCGGTTGTCGAGCCGCATGCGATAGCCGACTGTCCCGCCGACAGTTTCTCCTAGAAGTGCTGCCATACGGGATGCTGCAGCACGCGCTGCAAGCCGCCGGGGTTCGAGCAGGATGATCCGACTATCCTCTCGCCAGGGCTGGTCGAGAAGGTGGAGTGGAACCAGTGTCGTCTTGCCGGCGCCCGGGGGCGCGGAGAGGACGGCGCGGTTTCCGGTCTCGAGGGCGGCAGCCAGGGCTGCAAGCTTCTCGGTGATCGGAAGAAGAGGAAGGGCAGGGCGTGTCACGGAGCAGCGCCAGCTTTCTGAGCCGTCTCATAGGCGAGGATCGCGCCGGCCAGATCTTCGAGGGCGGCGCCTACGGATTTGAAGAGCGTGATTTCGTCTGCGCTTTGCCGGCCAGCTGATCCCCGCACCAACTCGGCGAGTTCCGCCTGGACATGCTCCTTGCCGA
>OY288189.1:0-455000 GCA_958439205.1 uncultured Allorhizobium sp. | reverse complement strand
AGCTCACTGGTCTAAATAAGGGTCTTTGCGCCGAAAATGTAACGGGGCTAAAGCCATGCACCGAAGCTGAGGATGTGGATTTATCCACGTGGTAGCGGAGCGTTCCGTAAGCCTGTGAAGGGGTACCCGTGAGGGGCCCTGGAGGTATCGGAAGTGCGAATGTTGACATGAGTAACGATAAAGGGGGTGAGAGACCCCCTCGCCGAAAGACCAAGGGTTCCTGCTTAAAGTTAATCTGAGCAGGGTTAGCCGGCCCCTAAGATGAGGCAGAAATGCGTAGTCGATGGGAACCACGTTAATATTCGTGGGCCTGGTGGTAGTGACGGATTGCGTAACTCGTTCAGACTTATTGGATTGTCTGGGCGGGGAAGCGGTTCCAGGAAATAGCTCCACCGTACAGACCGTACCCGAAACCGACACAGGTGGTCAGGTAGAGTATACCAAGGCGCTTGAGAGAACTATGTTGAAGGAACTCGGCAAATTGCACGCGTAACTTCGGAAGAAGCGTGACCCCTTTGTACGCAAGTATGATGGGGTGGCACAGACCAGGGGGTAGCGACTGTTTATCAAAAACACAGGGCTCTGCGAAGTCGCAAGACGACGTATAGGGTCTGACGCCTGCCCGGTGCTGGAAGGTTAAGAGGAGAGGTGCAAGCTTTGAATCGAAGCCCCAGTAAACGGCGGCCGTAACTATAACGGTCCTAAGGTAGCGAAATTCCTTGTCGGGTAAGTTCCGACCTGCACGAATGGCGTAACGACTTCCCCGCTGTCTCCAACATAGACTCAGTGAAATTGAATTCCCCGTGAAGATGCGGGGTTCCTGCGGTCAGACGGAAAGACCCCGTGCACCTTTACTATAGCTTTACACTGGCATTCGTGTCGGCATGTGTAGGATAGGTGGTAGGCTTTGAAGCAGGGACGCCAGTTTCTGTGGAGCCATCCTTGAAATACCACCCTTATCGTCATGGATGTCTAACCGCGGTCCGTCATCCGGATCCGGGACAGTGTATGGTGGGTAGTTTGACTGGGGCGGTCGCCTCCGAAAGAGTAACGGAGGCGCGCGATGGTGGGCTCAGACCGGTCGGAAATCGGTCGTCGAGTGCAATGGCATAAGCCCGCCTGACTGCGAGACTGACAAGTCGAGCAGAGACGAAAGTCGGTCATAGTGATCCGGTGGTCCCGTGTGGAAGGGCCATCGCTCAACGGATAAAAGGTACGCCGGGGATAACAGGCTGATGACCCCCAAGAGTCCATATCGACGGGGTTGTTTGGCACCTCGATGTCGGCTCATCGCATCCTGGGGCTGGAGCAGGTCCCAAGGGTTTGGCTGTTCGCCAATTAAAGCGGTACGTGAGCTGGGTTCAGAACGTCGTGAGACAGTTCGGTCCCTATCTGCCGTGGGTGTAGGAATATTGACAGGATCTGTCCCTAGTACGAGAGGACCGGGATGGACATATCTCTGGTGGACCTGTTGTCGTGCCAACGGCATAGCAGGGTAGCTATATATGGAATGGATAACCGCTGAAGGCATCTAAGCGGGAAACCAACCTGAAAACGAGTATTCCCTATCAGGGCCGTGGAAGACTACCACGTTGATAGGACGGGTGTGGAAGCTCAGTAATGAGTGAAGCTTACCGTTACTAATAGCCCGATTGGCTTGATCGTTCTCATTGACCATGCTCATCGGCCCGGACAAAACCGGGCGATGATGCCAAATACGTGTTCATGTAAAAGAGGTTCGCCTCACCAGCTTCTCAACAACATTGCCCTTAGCCGACCTGGTGGTCATGGCGGGGTGGCTGCACCCGTTCCCATTCCGAACACGGCCGTGAAACGCCCCAGCGCCAATGGTACTTCGTCTCAAGACGCGGGAGAGTAGGTCGCTGCCAGGTCTGCTAATGGCAATGTTGTCGGGTTTTGCGAAAGCAAATACCCCAATCTTCTCGATCACAGCATCGGCCCAAGCCGAAACAACGGGCCGCATCAAGCGGCCTTTTTGCTTGGTGGAACCTCTTAAGCGTTACAACTTCAGTTGTTACGCTCTTGGCGCGGGGTGGAGCAGCCCGGTAGCTCGTCAGGCTCATAACCTGAAGGCCGCAGGTTCAAATCCTGCCCCCGCAACCAAATACATCCAAAACAGCCGCATCGAAGCCTGTTCCTCAGTGAGGATAGCCTCGAACCGGTTAAAATACGCCAGCTTCTCAGCTCCATCCCTGAACTCACCCGCCCTGACCCGGCGGGCGAACTCGTTTGCGTGCCGTGCATGCAGGCTGACCTGATGCAGTTCCTCACCATTGACGTGCAATTCCGCTGCGTCCGGCTACCGTCTCCCCGTCGTAGCGGGGTCTACCAGAATCGGCACGAAATTTAGCGTCTCGGGTCAGTAGCAAAGAACCTTGCTGATCCCGCATGATCGCGTCCGGCGCTCCGTCAGCGGCGCTCCGACCGTCCCTCATTGCGATAGTCCTCTCGGCGCTCGCGGACGCATAGTTGCTGTCGTGCGGCACAATGACGATGGTGCGGACGGTCCCATCGGTGATCCGGCGAAGTTCCAGCATCAGCTAGCTGCCGTGATACTTCCCTTTTTGCACTTTCAGAATCGAACTTCAACACGGCGGCGGGGCGCAGGGCAGGAGGATTCAGGTCAACGGCTTCCGTTTTTTTAGGCCTGAACGCCCCGGTCAGCACACCGGCCCCCGTCTCTTTGGTTGTATCATTTTGAAACAGGATTGCTCAGCTTCGCGGTGGCGAGAGGAGTAACGCTTCGCGGCGGCGCTTTCTTTTAGATTGCAAGCCTCCGCAACGAGATCATGATCGTGGCAATCTATAAGTGTTTGAAATGTGGGCGATCTCATGCCCTGTGCGCTGCGATCAAGGGCTTTTCGGTGTCGTTGAGGGCCAGGTCGTAAGACGCTTGTCCCAATCTCACACAACCATAGCCTGCCAAAGATCAAAGGGAATTAAATCTCTGGTCAACCATGCCGCGATACCAGGATCCGCCCAAGGGTCGCCGCCGGGGTCATTAAGATAACAGTTACGTGAGTACGTTATGAAATACTAACTGGAGCTCTGGTTGCAGGGAGAGAATTATGGGCGTTACCCCGATGAAGGTCCTGAATGACGGCAGCCTTGCCGCGCACAGCGCGCCGCATGCAGTCGCTGTATGGCGCAGGCCGTCACTCATTCAAGGATTTCAATATCTGCAAGAGTTGGGGGATGCAGCGTGACAGAGAGCGCTCACGAACTGGCTACAGCTCCGCTTGAAGTTGGCAAGAACCTGACGATTGCGCATGCCGCGGCGCTGCGTGAACTGCTCCTCTCCGAACTTGAGGCACGACCTTTGCTGGAGATCGCGCTGCCGGAGGATGCGGAGATGGATCTCAGCTTCATTCAGGTGATGGAATCGGCGCGGCTCTCAGCTGCTCTTCAAGACAAGCAAATTTCAATGAGAACACCCGCCGGCGCCAATCTCATGCGTCTCCTGGAGCGGGCCGGCTTCACCACGGACATGTCATCCGAAAGCCGGGCGTTCTGGTTTCATGAGGGGGCAATCCAATGACCGCGCAGATCCTGACTGTTGACGATTCCGCAAGTATCCGCATGACGACGAAGATCGCCCTGACGAATGCCGGCTATCAGGTCACCGAGGCGGTGGATGGCCGCGATGGGCTGACCAAGGCCACATCCGGGGCTTTTGATCTGATCGTGACCGATCTCAACATGCCGAACATGAACGGCATCGAGATGATCAAGGCCCTTCGCGGTTCACCGAAGCATGCGGGAACGCCGATCATCTTTCTCACGACCGAGTCCGACGGTGAGATCAAGGCACAGGCCAAGGCGGCCGGTGCGACAGGATGGATCACGAAGCCTTTCGATGCCGACCAGCTGGTGAAAATTGCCAGAAAGGTCCTTGGCCGATGAGTTCGCTCGACCCGGTTCAGGTTTTCCGCACCGAGGCGGTGGAATTGTTCGAACAGATCGAGCTGAACCTGCTCGACCTGAACAACGACCTCACCAATCAAGGATTGGTCGATGCCGTGTTCCGTGGGCTGCATACGCTCAAAGGTTCCGGAGCCATGTTTGGCTTCGACGCGCTTGCCGCCTTTACCCATCATTGCGAAACGGCCTTCGACGCCGTGCGCAAGGGCAGTGTCCCGGCGACGCCGGCCCTCGTTTCGGCTGTGCTTGATGCGCAAAGCCATATGAAGGCTCTCATCGATCGGCCGCATGACGTCCAGCACGAAACGGGCGAAGAGTTGTTGGCCAAGCTTCAGGCGGCCATCGAGGGGGCTTCGAGTAGCGGGACGTCCGGCAAGGCAGGCTCCCAAAACGGGGCTTCCGGCCATGAGGCCGCCGCCCCGTCTCCAGCACCCTCTGAGACCGCTTCCAAAAAGAACGTCGGCTGGACGCTGAAGATCGGCCTGCCGCCTCGCGCCATGGTCAATGGCACCAATCCGCTTGGTTTGCTGGATGAATTGCGCGAACTCGGCGACTGCACCGTGATTGCCGATGCCAGTCACATCCCCGATCTTCCAGCGCTTGTGCCAACCGAAATCTATGTCAGCTGGACGGTGACCCTTCACGGGAATGTCCCCAAGTCTGCAATCGAAGACGTATTCATCTTCGTGCTCGACGAGATGTCGCTCGAGATGACGGAGATGTTCGAGGCAGCGCCTGAAACGACAGAGCCCGAAGCGCCGTCCGCCTCCGCAGAGCCGCAAGCGACGCCGGTTGCGATGCCGGAGACGCCGCCACAGGCAGCCGCAGCTCCGACCGCCAGCACCGATAACCGGAGCAGCAAACCGGCCGAGAGCGTGCGTGTGCCGGCTGAACGGCTTGATGAACTGATGGATCGCGTCGGCGAGCTGGTGATTGCCCAGTCACGCCTTTCGCAGCTCGCCAATGCCAGCGCGGATGTCATGCTTCGCTCGGTTTCCGAAGATGTCGAGCGCCTTTCCGGAGAACTGCGCGATACGATGATGGGTTTGCGAATGGTGCCGGTCGGCAGCCTCTTTGCGCGCTTTCGCCGCCTCGTACACGACCTGTCGCGCGAGACTGGAAAGACGATCGAGCTCGAAACTCTCGGCGAAACAACCGAGGTCGACAAGACCGTCATCGAACGGCTTGCTGACCCGCTGGTTCACCTGGTTCGCAACTCCGTCGATCACGGCCTTGAGCCACCGCACGAACGACAGGCGGCCGGCAAGAGCCCTGCAGGGAAGGTGACCCTTTCTGCCCACCAGTCCGGCGGGCAAGTGATCATTGCCATCAAGGATGATGGCCGTGGCATCGACCGTGCCCGCGTCAGGGCAAAGGCGGAATCCACGGGACTGATCGCGCCGGGTCAGCCACTGACCGATCAGGAATTGATGTTGCTGATTTTCGAACCGGGCTTTTCGACCGCAGCGCAGATCACCAGCCTTTCCGGACGCGGTGTCGGGATGGATGTGGTGAAGAAGACCGTGGAGACCTTGCGCGGCATCATCGATGTGAAGAGCGAGCCGGGCCAGGGGTCTGAAATTTCTCTGCGCATTCCGCTGACACTCGCCATCATTGATGGACTGCTGATCCGTGTCGGGTCCGGAAACTACGTTATTCCGCTTTCTGCCGTCGAGGAGTGCGTCGAACTCTCCCTCGAGGAAGATCAGCGCTCGCGGGGCCGCAGCTTCATTTCCCTGCGTGACAGCCTGGTGCCGTTCCTGAGGCTCAGGGAAGTCTTCAACACCTGTACGCCGCCGGACACCTACCAGAAGATGGTTGTGATCTCGACCGGCAACGAGCGTGTCGGGCTCGTCGTCGACCAGATCATTGGCGACCACCAGACGGTCATCAAGTCAATGTCGAAGCTGCACCATGACGTGTCGACCTTCTCCGGCGCCACGATCCTCGGTGACGGCAGCGTCGCCCTCATCCTCGATGTGGCACAGATCGTCAGCGCAGGGCAGCAACAGGAGGCGCAGTTGCGGGCAATAGCATGAACATCGTTGTCGACAGGAAGACCACAGGCAGCATCTGGAATGACGAGGACCTAGCCGTCCTGACCTTCAGCCTGAACGGTGAATTGTTCGCGATTGCGGCGACACTGGTGCGCGAAATCATGGACGTCGTTGCGGAAACCAACGTCCCGGGCGCGCGCAACTTCGTCGGCAGCGTGATCAACTTCCGCGGCCGGGTCATTCCGCTGACCGACATCAGGCTCGCCTTCGGCATGGAAGCGACACAGACGACCATCGACAGTCGCATCATCGTCATCGAGATCGATATCGACGGAGAGCCGACGTTGCTCGGAGTGCGCACCGACAAGGTCCATGAAGTGACCTCGCTCCAACGCTCCCGGGGAGAGCCGCCGCCAAGCGTCGGAATGCGATGGCGCGCGGACTTCATCGAGTGCCTCGTGAAGCGCGACGGCGAGTTCGTCATCGTACCAAATCTTTTTGCAATCTATGCGCTTGGCCGCCCGCAAAGGCAATTCAACCAGTCCTGATCTCCCAGTTTCGCCCATCAGTGGCCAACCGAATGAATAGAAAGAGGAAATCCCGCATGTCCGTTCTAGATCAGATGAGGAAGACATCTCGCACGGCCTGGGCGATGGCTGAAATTCGCAGCCTGATGCAAGATATGGCCGCTGGAGACATCTCCAGTCGTGCCAACCTTCAGATGGCAACGGGTGAAGCGCATGATCTGCTGACGATAGTCAACGAACTGCTTGATCTGGCTACGGCGCCCGTCGCGGATTTGCGCAAGGCAATCAACGATGTCTCGGCCGCACATGAAAAGGGCGATATCGATGTGTTCGTCCCGACGGCAGTGTTCAAGGGCGACATCGCTGTGATTGCCCAGGAGGTGAACGACCTCGTCGGCAGCCATATCGCCGTGAAGAAGAAGGCGATGGCGGTGGTCAAGGAGTTCGGTGACGGCAACTTCAACGCGCCGCTCGAGCAGCTGCCGGGCAAGAAGGCCTTTATCAACGATACGATCGAGACCCTGCGCGGCAACCTCAAGGGTCTGATCGCGGAAATGAACACGATGTCTGCCGAGCATGACAAAGGCGATATCGACGTCTTCGTTCCGGTCGAAAAGTTCAACGGTGACTTTGCCACCATGGCCAGTGGCATCAATGACATGGTCGTCGGCCATATCGCCGTGAAGAAGAAGGCTATGGCTGTGGTCAAGGAGTTCGGCGAGGGCAACTTCAACGCGCCGCTCGAACAGCTGCCGGGCAAGAAGGCCTTCATCAACGATACGATCGAGACCCTGCGCGGCAACCTCAAGGGTCTGATCGCGGAAATGAACACCATGTCCGCCGAGCATGACAAGGGCGATATCGACGTCTTTGTGCCTGTCGAAAAGTTCAAGGGTGACTTTGCCATAATGGCCAAGGGCATCAACGACATGGTCGCCGGCCATATCGCCGTGAAGAAGAAGGCAATGGCTGTGGTCAGGGAATTCGGCGAGGGCAACTTCAACGCGCCGCTCGAACAGCTGCCCGGCAAGAAGGCTTTCATCAACGACACGATCGAGACCCTGCGCAGTAACCTCAAGGGTCTGATCGCGGAAATGAACAATATGTCCGCCGAGCATGACAAGGGCGATATCGACGTCTTCGTTCCGGTGGAGAAGTTCAACGGTGACTTTGCCAGCATGGCCAAGGGCATCAACGAAATGGTCGCCGGCCACATCGCCGTGAAGAAGAAGGCGATGGCGGTGGTGAAAGAGTTCGGCGAGGGCAACTTCCATGCACAGTTGGAACAGCTGCCCGGCAAGAAGGCTTTCATCAACGACACGATCGACACGCTTCGCGCCAACTTCCGCGCCATCATCGCCGAGATCCAGCGCCTGATTGACGCCTCCACGGCCGGCAAGCTTAACGAAAGAGGCGAGGCCAATCGTTTCGTCGGCGATTTCGCGGCCGTCGTTTCCGGCATCAACGGCATGCTTGATGCCATTCTTGTGCCGATCGCAGAAGGCAACCGTGTGCTTGGCAAGGTGGCGATTGGTGACCTTACCGAGGCCGTGAACATTGACTGTGAGGGCGACCATCAGAAGATGAAACATGCCGTCAATTCGCTGATCGATAGTCTGCGTGAAACGGCGGATGTGGCCAACCGGATTTCCAACGGAGACCTGACGGTTACGCGGCGACCACTGTCCGACAAGGATGTCCTCGGCCAGGCGCTGCTCGAAATGACGGAACGCCTTCGCAGCGTCGTCCGAGATGCACTCGCGGCCTCCGACAATGTCTCGCTGGGCAGCCAGCAACTGTCCGGAAGTTCTGAACAATTGTCGCAGGGCGCCTCAGAACAGGCTGCCGCCACCGAACAGGCATCGGCTTCCATGGAAGAGATGGCTGCCAACATCAAGCAGAACGCCGACAATGCGTCGCAGACCGAAAAGATTGCCCGCCAGTCTTCGAAGGACGCCGAGGAATCGGGCGGCGCAGTCAACCGGGCAGTTGGTGCCATGCGCACGATCGCCGAGAAGATCTCGATCGTGCAGGAGATTGCTCGCCAGACCGATCTTCTGGCTCTGAATGCTGCCGTCGAGGCAGCGCGTGCCGGCGAACATGGCAAGGGCTTCGCCGTCGTGGCATCCGAAGTCCGCAAACTTGCCGAACGCAGCCAGGCTGCGGCTGCCGAAATCAGCACGCTTTCGAGTGAAACTGTCAGTGTGGCGACACAAGCGGGCGAAATGCTCAACAAGCTCGTGCCTGATATCCGCAAGACCGCGGAGCTGGTGTCGGAAATTTCTGCCGCCTGCCGCGAGCAGGATATCGGCGCCTCGCAGATCAACGAGGCCATCCAGCAGCTCGACAAGGTGACGCAGCAGAATGCTGGAGCATCCGAAGGCGTCTCGTCAACTTCGCTCGAACTGGCTTCCCAGGCCGAGGAATTGCAGGCTTCGATCTCATTCTTCCGCATCGACACTTCAGGGTCGGGGCGGCTCCACTCGCAGCCCCCCGTGCAACGCGCAAGCCAGACTGCATCGCGAAGCCCGGTCAAGCCGTCCAGATCCAACTCGTCCGGCACGGTATCCGGCCAACAAGAGCGAGTGAAAGGATTTGCCCTCGACATGTCCATGGGGGCGCCGGACGACGAAGACAACGATTTCCGCCAGAGCGCTTGAGTAGCCTGCAATCAACTTGACCAAAGCTCGGCGCGGTCAAACAACGAGGAGCATCAGTATCATGAACTTGCTCACACAAATCCGGAAGACATCTCGCGCCGAATGGGCGATTTCGGAGATCCAAGAACTCACGAAACGCCTTGCGGACGGTGATCTTTCTCACCGCGCACGCGAACAGGATGCGACGGGAGAGGCTCGTGACATGCTGATCGCCGTCAACGCTTTGCTTGATGTGGCCATGCGTCCGGTCGGCACGCTCCATTCGGCCATCGACCGGATGGCCTCGGAGCATGACAAAGGTGACATCGATGTGGTGCTGCCCGTTGATCGCTTTCACGGTGATCTGGCCACCATGGCCAATGGTATCAATGATTTGGTCGCCGCCCATATCGCGGTGAAGAAGAAGGCAATGGCTGTCGTTAAGGAGTTCAGCGAGGGCAATTTCAATGCGCCGCTCGAACAGCTTCCGGGCAAGAAGGCCTTCATCAATGATACGATCGAGACGCTGCGCGGCAACCTCAAGGGCCTGATCGCGGAAATGAACACCATGTCGTCCGAGCACGACAAGGGGGATATCGACGTCTTCGTTCCGGCGGAGAAGTTCAACGGTGACTTTGCCACCATGGCCAGGGGCATCAACGACATGGTCGTCGGCCATATCGCCGTGAAGAAGAAGGCAATGGCGGTGGTCAAGGAGTTCAGTGAGGGCAATTTCAATGCGCCGCTCGAACAGCTTCCGGGCAAGAAGGCCTTTATCAACGACACGATCGAGACCCTGCGCGGCAACCTCAAGGGTCTGATCGCGGAAATGAACACGATGTCCACCGAGCATGACAAGGGCGATATCGACGTCTTTGTGCCTGTCGAAAAGTTCAAGGGTGACTTTGCCATAATGGCCAAGGGCATCAACGACATGGTCGCCGGCCATATCGCCGTGAAGAAGAAGGCGATGGCGGTGGTGAAAGAGTTCGGCGAGGGCAACTTCCATGCGCAGCTCGAACAGCTGCCGGGCAAGAAGGCTTTCATCAACGATACTATCAACACGCTTCGCGCCAACTTCCGCGCCATCATCGCCGAAATCCAGCGCCTGATTGATGCCTCCACGGCGGGCAGGCTTAGCGAAAGAGGCGAGGCCAATCGTTTCGTCGGCGATTTCGCATCCGTCGTTTCCGGCATCAACGGAATGCTCGATGCCATCCTCGTGCCCATCGCAGAGGGCAACCGGGTGCTCAATCAGGTCTCATCGGGAAACCTTATGGAACGCGTCGAAATCGACTGCGAAGGTGATCATCAGGCCATGAAGTCGGCAATCAATTCGCTTGTCGATAACCTCACATCGTTTGCGACAACAGTCAGCGCTGCCGCCGATCAGGTCGCCAGCGGCAGCCATAATCTATCCTCGAGCAGCGAACAGCTGTCGCAAGGGGCAAACGAGCAGGCTGCCGCGACCGAAGAGGCGTCTGCCTCGATGGAAGAGATGGCTGCCAACATCAAGCAGAACGCCGATAATGCATCGCAGACCGAAAAGATTGCCCGCCAGTCCTCTAGGGATGCCGAGGAATCGGGCGGTGCAGTCAACCGGGCAGTTGGCGCCATGCGCACGATTGCCCAGAAGATCTCGATCGTGCAGGAGATTGCCCGCCAGACCGATCTTCTGGCGCTGAATGCTGCCGTCGAGGCAGCGCGTGCCGGCGAACATGGCAAGGGCTTTGCCGTCGTGGCGTCGGAAGTCCGCAAACTTGCCGAACGCAGCCAGGCTGCGGCTGCCGAAATCAGCACGCTTTCGAGTGAAACCGTCAGCGTGGCGACACAAGCTGGCGAAATGCTCAACAAGCTCGTGCCTGATATCCGCAAGACCGCGGAATTGGTGTCGGAAATCTCTGCCGCCTGCCGCGAGCAGGACATCGGCGCCTCGCAGATCAACGAGGCCATCCAGCAGCTCGACAAGGTGACGCAGCAGAATGCCGGAGCCTCCGAGGCGATGTCCTCAACGTCTGAACAATTGTCGGCGCAGGCTGAGGAGATGCAGGAATCGATCAGCTTCTTCCGCATCGGGCAGGCCCCTGCCAGTCGCCCTCATCAATCCCCAAAACAGCATCGGAGCGCGGGATCGCCCGCTCGGCAAGGCACAAGCCCCTCGGCTATGTCAGCCAAGTCTGGTTCGGGCATGACGGTTGCGGCCCAGCAGGCCCGCGTCAACGGCTTCACGCTCGACATGTCGATGGGTGGACCTGATGAGGCCGACCGCGATTTCCGGGAGACCGCATGATGGCGCAGTCCGAGGCCCAGTTCGTTACCTTCGCCATGGGTGAAGAGATCTTTGCAGTTCCGGTCGAGGTGGTGCGTGAAATCCTCGACCACGAACATGCCTTCAAAATTCCGCAGGGCCCGGACTACCTCCTGGGCCTCAGGGATGTGCGCGGCCAGGGCGTGCCGATCATCGATCTGCGCCGCCGTCTGGGCATGGCGGCGACGGTCCTGACCCACCACACGCGCGTTTTGGTGCTCGACATTCCCTGTAATGGGCGGGTGCTGACGCTTGGCATGATGGCAGACAAGGTCTTCGAGGTTACACCCTTCCGCTTGGATCAAATCGACAGTGCGCCGCAGATCGGGGTGCGCTGGGAGTCCGATTACATCCAGGGTGTCGTCCGGCGGACAAACGATTTCGTGGTCATTATCGATCTGCCCCGTCTCTTCGCCCACCAGGGTGAGGAGATCCAGCGCGCCAGCTTAGACGCGCGGCAGGTGGCATAACATCGTGTTCGCGGAACCCAACACTGCCACCCAGATCAATTTCGACGATCGCTTAAGCAGTCGCAATTTCAAGCGCCTGGCGAGCTATATCTACGACTATAGCGGGATCAAGATAACCGATGCGAAGATGACCATGCTCGAAGGTCGCCTGCGGCGGCGACTCCGCGTGACCGGACATCAGAGCTTCGACAGATATTGTGAATACCTGTTCGATGAGGGAGGGATCGACAAGGAGGCCGTCGTCCTCATCGATGTGGTGACCACGAACAAGACGGACTTCTTCCGCGAGCCCAATCATTTCGAATTCATGTGCAGTCACATCCTGCCGGAACTCGCGCGGCGTGGAAGCCAGCCGATCAGGATATGGAGTTCGGCGTGCTCGATCGGTGCCGAACCCTATACGATCGCCATGCTGCTCGAGGAGTTCTCGACGCTGCAGAACGGGCCCAACTATTTCATTCTCGCGACGGACCTCTCGACGGACGTGCTGGACAAGGCCCGGCGGGGCATCTTCAGCCAGGAGATGGTCGACCCGGTGCCTCCGGCCCTAGCCTCCAAATATGTCCGATATTCGAGAGATCCGGAACGGGCCCAGGTGCGCATCGTTCCCAAGCTTAGGTCCCGGATTGGCTTTGCCCGTCTCAACCTTATGGATCCCACTTACGAGATCGGCGAAGCCGTGGATATGATCTTTTGCCGCAACGTCTTGATCTACTTTGACAAAGATACGCAGCTGCAGGTTCTGAACAAGCTCTGTAGCAAGCTTTCGGTCGGCGGCTACATGTTCATCGGACATTCGGAATCGATTTCCGGCATGAACCTGCCGCTGCGCCAGATTGCCAATACCGTCTTCAAGCGACTGTGAGAACGAGATGAAAAGAAAGATCCGTGTCCTGATCGTCGACGATTCCGCCAGCGTTCGCCAGACGCTGACGAACGTATTGCAATCGGATCCCGATATCGAGGTGATCGGCACCGCTGGCGATCCCTTCATGGCTGCCAAGCGCATCCAGGAAGAAGTTCCGGATGTCATCACGCTCGATGTCGAGATGCCCCGCATGGATGGGATCACTTTCCTGCGCAAGCTCATGTCGCAAAAACCGATCCCTGTGGTGATGTGTTCGTCACTGACGGAGGCCGGCACGGAGACGCTGATGCAGGCGCTGGAAGCGGGCGCGGTTGACGTTGTCCTGAAGCCCAAGATCGGTGCCGCAGACTATCTGGCGGAACAGGCGACCCGGATCTGCGATGTCGTGAAGGCCGCATCGCATGCCCGCCCGGGTGTCAGGCGGCGCGGCCCTGGAAACGGATCATTGGAAGGCCCGGCAGAGAAGCTGACGGCAGATGCCGTTCTGCCGCCACCGTCAGGTCGGGCCATGGCCAAGACCACGGAAATGGTGGTTTGCGTTGGCGCTTCAACCGGGGGCACGGAGGCACTGCGCGAAATGCTCGAAGCCCTACCAGCCAATTCGCCCGGAATCGTTATCGTGCAGCACATGCCGGAAAAGTTTACCGCAGCCTTCGCACGGCGCCTCGACAGTCTTTGCGCGATGGAAGTGAAGGAAGCCGAAGACGGAGACACGGTGTTGCGGGGGCATGTTCTGATTGCGCCCGGTGGCGGCAGTCACACCGTTCTCGAACGGCAGGGCGCGCGGTATTACGTCTCGGTTCGGCAGGGGCCGCTCGTGTCCCGCCACAGGCCTTCGGTCGATGTGCTTTTCCGATCGGCTGCGCGCGCGGCGGGTGGCAATGCCATGGGCGTCATCATGACCGGCATGGGCGATGACGGTGCTCGCGGCATGCTGGAAATGCACACGGCCGGTGCCTACACCGTTGCACAGGATGAGGCGACCTCCGTCGTCTTCGGCATGCCGAAGGAAGCCATTGCCCATGGTGGCGTCAACCGCGTGGTGCCCCTTGGATCGATTGCCGCCGAGATTGTCGCCGCTGACAAACGGCGGTGATCTGCCAGCCTGACGACGGGGCAGAAGATGAGCGCCAAAGGCTGCATTCGCCCTTAAATCGGGTGACTGTCGCTGAGATTGCTCTGCCTCGAGTTGCGTGTTCGCAAGGCGAGACGTGGCTTCTGCCGAACTGGTCGGGCTTCCTCAGACTTTGACGGAAAGGTTCACGGGCACGCGCGCTCTCCCGAGCCAGGCGGCCTATTGCGGGTGCCATCCCCTTAGAAGAAGGCGTCGTCCAGATCGTCGTCACTGAGAGTGCCGCTTTCGGTGACGGATGATGCGGGAAGTTCGGTGCCCATGATCTGCGCATGCAGTTCTCGCTCGGCGACCATCGTATAGAGGCGGCCAATCTGGCTGCCGATCGCATCGAGAGCCTCCGTCGGCCCCTCCACTGGTACGAGGTCGTCAAGGATCTCCATCCGTGCCGCACAATCGCGAAGCACGTCGCCCAGCGCCTCGTCGAAATCCAGTCTCCTGAGGGAGCCGTTGATTTCGGTGAGCGCTGTCTGACTTTGCTCGTTGAGTGCCGTCAGCTGGGTATCCATCCGGTCACCGGCCGCACGAAGATTGTCGCGCACCTGTTCCAGCTGTGCGTCGAGGCATTCTTCTCTTTCACCGTTCATCTGGCCGACGAGTTGTTGGGCGGCCGCTTCGAGGCTGTGGAGTTCGGCAAGGATATCCTCGGCGGTCTCGTCGAGCCTCCCGGCGAAATGGCGAAGCTCGGCCGTGACGACATTGATGGCCTTGCCCTCTTCACCAATCCGGCTGCAGCGGAGATTGGTGTTGAGCGCAATGTAGTTGATGTCGGTGCGGACGGCGCGGACGGTGCCGATGCCTTCGAGCAGCTGGCGGACGATATTTGCCGTATCAAGGCTCAGTCGGGATGCTTCCGCGCCGACGTGGTCCACCTCTCGGACGGCGGTGCGGGCACTGTCTATACCTGTCTCGAGCTGTCGAATGGCGTTGTTCTTTCCGCCCGAGGCACGATCAGACATGGTGGCGCTTAGCGCTTCGATTTCTGCAAGATCCGAGCGGAAGCTGGACACGGTCGCGACGATCTTACCGGTGTCGCGATCGAAATCTTCGATCGTCTGTTCCAACTGCCGGTAGACCAGGCCGCGGATCATCAGGATCAGTGACTGTCTCTGTACCTCAGTCAGCGCATGTCCAGCTTCCGATGCGAGATAGTCCGACAGGATCTGCAGGCTGGACTGGCAATGCTCGATCCGTTGCCGCGTGATGTCGCCGACCTGCATGGACGACAGAATTGCGCCGAGCTTCATCTGTATGCCACTGGCCACGGCGCGGACACTTGTCGCCCGCTCGACGAGAAGCCTGCGATAGTTCCCGAGATCCTCGGCGCCGGCCGAAAGGCTCCGAAGGATCTGCGGCACGGCCTCATCATAGCTGGAGACGATTTCGCGGCTTTTGCGGATTGCTGGCCCGAGGCCGCTTCCCAGCGACATGACCTTGCCGGCGAAATCATCGACCTGCTCGGTGCCTTCCCGGATGCGGTCGAGGATTTCTTCGGCGAAGCCGGCAAAATCGGCAATGCTTGCGCCGGTAATCTTGGCCGTCAGGGCGAAGGTGCGCAGATATCGCAGCGTTTCCTGCATGAGATCGACATGGGGCTCAAGCGCTCGTTCGGCCCGCAGGATTTCCTGGAACCCCTCCTGCCGCCCCGCTTCTATATTGGTTTGCTGAGAGAGGCGATCCATGGACGAGGTCAGCTTTGCCATCGTTTCAGCCGCGGTCTCCTCGTCAAGCGCGCCGTTAAGTTGATCCAGCGATGCGATGAGGTTGTTCAAGACGTCGAGAATGGAGAGCAGTGCCGATCCCCCTTCGAGGAACCGCTTCTCAATCAAAGAGCGCGCCGCCTCCATGCGATCGACGTATTCCGAGTGCTCCGTATGAGAAGCGCCTGCAGAAACGCTAGATGTCTTGAAAGCCGCTTCACCCATGTCCCGACCTATCGACCCGCCTGTTCAAGATCAGCTTATGCGTCATTCGCTGCCATCGTCCGCCGCACCGATTTGAGCGGGGTTTTCCTGATGGGGGTACATTCTGGTGAGACAGCAGTTAATTCCATCAGAACGCGTGCATCATATCTGCGGCTTTAGTTAATTTAGCATCCACTTTGATACGGGTGGCGGTTTTTTGGTACGGCGGATCAAGAAAGATGTCGGCGGCCTCACCGCCCGTTCCGGGACTGGCGTTATCCTGGATGGATACCTTGCGCAAAGTCGGCGAGGAGGGGCATGAGGCTTTGACCCATTCTTTGCAATCGCAGCTCGCCGAGGGGCAGCATCGCTTCAACGGATATCATAGATCGCCGAGATCTGCTGAGTGCGTGACTCGAGCGGTTCCCCGCTGCGATCATTGTCGATGTCCCAGTCTGCCGCAAAGGCGATTTTGATGTCGGGTGTCGAGCATCGTTTGCACAAGGAACTGAATAATAAGGCGGAGAATTCGCGCCTTCCATTACGAAGACGGGAGCGGCGCATCGCGAATTTCTTCCTTCTTCACCGAAAGAACCTGACAGCCGCCGATTATCGCCAATTTCGCACGCTGCGTCCACTCCTCGAATTAGCCTTTCACATTGAGATAGACAGCAAACAAAGAGCGCGTGGCGGTGATGTAGAGGCGGTTTCTCTCCTGCCCTCCGAAGCAGACATTGCTCACTGTCTCAGGAATCAGGATCTTCCCGATGAGCGTCCCATCAGCCCCAAGGCAATGGACGCCATCGCCGGAACTCGTCCAAACATGTCCCGCGTCGTCAATTCGAAGGCCATCATACATGCCGTTCGCGCACTCTGAGAAAACACGACCTGAGGCCGGTCTTGCCGATGTATCCAAGGCATAGGCCATGAGCTTAGCCGGCTGCACGCCGCTGTCGACCACGTACAGGGTCTGTTCGTCACGCGACAAGGCGAGCCCGTTCGGCTGCTGCAGATCGGTGATCACTGCCTCAAGCTGCCCGTCGGGTGTGAGCCGATAAACGTTTCGGCTTCCGATTTCGCTTTCCGCGAGTGACCCCTCATAAGGGGTCGAGATGCCATAACTTGGATCGGTGAACCAGATATTGCCTTTGCTGTCGGCAATCACGTCGTTCGGCGAATTCAGCCGTTTGCCACCGAAACTCTCAGCAAGAGTTGTCAGGCTGCCGTCGTGCTCCCGCCGGGTGACACGTCGTGTCAGATGCTCGCAGGAGATCACGCGTCCTTCACGGTCAAGGGTATGGCCGTTGGCAAAATTCGATGGCGCTTCGAAGGTTGCGACGGTGTCGTTGACCTCATCATATCGCATCACCCTGTTGTTCGGGATGTCCGAGAACAACAAATGGCGTGCTGCCGGCACGTAGACGGGTCCCTCCAGCCAGCGCCCGCCTGTGTAGAGCAGGTCGACATGCACATTCGGCAGGATCAGCGATTTGAACGCCGGGTCAATGATCTCGAACCAATCTGTGTAACGCATAGCACCCAAGTCCCCCGCAAGGTTAGAGCCTACTCATCCAACCCAGCCCCTCACGGGTGCCGGCAGCCGGACGATATTCGCAGCCGATATAGCCCTGGTAGCCGATCGCATCGATCTCAGCGAAGATCCTGCGGTCGTCGAGTTCGCCAGTCATGGGTTCGTGACGATCGGGCACAGAGGCGATCTGGATATGGCCGATGACCGGCGCCATCTGCCGCAGCGCCATGATCACGTCCCCATGCAGGATCTGCCGGTGATAGACGTCAAACTGCAGCTTCACGTGTGCCGCATCCATTTCGGAGATGAAGTCGATTGCGCGGTTGAAGTCGTTGAGGAAATAGCCCGGCATGTCGCGACCGTTAATCGGCTCGATGACGAGACCAATGCCGGCTTCGCCTGTGCGGTCGGTGGCGCGCTTCAGGTTCGCGCGATAGGTCGCGATGGCTTGCGGATCCGCTGCTGGCGCAAGACCTGCCATCATATGCAGGAGCGGTGTGCCGATGACCTTTCCATAGGCGATTGCCGTGTCCAGTGCGGCCGCAAAATCCGCCTCGCGTCCCGGAAGTGCTGCCATGCCGCGCTCGCCAGCCGCCCAGTCGCCGGGCGGCATGTTGAAAAGCGCCTGGGCAAGGCCTGCCGCCTGCAGGTGCTCGGCGACGAGTTCGGCCGGGTGATCGTAGGGGAAGAGATATTCGACGGCCGTGAAGCCGCAGTCGGCTGCGGCCGCGAAACGGTCGAGGAAGGGAACCTCGTTGAACATCATCGACAGGTTGGCGGCAAGCTTCGGCATGTCAGTCCTCGTCTTCCATACCCGGCAGCTTGAGGCCGGCAATCTTTGCCAGCAGGCGCGCAACCGAGCTGTCGTCGTCGCGTCCCATGCCTGCGGCTTCGGTCATGATGAAGAGCTGCAGGGCGGCGCTCGCAATCGGCAGGGGGAATTTCGTCTGGCGGCCGATATCGGAAACGATGCCGAGATCCTTGGTGAAGATTGCGACAGCGCTGTGCGGCGTGTAATCACCTTCCAATACATGGGGGATGCGGTTTTCGAACATCCAGCTGTTGCCGGCCGACTTGGTGATGACGTCGAAGACGCGGGATATGTCGAGGTCCATGCTCTTGGCGAAGGTGATCGCCTCGCAGGCGGCAGCAATGTGCACGCCGGCCAGCAGCTGGTTGACGATCTTGAAGGATGAGCCGATCCCGGGCTGATCACCGAGTTCGTAGACCGTTCCGGCCATCGCATCGAGCGCTGATCGGGCGGCGGCGAAAGCGGCGGACGAGCCCGAGGCCATGAAGGTGAGCTGGCCGGCTTCGGCCTTCTTCGAGCCGCCGCTGATCGGACCATCGACATAGAGAAGGCCTGCTTCCTCGACACGGGCCGCAAACCGCTTGGCCTCAGCCGGCGAGATGGTGGCGCAGGCAATGATGACGCCACCTGACTTCATGGCAGCGACTACACCATTCTCGCCAAAGAGCACGGTCTCTGTCTGGGCAGCATTCACCACCACGATGACGGCGACATCGGCGCCCGCTACAGCATCGCCTGGATTGCTGCCGGCGGTGCCGCCGGCGGCCTCGAGCGATTTCACCGCATCGGCACTGATGTCAAAGCCACGTACGGCATGTCCGGCCCGGACCAGCGAGCGAGCCATGCCGAGGCCCATGGAGCCGAGGCCGACGACGGCGACGGACGGAAGGTGAGACATCAGCGAAAGCTCCTTTTGTAGCCACGGATCAAAAGCATGGCCAGAATGATGACACCGAAGACAATCTGCCTGAAGGCTTCCGGCATCTGCAGCACAGAGAGGATAGAGGACAGGAGGGTGATGAAGATGGCGCCGACGATCGTACCGCCATAACCACCCTGGCCTCCCATGATCGATGTGCCCCCAATAACCACGGCGGTGATAACAGGCAGCATATAGGGGTCGCCCATGCCCTGATAGGCCTGGTTGGCATAGCCGGCGAGCAGGATGGCGCCGATGGCCGTAAAGACGCCGGCGACCACGAAGGTAAGAGTCGTGACGAGCCGCACGCGGATGCCGGAGAGGTAGGCGGCCTTTTCCGAATTGCCCATGGCGATCAGATATTTGCCGTAGACGGTCCGGTGCAGCAGGTAAAACATTGCGGCCATGACGACGAGCCAGAACAGGAAGGCGTTGGGAATGCCGAAACTGCGCTCGAGCGACAGGGTGATCGAGAGAGGCGGGGCCATGCCGCGCGGCTTGAAGCCGCCGGTAAAGAAGACCACGGAACCGATCAGCATCGAGTTCATCGCCAGTGTCCAGACCATGGACGGCAGGCGCAGGAAGGCGACGCCGATGCCGTTGATCAGGCCGATCAGGGCGCCGGTCGCAAGCCCGATCGGGATGGCGAGAGCGGCAAGCGTCGGATCCTGCGAGCCGGCAACCGTTGTGGTGACAATGGCAATCGCGGTGATCGCGGCCGGCACCGAAAGATCGATATGGCCGAGCAGGATAACCAGCGTGGCGCCGGCCGCAATGATCCCGAGGAAAGAGGCGATCTGCAGTTGCTGTAGCAGGTAACCCGCCGTCAGAAATGTCGGCAGGATGGTCCCGCCAGCGGCCAGCAGCAGACCGCAGCCGATTGCAACAATGAGAACGGCAGGATCGACGGGAAGGCTGGGCCTTGTTGGCCCTGATATCGTGCGGTCGGTCATTGGGCGAACAACTTCAGTTTGTTACGGACGCGCAGTACACCGACGGAGCCGAAGGCAATCGCGAGCGCCAGGATCAGACCCTCGAAGAAGGGCTGGGCGAGGGGAGGGAGGCCGGAGAAGAACATCAGCGAGGCGACGGTCTTCAGGAGCATGGCACCAACGGCGACACCGATTGCTGTGCCAATGCCACCGGCAAGCGACACGCCGCCGAGCACGATCGCTGCAATCGAGTTCAAAGTGTAGGTCGGGCCGATTCCCGCATCGCCGGTCATTGTGACCATGGAAACGTACAGCCCCGCCATGCCGGCCATCAGCCCGCCCAGCACATGAGCGGAGATGCGCATTGAGGTCGTGTTGATGCCGGTGAGCTGTGCCGAATGCTCGTTGGCTCCAAGCGCCTTCAGTGCCATGCCGAAACTCGTCTTGCGCAGCACGATGGTGATCACGAGGACGGTGATAATGATCAGCAGCAGCGAGGTCGGGATAGGGCCGATCGCGTAGGTGAAGGCATCGGAAAGCTCGGAGTTTACTCCGCCGCCCGGTGTCGGCCGGAGATAAAGCGCAATGCCGGAATAGATCGCGCCGGTGGCCAAGGTCGCCACGATCGGCGGCACGTTGCCGAAGCAGACGAACAGGCCGGTGAATAGCCCGCAGGCCATGCCGACCAGGAGCACGGCGGCCATTCCGAAGACAAGCGATCCGCCATCGCCGGCGAGTACGAAAGAAGCGGTGACATTGGTGAGTGCCACGACCGCACCGACCGAAAGGTCAATGCCGCGCACCAGCACCACGAAGAACTGGGCAAAGGCAGCAAACACCAGGAGCGCCGACTGGTTCGACCAGATCGTAAGCACATAGGTGGAGAGTCCTCGCGGATGTGTGGCGATGTAGAGCACGAAGAGGGCTACGAAAGCGATGGTCGGGATGATGACGCGCAAATTGCGTCGGATGTAGAGCGCGGTCATTGCACGGTCTCCGGCGCTAATGGGGCAGTGCTGAGGCCCATGGCGGCTGAAATCAGGTTTTCAGGCGTCAGTGTGTCTCCGCTGAGTTCTCGCGCGATGCGGCCACGATAGAAGACCGCGACCCGGTCGCAGAGATGCACAAGCTCTTCGTAATCCGTCGACTGCATGACAATCGCGATGCCCTGTCCGGCAAGGTCGGTGAGCAGGCGGTAGATCTGCGCCTTGGTCTTCACGTCGATACCGCGGGTGGGATCGAGCAGCAGCAGGCAGCGTGGTCCAAGTGCTAGCCATTTGGCAAGCAGCACCTTTTGCTGGTTGCCGCCCGACAGTGACATGACGGGATCGGAGAGCTGGCCATAGGTCAATTCGAGTCGTTCGAGAAGGGCGAGGCAGCGGGCGTCGAGCACTTCGCTGTTCCCGTGAAGCCCGATGCCTGCAAGCCGCATATTGTCTGATATCGACAGCGGCTGGATCATGCCCTCGGTCTTGCGGTCTTCGGGAACCAGCGCGATACCGATCTCCGGTGACTTCGACCGATGCGGCGAGCGGCGCTCATAGGCCTTGTCGGAAAGCTCGATCGACCCGCTGACGCCCGAGAGTGTTCCGAAGATCGCTTCGAGAACACGCTGCTGGCCCTGGCCCTCCAGACCGCCGAGACCATAGATCTCACCAGGGCGCACGGTGAATCCAACGTCGAAGAGTTCACCGGCGAAGGACAAGTCCTTGATGGAAAGAAGCGGCGCTACATTTGCGGGCACGGCCGGGCGCGGTGGCGGGAAGAGGCGATCCATCGTCTCGCCGATCATCAGCGACACAATGCTTTGGTTGTCGATGGTGCCCGCCGGGAAGGTGCGGACATGCTGTCCGGCGCGGAAAACCGAGATCGTATCGGCGAGCGCCTCGACCTCGTGAAAGCGATGGGAAATGAAGAGGATGCAGCAACCTTCGTCGCGCAATTTCCGGATGACGGTGAACACTTTCTCGACGGCGGAGGCGCCGAGCGCGGACGTTGCCTCATCGAGGATGAGAAGGCGTGGTTTCTGATAAAGCGCCTTGGCGATTTCCACCCGTTGCCGGTCTGCGAGAGAGAGTTCCTCGACGGGCGTGTCGAGGGAAATGCTCTCGGCACCGATCAGGTCGAGGGCTGCACGGGCTTCTTCATAGGCTTTGGCAAGCATGAAGCCGAAACGTGTTTGCGGGCGGGCAAGCGTGATGTTGTCGCCAACGGAGAGGGTCGGCAGGAGCGACAGTTCCTGGAACATGCAAACGATACCGGCGGCCGAGGCCTGGCGCGTTCCGGAAAACCGGATGGGCCTGCCTTCGAGGCGGATCTCGCCGGTCGTTGGCTGGATGGCTCCGGAAAGCAGTTTCATCAGGGTCGACTTGCCGGCGCCGTTTTCGCCGAGGATGGCGTGCACGGAGCCCGGTCGGGCGGAAAAGTCGATCGTCTTCAGGGCCTGGATCGGCCCATAGGACTTCGAAATCCCCGATAGCTCGATGAGCGGAGCTGTCGTCATTCTGGCATGTCCTGGTATCGGTCGGACGGCGGCACCTTCAGAGGTCAGGCACCGCCGCCCAGCCGGGAGGATTAGGTATTGTCGGGGGTCTGGCCGAGCAGCTCTTCCGGGGTGAAGACCGGGAAGCAGTTCGGATAGCCCGTCGTCGTGTAGAATGTGTCCGGCAGGTTCGGGAAGTAGTCGGTGCCTTCCTTCAGCTCTGCATTGTCCTTGTTCGGGATCGGCAGGAACACCTTCTGCGGCAGCGTATTGCCTTCAAGCAGCGAAACTGCGGCTTCGAGTGCGACGGCCGACATGACAGGCGCTTGGGCTGCGGTGAGGCCCGGATACTTGCCTTCGGAGATCAGCTTGCGGGCGCCGTTGCCGGCATCGCCACCGATCGGAACGACCGGGTGACCGGCATTCTTCATCGCATTCAATGCGCCGATCGTGCCTTCCTGGACCATCACGCCGTCGAAGTTGCCATTGGTGGCAATCGCGTCGGCGGTGACCTTCTGGACGGTGCCGGCATCCCAGTTGCCAACCACCTGGACGACCTTGAGGCCCGGATGCTTGTCGAGCACGGAGCGCATGCCGAGATGGTTGTCGCGGTCGGTCGCATTGCCGGGCAGACCGGAGACTTCGAGAACGCTGCCCTCGACCTTGCCCTTGGCCTTCTCGATTTCACGCACGACGGCTTCCGCCTTCATCGCGCCGAGCTCGAACTGGTTTTCGTTCACCTGGACGATGGCATCGGTGTCGAGCACGTTGTCGAAGGGCACGAGCACGGTGCCGGCCTGTTCGGCGCGCTTGATAACGGAGGAGAAGGCAGTCGGGTTGACGGCGATGAAGGTGATCGCGTCGTAGCCGGCGGCGATGAAGTTATCGATCGCAGCGATCTGGGCGGCACTGTCATTGCCAACCGAGACGACGGTGAATTCGGACAGCTTCGCCTTGTTTTCTTCGCGGGCTGCCCAGGCCTTGGCGCCCTGGATAGCGGTTACGCGCCAGTCATTGCCGGCGAAGCCGTTGACGAAGGCAACCTTGTAGGGGCCGTCCCGCTTCTCGTACTTGATGACCTTGGCATTGTCCGGTGCTGCAGAGAAGCACTCCGGACGGTGGGTATCTTCGGCACGGACCGCCGAAGTGAAACTGAAGACGCAGAGCATCGCGGCCGACGCGGCAAGCGCGGCCTTGTTAAAGGTTCTCACGGTGAACTCCTCCCGAAGTGTAATCTCCCAGAAAGCGCTAATCTCAGCGCTAACATAATTTTTTAAGCACATCCTCTAGCCACGATCAAGCGAAATATGTTAGCGCTGAGATAAAGTTTATGGCACGGTCCTGAAGAGCAGATCGCGTGTCGCCGTCTTGGCCAATCGGGCAATGCGGCAGGGGAGGAGACGAAACGAATGCAGCCGGAGACGCCGACGCTCACTCATGTGGCTCGCCTGGCGAATGTCAGTGAGAACACTGTGTCACGGGTCATCCGCAACAAGGGCTCGATTGCGGAGGAAACCCGCAAGCGCGTTCTTGATGCCATCGATACGCTCGGCTATGTGCCCAATCGGGCCGCCGGCTCTCTCGCCTCCTCGGCCTCGCTGATCATTGGCGTGATCCTGCCCTCGCTCTCCAACATCGTTTTTCCTGAGGTGCTGCGCGGCATCCATGCCGGTCTCGCCGACACGCCTTATCAGCCGATGATCGGCGTCACCGATTATGATCTCGGCAAGGAACAGCAGCTCGTCTCCTCGCTGCTCGCCTGGCAGCCGACAGCCCTGATCACCACCGGCTTCGAACACACGGACGCTGCGCGCCGCATGCTGGAAAACAGCCGCATTCGCATTGCCGAACTTATGGACATCGACGATACGCCGATCGATCTCGCGGTTGGCCTGTCTCATCGCCGGGCCGGTCGCGCGACAGCCGAGCATTTGGTGCGGCGCGGCTATAGCCGCATCGGTTATGTCGGCCACGATTGGACAGCCGACCGTCGTGCTCGGGCTCGCTATGACGGCCTCTGCGAAGCGCTGGCTGAAGCCGGCCTGTCGCTCTCCGTCGAGAAGCGCCATGACGGTCCGAGCTCAACGATTGCCGGCCGCGACACGCTGGCCGGCCTGCTGGCCGATGGCGCTGTGGCCGATGCCGTCGTGTTCTCCAACGACGACATGGCGGTCGGTGGCTTCATGCATTGTCTCGGTGCCGGGATCCCGGTGCCGGAGCGGCTCGCTCTCTTCGGCTTCAACGGGCTGGAGATAGGCCAGGCGCTGCCAAAGCCCCTGTCGACGGTCCGCTCAAACCGCTTCAACATCGGCAAGACGGCGGTTGAGGCGCTTCTCGCTCAGGCCGAACGGCCGGGCGAAGCGCAGATCATCGACACGGGATTTGCCATCATCGACGGCGCAACGGCCTGACCGCGCGCCACTTCACCGGAGACTGCCATGCTTTTGGGCGCGATTGCCGACGACCTCACCGGAGCCACCGACCTTGCGCTGATGCTGTCGCGGGAGGGCATGCGGACTATCCAGACGATCGGTGTTCCCAAGGCCGGCCTTGATCTCTCGGAGGTCGATGCGGTGGTGGTTGCGCTGAAGTCGCGCACCAATCCTGCAGCTGAAGCGGTCGCAATGTCACTCGAGGCCCTCTCCTTCCTGCAAGCGGCGGGTGCGAAACAATTCCTGTTCAAATATTGCTCGACCTTCGATTCCAGTCCCGCCGGCAATATCGGCCCCGTCACCGAAGCCCTGATGCAGGCGCTGGGCACGGATCTGACGATCGTCTGCCCGGCGTTTCCGGCCAATGGTCGCACCATCTACAAGAGCCATCTCTTCGTCGGCGACCAGCTGCTGTCCGATAGCCCGATGCGCAACCATCCGCTGACGCCGATGACCGATAGCTCGCTGGTCCGCCTGATGGCCGGCCAGTCGCAGCTGAAGGTGGGGCTGGTGACTCGTGAGATAGTCGGGCAGGGAGCTTCAGCCGTCGCGCAAGCCTTCGAAGCAGCGCGTGGCAAGGGCGAGCAAGCGCTGGTCGTCGATGCACTGACCGATGCCGATCTCCGGGTAATCGGTGAGGCCGCTGCCGGATTGACACTGATTACCGGTGGCTCCGGCATCGCGCTGGGCCTGCCCGAGAATTTCCGCCGCGCCGGGCGCTTGCGTGCTACTGGCGACGCACTCGCCTTTTCCGCCCCTTATGGCCGGTCGATGATCCTTGCCGGGTCCTGTTCGGAAGCGACCCGAGGGCAAATCAAGACCGCGATCGATGCGGGTGTGCCCGCCCTCAAGCTCGACCCTATGGCGATTGCAGAAGGTCGCTTCCGGGTCGAGGAGGCCCTTTCCTGGGCGCTGGCCCAGTCGGAGCGGGCACCACTGATCTATTCGAGTGCCGAACCGGAAGAGGTAAAAGCTGCCCAGGCTGCCCTCGGTCGCGAGAGGGCCGGATCGCTGATCGAGCATTTCCTCGCCGAGACCGCGCTTGGCCTCAAGGCCGCTGGCGTCCGTCGCCTGGTTGTCGCCGGTGGCGAGACCTCGGGTGCGGTGGTCGGTGCGCTGGCACCCGACGCGCTCTTCATCGGTCCGGAGATCGATCCGGGGGTACCCTGGACGCTCACGCTCGGGCAGACGGAGCCGATGGCGCTGGCCCTCAAGTCCGGTAATTTCGGCGCGCCCGATTTCTTCCTCAAGGCCTGGGACCTCCTGCCATGACGTCAATTCTTTCCGAGGAAACCCGCCTGCGCGACGAGATCGCCGAGGTCGGCAAATCCCTTTTCGATCGCTGCTTCACCTTCGGCTCGACCGGCAATATCAGCGCGCGGCTCTCGAACGGCGAGATGCTGATGACGCCAACCAATGCCTCGATGGGGTCACTCGATCCGGGCCGACTGTCGAAATTCACCGCCGAGGGCGTGCATGTCAGCGGCGATAAGCCGACCAAGGAGGCCTTCCTGCACCAGTGCATGTATTGCGCGCGCGAAAGCTCAGGCGCCGTCGTGCATTTGCATTCCACCCATGCGGTCGCCGTCAGCATTCTCGACGGCCTTGATCCAAATGACGTTCTCCCACCGCTGACGGCCTATTACGTGATGAGGGTCGGGCGTTTGCCGATGGCCCCTTACTTTCCGCCCGGGGACGCAGCGCTCGCCGAAGCCGTGCGCGAAAGGGCCGAGCACAGCCATGCGGTCCTTCTGGCCAACCACGGCCCCGTCGTTGCGGGCAAGACGCTGAAAGAAGCACAGTATGCGATGGAAGAACTGGAAGAGACCGCCAAGCTCTTCCTGATGCTGCGGGGCGAGCGCCTGAGGCCGTTGACCTCCGCGCAGGTCGACGCTTTGCGCTCGACCTAGTCCGAACGTCTGCTACGCGGGTCGGCCTCGCTTACCTCTGGCTGCTAGTCGATGTCTCCCGCTGCTCCATACCCTCGCCGCATAACCTAGAACGACAGGATCGCTGCGTTTATCCTGTCGCGCCAATCGCGTGCAGCGATCAGTTCTGGCGGGAAAAGACCGGGGATTGCAAAAAAGGATGCGGACGGGTCGGTGGCGTCCATGCTTGCCGCCGCCGCAAGAACCTCGCTGCGACGGGGATCGCCGCAATCGCCTCGCTTCTTCACCGATGCCATCCAGACCCCCACTGCATAGGCCGTCGCGGCCGCTGTCTGACCCTTCGCCAGCATGTCGACGGTGGGCGCCAAAAGCCGCTGCGGCAATTTTTGCGTGGTATCGAGCGCGATCTGGAGGTTGCGATGGTCGATGGTCGGGTTGGAAAAGCGCGCCAGCAGATCGTCGATATAGGCGGGAAGGTCGATGCCGGGCACCGGATCGAGCGTCGAGACAACCTCTTCCATATGCAGGCGTGCCTTTGCCGCCAGATGCGGTACGGCCATCACGTCGCGAATATAGTCAAGGTCTCCAAGGATCCCGAGATGGGCGAGCAGCGTATGCGTGCCGTTGAGCAATCGCAGCTTCATCTTCTCATAGGGCTCGACATCGCCGGCGAAGATTGCGCCGCCGGCCTCCCAGGCGGGGCGACCGGAGACAAAGGCATCCTCGATGACCCATTGCAAAAATGGCTCCGTATCGATTGCCAGTGCGTCCCGGGCTCCGAGCAGTCTCTCGGCACGAAACCGGGTGGTGTCGGTCGCGGCGGGCACGATCCGGTCGACCATGGAGCAGGGAAAGCGACCCTTGTCGGCGATCCAATCGGCGATTGCGGGATCGCGCAGCCGGGCCATCTCCAGAACCAGGCGACGCACGACCTTGCCGTTGGATGGGAGGTTGTCGCAACAGAGAACCGTATAGGGGGAAAGCCCCGCCGCGTGCCGCAGAGCAAGGCCCTCAACAAGGAAGCCCAGCACACCGACAGGCGCATCTGGCATCTTGAGGTCCGCGGCAACGGCTTGATGAGCGTGGTCCAACCCGCCCGTTGCCGGATCAAGACCATAGGCTTTTTCCGACACGGTGACCGTCACGATGCGGATCGCCGGATCGGCCAAGGCCGAAAGAACACGAGCACGATCGGACGCGGCACAGATCCAGTCGACGGTCGCGCCGATGACCTCGGATTGATCCCCAGCCTCGCTCCGCGTCGTGACGGAGTATAGCCCATCCTGGTTGGAGAGCGCTTCGACGGGCCCGGGCGAACGCAGGTTCACGGCAATGATGCCCCAGGGTCCGAATTCGGCTTCCAGAGCACGCTGCGTAAACACAGCCTGATGCGCCCTGTGGAAGGCGCCTATGCCGATATGCACGATGCCGGGTTTCAGTTTCGTCCGGTCAAACTGCGGTTGACGAATCGTATCCGGAAGACCCGTCGTACTGGAGAGCCTCTGCAACGTCAGCCTCCCAGTCCGTATTGGGCATGCGACAGCGCGCGCTCGATCCCCCGAAGCTCTGCAAGACCCTTGAGCCTTCCGATTGCTGGATAGCCTGGCTGTGCGCCACGCGTCAGGTCATCGAGGATTTCCTGCCCGTGGTCGGGACGCATGGGAATTTGATGATCGTCACGCCCCTCCTTGCGCCGTCTGGCCTCCTCTGTAAGCAGCGCCGCGATGACGGCCACCATGTCGGTCCCGCCTTCCAGATGCTCGTCCTCGAAGAAGGAACAGGGGACCGTGTCGGTGTCACGGGTCACGTTGCGGAGATGGACGAAATGGATGCGGTCGGCAAAGCGCTTGGTAAGAAAAGGTAGATCATTGTCAGGGCGCGCGCCGAGTGATCCGGTGCAGAGGGTTACGCCGTTCGCGCGAATGTTAACGGCATCCAGCATGTGCGCATAGTCGGCCTCGGTCGACAATATGCGCGGCAGGCCGAGTAGTGACCAAGGTGGATCATCGCCGTGTGCGCAGATATTGATGCCGACCTGCTGGGCGACCGGCGCGACTTCGCCGAGGAAATCGACGAGGTTTTGCTGCAGCCGTTCGCGGTTGACGCCTTGATAGGAGCGGAGCTTTTCGAGCAACTGCTCGAGCGAGTAGCCATCGGCAGAGCCCGGAAGGCCGGCACCTATGTTCTTGCCGAGGGCCGTGATCTTGGCATCCTCCATGCCGAAGAAACGCCGTGCTGCCTCGTCGGTCAGCCAGTCCGGATAGTCTGCAGCAGCCTCTGGTCGTTTCAGGATATGGATGTCGAAGGCTGCGAAATCGACGAGGTCAAAGCGCATGGCTTTGGCGCCGTGACCCGTTTCCCACCGCAAATCCGTCCGCGTCCAGTCGAGGATCGGCATGAAGTTATAGCAGACCGTTAGGATGCCCGAGGCCGACAGGCGTCTTAGCGTTTCCTGCCAGTTGGCGATGTGGCGCTTCCAGTCGCCGGTCTGCGTCTTGATGTCCTCGGACACCGGAATGCTCTCGACCACATCCCAAAACAGGCCGCCGGCGCGGATCGCGTCATGCCGTTTTGCGATCTCGTCTTCTGGCCAGACCTCGCCGGTTGCGATGTGATGCAGTGCAGACACGATGCCCTGGGCACCCGCCTGGGCTGCATCTCTCACACTGACTTTGTCGATGGGGCCGAACCAGCGCCAGGTATGTCTCATCTCTCGTCCTTTAGGCTTTCATCCGTCTGTTGAAATGTGATCTGCACCTTGCAGGCCGTCGACCTGTCACCGGCCTGTTCAAAGGCCTCCACCACCGCATCCAGTGGGAAACTGTGCGAGATGATCGGACGCACATCGATCTCGCGCGTCGAGATCAACGCGACGGCATCAGAGAATTCCTCATGGAACCGCTGCGAGCCGCGCCAGACGATTTCCTTGCCGACCAGTGCGTTGAGGGGAATGGTGATGTCGCCGGTCACGCCGACCTGGACCAGAATGCCCCGCGGCTTGATTGTCGCAAAGGCGGAGCGCAGGGCAGGTCCAGCCGCTGAGCAATCGAAGACCACGTCGAAATAGCCCTTGTGCTCCGTGAAGGGCAGAAGTCCGTCCGGCTCGCTTTTCATATTGATGGCTTGCGTGGCACCCATTGAGACCGCCCGCAACAGGGCGGAATCAGCCAGATCCGTGACCACGATCTGGCCGGTACCTGCATGACGGGCGGCAGCCACGGTCAAAAGGCCAATCGGCCCCGCGCCCGTGACAAGAACGGCCTTGCCCCTGAGGTCGCCGGCCTGGGCGATGGCATGGAGGCAGACCGCCAGCGGCTCTGCGCAGGCCGCTTCTCCCGGTGTGACGTCGCCGCCGACCGGGTGGCATTGAATGGCGGGCACGACCAAGTGTTCGCGAAACATGCCGTCTTCATGCGGCAAGCGCATGGCCGAGCCCATGAAGCGCATGTCCAGGCAGTGAATGGGTTGCCCGATCCGGCAATACTGGCACTGGCCGCAGGGTTGGGACGGATTGACCGCAACAAGTTGCCCAAGTTCAAGACCTGAAACACCGTCGCCAATTTCCTCCACGAAGCCCGAGGCTTCGTGACCGGCGATGATGGGTTCGCGGACACGAACCGGCCCAAAGCCGCCATCCTGATAGTAATGCAGGTCGGAGCCGCAGATGCCGCCCGCTGCCATGGCAAGTCGCACCTCGCCAGCGCGACATGTCGGATAATCGAGATGCTCAACGCGCAGGTCGCGTTCGGCATGAAGGCGGGCAACGCGGGTTTGCATCGCAAAGAGACCTTTTGTTCAAGACGGAGACCGGCCCGCCCAAGCGGGCCGGCCGATCAACGGATGAGACCGAGTTGTGTCGGCAGCCACATGGTGATGGCTGGGATGAATGTGATGAGACCAAGCGCCAGGAAGAGCGGGATCATCCAGGGCAGGATGGCGAGCGTGGTCTTTTCCACCGAGAGCTTGGAGATGCGCGACAACACGAACAGCACCATACCGACGGGTGGGGTCAGAAGCCCGATCATCAGGTTGAGGGTGATGATGACCCCGAGATGCACCGGATCGATGCCGTAGCGGGCAGCAACCGGCATGAGGATCGGCACGAGGATGCTGATGGCGGCAATTGTATCGAGAAAGGCCCCGACGACCAAAAGCAGGATGTTGACGATGATCAGGAACATCCACCAATTGTCGGTCAGGCTGAACATGAAGTCCGCAAACAGCTGTGCCGCTTGGCTCACCGTCAGCAACCAGGCAAAGATCGACGCGGCAGTGACGATGAACAGTACCGAGGCCGTGGTCTCGATTGTGTCGAACGATGCCTTCGCCAGCGTCCTCACCGTCATGGTCCGATAGCGGACGAGCCCGAGGAACAGCGACCACAGAACGGCAGCGACGGCTGCCTCTGTCGGCGTGAACCAGCCCATCGTCATGCCGCCGATCAGCAGCACGGGTGTCATCAGCGCCATGACTGCGGAGAAGTCGAAATACCAGTCGAGCGCCACCAGAACCGCAAGCCCGATCAGAACCGCGATGTTGACCGACATTCCAGCGAGGATCATCAGGTAGATGGCGACAGGGAAGGCAAGGACGATCACCACTTCCAGCGAGGCTGCGAGCAATTGCTTCAGCTCGAACGGGGTGTCAGAGCCCCAACCCTTGCGCTTGGCGAAGATGTAAACCGTCAGCATCATCAGGATCGTCATGACGACCCCCGGAATGATGCCAGCCATGAACAGCGCCCCGATCGAGGCATTGGCCATCATGCCGTAAATGACGAAGGGCAGGGATGGCGGGAAGATGGGACCCAGCGTGGCCGAGGCGGCGGTAACACCAACGGCAGCCTCCACCGGATAGCCATGGTCCTTCATGGCCTTGATTTCGATGGTCCCGATGCCGGCGGCATCGGCAAGTGCCGTGCCGGACATGCCGGAAAAGACCACCGAGCCGATGATGTTGACCTGCGCCAAGCCACCCTTCATCCAGCCGACGAGCGACAAAGCGAACTTGTAGATGCGGCCCGTCACCCCGGCAATGTTCATGAGATTGCCGGCCAGGATGAAGAAGGGCACTGCAATCAGCGGGAAACTCTCGACGCCGGCGATCATGCGCTGGGCCGCAATGATATCTGGGGCAACGCCATAGATCACGAGATAGGCGAGCGATGCGACGGCCATGGACACTGCAACCGGCGTGCCGAGGATCAAAAGAAACAGAAAGGATCCGATAAGAAGCAGCATGGTTTAGATCCCCCCTGCGTTGATGTCTTCCTGCGCCTTCTGGCGCGCGGTTTTCGTCCCCGTCAGATCCTTGACGAGGTTATGGACAGAGCGGGCAAACATCAGCGCGAAGGCTGCAAAGACGGTGTAGAAGACGATGCCGCGCGGCAGGTCCACGGTGACCATGCGCTCTCCGCCGACAATCTCCAGATAGCGCCACATCAGCCAGGTCATGTAGGCGAAGAAGGCGATGCCGATCATGTCCACGACCGTTTCGAGCACCCTGACCGCCTGAGTCGGCAGAAAGCGGTACAGCAGGTCCACCTGGATATGCCGCATGGTGCGCACGCACATGACGGATCCCATGAAGACGACCACGACGAGGCAGTTGGCGGCGATTTCTTCGGTCCAGGAAAAGCTGTTGTTCAGGACGTAGCGGGTAAAGAACTGCAAAAACACGGATAGGCCCATGCCCCAGAAAACTGCCAGCGTTACCCAGTCCTCGATGGCGTGATGCGAAAGATCGACCGGTGCCGCTTCCTCCTCGAAAGCATGCGCCATCTCCTCCACACTGATCGGCGCGTGCGGGTGCTCCGTCATGGGTCGGCTCCAATTCTAGATGATTTGAAAAAAGAGGTCCCGGCGCCGGACAGGCGCCGGGACGGCGCCCTTACTTGATGGCGCGGATGGCTTCCCAATCAGCCTTGTCGTAGCCGAAGTCCTCGAACTTCGCTTTGGCGATCACATTCGCTTCGAAGTCAGCCTTGTCGACTTCGGTCACGGTGATGCCCTTTGCCTTGAACTCGTCAACCAGCGCCTTCTCACGGGCTTCGATCGTCTTCGTCGTGCGGGCCGCTGCTTCCAGCATCACCTCGGTGAAGATCGCCTTGTCTTCCTCCGACAGACTTGCCCAACGGGTCTTGGAAACCACCGTATTCAGGTGGTCAACGATGTGGCCGGTGAGCACGATGTTCTTCTGCACTTCGTAGAACTTCTTGGCTTCGATCGTGGTCAGCGGATTTTCCTGGGCTTCGACCGTGCCGTTCTGCAGGGCGAGGTAGACTTCCGCAAAGGCGATCGGCGTTGTGTTGGCGCCGCAGGCCCGAGGCATCGCCAGATAGGCCGGCACATCCGGCACGCGGATCTTCAGGCCCTCCATATCGGCGCATTTACCGATCGGGCGGTTTGATGTCGTATGCCGCGTTCCGTAGTAGCTGACGGCGACGATATGGTTGCCGGTCTTCTCTTCATATCCGGCTGTCAACTTCTTGAAGACGTCGCTTTTCGTGTAGGCCAGGAGATGGCTCGGGTCGCGGAAGATGTAGGGATAGTAGGTTACGCCGATCGGATTATGGTCGCGTGCGGCAAAACTCGAGCCTGAGATGATGATGTCGACCGTGCCGAGCTTGAGGCCCTGGTTGATGTCGGCTTCCTTGCCGAGCTGCGAAGCCGGGAAGACGTCGATCTTGTAGCGGCCTTCGGTCCGCTTGCCGATCTCTTCTGCCGCCCAGACGGAATCCGTGTGGAAGGGCTCCGACGTCTCGTAAACATGGGCCCATTTCAGAACGGTCTCGGCATGGACCGAGACAGTGGATGCGACAATCACTGCCGCTGCTCCAAGAAGCGTCTTAAGTGTCAGTTTCATGTATTCCTCCCATTGAAACAGAACTCTTTGGAAAACCGTGGGCGCGAGGCCTGAACGGTCAGTCTTCTCTGGTCGGCTCCTCCTCAAAGCTTTCCGAGAATCTCTTCAGCGCCAGCGTCAGATGGCGCCTCATGGCCTCTCGGGCACCATCTGGGTCCCGGGCTGCGATCGCGTTGCGAATGATGCGGTGCTCTTCGAGCGCCAGCTTCCAGGTGTGCGGCCCCTCGAAATAGCTGGCCAGCTTCTTGAAATACGGCGACATGCGCGAGTCGTAGATCAGTCCGGTGAAGTGCTTGAGCGCCGAATTGCCGATGATGTCGGCAATCGCCGTATGGAAATCGCGGTCACATGCAAGCGCCACCGCGCCATCGTCCAGTCCGCCCTCCATGCGCTCCAGAATGGCGTCGATACGCTTGAGACCCTCCGCCGTCGCAAGCCTTGCGGCCTCTTCCGCGATGCCGCTTTCGATCAGGCAGCGCGCCTGCAGGATTTCCAGCGGACCTTCACTGTCATCATGCGCGATCGCCTCCTGGGTCGGCCGGGGCCGGCTGCTGATATAGACACCAGAGCCCATCCGGATCTGAATGTGTCCTTCGACCTCGAGCACAATCAGCGCCTCACGGACAGTCGGTCTTGAGACCGAAAAGCGGTCCGCGAGCTCGCGCTCGGGCGGAAGCCGGGAGCCCGGCTTCAATTCGCCCATCTCGATGAGTGCACGGATCTGCTCCGCGACCTGGCGATAAAGCCGGCGCGGCTCCAAAGCCACGAACATGAAAATCCTCCGAGCGTATCACTCCCCTGATACGCAGGCGGTCAGATTGTCTGACCAATTTCGAGTATGAGTTTTTAATCGATCCTGTCAAGCGGGTTTGCAACAGAGCCGAGTGTGGTGGCTCGTGGGATGATGCTCAGTTGCACTGGACAAAGGGCTGCGCTCGAACCGGTGCCGGGCAGGTGGGCATGTCTGGAGAAGCAGGCGGATTGGTGCAAACCACGAGATCATTCTCCAGACACGATTTGTTATCATGCTGTTGCATCCTTATGGAAATGCGATCATATTTCGATCAAGAAGATAACAACATGGAGCCTGATGGTGCTTGTCATGATTGCCGATGATCTGACCGGAGCATTGGACACTGCTGCCCCCTTTGCCGCGCGCGGGCTGCATGCTGAAGTCGCCTTGACGCCGAATGCGGTGCCATCAGGGCTTTCGCAGTTGCCGGATGTGCTGTCGATCAATCTGGCCTCGCGGGAACGGTCTGCAGAAGATGCGCTCCAAGCCATGCTTCAGGTGATGGAAGCACTGCCGCCTGATGTCACGCTGTTCAAGAAGGTCGACTCGCGCCTCAAGGGGCATATCGCAGTCGAACTCGATGCCATTCCATTCAAGCGCGCACTCGTCGCGCCCGCTATTCCTGCCTTTGGCCGCGTGGTCCGCGACGGACATGTCCAGGGTTTTGGAGTGCCGACGCCCATCTCCGTGGCGAACGCCTTGGGTCACCATGCAGCGCGATGCCGCGTCGTCGATGCCGCGACAGATCAGGACATGCGTGATGCTCTGGCGGGCGCCCCCACCGATGGCATCGATCTCTTCATCGGCGCACGCGGGCTTGCCGAGGCATTGGCCGTCGAGATGACCGGCCAGCCGATGTCCGAATTGGTTGAGCCTCCCATCGGACCCGCACTCTTTGTCATTGGATCGCATGATCGCATCACCGTGGAGCAGGTCGATCGGTTGCGCGAGATGGAGGCTGTGAACCACCATCCGGCACCCAACGGCTTGCTGGAGTTTGTCGCACAGCCTCAGACATTCCCAATGCTCGTGCAGGCGGTTTCCGGGGACACAGAGATAAGCTCGGAGGAGGTCGCTCGAAACCTTGCGTCGTCAGTGCATCCCGGTTTGACTGATATTGCCCGGACGCTCCTCCTTTGCGGTGGTTCGACCGCTGAAGCCGTTATGGCTCGCATGGGGATCGAGTATTTTCGTTTGCAGGGTGAATGCCTGCCAGGGCTCGGGCTGGCCTATGCCGGTGGGCAATGTATCATCGCCAAATCAGGCGGATTCGGAGTGCCGGAAACATTGGTGACGCTCGCCGAAAAACTGCATGGGGGCAGGGGCTGACAATGGGACTGCAAAGCGGAACGGCACGCAAGAGCCTGGCGGATCTGGTATTCGAGCGCATGCATCGCGCGATCAAATCGGGGTCTTACCAACCGGATGAGCGATTGCCGACCGAACACGATCTGGCGATCGAGTTTGAGGTGTCTCGTCCGATTATTCGCGAGGCACTGCGGCGTCTGCGCGAGCAGGGCTTCATCTATTCGCGGCGTGGTGCCGGCAGTTTCGTGCGCTCGGTCGGCATGAAGCAGCCACTTGGTTTCGGGCAGCTCGAAAACGTGGCTGATCTCCTGAACTGCTATGAGTTCCGTTTGACCCTGGAGCCGGCGGCGGCAGAGGCTGCGGCCATGCGCCATACCCCGGCCACCCTCGCCTCTATCCGCGAGGCGCTGGAATTGATGCGAGACGCGACCAACCGCCAGGCCCACCGCGAGGATGCCGACTTCCAGTTCCACCTGGCGATCGCCCGCGCCGCCAACAACACCTATTTCTCGACGGCCATGGAGGCCCTGAAGGATCACATCGCCGTCGGCATGCGCTTCCACGGTGTCTCGGTCAAACGGGACACCGCCGGATTATCACGCGTGTTTGCCGAGCATGAGGCGATTGCGACGGCGATCGCGGCCGGGGAGGGCGCCCGGGCGAAGGAACTCATGCATGCCCATCTGACCGGTTCGCGCGCCCGTCTCTTCCAGACGAGTGCCTCACTGGCTGCCCTGCCGGAAGCCTGAGTCACGCCTGCACAGTCGCGAAATTCAGGAACAGACAAGGGGCCAAAAGGCCCCTTTCCACTTGGTCGCGACGCCGGAAGGCTTAATAGGCCGCCCTGTAGATCGCGAGGACATCTTCGACAGCCATGTCGGCCGGATTGTTGTCCATCAGGCGGCGATTGGCGTGAGCTTCTGTCGCGTAGCCTGCCAGAGCATCTTCCTTCGCGCCGTGCCGAGAGAGCTGCATCTCGATGTCGATATCCGTGCAGAAGCGGCAGGCGTTTTCCAGCAGGGCATCAGCCGAGTTGGCACTGAAGCCCAGCGCTTCGGCCACTTCCGCCGTCTTTTCGCTGACGACTGGCTGGTTGAAGGCCAGCACATGCGGGAAGACGATGGCGTTTGCCAACCCGTGTGGCAGGCCGAGGCGTGTGCCGAGTGGATAGGCGATTGCGTGACCCGCTGCCGTGTTGACCGGACCGAGGCAGATCCCGCCGTAGTAAGAGGCGAGCATCATGCCTTCGCGTGCTTCGGTGTCGGAGCCATCCTTGACGGCTCGGGCAAGGTATTTGCCAACGAGGCGGAAGCCCATGCGGGCAAAGCCGTCGATCATCGGATGGGCGCGCTTGTTGGTAAAGGCTTCGACGCAATGGGCCATGGCATCGACGCCGGTTGCGGCAGTGACGGCCGAGGGCACGGTGAAGGTCAGCTGAGGATCGAGAACGGCCACGTCGGCGATCATGTGCGGACTTTCAACCGCGATCTTCGCACCCTTCACTGGGTCGGTGATCAGCGATCGTATGCCGGCTTCCGATCCCGTGCCCGCAGTCGTCGCGACCTGGATCAGCCGAGTATTGCGACCGGCAACCTTGTTGGGTCCGGCGACATCAGCCAGCGTCTGCTCGCTGTCCCAGAGCGCGGCCACGAGCTTGGCCACATCGAGAACCGATCCGCCGCCAAGGCCCACCACGACCTGGGGCCTGACCCGGCGAGCAACGGCAAGCGCCGCGTCCAGCGTCGCCACGTCGGGTTCACCCGGGATCGCGTCGAAGATCTCGATTTTTCCAGGAAGCTTCAGGCGATCGACAAAACCTGCGGTGATCGGCGTGGCAATGACGAGTGCCGCGGTGGCATCCGCCACAAGGTTGCCGACCTCCCCGATCGTTCCGGCTCCGACGATCAGACGGCGGGGCTGGTGAAGGGTGATGGATGCAGTCATCGAGGTCATCCTTGCTTTGTCTTGCCGGCGACCAGCTTGCGGGCATAGGCGATCGCGGAATTCATGTTGCCGTGGTTGGCGATGCCCTTGCCGGCGATGTCGAAGGCGGTGCCGTGGTCGACCGAGGTGCGGTCGATCGGCAGTTCGACGGAGACGTTGACGGCTGTGTCGAAGGCGACAAGCTTGATCGGGATGTGGCCCTGGTCGTGATATTGCGCGACCACGAGATCGAAGGCGCCGGAATAGGCGCGGTAAAAGACGGTGTCGGCGGAGATCGGCCCCTGCACGTCGATGCCCTCGGCGCGCGCAGCCGCGACCGCCGGTGCGATCTGGTCGTCATCTTCGGTGCCAAACAGGCCGTTTTCGCCGCAATGCGGATTGACGCCGGCAACCGCGATGCGCGGCTTGTCATAGCCGATACGCTTCAGGTGGTCGTTGCCGGCCTTGATGGTCGCGAGCACGCGTTCGGTCGTCGCCCGGCGGATCGCTTCCTGCAGCGAGACATGGGTCGAGACATGAATGACCTTCAGGCGTTCCGAGGCAAGCAGCATGTAGGCGGCCTTCGAGCCTGTGAGGCTGCGCAGCATCCCGGTATGGCCGTCATAATGGTGGCCGGCAAGGTTCAGGGCTTCCTTGTTGATCGGGGCCGTGACGATGCAGCCAATCGTTCCGGCTTCTGCATCGCGGACTGCCTTTTCGATAAAGCGGAAGGCGGCGTCGCCCGCGACGGGGCTCAAAGTGCCCCAGGGAAGCGGAGCGCCTTCCACCTCGACGTCGACGACATTGGGCACGAGATCGATGGACAGGCCCAGTGCGTCACGTGCGGCGTTCAAGGTCGCGAGATTGCCGTAGATGCGCGTGGCCGCGCGGTCTTCTGCCGACATCTCGGCCAGGGCGCGGACCGAGATTTCGGGGCCGACGCCGCAGGGATCGCCCATGGTGATGCCGATAATGCCGCTCATGTCATTCTCCGTTTTCGGGACGATCCCAGCCGGGGGCGAGCCGGACATATTTGATCGCGCGTCGGTGATAGGTGTAGGCGATATGGAGCGATCCATCCTGATCTGCCAGCAGCCAGGGATAGGACATTTCCTTGTTTCGTCCATCGGTGGAATCGTTGGACAAGCAGGTTCCCGGGCCATCCTCGATCTGGATCCGCTGCGGGAATGTCAATCCGCCATCGCTCGAGATGCAAACCACGACCGGAGCTCGCGGCACTCCCCAGATGGGGGCGCAGCCACCGGTCGGGTCCGCCTCCGGCCTGTCGTCTTCCTCGCCGAGTTCGTCGTAGAGGGAGGTGCGACGGTCCGGGGAGGCCGCGGCATTGACGGGATTGCAGATGACTGCAACACGCCCGTCGTCCAAAGCGATGGCCGCGATGGAGGAATTGTTGTTGGGCAGATCGGTCGCTACGGGCGTGCTCCAAGTCCGGCCAGCGTCCTGGCTCTCCGTCCGATAGACGAAATCCGCCTGGCGACGTCTGAAAAATGCGGCCATCATCGTGTCGGCCAAGGCGACCGGGGACATGTGCACGCAGCCGATCGATTGGCTGAGTTCTTCCAGTCGCCAGGTTGCTCCGCCGTCTTCGCTGATCCCAACGGCGGCGGTATCATGGCTGCCGTTCCACTTCTGGCCGGGGCGTGGGATGCACCTGAAGATCGGCAGGAGCCAGGTCCCATCAGCGCGGACCGCGACCGGTGCGCGCACGAAGCTGCCGCGGGGCAGGTCGAGATAGCGGCCTTCGGTCGTCCTCAAACGCGTCGGGTCCGCTGCGTCGGTGATGATTTCGCTCATGCGGATCCGGCATTCGTCCTGATTGCCCGAGGGCTGCGAGGTATGAAACAGAAGCAGGCGCCCATCGGGTGCCTGAAACAGCACGGGGTTTTGCTCGGAATGATCGGGGTCGGAGCTCAGCTGCTGCGGCGGACCCCAGACAGACGCACCCGCTGCAAGGACGGAAGCGTAGATGGAAATGTCCGACTTTCCTTCGAGCGATCCGCCAAACCATGCGCAAATCAGACTGCCGTCTGCCTGTCTGTGCAGGAAGGATGCGTGGTTCTGCACCATCGGCGACGGAAGATAGGCCTCGGTCCGATCGGAATCCGACGTGGTGAGTATGCCGGTCATGCGCCGGGCAATGTCATCAGGTGTCATGGAGTGCTCCTCTTGTCTTCCGAAGTCGAGCATTTTTCCAAAGTTGTCAAGTTTGTTTATGTTGTAATTCGGCCAATACGGGTTCTGAGTTTTTCTTATTGCATTGAAATAATTCATCTAAATTCAGAAATTTGGCAGCGCCAAATTTTACATCGGGAAATCATTTGACAAAGATAGCCGGAAGTTGGATGTTTTGAGCATGCCGACGTGGAGGTCGGTCCGGGAGGATGGCATGCATGCAGAAAGGAAAGGCGAGCGGGTTCCCGCCGCAGTGCTCTTTGCAGTTGGAGCGGCGGTCTTGGCTGCATCCGATGCCGTCATCGTGCGTGCTCTCGATGGCGCAGTGCATCCCTTCGTAATTGCCTTCTTCCGCGCCTTGTTCGGTGCCGCCGTGCTCCTGCCTTTCGTTGTTCTGCGGCCTCAGGTGCTGCAATCAACACATACGCTTGGTCAGCACGCCGTCCGGGCGCTTTTCAAGCTATTCGCGATGGTCGCCTTCTTTGCTGCCTTCAGCATGGGGCCGCTTGCGGACGTCACGGCCATTGCCTTCATGTCGCCGATCTTCGTCGTGCTTGGCGCCGCAGTTCTTCTTGGGGAGCGGCCTGGCCTTTCGATGCTCTTGGCTGTCGTGGTTGGCTTTTCCGGTGCCATGGTCATTGTCGGACCATCACCTTCGGGCTTCACGCTCGCAGTCGGGCTCGCTTTGGCGGGTGCGCTTCTGCAAGCCGCAATCCAGTTGATCCTGAAGTCGATGTCACGCGGTGACACGACCTCGACCCTGGTGGTCTGGAACCTTCTTTTGACCGTGCCGATTTCGCTGGCGCTCGCTGTACCCTTCTTCGCCATGCCGGGAAACCGTGAGCTGGCGCTGCTGGCTCTTCAGGGCGTGGTCGGCACCAGCTGCATGGGGTTAATGACCCATGCCATGTCGCTTGCCCCTGCAAGCATCGTCGCGCCGGTCGATTTCCTACGTTTGCCCCTCGTGGCCGTCGGCGGTTTTGCCCTGTTCAACGAAACCATCGCCCTGACCACCGTGGTCGGCGCTGTTCTGATCTGTCTCGCGGCGCTCATGGCTGCGCGCTCGCGAGGCGTGAAAGCTTCAAACTGAATTCATCTGGGAGGAGAATGAAAATGAGAAAGACTGCATTGCTTTGTGCCCTCGTCATGGGCACGTCCCTGTCGCCAGTCTATGCCGGTTCCGGCCCGATCAAGGTAGTGCTCGCGGAAGAGGCTGATCTTCTCGAGCCTTGCATGGCGACGCGCTCGAACATCGGCCGTATCATCATGGAGAATGTCAGCGAAACGCTGACGGAGCTCGATGTGCGCGGCGGCACCGGTGTTCAGCCGCGCCTCGCCGAGAAGTGGGAGCAGAATGCCGACGGCAGCTGGCGCTTCCATCTGCGTCAGGGCGTCAAGTTCTCCGACGGCACCGCCTTCGATGCCAAGGACGTCAAGCACAGCTTTGACCGCATCATGAGCGACAAGAACACCTGCGAGTCCCGCCGCTACTTCGGCGGCATGACGGTCACGCCGACCGTCGTCGACGACTACACGGTTGATTTCAAGGCCGATCCGGTCCAGCCGATCCTGCCGCTGCTCCTCACGCTGGTCACCATCGTTCCGGAAGAAACGCCGCTCGAATTCGTTCGCGAACCGGTTGGCACAGGCCCCTACAAGCTTTCCAACTGGACGCCAGGCCAGCAGATCGTCCTGACGAGCCGCGACGACTACTGGGGCGCAAAGCCCGAGGTGACGGAAGCAACCTATCTGTTCCGTGCTGACCCGGCGGTCCGCGCCGCGATGGTTCAGGCGGGTGAAGCCGATCTGTCGCCTTCGATCTCGCAGGTCGAGGCAACCAACCCGGCAACCGACTTCTCTTATCTCGACAGTGAAACCGTCTATCTGCGTGTCGACCACAACATCGAACCGCTGAACGACGTCCGCATTCGCCGGGCCTTGAACCTCGCGGTCGACCGCCAGGCCTTCCTCGGCACATTGCTGCCGGACAGTGCACTGCTCGCAACCGCGATCGTGCCGCCGCCGACGCTCGGCTGGAACCCGGACGTCAAGGTTCCGGCCTATGATCCCGAAGCAGCCAAGAAGCTGATCGAAGAAGCCAAGGCCGATGGCGTGAAGGTCGATACACCGATCACGATCATCGCCCGTTCCGCCAACTTCCCGAACGTTACCGAGATCATGGAGGCCATCCAGCAGCAGCTGCAGGAAGTGGGTTTGACGGTTGAGTTGAAGTTCGTCGAAGTCGCCGAGCATGAGCAGTATTACTCGAAGCCTTTCGCCGAGGGTCGTGGCCCGCAGCTGGTCGCTGCCATGCACGACAACTCGAAGGGGGATCCGTCCTTCTCGATGTTCTTCAAGTATGCGACCGAAGGCACGCAGTCCGGCTTCTCGGATCCTAAGGTCGATGACCTGATCAAGCGTGCGTCCGCTGCCGTTGGTGATGAACGCGCCAAGCTCTGGTCGGAAGCGATCGCGTATCTCCATGACGAAGTGGTCGCTGATGTGCTTCTCTTCCACATGGTCGGCTTCTCGCGTGTCTCCGAGCGTCTGGACTTCAAGCCGACAATGGCGACGAATTCCATGCTCCAGCTCTCCGAGATCAAGATCAAGTAATCGTTGGGCGGAGTTCGCCCGTACCAATGCAAGTCATGCGGCGGGATGATCCCGCCGCATCGTTTTCTTCGAGGACGCCATGCTGAGCTTCATCCGAAAACGCGCCGTGGCCAGTCTGATCTCCCTGATCGGGCTCGTGGTGATGGTCTTCTTCCTTTCCCGTCTGACCGGTGATCCGGCGGCCCTCTTCCTACCGGTTGAAGCATCGGAAGAGATGAAGAACCAGTTCCGCGAGTTGCATGGCCTCAACGATCCCCTTCTGGTGCAGTTCGGCCGTTACGTCGGCGATGTCTTGACCGGCGACCTCGGCGAGTCTCTGCGCAAAGCGCGGCCGGCGCTTGACGTGGTGCTCGAAGCCTTCGTCTGGACGCTGTGGCTCGCCGTCATCACCATGAGCTTGGTGACCGCTGCCGCCATTGTGGTCGGCTCGCTCGCCGCTTTCCGAGCCGGCGGCTTCTTCGACCGTTTCTCGTCCATCGTCTCGCTAGTGGGCGCCTCCGTTCCGGATTTCTGGCTGGCCATCGTCGCGATCGTCATCTTCGCGGTGAACCTTTCCTGGCTGCCGACCTCGGGGACGGGGTCGATTTGGCACTGGATCCTGCCAATCGGCGTGCTCTTCGTCCGTCCTTTCGGCATCATCGTGCAGGTCGTGCGCGGGTCGATGATCTCGGCGCTCTCATCGGCCTATGTGAAGACGGCGCGGGCCAAGGGTGTGAAATCGACCCCGATCATCTTCATCCATGCGCTGCGCAACGCCATGCTGCCGGTGATCACCGTGATTGGCGACCAGGCAGCCAGCCTCTTGAACGGTGCCGTCATCATCGAAACGATCTTCGGCTTTCCGGGCGTCGGCAAGCTGATGATCGATTCCATCCTGCAGCGCGACTTCAACGTGGTGCTGGCGGCTATCCTCGTTACTGCGCTCGCCATCTTCCTCATGAACCTGCTGATCGATCTTGCCTATGCGCTTCTCGATCCCCGCATCCGGAATTGAGGAGACGGCATGTCCATCGACGCAACCGCCATCATTGACGAACCGCCCCTCCTCAAGCGCATGTTCCGCATGCTGCTGGCCGACAAGTTTGCGCTTTGCGCCGCGATCTTTCTGCTCATCATTCTCCTGATGGCCGTGATCGGCCCAAGCTGGCTCGGCGACCTCGCTACCAAGCAAAATCTGCGCGGCCGCAATGCAGCGCCCTTTGATTTCGAGAGGGCCTGGGTCTGGTGGATGGGCGCGGATGCGCTCGGCCGCCCGCTATTGGCTCGCATCATTGTCGCTACACAGAACACCGTGATGGTCGCGGCTGGCGCCGTGCTGATTTCGGCTGTCATCGGAACGGTTCTGGGCTTGATCGCCGGCTTTTCCTCTCCGCGCGTCAGCCAGGTCATCATGCGGCTCGCTGACGTGATCATGTCCTTTCCGTCGCTGCTGATTGCGGTCATTGTGCTTTACATTCTCGGGTCCTCGATCCTGAACCTGATGATGGTGCTCGCCATTACCCGCATCCCGGTCTATCTGCGCACCACGCGGGCCGAAGTGCTCGAGATCCGCGAACGCATGTTCGTACAGGCAGCCCGCGTCATGGGGGCGTCGAGCAAGCGCATCCTGTTCCGACATATCCTGCCGGTGGTTCTGCCGACGCTGACCACACTCGCCACACTCGACTTTGCCTATGTCATGCTGGCCGAAAGCGCGCTGTCGTTCCTCGGCATCGGCATCCAGCCGCCGGAAATCACCTGGGGCCTGATGATCAGCCAGGGGCGGCAATATCTCACCAACGCCTGGTGGCTCTCGTTCTGGCCAGGGCTCGCGATCATCCTGACGACGATGTCGCTCAACCTGCTCTCCAACTGGCTGCGGATTGCGCTTGATCCGGTGCAGCGCTGGCGTCTGGAAATGAAAGGGGCCAAGAATGGCTGACCATCTTCTCGAAGTCCGCAACCTTTCGGTCGAGTTCCATACGGCAGTCGGCGTCGTGAAAGCAGTGCGCGACATGTCCTATCATCTGGACCGCGGCGAGACGCTGGCGATTCTTGGCGAAAGCGGCTCAGGCAAGTCGGTGTCGTCGTCGGCGATCATGAATCTGATCGACATGCCGCCCGGTCGCATCTCCTCGGGCGAAATCCTGATCGACGGTGTCGATCTCCTGAAGATGCCACTGGCTGCGCGGCGCGAGATCAACGGTCGTAAGATTGCGATGATCTTTCAGGATCCGCTCAGCCATCTCAATCCGGTCTACACCGTCGGCTGGCAGATCCGCGAGGCGCTCACCACGCACGGCACGGACAGCACGAAAGCCCAGGCCGAGGCCCTTCGCCTTCTCGGGCGGGTCGGCATTCCCGACCCCGAACACGCCCTCGACAAATATCCGCACGAGTTTTCCGGTGGTCAGCGACAGCGCGTGATGATCGCCATGGCGCTGGCACTCCGTCCCGATCTGCTGATCGCGGACGAACCGACGACCGCGCTTGATGTCACGGTGCAGGCCGAGGTGCTGGCACTTCTCAAGGAGTTGCAGCGCGAGACCGGAATGGCCGTTCTCATCATCACGCATGATCTCGGCGTCGTCGCCGAGATTGCGGACCGGGTCGTGGTGATGGAAAAGGGCGTGTTGGTCGAGGCCGGCACGGTGCGCGAGGTCTACAAGAACCCGCAGCATCCTTATACAAAGAAGCTGATTGCGGCAGCGCCGGGCAAAGGCGAAATGCATCAGCCGCTGAAGGGTGCCGAACCCGTGCTGAGCGTGCGGGATGTGCGCAAGAACTACGGCGCCTTCGCGGCCTTGAAGGGTGTCTCCTTCGACCTGCTCGCCGGTGAGACGCTCGCAGTTGTCGGCGAAAGCGGTTCGGGAAAGTCCACACTTGCCCGAATTCTGCTGCGCCTTGATGAGCCGGATTCCGGGTCGGCGCTGTGGAAGGGCAGGGACCTTTTCCAGCTGCCGCCCGCCGAACTCTACAAACTGCGTCGCGACCTGCAGATGGTCTTCCAGGATCCGACCCAGTCGCTCAATCCGCGCATGACCGTCTACCAGCTGATCTCGGAAGCCTGGGTCATCCATCCCGATATCCTGCCCAAGGCCAAGTGGCGCGAGCGGGTGGCCGAACTCTTGACCCAGGTGGGTCTGGGGCCGGAGCATATGGGGCGTTACCCGCACCAGTTCTCGGGCGGCCAGCGCCAGCGCATCGCGATTGCCCGTGCTCTCGCGCTCGAGCCGCAATTGATCATCTGCGACGAGGCGGTGTCCGCGCTCGACGTGTCGGTCCAGGCCCAGGTCATCGCGCTTCTCGACGGGCTTCGAAAGCAGATGGGCATCGCCTTCATCTTCATCGCCCATGACCTGCCGGTCGTGCGAGACTTCGCCGACCATGTGATGGTCATGCAGAAGGGCGAGGTCGTGGAACTCGGAACGGTCAGAGAGATCTTCGAGACGCCGAAGCAAACCTACACCCAGGCGCTGCTCGCCGCCGGGCTCGATCCGGATCCCGACGTGCAGGCGCAGAACCGCGCCGCACGTCTCAGCCGCGCCTCGTAAGTCAGAAAATTCTGGAGAACATCGTCATGTCGAAAAAGGCCTTCGTCGCGCTCGTCACCTGCTTCAACGAGGACGAGACGATCAATTACGAAGCCACCCGCGCTCAGGTGCGCCGCCAGGTGGCGGCCGGCAACAACATAATGTGCGCCGGCACCAATGGCGATTTCACCGCTCTCACCTTCGAGGAAAAGGTAACGCTCGCAGAAGCCGTGGTCGATGAAGTCGGCGGCAAGGTCGACGTGATCGTCAATGCCGGCATGCCGGCAACCTTCGAGACGATCAAGCTGGCGAAGGAATTCGATCGGATCGGCGTCACGGCAATCGCCGTCATCACGCCCTTCTTTATCGCCTGCACCCAGGACGGCCTTGTCAGGCATTTCTCTACGGTTGCCGATGCGGTGAACACGCCGACCTATCTCTACGATATTCCCGCCCGCACCCAGAACCACATCGAGCCGGAAACGGCCCGCAAGCTCGCAACCCACGGCAATATCGCGGGCATCAAGGATTCTGGCGGTGCCAAGGAAACGCTGGAAGCCTATCTTGCGGTCTCCCGCGACATGCCGGGTTTCGAAGTCTATTCCGGCCCAGACCATCTGGTGCTCTGGGCGCTGCAGAATGGCGCTGCCGGCTGCATTTCCGGGCTTGGCAATGCGCTTCCCGATGTGCTCGCAGGGATCCTGAAGGGCTACAATGGCGGTGACATCGCAGAGGCCGAACGTCAGCAGGCGATCTTCACGGCCTTCCGGACCGATCTCTACGCCCTTGGCTTTGCGCCTGCCATGGTGAAGCGGGCGCTCTTCCTCCAGGACAATTCGGTCGGCGCCAGCCGCCAACCGGCACTCTTGCCGGATCCCGAGCAGGACGGAAAGATCGCGGATATTCTTCGGCGATTTGGTCTCTCGGTCCAGTCGCACTAAAGCACGTCAGGAACCTTGGCGACCGCGGCCTTGATGGCATCCGCACTCGCCAAGGCGTTGATCCTTAGGCCGCGCTAGGCCTGTGCACGGTCTTGATCTCGAGGAAGTCTTCAAGACCGAACATGCCACCTTCACGGCCATTGCCCGACTGCTTGTAGCCGCCGAATGGGCTGCCATAGCGATGGGGCGCGCCATTGATATGCACCATGCCGGCGCGTAGGCGTGCGGCAACACGCTCGGCGCGGTCGAGGTCCCCCGACTGGACATAGGCGGCCAAGCCGTAATTGGTGTCGTTGGCCACCTCGATCGCTTCTTCCTCAGTGTCGAAGGGAATGATCGCCAGCACCGGGCCGAAGACCTCATCGCGGGCGATCCGCATCTGGTTGTTGACGCCGGCGAAGATGGTCGGCTTCACGAAGTAGCCTGTCTCGAAACCGTCGGGCTTGCCCGGGCCGCCGACAAGAAGCTCGGCGCCCTCCGCGATGCCAGCCTCGATCAGAGTCTGGACGCGGCCATACTGGATGTCGCTGACCAGCGGGCCGATATGTTCGCCGGCTTCTTCAGGATTGCCGACGCTAACCTCCTTGCCCACGCGCTTGGCGATTTCAACGGCCTGATCGTAGACCGAGCGCTGGACCAGAAGCCGCGTCGGAGCATCACAGGACTGGCCGGAATTGTTGAAGCATTCGAGCACGCTGCCGGTGATGCGCTCTTCGAGATCAGCATCCTCGAAGACGATGTTCGGAGACTTGCCACCAAGTTCGAGAGTGACGCGCTTCACGGTATCGGCGGCATCTTTGCTGACCGCGGTGCCGGCGCGTGTCGAACCGGTAAAGGACATCATGTCGATATCCCGGTGCTTCGAGAGCGCTGCACCGACATTGGCGCCATCGCCATTCACAAGGTTGAACGTCCCGGCCGGGAAGCCCGCCTCGTGAACCATCTCGGCATATAGAAGGGCGTTGAGAGGCGTGAACTCGGATGGCTTCAGAACGCAGGTCGAGCCGGTCGCCAGTGCCGGAACGACCTTCAGGGCGATCTGGTTGATCGGCCAGTTCCACGGAGTGATGAGGCCGCAGACGCCGATCGGCTCCCTGAGCACGATGTCGCCGTTCGGCAGTTCTTCTCGTAGCTTGATGCGCTTCAGCGCCTCGATGAAGCCCTCGAGATGGCCGACGCCGACATGTGCCTGCTGATCGGTGCTCATGGTGATCGGCGCGCCGAGTTCGAGCGTGATGGTGCGTGCCATCTCGTCGTAGCGGCGGGTGTAGATCTCAAGCAGCTTTTCGAGAAGCGCAATGCGATCGTCGAGGCTGGTGCGGCTGTAGCTTTGGAAGGCCTTTTTTGCGGCAGCGACGGCACGGTCGATATCGGCGGCCGTCCCCATCGAGATCACGGCGATCGGCTTTTCGGTCGCCGGATTGATGACCTCCAGGTCGTGAGGCGCGATCGGATCGACCCACTCGCCGTTGATGTAGAACTTGCGCTTGTCGAGCATGCTTGCCTCCCGTCAGAGTGTCTTGTGTTTTGCGTCGAGCCAATCGGTGATCAGCTCTCGGTATCGTTCGCCGCTGAAGCTTGGAAAATGGCCGCCATGCACCAGCCGCACCTTGAGCCGCAGCAGGCGCTCCATCGATGCGTGATAGTCATTGGCGTTCGAATGGTAGGTGTCTTCGATCAGCGGGCCGTCGTAGAGAATGTCGCCGGAAAACAGGATCTCCGTTGCCTTCTCGTAGAGCGCGATGCCTCCGGGCGAATGGCCGGGTGTATGTATGATCTCGAACTGCCGGTCGCCGAGGTCGATCACGTCGCCGTCCTCGAGTAGTCGCGTCGCCGGTGCCCGCTTCACCGCATAACATTTCGAGCAATAGGGCTCTGGCGGCAGGGCGTCGAAGATCTCGTCGGTCACGTAAGGATCGGCCAGCGTGTTTTCGCGTGTGGGATCTGCGAGCAGATCCGCCTCTGCCGAATGGACCGCACGGCATTCGAATTCGTGGTGGCAGCCGATGTGATCGAAATGGGTATGGCTTGCCACCGCGATCAACTCGCGCTCGGTAACAAGCGGCACCCACTCACGAAGCGAAACGACACCCATGCCACTGTCAACAAGCATGTCGCGATCGCGCCCGCGCACATGCCAGATGTTGCAGCGATAGAATTCCTGGATATGCGGCTCGCAGATATAGGTCACATCGTCGTCGAGACGGCGGACACTGTACCAGTCCTCAGGGCGCATGCGGGGTTTCATCACGTGTCTCCTAAGCGTCGACCAGAGCGACGATAGTATCTGCCTTGACCGTCAACTCGAGTTCATCGCCCGGCTGCGGGTGTGCGGTTTGCGGCAGATGGGCGGTAATCACGATCTCGGAATTGCCCTGGGGTTGAAGGTGGCATCGGTGATGCGCTCCGAAGAAGGCACTGTCGGTGATCCGCGCCTGGCCGAGCGAAACCGTTGCGCCCGCCTCGCCGGCGGAGCGGAAATGTTCGGGGCGAATGCACAAGGTGATCTTCTGCTCTGGCGAAGGCGTGTCCCCGGTGAAAGCCGTGATGGGGATGGTGGCTGAGCCGAGCGCCGTTTCCACCTGCGCTTCGCCTTCCGCAATCGAGATCACCCGACCGGGCAGGAAGTTCGCCTCGCCCATGAAACTTGCGGCAAAGAGCGAGCGCGGCCGCATGTAGATGTCCGAGGGTCTGCCGACATCCTCGATCCGGCCGTGGTTCATCACCACGATCCGGTCGGCGATCGCCATAGCCTCTTCCTGATCGTGGGTGACATGGATGAAGGTGGTGCCAACACGCTTCTGGATGGCTTTCAACTCGTCCTGCATCTGGCGACGCAGCTTCAGATCCAGCGCGCCGAGCGGTTCGTCGAGCAGCAGCACATCCGGATCGACGGCAAGTGCGCGGGCAAGCGCCACGCGCTGACGCTGGCCGCCGGAAAGCTCGTGCGGCTTCTTCGACGCCGAGGCCTTGAGCCCCACAAGATCGAGAATGGCGATCGCCCTTGCATGGCGCTCGGCCTTTCCCATACCACGCATGCGCAGACCGAAGCCGACATTGTCGATGAGCGTCATGTGCGGAAACAGCGCATAGTCCTGGAACATGGTCGTGGTGGGCCGTTTTGCCGGCTCAACATGTGTCATGTCCCGGCCACCGATGGCGATCGTGCCACCGCTCGGCTCGATAAAGCCACCCAGGATCGAAAGCAGGGTCGTCTTCCCGCAACCCGACGGGCCGAGAAGGACGATGAATTCGCCGGCGGCAATCTCCAGCGACACATCGTCGAGCGCGCGGAAGGCACCGAAGACTTTCGTGGCGTTTCGGATCGAGACGTCTGCGGTCATTGGGATTTCCCGGATTTTCTGAAGACGGCGAGTTCCATGACGACGAGGAACGCGACGGAGATGAGGAAGACAACGCTGCCGATGGCATTGGTCTTGGGGTCGAGGCCGGAGCGCAGCATGCTCCAGATCTCGACCGGCAGCGTCACGTCGAAGCGCGACAGCAGGAATGCGATGATGAACTCGTCCCAGCTGAAGGTGACCGACAGGAAGAAGGCGGCGAGGATGGACGGCATCAGCATTGGCGCGGTGATAAGCGTCATGACCTGCCAGTCCCGGGCGCCCAGATCGCGAGCGGCGCGTTCGATATTGACCTGATGGCCGCCCATGGACGCGTAGATGATCGCGAAGCAAAGCGGCAGGTTGATAACGACATGACCGATGCCGACGGTCCACAGCGACAGCGAAACATTGAGCCGGGACAACAGCGATAGCAGGCCGAGCCCGATGATCAACGTGCTGACCGTCATCGGCGCGACGATCAGGGCGCGCTGCAGGCCGGATGCAGGAAGCTTGTAGCGTGCAAAGGCATAGGCTGCGAGGAAGCCGAGCAGGCAGGAGATCGCAGACGAGATGATCGCGACGATCAGCGAATTGAACAGCGCCGACATTAGCTTTTCATCGGCGAAGATCTCGCCATACCACTTCCAGGTCAGGCCATGCAGGGGGGGCACAGGTAGCGTCCCGTCCTGGAAGGAGAAGATCACGAGAACGGCGACAGGCAGAAAGATGAACACATAGAGCCCGCCGGCGTAAAGGATCGCAAGTGCCGTGTTGAGATGCCGCATGGTCACGTCCTCTCCATCTTCAGCCATCGGGCGCAGGCGAGATAGGCGATCGTCACCACCACCATCAATACCAGCGAAAGGGCGGCTGCCATGGGGAAGTCCGCGCGGCGACCGAGCTGCAGCATGATCACCTGCGGCAGGACGAGCTCATTGTTGCCACCGAGGATCTGCGGGGTGATGTAGTCGCCGATGCAAAGAACGAAGGTGAGAAAGGCACCGACCATGATGCCGGGCAGCGTCAGTGGCAAGGTCACGTGCCAGAAGGTCTGGAAGCCGTTTGCACCGAGATCGGCTGCGGCACGGCGATAGTTCGGGGAAAGCTGAACGAGATTGGCGTAGATCGTCAGCGTCAGCAGCATGACGAAGAAATGCACGAAGCCGATCACCGTGCCGGTCCGCGTTGCAGACAGTTCGAGCGGCTCCGCGATCAGCCCCGTCCACATCAGGGCCTGGTTGACGACGCCGCCCTTGGACAGCACCAACAGCCAGGAATAGGAGCGCACCACATAGGACGTCCAGAACGGAAGAATTGCCATGATCAGCGCAAAGCGCTGCCAGCGTCGCGGCACGCGTTCGGCGATGATCCAGGCCAGCGGATAGGCAAGCAGGATCGAAATGATCGTGACGGTGAGTGTCACTTCGAGCGAATTGAACAGTGCTTTCAGGAGATGTGGCTTGCCGAAGAAGGCGGCGTAATTGTCGAGCGTCCAGGTGGCGACGATCTCGCGGCCCTCGCGCTTCCAGAAGCTGATCGCCGCCATGTAGAGGAAGGGCACGAGAAAGAAGGCCACGGTCCAGAGGACCGCCGGCAGCGCAAATCCCCAGGCCTTGCGGCGTTCTCTGCGCTCTAGCGCGGTGGCGGTCATCGACGGGATACTCCGTTCATGCAGGGCAATCGGCTCGGCTGGCAGGTTTTCATGATGGCCTATCTTCAAGGAGGCCACAAATCTTCAGGGCCGAACTTCTGTCGAATGGGCGCAGTTCTTCACCGGAGCATGTGACCCGCTCCGGCCGCGATGCTCGCGATGAAATAACAGCGTGAGGGAAAGCTAAGGGCGCGGGCGGAAGACACCTCCCGCGCCCTTTATGGGCCGCGCTTATTGCTGCAGCATTTCTGTCCAGACGTCCTGCATGGCCGCGTCGAGATCGGCATTGGCCACCGGATAGAGCTGGGTGTTCTTCAGGTATTCGGGCTGCTTGTCCCACCGCAGTGCGGTCTTCTGCTGGTCGTTCAGCTGCTCGCCGGCCTTCGCGTTTGCCGGCATGCCCCAATAGCAGGACGATGTGGCAAGGCGAGCCTGGCCTTCTGGGCTCATGATGTACTGCACGAACTTGATGGCCAGATCCTGCTTGGTCGAATCCTTGAACACGCCGATCGACTGCGCCCAGCGCAGGGCGCCCTGCTTCGGCACGGTCCAGTCGAGGTCCGGCTTCTCGGCAGTGAGACCTGCGGTCACCCATTCGCCGCCGCCGAGGATGATATCGACTTCGCCGCTGACAAGCGCCGTCTGCGAGGCGACGACATCGCTCACCTGGCGCGAGACCTTCTTCATCTCGAAGAGTTTTTCCTTGATCGCCGGGAGATCGGCTTCCGTCAGGTCGGCGGTGTTCTTGCCAATGGCAAGGCCCGTCAGACCGATCATCGGCAGGTAGTAGTCATAGAGCGCGATGCGACCCTTGTATTTCTCGGACCAGAAGATCGACAGGTCTTCCATGTCCTTCGGATCGACCTTGCTCTTGTCGTAGGAAATCGTGTTGTAGCCGAACTTTTCCGTCACGGCGTAGATCTTGCCGTCCTTGGTGTTGTTGGCTTCCATGCGGACTTCCGGAAAGATATCGGCCATCGGCAGCTTGTCGGCCGGAATTTCGGCGAGAAGATCCATTTCGACGGCGCGGGGCACGTCGACACCGTCGATGACGAAGACGTCCCAGTCGCCCGGGCGCGACTGCTCGACGATCGAGAGACCGGCGCCAGTTCCCTCGTATTCCTTGAGATTGACCTTGACGTTGTTAGCCTTTTCGAAGGGCTCGATCAGCGCCGGGTCGGTGTGGTCGCACCAGACGAGAGCATTCAGTTCCTCCTGGGCATGAGCCCCGCCGGGCAAGGCGGAGATGGCAACGGTCGCAAGAAGCAGGCGGCGGGAGAGCCCGCCCAGTACGGTCTTTTCCATAAGTTCACCCTCTTGTCGAAGGCCCCGAGCGGACCCTCGCGTTGATCAGAATAGCGCTCGTTCCGGCGCCTTGAGAAAAAGATTGAGTGAATTCATTTTTTAAGTCAATCTCAAATTTGAGGAGATTCCAACGGAGCTAGCCATGACCGGATTGCGCGCCCGACAGAAGGCCGACAGGAACCGTCGCATCCTGGAAGCGGCCACCACTCTGTTCCGCGAACAGGGCTACGATAGTGCGCGCATCGAGGACATCGCCGAGATGGCAGAGGTCTCGGTCGGCACGCTCTACAACTACTATCAGAACAAGGGCGATGTTCTCGTCGCCACTGTGTCTATGGAAGTGACCGAAGTGCTCGAAGCCGGCGAACGCATCGTCGCCAGCCCGCCACTCAGCGTGATCGAGGCACTCGGTGCCCTGATCAACCAGTATTACGATCACTCGCTCGTCTATCTCAGCAAGGAGATGTGGCGCACCGCCATGGCATCCGCGATCCAGCAGCCTGAGACGCCGCTCTCGAAGCGCTATACCGAACTCGACGCCCGCCTATGTGCCCAGGTGGTGCAACTCATAGAGACGCTCCAGCGGCGTGGCGTTGTCATCGCCGGCGTCGACGCGCGGGCTCTGGGAGAGGTCTTCTTCAACAATCTCAACATGATGTTCATCGAGTTCTGCAAGCACGAGAGTATGCCGCTTGAAGAGCTCAAGGCCCGTGTCGCCGAGCAGAACCGCCCGATCGCCGAGTTGATCAGTAGCGTCAAGCGCGTCTGACACCACCGAAATCCCGAAGAAATGACAGACATGACAGATCATACGAGCGCAGTGCTTTCCGCAGCCGATGCCCTGGTGGCAGCCTTCGGCCGTCACGATACCAAGGCCTATTTCGATGCCTTCGCGCCGTCGGCGACTTTCATCTTCTACAATCTCGATCGCACCCTGGCCGATCGAGCGGCCTATGAGGCGGAATGGGCGCTGTGGGAAAGCCGCGACGGCTTTAGCGTCAAGGCCTGCCACTCGACGAACCGCAGCGTGCACATCGTCGGCGATGTCGCCATTTTCACCCATGCGGTGGAAACCGATCTCGTGATTGGCGGCGAAGCGATGACGAACCACGAGCGTGAGACGATCGTCTTTGCCCACCAGCCGGACGGTCGTTGGCTGGCCATTCACGAGCATCTTTCGCCGCTCCCGATGTAGTGGTTGCCTCGCCGCAGCACTTCTAGCCCTTGGGCTGATGTGGACGTGGTGATGCTCTGAGCCGGCATTGATGAACACTCCGCCCGGTAGTCCTAAACGGCTCAATGGTGTTACACGGGTTATGGCTGGGAAGCCGCCATGTAAAACACCAAGACGAGCTGCAAGATGAAACACCGCACGCTGCTGGAGAAACTGTTTCAAGCGGCGGTTCAGGCCGCTGATCCGCTGGCCGGGATCCGCGCGCACCTTCCGCCGCCACCGGTCGGCGGCCGAACCGTGGTGGTCGGTGCCGGCAAGGGAGCGGCCCAGATGGCGGCGGCTCTTGAGAGCCTCTGGCCGGACCCGCTCTCGGGCCTTGTAGTGACACGCTACGGCTATGCCTGCCCCACGCGATCGATCGAAGTGATCGAGGCCGCGCACCCGGTACCGGATGAGGCGGGGCTGGTCGCCTCTAAGCGGTTGCTGGATCTTGTGGCCGGGCTCGATCATCAGGATCTCGTCATCGCCCTCATCTCCGGCGGTGGCTCTGCACTTCTGCCAGCACCTCCGTCGGGCCTGACGCTTGAGGACGAGATCACGCTCAATCGGGTGCTTCTGTCCTCCGGGGCGCCGATCTCTGCCATGAACGTGGTCCGCAAACATGTCTCCATGATCAAGGGTGGTCGGCTGGCGGCGGCAACGAAGGCGCGCGTGGTCAGCCTCATCGTCTCGGACATCCCGGGCGACATTCCATCCTTCGTCGCATCCGGGCCGACGGTTGCCGATGCATCGACGCGACAGGATGCGCTCGCCATCGTCGAGAACTATAAACTCGACCTGCCGACCGGGGTGATGGCGCATCTGCGCTCGCCTGCCGCCGATGCCCCGAGGCCAGACGATCCGCGATTATCTCGAAACGAACACCACGTGGTGGCCTCTGCGGGCATGTCTCTGGAAGCCGCCGCACGCGTCGCTCTTACGGCGGGCTTTACGCCGCATATCCTTTCCGATTCGATCGAGGGCGAAAGCCGTGACGTCGCCCTGGTGCATGCAGCCATAGCACGGGAGATCGCAACGAGGGGCCGCCCGTTTCCGCGACCTTCCGTTCTTCTTTCCGGTGGCGAGACCACGGTCACCCTTCGCGGCGACGGAGGACGCGGCGGTCGCAACAGCGAGTTTGCGCTCGCGCTTGCCCTTGCCATCGACGGGCTATCGATCACGGCACTCGCGGCGGATACGGACGGGATCGATGGTGTGGGCGACCATGCGGGCGCACTCGTCGATGGTGGCACGGTCGCGCGCCTCCGGGCGGCTGGCTTCGAAGCACGAAAACTGCTCGCGCAGAACGACAGCTATTCGGGCTTCGAGGCGATTGGCGATCTCCTGGTGACGGGCCCGACCGGCACCAATGTCAATGATTTCAGGGCCATCATTATCGAGTAGCAACGCGGTCATCCTCGCGACAGCGCACCGCGAGATCGGCGAAAGCCTTTGAATGGTCCTAGACCGGGAGACCAGCGCATCGCGACCATCAGTTGGTATCGACCGCGATGCTCTGGTTGATCAGGAATGGATGCCGGCTCTTACGTGTAGGATGCCGCCAGACCGCCGTCGATCGGCAGATTGATACCGTTCACCCAGCGGGCATCGTCCGAGCACAGGAAGAGCACGGGACCGGCGACTTCGTCGGCCAGCGCCGGACGCTTCATCCTGTGCGCATCAGCCTGGACACGGTCCTGGCCGAGCATGGTCACGAAGTCACCGAGGATCGGCGTGAAGACCGGGCCGGGCGCCACCGAATTCATTCGGATGTCACGCTCCATGAAGAGGGCCTGGCTGCGCTTCATGGTCCAGACGATCAGGGCTTCCTTGAAATACTGGTAGCAGGTTTCCTGCGCGACCGGGTTTGCTGCAAGCCAGGCATGGCCCTCGGCGAAGCTCGTGGTGTCGGCGAGCGCCTTATGCTGCTCGACGCGCTTGGGCCATTCCGCGCCGAGGATCGAGGCGAAATTGACGATGGACGAGCCCTTCGGCATGCGCTCGATCAAGGCTTCGGTCAGATGCCGAAGACCGAGATAGTTGACGCGGGCGACGAGATCTTTGTCGGCGGTGCCGGGAACGCCCGCAGCATTGACGAGCGCGTCGATGCGGGCGGGGAACTGGCCAAGCACTGCGTCTATGGCGGCCGGATCGGCGAGATCGATCTTGATGAAGCCGTCGAGTGTCAGCATGGCGTCGTTGCGATCAACGCCGATGACGGTTGCGCCGCGGAAGCGGGCTAGGCGGGCGACTTCACCGCCGATACCCGACGAGACGCCAGTGATGACAACTGTTTTTCCTGCAAGATTCATGGTCGTGTTTCCCTGAAGTTGTGCTGGATCGCGTCCGTCCGCACCAAGGCGGACGGGGATCCCCAACGCTTGTTTTGGGCGTGATTGATCAGAACGGATAAGGTGTCGCGGCCTTCTTCACCGAGACCCATTGCCACTGGGTGAACTCTTCGATGTCTGCCGGGCCGCCGACACGGGTGCCATTGCCAGACTTTCCGCGACCGCCGAAGGGTGCATAGGGGCCGCCATTGACCGTCTGGTCGTTGATGTGGAGCTGTCCGACATTCAGCTCGTCACCCACAGCCATGGCGCGCCCGAGATTGTTCGAGATCACGCCGGCCGCAAGCCCATAGTCTGACCGGTTGGCGAGTTCGACCGCTTCCTCATCCGTCTTGAACGAGACGATGCAAGCCACCGGCCCGAAGACCTCTTCCTCAAAGGCGAGCATGCCCGGCTTGACGCCTGAGAGCACGGTTGCGGCGTAGAAGCGGCCGTCATGCGTGCCGCCGGCAAGCAGTTTCGCCCCCTTGGCCACCGCGTCGTCAACGATCTTCTGGATCGCTTCGACCTGGCTGTCGGAGATGATCGGGCCGAGCGCCACCTGCTTGGTCGAGGGATCGCCGGCCGGCAGGTGCTGTGCCTTGGTGACGAGGCGTTCGGTGATCGCAGCCTCGATCTTTTCATCGACCAGAATCAGCCCGGTTGCCATGCAGATCTGGCCCTGATGCAGGAATGTGCCCCAGGCGGCATTGGAGGCTGCCACATCGAGATCGGCGTCATCGAGAATGACGAGTGCATTCTTGCCGCCGAGTTCGAGCTGAACGCGCTTGAGGTGACGGCCGCAGATCTCACCCACCTTGGAGCCGCCACGGGCCGAGCCGGTGAAGGAGACCATGGCAATGTTCGGATCGCTGCAGAGGGCCTCACCGGCATCCGCGCCGCCCGGCACGACATGCAGGACACCCTTGGGAAGGCCGGCCTCTTCGAAGATGCGGGCAATGATGATGCCGCCGGAGATCGGCGTGCGCGGATCCGGCTTATGCACCACAGTATTTCCAAGCGCGATTGCGGCCGCGATCGAGCGCACGGAGAGGACGAGCGGGAAATTGAACGGAGAGATGACGCCGACCACGCCATGCGGCACGCGCCGGGCATAGTTTGTCCGATCATCCATGCCTGGCAAAAACATGCCGGACGGCTGCATCGCGAGCGATGCTGCATGGCGGATGAAGAGCGTGCCGTGTTCGATCTCGATCATCGCCTTCGGATGGATGGAGCCGGATTCCTGCATGATCCAGGCCGCCAGCTCCTCGCCATTCTGCTCCAGAAGGTCTGCGGCGCGATTGAGGATCGCGGCGCGCTCTGCGGGCAGGGTCCTGGCCCAGGTCTTCTGTGCGGCTTTGGCCAGTTTGGCGGCACGGGCGATATCCGCCGGACCGCAAAGACCGACAGCCGCCAGGACATTGCCATTGGCGGGATCGGTCACATTGAGTGTTCCTGCCATGGTCTCCTGCCATTCGGAGATATAGGCGAGGCCGCCCCAGCGGCCGGTGTCCAGAAATTTCGGTGCGTGCATATTCATTGTTCAGGGCCTCCAGTCCCATGGTTGGGAGGTCCGCACAAAGCTTCGCCGTCATGAGATCGGCCCGTGTTGAAACCGCTCATCCCATCTCAGCTGATCGATGCGTCCTCCGTGCCACCTCCTCAAGTGGCTCGAACAAGTAATCGCAAGGGATGTGCCAATTGCTGTCCTGACTGGTGCCGGTCCCTTCTTGGCTTCGAAAAATCTCGAAAATACAATGAAATAGGTCGCGCCCGCTCAGCGCTTCTCGTGTCGCCGGCATGGATTGCAGATTTCATCAAATGGTGAAATCATGAGAAAAGTCTAAAAACACATGAAGTCGATATGACCCCTCCCAAACCGCCCAAGCTCGTTTCTCTGGCCGATGTGTCGAAGTCGACGGGCAAGATGTTGTCTAGGGGCGCGTTCAGCGAGCTCGATACCGGTGCCTCGCCGACCCTTTCGGAACTGACCGAGGCGCTCCATTTTGCCTTGGGCGACGGCCGGATCTGGCTCAACGACCAGCGCATGGTTCTGATGCAGAGCCAGGTTCTCGGTCGATTGCGTCAGGAGATCATCGATGCCTTCGGCATGGACGCCGCGAAGGGCATCTTCATGCGCGTCGGCTACATGCAAGGGGTGCGCGACGCCGAGCTGATCCTGAAACGCTTTCCGCACCAGGACCTCACTCATGCTCTCGCCGCAGGACCGCGCGTCCATACCCTTGAGGGCTTCGTCAAGGTCGAGACCAAGCAGTTCGAATTCGATAGCGACAAGGGGCGCTATTTCGGCGAGTTCTATTGGTACGACTCCTCCGAGGCTGGCGAGCACATCGCGCATCATGGCCTCGCGAGCGAGCCCGTATGCTGGATGCAGACCGGCTATCCTAGCGGCTACACTAGCACGCTCTTCGGCCGGCCTGTGATTTTTCGCGAGATCGAATGCTCCGGCATGGGGGCGTCACGCTGTTATGTCGTCGGCCAGAATGCCGAGGAATGGGGAGAGGACGCACCTGAACGGGCCTATCTCGGCCTCGAATGGCCGCGATCGCGGCGCACTTCGCGTGTCCGCTCTGAGAAAGCGCAACGAGGCGATGACGCCGCCTCCGCGAACCCGGCGCCGATCACCGGTGGCGACCCGGTCGTGGGCGTTTCCGCCAGTTTCCTGCGCGCGCGACTGATGGTGGAGAAGGTGGCCGACACGGAGGCGACTGTTCTGCTGGTCGGAGAATCCGGTGTCGGCAAAGAACTGTTTTCCCAGCAATTGCACCGGCTGAGCCACCGCGCGACGAAACCGTTTGTCGCACTCAACTGCGCCGCCATTCCCGACACCTTGGTGGAATCGGAACTCTTCGGCGTCGAGAAGGGCGCCTTCACCGGCGCTGTTGCCTCCCGACCGGGCTATTTCGAGCGTGCGGCGGGCGGAACGCTCTTCCTCGACGAGATCGCATCGCTGGCCTATGCCGCGCAGGGCAAGCTGCTTCGCGCCATCCAGGAGCGGGTGATCGAGCGTGTCGGCGGTTCGAAAACGGTGGCAGCCGATGTCAGGGTCATCGCGGCCTCGAACGTCGATCTAGCTGACGAGGTTCGGGCGGGGCGCTTCCGCCAAGACCTCTATTTCCGTCTTTGTGTCTTCCCGATTTCCATTCCGCCGCTTCGCGAGCGAAGAGACGACATCCCCCTGCTCGTCGATCATTTCCTGCGTCTGTTCCGTGAGCGGCACCGCCGCGAGGTGGTTGGCCTGACGCGGCGCGCCATGGATGCGTTGCTCGCCTACGACTTCCCCGGCAATATCCGCGAACTGCAGAATCTGATCGAGCGCGGCGTGATCTTTGCCGACCCCGGCGGGTTTATCGATCTGCAGCACATCTTCACGGCCAATGAACCACTGCCATCTTTGCATCCGTCGCTGACGCGCGAAGGCCGCTTGATCTATGGCCAGCCCAGCCTGTCGCAAGCAGCAGTCACACCTGATTTCCTGCAGTCATCCTCACACATCCGATCTGCCGAACTCGATCTCTACCGTCAGGCCCTCAACGCCCATCGTGGCAATGTCTCGGCTGCCGCGCGAAGCCTCGGCATCTCGCGTGCAAAGCTCGAATACCGCCTGAGAAAGAACGGCCTCTACGACAAGGATTGACTTCGCCTGTGTGCAGGGAGGTGACATGACCGATGGTCAGTCATGCACCAACAGCCTTCATCAACGAGGGTCAGTTCATCACGAGAGCGGCGGCGCGACGCGTTGATAGCTGCGTCGATAATAGAGCAGCGCCTCGGCGTCCTGGCCGTCGTGAATGCCTTCGACCGTGCAATACAGCACGCGATGGGTTCCGATGTCGCATTGCTCGGTGATCCGGCAATCGAAGGAGACGAGGGCATCCTTCAAGACCGGTGCGCCTGTCACGCCGGCTTCCCATTCAGCGGCAGCGAAGCGCTCGTCGACCGGCGTCTTCCCACCGAAAAGCCCCGACAACGCTTCGTGTTCGCTCGAAAGCACGTTCACGCAGACAACTGCGTTCTGCATCACAGTGTCGAAGACGGATGCGCTTCGGTTCAGGCAGATCAAGAGCGTGGCCGGACTGTCGGTGACGCTGCAGACGGCGGTTGCGGCAAAGCCGGCACGGCCGGCCGGCCCATCGGTGGTGATGATGTTCACCGCTGCAGCCATCTTAGCCATGCCGTCGCGAAACGCCTCGCGACTGATCGGGGCAATGGCTTCGAGCGGTGCATTGAAGCTTGGGATGCTGTTCATGGGGGTCATCCTTTCAGGCTTGAGGGGCAATCTTCTGTTCTGGTTCATCACGCCGCCGCCGACCGGCTGTGAATGTCCGGTGCAAATGCAGGCAGCGCCAGGACCTGTTCGAGGCGACGCGCCACGCTCGCTGCAAGATCCTCGCGCCAAGGCCGCGCAATGACCTGGATGGCGATCGGCAGGCCCTCGGGAGACGAGGCCACAGGAAGCGTCACGACGGGCAGGCCGAGAAAACTGAAGGGGCGGGTGAAGGATGTCATGGCGCTGACCACGCCATTCATCTTCGGGCTCGCGCCAATGTCGACGTCACTGGAGAGCGGCGGAAGAAACGGCATCGCGGGCGCAATAAGGACGTCAAAATCGCCGAACCCCTCGTTCAGAAATCTCTCAAGCATGACGGCCCGCATCTGCAGCGCTCGCAGATAAATCGGCGCCGGGATCGCCAGAGACTGCGATAGCCGCATGCGGATCTGCGGACCGTAGTCTTCGGGCCTCTCCCGCATCCAGTCGAAATGAACCGTGCCCGCTTCGGCCATGGCAACGACATTGGCGAGTTCGGCGACAGACGGCATGTCGATGCCCTTCGTCTGAGCGACAAGGCCGACTTCCTTCGCCAGCACATCTGCGGTGTTTTCCACGGCCGCGCCAACCACTTCGTCCAGTCCGGTCTCGAACAGTCCGCCCAGAATGCCGACCCGGATCGACTTGAGGTCGTCGTGCAGCTCTGCAGGCGGAGAAGTGTCCACGCATGTGGTGTCTCGCCCATCCGCTCCGGCAATGATCTGCAACAGGAGATAGGCATCGTCTACGCTGCGCGCGAGCGGCCCGACACAATCCTGCGAGAAGGAAAGGGGCATCACACCATGCCGGCTGACACGACCCTGGGTCGGCTTGATGCCGACGACACCGCAGCAGGCGGCCGGCAGACGAATGGAGCCGCCTGTGTCGGAGCCGAGCGCTGCAAGCACCACGCCGCCACCAACGGCCGATCCACTGCCCGAAGAGGATCCCCCGGTGATCCTCGCCGGATCGATCGGGTTTAGTGCGCGCCCGTGATGAAAGTTGTGACCGGTCGGCCCCATGGCGAATTCGCTCATGTTCAACCGTCCGATGGATACAGCTCCGGCTGCTTCCAGCCGCTGCATTACCGTCGAGGTCTCGGTCGCCACGTGTGATGCACGGATCTTCGATCCGCATCCGGTGACGAAGCCCTTGCGGTCATACATGTCCTTATGAGCCAGGGGCACGCCGTGAAGGGGCCCCGTTGCAAGACCCCGGGCAAGCGTCTCGTCCGCCTGGCGAGCAGCTTGCAACGCCGCCTCTTCCTCGATTTCGATAAAGGCGTTGAGCGTGCTGTGGCTCGATTTTGCCCGCTCGATGGCGGCTTTCGCCAGCTCCAACGCGCTGATGCGCCGCTCTCTGATGGCTGTGGCTGCTTCCTTCAGAGATCCGTGATCGTCGAGGCTCATCGATCTGCCTCCGCCCGGAGGATCCGGTCGAAGGCGGCCGGCTCTACGTTGAAGAGGCTGCCGATTGCGCCCTCCTCTATAGGAGCGATCGCGGTGGAATCCCTTTGCAACTCGCCGACCATGGCCAGAAGCTCCGGATCGATGGCGGCCCGTCCCCAATAGGCATGGGAGAGCGCCTTCATGACGTCCTGGAGATCCATCAGCTGAAATCCTGCGGTTGGCGGTTGCGGACCAACTGGCTCAACGACACTGCGATCACGAGCGCACCCCCATAGAAAAGGTTCTGCACATAGGCATCAGCGCCCAGCATCGTCAGTCCGGTGATCCCCGTGACCAGGAAGTAGACGCTGATCACGGCACCAAAGGCGTTGAAGCGTCCTGGCGAGATCGTCGTGGCCCCCAGGAAAGCGGCGGCGAAGGCCGGCAGCAGAAGGTTAAGGCCGGACAGCGGATCGGCGGAGCCGGTCATGCCGGCATAGAGCACGCCGGCAAAGGCTGAGATGAGGCCGGAAAAGACGAAGGATGTGGCACGCACGCGATCGACATTGATGCCGTTCAGGCGTGACACTTCACGACCGCGACCGACGAAGAGCAGCTTGCGCCCCGGGATCGTGTATTCCAGCACATACCAGATGATGGCAGCCAGGATCAGCGCGTAGAAGAAGGCAAGCGGGATGCCGAGGAAACGGTTGATGATGACCAATTCCACGAGGCTCATGGAGACGCCCGATATTGTCTGGCTGTTGCTGACCCAGAGGATCAAGCCATTGACGAAGGTCCCGATCCCGAGCGTGACGATCAGCGAGTGGATGCGGAAATAAAGGACAAAGAAGGCGTTCGCCGCACCGATCACCACCCCGCTTAAAAGTGCGACCACCACGACCGGAACGATTGGCCAGCCGAGCTTCACGTTCAGGACCGCGATCAGCATGCAGCTCATGGTGAGTGTCGAGGCGCCCGACAGGTCGAAGTCACCGGAGGTGAGGGGAATGATGATGGCCAGCGTCAGAACGACGAGGATCGCCTGAGAGCCGAAAAGGGTGGAGAAGCTGCGCCAGCTCAGGAAGGAATCCGGCATCAGGATCCCGAAGATGACGATGAGCAGAAGCCAGGCGGCAACGAGCGCGAAGCGTTCGGCTTCCGTCTTCAGCGTGAAGCGGCTCTTTGGTTTGGAGATGGTGGGTGTCGTGGAGATGTCGAGCGTCGTCATTCTGCAGCCTCCGCTTGATGGCTGTGGAAACAGGCTTCGGTGATGGATTTGCGGGAGATTTCCGATCCCTTGAGCTCGAAGACCGGACGTCCGCGGGAGAAGACGATGACCCGGTCGCAAATCTGCTCGAGCTGTTCATTGTCGGTCGAGGCGCAGAGAATGGCAGTCCCATCTGCCGCTGCCCGATCCAGCGCCTTGAAGATCTGCTGGCGCGCACCGAAATCCACGCCCTGGGTCGGCTCGTCGAGCATCAGAAGTTTCGGTTTGATCTGCAGCCACTTCGCCAGCAGCACCTTCTGCTGATTGCCGCCTGATAGAGAGCCGAGGTTCAATTGCGGGTTCTGCGGCCGGACATCGTAGATCTGACCGAGACGGCCCGCCTCTCGCACCATCTGGCCGCGATCGAGGCCATACGGTCTCAACATCCCGTCGAGGACCGGCAGCGTGATGTTGTCCGTTACCGATAAGCTGCCAATACCGGCGGAACCCAGTCGGTCACCGGGGAGAAAGGCGATCCCAAGCTTTTGCGCCATAAGGGGGGAGATGGCTGAGAGGGAGAGGGTCTGGCTATCGATCGAGATCGTGCCGGAGCCGCGCATCGCCCCATAAAGCAGGTAGGGAACCGATGCGAAACCCGAGCCGATCAGACCGGTCACCCCCAGGGTTTCGCCCTCACGGATCTCGAAGTCGAATCCGGGTAACTTGCCGTCGCTCAAACCGCGCACCCGCACCGCAGCCGGTATGCCCTCGGCGGCCATCCGTTTCTTTTCGAAATGGTCGATCCGCGTGCCGACGATGGTATCCAGAATGGATTGGCGCTCCGCGGTGCGAGTGTCGAGTATGTCGACAAGCTCGCCGTCGCGCAGCACGGCAACGCGGTCGGTGATATCCAGCACTTCGTCGATGTCATGGGTGACAATCACCACGGAGGCGCCGGTCCGAACGATGGACCGTATGAGGGTGAAGAGCCTCTGCACGTCCTCGGCCGGCAGGAAGGGCGTCGGCTCGTCCAGAACAAGAATGCCTTCACCACCGTGTCCGGCATCCGAGACCCGCAGATCCTCGAAGGCCCTGATAATCGCGACGAAGGCCCGCTCCACGGGCGGCAGGCTGGCGACGGTGGCGAAAGGATCGATATCGAGGCCGAACTCCGAGAACAGGGCCGAAATCGCTTTCGCCTCGCGCTTCCAGTTTACCAGCCAGGGCGTCTTTTGGCCCAGCGCCGTCACCCGCATGTTTTCCATGACGGTAAGCGAGGAAACCAGCGCGAGATGCTGGTGGACGAAGGCCACGCCACGCTTCTTGATGTCCATCGGGTCAAGCGGCAGGGGCAGCGTCTGGCCCCAAAGGACCACTTCGCTGCCCTCTTCCGGCTGGTGGAAGCCCGCGAGAACCTTGATCATCGTCGACTTGCCCGAGCCGTTCTGCCCGAGCAGGCCGAAGACTTCGCCGCGGCGGATGGAAAGCGACACGCCCTTCAGCGCATAGTAGCTCCCAAACCGCATGCGAATGTTGTTCATCCTGAGCACAGCATTCTCGGTCATCGCGCGGCTCCCGATGTGGCTGGATTACTTCAACATCCAGAGCTTGCGGAAACCCTCGAGATGAGCGTCGCCGTAGCCATCGTCGAAGTTGGCAGGCACCCCTGCAGTCTCGATGTTATCCTTGTCGAAGACCAGGAGCGGCACATTGAGCTTGGCCACTTCCGGCTTGCCGCACAGCATGCGCATGATGTTGTCGATCGCCGCATAACCGGCCCAGCCGAGGCTCTCGCCGATATCCATCTCGACCTGTCCTTCGCGCACCATATCCAGCACGAAGGGCGTGCCGTTGAAGCTCGCAACCTTCACCGAGCCTTCAGAGCCGGTGATGCGCAATGCGGGCACGACGAACTGCGACATCGAATCGTAGATCGGCAGGATGTAGTTGATCGAGGGGTCGGCCAGCAGCGCCGACTGGGTGCCCGACTGGATCTTCGTGGCCCATTCGGAGACTGGCACGTCGAGATGCGTCTGCTTGCAGTCCGGGCAGAGTACCTTGAGTTGGTCCTGGATGGACTGGACGAAAGGAATGGACGGCAGCACATCCGAAGAGCCGATGATCAGCACGTTCGGCTTGCTGTCGGTCTGCGCATAGGCCCAGGCAGCGAGCAACTTGCCCGCGCCAGTGAAGTCAACTTTGCCGGAATAGTCGACGCTCTCCACAGCCGGCTGGGTCACGTCGTAGAAGTGGGTGGTGCTGATCTTGAGGCCGGCGGCGCGTGCCTCGGAGAGCTGCGGCCCCAGCACTTCCGGATTGAGGCCGCCGGCAAGGTCGACCACGTCGTAGTCCTGGCTGATGGCCTGGGAAATCCCCTGAACCCATTGGTCGAGTTTCAGCTGGTTGTCCCAGGTGGTGTAGGTGAAGCCAACTTCGGCCGCTGCCGAGGCCATGGCCTTCTGAAGCTCCACATTGAACGGGATCGTCATCGAGATCGGGATCGACAGAACCTTCTTGTCCGCCATGCAGGCCTTGGCGTCGAAGGCATCGCCAGGTGCGGCGAAGACCGGCATGGCGCGGTGCGCTTCGATGATGGCCTTTGCATCGGCCATGGGATCTGCGGCGGCTGGCGTGGAGGCGACCGCAAGTGTGGATGCGGCCAAAAGCGAACTGGCAAGAATGAGGCGCATGATTGACGTTCCCCTGTCTCTAACCCGGTTTTCCGGTGTCATCTGATGCGGTTCTCGATGACCGCTCGCAGATAATGTACGTACATAGTCAGCCGAACGTCAATCGTGTTTTGCCTATTTTTTTGCACTGCACATTTATTCGGCGAATGCCGAAAACCCTTTCAGTCAGGCGATCGAATCACGATCAACTGCGAGCAGCTCGGCCCTAGCAGGCGCGCGATCTCGCACTTGCAGCATCGATGAATACTGAGTGATATGTCAGTACATATGGTGAGGGTTGTTACCGACTAGCCGTATGCGCGCGCCAAGCGATCAAGCAGCCTGCGAAGCCGAAGAGCGCAAAGATCATGAAGCTGGCGCCATAGTGTCCCGTCAGTGCATAAACGCTGCCGAATGACGAGGGCCCCACGATCACCCCGATGAAGGTATAGACCAGCACGCCGCCGGTGGTCGAGCCGACCCGTCCTTCCGGCGCATTGTGGGCCACCTCGGCGAGCAGCACGCCGTTCCATCCGATGGTGACCCCACCCATGGCGACGAAAAGCGCCACCTGCGCGATCGTGGGCAGGTCGGTCAGCCAGAACAGCAGGGCATAGCCGGTGCCGCCCAGCAATCCGAGCAGGGCGAGCGTCTTGAACCCGCCGCCGATCCTGTCGGCCACCACGCCCCAGAAAATACGCCCGACCGCGCCGGCAAGCTGCATGGCTGCGGCAACGGAGCCAGCCGAAAGAAGCGACCATCCGGCGTCGTGGACGAGCGTTACGACGGCAAATGCCGAGACGGACAGTTGCATGGCCGAATAGGCAAAGCCGAGAGCCGAAAGCGCCCTCAGTCGCGGATTGCGCCAGATCGTCGACTGTTCCTCCGCGAAGCCCTTCAGAAAAGACCGTCTCGGCGCCGGATTGACCGGCTCCGCCGCATGAGTCGCTGCCAGAAGTGCCATCGTCAGGATCGGGGCGACGGCGCCGATCAGCAACGCGACGTGCCAGTCGAAGAAGCGCGTGAGAAACGGAAAGGCAAAGCTCGCAAGGATGCCGCCGAGTGGCACGCCCGACTGCTTCAGGGAGAAGACGATATTGCGTCTGTTGAAGGGGGTGACCCGGCTCAGCATTTCAGAGGAGGCGGGATTGTTGAGCCCGTAGCCGATGCCGATGAAGAGGGAGGCCGCAATGATCAGCAGGATCTCAGCGCTAGCAATGCCGATAAAGCCGAGCACGAAACAGGCGAGAGCGGCCTGTTCGATCCGGATCGGGCCGAAGCGCTGAACCAGCGTCCCGGCAATCGCCGAAGAGAACATTCCGGAGAAGTAGATCAGGCTGATCTGGTAGCCGATCCAGTAGGCCCCAATGTCGAGATCTTTCGCCACCGTGGGCGCAATCGCGGTCAGCGCGAGCACGCTCGCCGTCGCAACGATCTGTATCAGTGTGGCGGCAATCAAGGTCTGGGTAAGCGAGGAGGCGTGTCGCGCGGGTGGCGCCTCTTCGGCGATGAAGTCAGACATATGGTGCTGTCTCGGAGGATATGACTAGGATATGTACGTACTAATTGATTTGGTGAAGGATCGCAAGCCGGTGCTGCGGCCTCCTTCGATCTCCCGAATTCCATTTGCCTTTTGCTGGGAAAGGAGGTTGAAACTCTGGCACGAGGAACTCGGCGTCGCGCCGATGGGGATGGTTGAGCTTGGATCAGAAGCGCATGGACTGGAAGCCGGAAGTGGACACCGCGCCGCTCTACCTGCAGGTCGCCCATCATCTGGAGAGCCGGATCAGCGACGGCGAGTATCCGGTCGGTTCGCTTCTTCCGACGGAGAACGAGATCGCAGCCGCCCTCGGCGTCAGCCGCCAGACGGTACGTCAGGCGATCGCAACGCTGCGGAACAAGGGTCGCCTTTCCGCCCGCAAGGGCGTGGGCACACGCGTTGAGGCGGGGTTCGATCCGGAGAAGAAGCGCTTCATCGCCCATTCCCGTTCGGAGCTATTCGAGATTGCCGCCGAAACGGAATTTGTGATCGACACCAAGGAAGAGATTTCCGCTCAGGGCAAGCTTGCCGTCGAGCTCGGCTGCCGGCCTGGGCGCAAGTTCTACCATATGGCGGGCATTCGTTATCCCGGCAATCGCAGCCGCCCGTTCTCCTGGAACGAGGTCTATGTCGACGCCAAGCTGGCTGCCGCCGTCAAGGATATCACGGTCGCCCGCAGCGCCATCTTTCACTATATCGAGCAGTTCACGGGCGAGAAGATCCAGGAAATCCAGCAGGACATCCGACCGATGATCCTCGATGCCGAGATTGCTGCAAAGCTCGATGTCAAGGCGGGCGATCTGGCGTTGGTCGTGACGCGGCGCTACTTCGGCTCCGGCCGCCGCCTGCTTGAATACGCCTTCCAGGTCCTTCCGGCAGAGCGCTTCACCTTCACCACGACGCTTCGCGCCGAAGGCTGAACCTCCCCTTTTCCCATCATTGATCCATGGCCGCCAGCAGCGCTCCTGGGCGCTGGTGGCGTTTCCGCGTCCTGTTTTGCCTACAGTTCGTCCGTTTGAACAGTTGCTCGGCAACTCCGTCCTGCGCGCGATTCCGGCGAATGATCGAAAAATATGCAGGCCTAAAGATCAGGCATTTTTGGCTGGACAGCCTCAAAATTTTTTGCATTAGTTCGTACATACTGCTTGCGTGTAGGTCATACAAAAAGGGGAACCACATGGATATCGGTGTCTTCATTCCTATCGGAAACAACGGCTGGCTGATCTCGACAGCGTCGCCGCAATACATGCCGAGCTTCGAGCTCAACAAGCAGATCGTCCAGAAAGCGGAAAGCTACGGCCTCGACTTCGCCCTCTCGATGATCAAGCTGCGCGGTTTCGGCGGCAAGGCTGAATTCTGGGATTACAACCTCGAGAGCTTCACGCTGATGGCGAGCCTTGCCGCCGTCACCGAGCGCATTAAGCTCTTCGCGTCCACGGCTGTTCTCACCCTGCCGCCGGCAATCGTCGCGCGCATGGCGACCACCATCGACAACGTGGCGCCTGGTCGTTTCGGTGTGAACATCGTGTCCGGCTGGCAGATGGCGGAATACGACCAGATGGGCATCTGGCCGGGCGATGACTATTTCGGCTACCGCTACGACTATTCCACCGAATACGTGCACATCATGAAGGAGCTCTGGGCGAACGGCAGCTGCAGCTTCGACGGCAAGCACTTCACCATGAAGGATTGCATGATGAAGCCGATGCCGGCGAACAAGATCGAGATCGTCGCAGCGGGCCAGAGCCCCCGCGGCATGGAGTTCGCCGCCGAATATGCTGACTACAACTTCGTCATGGGTTCCGGCATCAACACGCCGACTGCCTATGCCCCCAACAACCAGAAGCTCCTCGATGCGGCCGCGAAGTCAGGCCGTGACGTGGGCGCCTATGTGCTCTTCATGGTGATCGCCGACGAGACCGACGAACTGGCTGAAGCGAAGTGGCAGAAGTATCGCGAGGGTGCGGATGTCGACGCGCTGGCCTGGATGGCCGACCAGGGCAGCAAGGATGCGACGGCGGATGCCAATTCCACCGCCAAGCACATCAACCTCCCCGAGGGTGCGGTCAACTTCAACATGGGCACGCTTGTCGGCTCCTATGCCAAGGTTGCCCGCATGCTCGACGAGGCCGGCAATGTTCCGGGAACGAAGGGCATCATGCTGACCTTTGACGACTTCCTTATCGGTCTCGATCAGTTCGGGGAGCGCATCCAGCCCTTGATGGCGAGCCGCACGCTCAAGCAGATCGCGGCGGAATGACGTGACGGCGGTCTGGCCTGCACCTACAGACGATCCTCGCCCGGAGGCGGGGATCCAGTTTGATCCGATGACGCTGGCCGACCCGACTGGGGTCGACCGCTTTCATCGCGATGCCCTGGCACCGAAAGTCGATGCTGCGTATGTGGCATTGCCACTGTCTCCAGAGCCGCTAGACGAGCCGGCGGTCGTGGCAGGCGTAACGGCGGTGCTCTCGGCTTATGCCAGTAACAGCTTGCGTCCGTCAGATCTTTTGTCGCAACTCAAGGCCCGCATAAACGCCACCCGGACGGGAGGGGAAGCGGTTCTTCGCTTCGTGCCCGGTGCGGAAGAGGCGGCGCGTGAGAGCGATCAACGTTTCGCGGAGGGGCGGGCACGGCCTCTGGAGGGCATTCCTTTCGGGGTGAAAGACATCATCGAAGTCGCCGGTGCCGTGGTCACATCCGGCTCGCACTTCACCGGGGACCGCGTGGCGCCTGTCGACGCGCCTGTCGTGGCAGCTTTGCGATCAGCCGGTGCCATTCCCTTCGCCATGACGGCCACGACAGAGTTTGCCACCGGTTCCCCGCACAATCTGCGCTTCGGCACGGTCACCAATCCCCATGATCGCAGCCGTTGGACGGGTGGGTCCTCGACCGGTTCCGGCGCGGCGCTCGCGGCTCGGCTCATGCCGCTGGCGCTCGGCACGGATACGGGAGGGTCAATCCGCGTCCCCTCCTGCTGGTGCGGAACGACGGGGCTCAAGCCCAGCCGCGAATTGGTGTCCCGCCAAGGGGTAGCACCGCTTTCCTGGACGCTCGATCATATCGGCCCGATGGCGCGATCCGCAGAGGATATTGCCCGGGTCATGCCGTTCATGGCCGGTGACCGGGGAGCGCATCTTGCAGGCGAAGTTGCAGTACCTTTGCAGGCCGGCTCCGTCCAAGGCCTGAGGATCGGCGTTCCCGCCAACTGGTTCACGGAAAAGGTCGACCAACACGTGCTCGCCAATTGGCAGGCCGTCCTGGAGCAGTTCGAGGCTCTCGGCTGTCACCTGGTGCCGCTACCGCGAATCGACGTCGAGCCTCTGCATGAGGCCGGTTGGGTCATCCTTCAGAGCGAGCTGGCGAGCCTTCACGCCGCACGCCTTGATCGTGCGGAGCTTTTCGATCCGGGCCTTCTGCATCGTCTGAAGAACGGGCTGGGCTACTCTGCCCGTGACTATGGTGAAGCACTTCAGCGCCGGAGCGAGGCGCTGGAGGCATTCCTGACCGCCATGCGCGACATCGATGCCGTGATCACACCGGGTCTCGGTGGCGAAGCCGGCCATCTCGATGATCTCACGGTTGATATCGATGGCGAACGCCACGCCTTCCAGACAGTCATTTCGCGCAACACCATGATCTTCGATGTGACGGGACTGCCGGCGCTCATGCTGCCGTCAGGCGTCGGTTCGACAGGCTTGCCAACCGGTATCCAGATCATCGGTCACCCCGGGGGAGATGCGCTCTGCTTGAGGCTGGGGCGGGCATTCCAGGAGGTGACGGACTTTCATCGGATGATGCCGCCTGAGGATGCCATATGACATCACACGCCCCCATCACCCCGGATCTCACGGCACTGACCGCAACCGAGGCCCTCTCCCTGATGGCGCAGGGGCGTCTGACGTCGCGCGCCCTTGTGACGGCCTGCCTCGACCGGGTCCGTCAACGAGATGGCGAGGTCAGGGCCTGGCTCGCACTCAGCGAAACGGCGCTGGAGCAGGCCGATCGCTGCGATGCCACCCCGAATGCCGAGCGCGGCAGACTTCACGGCCTACCAATCGGGGTGAAGGATGTCTTCGACACGTTTGACCTTCCCACCACGCACAACTCGCCGCTTTATCAGAGCTTCCAGCCCGCCGCCGATGCTGCGGTGGTCGACCTGCTGCGCAGCGAAGGCGCGATCATTCTCGGCAAGACCGATACGACGGAGTTTGCCGCCGCCGGTCAGGACGCTCGGACAGCCAACCCGCATGATCTCGCCCATACCCCGGGCGGCTCGTCCGCCGGCTCTGCAGCCGCTGTGGCTGATCGGCATGTGCCTTTGGCGCTGTCGACCCAGACCGGTGGATCGACCATCCGGCCGGCTTCCTTCTGCGGCATCGTCGGCTTCAAGCCGAGCGTTAGCCGGGTAAGCCGCGAGGGGGTGAAAGTCTACGCGCAGAGCTTCGACACCGTCGGCTGGTATGGCCGTTCGGTGGATGACGTCGCATTGCTGGCCTCTATCCTTGGGCTCGATGAGGCGCTGCATTCGACAGATCGGCCAGGACACCTCAGGATCGCGATCACGTCTGGGCCTTATCGCGACCGCCTGGCGTCCGAGAGCCTCATGGCTCTGGATCTGTCGAAGGCGCGGCTCGAAACGCAGGGCCATTCGGTCCAGACCATCGAACTGCCAGCCGAGTTTGAGGCTCTCGACCGGCACCACCGCGTGATCCTGCATAGGGAAGGGCAGGCGTCCTTCCGCAATCTGGCGCGACGCCATGGGGCAGCCCTTCACGATGATTTCCATCATCGGGTCGAAAATCGCGATGGCTCCAGCCTCCTGGACCTCGCAAAGGCCTATGATGCCATGGCGATGGGACGGATCGCCTTCGATGCGCTGATGCAGGACTTCGACCTCCTCATTGCCCCGAGCGCACCTGGTTTTGCACCGCTCGGACGCCGCCCGGGCGATCCCGTCTTCAATGCCTCCTGGACCCTGCTCGGCGTCCCCTGTCTCAACATCCCGGTGCCACTCGGCCATCCCTCACTGCCGATCGGTGTGACGCTGATTGCCGCGCGTTTTGCCGACCAGCATCTGCTCGATGCCGCTCGGCGCCTTGAACCTGTCCTCAATCCGAAATGAAAGCAGCAGACGACACATGCCCGATCCCACTTTGAAGAAGCGGCTCACCGACGGTGAATTCATCCTGGCTCCCGGGATTTACGACATGATCTCAGCGCTGATCGCAGACCAGATGGGTTTCAAGGCGCTCTATGTCACGGGATATGGAACGGTTGCCTCTACCCTCGGCATTCCGGATGCGGGCATTGCGACTTATCGCGACATGGTCGAGCGCATCGCGCAGATGGTGAAGCTCACCCGCACGCCGATTATTGCCGATGCGGATACCGGCTATGGCGGGCTGCTCAATGTCCGGCACACTGTTCGCGGCTATGAGGATGCCGGCGTCTCGGCCATCCAGCTCGAGGATCAGGAATTCCCGAAGAAATGTGGCCACACGCCCAATCGGCGCGTCGTGCCTATAGCCGATATGGTCAAGAAGATCGAAGTGGCGGCCGACAGCCGTCGCAGCGATGACTTCCTGATCATCGCCCGCACTGATGCCCGCACGAGCCTCGGTCTCGACGAGGCTATCCGCAGAGCGAAAGCCTATGCAGCGGCAGGCGCCGACGTCCTCTTCGTCGAGTCGCCTGAGAGTACCGAAGAAGTGAAGGCAATCGCCGAGGCCATCGACCGCCCGCTGCTCGCCAACATGGTCAATGGCGGACGCACGCCACTTTTGCCGGCGTCGGATCTGCAGGCGCTCGGCTACAGGATCGCAATCTATCCGGCCCTCGGCTTCCTCGCCCATGGCCGTGCGGTGCGCCATGCCTATCAGGACCTGCTCGACAACGGCATCACTACCGATGCCGTCCCGCTCTATCCCTTCAAGGACTTCAACAGCCTGCTCGGTTTTGAGGACGTGTGGGCCTTCGAGAAGAAATTTGCCGAAACCGAGGACTGAGCCATGACCGACGATCTCGCCGCCAATTATGCCAAGGCCTATGACAACCGGATCGGCTTCGGCAAAAAGCCGGCCCTGATCCTGGTCGATTTCGTGCAGGCCTATTTCGAGCCGGAGAGCCCGCTGTATGCCGGCGTCGATGCCGCACTTGCCAGCGCGCTCCGCATTCGCGCGAAGGCGCGTGAAAAGGGACTTCCCGTCATCCTCACCGGCGTGGTGCTGCATCCGAGCGGTCTGGATGGTGGCCGCTTCTTCCAGAAGGCGAAACCGCTCGCCTGCTTCACGGCAGGAAACCCGCTCGGCGCCTGGCCCAAGGGTCTTGGGCCGTTCCCGGACGAGTTTGTCGTCTCAAAGCAATATCCGAGTGCCTTCTTCGGCACTTCGCTCGCGCCGCTTCTAACCTCCATGGGCGTCGACAACGTCATCCTCACAGGGTTGACGACGAGCGGCTGCGTTCGGGCAAGCTGTGTCGATGCGATGTCGCATGGCTTCATCACGACGGTGGTGCGGGATGCCTGTGGCGATCGGCACTCAGCGCCGCATGAGGCAAACCTCTTCGACATGAACGCCAAATATGCCGACGTCGTCTCGGAAGCGGAAATCCTCGATTTCATTGCGAAGCTCTGAGCGGCCGCGACATCAGGCGGGTCGGCCTCAAGGGCTGCAAAAACCGGCAAGCTGAAGACAAATCTGCGAGCCAGCAGGACACAAACGAAAAGCCCCGGAGTTGGTAACTCCGGGGCCATCATCAGAAAACTGGCAATCTATGCTTTCTCAGACATCCTGCTCTTGGGCCTTCGGCCGCAGAGAGATCTGCCTGACAAGAGCAAGTGAGATCAAGCTGCAGACGGCACCAGAGAGAAGGTAGAGCCCGGCGGCAAAGAGGCCGAACCAGGTCGACAGCAGAAGCGCCGACAGCGGTGCAAAACCGGCGCCGAACATCCAGGCGAGCGCCGAGACGACTGCAGAGGCCGTATAGCGGTTACGGCGGTCGAACAGCGATGCCACTGCGCCCGACGACTGGGCAAAGTTGAAGCCGAGCACCAGGAAGCCGACCATCATGTAGATGGTGACACCCGGAAGGTCGCCATTCAGAAGCAGAGGAGCCGTCAACGCGAAGACACCGATCGCCCAGGCACCCCAGATGAGGATCTTCTCGCGGCCGATCTTGTCCGAAAGCCAGCCGGAGAACAGCATGGCGAGAACGCCGAGGCCTGCACCCGCGGCTTCGATGAGGAGGAAGGTGCCGGGCGCTTCATCCGTGTAGAGGAAAATCCAGGACAGCGGGAAAACCGTGACCATGTGGAACATGGCAAAGCTTGCGAGCGGCACAAAGACGCCGAGCAGCACTGTCCGCCCGTCCTGCGACATCGTGGCGCGCAGGCCGGTCGGGGTCAGTTCGTTCGTCTCGAACAGCTCCTTGAACTCGGGCGTATCGACGATGCGAAGTCGCGCGAAGAGTGCCACGACATTGATCGCGAAGGCCACGAAGAACGGATAGCGCCAGCCCCAATCAAGGAAGTCGGCGGCGGAAAGCGTCATGACGAGATAGGCAAAGAGAACAGCGGCCACGGCGAGACCGACCACAGCGCCGAGCTGCGGGATCATCGCATAGAAGCCGCGCTTGTCCTTGGATGCGGTGATTGCCAGAAGCGGCGCCAGACCATCCCAGGTACCGCCGAGCGCCAGGCCCTGGCCGATGCGCAAGAGCGCCAGCATGGCAATCGACCACCAGCCGGCCGTTTCGTAGGAAGGCACCAGACCCATGGCGACGGTCGAGGTTCCCAGGAGGAAAAGCGCCACCGTCAGCTTGGTTACGCGGCCATGCCGGCGGTCGAGCAGAGTAAACAGCACGGTTCCGAGCGGCCGCGCGACGAAGGCGAGTGCCACGAGCACGAAGGACCAGAGCGTACCGGTCAGCGGATCGAGGAACGGGAAGATACGCGCCGGAAAGACGATCACGGACGCGATGGCGAAAACGAAGAAGTCGAAGAACTCCGACGTGCGCCCGATGACGACGCCGACGGCGATATCCGAGGGAGAGACGTGATGATCGTCTTCGGAGGTTGTGCGGCCGTTCTGTGCGGCGGGGGATGCAGAGCCGGTCATGCTCGCCATAACGCGTGATCACTTTCTTGTCTGAACAGGGCGGATCCGAACGGGGGAAATACGGTCCGCGCCTTAGTCTAACATGCTGCAAAGCGATGCCGCAGACACGCCCAAATTGACAGGTGACAAATTGTCGTATGTGCTGCACCGCAAAACCCGACTAACTAACTCGACGAATATCAATGGTCGTCGAGTAGTGTTTCGGGGGGACCCCTGCTCAGTGACCCGTCAGTGTATCAGGGTACGAGATGCAGAAGCTTCGCCTCCCGAAATTGTTCACCGCCATCATGGCGGTCCTATTCCTGTCCGCCTGCAAGGCGGAAGTCCTCGCACCAACGGGTGACATCGCTGCACAGCAGCGCGACCTGTTGGTGATCTCCACTTTGCTGATGCTGATCATCATCATCCCTGTGATGGTGCTGACCTGCTGGTTCGCCTGGCACTACCGGGCGGCCAACAAGGAAGCGATCTACAAGCCGAACTGGTCCCACTCCACCAAGCTTGAGCTGATCATCTGGGCGATCCCCCTGATGATCATCATCTGCCTGGGTGCGCTGACCTGGGTCGGAACCCATCTCCTCGATCCCTATCGTCCGCTGGCGCGGGTCTCCGAAGAGCAACCGCTCGATCCGCAGCAGGAGCCGCTGGATGTGCAGGTCGTCGCACTCGATTGGAAATGGCTCTTCATCTACCCGCAATACGGCGTCGCCACCGTTAATGAGCTTCCGGTTCCAACCGATCGGCCGATCCGCTTCTCGCTGACCTCGTCGTCGGTCATGAACGCCTTCTACATCCCGCATATGGCCGGCATGATCTACGCCATGCCCGGCATGCAGACGACGCTGCACGGGGTCTTCAATGAGGAAGGCACCTTCCAGGGACTGGCCTCGCACTACTCGGGTGCCGGCTTCTCCGGCATGCGCTTCAAGGCGAACGCAACCGACGCTGCGGCCTTCGAGGCCTGGGTTGAAGAAGCCCGCTCTGGCGGCGCAAAGCTCGACCGCGCCAAGTATCTGGAGCTCGAGCGCCCCAGCGAAAACGTCAAGCCGGAGGTCTTCGCGAGCATCGATCCGCAGCTCTTCCCGCGCGTCGTCAACATGTGCGTCGAAGAGGGCAAGATCTGTATGGCCGAAATGATGGCGCTCGACGCTCAGGGCGGCACAGGCCTCGCCGGCACGGTCAACATGAGCGCTCTCATCTACGACAAGCACGAACGCCGGGGCACGCGCGAGCCGGTCTTCGGTTGGGAACCCTTCAAGGTTCTGGGCTTCTGCTCGGTCGAGGAGCTGGAGCAGATGCTTGCCGCAAAGCCCGCCTCCTTCAACGACAAGCCCGTCGTTTCGGGTCCCCTGATGGGACACAACATGCAGCAGCCGGCATCGCCCTTCGGCGGTGAGGCCGAACGCTTCCTCACGCTCGTTCGGCAGGCAGCCGGCAATGCGCCGCAACTCTGACAGGAATTCGGTATGGCTACGATAGACCATTCCACCACGTTTCTTCTCGGTCGCCTCAACTGGAGTGCGATCCCTACGGATCCGATCGTTCTGGCGACTTTCGCTGTCGTCGTGCTCGGCGGGGGTGCGACATTCGCAGCGCTCACCTACTACCGCCTTTGGGGCTACCTCTGGCGCGAGTGGCTGACGTCTGTCGATCACAAGAAGATCGGCATCATGTATATCATCCTGGCGCTGGTCATGCTGGTGCGCGGCTTCGCCGACGCTATCATGATGCGCCTGCAACAGGTGCTCGCCTTCAACGGGTCCGAGGGTTACCTCAACGCCCACCACTACGACCAGATCTTCACGGCCCATGGCGTGATCATGATCTTCTTCGTGGCGATGCCCTTCGTCACGGGTCTGATGAACTATGTCGTGCCGCTGCAGATCGGCGCGCGCGACGTTTCCTTCCCCTTCCTCAACAACTTCTCCTTCTGGATGACAGTCGGCGGCGCCGTGCTGATCATGGCCTCGCTCTTCGTCGGTGAGTTTGCCCAGACAGGCTGGCTCGCCTTCCCGCCACTCTCGGGTATCGGCTACAGTCCTTGGGTCGGGGTAGACTATTATATCTGGGGTTTGCAGATCGCCGGGGTCGGAACGACGCTCTCAGGCATCAACCTGCTCGTCACCATTGTGAAGATGCGGGCACCGGGCATGACCCTGATGCGCATGCCGGTCTTCACCTGGACAGCACTCTGCACTAACATCCTCATCGTCGCTTCCTTCCCCGTGCTGACGATGACGCTGATCCTTCTGACGCTTGATCGCTACGTGGGAACGAACTTCTTCACGAATGATCTCGGCGGCAACCCGATGATGTATATCAACCTCATCTGGATCTGGGGTCACCCGGAGGTCTACATCCTGATCCTGCCGCTCTTCGGCGTCTTCTCGGAGATCACGTCCACCTTCTCCGGCAAGCGGCTCTTCGGCTACAGCTCGATGGTCTACGCCACCGTCTGCATCACGATCCTGAGCTATATCGTCTGGCTGCACCACTTCTTCACGATGGGTTCTGGTGCCTCGGTGAACGCCTTCTTCGGCATCACCACGATGATCATCTCCGTGCCCACGGGGGCCAAGATCTTCAACTGGCTCTTCACCATGTACAAGGGGAGGGTGCGCTTCGACCTGCCGATGATGTGGACGGTCGCCTTCATGCTGACCTTCACCATCGGCGGCATGACGGGCGTCCTCCTCGCCGTCCCGCCGGCGGACTTCGTTCTGCACAACTCGCTCTTCCTGGTGGCGCACTTCCACAACGTCATCATCGGCGGCGTGCTGTTCGGCTGCTTTGCCGCGATCGCCTACTGGTGGCCCAAGGCCTTCGGCTTCCAGCTCAATGTCTTCTGGGGCAAGGTCTCCTTCTGGACCTGGGTCAGCGGCTTCTGGCTCGCCTTTATGCCGCTCTATGTGCTCGGCCTGATGGGCGTCACCCGCCGCATGCGCGTCTTCGATGATCCGGATCTCCGTATCTGGTTCATCCTGGCAGCCCTTGGCGCCCTGCTGATAGCCGTCGGCATCGCCGCCTTCTTCATCCAGATCGCAGTCTCGATCTGGAACCGCAAGGACAACATGGATGTGACCGGCGACCCCTGGGATGGCCGCACGCTGGAATGGGCGACCTCGTCTCCCCCGCCGGCCTACAACTTCGCCTTCACGCCTGTCGTCCATGATCTGGACGCCTGGCACGACATGAAGCAGGTCGGGCAGAAGCGACCGAAGGCGCCGTATATCCCGATCCACATGCCGCGCTACACCGGCACGGGTGTTGTGATCTCGGCTCTGGCCACGCTCTGCGGCTTTGCGCTGGTCTGGTACATCTGGTGGCTGGCGGCTGTGTCCTTCGTGGCGATCATCGCCGTCGCGATTGCCCATACCTTCAACTACGACCGGGACTACTACGTCCCCGTCGACGAGGTCGAGCGTGTCGAAAAGGCACGTGACCGCGAACTTGCAAGCGTGGGAGCGTGACGACCGTGAGCACCATCACCAAATCCGACGCACCTGCCGTCTATTGGGAAACCGAGCCGCATCATCATCCGGAAGGCGCGTCCACGCGGCTCGGCTTCTGGGTCTACCTGATGAGCGACTGCCTGATGTTCGCGGTCCTATTCGCGGTCTTCGGGGTTGTCGGCCAGAGCTATGCGGCCGGCCCCGGCCCCAAGGCGCTCTTCGACCTGAACCTGATCGCGATCAACACCGGCTTCCTGCTGGTCTCCTCGATCACCTTCGGTTTTGCGATGCTCGCCATGTACGAAGGTAGGCAGGCCCGCATGCAGGCCTGGCTCGTCGTCACCCTTCTGCTTGGCCTCGCCTTCCTGGCACTCGAAATCTACGAATTCCATCACCTGATCGAGCTTGGCGCCGGTCCGCAACGCTCGGCCTTCCTCTCCGCCTTCTTCGCGCTGGTCGGGACCCACGGCCTGCACGTGCTGTTCGGCTGCATCTGGCTCGTTACGCTGATGGTGCAGATCAATCAGAAAGGCCTGATCCCGGCGAATACCCGACGCATGGAGTGCCTCAGCATGTTCTGGCACTTCCTCGATGTGATCTGGATCGGTGTCTTCACCTTCGTTTACCTCTTGGGGATGATCTGATGTCCAAACCTTCCATTCAGCCCCATGGCCATCACGAACAGGGCCACGGTCACGACAACAGTGGTCACGACCACGGTAGCTACCGCTCCTATCTCACCGGCTTCGTGCTGGCGGCGATCCTGACGATCATTCCCTTCGCCATCGTCATGAGCGGTGGCTTTGACAGCCGTATGCTGACGGCGGTGACGGTGATCGGCTTTGCCGTCGTCCAGATCCTCGTGCACATGGTCTATTTCCTGCACATGAACACCCGGTCCGACGAAGGCTGGACGATGTTGTCGATGATCTTCACCATCATCGTGGTGGTCATCATGATCGCCGGATCCGTCTGGGTCATGTACAACCTTAATACCAACATGATGCCATCAATGGATCACGAGAGCTTCCAGGGCTTCGGCTCCTGACGGGACAGATGGGCATGACGCGTGCGCGCCAACCATGGTGGTTCATCGGGCTGGGTGTGCTTGCGGTCGGCCTGCTCGTCGGCCTCGGAGTTTGGCAGCTTCAGCGGCTGCAGTGGAAGACGGCTCTGATCGAACGCGTCGAAGCGGGGCTCGTCGCCCCGCCTTCCGCAGCACCCGGACCAGATCTTTGGACGGGGGTCACATTCGACACGGCGGAGTATCGCCGTGTCGAGGCGCGTGGGCAGTATCTTCCGTCTGACGACACGCTCGTGAAGGCTGTCACATCTAGAGGCTCCGGCTTCTGGGTGATGTCGCCCTTCCAGACGGATGACGGCTGGCGCCTCTTCATCAACCGCGGCTTCGTGCCGGATGACCGCACCTCGGCCGTCGACAGGCCGAGACCTGAGGGTGAGCAGTCGGTCACCGGCCTCCTGCGCCTCACGCAGCCGGGCGGCGCCTTTCTCCGCGACAACGACCCCGTGGGCAATCGATGGTTCTCCCGTGACACGGTCGCCATGGCTGAGGCCATTGGGCTGGGAGAGGTCGCGCCCTTTTTCATCGATGCCGATGCGTCTAGCGATGGCATGCCCGTCGGCGGGCTCACCGTCGTTTCCTTCCCCAACAAGCATTTCGGCTATGCCATGACCTGGTTCGGCCTGGCTGCCGTTTTCGCCTATCTGCTCTATCGCGCCACGCGACCGGACGGGGTCGAGCGGTAGTTTTCGGCTAAGCCGTCACGAGACTTCGTATCGGCTGGCAAGCGCCGTCGACAGTTGAGCAGCAAACCGAGCCGCTGCAACCGGAAGCGTCCGGCCGCGCAACTGCCCCATATAGAGCACGCCCGCCGGCACATCGCGCTTGTCGAGCGGTCGTGTGATCATCTCCCCTGTCATCGTATGGTCCGAAAGCCCGATCGGGATCTGGAAGGTGATGATGTTCTCCGCGACCGCATGGTTGCGCAGGAACTCGAAACTGTCGGATTCGATCACCGGCTCCAGCCGGTAGGATGATTTCTGTGCCGCCATGTCCATCAGGTGCCGGACGCCGAAGGGCGCCGTCGGGAGCGAATAGGGATAGTCGAGGCAGTCGCTGAGCCGGATGGTTTCCTTGGCTGCCAGCGGATGATGCGGTGCCATCACTACATGCACCGGCTGGTGCACCCGGATCAGCGTCATGAAATCGGCCATTCGCACCGGCTCGAACACGATCGCGAGATCCGCCGAGTGATCGACCAGCGACTGTTCTGCCGCCTGGCGATCACGCAGATGCACACCGAAGGTCACCGCCGGATGGTCCTTCCGATAGTGAGCGATCTGATGCGGCAGGAAATAGGGCAGGAGCGCCTGGCTGCAGGCGATCGACACATGCCCGCGCCGGACGCCGGAAAGATCGGCGATCTGTGAACGCACACGCTCCATGTCGGAGATCTGATTGCGGATGTGATGGATCAGGATCTCTCCGGCACTCGACAGCCGCACCCCGTGCGGCAGCCGTTCAAAGACCGGCACGCCGAGTTCCTCTTCCAGCGCCAGGATGCGCCGGTTGAGTGCAGTTGAGGTGATCGCGAGAGATTCCGCCGCCCCACGGATGGAGCCGGCCTTGGCAACGGCGTCGATGTAACGAAGCGAAGTCAGGTGCCGCATGTCAGATCTCCTGTGGTGATGCAAATTTTGCAGCAGCTTGACCAAATCTTAGCACAAGACAGGAGCGGCGCCATATGGGTTACTCAAAGGTGAACGCGGAGCGCCATCAATAATCAGGGGAACCAGCGCCCGCACGAAATTCACTGTTCATCCTGATCTGGGAGATCCTTCATGAGCCAGTTTCTTATGCCGAGCCGCCGCCAGTTTCTGCGCCAGTCAGCCGGTCTCGCCGGCCTTGCCGCCGCCAGCAGCGTGCTTCCTTTCGATATCTCCCGTGCCGCCGGCCTCACCGTCGGCTTCATCTATGTCGGCCCGAAGGATGACTACGGCTACAACCAGGCCCATGCGGAAGGGGCCGCAGCGATCAAGGCGATCGACGGTGTGACGGTGATCGAAGAGGAACAGGTCCCGGAAACGGTCGATGTGCAGAAGACCATGGAGAGCATGATCAATTTCGACGGCGCCACACTGCTCTTCCCGACCTCCTTCGGCTATTTCGACCCCCATATCCTGACCATGGCGCCGAAATATCCCAACGTTCGCTTCGAACATTGCGGCGGCCTCTGGACCCCTGACAAGCCGGCCAATACCGGTTCCTATTTCGGCTATATCGGCATGGGCCAGTATCTGAACGGCATCGTCGCCGGCCACATGACCAAGACCAAGAAGATCGGCTTCGTCGCTGCAAAGCCCATTCCGCAGGTCCTGCTCAACATCAACTCCTTCCTGCTCGGCGCCCGCGCCGTCGATCCCACGATCACCTGCCAGGTCATCTTCACCGGTGAATGGTCGCTCGCCGTCAAGGAAGCGGAAGCCACGAACGCACTCGCCGACCAGGGCGTCGACGTCGTCACTTGCCATGTCGACGGCCCGAAGGTCGTCATGGAAACCGGCGCCGGCCGCGGCATGTTCCTCTGCGGCTACCACGCCAACCAGAGCCCGCTCGCACCGGAAAAGTACCTGACCGGCGCCGAGTGGAACTGGTCCAAGGTCTATACCGACATGGTCAACACGACCTTGGCTGGCGGCACCATCGACAACTTCGTCCGCGGCGGCCTTGCCGAAGGCTTCGTCAAGATGAGCCCGCTCGGACCGGCAGTCACCGAACCGGCGCGCAAGCAGTTCGATGCGACCCTTGCTGAAATCATGAAGGGCGGCTTCTCGGTCATCAAGGGACCGCTCAAGGACAACAAGGGCAATGTCATCGCGACCGAGGGACAGGCCTTCGCCGAAACGGACGTTGCGCTCGAAAGCATGGGCTACCTCGTCGAGGGTGTCGTCGGGTCGACCTCGTAATCGTCCGGGAGGGGCATGCCATGAGTGCACCGGCGGATCTCGCAAGCCAGGACCTGGCCAGACGCAGTGTCTCGTTCGAGACCGTTCTGCGCTGGCTCGATCCACTCTTCCTGCCGCTGGCAGCACTTCTCGCCGGGATGCTCCTGTTCGCCGTCTTCCTGCTCCTGATCGGTACTTCACCGATCGAGTTCTATACGCTGGTCTACAAGGCGGGCTTCGGCACGTCCTTCTCCTGGACCAATACGCTGGCCCGCGCGGCACCGCTCCTTTTCGCCGCGCTCTGCGTTGCCCTCCCGGCCCGCCTCGGTCTCGTCGTCATCGGCGGGGAGGGCGCGATCGTCCTCGGTGGTGTGGGAGCTGGCGCGATCGCCATGCTGGCACCTAGCATGCCGGGTCCGGTCGGCATCCTCGCCATGATGATCGCGGGCGCGCTCGTCGGTGCCATCTGGATCGGTGGCATCGGGGCTCTCAGGCATTTCCGCGGGGTCAACGAGACGATCTCCAGCCTGCTGCTCGCCTATATCGCGATCGCGCTCATGAACCATCTGGTGGAAGGACCGCTGCGCGACCCGGCGAGCCTCAACAAACCATCGACCTCACCGCTGCCGGAGCTCTACCGGATCGGCGAGATCCCGGGAATCGGCGTGCATTGGGGCCTCGCAGCCGGCATCATCGCCTGCATTCTCTGCTGGGTGCTGATCGAAAAGACGACCTTCGGATTTGCCGCGCGCATTGTCGGCGGAAACCTCAGGGCCGCCCAGGTGCAGGGTCTGCCTGCCGGCTTGCTGATGATCGGCTTTACAGCGCTCGGTGGGTCACTGGCCGGCCTTGCCGGGGCTTTCGAAGTGGCGGCCGTCCATGGCTCGGCCAATGCCTCGCTCGCCGGCGGCTACGGCTATACCGGCATCCTCATCGCCTTTCTCGCCCGGCACAATTGCCTGGCAATCATTCCGGCCACCCTGCTCTTTGCCGGCTTCGAGGCATCGAGCGGCCTCGTCCAGCGAAGGCTAGACCTGCCGGATGCCACCATCGTGGTCTTCCAGGGCATGATCTTCATCGCCATCCTCTTGTCCGACGCGTTCCGTGACCGCATCACGCTGGATGGCCTTCTGCTGAAGGGAAAGCGAGCATGACGGATATCGGTCTCTGGGGCGTGCCCCTTGCGATTCTCGGCGGCGCGATCCGTGTCTCCACCCCCTTCATCTTCGTCAGCATCGGTGAATGCCTGACGGAGCGCTCCGGCCGCATCAATCTCGGCCTCGAAGGCACGCTCGTCTTCGGCGCCATGAGCGGCTATGCCGTCGCCTACCACACCGGCTCCGCCTGGGCGGGGACCCTGGCCGCTGCGGTCTCCGGTCTCCTCTTCGGCCTTCTGCACGGCTGGATCTGCAAGTTCCCCAAGGTCAACGACATCGCGATCGGCATCGCCTTGATGATCTTCGGCTCCGGTCTCGCCTTCTTCTTCGGCAAACCCTACGTCCAGCCTGTGGCTCCCGATCTGCCGTCGATCCCGCTCGGTTTCTGGTCGGATATCCCGCAGGTCCAGGCGGCCCTCAACGTCAACGTCCTCTTCCTCGTCGGCATCGCGCTCGCCTTTGTTGCGGCCTGGGTTCTGAAGAACACCCGCGTCGGCCTCACCATCCGGGTCGCCGGTGACAGCGCCGATGCGGCGCGTGCACTCGGCATCAACGTCAACCGCGTGCGCCTCTGGTCGACAGCGGTGGGCGGTGCACTGGCCGGCGTCGGCGGCGCCTATCTATCGCTTTTCTATCCCGGCAGCTGGAACGAAGGCATTTCCTCAGGCCAGGGACTGATGGCGGTCGCACTGGTCATCTTCGCCCGCTGGAACCCTGTCCATTGCCTCTACGCCTCGCTGCTCTTCGGCGGTGCGGGTGCGCTCGGGCCCGCGCTTCAATCGGTCGGCGTCACCCAGGGCTACTACCTCTTCTACGCCGCACCTTACGTGCTCACCCTTGGCCTTCTGATCGCGATCAGCTCGCGCACCCGGGCCATGGTCTCGGCCCCCGGCGAACTCAGCATCACCAAATAGGAGCAGGATCCATGAACGGACTTGGCGGTCTCAACAAGTCGCCCGAGGGTGTGGTCATCGGCCTCGTGCAGCTACAATTGCCGAACACGGTGACCCGGGCCGATCTCGCAGCCCAGACCGACAAGGTCGTCGGCATGGTCGCCAAGGCGCGGCGCAACATCGCCGGCATGGATCTCGTCGTCTTCCCGGAATATGCCCTGCATGGCCTGTCGATGGATACGAACCCTGACATCATGTGCCGGATGGATGGCCCGGAAGTCGCAGCCTTCAAGCAGGCCTGCCGCGACAACCGCATCTGGGGATGCTTTTCCATCATGGAATACAATCCGGGCGGCAATCCGTGGAACACCGGTCTTGTTATCGACGACCAGGGCGAGATCAGGCTCTATTACCGCAAGCTCCATCCCTGGGTGCCGGTCGAACCCTGGGAGCCGGGCGATCTCGGCATTCCCGTCATCGAAGGCCCCAAGGGTTGCAAGCTCTCGCTGATCATCTGCCACGACGGCATGTTCCCGGAAATGGCGCGCGAGGCGGCCTACAAGGGCGCCGAGATCATGCTGCGCACGGCGGGTTATACCGCCCCGATGCGCGAGGCCTGGCGCTTCACCAACCAGTCCAATTCCTTCTGCAATCTCATGGTCACCGCCAATGTTTGCATGTGCGGATCGGACGGCACCTTCGATTCCATGGGCGAGGGCATGATCGTCAATTTCGACGGCAGCATCATCGCCCATGGCACGTCCGGCCGCCCGGACGAGATCATCACGGCGGAAGTCCGCCCAGATCTCGTGCGCGAGGCGCGCCGTGTCTGGGGTGTCGAGAACAACATCTACCAGCTCGGCCATCGCGGCTTCTCTGCCGTTGCCGGCGGTGCGGGCGATTGCCCCTACACCTTCATGCAGGACCTGGTGGCCGGAGAGTACAAACTCCCCTGGGAAGACGAGGTCCGGGTGACCGACGGCACACCCTGCGGCTTCCCGAAACCCGTGCGTCGCTATGGCGAGACCAACAAGGAGGCGGCGGAATGACGACCATAAAGGCGGATCCCTATCTCTGGCCCTATAACGGCGACCTGCGCCCCGAAAACACCGCGCTCATCATCATCGACATGCAGACCGATTTCTGCGGTGTCGGCGGTTATGTAGACAAGATGGGCTACGACCTCTCGCTCACCCGCGCGCCGATCGAGCCGATCAAGAAGGTGCTCTCGGCCATGCGGGCCAAGGGCTACCACATCATCCACACCCGCGAGGGCCATCGCCCTGATCTCTCCGATCTGCCGCCGAACAAGCGCTGGCGCTCGCAGCAGATTGGCGCCGGCATCGGCGATGCCGGTCCTTGCGGCCGCATCCTCGTGCGCGGCGAACCGGGTTGGGAAATCATCGACGAACTGGCACCCCTGCCGGGCGAAGCGATCATCGACAAGCCGGGCAAGGGCTCCTTCTGCGCCACCGATCTCGAACTCATCCTGCGCACGCGTGGCATCGAAAACATCGTGTTGACCGGCATCACCACGGATGTCTGCGTGCACACGACAATGCGCGAGGCCAATGACCGTGGCTTCGAATGCGTCATCCTCGAGGACTGCTGCGGCGCCACCGATCCCGGCAACCACGCCGCCGCCATCAAGATGGTCAAGATGCAGGGTGGCGTCTTCGGCTCCGTCTCGGACAGCGAAAAGCTCGTGGACGCCCTGCCATGAGGGTCCCGGCGCAAGAGTTCAAAGCACCCGATCATGCCATGTCGGTGGAAACCGTCGGCATGACCATGCGCTTCGGCAGCTTCACGGCGCTCAACGACGTCTCGATCCGTGTCGCCGCCGGCTCCTTCCATGTGCTGCTCGGCGAAAACGGCGCGGGAAAGTCGACCCTCGTCAAATGCATGATGGGCTTCTACAAGCCGACCTCCGGCCAGATGATGGTCGAAGGCCTTGAGGTCGAGATCCCCGATCCCCGTGCCGCCCATGATCTCGGGCTCGGCATGGTCTACCAGCATTTCACGCTCGTTCCGTCGCTGACCGCCGCCGAAAACCTTGTCATCAGCCGCGCCGATGCACCGGCGCTGATCGACTGGAAGAAGGAGCGTCAGGCGCTGTCCGTCTTCATGGCCCGCATGCCTTTCTCCGTGCCGCTCGACATTCCCGTCGGCCGGCTCGCCGCGGGTGAAAAGCAGAAGCTGGAACTCCTGAAGCAGCTTTATCTCGGCCGCCGTTTCCTCATCCTCGACGAGCCCACCTCGGTGCTGACACCGGCGGAAGCCGACGAACTGCTCGGCATGGTCAGGGGTCTGACGAGCGCCGGCGAACTCACCTGCCTGATGATCAGCCACAAGTTCCGCGAAGTGACAGCCTTTGCCGACGAGGTCTCGATCCTGAGGCGCGGCGAGTATGTCGGCGGCGGCAAGGTCTCCGATCTCACGACCTCCGACATGGCGGCGATGATGATCGGCGAAAAGGAGCTCGTGAAGCCGGCTGCCCGCGTCGCCTATCAGGGCGTGCCCGTCCTCTCCGTCTCCGGCGTCAGGGCCCCGGATCGCTCCGGCCTGAAGACCATCGACATCGCCGATCTCACCGTAAAGTCCGGCGAGATCGTCGGCATTGCAGGCATCTCCGGCAATGGACAGATGGAGCTGATGGAGATCCTGACCGGCCAGCGGCCGCTGGAAAAGGGCGAGATCCGGGTGAAGGCGGAACCCTATCACGCCCGCCGCGGAGAAGCCCGCAAGCTCAACGTCCGTTATCTGCCCGAGGAGCCGCTGAAGAATGCCTGCGCGCCGCGGATGACTGTGGCGGAAAACATCTTCTTCCGCGATTTCGACTTCGCCTCCGGCAGCAGTCAGTTCTGGCTTGATGGCAGCCGCATGCTCGAACAGGCGGGGCATCTGGTCGGCGAGTACAAGGTGAAGACCGCCTCGCTCCAGTCCCCGATCGCCTCGCTTTCTGGCGGCAATGTCCAGCGTGCGGTTCTCGCCCGCGAGCTGACGGGCGATGTCGATCTCCTCATCATCACCAACCCCTGCTTCGGCCTCGATTTCTCCGCCGTCGCCGAAATCCGTGCCCGCATCATGGCCGCAAGGAATGCAGGCGCCGCAGTTCTGCTGATCTCTGAAGACCTTGACGAAATTCTCCAACTCTCCGACCGGATTCTGGTCATGTCGGAAGGGCATATCGCGTATGAGACACCAGCCGCGAACGCCGATATCGGCGAAATCGGCCGGCACATGGCAGGACATCACTGATGGCAATCATCAAGGCGCGCCCCTTCGACTTCGACCTCGACCGGGACCATGCGGCCCTCATCATCATCGACATGCAGCGCGACTTCGTCGAGCCCGGCGGCTTTGGCGAAACATTGGGTAACAAGGTCGCGCTCCTGCAGGCGATCATTCCGGCGACGGCTAGGCTACTCGCCGTTTTCCGGGCTGCCGGCCTGCCTGTCATCCATACCCGCGAATGCCATCGTCCCGACCTGTCCGATTGCCCGCCGGCCAAGCGCGAGCGCGGCAAACCGTCTCTGCGCATCGGCGATCCCGGCCCCATGGGCCGCATTCTCATTTCCGGTGAACCCGGTGCCGACATCATTCCGGAACTCTATCCGGTGGACGGTGAAATCGTGCTCGACAAGCCCGGCAAGGGCGCCTTCTACGCGACGCCGCTCGGTGAGCTCCTCTCCGAGCGGAAGATCCGCCAGCTCGTTTTCGCAGGCGTCACCACCGAAGTCTGCGTCCAGACCACGATGCGCGAAGCCAATGATCGCGGCGTCGAATGCCTGCTCGCGACCGATGCCACCGAAAGCTATTTCCCCGAATTCAAGAAGGCGGCCATCGACATGATAACCGCGCAAGGAGCGATCGTCGGGTGGACGGCCACCGTGGATCAGATCGTGGAGGCGCTTGATGTCTGAAGCCTTGAGTTTTCCGGATTTCCTGCGCGGCGGCTGGCAGCATTGCCAATTCGAGTATTTTCGCGAGGGGGTGGAGATCTGCCGGCTGGTAACGGGCGAGCCCGAACTGGCACTGCTGCGCTACGCCCCCGGCGCCTCCGTGCCGAGGCACCTGCATGTGGGGCTCGAGACGATCCTGGTGCTGGAAGGATCTCAAAGCGATGAATTCGGCCACTATCCCAAGGGATCGCTGATCGCCAATCCTGAAGGGACAACGCATTCCGTCTCGTCGGAGGAGGGCTGCGTGGTGCTCATCCAGTGGACGAAGCCGGTCAAAATTCTCTAAAATATGTTGCCGGCTAACGTTCTGTTGTTTCTGAGCTTAGTAGGAACTCTCGAGGCTATAACGGCTGCCGGGATAGAGAAGCCGCACCGAAGTCACCAACCGCTCGCCTGACCAGGTCCTCCGCCTGACCTGAAGGCAGGGTTCCGATTTCGCAATCGCCAGAAGCCGGCATTCCCAGGGCTGTGGGAGCACGGCCTCGACGAACTGCTCGGCGCGCGAGATCGGCGCGATGGAACTCAGATAGGCACTCGGCGTGATCATCTGAAAATCGCGGTCGAGATAGTCGGGCGCGACTTCCGCATTGACGAACCGGTCTTCGATCTGGATTGGAAGATCGTCTTCTTTGTGGACGATCACTGAATGGAAGGCGGTCGTGCCGGCGGCAACCTCCAGCCGATCGGCAAGGTCGTGGTCGCAGACTTCGGCCTGTTTCAGCACGAGCTCGGCCGAATGCAGCCCGCCCCGCTCCGCGATCTCGTCCGCAATGCTGCGAACATCCGCAACGTTGGCGCTGCGCTTCTTCGGCGCAACAAACGAGCCACGCCCCTGAACTCGGATGATCACGCCTTCGCTTGCAAGCTCCCGGAGCGCCCGATGGGCCGTCATGCGGCTGACGCCCAGCAGCTCGACCAGCTCGTTCTCCGAGGGGATGCGATGATTGGTCGGCCATTCGCCGCGCTCGATCCGGGCCTTGATCTCGGATTTCATCTGCTCGTAGAGCGGCGTGTCCTGCCGTTCCTCGGGGAGTGCAAATCCTGGCTGCTCTTCGGACATGGTGGTCGACCCTGATGGTTGAGGAGCGTATCGGCGGCATTTGCCTCTGCCGGAACGCCTCAGCCGCTCCCTTTATCGGCAGAGGCCTTGTCTAGGCAACCTGTTCCGCATCCGGTGTCTCGGCAGACACGGCAGACACGGCAGACACGGCAGTCACTTCGATGATATAGAGTATGCATCCGGAACCACCGGGCTCGACCGCAAGCTCAAGCGGCCTGTCGAGGCCAACAAGAACATCACCGAGCCCCACGTCCGATCGCAGGCTATCGATCGCAACAACGGCTTCATCTCGGAAGACGACGGCTACGGTATCGGCGGTTACCGAAAGCGTCTGCGCGTCCGATACGTCGATCTTCGTCATGCGATGAACGAAACGTCCGCGGCGGCTCATCATGTTGAGGTCCAGCGTCTCCCCACCCAGACAAATCGCCTGCACCTCCGCATCGCCGGAAAAGGCGAAGGCAGGCGAGCCCACGAGAAGCGGCGGCTCCTGTCTCCCATCGACCGTCAACTGCATGCCGTCCCCGTGGAGAACGGCAATGGTCCGGTCGATCCCAGCAAAGACCGAGAACGGACAGGATGCCCCGACGGTCGCAAGGCTTATCCGCCAGTCGAATCCGTCCATGTCATCCGCTGCCGGCTGGGAGATCACCTCGCGGGTGATCCCCAGCCCGTTCTTCCAGGGCATCTTCAGGTGCTCGTCAAAGCGATGGAGGCGGATGGACATGGGCGTGTCGGTTCCCCTCAATTGCCGAGAATGCCGGGCAGGCGCAGGCCCTTTTCCTTGGCGCAATCGAGCGCGATGTCATAGCCCGCATCGGCATGGCGCATGACGCCGGTCGCCGGGTCGTTCCAGAGCACCCGCTCCAGCCTGCGGGCGGCATCATCCGTGCCGTCGGCGCAGATGACCATGCCCGAATGTTGGCTGAAGCCCATGCCGACACCGCCGCCATGATGCAGCGAGACCCATGTCGCACCTGAGGCGCAGTTGAGCAAAGCGTTGAGAAGCGGCCAGTCGGACACGGCGTCCGAGCCGTCCTTCATCGCTTCCGTCTCGCGGTTGGGCGAGGCGACCGAGCCGGAATCGAGATGGTCACGGCCGATGACGACAGGCGCCTTCAGCTCGCCATTGCGCACCATCTCGTTGAAGGCGAGACCCAGCTTGTGACGATCGCCGAGCCCGACCCAGCAGATGCGGGCAGGCAGGCCCTGGAAGGCGATGCGCTCGCGTGCCATGTCCAGCCAGTTGTGCAGATGTTTATTGTCGGGCAACAGCTCCTTCACCTTGGCATCGGTCTTGTAGATATCCTCCGGATCGCCCGACAGTGCGGCCCAGCGGAACGGGCCGATGCCGCGGCAGAATAGCGGCCGGATATAGGCCGGCACGAAGCCGGGGAAGGCGAAGGCATTTTCGAAGCCTTCTTCCTTGGCGACCTGGCGAATGTTGTTGCCGTAATCGAGCGTCGGAATGCCCCTGTTCCAGAAGTCGACCATCGCCTGAACATGGGTTTTCATCGAGGCGCGGGCGGCAACTTCCACCGCCTTCGGATCGCTCTCCTGCTTCGCCCGCCATTCGGCAACCGTCCAGCCGAGCGGCAGATAGCCGTGGATCGGGTCGTGGGCCGAGGTCTGGTCGGTCACGATGTCGGGGCGAACGCCGCGGCGAACGAGTTCCGGGAAGATCTCGGCGGCATTGCCGACCAGGCCGACGGATTTGGCCTCACCCGCCTTCGTCCATTGGTCGATCAGGGCAAGCGCCTCGTCCAGCGTATGCGCCTTGGCATCCACGTAACGGGTGCGCAGGCGGAAATCGATGCGGGTCTCGTCGCATTCGACGGCAAGGCAGCAGGCGCCGGCCATGACGGCGGCCAGCGGCTGCGCGCCGCCCATACCGCCAAGGCCGCCGGTCAGGATCCACTTGCCCGTGAGATTGCCGTTATAGTGCTGGCGCCCGGCCTCCACGAAGGTCTCGTAGGTGCCCTGCACGATACCTTGCGTGCCGATATAGATCCACGAGCCGGCGGTCATCTGGCCGTACATGGCCAGCCCCTTCTTATCCAGCTCGTTGAAGTGATCCCAGGTCGCCCAGTGCGGCACGAGGTTGGAATTGGCGATCAGCACGCGCGGCGCATCCTTGTGGGTGCGGAACACGCCGACGGGCTTGCCCGACTGGACGATCAGAGTCTCCTCTTCGGTGAGCGTCTTCAGCGTCTCGACGATCCGGTCGAAATCCTCCCAGGTGCGGGCAGCACGTCCAATGCCACCGTAGACGACGAGCTCATGCGGCCGCTCGGCAACATCGGGGTCTAGATTGTTCATCAGCATGCGCAGCGGCGCTTCCGTCATCCAGCTCTTGGCCGAGAGTTCGGTTCCGGTGGCGGCGCGCACGTCGCGAATATTGTGTCTGGGGTTGCTCATGGTCCTCGCTCCTCAGCGTTTCAGATCGAGCGCGATGGCTTCGATTGATGTCAAAATGTCCTTGAGATGGCGTCGCAGCGCCTCGGCCTTCCCGGCGTCATAGGCAAAGGGTGGTGCCTCGCTGGTCAGATGCGTGATCTGCGCCAGCTCCATCTGGATGGCGTGCACGCCGGTCTCCGGCTGCCCGTAATGCCGTGTCGTCCAGCCGCCCTTGAAGCGGCCGTTGACGACAGACGTGTATCCCTCGGCCCGACCGGCGATCTCGGCGGTAGCTTTCTCGATCCTGGCATCGCAGGTGCGGCCCATATCCGTGCCGATGTTGAAGTCCGGCAGAGAGCCCTCGAACAGGAAGGGGATCAACGAACGGATCGAATGACAGTCGTAGAGCACCGCCACGCCATGGATCGCCTTCACGCGCTCGATTTCGGCTTTCAGCGCCGCATGATAGGGCTGATGGAAGCCTGCCAGCCGATCGGCAATGTCCTCGCTCGTCGGCTCCTCGCCACTTTTCCAGATGGCGACCCCATCGAAATCCGTTTCCGGAACGAGACCGGTGGTATTCTGCCCCGGATAGAGGCTCACGCCATCAGGGTCGCGGTTCGCATCGATCACGTAGCGATGGAACGTGGCCCTGACCGTCGTCGCATCCGGCAGCAGGCCGGCATAGAGCTCATGGATATGCCAGTCGGTATCGGCAAGCAGTCTGCCGTTATCATTGAGGCGATCCCAGATCGCGGGCGGGACATCCGTGCCCGTATGCGGAAAGGCGAGAATGACGGGGGAGGTGCCTTGCTTGACTTCGAAGTCCGCCATCTCACCCCTCCAGACCCGGCAACAACCCGGCGGAAACCGCCGAAACCAGTGTCCCATCCGCAACCAGGCGACCGGCAGCCTCCAGATCCGGCGCCATGTAGCGATCCTCCTCCAGGGTGGCGACATGGGCACGCAAGGTGGAGATCACCCGTTGCAGTTCCGGGCTTGTCGTTAGCGGACTGCGGAACTCCACGCCCTGTGCTGCCGTCAGCGCCTCGATCCCGATGATCGAGAAGAGGTTGTCGGTCATCTGCAGCAGACGCCGCGCTCCGTGGCACGCCATGGAAACGTGGTCTTCCTGGTTGGCCGACGTCGGCGTCGAATCGACAGAGGCCGGATGCGCCATCTGCTTGTTTTCGCTCATCAGTGCCGCCGACGTGACCTCCGCGATCATCAGGCCGGAATTGAGCCCCGGCTTCTTCGCCAGGAAGGCCGGCAGGCCGTAGGAGAGGGCCGGATCGACCAAAAGTGCGATGCGCCGTTGTGCAATGGCGCCGATTTCGCAAACGGCAATCGCGATCTGGTCGGCGGCGAAGGCCACGGGCTCCGCATGGAAGTTGCCGCCCGAGACGACGCTCATGTCGGAAAGCACCAGCGGATTATCGGTGACGGCATTGGCTTCGATTTCGAGTGTCCGACCCGTCATGCGCAGGAGATCGAGGCAGGCGCCATCGACCTGCGGCTGGCAGCGGATGCAATAGGGATCCTGCACCCGCTCGTCGCCTTCCAGATGGCTTTCCCGGATGACGGAGCCGGCGAGCAGGCCACGCAGAGCCGCTGCCGTATCGATCTGCCCCTTGTGGCCGCGCAGCGTGTGGATGTCAGCAGTGAAGGGCGCCGACGAGCCCATTGCGGCATCCGTCGAGAGCGCGCCGGTAATCAACGCCGCCTGCGCGGCACGATGGGCGCGGAAGAGGCCGGCCAAGGCCAGCGCCGTCGAGGCCTGCGTGCCGTTGATCAGCGCCAGACCTTCCTTGGCTGCGAGTACGACGGGCGTGAGCCCCGCGCGCTTCAGCGCCTCGGCGCCGGAAAGCCGTTCGCCCTGATAGAACGCCTCCGCCGCGCCCATCATCACGGCTGCCATATGGGCGAGCGGTGCCAGATCACCGGAGGCTCCTACGGAACCCTTCTCCGGAATAAGCGGGGTGACACCCTTGTCCAGCATGCCCTCGATGAGCCGTACCAGCTCGAGGCGGACCCCAGAGGCGCCGCGACCGAGAGAGATCAGCTTCAGTGCCATGATCAGGCGCACGATCTTGTCTGCAAGAGGCTGGCCCACGCCGCAGCAATGCGAGAGAATCAGATTGCGCTGCAGAGTTTCCGTATCGGCCGCATCGATCTTGATCGAGGCGAGTTTGCCGAAGCCGGTATTGATGCCGTAGACCGGCTCGTTGCCGGCGGCGATTTCCGCAATCCGTGCGGCCGCCTTCTCGATACCGGCGTCGAAACTGCGGTCGAGTACGGCACTTTCGCCGCTCCAGTAGATCTGCCCGAGTTCGGCGAGAGAGACGCGGCCGGGGTGAAGCGTAATGGTCACGACAGAATTCCTTTGGTGATGTGGCCGTTCCAGATGCGCTGATGAAGCGGATTGAAGCCGATGCGGTAGACGAGCTCCGCCGGGCTCTCGACCGACCAGATGGCAAGGTCGGCCTGTTTGCCGACCTCGATGGTGCCGATTGTGTCGAGACGTCCGAGCGCGCGGGCGGCATTGCGGATGATGCCGAGAAGGCATTCCTCGACCGTCATGTGAAACAGCGTGGCAGCCATGTTCATGGTCAGCAGAAGGGAGGTCAGCGGCGAGGTGCCCGGATTGCAGTCCGTGGCAAGCGCCATTGCCGTTCCGTGTTTGCGGAAAAGCTCGATAGGCGGCTTCTTCGTCTCGCGGATGAAGTAATAGGCACCGGGCAGCAGCACCGCGACGGTTCCGGCCCTGGTCATCGCAGAAGCACCATCCTCATCCGTGTATTCCAGATGATCGGCCGACAGCCCGTGATATTCGGCGGCAAGCGCTGCTCCCCGCAAATTCGACAGCTGATCCGCATGCAGCTTCACGGGCAGTCCGAGAGATTTCGCCACATCGAAGACAAGCCGCATCTCATCCGGCGAAAAGGCGATGCCCTCGCAGAAACCATCCACCGCATCGACCAGACCCTGCGCCTGGGCGGCCTTCAATCCCGGCAGCACGACGTCTTCGATGAAGTCACGATTGCGGCCTTTGTAGTCGGCGGGGGTCGCATGGGCGCCGAGATAGGTGGTGGTGATGGAGACCTGGCGCTTGTCGGTAAGCTGCCGCGCGGCACGCAGCATCTTCAACTCGTCTTCGACGGTGAGGCCATAGCCGGACTTGACCTCGACGGTCGTCACGCCCTCGGCGATCAGCGCATCGAGCCGGGGAAGCGTTTGCGAGACGAGCTCCGCCTCGCTCGCCTCGCGCACCTGCCGCACCGACGAGACGATACCCCCGCCGGCGCGTGCGATTTCCTCGTAGGAGGCGCCCGCAAGGCGCATCTCGAATTCTTTGGCACGATTGCCGGCATGCACCAGATGCGTATGGCAATCGACGAGGCCCGGCGTCACCCACCGGCCCTCGCAGTCGATCATCTCAGCTCCGCCGTGGATCGCGACCTCGCGCGCCTCGCCGACGGCGACGATCCGCCCATCCTCAATCACCACCCTGCCACTCTCGATCACGCCGAGTCCGGGCCGATCAGGCGCCATGGTCGCCAGCCGCGCATTGGTCAGAACCGTCTTCATGCGCCCTCGCTTTCGGACCAGGCGGCTGTCGCCTTCAGCATCTGCTGCACTTTTCGGATCTCGACATTGAGAGGCCGATCATCCCGGTAGAAGGCGGTTTCGTGCCGCACACGCCTGTAGAGGGCCTCCGTCATCTCTGCCTTTGCGGCAGACGGCGTCTGCAGATCATAGGCCTGCGCAGCTGCCGCAAGCTCGATCGCAAGCACCGTTTCGAGATTGTCGAGGATTGCCAGCGCCTTGGCCGCAGCCGGCGTCGCATGGGTCAGGATATCCTCCTGCAGCGCCGAGGTGATCCCACCGTCAAGGCTCGCCGGCATGGCAAGGCGGCGGTTCTCCGCGACCAGTGCTGCAGCGGTATACTGGATGATCATGAAACCGGATTCCACGCCGCTTCCCGACGCAAGAAAGGCGAGCAGGCCGCTGACCAGCGGATTGACGAGCCTGTCGATACGCCGCTCTGAAATGGCTGCCAGTTCGGCGGCAGCCGTGGCGAGGCTATCCATCGCAAGTCCAAGTGCCGCGCCGACCGCATGCGCCTGCGAATGCACCTGCGGATCCGCGGGCGAGCCGCTGACGGCGGGGTTGTCGGTCACGCTCGCAAGCTCTCGGTCCACCACCGCACGCGCCTGGATCAGCGCGTCGCGCACGGCGCCATGCACATGCGGCACGGCCCGAAGGCTGAGCGGATCCTGCGTCCGCTTGCCAGCGGCTTCGGCAAGCAGGGGGCTGTCGGCCAGAAGTCGCCGGAGGTTGTGGCCCACCTCCTGCAGTCCGTCGGACTTTCGCAGCGCAAGCGGCATCTCCGCGAAAGGATCGGCTTGCGCGCCGAGGTTCTCATAACTCATCGCCGCTGCGGCATCCGCCCAGTCGAGCAGATGCGCGAGCCGGCTCACGGCAAGGGCCGCAAGCCCCGTCGCACACGGCGTGCCGTTGATCAGGCTCAGGCCTTCCTTTGCCTGGAGCACATGGGGCTTCAGCCCAAGGGCGTGGAGGGCGTCACTTCCCGCAATGAGCTTGTTATCATGCCGGCACTCACCCGCGCCGATCAGGACGAGGCCGATGGCGGCCGCATGGGTCAGGTAACCGACGGAGCCGCGGGACGGGATCAGTGGCAGCATGTCGTTGTTGAGAAGCGCGAGGAGGGTGTCGACAACGTCAAGCCGGATACCGGAATAGCCATGCGCAAAATTGTTGATCTGCGCTGCCATGATCGCTCGCGTCTCGATCCGGCCGAGCGGTTCACCCACGCCACAAGCGTGGCTGAACAGCAGATTGCGAGACAGCGCCGACTGATCCTTGCGGTCGATGATCACATCGCACAAGGCGCCGACGCCGGTGTTGATGCCGTAGCCGCGGATACCCTGATCGACCAGCGCCTCCACAATTGCTCTGGCTGCCACGATGCGGCTTTGGGCCGTCTCGCCCAAGTCGAGCCGGGCGCCACCCGCGATGGCACGGATCTCGGCGGCGGTGAGTACCGTCTCAAGAACGATCGTTTCGGGCATCAGATCCTCCACTGCTGCGGCATGGGCGTTTCAATCTCGGCTTTGATTAGTCGGCTACTTTAATTCGCAAGCGTCTTGAGGACCCGCTTGAAGTCCCGATCAATCGCCTCTTCAAATCGGTGACGCCCCTGCTGGACAACGAATTGCCCGCCGACCATCACATCCCGGACCGCTTCGGATCCAAGCGCGAAGATCCAACGATCAAGGATTTGATCCTCACTGGCTGTCGCGATGAAGGGATTTTCGCCGTCGAGCACCACGAGATCAGCCCGGGCGCCAACGCGGATGCCGGCGATCGCCAGACCCGCGGCCTGAGCCCCGCCCGAAAGGCTTGCCTCGAACAGGGTGCGACCCGCCGATGCCCCCGGGCCGGAAACCAGGCGGTTGCGGCGACGATCGCGCAGCCTCTGGCCATATTCCAGCAGTCGCAACTCTTCGGCTACCGAGGTCGCGACATGGCTGTCCGTGCCGATCCCGTACCGCCCGCCATGGCTGGCATAATCTGTGGCGGGGAAGATGCCATCGCCCAGATTGGCCTCTGTCGCCGGGCAGAGACCTGCCACGGCACCCGATCGGGCAAGGCGCGCGGTTTCTTCCGGTGTCAGGTGGGTGGCATGGATGGCGCACCAGCGCTGATCGACGGGAAACTCGTCAAGCAGATAGGTCACGGGCCGGCGCCCGCTCCAGGCAAGGCAATCTTCGACTTCGCGTTCCTGTTCGGCCACATGAATATGCATGGGGCCGCCCGTCTGTTCAGAGGTGAGAACAGCGCGCATTTCATCCGGCGTTGCTGCGCGCAGGGAATGGATCGCGAGACCGAGCCGGGCGCCAGCGGTCCGGCATTCCGGCTCCAACCGTTCGAGCAGGCTAAGGAAACTGTCCACCTTCTGAATGAAAGGCCTCTGGCCGGCATTGGGCGCGATCCCTCCAAAGCCTGAATGCGCGTAGAACACCGGCAGATGGGTTAGCCCGATCCCGGACGTCGCGGCTGCGCGCAGGATCCCGGCAGACATTTCCATGCCGTCGGATTTGCCAAGGTCCGTGACCGCATGGTGGAAATAGTGAAACTCTACGACATGACCGAAGCCACCTTTCAGAAGTTCACTATACAACTTCGTCGCCACGGCCTCGACATCGTCAGGCGACATGCGATTGACCAGTCCATACATGGTCTCCCGCCATGTCCAGAAGCTGTCATCCGTCGAACCCGCCTGCTCGGCAAGGCCGGCCATGGCGCGTTGAAAGGCATGAGAATGCAGGTTCTGCAGGGCCGGAACGACAGGTCCGGACAGTCGGGTCGAGTTTGCATCGCCCGCGCTGTCGGTCCTGATCGAGACAATCGTCCCGTTCGAATCGATCTCGAGTGTCGTGTCGCAGGCCCAGCCCCGCGGCAGTAGAACACGTTCACAAAACAGCGTCTGAGGCGTCTTCATCTCGAAACCTTGTCAAGTTGTATAGGCAACATGGCAGGTTTCTGATTTGAGCGCAAGCGGGTGATGGCACTGCTCGAGAAAACGCAGCGTTGGCTGCGTGACCGCAGGTGCGGATCAACTCACCCGGTGCACGACAGCCGTATTGGCTGCGGGCGGCGAGGCGAGCGCGGCCAGCTCGTCCCGGTGCCGCATCATCGCTTTCAGCATTGCGTGGTCCCGGGAAAGCGCCGCTTGGCGCAAGGGCGACGGTGGGAAACGGTTCATCGCAAACTGCATCGCCCTGCCGGCCTCCTCGACAGACGCAAACGCACCCGCCGCCACGGCGGCGTGCAGCGCACAGCCCAAGAGCACGGCGTCGCAATCCTTCGGCACGAGCACGTCACAGCCGGTCGCATCGGCATAGAGTTGCGACAGAAGTGGATGATCAGCCAATCCACCCGCGAGCAGCAATCGCTTCGGCAGGCCCGCACGGCGCGGCTGGCGCTCGATGATATGGCTGATGCTGCAGGCAAGTGCGACGCAACTGCGCCAATAGAGCTTGTGCAAGGATGTCAGGCTCTGATCGAGGTCCAGTCCGGCAATGGTCCCGGTCAACAGCGGATCCGAGAGCGGCGAGCGGGTTCCATGTAGGTCAGGCAGCACGGAGATCGGAAGCCCGAAATCGGAGCCCTCCTCGGCGAGATGCTCGGAAATCGCGTCTAGGATCGCCCGGTGCCGTGCCTTCATCGGTGTGCCGCCGGCAGGATGCAGCTTCAGGATATGGTCGAGAAAGGCACCCGAAGCAGATTGCCCCGCTTCCGTCAGCCAGAGCCCCGGGACGGCAGTGTCGCGGAAGCCACCCCAGCAACCCGGACCGGAGATCGACTCCTGGCTGAGCCTGACGATACAACTCGAAGTCCCCGCGATCAGCACGGCCTCTGCCGAGAAGGGCACCTCAGACCGCGCGCCTGCTGCAAAGAGCCCGACCGTCCCGGCATAAGCGTCTATCAGACCCGGCGCCACCAAACACTGTTCGTCGAGGCCGAGCTCTGCAGCGCTTGCGGCTGTGAGCGTGCCGATGGTTTGCCCCGGAGGCTCCGATCGCGCCGGCAGGCCAGCCCGCTCCGTGACATCACCGAGCCCAACAGCCCGGTAGTAGTCGAGCGGTGGTTCGCCGGGGGCTTCCGGCGTGTAGCCCCATTTGGACGCCAGCGCCGAATGGCTTCGCTTCTGTGAGCCCGATGCACGCCATGTCAGGTAGTCGCAAAGATCGAAGATCTGCCCGCAACGGGCCCAGATGTCAGGGCGATGCGTCTTCAGCCATAGCAGCTTCGGGATCTGCATTTCGACGGAGAGACGGCCACCGAAGCGGTCGAGAAGCGGATCGGCGATGGCGTTGCAGGCGTTCGTTTCTGCGATCGCCCGATGATCCATCCATAAAATGGTATCGAGGCCGGGGCTGCCGGATGCCGAAATGGAAATCGGTTTCCCGTCCGCATCCCGCACCACCAGTGAGCAGGTAGCATCGAAGCCGATGGCAAGCACTGTATCCCCGGCAACACCACTCTCGGCAAGGGCAGCGCGGACGGCCGAACAGACAGCAGCCCAGATCTCTTCGCTGTCCTGCTCCATGTGTTTTGGCAAAGAATGGTGGACGCTGATCGGCACCACGCAACGGGCCAGCTGGCGACCGCTGAGATCAAACACCCCGGCTCGTGCACTGCCCGTGCCAACATCCACGGCCAAGATGTGCTCACGCATCAGTCAGATCTTCCGGTCTCCTCACTCCGAGGACAAAGTGGAGCAAATTCTCCATGGCGTCAAACTGCGCATCTGGTTCAAGGAGCGCCAAAGCCTGCCCATAGCTGGCATGGTGGGTATGGGATCCACCGGTGAAGGCAACGACTTTCATGCCGGCGGCCCGGGCGGCACTGATCCCCGCGGGACTGTCTTCGATGACAAGACATGACTCGGGCGCAACACCCATTGCCGCTGCCGCGTGCAGGAAGAGATCCGGCGCCGGCTTGCCATTCTTCACCATGGTGGCGCTGAAGATATACGGCGTCAGCCGCGACAGGAGGCCGGTGACGGAAAGCGAAAGCTCGATCCGTTCTCGCTGGCTGGAAGAAGCCACGCAACAGTCGACATCGGTTGCCTTCAGCCCGTCAATGACAGCCGCCACGCCTGGCAAGGGTTTCAGCTCCGCACGGAAACGGGCGTAAAGCACCTCTCGCATGCTGGCGAGAAACGGCGGGTCGATTTCGACGCCGAATTCGGAACGAACCACATCGGTGAGCGAACCGAGACTGCGGCCCAGAAAGCGATCTGCGGCTTCCCCGGTCGTCAGCGATATGCCCTTTTCGGCCAGCGCCTCGACCAGAACCTCCAACGCGATCCCCTCGCTGTCGACGAGAACCCCGTCACAGTCGAAGATCACGAGGCGGATCGGCTGCGGGTCCATGGTCACTCAGCTGGCAAGAGTTCCGTCGATATAGCTCTGCAGCGTAGCGGCGGCCCCATGGCTCCGCAAGCTGTCGATGGCCTCAGCGAAGCGCTTCAGAAAGCGCGGATCGGAGCCGACGGATCCAAAGATGTCGGTAATCCCGGTAAAGGCCATCGGATCGCTGCGGGAAGCGAGAGCAGCCGCATGCAGGCGTTCAGCGCTTGGATCATTGAAGGCGATCGTCTTGCCGCCGTCGCTCGTGCCCTCGAAATAGCGGCACCAGAGAGCCGAGACGAGGGCGAGACCCGTCACATCGAGACCCTTGGCCAAGCGATCGGCGGTCGAAGGCAAGATGAACTTCGGCTGCCTGTTCGATCCGTCTTGTGCCAGGCGCGGAATGGTGTCGCCGATTTTAGGGTTGGAGAAGCGGTTCTCGATCAGGGTGTAATAGTCCTGAAGGCTGGTGTTCGGCACCGGCGGCACGACGGGGATGATCTCCTCGTTTTCCAGCTTGGCGAGGAAGGCCCGGATCAGCGGGTTTTCCATGGATTCATGCACAAAGTGGATGTCCATGAGCGCGGCTGGATAGGCAATGGCGGCATGCCCGCCGTTCAGAATGCGCAGCTTCATCAGTTCGTAAGGCGCGACATCAGGCACAAAGGTGACACCGACATCTTCCAGCGCAGGACGGCCGAGTGGGAACTTGTCCTCCAGCACCCATTGCTTGAAGCCTTCGCAGAACACCGGCCAGCCATCTTCGATGCCATAACTGTCGCGCGTAATATCGATCTCCCGTTGGCCGGTGGCCGGCGTAATACGATCGACCATGGAGTTCGGGAAAGCGACATTGTGGTGGATCCAGTCGGCAAATTCAGGATCCGAAAGGCGCGCAAGCCCGCGGACGGTCGCCTCTGTGACTTCACCATTGCCCGGAATGTTGTCGCAGCACATCACGGTAAAGGCAGGGATCCCGGCTTCCCGGCGCGCCTTGAGGCCAGCGATGATGAGGCCGAAGACGGTCTTCGGATGGGTGGGGTCCTGCGCGTCAGCGACAATGGCCGGATGATCAGGATCAAACTTTCCAGTGGCTGCATCGATGAAATAGCCGCCTTCCGTAATCGTCAGTGAGACGATGCGGATATCGGGCGAGGCGAGAGTCGAGATGATCCGGTCAAAATCGGGTGCGGTGATCACATCCAGCATCGGCCCGGTGATCGTGGCCGCCGAGCGATCGATGTCCTGCTCGACCACGGTCGTCAGGAAATCCTGAGCCTTGAGTGTGTCGCGCATCCGCTGGTCTGATGGCATGACGCCGGCGCCGATGATGCCCCAATCCAGGTCGCGTCCCTTGTTGAACAGGTCATGCAGATAGATCGCCATATGCGCGCGGTGGAAATTGCCGACACCGAAATGCAGGATCCCGGGACGGATCTCGTCACGGCGATAGGAGGGCAGGGAAGCCCGATTGCCGATGTCATCAAGAGTTGCGAGCGAGAGTTTGGTCGTCATGGGTGCATTCCTTGGCTTGGGGCCGTGTGAGCCGTCAGCTCATCCAGTTTCCGCCGTCGACATTGTAGGTCTGGGCAACGATGTAGTCGGCGTCCGCCGAGGCGAGGAAGATCGCCATGCCGGTCAGGTCCTCAGCCCGGCCCATGCGGCCGAAGGGAACCTCCGCGCCAACGAGCTTCTTCTTTTCGCCGAGCGGTCGGTTTTCATATTTGGCAAAGAGAGCATCGACCCCGTCCCAATGCTCGCCATCCACGACGCCGGGTGCGATCGCATTGACGTTGATGCCGTGCTTGATGAGATCAAGACCTGCAGACTGCGTGAGCGAAATGACGGCAGCCTTGGTGGCGCAGTAAACGGCAACCAGCCCTTCGCCACGCCGGCCTGCCTGGCTCGCCATATTGATGATCTTGCCGCCCTGGCCTTTCGCGATCATCGATCGGGCAGCCGCCTGCATCATGAACAGCGTGCCGGCGACATTGATCGAGAAGAGACGGTCATAGCTCGCTCGCGAGATCTCGACGATCGGTGCGAGGTCGAAGAGGGCAGCGTTGTTGATGAGAATGTCGAGGCCGCCTTGTCGCTCTTCGACGGCGCAGATGGCCGCATCGATCGAGGCCTGGTCGGTGACATCAAGCTTGACCGCGTAGGCCGCGGATCCGATCTCGGAGGCCGTGCGGCTTGAGCGATCGAGATCGATGTCTGCGATGGCGACGGTGGCACCTTCTCGTACATAGGCCTCTGCGAAGGCGCGCCCGATGCCGCGTGCGGAGCCGGTGATAAGAGCGGATTTCCCGCTGAGACGCCCGCTCATTGTGCAAGCCCCTTGTCGTTGAACTTGTGCAGGCGCTCGAGATCCGGCGTCACATAGACGGTATCGCCGTGGCGAACCGGGAACTCGCCGCCAGTCCGCGTGGTGATCGTGCCGACGCCGTCGACCTGCACATGCAGGAAGGTATCGGAGCCGAGATGCTCGGCGACCGTGACGAGGCCGCGCCACATGCCTTCTGTCGTCGACAGCGTGACATGCTCCGGCCGGATGCCGATCGTGTGGGCGCCATGAGGGGCCGCCGCCTGTCCGGAAATCAGGTTCATCTTCGGCGAGCCGATGAAGCCGGCGACGAAGAGGTTGGCCGGGCTGCGATAGAGTTCGAGCGGTGAGCCCACCTGCTCGATGCGTCCCTTGTTGAGGACCACGATCTTGTCGGCCATCGTCATGGCTTCCACCTGGTCATGGGTCACGTAGATCGAGGTCGCCTTCAGCTTCTGATGCAGTTCGGTGATCTCCAGCCGCATCGCGACGCGCAGTGCCGCATCGAGGTTGGACAGCGGTTCGTCGAACAGGAAGCAGCGCGGATTGCGGACGATCGCGCGGCCGATGGCCACACGCTGGCGCTGACCGCCGGAGAGCTGACCCGGCCGACGCTCAAGATAGTCGGTGAGGTTGAGGATGCGGGCAGCCTCCTCGACCTTGCGAGTGATCTCTGCCGGATCGATCTTCGCCATCTTCAGCGGGAAGCCGATGTTCGAACGCACGCTCATATGCGGATAAAGGGCGTAGGACTGGAAGACCATGGCCAGCCCGCGCTGGGCCGGCGGCGTCTGTGTCTGGTCCTTGCCGTCGATCAGGATGCGTCCGCCGGTCGCGTCTTCGAGACCCGCGATCAGCCGCAAAAGCGTGGACTTGCCGCAGCCGGAAGGGCCGACGAAGACGACGAACTCACCGTCGTTGATCTCAAGGTCGATCCCCGGGATGACCGCATGCTCGCCGAAAGACTTGGAGAGCTGTTCGAGTTTGATGCTGCCCATGGTCGGGTTTCCTTACTTGACGGCGCCGAAGGTGAGGCCGCGCACGAGTTGTTTCTGGCTGAACCAGCCCAGGATGACGATCGGCGCGATCGCCATAGTCGAGGCAGCTGACAGCTTCGCCCAGAACAGCCCTTGTGGACTGGAGAAGGAGGCGATGAAGGCCGTCAGCGGTGCCGCATTGGTGGTGGTGAGGCGGATCGTCCAGAAGGCTTCGTTCCACGCCAGGATGATGTTGAGGAGGAGCGTCGAGGCGATGCCGGGCAGGGCCATGGGCGTCAGCACATAGACGATTTCGTTGAACAGCGATGCGCCGTCCATGCGCGAGGCTTCGAGGATCTCGCCCGGAATCTCGCGGAAATAGGTGTAGAGCATCCAGATCACGATCGGCAGGTTGATCAGCGTCAGCATGATCGTGAGGCCGATGCGGGTGTCGAGAAGGCCGAAGTCGCGGAACAGCAGATAGATCGGAACAAGCACGGCGACCGCCGGCATCATCTTGGTGGAGAGCATCCACATCAGGATGTCCTTGGTCCGCTTGGTCGGCGAAAACGCCATGGCCCAGGCTGCCGGAATGCCGACGAAGAGTGCCAGGATCGTCGAGCCGACCGACAGGATGACGGAATTCATGAACGGCTTGATGTAATCGCGCTGCGTCTGGACGGTCACGTAGTTCTCGAACGTGAAGGTCGGGATCAGGTCGAAGCCTTGGATCGCTTCCGTCTCCGTCTTCACGCTGGTGATCAGCGTGTAGAGGATCGGGAAGAAGATCACCGAGGCAGCGATCCAGGCCAGGATCGTGAAGATGATTTTGCGGCGGGAACTTGTGGCACGGGCCATGGTCGATCTCCTTACCGGTCCAGGTTCTTGCCAACGGCGCGCATCAGGAAGATCGCGACGAGGTTCGCCAGGATGACGGCGATGATTCCACCCGCAGAGGCTCCGCCAACGTCGTAGCCGAGAAGTGCCGTGCGGTAGATGAGGAAGGCGAGGTTGGTCGAGGCATAGCCGGGCCCGCCATTGGTGGTGACGAGGATCTCCGCATAGACGCCGAGCAGGAAGATCGTCTGGATCAGGATGACCACGGTGATCGCGCGGGCGAGATGCGGCACGGTCAGGTAGATGAACTTGTCGATGAACCGCGCGCCGTCCATTTCAGCCGCCTCCTGTTGCTCGCCATCCAGCGACTGCAGAGCGGTCAGAAGAATGAGCGTCGCAAAAGGCAGCCACTGCCAGGCAACGATGATGATGATCGAGAGAAGCGGGTATTGCGCGAACCAGTCGACAGGTGTCAGGCCGAGGGCCCGGTTGATGTCCGCAAGCACGCCGTAGCCGGGATGCATGATCATGTTCTTCCAGATCAGCGCCGCGACCGGTGGCATGACAAAGAAGGGTGAGATCACCAGGATCCGGACGATCCCCTGTCCGAACATCGGCTGGTCGAGCAGCATGGCCAGCAGAATGCCGCCGACGATGGTAATGAACAGCACGCCGCCGACGATCAGCAGCGTATTCCAGATCGACTGAAAGAAGGCCGGATCGGTGTAGAAATAGCGGTAGTTGAACAGGCCGCCGAAGCTGACATTGGCCGGGTTCAGCAGGTTGTAGTTCTGGAACGAGAACCACAGCGTCATCGACAGTGGAACGATCATCCAGATCAACAGAAGCCCGACGGACGGCGCCATCATCAGACGGGCCAAAGTGCGTGTGTTTTGAGTAGCCATGGTGAAGCTCGCCTGATGGTCGCCAGGGACGAAGGTCCGGGAACCCGTTGGAGGCAAAGTGACGACGACCGGCATTGGCCGCAAGCGGTCGAGGCCTATCCTGCCCGGATCGCAATCCGGGCAGGTGGGTTCGGGAGGGTTGTATTACTTGATGTAGCCGCCGCGGGTCATTTCGCGTTCGGTCAGGCTCTGAGCCTGGGCAAGCGCGTCATCGACCGACATCTGGCCCGCAAGTGCTGCCGAGAAGAGCTGGCCTACGGAAGTACCAAGGCTCTGGAACTCGGGGATGGCCACAAACTGCACGCCGACATAAGGCACCGGCTTGACGGTCGGGCTCTTCGGGTCAGCTGCGTTGATCGAGTCGAGGGTCATCTTCGCGAACGGAGCTGCCTTCTGGTATTCCGGGTTCTCATAGAGAGAGGTCCGCGTGCCCGGAGGAACGTTGGCCCAGCCTTCCTTGGAAGCGACGAGTTCGGCATAGGCCTTGCCGGTTGCCCAGCCGATGAACTTCTCGGCCGAAGCGGACTTCTGCGAACCGGCAGGGATGGCGAGGTTCCAGGCCCAGAGCCAGTTACCGCGCTTGCCAAGGCCCGTGTCGGGAGCGAGCGCGAAGCTCACCTTGTCGGCAACAGTCGAATCCTTCGGGTTGGTCACGAAGGAAGCAGCGACCGTGGCATCGATCCACATGCCGCACTTGCCCTGCTGGAAGAGTGCCAGGTTTTCGTTGAAGCCGTTCGACGAGGCGCCCTGCGGGCCGGCGTCGGACATCAGCTTGACGTAAAAGTCGAGCGTGTTCTTCCATTCCGGCTGGTCGAACTGCGGCTTCCAGTTCTCGTCGAACCAGCGGGCGCCGAAGGCGTTCGACGTGGCCGTCAGGAATGCCATGTTCTCGCCCCAGCCGGCCTTACCACGAAGGCAGATGCCGTTGATGTCGTTGGCGCGGTCGGTCATTTTGCGGGCAGCGTCGGCCACGAATTCCCAGGTCGGGGCATCGGGCATGGTGAGGCCGGCCTTCTCCATCAGGTCCTTGCGGTACATGATGAAGGAAGACTCGCCGTAGAACGGTGCAGCGTAGAGCTTGCCGTCGTCGCCGGTCAGACCCGAGCGGATGGCAGGCAGAAGGTCGTCGACGTCGTAGTCGGCGCCGAGATTTTCGAGCGGCAGCAGCCAGCCCTGCTTGGCCCAGATCGGAACTTCATAAGTGCCGATCGTCATGATGTCGTACTGGCCACCTTTCGTCGCGATGTCGGTCGTGACGCGTTCGCGCAGGACGTTTTCCTCAAGCGTGACCCACTCGACCTGGATATCGGGGTTCGCCGTGGTGAATTCGGAAGTCAGGCCCTGCATGCGGATCATGTCGCCGTTGTTCACGGTCGCGATCGTCAGGGTTTCGGCCGAAGCCATGCCGGCAAGGGCCAGCGCCGAGCATGCGCCCAGCAGAATCGTCTTCAATGTCATGTCTTCCTCCCAGAAGAAAAATGAGCATTCGCTTTGCTCATGGGCAATTACTCACTCTGCGCGCAAAAAATGTCAATCGGGATTCCATGCTGCGATGCGGCATGGACCCGTTAAGCCTCGGATCTAAAATTGAAAATTTTAGCGGCTGCTAGCTCGCCAAGAGATGCCGAGCCGCCTCTTCGTCCGTGATCAAGCCGTTGATGTGACCACCCCGGACCGCTGCGAGGATCGCCGGATGCTTGCGGCGACCCCGTGCAAGCCCCACGACCGTCGATGTTTGGCGGGAAGGGATCTCAAGGCTCGCGACCCGCTCATTGACCGGATGTTTCAGCAAGATGCCGTCCTCGCCGAAGATCCAGCCACAGATCTCTCCCACCGCCCCTGCCTGAAGCAGATCCTGCATTTCATCGCGTTTCAGGAAGCCATCGACGAGCAGCGGCGCGCTCATGTTCATTTCGCCGATGCCGACGAAAGCGACGCCGGAGTGTTGGGCGAGTGCGATTGTCGGCGCGACGAGAGGCTGGTTGTGCAGCAGCTCCCGCTCCGCAGGAGAGGACACGATGACCGGCAGTGGCATCGGGAAATGGGGTGCCTTGATCGCGTCAGCCATCGAAAAGATGACGTTGAAATAGGCGGCCGACCCGTCCGGGCTGATGTTCCCGGTCAGCGAAACGATCTTGTGCTGCGGACATTCCATTGGCGACAGCTGGTCGATCATGGCGCGGAGCGTGCGGCCGGTGCCCATGGCAATCACCAGCGGGTCCGGTTGTTTGAGCCAGCGTTCAAGCTGCGCAGCGCCTGCCTCCGCAACGCCCACAGTCGCCGATTCCGAAGCCGGATCTGAGGGCACGATCTCGACCTCCTTGAGGCCGAACTTCTTCTGCAGCGCTTCCGCAAGCTCGAGGCACGCCGCGATCGGATGGTCGAGCCGAACCTTGATCAGCTTTTCCGCAACGGAAAGCGACACCAGTCGCTGGGCGCTTTGCCGCGAAATGCCCATGGACGCAGCGATTTCATCCTGTGTCCGCCCGGCGACATAGTAGAGCCAGCCGGCCCTTGCTGCATCGTCCAGTCTCGTCTGCCCCTCGCCACGCCGTGCCATGAAGTCTCCTCTCCGTATGGAACAGTGCTGCCAATTTTGCCGAGCCCTGTCAAATCGGCGCCCGGCATCGCCGTTTGGGAACGCTCGCGGCTTTGAACGGTTGGTCAGGGGAAAAAGGATGACACCATGACCCCGAAAATGATGCTCGCCATCATCTTGCTGACTTGCTCCACCGCGGCTTATGCCCAAGAGAGCACGCCTGCCCAGCAACTCACGCCTGCGACCGCTCCGGGCCAGGCCGCCACGACCCTTGCCCTCGACCCTGCGGGCTTCGCCAAGGAAGCTGCTACGGCCAATGCCTTCGAAATCCTGTCGTCCGAAGTGGCGCTCCGTCGGGGTCTCTCATCCGAGGTAAAGGCCTTCGCCCAAACGATGATCGACGACCATCGCCGCGCCCAGAGGGAGCTTCACGATTCGGCCAAGTCCGACAATGTCAGCCTGTCAGAAGACCTTTCCATGGAGCAAAGGCAGACATTGCTGGCGCTGGAACAGGCGGAAGAGAGCCAGTTCGACAGTGCCTATCTCTCCGCACAGATGAAGGCCCATGATCAGGCGATTCAACTGCTTGGCTCCTATGCCACCGATGGGCCTCCCGGTGGCTTGAAAACCTATGCCACGGCCCATTATCCCACCGTTCGCAACCACATGGTGCGCGCTCAGTCTTTGACCAGCCAGTAAGCGCATGCCGCATTCAAGGGGATCAGGTGATGCTCGAACCCAGCAAAAAGAACCCCGCCATCGGCGGGGTTCAGGTAGGCGCCCTCAGGGGCGGCCGGGGGAGATTCGGGGGAGGGAACAAAAGCAATGCAACCGAAAAACGGGTAGCCGTAGATTTTGTTCCATCATTGGAACAATGATTTTCGCGCTATTGCATCGCGTCATTCGAAGGGGAACATTTGCGTGTCCCTCCTGTTTGTCGTGGGGCAGGACCAAGAGGTGATGATGGAAAGCGGAACGGAACCCACGAAGAGGCCACATGTCGTGATCGTTGGGGCCGGCTTCGGCGGCCTCGCCTGCGCCCAGGCTCTAGGCACTACGGCAATCGACGTGACGGTCATCGATCGCCGCAATCACAACCTCTTCCAGCCGCTTCTCTATCAGGTCGCAACGGCAGCCTTGTCGCCTGCAGATATCTCCGAACCGATTCGGCGCACACTGGGTCGCTACGACAACATCCATGTGGTCATGGCCGAGGTCGTGTCGGTCGATGCGCCCGCACGGGCGGTCATGCTGAAGGACGGCGACTCCATCCCCTTCGATCGGCTCGTGCTCGCCACCGGCTCCACCTACAACTACTTCGGACATGATGACTGGCAGCAGCATGCACCGGGTCTCAAATCCATCCACGAAGCCCGCGACATCCGACACAGGCTGCTCCTTGCCTTCGAAAAGGCGGAGCGGAGCACCGATGAGGCCGAGAAGCGGAGGCTTTTGACCAGCGTCGTCATCGGCGGCGGACCGACAGGTGTCGAAATGGCGGGCGCGATTTCTGAACTCGGCCGCTTCATGATCGCCCAGGATTTCCGCAAGCTGCATGCCGATCAATTGACGGTTCTGCTGGTCGAGGCTGGGCCGAGAATTCTATCCACCTTCCCGGAGCCTCTCTCGCAATACGCATCCGATTACCTCGCTGGGATCGGTGTCGATATCCGCCTCAATACGCCTGTCGAAGATATCACCGCTGAGGGCGTTCAGGTTGGCGGCGCGTTCCTGCCCGCGAGCTGCATCGTTTGGGGTGCGGGCGTGAAAGCCTCCCCGGCCGCCGAATGGCTCGGCATCGAGCCGGGACCCGGCGGTCGCCTGCCGGTTGCGCCCGATCTTTCGGTTGTCGACAAGCCCGGCATTTACGCCCTTGGCGATACAGCGCTCGCGGTCGGCGAAGACGGCAAACCGATGCCGGCATTGGCCCAGGTGGCCAAGCAGCAGGGGACATTTCTTGGCCGTGCGCTGAAAGCCAGTCTCCTGTCCGGAAAGCCCATTCCCACGTTCCACTTCCACAATCGCGGCAACACCGCGGTCATCGGGCGCAATGCCGCCATCTTCGATTTTGGATCCTGGCAGCTCAAGGGCCGCGTCGCCTGGCTCCTCTGGGCCCTTGTTCACGTCTATCTGCTGGTCAATTTCGAGAAAAGGCTGCTCGTCAGCATCCAGTGGATCTGGCGCTATTCCACCCGCCAGAGAGGCGCGCGCGTCATCGACGAGAAGGCGGTCTCTGCTGTCCTGCCGGAGGCCGCTGCCGAAAATAGAACAATCACCTGATGTGCAGGCCCAGTTTCAGGGTGGACAAGGTCAACGTCGATCGTTAGACGTAATGATATTACATAACTAGGAAAGATTAGAGGCTTGACCGGCGGGGTCTGCAGATCTTATGCAAGCAGGTGACGGTTCCCTCAACGGATGACTCCGAAGGGGATTAATAGGGAACACGGTGCGGAAGACCCAAAAGGGACCAAGACCGTGGCTGCCCCCGCAACTGTAAGCGGATTGCTGTCCATTCTCGCGGCGTTCACACGCCGGGCCACTGCGGGTCACCGTGGGAAGGCAAATGGAAAGCGTATATCCGCGAGCCAGGAGACCTGCCGTCAAGCGATGAAACCGAAGCGGACGGGGTGTTCCGATGGATACGAACTGGCTTTTGCACAGCGCCCTCGGGCGCGCCGAACACATGCCATTTTGCCTCCGGAGAAATCCTGCGGAGGACTGGCATGCATTTCCGTCTCGATCATGAGCCGCTCAGGCTTGGATCCAAGCTCGCCCATGGCGTAGCCGCTGGCTGTAACTCCCCTGCGGAGGTGCGCCGATGAGTTGCAGCAGCAAAGGGTGCCCTATCCGGGTCACGGATCTCGGCTGGGGTCCGAAACCATCACATTTTCTCGTTCGTGACGTGTCGTTTGCGCTCGACGCCGGGGACCGGCTGGCGATCGTCGGCCCGAACGGCGCCGGCAAGACGACCTTGCTCCGCTGCCTGTATCGCGGCGTCTCTCCCCTGGAAGGCCGCGTCGAAGTGGACGGCCAGGACATCTGGTCCATGAGTGCCCGCCAGGTTGCACGGCGCGTCGCTGTCGTCCTGCAGGAAATGCCTGGCGATTTTCCCTTCACGGTCCGCGACGTTGTGATGATGGGCCGCGTTCCCTGGCGCGAGGGCCTTTCCGGCTGGAATGATCAGGACAGAGCCGAAGCCGAACACGCCCTCGACCATCTCGACCTTCTTCGTTTGGCAAACCGCCAGTTCTCGACCCTCTCGGGCGGCGAAAAGCAGCGCGTTCTTGTGGCGCGTGCACTCGCCCAGAAGCCGGAGATCCTGATCCTCGATGAGCCGACCAACCATCTGGACATCCGCCATCAGCTCGAAATCCTCGATCTGCTGGGCGCGCTCAATCTGACGATTATCACGACGTTGCACGACATCAATCTGGCGGCCGAATTCGCAAGCCATGTCGCTCTGATGCATGGCGGCCGCATGAGCGCCTTCGGGGCACCGGAGGCGGTTCTGACCGAACAGGCTTTGTCAGGGACCTTTGGCGTGCTCGCAGCGCGCCAGCAGGCGGAAGGTCTTCGCCCGCACCGTTTTTCTTTCTCACTTGCACTGAACTGATTTCGAAAGGACCCCGATACCATGGCTAACCGCTTTCTCCTGTCCGCCGCTCTGTTCGCATCGGTCTTCACGGCCTCTTCCGCCTTCGCTTATCCCGTGACGGTCAAGAGCTGCGGTCGCGACGTCACCTTCGAAGCAGCGCCCGCCCGTGCCATCTCCAACGACGTCAACCTGACCGAGATGATGCTCGCCTTGAAACTGCAGGATCGCATGGTCGGCTACACGGGCATCTCCGGCTGGAAGACGCTGGATGAGGGGCTGCGCGAAGGCGTAAAGGAACTGCCGGAACTTTCGCCGAAATATCCGACCAAGGAAGTCTTGCTGAACGCCGATGCCGATTTCTACTTCGCCGGCTGGAACTACGGCATGAAGGTCGGTGGCGAAGTGACGCCCGAGACGCTCGAGCCCCTGGGCATCAAGGTCTATGAGCTCACCGAATCCTGCATTCACATCATGGCTAAGAACAAGCCGACGATGGACGACATGTTCGCGGACCTGCTCAATCTCGGCATGATCTTCGGTGTCGAGCAGCGTGCTGAAGAGCTGGTCGCCGGCTATCGCAAGCAGCTCGATGAGATCACGACCCGGATCGGTGGCATCGAGAAGCCCGTGCGCGTCTTCGTCTATGATTCCGGCACCGAGAAGCCCTTCACCTCTGGCCGCTTCGGCATTCCGACTGCGATGATCGAGGCTGCAGGCGGCGTCAACGTTATGGATGACGTGGAAAAGAGCTGGACCGAGGTTTCCTGGGAGCCGGTCATCGAACGCAATCCGGAAGTCATCGTCATCGTCAACTACGGCGATGTGACCGCCGAGCAGAAGATCGCCTTCATGAAGGAGACCCCGGCCTTCAAGAACCTCGACGCCGTCAAGCAGGACCGTTTCGTCGTGCTGGAATATGTCGAGGCAACGCCTGGTCCGCGCAACGTCCAGGCCATCGACCGCCTGGCAGACGCCTTCCACCCGCGCAACATGTGATCGCTGAGGCGGGGCCGATCTCCGGCCCCGCCCGCAAGCACTACCAAAGGCAGCATGATGCACGGTCGCATGTTTCTCTGGACAGGTCTGGCGCTCGTGCTGCTTGCCCTGTGCCTCACGGCAGGCGTTTCACTGGGGTCCGCCGCCATACCCGCTGAAACGGTCTGGTCGATCCTGGTCAACAAGCTGGTGCCGGGCACCTTCGAGCCGACATGGTCTGCGGGCCGCGAGAGCATCGTCTGGGACGTGCGCTTTCCCCGCGCCATCCTCGCGGGTCTTGTCGGCGCCGGTCTGGCGACAGTCGGTGCCGTCTTGCAGGCAGTTACCCGCAATCCGCTCGCCGACCCCCATCTTCTTGGCGTGTCCTCAGGTGGGGCGCTCGGAGCGATCATCGCCCTGCTGCACACGGGTCTGATTTTCGGCCTGGTCACCGTCCCGCTCTTCGCCTTTGTCGGCTCGCTGCTCGCGACGCTCGCCGTGGTCGCCGTGACGCGCTTCACTGGTGCCGGAGCCGACCGCCTGGTGCTGACGGGCGTGGCAATTGCCTTCGTCGCGACGTCGCTTGGCAATCTCGCCATCTTCCTGGGCGATCCCCGGGCCGCCCATACGGTGGTCTTCTGGATGCTGGGCGGCCTTGGCCTCGCCCAGTGGTCGCATCTCATCTATCCCGTGATCGTGCTGGCCGCCTGCCTGATCTTCCTGGTCGTCCGCGCCCGTGAAATCAATGCAATGGCCATGGGGGACGAAACGGCAGCGACCCTCGGGGTTCCCGTTGCCCGCTTCAGGGCCGAACTCTTCATCGCCACGGCTCTGTTGACCGGCGTCATGGTCGCCTTCTCCGGCGCAATCGGCTTCGTAGGTCTGCTCGTTCCGCATTTCGTCCGGCTGACCGCCGGCAGTGACAACATCCGCGTCATCCCACTATCGGCGCTCGCCGGCGCGGTCATCCTGATCCTCGCCGACATTGTTTCGCGCACGATCATGGCCCCGGAGGATGTGCCGATCGGCGTCATCACCGGTCTCGCCGGCGGCCTTGCTTTCATACTCCTCCTGCGCCGGAGATAGTTTCGGTCTCGGCTATTGCTCATGTTTCGTTTTTGCCTAGACTGAAGAAAAACGAAAAGGGGAGGGGCCGACATGATGTTTTCGGCGAGGCAGGCGGAGATCATGGCTCTGGCGAAGGAGCAGGGTCGTGTTCTCGTGGACGAGCTCGCGGCGCGTTTTGCAGTCACTCCGCAGACGATTCGCAAGGATCTCAACGACCTCTGCGACGCACGAGCCCTCAACCGCATTCATGGCGGAGCCGTTTTCCCGAGCGGAAATGAAAACGTCAAATACGAAGCGCGCCGTTCAATGGCGGCAACCGAGAAACAGGCGATCGGCCGCGCCGCCGCAGATCTGATTCCCGACAATTCCTCGCTCTTCATCAACATCGGCACCACGACGGAAGCGGTCGGTGACGCATTGGTCGACCATAAGGAATTGATGGTCATCACCAATAACATCAACGTTGCCAATCACTTGCGAATTTTCCCCTCAATTGAGGTGGTGATCGCCGGTGGCGTGGTCCGCGGATCGGATGGCGGCATCGTCGGCGAGGCGGCCGTAGATTTCATCCGCCAGTTCAAGGTGGATTTCGCCGTTATCGGTGTTTCGGCCATCGATGAAGATGGTGCACTGCTCGATTTCGATTTCCGCGAAGTGAAAGTCGCCCAGGCGATTATCGCCAATGCGCGCCACGTCATTCTGGTGTCAGACGCGTCGAAATTCGAGCGCACGGCGCCTGTCCGGATCGGCCATATCTCGCAGGTTCAGACGTTTATCACCGATCATTGTCCTTCAGACAGCATCCGAACGATCTGTGCGGAGCAGGACGTCCGCATCATCGAAACCGCTCCGACGAATGGCCAACTACCTGCGGAATAAGTTTCGTTTGACATTCGTTTAAATTTCGAAAATTATATTCATGCTTTCGCAATAGCAGCAAATGCTGCAGGTGCGAACATGTGGAGGGATAATGTCGGGGCAGCCAATCTACGATCTGTTTGTGATCGGCGGCGGGATCAATGGATGCGGGATCGCACGTGACGCGGCCGGTCGTGGTTATTCTGTCGCCCTGGCTGAAATGAACGACTTCGCCTCCGGCACATCTTCCGGCGCCACCAAGCTGATCCATGGTGGCTTGCGCTACCTCGAGCATTACGAATTCCGCCTGGTGCGCGAAGCGCTGATGGAGCGCGAGGTCCTCTGGGCCATGGCGCCGCATGTCATCTGGCCTCTGCGTTTCGTGCTGCCCTTCCAGAAGGGCGGCATTCGCCCGGCCTGGCTCATTCGCCTTGGCCTCTTCCTTTACGACAATCTGGGTGGTCGCAAGCTCCTGCCCGCCACCAAGACGCTCGACCTGCGCCGCGATCCCGCCGGCAAGCCCTTGAAGCCCGTCTTCTCGAAGGCTTTCGAATATTCCGATGGCTGGGTCGATGACGCCCGTATGGTCGTCCTCAATGCTCGCGACGCGCAGATCCGTGGCGCAAACATCCTGAGCCGCGCCCGCGTCGTGTCCGCCCATCGCGAAGACGGCCACTGGGTCGTCACCACGAAGTCGCAGCGCGATGGCTCTGTGGTCACCCACAAGGCGCGCATGCTGGTGAATGCCGCCGGTCCCTGGGTAGACCAAGTGCTGGCTGGTGCTTTCGGCCGCAACAACGTACACAATGTCCGCCTCGTCCAAGGCAGCCATATCATCGTCCGCAAGAAGTTCACCGATCCGCGTGCCTACTTCTTCCAGAATCCTGACAATCGCATCATCTTCGCCATCCCCTATGAGGGCGAGTTCACCCTGATTGGCACCACCGACCGCGACTACACCGAAGATCCGAAGGATGTGCGCATCAGCCCCGAAGAGGTGAACTACCTCTGCGACGCGGCCAGCGAATATTTCCAGGAACCGGTGCGCCCTGATGATATCGTCTGGAGCTATTCGGCCGTCCGTCCTCTCTTCGATGACGGCGCCTCGAAGGCCCAGGAAGCGACGCGCGATTACGTGCTGAAGATCGAAGGCAACAGCGGCGACGCCCCGTTGCTCAACGTCTTCGGCGGCAAGCTGACCACCTATCGCCGTCTGGCCGAACATGCGCTGGAAAAGATCGGTGAATCGATCGGCGAAAAAGGACCGGCCTGGACGGCAGGCAGTCGTCTGCCGGGTGGTGATTTCGCTGCAACAGCTTTTGAGCCGACGGTTGCGGATCTCTTGAAGGCCTATCCCTTCCTGGAGCGGGGACATGCCGAGCGCCTGATCCGCTGCTACGGAACGGATTCGAAGTCGATCCTCGGCAAAGCCCGATCGGTCGCGGATCTCGGACGCCACTTTGGCGGCACGCTCTATGAAGCGGAAGTTCGCTGGCTGGTGGACATGGAATGGGCGGTCACGGCCGAAGATGTGCTGTGGCGCCGAACGAAACAGGGTCTGTTCCTGACGCCAGAGGAGGCGAAGGGGCTGGATGCCTATCTGGGGATGTTGGCGGCGGCCTGATCGCCCATCCCACTGAAGAAGACCGACGGTTTGGAGGAGGCCCGAGGACATATGTTGGAACTGCGTAAAGTCTCGAAAATGGCGGGAGGTGAATATCATATTCACCCGACCGATCTGACATTGCAGCGGGGTACGCTCAATGTCCTGCTCGGGCCCACACTTTCGGGCAAGACATCCCTGATGCGCCTGATGGCAGGCCTCGACAAGCCGACTTCCGGAACCGTCCATTTCGACGGCAAGGATGTCACCGGCATGCCGGTCCAGAAGCGCAATGTCGCGATGGTCTACCAGCAGTTCATCAACTACCCTGCCCTCACGGTCTACGAAAACATCGCCTCGCCGATGCGCGTTGGCGGCAAGGATGCGGCCACGATCGATCGTGAAGTCCGCAAGGCCGCCGATCTGCTCCGGCTGACGCCGTATCTTGATCGCACCCCGCTCAGCCTCTCCGGTGGACAGCAGCAGCGCACGGCCTTGGCCCGCGCCATCGTCAAGAACGCGACCCTCGTTCTTCTCGACGAACCGCTCGCCAATCTCGACTACAAGCTTCGAGAGGAACTGCGCGAGGAGCTGCCGAAGATCTTTGCCGAATCCGGCGCCATCTTCGTCTACGCGACGACCGAACCGTCTGAAGCTCTGCTGCTCGGCGGCAATACGGCGACGCTCTCTGAAGGCCGCATCACCCAGTTCGGCGAGACGATCAATGTCTACCGTCGCCCGTCGGATCTTCTGACGGCCAGGACCTTCGCCGACCCGCCGCTCAACACCATCGCGCTCGTCAAAAAGGGCGCAAGCTTCGAGCTGAACGGACAGCCGGTTCTCGGCATGCCGGCGCATCTCTCATCGATTGCAGACGGTCCGGTGACGGTGGCCTTCCACCCGCACCACCTGTCGCTTACTGCCCTGCCTGGTGCCATGGCCATGCGCTCACGCACCCTCGTGTCGGAAATCGCCGGCTCCGAGAGCTTCATCCACGTCGAATATGGAACTGCCCGCTGGGTTTGCCTGGCGCATGGCATCCACGACATTGATCCCGACCGCGAGATCGACGTCTTCATCGACACCCGTCACCTGATGGCGTTTGGCGCCGACGGCAGGGCGCTCGGCGCCCCCGCCGAACTGGCTGCGTGAGGAGGAACGTCATGGCACGCATCAACCTCGACCATATCCGTCACGCCTACACCCCGGCCGCCCGCGCAGCCGGCGACTATGCCCTGAAGGAAGTCCATCACGAATGGGATGATGGCGGCGCCTATGCGTTGCTCGGTCCCTCGGGCTGCGGCAAGACCACGCTGCTCAACATCATCTCGGGCCTGATCCATCCCTCGGATGGCCGGATCGAATTCGACGGCGTTGACGTCACCAACCTGCCGACGGCTGCCCGCAACATCGCCCAGGTCTTCCAGTTCCCGGTCGTCTACGACACCATGAGCGTCTACGACAACCTGGCCTTCCCCTTGCGCAATCGGCATGTGCCGGAAGATCAGGTCAACAAGCGGGTCAACGAGATCCTCGACATGATCGACCTGCAGCCTATGGCCCGCAAGCAGGCGCAAGGCCTGACGGCGGACCAGAAGCAGAAGATCTCCCTTGGTCGCGGCCTCGTGCGCTCGGATGTCAACGCGATCCTTTTCGATGAGCCGCTGACGGTGATCGACCCGCATATGAAGTGGGTGCTGCGCTCGCAGCTGAAGCGTTTGCACCGCCAGTCCGGCTTCACCATGGTTTACGTCACCCATGACCAAACCGAAGCGCTCACCTTCGCCGATAAGGTCGTCGTCATGTATGACGGCCAGATCGTCCAGATCGGAACGCCGGCCGAACTTTTCGAGCGTCCGAGCCACACCTTTGTCGGCTATTTCATCGGCTCGCCGGGCATGAATGTCATGCCGGTGAAGGTGAATGGCGCAACCGCGATCGTTGGCGACCAGACGGTGAACCTGCCGGGAACGCCCAAGCTCTCAGGACAGAGCAAGATCGAGCTCGGCATCCGCCCCGAATTCCTGCGTCTCGGACGCGAAGGCATGCCCGTGACCGTCGCCAAGGTCGAGGATATCGGCCGTCAGAAGATCGTGCGTGCGCAGTTTGCCGGCAACCCGCTGTCGATCGTCATCCCCGAGGATGCGGATATCCCCGCCGATCCGAAGGTAACATTCGTCCCCGAGGGCGTCGGCATCTTCGCCGATTCCTGGCGCGTTGGAATGGAGGGCTGAACCATGGAAAAGACTTGGAACAACAAAGCCTGGTTCATGGTCATTCCGGTTCTGGTGCTGGTTGCCTTCTCGGCCGTCATTCCGCTGATGACCGTGGTGAACTATTCCGTCCAGGACACCTTCGGCAACAATCAGTTCTTCTGGGCCGGCACCGACTGGTTCACCGATATCCTCTCGTCCGATCGCTTCTGGGATGCGCTCGGACGCAACCTGATCTTCTCCATGATCATTCTGGCGATCCAGGTGCCGCTTGGCATCTTCATCGCGCTCAACATGCCGAAAACCGGACTAGGCGTTCCGGTCTGCCTCGTTTTGATGGCGCTGCCGCTGCTCATTCCGTGGAATGTCGTCGGCACCATCTGGCAGGTTTTCGGTCGCGTCGACATCGGTCTTCTCGGCTATTCGCTGAACGCCATTGGCTTCGACTATAATTACACGCAGAACCCGATCCACGCCTGGGTCACCATCATCGTGATGGATGTCTGGCACTGGACGAGCCTTGTCGTGCTGCTCTGCTATGCCGGTCTCGTCTCGATCCCGGATGCCTATTACCAGGCAGCCAAGATCGACGGCGCATCGCGCTGGTCCGTGTTCCGCTTCATTCAGCTGCCGAAGATGAAGCGCGTGCTTCTGATCGCCGTGCTGCTGCGCTTCATGGATAGCTTCATGATCTACACCGAGCCCTTCGTCCTGACAGGCGGCGGCCCGGGCAATTCGACCACCTTCCTGTCCATCGACCTCGTCAAGATGGCGGTTGGCCAGTTCGACCTTGGTCCGGCGGCTGCGATGTCGATCATCTACTTCCTGATCATCCTCGCGCTGTCCTGGGTTTTCTACACCGTCATGACCAACAGTGACGCGAAGGGCTGAGGGAGATACCGATGAAAAGCACTGACAACCGCACCGGCTTCGGCTTTCTGGTTCCGACGATCTACATCATCTTTCTGCTCCTGCCGATCTATTGGCTCGTCAACATGAGCTTCAAGACGAATGCAGAGATCACGGGTGCCTTCTCGCTCTGGCCCGTCAACCCGACACTTGCCAACTACGCTGTGATCTTCACCGATCCGTCGTGGTACAAGGGCTACATCAACTCGATCATCTATGTGTGCATGAACACCGTGATCGCAGTCGCCGTCGCCCTGCCGGCAGCCTATGCCTTCTCGCGGTATCGCTTCTTGGGTGACAAGCATCTGTTCTTCTGGCTGCTGACCAATCGCATGGCGCCGCCGGCCGTTTTCGCACTGCCCTTCTTCCAGCTGTACTCTGCCTTCGGCCTGATCGACACGCATATCGCAGTCGCCATCGCACACTGCCTGTTCAACGTGCCGCTGGCTGTCTGGATCCTGGAAGGCTTCATGTCGGGCGTGCCGAAGGAGATCGACGAGACGGCCTATATCGACGGCTATTCCTTCCCGAAGTTTTTCGTGAAGATCTTCATGCCGCTGATCGCATCCGGCATCGGTGTCGCCGCCTTCTTCTGCTTCATGTTCTCCTGGGTCGAGCTTCTGATTGCCCGTACTCTGACGACGACGGATGCCAAGCCGATCGCCGCCATCATGACGCGTACGGTTTCTGCTTCCGGCATGGATTGGGGCGTGCTGGCCGCAGCCGGCGTGCTGACGATCATACCCGGAGCGCTCGTGATCTATTTCGTCCGCAACTACATCGCCAAGGGCTTTGCCCTGGGCCGCGTCTGAGGAGGTTCAAATGGACTTTACATGGATGGCCTGGACGACGCCGACGGCCATATTCTTCGTCGTGATCTTCAGCCTGATCCTGTCGATGGCAGTCTGGGAATATCTGTCCCCGGGCGGCAATCCGCGAACCGGCATTCTGCGCTTCGAGACGACCCGTGGTGACCGCCTTTTCGTGTCGCTGCTTGGATCGGCTTTCATCAATCTCGCTTGGCTCGGTCTCGTTGGACCGAACCTGTGGTGGGCTCTCGCCCTGTCCGTGGTCTACGCCATCGGCGTCTTCCGCTTCGTCTAGGGCAAGACAAGATGGATGGCGGCGGGAGGTCGCCATCCTCGGGACTGCAAACTGAACGCATTCGCAACCTTAGGGAGGAAACTATGCGAAAGCACCTTTTGACGACGACGGCCGCCATGCTTCTGGCAATGACGGGTGTCGCATTCGCCGACATGGAAGCGGCGAAGAAGTTCCTGGACGCCGAGGTCGGCGACATGTCGGCACTCGATCGTGCCACGCAGGAAGCCGAAATGCAGTGGTTCATCGACGCTGCGAAGCCTTTCTCCGGCATGGAGATCAAGGTCGTCTCCGAAACCATCACCACGCATGAATATGAATCGAAGGTCCTCGCTCCGGCCTTCACCGCCATCACCGGCATCAAGATCACCCATGACCTGATCGGTGAAGGTGACGTCGTTGAAAAGCTGCAGACGCAGATGCAGTCGGGCGAGAACATCTACGACGCCTACATCAACGACTCCGACCTCATCGGCACCCACTGGCGCTACCAGCAGGTCCGCAACCTGACCGACTGGATGGCGAACGAAGGCAAGGACGTCACCAGCCCGACCCTCGACATCGATGACTTCATCGGCAAGTCTTTCACGACCGCTCCGGATGGCAAGCTCTACCAGCTGCCGACCCAGCAGTTCGCCAACCTCTACTTCTTCCGCTACGACTGGTTCAACGACGAGAAGAACAAGACCGACTTCAAGGCGAAGTACGGCTACGATCTCGGCGTTCCGGTCAACTGGTCGGCTTACGAGGACATCGCTGAATTCTTCACCGGTCGAGAAATCGACGGCAAGAAGGTCTTCGGCCACATGGACTACGGCAAGAAGGACCCGTCGCTCGGCTGGCGCTTCACCGACGCCTGGCTTTCCATGGCCGGCAACGGCGACAAGGGCATCCCGAACGGCAACCCGGTTGACGAATGGGGCATCAAGGTCGACGAAAACTCGCGTCCGGTCGGCTCTTGCGTCGCCCGCGGCGGTGACACCAACGGCCCTGCCTCCGTCTATGCCATCGAGAAGTATCTCGAATGGATGACGAAGTACGCCCCTCCGGCTGCTCAGGGCATGACCTTCTCGGAATCCGGTCCGGTGCCGTCGCAGGGTGAAGTCGCCCAGCAGATGTTCACCTACACCGCCTTCACCGCCGACTTCGTCAAGGAAGGCCTGCCGGTCGTGAATGAGGACGGCACGCCGAAGTGGCGGTTTGCTCCGAGCCCGCATGGCGTCTACTGGAAGGACGGCATGAAGCTCGGCTATCAGGACGCAGGTTCCTGGACGCTGATGAAGTCCACCCCGGAAGACCGCGCGAAGGCCGCCTGGCTCTACGCACAGTTCGTCACCTCGAAGACGGTTGACGTGAAGAAGAGCCATGTCGGCCTGACCTTCATCCGTCAGTCGACCCTCGATCACCAGTCCTTCACCGATCGCGCTCCGAAGCTCGGCGGTCTGGTCGAATTCTACCGCTCGCCGGCTCGCCTGCAGTGGTCGCCGACCGGCACCAACGTTCCTGACTATCCGAAGCTGGCTCAGCTCTGGTGGCAGGCAATCGGTGACGCTTCTTCCGGTGCAAAGACTGCGCAGGAAGCCATGGACTCGCTCTGCGCTGAGCAGGAAAAGGTCCTTGAGCGTCTCGAACGCGCTGGCGTCCAGGGCGATATCGGTCCGAAGCTTGCCGAGGAAAAGACCCTCGAAGAGTGGAACGCCGATGCCGTTGCCAAGGGCAATCTCGCTCCGCAGCTGAAGATCGAGAACGAGAAGGAACAGCCGATCACCGTCAACTACGACGAACTGGTCAAGAGCTGGCAGAAGTGATCCGGTCAGTATTCTGATCCATTGACAACCGCCGGGGCGAAATCTACGCCCCGGCTTCTTCAATTAAGGAGTTTGCGCCTGATGAGCGGTTACATTCTGGCCATCGACCAAGGAACGACCTCGACCCGCTCGATGATCTTCGATCACGAGATGCATATCGTCGGCGTCGCCCAGCAGGAGTTCACCCAGCATTTCCCGGATTCCGGATGGGTTGAGCATGATGCGGACGAGATCTGGCAGACTGTGCTTGCGACCATCGAAAAGGCGGTCGCGGCCGCCAAGATCAAAATCACCGATGTGACCGCGATCGGCATCACCAATCAGCGCGAAACCGTCGTCGTCTGGGACCGCGAGACCGGCCAGCCGGTTCACCGCGCCATCGTCTGGCAGGATCGCCGCACCGCGCGCTTCTGCGACGAGCTCAAGCATAAGGGCCTGGAGCCGCTCTTTACAGAAAAGACCGGTCTGCTGCTCGATCCCTATTTCTCCGGCACCAAGCTGTCCTGGCTTCTGAAGAACGTCGACGGGCTGAAGGCGCGCGCGGAAAACGGCGATATCTGCTTCGGCACGGTCGATAGCTGGCTCATCTACAAGCTGACCGGGGGCAAGGTCCACGCCACCGACGCGACCAATGCCTCGCGCACCCTGATCTATGACATCAGCGCCAACAGCTTCGATGACGAACTCCTGTCGATCCTCGAGATCCCGCGCGCCATGCTGCCGGAGGTCAAGGATTGTGCCGACGACTTCGGCATCACGGATGCTGCCGTTCTCGGCGCCGCAATCCCGATCCTCGGCGTTGCCGGCGACCAGCAGGCGGCCGTCATCGGCAATGCCTGCTTCGAGCCGGGCATGATGAAATCGACCTATGGCACGGGCTGCTTCGCGCTTCTCAACACCGGCCGCGATCGCGTCGCCTCGTCCAACCGCCTGCTCACCACCATCGCCTATCGCATGAATGGCGAAACAACCTACGCCCTCGAAGGCTCGATCTTCATCGCCGGTGCCGCCGTCCAGTGGCTCCGCGACCAGATGGGCTTCGTCAAGGTCGCTTCGGAAACGGATGCGCTCGCCAGCAAGGCCGACCCGCATCAGCGCGTCTATCTGGTCCCTGCCTTCACTGGCCTCGGCGCGCCCCATTGGGATGCCGATGCCCGTGGCGCGATCTTCGGCCTGACCCGTGGAACGGGTCCAGCCGAATTCGCCCGCGCCGTACTCGAAAGCGTCGCCTACCAGACCCATGATCTCCTGGAGGCCATGAAGAAGGACTGGAACGGCAGCGCATCGAAGACGGTGCTCCGCGTCGATGGCGGCATGGTGGCCTCCGACTGGACGATGCAGCGGCTGGCCGACATCCTCGCTGCCCCCGTCGATCGTCCCGTTGTTCTCGAAACCACCGTCCTCGGCGCCGCCTGGCTTGCCGGCTCCCGTGCTGGCCTCTGGCCCGACCAGAAGGGCTTTGCCGCGACCTGGAAGCGGGATTGCCGTTTCGAGCCGGGCATGGATGTAACCGAACGGGAAGCCGCGATTGCCGGTTGGCAGGACAGCGTCTCCCGCTGCCTAACCACCCGCTAATCCTGGAAACACGCTAGCCGTCAGAGCATCGCGACCAGCGTCTCCAGGCGATCGGCATCCTTCGGCAGCTTGTCCTGCCTGAGCCGTGCGATGCGGGGAAACCGCATCGCAATCCCGGATTTGTGCCGCGTCGACCGCGCCAGCCCCTCGAAGGCCACCTCGACGACAAAGCCATGCTCGGGTTCTGCCCTCAGGCTGCGAACCGGGCCGAAGCGCTCCACCGTATTGTTGCGCACGAAACGGTCAAGCACTTCCAGCTCCTCATCGGTGAAGCCGAAATAGGCCTTGCCGACCGGCACGAGCACATCCCCTTCGCCGGGGATCGCCGTCCAGACCCCGAAGGTGAAATCCGAATAGTAGCTGGAGCGTTTGCCGTGCCCGCGCTGGGCATACATCAGCACGGCATCGGCATTCATCGGGTCGCGCTTCCACTTGAACCACGGCCCCTTGGCACGTCCCGCCTGATAGCTGCTGTCAAGGCGCTTGAGCATCACCCCTTCGATCACAGGATCAGGTGGGGCAGCGCGCAACTGCTCCAGCTCTTCCCAGGTGGAGAAGGATACGAGCGGCGAGAGATCGAACCGCCGTGGCTCCTGTTGCTCGACGAGGGCGCTTAAGCGTTCACGACGTGTGAGGAAGGTCTCGGGGCGCACATCCACTTCAGCATCGAACAGGATGTCATAGGCTCGGATGAAGACCGGATAGTCCTCCAGCATCTTGGGCGTCACCGTCTTGCGATTGAGCCGCTGCTGGAGATCCGAAAAGGTGCGCGTCGGCGCATTGGTCCGCGATGTGCCGCCGACGAGCAGTTCGCCGTCGATCACGCCCTCGAACTTTGCTGCCTCGATGATGTCAGGAAAGGCCCCCGAGATATCGTCGCCGGAGCGCGAATAGAGCCGGCTCTTTCCGCCGGAGCAAGAGAGCTGCACACGGATGCCATCCCACTTCCATTCGGCGGCGAAATCCTTCGGATCGAGATTGGGCAGATCCCTGTCTTCAATCGGCGTCGAGAGCATGACGGAATGAAAGATCGCCGGCGTCGACAAGACAGGTTTCTCGACCCGGTTCTCGAGCCAGTCGAACAGCTCGGTATAAGGAGGCTTCAGCCCGTGCCAGAGGCTCTCGATGTCAACAACATCCTTGTCGCCATAGAGCGCCAGCGCCTGCTTGGTGAGGCGCGCCGAGACGCCGATCCGGAGGCCTCCGGTCACGAGCTTGATCAGCGCGAACCGCTCTGACGTGTCGAGCCTGTCAAACAGGTCGCGCATGACGGAGCGCGTCTCGTTTCGCCCAAGCCGCTGCAGCCGCTCGACGATCTTTGACAGGCTTTCGAGATCCTGCTCGTCCTCGGCTTCCAGCGCCTGAGGCTCCCAGACCAGCGAGATGGTCTCGGCAAGGTCGCCGACATAGTCATAGGAATACTGGAACAGGATCGGATCCATACGCTCCAGCACCAGTTCCTTCAGCAGCGCCGGCTTCACGCCCTTGATGTCGAGCCCATCGGTCAGCGCGGCCAGTGCATAGCCGCGATCCGGATCAGGTGTGTTACTGAAATAGTCCACCAGCAGCGTGAGCTTGCCGTTGCGGCTAGGCGTCAGCACGAGGCGATCGAGGAGGCGGGCAAAGGCCTTCATCTCAGTCCCCCTCGTCTTCATAGCCGACAAGGTGCAGCGGCCGTGCCTTGATACCCTCAAGTTCGCACCAGCGCACCAGCGCTTCCTCCCGCCCATGCGTCACCCACACCTCCTGCGGCCCGACCTCGCGGATCGTGTCCAGCAGTTCCGGCCAGTCGCAATGGTCGGAAATGACAAGCGGCAGTTCCACGCCGCGCTGCTTGGCTCTCTGGCGTACCATCATCCAGCCGGACGCAAAGATGGCGAGGGGATCTTCGAAGCGCCGCGCCCAGCGATCGTTGAAGGCAGACGGCGGGCCGATAACGACAGCGCCCTTGAAGTTGCCCGACTTCTTGTCCTCTGTTGTGGCTGGCCTGAGATCCCCCAGCTCCACGCCTTGCTCGGTATAATAGTCGCAGAGCCGCGCCATCGAGCCATGAATATAGATAGGCTTCTCGTAGCCGCCGCGCCGGATGAGCGAAATCACCCGCTGTGCCTTGCCCAGCGCATAGGCCCCGATCAGATGGCTGCGCTCTGGAAACTGCTGCAGCGAGGTCAGAAGCTTCTGGATTTCCAGCCGTGGCTCCGGATGGTGGAAGACCGGCAGTCCGAAGGTGGCCTCGGTGATGAAGACATCGCAGGGAACCGGCTCGAAGCTCGCGCAGGTCGGATCCGCGCCGCGCTTGTAGTCGCCGGAGACCACGATCCGTGTCCCCTGTGCTTCGATCTCGATCTGTGCCGAGCCAAGCACATGGCCTGCCGGATGAAAGCGGATCGCAACACCATTGATCGAAATGGTTTCCCCGAAGGCAGCGCTCTGTGACGTTACACAGAAATCCTCACCGTAGCGGATCGCCATGATGTCGAGGGTCTGTTGGGTGGCGAGTACGTGTGTATGGCCCGAGCGAGCGTGGTCGGAATGTCCGTGCGTGATCAGCGCCCGGTCGACAGGACGGACCGGATCGACAAAAAAATCACCCAGCGGGCAGTAAAGTCCACCGGGTGTCGGATGAAGAAGAAGGTCCGGCTTGATCATGCCGAGAACATAGGGCGCCCGAAGACGCCCTTCCAGCGCTCACTGCGTAAAGCGCGAAACGGCATAGTAGCCGGCCGCTGAGGCCGTCGCCGAAAGAAAAGCGCCCCAGGCCATGTCGACAAGGCTCACCTGCAGCGACCAGCCCTTCAAGGTGGCGAGGTTGGTCATGTCGTAGGTGCCGTAAGCAAGTAGGCCAAGCAGGGCGCCATTGAAGATGGCGGTGAGCACGCTGCCCGCCGAGACGGCTGGCATCACGGCGAAGTAGACGAGCCCGATGACGTAGAAGAGGTAGAAGATGCCAGCGGCCGCAAAGTTGGGCGTTGCCAGAAGCAGGCTGCCGATATGCTCGCGGTAAAATCCGATCGCAATGCGCGTCAGCCAGAGATAGTCGAGAGCGAAGAAGACAACGGCCGTAGAGGCGTAGGCGATCACATAAGGCATTTGTCTTCCCTCTCGGCCGGGCGCCTGCCCGGCCTTTAATCAGATTCCGAGAACCGGCTGGACCAGACGGACCAGAAGGCTCTTGAACTTCAGCGGTGCGTCGGTCACTGCGAGACAGATGCAATCCTCGTCCGGTGTCGCCACCGGCTGGTGCGTCAACGTCTCGTCGGCTTCCTCGATGTCACCGCGCTTGAACACGGTCGCACCATCGGTGAAGGCACCCTTGAGTACAAGCGTCAGTTCCCGCCCGCCATGCGAATGTTCGGGCACAGGCTTGCCGGCCGGGATCTTGAGCAAGCGAACCTGACTTTCCGAATCACCGGTCTTGATCGGGATATGATACGCGCCGCGACCGAGAGCCTTCCATTTCAGGGCCTCCACATCGCCGCCCAGATAAGAACGCAGGGGCTCGGGCAGGACGGGAATGTCGGCCGGCATGGCAACAGGCTTGACGGAGGACGTCGCGCCACCGTTCTTTCCGAGCTTGGCTTTCATGGAAGCCCAGCTGTCTGCGGATGAGGTTTCCTCAGACTTCACTTCGGTCGCTTCGAGAAGCTGACCGCCGGTGTGTTCCATGAAGGAAAGCCGATCGCGGCAGGCCGGGCAGAGCGCCAGGTGCGTCGCAACCGCAATGCTCCAGCCCTCGGCCAGATTTCCGGTCGCGTAATCGAGCAGCAGTTCGTCGCTCAGATGATGTTGAACGTGGAGCGTCATGCTCGCTCCTCCAAGGCTGCGCGCAGCTTCGCAAAGGCGAGGCGAATGCGGGATTTGACGGTTCCCATCGGCAGTCCGAGTTCGGCTGCGATCATGCTGTGGGATGCTTCTCTGTAGAATGACATTTTGAGGAGTTCGAGCTGTTCGGGTGGTAGGGTTTCCATGGCGCGGCGCAGGCGATCTGCCTCCTGCCTGCCTTCGAATTCGACATCGGCCGGCGGCACGTCATCGGGCACGAAGGCCGGATCAGACGGGTCGAAGGTCGGACGTTTTTCGCGACGGAAGGCGTCGATGCGTTGATTTCGAGCGATGGTGAAGATCCAGCTGGAAACATTTCCCCTTGTCGGGTCGAACTGCTCGGCCTTGTTCCAGACAGCGAGCATCGTCTCCTGCATCAGTTCTTCGGCCGCCTGCCCATCGCGGGCAAGCTTCGCCATGTAGGCACGCACCTTTGGACCGTAATATTTGAAGATCGTCTCGAATGCTTCGATGTCTCTATCGCGGCCAACGGCGGCCAAAAGCTGCGAGAAGTTACGCTGGTCCAGTTCTTCCACCGACTCGGTCATCGAAACGCTTTTTTTCCCTCGTTTGAGCGACGCAACGACCTGTTGCCGTGCGGTTCGCCCGGGGTCATTGTGGCACGCATCTGCCGAGATGTGTATCGCGTTCATCATGAAGCGCTTTACGCCGCCGTTTCGCGGACGGATCACCGGATGCGAATTTATTCGCGCCAATCAATCCATTGAGATTTACCTTGCGTAATCATTGGCGAATCCATTGGATAAAAGAGTTTGTAAAGGGCGGGTAATGGACACTGGTACGACGAAGGCCGCATTCAGCGGTAAACGCAGGATCGCGGTCATCGGATCGGGCATTTCAGGTCTCTCCTGCGCCTGGTTGCTGTCGAAAAGCGCCGACGTCGTTCTCTATGAAACGGAGAGCCGGCCGGGTGGCCATTCCAATACGGTCCTGGCGCCGGGCGCAGCCAAGGATATTCCCGTCGACACCGGCTTCATCGTCTATAACGACCGCAACTATCCCAATCTCGTGAAGCTGTTCGAGCATCTCGACGTCCCGACCCTGCCGTCAAACATGTCCTTTGCAGCGTCGCTTGGTGATGGAGCCTTCGAATATTCGGGCTCGGGCCTTTCCGGTCTCCTGGGGCAGAAGTCGAACATCCTGCGCCCGCGATTCTGGCGCATGGTCAAGGACATCCTCCGCTTCTACAAGGAAGCGCCGGGCCTTCTTGATCGCCGTGAGCTCGAGGGCGTATCGCTCGGCGACTATCTGGCCTCGGCCGACTATGCGCCATCCTTCATTGAGGATCACCTGCTGCCGATGGGGGCCGCCATCTGGTCGACCACGGCTTCGGAGATGCGGCTTTATCCGCTCCACGCCTTCATTCGCTTTTTCGCAAACCACGGCTTGCTGGTCCTCAAGGATCGTCCGCGCTGGCGCACCGTGAAGGGTGGCAGCCGCGAATACGTTGCGCGGATCCTCGCTGATTTCTCTGGCGAGGTGCGGCTAGGCACAGCCGTGACGGGCGTTCGTCGCGGCATTACCGGTGTGGAAGTCACAGACGTGCATGGCGGCGTCGAAGCCTACGATGATGTCGTACTCGCCACCCATGCCAATCAGAGCATTGACCTGCTTGAAGATGCCGACACCGAGGAGCGTGAGATCCTGGAGTCCTTCCAGTACACGCCTAATCTCGCCGTGCTCCATTCGGACGAGCAGTTGATGCCCAAGCGCAAGTCTGTCTGGTCGAGCTGGAACTACGTCGCCGGCAAGCAGGCAGACGCGAGCGAAACCCTCTGCGTCACCTATTGGATGAACATGCTGCAGTCGCTCGATCCGGCGACCCCGCTCTTCGTGACGCTCAACCCATGCCGCCCGATCGACCCGTCCAAGGTCATCCGGACATTCAACTATGAACATCCGCTGTTCGATGTCGCCGCCATCCGTGCTCAGCGCCGGATCTGGCAGCTGCAGGGTCGCCGCAACACATGGTTCTGCGGCGCCTATTTCGGAAGCGGCTTTCACGAGGATGGCCTGCAAGCGGGCCTTGCTGTCGCCGAGGCGCTAGGCGGCGTTCGCCGTCCCTGGTCGGTCGAAAACGAATCCGGCCGCATCGTCATCGGCCGTCAGCTTGAGGCTGCGGAATGACTTTTCAGTCCGCCATCTATGCAGGGCATGTGCTACATGTCCGCAGCCGGCCCAAGAAGCATAGCCTTCGCTACAGCGTCTTCTCGCTTTTGATCGACCTCGACGAAATCGATGAGCTGAACAACGGCTTGCGCCTCTTCGGCTACAACCGCGCCGCACTGTATTCCGTGCATGATGTCGATCATGGCAATGGTCGCGCCGGAGAACTGCGCTCCTGGCTTGAGGAACGCCTGGCCGCTGCAGGGCTGGAAGACGCCGGCTGGAAGATCCGCATGCTCTGCTATCCCCGGATTCTCGGCTATGTCTTCAATCCGATCACCGTCTTCTTCTGCTACCGGGCCGAAGGCGGCCTTGCCGCAGTGCTGTATGAGGTGTGCAACACCTTCAACGAGCGCCACACCTATGTGATCCCGGTGGAAGCAGAAGCGAACGGTATCCTGCGCCACAGCTGCGCCAAGGAGATGTATGTCTCGCCCTTCATGCCGATGAACTGCGAATACAATTTCCGCATCAGCCCGCCGGATGACGATGTCGCGATCAATATCGGCGAGAGCGATCCCGATGGGCCACTTTTGTTTGCAACTTTTTCCGGCCGGCGCCGTCCTTTGTCGGATAGAGGCTTGTTGCACATGTTGCTGAAGTACCCTTTGATGACCCTCAAAGTGATGGGTGGCATCCATTGGGAGGCACTGAGGCTTTGGTGGAAGGGGGTTCCCATCTATCGACATGAGCCGGCAGCAGCCAGAATAGCGTCTACGATCGTCGTGCAGAATGGGATGAATAAGTCATGAGTCACGCTGAGCAGGAAATGCACCCTGTGGTTAGCTCTCTCACATTCTGGCAGCGCATGATGTGCCGCTGGGCCGATCGCATCGCCGTCGGGCGTCTCACACTGCAATTCGAAGGATACGGAGAGCATGTGGCGATTGGCGCAAAGCCGGGGCCGAATGCCGTCTTGTGCGTGCGCAATGCAAGCCCTGTCTTCCGTCTCCTGACCGGCGGAACGCTCGGCTTCGCACAGTCCTTCATGGACGGCGACCTCGATTCGCCCGATATCGGCGCCGTGCTGGAACTCGCTTTGTCCAATGAGGCTCAGCTCGGTGCGGTGCTCGCCTCCTCATCCCTGTTCAAGGCGCTGGCGCGCCTGCGCCACAAGCTGCGCCGCAACTCGAAAAAGGGTAGCCGGCGAAATATCGCCTATCATTACGATCTTGGGAATGCCTTCTATGGTCTCTGGCTCGACCAGACCATGACCTATTCCTCGGCGCTCTACACGGCGCCGGCAATGAGCCTCGCGGATGCTCAGGAAGCCAAATACGCCCGCATCGTCGAAGAGCTGCAGATCGGGCCGGATGATCACGTCCTGGAAATCGGATGCGGCTGGGGCGGCTTTGCCGAGCATGCTATCCGCAAGACCGGCTGTCGGGTCACCGGCCTCACCCTGTCCAACGAACAGGCGAAGTTCGCCCGCGACCGCTTGGAAAAGGCAGGCTTTGCCGATCGGGTCGACATCCGGCTGGAGGATTACCGCGACTGCCGCGGCCAGTTCGACAAGATCGTCTCGATCGAGATGTTCGAGGCCGTCGGCGAAGAGAATTGGCCGGTCTATTTCAAGTCCGTGCAGGAACGCTTGGTTCAGGGTGGCAAGGCCCTCATCCAGACGATCACCATCGACGAAAGCCGCTTCGACTATTATCGCCGCAGCGCTGATTTCATCCAGACCTATATCTTCCCGGGTGGCATGCTGCCCTCGGTCACCGTCTTCGAGCGGGATGCGGAAGCTGCCGGTCTGAAGATTGGCGACCGCTTCCGGTTCGGCCGCGACTATGATCGCACGCTGATCGCCTGGGACCATGCCTTCACCGCCAACTGGCAGAAGATCGAGCCCTTGGGCTTCGATCGCCGCTTCTACCGCATGTGGCGTCTCTATCTGCATTATTGCGCGGTCGGCTTCCGCTTCGGGCGCATCGACGTTGTTCAGTTCAGGCTGGACAAGCCAGCCTGAACTTTGACCTCGAATGTTGAGTAGATGCTGCGTTCAGGGATTTGGGCGCAGCATTTTGCGCGTCAGCGCAAAGCGAAGCGAATGGGGCAGGGCATGCAGGAAGCGGATGGCAAGCGCCATCTTCCATGGGAAGATGATCTCGAACTTCCCCTTCGCCAGCCCCTTGGCGATTGTGTCGGCCGCCTCTTCGGATGACACCAGGAACGGCATGGGGAAGTCGTTCTTCTTCGTCAGCGGCGTATCGACGAAACCCGGATTGATGATGGTCATTTTCACGCCGTGGCGCTCGAGCTCCGGATAGAGCGCTTCGCACATCACGTTGAGAGCAGCCTTCGTCGCGCCGTATGTCGCCGCGCCCGGCAGCCCCACATACCCCGAAACCGAGGCCACCACTGCAATATGACCGCGACGACGAGAAATCATCGCCGGCATCACTGTTTCCAGGCATGACGCCGTGCCGAGCACGTTGAGCTCGAACATCTGCCGCGTCCGCGCGCTATCAAAATCCTCAGCATAGTCGCGCGTATAGGAGCCGGCCGCAAAGACCGCGAGATCGACCGGGCCCATCTCGTTCTCGATCGAGGCGAAGACCTGCTTCACAGCGGCTGGATCGGTCACATCGAGCGGATAGACGCCGACCTTGCCCGGGTGGCTCGCGGCCAGTGAAGCGAGCGCATCGGCGCTGCGTGCACTGACGGCCACGCGGCATCCGTCGCGTATCAGTCGTTCCGCCAGCGCACGGCCGATGCCGGTGCTTGAGCCGGTAATCCAGGCAATCTTGGTCATGACGTCCTCATGTTTTCTGTCATCAACCAATACGCCCCGTCAGGCGGCTCGGTTCAGATCGACCAGCTTGCAAGCAGCGAAAGACCCTGCTTGAGCAGGGCCGCAGCATTGTCCGCGTCGGCCGCCTCGACATAGCACCGCATTTCCGGCGCATTGCCGGACGGACGGAAATGGATGACGCGACCGTCGGTCAATGTCACCCGCAGCCCGTCGATGTCACTCACCGTCTCGACGGTGCCGATCGGCGAGAGGAATGCCTCCAACTGCTGCCTGGAGCCGCGCAGATGCGCCATCAAAGAGGCGCTACGCTCGCTCGCATAGTTCTCCAGGCGGTCGCTGAGCGCCACTGGAAGATTGAAGTCATTGACCAGTGCCGAAAGCGACAGACCGCGTTGTGCGGCCGTGCCAAGCACGGCAAGCGCCGGCAGGAAGCTGTCGCGGGTCGGCAGGGCCTTGAGCAGGGTTTCTCCGATCGCAAAGTCCGATCCCAGCATCAGGCCACCATTGGCCTCGAAACCGATGACGCCGCGTTCGCCGCTCGCGAGCGCCTCTTCCATGGCGGCGATCACATAGGGGGACCCAACCCGGGTTCGCCGAACGCTGAAGCCACCATCCTGTTCAAGGCCGGAATTCGAGGTCACAGGTGTCGCGACGACGGCTGCCCCAAGAAAACGTGCGGTGACCAGCCCGAGCAGGTCGCCGCGAAGCGGCATGCCATGCTCGTCCGCGACCAGCGGTCTGTCGCCGTCCCCGTCTGTCGAAAGAACCGCATCGAGCGCCAGTTCGTCCGTCCAGCGGGCGAGTTGTGTCACGGTGTCGGGAGAAACGGCCTCGGTGTCGACCGGAATGAACTGCTCCGAGCGCCCGAGCGGAAACACTGTCGCACCGAAATGTTCGAACACGGTGACCAGCATGTCCCGTGCAACCGAGCTGTGCTGGTAGATCCCGATCCGTTTTCCTGCGAGGGAGCCTGCCGGAAGGACGCCGAGATTGCGATCGACGAACAGTTTCGTCGCGTCGGCTTCGTGGTTCGCTCCGACGCCGGCATCGACCATGTTGGCCTCGGCACTATCCTTGAGCTCGCTTGCGAGTCTAGTGATGGCGTCTTCGTCGCTCTTGTTGATTTCGCCGTCAGGTCGGTAAAACTTGATGCCATTCCGGTCGGCAGGAATATGGGAGCCCGTGACCATGATCCCTGCAGCCCCCATCGAGGCCCCGTAAAGAGCGAGTGCCGGTGTCGGGATCGTGCCGCAGTCGATGGGCTCAAGTCCAAGGCGCTTCACGGCAGCCATGATTGTGCCGGCGATTTCGGGGCTGGATGGTCGAAAGTCACGGCCGATGACCACGGGCGATCCCGCCTGCAAAGCGCCGCTGTCCAGCATGTGCCGCGCAAAGGCGGTGGCGTAGAGCGCCGAAATAGAACCGACGAGCTCCGTCGACAGTCCTCTCAATCCGCTCGTCCCGAACTTTACCGACATGTATGCCTCCTCAGCGGTTTCGCCTGAAGGCCTTATATGGGTCCGCACGCCTCTGCAGCAAGCAGAACACTCTGCGGTGCGACCGGCATTGAGGATGATCTCGAAATGGGGGAGCCAGAAATGAAAAGAGCCTGGCGCGGGAGGAGGATGCGCCAGGCTCTTAAACTTGATCGGCAATTGGGAGGAGGAGGAGTATTGCCGATCCTACCGAGCGGCACTGGGAGGAGGAGTGCGCCGCTTCGATGGTTTTGTTATATGCGCATCGCTCTGATTTGCCAATCGCGGTTGTTGCAACGCAGCAGTGCGTTTCTTGCATAGCTTCGGGCAGAGACGGGTTTCGACTTCAACAAATGGCGCGCGAATGCCTTTCGTCTCTTTCGATTCGCCGAATTCAAACACGCGTTTGATCACAAATTGATCAGTTTTAGGCCCTGCACGAATTGCTGCATGCACCTGTCACAAAGCTGTCATCGCCTTCGAACCTCATCTCACCTCCCTCCTGCTGGCGAGCGGACCCGCCGGTCTGGCCCGGGATGGTGCTGCCCGGAGCTTTCCGCTATAGCGGGCAAGAACTGATCGATGGCTTCCGGAGGCAAAAATGACCAAAATTCGCTATCACGACGGAGATATCTCCGCCGCAGATGCAGCCCGCTATACGGATGCCATAGCAATCGACACAGAAACCCTCGGTCTGGTCCCGCGCCGGGATCGCCTTTGCGTGGTCCAGCTTTCGCCGGGTGATGGCACGGCCGATGTCATCCGGATTGCTGCCGGGCAGGCGCAAGCGCCCAATCTGGTTGCCATGCTGGCGGATCCGGCGCGTGTGAAGATCTTCCATTACGGTCGATTCGACATCGCCGTCCTCTTTCATACCTTCGGCGTCACCACCACCGGCGTCTTCTGCACGAAGATCGCGTCTCGTCTGATCCGGACCTATACCGACAGGCACGGCTTGAAGGACAATCTGAAGGAGATGCTGGAAATCGACATCTCAAAGGCACAGCAGTCCTCCGACTGGGCGGCCGAAACGCTGAGCCAGGCCCAGCTCGAATATGCGGCATCCGATGTCCTGCATCTGCATGCGCTTCGCGACAAGCTGATGCACCGCCTCGTGCGCGATGGACGATTGGAGCACGCAAAGGCCTGTTTCGAATTCCTGCCGACACGCGCCAAGCTGGATCTGCTGGGCTGGGAAGAAACCGACATTTTCGCGCATAGCTGACGTCAGGGCGCGGATCGCGGCCGGTGCGCCTCTCTACCCTTTCCGGGTAATCCCAACGCGCGCCATGACATCGCCCGGGATTTCGTATCGGCGGATCATGTCCTGCTGGTTTCTCAAGCCGCAGAGCTCCCGCTGAACGGTCAGCGCAAATACCGCATCGGCTGCCGTATCGATCAGAGCATCCAGCGAAGCCTTCTCCTGATTTCGTGCAGCTGCAAGCCGACTGAGCGCCTCTTCGGCCTTCCGACCGGCGCGCGCCAGCGCATCAGCCTTTTCGCCCGCAAGCTCGATGTCGAGCGGTGTCATCGTATCGTTTGTAGATGACGACAGCAGAAAAATGGGAGGTCTGAAACTCATGCCCCTATCTTTTCATCGATGAGAATTGACCCAAAGAGAAGAGCATCTGCCAAGGTTTCGTTAACCGAGACTTCGCATCATCGCTCCAACAAAAATCGGTAACGGATCGGGTCTTTCAAGTCGCCCGCTCCCATAAAGGCGTTGATCAGGCGACCATGACGGAAGCATCCAGTATCCTCCTCGACCAGGTATCGCGTAATCCATCCACCTACGACCTCGACCTGATCGAAGCGCCTGTCGACCACGCAAACAGTGAAGACGAAGGTCCTCGCTACGCACCTGCCAACTGGCTGGATGCCTTCATCGTCGATGAGCGCAGCCGCTCCGACGAGGCATTTGGCGAACGCGTCCCTGTGCCATCGGACGAAGCCGGTCTCTACCCGCGTTACATGCGCCTCGTCGATTGACCTAGCGGGGCAGGCTGGCTGCAGTCGCCCTGGCCCGGATTTCGTCCAGGCTCCAATCCACCAGCAATTCCCCATTTTGCCAGACGGGCCGAAGCAGATTGGCCCGCCCGCCGAGGTCTTCCAGCGGTACGGTCGCGATGTCATAGCCGTCAGCGATCGCAGCCACGCGCCCGGCCATCGGCGTTTTCTCCTGCGGATTGGAAGGACGACGCGCCACCGGCCGCCATTGCCCAGCGCTGTCTTCGACCGCGCTCGTGCGCATGGTGAAGGACATGGTGTCCCTGTTGATCTTGTGCAGCAGTCCGGAACCCATGCCGAAAGAGATGTTCTCGGCCGAGAAGCCCATGCCCTCGAGCCGCCCGAGGATCATCTGAATGTCCTGGATCGAGACGCCGTCGGACTGCAGGACCCGCACATTGCCATCAAGGACCTTGAAACCCTTGCCGTTCAGGCGAGTGCCGAAGGCATAAGCCAACTGTGCAACGACCTGGACCGGCGTATCGATCGGATCGCCACTGTCGGGGCGGACGACGAGAACGCCGCCAGCCGCGCGCACCTTGGTCTGCAGCTTCTTGCCCCAGATTTCAGCGACGGCATTGTGCAGATCGAAGCTGTCGGAGACGACGGAATAGGCGCCGAAGCTCGCAAAGTTATCGATCATGTTGGAATAGGCCTCGGCCTCATGCGCCTGGCCCCAGGCGATGATCGTGCCGTGTTCGGCTGCCGGCACGGAATAGGCCGGCATGGATGTCTTGTAGAAGCGCCGCGCCTGCATGATGGCGGGAAGCGAATCGGAACTATGGAAGTGCACCAGATGCGCCGCCCCGCCGATCGCGGCCTGTTCGAGGCTGGATGTGCTTCGGCAACCGTAATCACTGATTCGGCTCGGCTGCAGTCCCGCCGGATCATCGGTCGTCCGCTCCAGGAAGGGCTGGATCGCCAGACGGAGCCGCCAGGCGGTGGTCGCAACGGTTGACGGATACCAGACGGCACGAAGAAGTGCGGTCTCCATGTAGGAGGTGAGCCACGGCACGCGCGGATCGGTGTTCACCACCTGCATGACCGGCACACCCCGGCGAATCGCCGTGCCTTCCGGCAGCGCTTCGATCCTGAGCGGCAGAACTCCGCCATGAGCGTTGAGGATATGCTCCCAGCCGCTGCGGTCGAAAGGTTGGCCATGCGCACGCGTCACGTCTTCCGCTTCGTCGATATCGGCAAGCGTGATCGGCGTCGACAGATAGTCTTTCAGGAACATCTGCAGCCCGAAGAACATCACCTCCGGACGGAAGGAGTTGCCGCGCGTCGTGACGAAGGCGCTGACGGAGCGCGTGTCCTTGGGATACTGAAGAAAGACGCCGAGCTTGTAGCTGTCCGTATTCAGGAGAAGATTGCGTGTCATGCCTGCGCCTGTCGTTGGTCCATCGGGCGACAGTCTGCCGCCGTCTCCATGATGCCTGTCAATCTGTGCGCGAGGCTGGTGTCCTGGAGATTGTTGGCGCGGTTAGCATTTGGTTAACCATATCGAGCGACGATTGAGGATCGGAGCCGAAAGGTCGGTGCGTCAGCCACAACAGGTGGACCTCAATCCCGGCGTTCCGATCGCGGTCTTAGTCCAGAGGCACCAGAACCGGAGAGGTGGCCCATGCTTCCTCCAGTCCTTGCGTCCGCAAATGCCTATGCTTCGGCGACCGAGGCAAAACAGCGCCCGGATCCGACGATCTCGGCACGTCCGACGACGACCAATGTACCGGCAGCACCGACCGCAATTGCGCGCGAAGCAGCTGTTTCCGGACAGCTCAACATGATGCTGCTATCCGGCCCCGAACGGATGTCGCAAAATCTCGCCGCCCTCGCTGATGTGCTGGGAAGCGCGCTGAAGATCGAACGCCGTGTCGATGAAAGCCTCACCGACTACATGGGCAGATTGATTGACGGTATCGCGGGTCTTCCTGCCGCCGATCGCCTGAAGCTGCAGAAACTTCTCGCCCAGTCCTTCGCTGGCTTGCAGTTGCGGACCCTTCTCGACGCCATGGCCAATCCGTCGGGACCTGAGCGCGCGACTCTGGCGCTCTACCTTGAGCTTTACCGCCAAACGGACAGGGATGGCGCAGCCCGTTCCGTCATCTCGTCCTACCGGGAGCTTGCCGGCGATCTCCGCTCTTCTGACGCTTCGCCGGCACGGCGGACGGCCGCCAATGATGCCGGGCGACCTATAGCGGATGCGCCGCTGCCGAATCAGAAGACAGGGGAGCAGCTTCAAGGGACCCGACTTGCTGCGCCTGCGACTAGTCGCGAGACAGAGGCCGGAGCCGAACAGACGGCTTCCGCTCCAGCGAGGCCATCCAACACGGATGCCGCCCCGGCGTCACGATCGTCAGTGTCTTCTGCCGCGTTTCGATCGCCTGGCGAGCAAACGTCATCCGAGCCTCCCCGCACCAGTCTGGCTTCGACGCCGAACCCGTCGACGCAATTACCCAAGGCGACCGCAGGCGTTACCACGGCAGGACCTGTCCCGCCTGACCTCGCCGAACCCACGGCCGACGATGCCAGCACTCCGCGGTCCGGCCAACCGCTCGCGCCGTCACGCAATGCGCCCACCGAGCGGCCTGGCCAGACCGAGACCGAGGGCCGGCAAACAATCGAGCGAGCAGGGCTGCTTGGGGCCGCCCCGCCCTCCATCCCAGCCGACGCACGTCCAGCACCGCCGCTACCGGCCGCCTGGCTGGCCGAGCTGCTGGAGACGGATTTCGTCAAGGCTCTGCTGCAACTGAAGACGCTTTCCGCCGATATCGGCGGCCAAATCCTTGCAAACAGCCGTCAGGCTACAGCGGATACGGCTCCCCCAATCCCGTCGCCCGAAACGGTGATGCCGGACGATGCCGCCGATGAACCAGAGCACGCCATCCGCATGCTCGATCCCGCATCACCTGAGCACACCGAGGAGCGTAGTCTGCCGCCACCGGCTCTCCTTGCGGAGCAAGCCCAGATCCGCCCCGCCATTGCCCGTGAAGGCATTCCCTTGCCCTTCATCTCCTACCTGATCGATGATGACTTCAAAGAGGATCGTGTCGAGGAAGAGGAAGAGGAAGAGCGGGACGAACCGCACGAACAGGCAGGAGGCTGGGGGGGAGTCTGAGGATCACGATCCTGAGGATTCCGGAGAGCCTGCAGGCGAAGGCAGCCAGACGGACACAGCCTCTGACAATGCTCCAGGCCAAATCGATGGACCTGCCGGTCCCGCCGCTCTTGAGCAGGAATCCGCTCTAGCCGCACTGCCACCGCCTGCTGACAGCCCGCTCAGCCTCCGGGTAGAGCCTGCCCATGAGCTCTATCTGCGGATGGCCGGCCTCAACTGATTTAATCCAGACAAAGAAAAACCCGCCGGAATTGCTTCCGGCGGGTTCTTTCATTCAGTCAACAGCGACGATTAGTCGTTGCTGCGGTTCTTTAGGGCTGCACCCAGGATGTCGCCGAGCGAAGCGCCAGAGTCGGACGAACCGAACTGAGCGACGGCTTCCTTCTCTTCTGCGATCTCGAGAGCCTTGATCGACAGCATGACCTTGCGGTCCTTCTTGGAGAAGTTGGTGACGCGAGCGTCGACAACCTGACCGACCGAGAAACGCTCCGGACGCTGATCGTCACGATCGCGGGCCAAGTCGTTGCGGCGGATGAAGGACGTGATGTCCTCGTGGTTGACCAGCTTCACTTCGATGCCGCCATCGTTGATGCCGATGACTTCGCACGAAACGACAGCGTTCTTGCGCAGGTCGCCGGAAGCAGCGGCGTCGCCGACAGCGTCCTTGCCGAGCTGCTTGATGCCGAGCGAGATGCGTTCCTTCTCGACGTCAACATCGAGAACGACGGCCTTGACCACGTCACCCTTGTTGAACTCTTCGATGACCTGTTCGCCCGGACGGTTCCAGTCGAGATCCGAGAGGTGAACCATGCCGTCAACGTCGCCTTCGAGGCCGATGAACAGGCCGAATTCGGTCTTGTTCTTGACTTCGCCTTCGACTTCAGTGCCGGCCGGATGGCTGTAGGCAAATGCCTGCCACGGGTTCTCGAGGGTCTGCTTGAGACCGAGCGAGATACGGCGCTTCGACGGATCGACTTCGAGAACGACAACGTCGACGTCCTGCGTGGTCGAAAGGATCTTGCCGGGATGAACGTTCTTCTTCGTCCAGGACATTTCCGAGATGTGGATCAGGCCTTCGATGCCCGGCTCCAGCTCGACGAATGCACCGTAGTCGGTGATATTAGTGACGGTACCGGAGATCTTCTTGCCAACCGGGTACTTGGCAGCGATGCCATCCCACGGATCCGACTCGAGCTGCTTCATGCCGAGCGAGATGCGGTGGGTTTCCTGGTTGATACGGATGATCTGAACCTTGACCGACTGGCCAATGGACAGGATTTCCGAAGGATGGTTGACGCGGCGCCATGCCATGTCGGTGACGTGCAGCAGGCCGTCGATGCCGCCGAGGTCAACGAACGCACCGTAATCGGTGATGTTCTTGACGACGCCGTCAACAACCTGGCCTTCTTCGAGGTTCTGAACGATTTCAGAACGCTGCTCGGCGCGGGACTCTTCGAGAACCGTACGACGCGATACAACGATGTTGCCGCGACGCTTGTCCATCTTGAGGATTTCGAAGGGCTGCGGGTTGTGCATCAGCGGGGTGACGTCGCGGATCGGACGGATGTCGACCTGCGAACGCGGAAGGAAGGCAACGGCGCCGTCGAGGTCAACCGTGAAGCCGCCCTTGACCTGGTTGAAGATAACGCCTTCAACGCGCTCGCCAGCTTCGAACTTGGCTTCGAGCTTGATCCAGCTTTCTTCGCGACGAGCCTTCTCGCGCGACAGAACAGCTTCGCCGAGAGCGTTTTCGATGCGCTCGACGTAAACTTCGACTTCGTCGCCGACCTTGAGCGTGCCGTCCTTGGCGCGTGCACCGAATTCCTTCAGCGCGATGCGGCCTTCTACCTTGAGGCCGACGTCAACGATAGCGACGTCCTTTTCGATGGCCGTGATGATGCCCTTGGCAACATAGCCTTCGGCCAGATCGGTCTTGGCAAAGGATTCCTCGAGGAGGGCAGCAAAGTCCTCGCGCGACGGGGTAGAAACAGACATGAAATCTCCTAGTCGCATCCCACTGGATGCGTGAGCGCCGGGGGTTGGTGTTGATCTTGGCCGGCATCCGATCCGCTCTCATTTGGAGAGCAATCCGGCGCGGGGACTGGGTGTCGGCCTGAAGGCTCCGGCTTGGCCGGATCCTGGTCACTTCATTTCGTCAGGGCAGCATCGATCAATGTCTTCGCTGCCAAGAATGCGGCCTCTATACTCATTTCGGAAGTATCTAGCAAGTGCGCGTCATCAGCCGGTTTCAAAGGGCTGTCGGCGCGGCCCATGTCGCGCTCGTCCCGCGTCTTCACATCGGCGAAAATCGCATCGAAATCGGCCTCAAGCCCCTTGGACGTGATCTCGTCATAGCGGCGGCGCGCGCGTACCTCCGGAGAAGCCGTCACATAGAGCTTCACCGCGGCCTGCGGACACACCACGGTGCCGATGTCGCGCCCGTCGAGCACGGTGCCGGGCAGCCGGGTGGAGAATAAGCGCTGCGCCTCGACCAGAGCGCGGCGAACCGCCGGCATGACTGCGATCTTCGAGGCCGCCTCGCCGATGTGATGGGCCGAGAGAATATCGCGATCCAGTCCGCCGAGATCGAGATTGAGCGCCACGCCTTCTGCGATCGCCTCGTCGGTGAGCGGCAGGCCGGCGTCCAACAGGGCCTTGGCCGTCGCCCGATAGGTGAGGCCGGTATCCAGATGGTGGAAGCCGTAAGCCTCCGCGATCCGGCGCGAGAGGGTTCCCTTGCCGGCCGCGGCCGGTCCGTCGATGGCAATGATCATCCGACCCTCTGTCTCTCCTGGTTCCTTCGCCCGTCTGATACAAACCTTGCGCCCGCTTGCCAAGCGATGCATGCGATCCCAAGGTTGCAGAAACCGGAGCGAAGTTTGCCTTTGACAGGACGAACGCCAGCGATTAAGGGGACCGACTACAGTTTGGCCGGCCTCGTGCCGGGCGCTAGGCGCATGCCCTTATTCTTCACGACTTCATGAGGCTTTGACAGTGGCGAAGGCAGAACTTGGAACGAAACGCACTTGCCCCGACACCGGCAAGAAATTCTACGACTTGAACAAGGACCCGATCGTGTCGCCGTACACGAACAAGTCCTGGCCGCTTTCCTATTTTGAGGAAACCTCGGTCGCAGCCATCATGGAGAAGGCTGAGGAAGAGGAAGTCGCCGAAGTCGATACCGAAAACACGGATGTCGAACTCGTGTCCCTCGAGGACGCCGACGAGGCAGCGGGTGACGATATCCCCGATATGGGCGACGACGACGTCGAGATCGACGGCGACGACGACGACACCTTCCTGGAAGCCGACGAAGACGATGACGACGATGACATGACCGGCCTGATCGGCGTCACCGGCGACGACGACGAAGTCTGATATTTCAAGGATTTCGAGCCCGGGCTTAAAAAAATGCCCGGGCTTTCATTTTTCGGCTTGCCATCTCCGACTACCGGAAGTATCAAGCCGCCACCCCGATGGAAGCGGTGCTTTCAACGGGGTTCCCGGAGCCGGAAATTACCCGGTACCCTGATGGGGCTATAGCTCAGCTGGGAGAGCGCTTGCATGGCATGCAAGAGGTCAGCGGTTCGATCCCGCTTAGCTCCACCAAATTTTCTAATGAAATGTTGATAGAAAAAAGCGCCCTAAGGCGCTTTTCGTTGTGGCGATCACAGCGGCGGCTCACTCCCCTTAGGGAGTATGAACGCCCAGCCTCTCACCGCCGAAACAGTTCCACCCGCTCGCCGCTCTCCGAGAGATCGATCTGGAACCAGTCGATGATTTTGCGGATGTCCAGCTTCACCTCGCCGTCGCGCAGCTTCAGGTGCAGCTTGTCCTCGATGACGTCAACGGGAGTGCCGATATAGAGGCGGTCGTTGCCGGAATCGTCCACGGTGTCGACGGCAAATCGCATGGTGACCTCCCGAAAAATTCAGAATCGAAATGATGACAGTGGGACGAGGGTTTAGTAACGCGTCCTTGAGCGAAGCTGGTCTCCTGAAGCGGCGGCCACCGGGATGACGCGTCCGGATCTCGGGCTGGGAGAATGCAGAGTGTTTGTCGTTTCCAAGATTTTCTGGAACATGGTCCAGCCCCTGTCGCTGGTTTTCCTGCTCGGCGGCCTTGCATTGGTACTGATCTGGATGCGGTGGCTGCGCCTGGCGGCATCCGCCCTATTCGTCTCCCTGCTTGTCCTCTTCCTCACGCTCTATACGTCGCTCGGCTCCCTGCTGCTGCAAAGCCTTGAAGCACGCTTCCCGCGTCAGACGGCGGACCCGGCTGAGCTGTCCTGCATGATCGTGCTGGGTGGAGCCTTCGAAACGGAGGTGACCACGGAGCGCGGCGGCATGGATCTCAATCAGGCGGCCGACCGCTTCGTCGAGGCGCTGAGGCTCGCCATCCGCTATCCCGAGGCCAGGATCCTGGTGTCCGGCGGCGATGGCTCGCTGAGCGGTGCTTATGAAGGGGATGCCGCGGCATCGATCCGCTTTTTCGAGGCTTTTGGAATTTCTCGCGACAGGCTGATTGCCGAGACCACCTCCAGAAACACCGACGAGAACGCTCAGAACAGTAAGGAGCTCCTGGCCTCCAGCGGTCTCGGGCCGTGCCTGCTCATCACCTCCGCCTTTCACATGCCGCGCTCGGTTGGCCTGTTTCGGAAGGCAGGCGTCGAGGTCACGCCGTGGCCGGTCGATTATCGCACCGTCGGCAATGTCGCCTTCCGGCTCGACTTCACCCAGCCGAGCCTGAACGCACAGCAGATGTCGACATCTGTCCGAGAATGGGTGGGGCTCTTCGCCTATCGGGCGCTTGGCCGCATCGACGAGGTCTTTCCGGCGCCGTGAGGTGGGTTATTTCTTCGAGATCGTCAGGAATTTCGTGCCGCGCACGCGCACCGTCATTGCGCAGGGCTCCTGGCCTTCCTCACGCTCGCAATAGCGCGGATGCATCTTCAGCACGAAGACCATGTTTCCGAACCGCTGGACGAAGTCGTAAGAGTACATCTGCGCCGTGGCAATCATGAAGTAGCCGCCTTCCTTCACCTGAAGGTAGAAGTTGAACGGGCAGCCCTCTGCCGTGCAATCGGGTCCGCGCACGCCGTCGCAAACGATTTCGCTGCTGTTGGTGACCGCATCCTTGATGCCGTCATTGTTGATATCGATGCGATCGATGAAAGCACTGCCGAATTGCACCGCGTCGCAGCGCTTGGTGTAGTGGTCCTTCTCATAGATCTCGGGATCGGTCAGCAATTCCTGTTGGGCGACCGCAGGCGCCGAAAAAAGGCCCATGGCAACAACGACGAGGAGGCGGGAGAGAAAAGTCACGGTCTGGACTCCGGATCGCATTCTGTGCTGAACGATGGATAAGTCTAGCGGCTGCGTCTTGCCCCACCCTTAACGGCGTGGTGCAAATCTGGCCTCGGGCAAACGGCTCCATTGAGGAATGAAGGCATGTCGCTCCTATCCTATCTCGATTATGCAGGGATCGCCCTGTTTGCGGCGACGGGCGCGCTTGCCGCCTCCCGCAAGCAGCTCGACATGATCGGCTTTCTGTTCTTCGCCGTAGTAACAGGGCTTGGCGGCGGCACGGTGCGCGATATCGTCCTCGGTCGCGTTCCCGTCTTCTGGGTGCTAAATCCGGACTACATCCTGGTCTGCTGCGCGATCGGCGTCGTGGTCTTCTTCACCGCCCATCTCGTCGAATCGCGCTACCGCCTGCTGATCTGGCTCGATGCGATCGGTCTGTCGGCCTATTGCGTCATGGGGGCGGCAAAGGGCCTTGCAGCCACCGGCTCGCCGACGATTGCGATTGTCACGGGAACCCTGACGGCAAGCCTCGGTGGCGTCCTGCGAGATCTCCTGGCAAATGAGCCTTCCGTGCTGCTCCGGCCCGAGATCTACATCACGGCGGCCCTTGTCGGTGCTGCCGTGTTCACGGCGGCAAACGAGCTTGGCATGCCCCTTTATGCGGCCTCCGCGATTGGAGCCGCAGCGGCATTTGTCATCCGCGGCGGAGCGCTGCACTTCGGATGGACGTTCCCGACCTACAAGCACAAGCCTGGTCGGCATCCGGACGAAGTCATGTGAGGGGAGGGTAGGGCGTCAGCCCTGCTTGGGCCGCAAACGGATCACGACATCGACATGGGCGATTTCCATGCCTTCCGGCGGCGGCGGCAGGTTGTCGATGCTGATATTGTTCACGGGAATGTCGAGAACCTTGTTCTCGCCTTCCACGAAGAAGTGGTGGTGGTCCGAGACATTCGTGTCGAAATACGTCTTCGAGCTCTCGACCGCGAGCACCCGGATCAAACCGGCTTCGGTGAACTGGTGCAGGGTATTGTAGACGGTCGCAAGCGATACCGGAAAATCAGCCGACAGCGCTTCCTCGTGGAGTTCTTCCACGGTCAGATGCCGATCACCCTTGGCGAACAAAAGACCGGCAAGCGCAATGCGCTGCTTCGTCGGGCGCAGGCCCGAGCGACGCAGTTTGAGTTCGATACCCGTTTCGCAGGTTGCCATCGTCAAAGACGCACTCCAGTCGTTGCGTGGCATGCATGAGCATCCACAGATGTCGATATAGCTGCAAAATCAGGGTGTTTCAATAGTTGCAGTGGGCAGAAGCCTGCAGATGCCCGCTATTGGGCGGTTTTTGGCCCCTCGGGTCTGGTGATGCCCTTTTCCTTCCTGTATGCGACGATGATAAGAGGATGGGCAAAAAGGCCCTGGGATCCAGCGGATGGGCGCGGGGCTTCAATTTGCCACCGTCTTGGTCTAATGGGTCCCGACGATGTGAAGCAGAGGGGGGAAGAAGAAGAACAATGGTTACGAGACAGTCCAGCTATAACTACGACGAAATCCTCGCCTGCGGCCGCGGTGAACTCTTTGGCGAGGGCAATGCGCAGCTCCCTCTGCCGCCGATGCTGATGGTTCATCGGATCACCGACATTTCGGAAACCGGCGGCGCCTTCGACAAGGGCTATATCCGCGCGGAATATGATGTGCGCCCCGACGACTGGTACTTCCCCTGCCATTTCCAGGGCAATCCGATCATGCCGGGCTGCCTCGGCCTCGACGGCATGTGGCAGCTGACCGGCTTCTTCCTCGGCTGGCTGGGTGAGCCCGGTCGCGGCATGGCCCTCTCCACCGGTGAGGTCAAGTTCAAGGGCATGGTGCGCCCCGAGACCAAGCTCCTGGAATACGGCATCGACTTCAAGCGCGTGATGCGCGGTCGTCTGGTGCTTGGCACGGCTGACGGCTGGTTGAAGGCCGATGGCGAAACTATCTATCAGGCATCCGACCTGCGCGTCGGTCTGTCGAAGGACAAGACGGCCTGATCCGGCCCGGTCCGCACCTGAAGTTCATAAAGAAGGTCTGAGAGATGAGACGGGTTGTAGTAACAGGTCTTGGCATCGTGTCCTCCATCGGTGCCGATGCCGCCGAAGTCACCGCTTCGCTGCGCGATGCCAAGTCGGGCATCACCTTTTCTCCCGATTTCGCCGAGCACGGCTTCCGTTGCCAGGTCTGGGGCAAGCCCAATCTGGATCCGACGGAACTCGTCGACCGCCGCGCCATGCGTTTCCTGTCCCAGGGCGGCGCCTGGAACCACGTGGCCATGAAGCAGGCGATTGCCGATTCTGGCCTCGAAGAGGCCGACTATCAGCAGAACGAGCGCGTCGGCATCATCATGGGCTCCGGCGGCCCGTCGACGAAGCAGATCGTCGAAGCGGCTGACATCGTCCGCCAGAACAACAGCCCGAAGCGTATCGGCCCGTTTGCCGTGCCGAAGGCCATGTCGTCGACCGCCTCTGCCACGCTTGCCACCTGGTTCAAGCTGCACGGCGTCAACTACTCGATCTCGTCTGCTTGCTCGACCTCGGCCCATTGCATCGGCAATGCCTATGAGATGATCCAGTGGGGCAAGCAGGACATGGTCTTTGCCGGCGGCCACGAGGATCTCGACTGGTCCATGTCGAGCCTGTTCGATGCCATGGGCGCGATGTCGTCGAAGTACAACGACACGCCTTCGACCGCATCCCGCGCCTATGACGTCTCCCGCGACGGCTTCGTCATCGCCGGCGGCGCCGGCGTTCTGGTTCTGGAAGAACTTGAGCATGCCAAGGCTCGCGGCGCCAAGATCTATGCCGAAATCGTCGGCTATGGTGCGACCTCCGATGGCTACGACATGGTCGCTCCCTCGGGCGAAGGTGCCATGCGCTGCATGCGTCAGGCACTCGCGACCGTCACGGGCGAAGTCGACTACATCAACACGCACGGCACCTCGACGCCGGTGGGTGACTCGAAGGAAATCGGCGCGATCCGCGAAGTCTTCGGCGACAAGATTCCGGATATCCAGTCGACCAAGTCTCTGACCGGTCACTCGCTGGGTGCCGCCGGCGTCCAGGAATCGATCTACGGCCTTCTGATGATGCAGGAAAAGTTCATCGGCGAGAGCGCGCATATCACCGAGCTCGACCCGGAATTCGAAGGCGTGCCGGTCGTGCGCAAGCGCATCGACAACGCCAAGATCGACACCGTCCTGTCGAACTCCTTCGGCTTTGGCGGCACCAACGCGACGCTGGTCTTCCAGCGCCACAACGGCTGATCGCAAGACAGCAGACATAAAAAAGCCTGGCGCGTTGCCGCGCCAGGCGTTCATCCGAAGTGGTCCGCCAGCCGTGGGAGTTCGGCTTACTTCGGTTGATGGGGATCGGTATGGTCGATGACGCCGATCAGCATGGCGAGGCTCACCGCATGCATCAGATTGCTCGCCTCGAGCTTTTCTTGAGCACTGACAAGCGCCTGGTTCACTTCAAGATGTGACAGAGCCAGTACATTGGCTGCCTCATCCGAGCGCATGCCTTCGGCCACCAGCTGCAGACAGCGGATTTCCCGGTCGGATAGGGCCGGAAAAGAGGAATTCCTCCCGATGGCCCGTATGGTATCGGTTTTCATGATCAAAGTTGCCGCAATGGAGATACGCGACTTGATGAGCACATCAGGTCGTCAAGCGGCGCAAATATCATTCTGATGGGCAGCCGTCGTTCACCGCAGACGACAAGCTTTTATCCGTGCGCGCTAATCAAGCGGTCTGCGGTGCAATAAATCGCTATCGCAGTCGAATTAGGAACCTTCGAGCCAACATTGTCAAGTTGCCGACGCCTCACGCGGACTTGCGCTCCCGCACCTCAGTCGGCGTCGAACCGAACCAGCGCGTCACGGATCGGGTGAAGGCGCTGGGCGCAGAATAGCCCAAGCGATAGCAGATCTCGGAGATCGGCAGCTCGCTCTCCGTCAGTAGGCTGAAGCTGACGTCCTTCCTGATCTGGTCCCGCAAGTCGTTGAGGCTCGTCCCCTGGGCGGCCAACCGCCTCTGGAAGGTTCTTTCCGAGAGGCCGAAATAGGGGGCGATCTCGGAGAGTGGATAGTCGTCGTCCGACACGTGAAGCAGCAGATACCGTCTGACCTGTTCAAGGAAATCTGCGGGCTTTTCCGGCAGGGCAGGTCTCAGGCTGCGACACTGGAGATCCATCAGCTCGAAAAGGCGTCGGTCGCCGGTGGGATTGTGCGCATCCAGAAAGCCGCGCGGGAAGTGAACGCAGTTCATACCGGCCGCAAAGCTTATCCGGCGCGACAGAAGCTGCCGGAAAGGCTGCGGATTGCGCGGCGGCTGCCGCTCCAGCTCGATCTCGATGCTGTCGCTGCTGGTAAGCTCCTTTGCCCGCTGCATGACGAGACCCACGGACATGTCGACATACTGGTCGCGCTTCACGATGATCGGCGCAAAGGTCCAGGCGAGATGTGCCCCTCGCTCATCGATCGAGAGCCTGGAATAGCTGGTATGGGTCACATACTGGATGTGGTCGTCGAGGAAGCGCACGAAGTCCAGCCCGGTCGGCGCCGCCATCAGGCCGTATCCGAATGGGCCGGTCGAGCCCGCCTCATAGCCCTTGATGCTGGTCAGCCCAAACGCTTCGTCATCGGCCAGCAACGCACAGGCCTCCAGAAGCCTGCAGAGGCGGTCGAGGCTGATCCGTGCTGTCAGGCTCTGGAAAACCTCCGGATCGATGTCCAGCGCCTTGCAAATCGGCTTTATGTCGATGCCATAGGACTGGGCATGCTCGACCACCGCAGAGGCGAGGCCGGCCACGGTGGTCAATTCATCGGTGAGATTCCGAGGAGGCATTGGACCGCTGGCGCCAGAAGAGAAGCTGTTGGCGTCAGATGCTAAGCCAGCGGATGTCCAGAGTCGAGGGCCGCGTAGTCTATGTACGAACGCGGCCGTTCACGATCACGCGTGCTCAGCGCTTGGCCCAGAGCACCTTGAAGCGCGCGTTACGGCAGACTTCGCCGTGCTGCTTGAAATGCGCACCCAGGACCGGCTCGTAAGGCAGTCCACGATTGGCCACCATCAAGAGATCTCCGCCGCCGCGCAACGACTCTGCCGCCGCCTTGATCATGGCAGCGCCGATCGACGGTTCTGCAGCATGACCCTCGTGGAAGGGCGGGTTCATGATGACCAGATCGTATTTTTCCTTCGGCGGTTCGCTGGCCAAATCCTGCCAGAAGAAACGCGTCGTCAGATCAGGGCAATTCTTCGCCAGATTGCGCTTGGCATGCTCCAGCGCCTCGTGGCTCGCTTCGAACAGGTCGATGCGATTGGTGCGCGGCGCTGCCTCGGCCAGCATCACCGACAGATAACCCCAGCCCGCGCCAAAATCAGCGGCATTGCCATTGAAGTCGGCCGGGAAGCGGCTTGCCAGAAGTTCCGAACCTTCGTCGGCATGCGCATGTGAGAAGAGACCGGAGCGCGTTTCGAACCGTCCCTCGACCGTCACGGATTTCGCAGCAAGCGCTGCAACCAGCGTGGCGGTCTCGGCGGGAACCGTGAACCACACCGCGACGCCGTGATACTTCGGCGTGGACTCGGGCTCAAGCCCCAGGCGATCGAGCTGCTTGCGAAGCGGCACGATCCCGTCTTCCTTCGCGCCCGCGACAACGACGGTGCCGCCAGCCGTGACGCGCTTCAGCGCGTCGGCGATGCGATCCTCGTTGACGCCCTTGTGCTTGCCGCACAGAACGAGCGCGCCGTCATAGGCCTCGCCCTCGACCGCGGGCAGGGGCTTCAGATGGCTGGCTTCGAGCCGCCGGAACTCGGGGCGGAAATCCTGCACCGCCGTGAGTTCGGCTGCGAAGCCTTCGGGCTTGGCAAATCCGGCTTCAGCGCCGAGGAAGAGCCAACGGCTTTCTGCAGCCGGTAGAGCGACAGCCTCGGTAACGAAGGGGTGGAAAAGGGTCTTCAGGCTTTCGCGGCTCATGGCTTGGTCTTCTCTCTCGGCGAACAAAAAAGGCGCGGAATTTCTCCCGCGCCTCGGATCGGGTGCGACGTCCGCTTATTCAGCGGCTTCGCCATCCTTCTTCTCGGCAACGATTTCCTTGCCGGTCGTCTGGTCGACGGCCTTCATGGACAGGCGAACCTTGCCGCGCTCATCGAAGCCCATCAGCTTGACCCAGACCTTGTCGCCTTCCTTGACGACGTCAGAGGTCTTGGCAACGCGCTCGGAAGCGAGCTGCGAGATGTGCACGAGGCCGTCACGCGAACCGAAGAAGTTAACGAAGGCGCCGAAGTCGGCGGTCTTCACAACGGTACCTTCATAGACCACGCCGATTTCCGGCTCGGCCACGATCGAGTGGATCCACTTGCGGGCTGCTTCGATTTCCTTGCCCGAGGCAGAGGCGATCTTCACGGTGCCGTCGTCTTCGATGTTGATCTTCGCGCCGGTCTTTTCGACGATTTCGCGGATGACCTTGCCGCCCGAACCGATGACTTCACGGATCTTGTCGACCGGGATGTTCATCACTTCGATGCGCGGTGCGAATTCGCCGAGCTGACCACGGCTCTCCGAAAGGGCGTTCGCCATTTCGTTCAGGATGTGCTTGCGGCCACCCTGTGCCTGGCCGAGTGCGACCTTCATGATCTCTTCGGTGATACCGGCGATCTTGATGTCCATCTGCAGCGAGGTGATGCCGTCGGCAGTACCCGCTACCTTGAAGTCCATATCGCCGAGGTGGTCTTCGTCACCCAGGATGTCGGAGAGAACTGCAAAGCGCTCGCCTTCCAGGATGAGACCCATGGCGATACCGGCAACCGGCTTGGCCAGCGGAACGCCGGCGTCCATCAGAGCGAGCGAGGTACCGCAGACGGTTGCCATCGAGGACGAGCCGTTCGACTCGGTGATCTCGGAGACGACGCGCAGCGTGTAAGGGAACTGCTCTGCAGACGGCAGCATCGGGCGGATAGCGCGCCAGGCGAGCTTGCCGTGACCGATTTCGCGGCGGCCCGGGGAACCCATGCGACCGGTTTCACCGACCGAGTAGGGCGGGAAGTTGTAATGCAGAAGGAAGCGTTCCTTGTACATGCCGGTCAGCGAGTCGACATACTGTTCGTCTTCGCCGGTACCGAGCGTGGCGACAACGATCGCCTGGGTCTCGCCGCGGGTGAAGAGAGCCGAACCGTGGGTGCGCGGCAGGATACCGACTTCCGACACGATCGCACGAACGGTCGACAGGTCGCGGCCGTCGATGCGGCTCTTCGTGTCGAGAATGTTCCAGCGAACGATCTTCGCCTGCAGGTGCTTGAAGACGGCACCGATGACTTCGTTCGAATACTTCGGCTCTGCACCTTCCGGGAAGAAGTGTGCCTTCACCTTGGCCTTGACGGCGTCGACGGCCGTGTAACGATCAGCCTTCTGGGTGATCTTGTAGGCAGCGCGCAGTTCGGTCTCGGCGATCGAGAGCATTTCGGCTTCGAGAGCAGAATGATCTTCCGGTTCGAATTCGCGGGGCTCCTTGGCGGCCACTTCAGCGAGCTTGATGATCGCATCGATCACCGGCTGGAAGCCCTTGTGGCCGAACATGACGGCGCCGAGCATGACGTCTTCGTTCAGTTCCTTGGCTTCCGACTCAACCATCAGGACGGCGTCCTGGGTGCCGGCAACGACGAGGTCCAGAACCGACTCATCCATCTCGTCGAGATGCGGGTTCAAAACGTATTCGCCGTTGATGTAGCCGACGCGGGCGCCACCGACGGGGCCCATGAAGGGAACGCCGGAGAGCGTGAGCGCAGCCGAAGCGGCAACCATCGACAGGACGTCAGGATCGTTCTCGAGGTCATGCTGGATGACGGTGACGACGACCTGCGTGTCGTTCTTGTAGCCTTCCGGGAAGAGCGGGCGGATCGGACGGTCGATCAGGCGGGAAACCAGCGTTTCCTTTTCCGACGGACGACCTTCGCGCTTGAAATAGCCACCCGGGATCTTGCCGGCGGCGTAGGTCTTTTCCTGGTAATTGACGGTGAGCGGGAAGAAGTCCTGGCCCGGCTTCGGCGACTTGGCCGAAACGACGGTGGCGAGAACAACGGTTTCGCCATAGGTGGCGAGAACGGCGCCGTCGGCCTGGCGGGCGATCTTGCCCGTTTCCAGCTTCAGCGGGCGGCCTGCCCACTCGATCTCAACGCTGTGAACATCAAACATATCTTGTCCTTCATATGCGGACCTTCGTCCTGCCGAATTAGCAGGGGGCGGTCGGTCTGCAATGTGCTGACGCAATCACGGGCAAGACAGTGGGAGGCTTCGGAAACGGCCGCGGCCGGCATATGCATCCTTCGGGATGCGGAAGCGTCCAACAATCCTGCCCCATGACAGGTCATCGGTTGTCGTCGACAGATCCGGCCCATCCGGTCTGTCGTTCGTTCCGGGCGATCGTCGCGCGGAACCGGTCGCGGGTCGTCTGGCCTGACCCGGAAAGGCAACCGGCGGATCTTCGTCTCCGAAGACCCGCCGGGAACTTGTTAGCGACGGATGCCGAGGCTGGTGATCAGCTTCGTGTAGCGAGCCTCGTCCTGCTTCTTGACATAGTCGAGAAGCGAACGGCGGGTCGAAACCATGGTCAGAAGGCCACGACGCGAGTGGTTGTCCTTCTTGTGACCCTTGAAGTGTTCCGTCAGGTTGGTGATACGCTCGGTCAGGATTGCGACCTGAACTTCCGGAGAGCCGGTGTCGCCTTCCTTGATTGCGTATTCCTTGATGAGGGCGGCCTTGCGCTCTGCAGTGATCGACATCGTGAATCCTTTCTAGAATAAGGAGAAACAGGTCGCCAAACGCCGGGATGTCGTCCAGCATTGGCCGTGAATGCAGGCACCCGAGGGGCCAGCTGCCGCCGCCTATACTCTATTCCCTCAAGAAAGGAAAGAGCAGGCGACGGTAAGGCTCAGGCGAAGACTCGCCGCGGATGGAATTCGCCACCGGCGATCTCGCCGATTGCAATGAGCTTGCCACCGGCAAGTGCCACGGCTTCCGGTTCTGCGACAGGCGCATCGCGCCCGCGCAGGATGATCGGGTTGCCCATCCGCAGCCGATGCGCCTGGTCATCGGTGATCCGAAGCTGCGGCAGGGCGGAGAGTGCTTCTGCCGTATCGCCGAGGAAAGCATCAAGAGCCGCCAGTCGTTCATCGCGGTCTTCGATGGCTTCGAGCGCCACGAGCTCCGCGAGCGGCACCATCATCTCCTCGGCAAACGGCGCCACGAAGGTGCGGCGAAGCGAGGAGATGTGACCATAGCAGCCGAGATCGCGACCGAAATCACGGGCGAGCGAGCGCACATAGGTCCCCTTGCCGCATTCGACTTCGAAATGGGCCTTATCGGCTTCGCAGTTCAGCAGCGTCAGGCGGTGGACCTCGACCTCACGAGAGGGGATCTCGACCGTCTCGCCGTCGCGCGCCAGGTCATAGGCGCGTTCGCCGGCGATCTTGATCGCCGAGAACTGCGGCGGGATCTGGTTGATGGTGCCAGTGTAGTTCGGCAACAAGGCGCGAATGTCTTCCTCGGCGGGACGCTTGTCCGAGCTCTGCGTGACCTCTCCCTCGAGATCATCCGTCGATCGTTCTTCGCCCCATGTCACGGTGAATTCGTAGACCTTGCGCCCGTCCATGACGTAAGGGACGGTCTTCGTCGCATCGCCGAGCGCGATCGGCAGCATGCCGGAAGCGAGCGGGTCGAGCGTGCCGGCATGGCCGGCCTTCTGGGCGTTGAACAGCCACTTGATCTTGCCAACCGCCTCGGTCGAGCCGAAGTCCACCGGCTTGTCGAGGATGAGCCAACCCGAAATCGGGCGGCCCTTGGGCTTTCTGGGTTTGGACATCTAGGCCTTTTCTCAGTCTTTGTCTTCGTCGGAGCCGAGGTCGCGCTGGACCTCTGGCGAGCGCAGGAGCGCATCGATCTTCTGATAGTTGTCGAAGCTGGTGTCGTCGCGGAAACGCACTTCCGGCATGTACTTCATCTGCCGAAGCTGGCCGCCGATCCGTCCGCGAATGAACTTCGCATGCTTGTTGAGGGCTGCGATGACAGCGTCATGGTCGGAAACGCCGAGCGGCGCCACATAGGCGGTCGCCATCTTCAGGTCCGGTGACATCCGCACTTCCGAGACCGAAATCACGGTCTTTTCGATGACATCGTCGTTCACTTCCCCGCGCTGAAGCACCTGGGTGATGGCGGCGCGCACCTGCTCGCCGACGCGCAGCATGCGCTGCGAAGGTGCCGATGAGGTTGGTTTTGTCATGGTTCACTTGCCTTTCGCATGAGGTATCCGGGGCTGTCGCCGCTCACATCATGCCGTGAATTGCCGTTCATCCGACGCTACGTCGGAGGTCATGATCCCCATAAACAGCGAGCGCCGGAAGATCCGGCGCCCGAAGGGATCGTGGTCGAAACGCCTGAGATCAGAGCGTACGCGTGATATGTTCCACGCGGAAGCACTCGATCGTGTCGCCGGCGCGGATGTCTTCGTAGTTCTCGAAGGCCATACCGCATTCCTGACCCATCGGCACGTCGGACACTTCGTCCTTGAAGCGCTTGAGCGTCTTGAGCTTGCCTTCGTGGATGACGACGTTGTCGCGCAGCAGGCGAACGCCCGCACCACGCTCGACCTTGCCCTCGATAACACGGCAACCTGCGACCTTGCCGGTCTTGGTGATGTTGAACACCTCCAGGATCTCGGCATTGCCAAGGAAGGTTTCGCGACGCTCCGGAGAGAGCAGGCCCGACATCGCTGCTTTCACGTCATCCACCAGATCGTAGATGATGTTGTAGTAGCGGATCTCGATGCCGGCACGCTCGGAAGCGGTACGAGCCTGGGCATTCGCACGGACATTGAAGCCGATGATCGCGGCATTGGAAGCTTCGGCGAGCGAGATATCCGATTCCGTGATGGCGCCAGCGCCCGAATGGACGATACGGGCACGCACTTCGTCGGTGCCGAGCTTGTCGAGTGCGGCCACGATGGCTTCCACGGAACCCTGAACATCGCCCTTGATCACCAGCGGGAACTCCTTGAAGCCGGTGTTCTGCAGCTGGCTCATCATCTGTTCCAGCGAACCGCGCTGACCCGACTGGCGGGCAACAGCCTTGTCGCGGGCCAGACGCTGACGATACTCGGAGATCTCGCGAGCGCGGCTTTCGTTCTCGACGACGGCGAACTTGTCACCGGCAGCAGGCGTGCCCGACAGGCCGAGGATCTCGACCGGCATGGCAGGAGCCGCTTCCTTGACGTGCTCACCCTTGTCGTTGACGAGGGCACGCACACGGCCCCACTGGTCACCGGCAACGATGATCTGGCCAGGCTTCAGGGTGCCCTTCTGGACGAGAACCGTCGCAACGGCACCACGACCGCGGTCGAGCTGGGCTTCGATGACAGTACCTTCGGCAGTACGCGTCGGGTCAGCCTTCAGGTCGAGAATTTCGGCCTGCAGCAGCACGGCTTCGAGCAGCTTGTCGAGGTTGAGCTTGTTCTTCGCCGAGACTTCGACGTCGAGCACTTCACCGCCCATGGATTCGACAAACACTTCATGCTGCAGAAGCTGCTGGCGAACCTTGTCCGGGTTGGCTTCATGCTTGTCGATCTTGTTGATCGCCACGATGATCGGAACGCCGGCAGCCTTTGCATGGCTGATGGATTCGATCGTCTGCGGCATCACGCTATCGTCGGCCGCAACCACGAGGATCGCAATGTCGGTCGCCTGGGCGCCACGGGCACGCATCGCGGTAAACGCGGCGTGGCCGGGGGTGTCGATGAAGGTGATCTTCTGGCCGTTCTGCTCGACCTGGTAAGCACCGATATGCTGGGTAATGCCACCGGCTTCGCCCGATACGACCGAGGTCTTGCGGATGGCGTCGAGCAGCGAGGTCTTGCCGTGGTCGACGTGGCCCATGATGGTGACAACAGGCGGACGCGCCACCAGTTCGCCTTCGTCGTCCTTGACGTTGAAGATGCCTTCTTCGACGTCGGATTCCGAAACGCGCTTCACGGTGTGGCCGAATTCGGTAGCGATGAGTTCGGCGAGGTCGGCGTCGATGACGTCGCCCGGCTTCATCATCTGGCCTTCCTTCATCAGGTACTTGATGACGTCGACGGCGCGTTCGGACATGCGCTGCGACAGTTCCTGAATGGTGATGGTTTCCGGCAGGATGACCTCGCGCATGACCTTTTCGCGGGTTTCCTGCATCTGGCTGCGGCGGAACTTCTCCTGCCGGCGGCGCATGGCAGACAGCGAACGGCCGCGTGCCGTGCCGTCATCCTCGACATTGGCCGTGGTGACGGTCAGCTTGCCACGACGACGGTCCTCTTCGACCTTCGGACGGGCAGGGACCTTGGGGGCCACGGGCATGGCGACCTTGCCGCGGCCGGGGATCGTCCGCGGAGAGGCACGGCCCTCGTCTTCGTCATTGGTCTTGCGTCCACGCACGAACCCGGGTGCGCCGGGTACCGGAATGGCCGTACGGTTCACGGGGGCGGGCGCAGCAGCCACCGGCGCCACTTCGGGCTCGGCGACAACTTCGGGTTCCGGCTGCGGCTCGGGCTGTGGCTCGGCGGCGCGGCGTGCGGCCTCTTCGGCGGCCAGGCGTGCGGCTTCCTCGGCTTCCACCTTGCGGCGCGCCTCGTCGATCACGCGCTGCTTGGCTTCCTCGACTTCACGAACCTGGGCTTCGGCGAGAGCGCGGCGACGCGCTTCCATCTCGCCGGCCGACAGGTCATGCAGAACGGCGCCACGCGGACGTTCCGGCTGGCGCGGCGGCTGCGTGGGCTGCTGGCGCTGCGGCTGCTGGTGCGAGCGCTGCGGCTGCTGCGGGCGCTGCGGCTGCTGTGTCGGTGCCGGGCGAGTAGCTGCAACGGGTGCTGCAACCGGCGCAGGCGCCTGTGTCGGTGCCGGCGTCGGAGCGGCCGCGACAGGTTCCGCACGAACAGGTGTGATCGGTGTAATCGGTGGCTTTTCGTCCAGCGGGCGGGTCGGGCGGCGCTTTACCGTCTCGACGACGACCGACTTCGTACGGCCGCGCCCCATGTCCTGGCGCACGGTACCCTGGCTCATCCCTGAGGGCTTCAAGGTGAGAGTCTTCTTCACGCCGATAGTCTTGTCGTCTTTGTTGTCGGTCATTCCGTTCCCGTTCCTTCGAGCGGGGCCGGATGCCGAGCATCAGGCCTCGCCGTTCACATACTGTCCTAAACCACGGAGGCCGACCTGTGCCGGTGACCGCGTCATTGTGATTTCGGGCCAGCGCCCGATACCTGCGGCGCGCGGCCGCGATAGGTTTCGAGCAGAGTTGCGCGCTTCACTACACCTTCACCTGCCTGCCCTGCAAGCACGCAAGCATGGATAAACGCATTCTGACCCATCTGCTCTTCCAATTCCGCCCCGGTCAGAAGGTGGAAAGCGGGCACTTCCGCCGCCGCCCCCGTTCCGAGGTGCCAGGCCTTTCGGGCCTGGTCGATCTTTCTCACGCCATCGGCTGCGGCATCCTGCGAATGGAACACCGCAATGGCTTCGCCGCTCCGTACGGCCGCCTCGACCTTCGCCGATCCCGTGATGAACTGACCGGCCTTTCGGGCCATGTTCATCATGCCGATCAGCTGCGCGACCAGAAGCCGCTCAACCACGGATCCGAGATCCGGATCCGCCTTCACATCTCGTTTCAGGGCCCGGGCGAAGAGTTTCTTCGCCACAGCCTTGTCGACAGCCTCACGGCTGGGGCTGACCCAACAGCCCCGGCCTGGAAGCGCCCGCTTCAGATCCGGGACAATTGTCCCGTCGGGTGCCGCCACGAAACGCAGCAGCGTTTCCGGCGATCCGCTTTCGCGGGTAACGATGCACATCCGCCCGTTCGCTTCGGAGAGGTCGAAATCGTCTTCGACCTCTGTCGCGTCCGGCCTCTCGGCGCTCATCACGCTTCCTGCTCGGCTTCTTCGCCTTCGAGTTCGCCTTCTGCTTCAGCTTCGACCGCGAGGTCTTCCTCGGTGATCCAGCCAGCAGCGAGGCGTGCCTTGACGACCATGGCTTCGGCTTCGGCACGCGAGATGTCGAACTTCGAGAACAGACCCTCGAACTTCTTCGTCTCGCCGTCCTTGCGTTCGCTCCAGCCGACGAGATCGTCAGCGGCGCAGCCGGCGAAGTCCTCGATCGTCTTGATACCGTCTTCGCCGAGCGCGACCATCATCTGCGAGGTGATGCCCTCGATCTGGCGCAGTTCGTCGGCAACGCCGAGCTCCTTGCGCTTCGCGTCCATCTCGGCCTCGATCTTCTCGAGGTATTCGCGGGCGCGGGTCTGGATTTCCTGGGCCGTGTCTTCGTCGAAGCCGTCGATCGAGGCGATTTCGTCGAGATTGACGTAAGCCACTTCCTCGACCTGGGCGAAGCCTTCCGACGCCAGCACCTGGCCGACCATTTCGTCGACGTCGAGCGCATCCATGAACAGGTTGGTGCGTTCGTTGAATTCCTTCTGGCGGCGCTCCGATTCCTCGGCTTCCGTCATGATGTCGATGTCCCAGCCGGTCAGCTGCGAGGCCAGACGCACGTTCTGACCGCGACGGCCGATGGCGAGCGACAGCTGCTCGTCCGGTACCACAACCTCGATGCGCTCTGCATCTTCGTCGAGAACGACCTTGGCGACTTCAGCCGGCTGCAGGGCGTTGACGATGAAGGAAGCCGGATCCTGGCTCCACGGGATGATGTCGATCTTTTCGCCTTGAAGCTCGCCGACAACGGCCTGAACACGGCTGCCGCGCATACCGACGCAGGCGCCGACCGGATCGATCGAGCTATCGTTCGAGATAACAGCGATCTTGGCGCGCGAACCCGGGTCACGGGCAACCGACTTGATCTGTATGATGCCGTCGTAGATTTCAGGCACTTCCATGGTGAAGAGCTTCACCATGAACTGCGGATGGGTACGCGACAGGAAGATCTGCGGGCCGCGCTGTTCGCGACGCACGTCGTAGACATAGGCGCGCACGCGGTCGCCGTAACGGAAGGCTTCGCGCGGGATCATCTCGTCACGACGGATGATGCCTTCGCCACGGCCAAGATCGACGATGACGTTGCCGTATTCGACGCGCTTGACGGTACCGTTGACGATCTCGCCGACGCGGTCCTTGAATTCGTCGAACTGGCGGTCACGCTCGGCTTCGCGCACCTTCTGCACGATCACCTGCTTGGCCGACTGGGCGGCGATACGGCCGAAGTCCATCGGCGGCAGCGGATCGGCAATGAAGTCGCCGAGCTTGGCGTCGACATTGCGGTCGCGGGCGAGTTCGAGCGCGATCTGCGTCGCGTAGTCTTCGACCTTCTCGACCACTTCCAGAAGACGCTGCAGACGGATCTCGCCGGTCTTGGAATTGATGTCGGCGCGGATGTTGGTCTCGCTGCCGTAGCGCGACCGGGCAGCCTTCTGGATCGCGTCGGCCATGGCGGCGAGCACGATTTCGCGGTCGATCACCTTTTCACGGGCGACGGCATCTGCGATCTGCAAGAGCTCGAGCCTGTTAGCACTGACTGCCATTGTCTTAGGTCTCCGTCTTCACGCCCGGGCATCGGCCTCGGGCTATAGGTCAAACGTTATTCTTCGCTGTCGTCTTCGTCGTTCTGGTTCGCGGCCTGCGCCTTGGCGAGCTTGTCGGCTCGGAGCGCGTCACGGATCAGATCGTCCGTCAGAATGAGCTTTGCCTCGGCAAGCGTATTGAAGGGGATGACCACCTTCGGCTCTTCGCCATAGGCCACCTGATCGCGTTCCAGGGTAAAGCCGTCCTGGTTCACGTCGGTGATCTTGCCGCGGAAGCGCTTGCGGTTGTCGACCAGGATCGACGTCTCGCACTTCACGATATGGCCCTGCCAGCGGCTGAAATCCGACTTGCGCACCATGGGCCGGTCGATACCCGGCGACGACACTTCCAGATGATAGGCCTTGTCGACCGGATCCTCGACGTCGAGAACCGGCGATACGGCCATCGATACGGCTTCGCAACCTTCGACATCCATTGTGCCGTCGGTGCGTTCTGCCATGATCTGCAGCGTCATTCCGTTCTGGTTCATCATACGCACGCGAACCAGCTTGAAATCCATCGCGACGAGCACGGGCTCGATAATGTCTGCGATACGACGGTCAAGGCCCGTCTCAGTGATGATCCGTGCTTCGCCGAGTTCCGGCTTCGGCATGTCTTCGGACAATCGTTTTACTCCCGATTGGCTGCGATCGCCAATAAAAAAGAGCGGGTCCTTTCGGGCCCACCCTTCATCTGTCGATCAAGAATTTGAAGCTCATATACGCGAGCGCCCCAACTTTTGCAAGCTTTTCGGTAAGAGGTGAAAACAAACTTGCCATTCATGCGTTGCGCAAGGCAAGCTCGTGCTCACCACGGTTGTCTCTCGACATCGCCGCGGCCAGAAAAGTTCAAGACATGTCCACATCAGAACGCCGCTCCCCGCTTCTACCGCTCCGCAATGAAGCCTATCGCCGGATCTGGCTCGCCAGCATTTCGTCCAATCTGGGTGGCCTGATCCAGGGTGTCGGTGCAGCCTGGATGATGGCATCGATCTCCACTTCGGAAAACATGGTGGCGCTCGTCCAGGCATCGAACACCGGCCCGATCATGCTGCTCTCCCTGATCGCCGGAGCCATCGCCGACAGCTTCGATCGCCGCCGGGTCATGATTGCCGCGCAACTCTTCATGATCGTGGTCTCGGCGCTCCTGACACTGTTTGCCTTGCTCGATCTGATTACCCCCTGGGCGGTGCTTGCCTTCACCTTCCTGATCGGCTGCGGCACCGCCCTCAACAATCCGTCCTGGCAGGCCTCGGTCGGCGACATCGTCCCACGCGCCGATCTGCCGGCCGCCGTCTCGCTCAACAGCATGGGTTTCAACATCACCCGCAGTGTCGGCCCGGCGATCGGCGGTGCCATCGTCGCCGCTGCAGGGGCTGCCGCCGCCTTCGCGGTCAACACACTCTCCTACTTTGCCATCACCTACGCGCTCTTCCGCTGGCGTCCGGATATTCCGAAGAGTCCGCTCCCGCGCGAGCATCTGGGCTCGGCCATTGCGGCGGGCCTGCGCTACGTCGCGATGTCGCCCAATCTCGGCAAGGTTCTCTTCCGCGGCTTCGTCTTCGGTCTCACGGCCACCGCCATTCTTTCACTCCTGCCGATCGTCGCCCGTGACCAACTCTCAGGCGGACCGCTCACCTTCGGCGGCCTGCTCGGCGCCTTCGGCCTCGGCGCCATCTTCGGCGCCTTTTCCAACCAGCGCGCCCGCGAACTTCTGTCGAGCGAGGACATCGTCCGCGCCGCCTTCGCTGGCTTCGCAGTGGCAGCCGGCGTCACGGGCATCAGCACCTCGGTCTGGATTACGGCGCTTGCTCTGATGGTCGCCGGCGCCTGCTGGGTCCTGGCACTGTCGCTCTTCAACACGGTCGTCCAGCTCTCTGCTCCCCGTTGGGTCGTGGGGCGCGCGCTCTCGCTTTACCAGACGGCCACCTTCGGCGGCATGGCCACAGGCAGCTGGCTCTGGGGCAGCGTGGCCGAGAACTATGGCTCCGACCATGCGCTGGTGGCCTCAAGCCTTTTGATGATGGTCGGCGTCTTCATCGGCTTTTTCCTGCCCATGCCGGCCTTCGCCACGCTGGACCTCGATCCGCTGAACCGTTTCAACGAGCCATCCCTGAAGCTCGACATCCGCCCGCGCAGCGGCCCGATCGTCATCCATGTGGATTTCGAGATCACCGACGAAGACGTTCCCGAATTCTTGAGGATCATGGTCGAGCGCCGCCGCATTCGCCTGCGCGACGGTGCACGCAACTGGACGCTGATGCGCGATCTGGAGAACCCTGACATCTGGACGGAAACCTATCATGTGCCGACCTGGGTGGACTATGTCCGCCACAACCAGCGCCGCACCAAGGCCGATGCCGAGATCACCGATCGATTGCTGGAACTGCATCGCGGCGACCGGCCGCCCAAGGTTCACCGGATGATCGAACGCCAGGCAATCCCGCCGGCGGATGACGTCTTCCACCAGTCGCATATCGATCACCACTGATGGCGGGTATCAGCGCAGCTTGGCCTTGAGGTCCGCACTCGGATAGCAGGTGGGTTTCATCCCGTTCTTCGCCTGCCATTCGCCAAGCGACCGCCGCGTCTTGAAGCCGGGCAGGCCATCCACCTTGCCGACATCATAGCCTTGCGCCACCAGCGCCTGCTGCATGGCGAGCACATCCGAGCGTAGCATCTTGCCGACATCGCCCCAGGACGCCTTGAACGCGCCGCCACCGCTCGCGATCCGGTCGGCAAGATTGCCGATGAACAGCGCATAGAGGTCGGAATTGTTGTATTCCTTCAACACATAGAAATTCGGCGTCACCAGGAATTCCGGGCCATAGGTCCCGGCCGGCACCAGCATCATCGCCGGCTGCGAGGCCTCCGATGACGGGAAGGCCCGACCGGAAATCCGGGTCAGCCCGCCGCTCGCCCAGGCAGACACCGCCTTCGCTCTGTCAGGCCCTTCCTGCGCGCAGGACACGCCGTCGGGGATCGTAATCTCGTAACCCCAGTCGCGGCCTCTCTGCCAGCCGCTCTTCACCAGATAGTTGGCGATGGACGCCAGCGTATCCGGCACCGAATTCCAGATGTCGCGCTTGCCGTCACCGTCAAAATCGACGGCATATTTGAGGTAGCTTCCCGGCATGAACTGCGGCTGCCCGAGCGCCCCGGCCCAGGAGCCCATCAACCTGTCGGCACTGACGTCCCCGCTCTCGACGATATGCAGCGCCGAAATCAGCTCCTGCTGAAACATCGGCTTGCGGGTCGACATGAAGGCCTTGGTCGCCAGCACGTCGATCGCCGAATGCGGCAGCTTGGCCCGCCCATAGCCGGATTCGCGCCCCCAGATGGCGACGATAATCGAACCCGGAACGCCATAGGTCGCTTCGACCTTGCGCAGGGTCGATGCATGCTGGCTCGCAAGCGTTCGCCCGGTGGCCGCCAGTCCCTGCAGGCGCTTCTCGTTGAAATAGGAGGCCGGCGAGCTGAACTCTGCCTGGCTCTGCGTCCGCTCCTTCGGCGGCTCCGTCCCCGGAGGCACAAGATCCGGCAGGTCCCAGTCGAGCCGGACGTTCTGAAGCGTCCGGTCGAAAATCTCCTTGCTGATCCCGCCGTCCTGCGCGGCGCGCCATAGATCGCTGGCGATCCATTGCCGGAACTGTGCTTCCACGGCGCTCCGGGAAGCGGCTGCGGACGGTGTGGCAAAACTCCCTGCCAAAAGCAGCGAAACAGTCGTCATCATCAAGCGGAATGGCTTGCGGGTTCGTGCCATCGGTTCTTCCTCGCGGTCAGATCGTGGTCCGGGCCCTGATCGCCGCAGACAGTGTTCCCTCGTCCAGATAATCCAGTTCGCCCCCGACGGGCACACCATGGGCAAGCCGCGTGATCTTCACGTCGAGCCCGGTCAGATGGTCGGTTATATAGTGTGCTGTGGTCTGCCCCTCGACGGTCGCATTGACCGCGATGATGATTTCGCGGACCCCGCCCTTGGCCACCCGGTCGATCAGCCCCTTGATATTGAGATCATCGGGGCCGATCCCATCGAGCGGCGACAAAGTGCCCCCCAGCACATGATAGGCGGCATTCATCGCGGCTGCGCGTTCCAGCGCCCAGAGATCGGAGACATCCTCGACGACGATGATCACCGTCTGGTCCCGAGCGACGTCGGTGCAGACGGTGCAGGGATCGACGGTGTCGACATTGCCGCAGCAGGAGCAGATCTTCACCTTGTCATAGGCCTCGCCCATGGCGTGACCCAAGGGGCCGAGAAGCTGATCCTTCTTCTTGATCAGATGCAGCGCCGCACGCCGCGCCGAGCGTGGTCCAAGCCCCGGCACTTTCGCCAGAAGCTGGATGAGTTTCTCGATTTCGGGGCCGGTGACTCGTTTTGCCATGGCGGCGTTTCTAGCCCATATAGACGGGAAACGGAATCGCCGAAGGGATGCCCGACATGAAAATCCTCGCTGTCTGCCTTGGTCGACCCGAGATCCTGCCCGGCAAGAAATACAAGACCGGCATCAATAAGCTCGCCATCCAGGGGCCTGTTATGGTCGATGCCGAAGGCCTCGTCGGCGACGCGATCCTCAACCGCAAGCATCACGGCGGCGTCGATCAGGCCGTCTATGTTGAGGGGTCGATCGATCTCGACTGGTGGCAGGCCGAGCTCGGCCGAGATCTGCCTTACGGCACCTTCGGCGAGAACTTGGTGATCGAAGGCCTGGAAAGCGCCATGCTGGCCGCCGGCGACAGGCTGGCCATCGGCGAGGTGCTTCTCGAAGTCACCTCCGCCCGCATGCCCTGCGCCACCTTCGCCGCCAAGATGGATGATCCAACCATTGTCAAGCGCTACACCCGCGCCGCCCGCCCGGGCGCCTATACGCGGGTGCTGCAGGGTGGCATGGTCGAAGCCGGCCAAGCCGTCGAATTCACGCCCTGGAGCGGCGACCGCGTCACCATGCGGGAAATGATGGCGACCTTCGGCCGCAGACTGAGCGAGACCGATCGCGCCCGCTATCTCGCCGCACCCGTCCACTACAAGGTCAGGGATGCGATCCGCGCCGGGGAGATGTGAGGTCTCCGCCGAAGGTCTTAGTCTCCGAGGCTTTACCCCCATCCCACCTCTCGCCATCATGCCGCCCGCTTGGAGGAGTGATGGACCCGAGGAGAATAGAGCTGACCGCGGCCGATGGCGTGCGGCTGATCGGTTATTGGTGGCCGGCAGCGGAGGCGTCGCCATACGCCACCATTGTCATCAACCCGGCTACCGGCGTCCACGCCCGCTATTACCACCGCTACGCTACCTATCTTGCTGCCAACGGCTTCTGCGTCCTCACCTATGATTACCGAGGCATCGGGCTGTCCCGTCCCGAAAGCTTGCATGGCTCGACCTTCACCTGGCGCCAATGGGGCGAACAGGATTTCGACGCGGCCCTGCACCATGCCTTGCAGGAGGACGAGACCGGCCGTCTGCTCGTCGTCGGCCACAGCATCGGCGGTTTCCTGCCGGGTTATTCGCCGGCGGTTGGACGCATCTCGGCCATGCTCTCGGTCGGCGGCCAATATGGCTATTGGGGGGACTATCTGCCTTCGCGGCGCCTGCCGCTATTCCTGAAATGGCATGTCGCGATGCCAGCGATCACGCTTGCAATCGGGCACTTTCCCGGCAAGCGTCTGGGCTGGCTCGAGGACCTCCCGAAAGGCGTCGCCTACGGCTGGGGGCTGCAGCAGGGCAGGGCCGAGCAGGGCCTGTCGCAAGAGGCCGCCGAAGTCATGTGCGATCGTTTCGCGACCGCAACTGGCCCGATCCTGAGCGTCACCATGTCGGATGATGAATTCGCCACCCCGAAAGCGATCAGCCGCGCCATGCGCTACTACCGTCGCTCGCCGGTGACCAAGGTGCTGCTAGCACCTGAGGACCTCGGCTTTGCCAAGGTCGGCCACTTCGATCTCTTCCACGCCCGCCATCAGGATGGCTTCTGGCGCCAGAGCCTCGCATTTCTGCGCGACGGAGAAAATCCCTGGGGAGATCGGGTCTATCCCTGACAGACCCGATCAGCCGTCTTAATCAGAACGGGAACTTCATGCCCGGCGGCAGCGGCATGCCGGCCGTCAGCGCCGCCATCTTTTCCTGCGCCTGGGCCTCGCCCTTGTCCTTGGCGTCCTTGTGGGCGGCGACAACAAGGTCTTCAAGGATCTCGACTTCGTCTTCCTTGAACAGCGACGGGTCGATCTTGATGCTGCGCATCTCGCCCTTGCCGGTCAGGACGACGGTCACCAGGCCGCCGCCCGACTTGCCTTCGATTTCGAGTGCAGCAATCTCTTCCTGCATCTTCTCCATCTTGGACTGCATTTCCTTGACCTTGCCCATCATGCCCATGATGTCGCGCATCGTCATCTCCTTGGATTGTTGTCGTGTTTTGCGAGAAGGGTTTTGAGCCCTAGAATTCGATGTCGTCGCCCGGCAGGATGTCGCCGTCGGCCGATTCCGCCGCAGCCGGCGGTGCTGCCACGATGTCGTCGTCCTCGATCGCCGCTGCCTTGATCCGGACGTCGGTCACCTTGGCGCCGGGAAAGCGGGCGAGGATAGCGGCCACATCGGGGTCCTGCCGCGCATCGACGAGCCGCGCCTCGCGAGTCGTTTTTTCAACCTCGACCAGCGTCGGCGCGCCCGCATCGTTGGAGAGCGTCACCCACCAGGTGATGCCAGTCCACTCGCTGAGCTTCATCTTCAGTTCGTTGACGATCGTCGGCGGGCACTGCGATTCGAGCCGAATTTCCAGCCGGCCCGGCTCGATCTTCACGAGGTGCACGAACTGGCGAAGCTGGGCACGCAAGACCGGTGCGCGGTTCTTGGTGCAGAGATCCGCGATATCGTCCAGCGTCTCGACGCGAACACCCGGGGCGAGTGCTTCCTCGACCTTGGGTTCGCGGCGTTCCATCATCTGCGGCAGGGCATCACCAGCCGGCACGCTCTGCAGATGCGCAACGGGTTGGCTCATTGCCGTGCGCGGGGCGCTGTCCTGTGCGGGTTGACCGACGGCCTGCACCCGCATCGCCATCGAGGCGCCACCACCGCCGCCGTTCGGACGGGGTGAGGATGGCCCACGCTCTGCTCCGCCATCGCCATTGGAAAGCTCGAGCAGGCGTCGCGCGGCATCTTCGGGCGAGGGCAGATGGGCGGCATGCGCCAGCCGGATCAGCACCATTTCGGCAGCCCCTGCCGGCCGCGACGAGGCCTCCGCTTCCGGAATGCCCTTGAGCAGCATCTGCCACATGCGCGACAGTGTCGTCACCGCAACGCTATCAGCCAACTCGGCGCCCCGCACGCGCTCCACTTCGGAAAGCGACGGATCCTGTGCAGCAGACGGAATGTATTTCAGCCGGGTCACCAGATGGGTGAAGTCGGCAAGATCGGTCAGCACCACCGTCGGGTTCGCACCCGCCTCATACTGGCTGCCGAATTCGGAGAGTGCTGCCGCCACATCACCGCGCACCACATGCTCGAAAAGATCGACGATGCGTGCCCGGTCGGCGAGACCCAGCATGGCGCGCACGGCATCGGCATGCACCATGCCGCCGCCATGCGCGATCGCCTGGTCGAGAAGCGACAGCCCGTCACGGGCAGAGCCTTCGGCCGCGCGCGCGATCATCGAAAGCGCCTCTTCCTCGGCCTCGATGCCTTCCTTGGACGCAATCGTCGAGAACAGCCCGACGAGATCGCCCGCGCTGATCCGGCGCAGGTCGAAGCGCTGGCAGCGGGAAAGAACGGTGATCGGAACCTTGCGGATTTCGGTCGTAGCGAAGATGAACTTCACATGCTCCGGCGGCTCTTCGAGCGTCTTCAAGAGCCCGTTGAAGGCCGCCGTCGACAGCATATGCACTTCGTCGATGATATAGACTTTGTAGCGCGCCGAAACCGGGCGATAGCGCACCTGCTCGATGATCTCTCTGATGTCATCGATACCGGTATGCGAGGCGGCATCCATCTCGATCACGTCGACATGCCGGCCTTCCATGATCGCCTGGCAATGTTCACCGGGAATGCGAAGGTCAATCGTCGGCTTGTCGATCTCTGAAGTCTTGTAGTTGAGCGCACGCGCCAGAATGCGGGCCGTGGTCGTCTTGCCCACCCCGCGCACACCGGTCAGCATATAGGCCTGGGCGATACGACCGGTCTCGAACGCATTGGTCAGCGTCCGCACCATCGGCTCCTGGCCGACCATCAGGTCCGTGAAATCCTTGGGGCGATATTTGCGGGCGAGAACACGGTAGCCGCCGGGGGCGGACTTGGCCTCTGCAGTCGGCTCGAAATCGCTCATCGCGTTGCCAGCTTCCCCGTCGCCCGCATCCGGGCATGGCACGGCCCCTGTTGGAAAGAGAGGCCGCAAATGAAGATGAGGTGGGAGGCTGGCACGATGACCCGTGCCGCGCTCGTTGGGGCTGCTTCCTTCCGGACCTGACCCGGTTGGCGAGTGGCTCGTCCACCACCAACCTCCCGAGGAGACATATCGGCAATAACGTCGCCAAATGCAAGCCAAGCGCCGAAAAAACTGCTAGCCTCATTGAAAACAAAGCGGAGAGAAACACCGTGCAGCCATTCACCCTGGATGAGCGTCTTGGCAGAGACAGCGAGTCGATCCTGAAACTCGGCCTTTGCGACCTGCGGCTTGCCCGGGATAGCCGCTGGCCGTGGCTGATTCTCGTCCCGCAGCGCCCTGATGTATCGGAGATATTCGACCTCACGCCGCTCGACCAGGCCATGCTGACCTTCGAGCAGGTGACCGTTGGCACGGCGCTGAAGAAGGCGACCGGTGCCGAGAAGATCAACATCGCGGCGATCGGCAACATCGTGCGCCAGCTTCACGTGCATGTCGTCGCACGCAGCGAAAATGACCCGAACTGGCCCGGCCCGATCTGGGGTTTTGGCCAGTCAGTCCCCTATGAGGAAAAGGCCTTTGAGGCCATGAAGCACAGGATACTTGAAGCATTCCAATGAAGAATTCGATTTTCCTCAACCGTGCCCCGCATCTCGAACCCAGCGAACTCACGGCCTTCTCGGGCAACAAGCTCGACCGCGACAGCGAACATCGCGACGAAACCTCGCTTGAAAAGGCGCTGAAGGTCGAAGGCACCCATATCCTCGCCTTCTCCGGTACCCAGCTGGTGCTGAAGCATGACGGCCAGGTGCTCGATCCGCTGTTTGCCCCTTACGAGCTTGCCGAACTTCAACCGAATTTCGACGACGCAATCCTCCTCGGCCACCAGGCCTCCGGCGAACCGCGTCTTGCCGTTCCCGTGAATGTCGCGCCGGAAGCGCTCGCGGCGCATTACAAGCCGGCCGACCCGCGTGCTCTCTTCCGCGACGCACTTGTTGGTGACGAACTGCTCGGCGAAGTCGCCCAGGCGCTGAGCCTCCTGCGCTGGAATGCCGACAACCGCTTCTGCGGTCGCTGCGGCGGCGCGATGGAAACCCTCATCGGCGGCTACAAGCGTAAATGCACGACCTGCAGCCACGAGATCTTCCCGCGCACCGATCCGGTCGCCATCATGCTGATCGTCGATGAAAAGAAGGACCGTTGCCTGATGGGCCGCAGCCCGCGCTTCCCGGCGGGCATGTATTCCTCGCTCGCCGGATTCGTCGAGCCGGGCGAGACCATCGAAAATGCCGTGCGGCGCGAAACGCGCGAGGAATCGGGCATCACCGTCGGCCGCGTCCGCTATCACGCCTCGCAGCCCTGGCCGATGCCGCACCAGCTGATGATCGGCTGCTACGGCGAGGCCACAGACTTCGACATTGCCTTTGACACCGTCGAGCTTGAGGATTGCCGCTGGTTCACCCGAGACGAGATCGGCCGAATGTTGTCGGAGGGGTCATTCGACGGACGCTCACTACCGATCAACGGCACGATCGCCCGCAGGCTGATCGAAGACTGGTTCGAGTGGCGGCATTGAGCCGCCATAACCCACTGCGCTTTCACCGTTCTCACCACGCTGCCGGAAGCTTTAGCTATCTATTCTCTGCCGAGGAATGGTTGCCTTTACCGGAAGGAACAGTCCTACAAAGTGGACGATCAGAACTTGAGCTAACTGAACAAGGGTGAACAAGAACCAACCCGAGAGAAATAGAGAGAACCAGAACTGTTGCGCGAATTCATTCGGTGGCAAGCCCCTTCCCAGCCAGGAGCATCCACCTTGCGAACCGTTAATCGTCGGCAAGTAGGAGTGCATCATAAACACGAAGGCACTCAGCAGCAGTGACATGATGACGGCGAGTGCCATCATCCTCTTGCTTAGGTGCTCTCTGCCGACATGTTTTCGAATTTGGCGGTGGCCAAAAACAACCAAATTTCCGAGGCTGACGAACATGAATGCAAGGCAGCTTGCTATGCCCAGCAGGATCGAGCCCACATAGGCGTCACCGTTGTATCCAGCATAGCTTGAGACGGCTTCAAGGTCGCAGGCCAGCCGTGGGTAAAAGACACCAAGGAAAGAGAACAATCCAGTGGCGTCAGTCCCAGTGTAGTAACTGACTATGTAGGTCAGCGAGGGAATAGCGACGAGTGGCAGAGGCAGATAGCCTCGGCTGAAAAACCGAAGATACGACTGACATAGTTCGCTCAAGCCGGTGTCGCCTTACAGCTTCCCCCGCATGGCATGCGCCTTGTACACGCCGAGAATGCGCACCTTCTCGGAAAAGAACCGCAGTTCCTCCAGGGCCCGCCGCACCGGCGCATCGTCCGGATGCCCCTCGATATCCGCATAGAACTGCGTCGCCGTGAACTTGCCGCCGATCTGGTAGCTTTCCAGCTTGGTCATGTTCACGCCGTTCGTCGCAAAGCCGCCCATCGCCTTGTATAGGGCAGCCGGAAGGTTGCGGACATTGAACACGAAAGTGGTGATGAACTGCTCGTCGGCAGCTGTGCGCTTCTGGTCGTCCTCGTCGCGTGAGAGCACCACGAAGCGGGTCACGTTGTTTTCCGAATCCTCGACGTTTTCGGCCAGGATATCGAGCCCGTAGAGAGAGGCCGCGAGCCGCGGAGCGAGGGCCGCCATCGTGCGGTCACCCTTCTCGGCAACCAGCTTGGCAGCCCCTGCCGTATCGCCGGCGACAACCGCCTTCCAGCCATGGCTGCGGATGATCTTGCGGCACTGGCCGAGTGCATGGATATGGCTGTGCACGGTGCGGATCTCGTCGAGCTTCACGCCCGGCAACACCATCAACTGGAAGCGGATCGGCATGAAATACTCGCCGACAATATGCAGGCGCGACAGCGGCAGCAGATAGTGGATGTCGGCAACACGGCCCGCGAGCGTGTTCTCGATCGGGATCATCGCGAGATCGACTTCGCCGGTCTCCAGCGCCACGAAGGCATCCTCGAAGGTCGGGCAGGGGAGGGGCTCCATATTCGAGAACATATCCCGGCAGGCCATGTCGGAATTGGCGCCGTAGTCGCCCTGGAAGGAAATCTTGTTCGTCGGTGCCAAGGGATCAGTGTCCTGCGTTTGAGGATGCGGAAAGAATGCGGCGCGCCTTTTCGAGATCGGCGGGTGTGTCGACGCCGAGCGGCACGGTCTTCACCACCTCGACATCGATGCGCATGCCGGCTTCGAGCGCGCGAAGCTGTTCAAGCGATTCGCGCTTTTCGAGGGTCGAGGGTGAAAGCGAAACGAAGCGTTCGAGCGCGTGGCGGCGATAGGCGTAAAGCCCGATATGGTGATAGAGCGGCCCGGCCCCATGCGGTGCGGTCGCACGGGTGAAGTAGAGCGCCCGAAGCCTGTCGGCGGAAAGCGGAGCGCCAACGACCTTCACCACGTTCGGATTGGTCTTTTCCTGCTCGTCTTCGATTTCAACCGTCAGCGTTGCGATATCAACGGCGGGATCTTCGAGCGGCCGCAGCGCTGCGCGTATGGTTTGCGGATCGATCGTCGGCAGGTCGCCCTGCACATTGATGACGATCTCGGCCTGTCCATCGGGATCGACCTTTGTCAGGGCCTCGAAGATCCGGTCGGATCCGGACTGGTGGTCGGCCCGGGTCATGACCACCTCGAAGCCCGCCGCCTCGACCGCGTCGAAGACCTTGATGTCATCGACGGCGACAATGATTCGGCCGACATGGGCCTCTTGAGCCCGTTTTGCGACCTGCACGATCATCGGAAGGCCGGCGATATCGGCCAGCGGCTTGCCCGGAAGTCGGGTGGATGCCATGCGGGCCGGGATCAGGACTAAGGTTTTGGCAGTTATGCCTTCATTCATCGCCGTAACCCCTTCAAATCACCGCACAGAAGTGTCAAATAGTCCCAGTTGCGGGACCATAATCGTGTTGCAAGTGTTATGCAAAAGACATAGGTTCCGCGCGATTTCAAGATCGTCCGGTTGCTCATCGGCCGGCTGCACGGGGAGCTTTGCAGATGAACTCTTATACCAACATGGGCGTGGGTGCCTTTCTCGGCACCGTCTTCGTCCTGATGTCTGTGTCGATCGCTTCGGAAGGCATTTTCCACGCGGAAACGCCTGAGAAGGAAGGCTTCGCCATCGTGGCAGAAGAAGCCGCACCGGCAGACGCAGCACCGGAGGTCGCCGCGACGCCCATCGCCGTGCTTCTCGCCAGCGCCGACGCGGCCGCAGGCGAAGGCGTCTTCAAGAAGTGTGCGAGCTGTCACACGGTCGACAAGGGCGGAGCCAACAAGGTTGGCCCGAACCTCTATGGCCTTGTCGACCGCCCGATCGCTTCGCATGAAGGCTTCAGCTATTCGGCTGCCATGACTGAATTCGCCCAGGGCGGCTCGGTCCTCTGGAGCTGGGATCACCTGAACGAGTTCCTGCTTGCTCCGAAGCAGCATATCCCGGGCACCGCCATGGGCTTTGCCGGCATCAAGAAGGACGACGAGCGCGCCAACCTGATCGTCTACCTGCACACCATGGCTGACAGCCCGGTCCCGCTGCCGGCACCTGACGCAGCGCCGGCCGATGCCGCTGCTGCTCCGGCCGATGCAGCCCCGGCAGACGCCGCTGCAGCACCCGCTGAGGCCCCGGCCGCAGCACCCGCTGAAGCTGCCCCTGCCGCTCCGGCAGACGCTGCTCCTGCGGCCCCTGCAGAGACCGCCCCGGCTGCTCCGGCCGAGCCTGCACCGGCACAGCCGGCCACGCCCTGATCCTTATGGACTGATCCATCGGATCCGTTTCATTCAAATGCCCGGCCTCGCGGCCGGGCATTTTCGTTTGCGCGTCAGAGCAGAAGCAGAGCCCAGAAGGAAACGGTCACCACGCCCGCAGCAGTCGAAAGTGTGATCACGGATGCGGCGAGCCCCTGACCCACGCCGAAGCGGCTCGCAATCAGCCAGGCATTGATGCCGGTCGGCACGGAAGAGGTCAGAACGAGTGCCGCCGTCCATTGCGGCGAGAGGCCAAGCAGGGTCGAGGCGACCCAGACCACCGCCGGCATCAGGCCGAGTTTCAAGAGCGAGATACTCGTTGCGATCCGCACATTCCCTGCCATCCCGTACTTGTTCAAGGTCATGCCGAGCGAGATTAGCGCCGCCGGCGCCGCCATCCCGGCCACCTGTGCCACGACACCGTCGATCATCGCAGGCACGGGCGTGCCCAGGATCTGCAGCAGGATCCCGCCGGCAAGGCCGATGATGAGAGGGTTGCGAACGAGGTTCATGCCCACCTGCTTCACGACCGACAGGATGCCTTCCGCTTTGCGACCGCCGCTCTTCTGCTCGGCCCGTTCCATGGCAATCACACCGGCGATCATCATCAGCGGCAGGTGGATGGCGAGCAGGATCGACATGGCCACGATCCCCTCCGGCCCGACCGTCCGTTCGACGAGTGGCAGACCAATGAAGACATTGTTGGCAAATGCGGATGACACGCCCGCGAGCACACCGAGCCGTTGATCGCGCTTGAAGATGCGCGTCGCCACCAGATGCCCCACGGCCCAGGCAACGAAGACGCCGGAGAAATAGGCAATCCACAGACGGAATGGTGACGCCCCGTGGAAGTCGGCATTGGCGATGGTTCGGAGCAAAAGCAGCGGCACCGCCACCTTGAAGACGAAATCGCCGAGCCCGTCGCCAATATCTGCGGCGAGGATCTTCAGCCGGACGAGAGCCCAGCCGAAAAGAATGAGAATGAAGATGGGAAGGACGTCCTGGGCAACGGCTGTCATGAAAATCGACTCGGGAAATGGCAAGATGAGACCTTCTTAGGCCCCCTGCCGATCCCAGCCAATCCGCCACAAACGACAAAAGCAGGCCATTGCCTGCTTTCACGCCCGGCCTCATGCCGGGTTGGGATCCGCCGCCAGTACATCCGTGGTCGGCTCTCCCGTGTAGGACCGGGGATGGTCCAACCGGACGTCCAGGGGAGATGGCCGTCCTTGTGTCGATCCCTAGCCTGTCGATGTAACGACACGATGACGTTGATCCGCTTGCCCCTTCCCATCGCTGGAAAAACGGCTATGACCGTCTGGCCAAGCAAACGGAGCCCCGCCCACCATGAGCCAGTTCGATGTCCTGACTGTCGGAAATGCGATCGTCGACATTATTTCTCGCTGCGACGACCAGTTTCTGATCGACAACGGCATCACCAAAAGCGCCATGAACCTCATTGACGCGGAACGCGCCGAACGGCTCTACGGCATGATGGGACCGGCGGTGGAGGCCTCTGGCGGCAGCGCTGGCAACACGGCGGCGGGCATTGCGAATTTCGGCGGCAAGGCTGCCTATTTCGGCAAGGTCTCGGAAGATCAGCTCGGCGAGATCTTCACCCATGACATCCGCGCCCAGGGCGTGCATTTCGAAACCCGCCCGCTGGGCAGCCAGCCGCCGACCGCCCGCAGCATGATCTTCGTCACCGAAGACGGCGAGCGCTCGATGAACACCTATCTCGGCGCCTGCGTCGAATTCGGCCCCGAAGACGTCGAGCCCGAGGTCGTGGCAAAATCCAAGGTTACCTATTTTGAAGGCTATCTCTGGGACCCGCCGCGCGCCAAGCAGGCGATTCTGGATTGTGCCCGCATCTCGCATGAAGCCGGCCAGGAAATGTCGATGACCCTGTCCGACAGCTTCTGCGTCGGGCGTTACCGCGCCGAGTTCCTCGACCTCATGCGCTCCGGCACCGTGGACATCGTCTTCGCCAACGAGCAGGAAGCACTTTCCCTCTACGAGACTGACAGCTTTGCCGAAGCGCTCGATCGCATCGCAAAGGATTGCAAGCTGGCGGCTGTTACCATGGGCGATCAGGGGGCTGTCATCGTCAAGAACGAGCAGCGCATCCGCGTGCCCGCAACGAAGGTCGAGACCGTCGTCGACACGACCGGGGCCGGCGATCTCTTCGCCTCCGGCTTCCTGTTCGGCTACACGAGCGGTCGAAGCCTCGAGGACTGCGGCCATCTCGGCTGCTATGCCGCCGGTGTTGTCATCCAGCAGATCGGCCCGCGTCCGATGATGTCCCTGCAGAAGGGTGCCGCGGCAATCAGCCTTATTTGAAGGCCTCGCCCGGATAGGCGCCCCAGATCTCGTTCTGCGAGAGCCAGCCACTGACGCCGCCCGTCTCGGCGCGGCACCAGTTGCCGTTGCATTCGCTGAGCTTGAGCACCACGCCGGGCTCGAGCTTGGCAATGACGGCTGACGACGAGTTGGAATCGCGCCGCATCATCACATAGACATTGTCGCCATTGCCCCGCATCCACGGGGCGGCGACCGCCGTCCGTTCGCCCGTAAGCAATGTCTGGTTCACCCAGCCCTCGGTGCCGTCGGCATCGCGAATTTGCCGCCAGTTCTCGTATTCGCGGATGATCTCGACCGGCAGGCCGGATTTCATGTAGCGCCAGGAGACCGCATAGTCGGTGCTGGGCCCGATGCGAAGATTGACCTTTTCGGCCTTGAGACTGACAAAGCGGGGCAGCGGCAGGCCGCTCGATCCCTTGGTCGTCGATTGCGCATGACCGGCCATCGGGCCGGCCACGAGAGCCAGCGCAAGGACGCTGAAGGCTAGGCTGACGCGGCACAGATTATGAAACATGGTCATTCCGGGCTAAGCTATGGAAATGAAGTGCTTTCTTACCGCCCCGTCACGCGTCACGCGGGTTTCGGACAAATCCGCCACGAGCCGACGAGTTTTGTTTGTCTTCGCCGACGGGTTTGGTAGAAATTGCCTTCCTGAGGAGCGAAGTATCCCGCGACTTGGTTAACGAGTTCTGAAGAAGGCATCGGTCCGGTCCATGACGAACAGGAAAAGACCAAGGGTCTATATCACGCGGAAACTGCCGGATGCCGTGGAAACGCGCATGCGGGAGCTGTTCGAGGCGGAGCTGAACGTCGATGACAAGCCGCGGACGCGCGAAGAATTGATCGCGGCCGTGAAGACGGCGGACGTTCTCGTGCCGACAGTCACGGACCGAATCGATGCCGCGCTCATCGCCCAGGCCGGTCCGCAGATGAAGCTGATCGCCAGTTTTTCGAACGGCACGGATCATATCGACATCGATGCGGCCGCGAAAAAGGGCATCACCGTCACCAATACGCCGAATGTTCTCACCGAAGATACCGCCGACATGACCATGGCGCTGATCCTCGCGGTCCCGCGCCGTCTTGTGCAGGGCGCGCGTGTCCTCATGGACAAGCCGGGCGAATGGGAAGGCTGGTCGCCCACCTGGATGCTCGGTCGCCGCATCTGGGGCAAGCGCATCGGCATTATCGGCATGGGCCGTATCGGCACGGCCGTTGCCCGTCGCGCCAAGGCTTTCGGCCTGTCGATCCATTACCACAATCGCAAGCGCGCCAACCCGGCCACCGAAGAAGAGTTGGAAGCAACCTACTGGGACAGCCTCGACCAGATGCTCGCCCGCGTAGACATAGTCTCGGTCAACTGCCCGTCGACGCCAGCCACCTTCCATCTGCTCTCTGCGCGCCGGTTGGCCCTGCTGCAGCCGACAAGCTATGTGGTGAACACCGCCCGCGGCGATATCATCGACGAGGATGCTCTGGTCCAGGCTTTGCGCGCCGGTAAGATCGCCGGTGCAGGCCTCGACGTCTTCGAGAACGAGCCTGCGGTCAACCCGAAGCTGGTGAAGCTCGCCAATGAGGGCAAGGTGGTGCTCCTGCCGCATACCGGCTCGGCCACGATCGAAGGTCGCACCGATATGGGCGACAAGGTGATCATCAACATCCGAACCTATTTCGACGGCCACCGCCCGCCGAACCGTGTCCTGCCGAACCGCGGCTGAGGCCCTCAGGCCAGGTGCTTCTGCATCTCGATGAAGGTGATGCGGTCGTAGCCCGCATGGCTCTTTTCGGCGGAGCGGACGAAGCCCCAGGAGCCAAACCGTCTGTGGTTGCCGGTAAGTTCGATCCGCGTCTCGAGCCGCAGGGTGGACTTGCCAAGATCCCGGGCGATCGCCTCCGCCTCGGCCAGAAATCGGCTGCCGATCCCTGACCCTTGCGCCTCAGGCGAGACCGCGAGCTTGCCAACGTAAAGGAAGTCCGGCTCGGGCCGCAGGAAAGCGCAGCCGAGAAGCCGTCCATCGACTTCGGCTGTCAGGCCGATCTCGTCTCGCGCCTTGTTCTTGAGGGAGTCGACAGTCAGCCGATGCGCGGAGGAGGGTGGGTCGATCACGCCGTCCATATAGGCAAAAGAACCCATGATCAGCGCCAGCAGTTCCTCGTATCGGTCGAAACTCTCATCGATCCGGCTGGTAATCACACTCATGTCCCTGTCCGTCTCTTGTAGCGCACTGTGTCGAAGCGGGCCGCGAGCCCGTCATACATCAGAAGCCGTCCAACCAAAGGTTCTCCGATGCTGGTAATGACCTTGATCGCCTCCATCGCCATCAGCGTGCCGATGACGCCGGTGAGGGCCCCGATTACACCCGCTTCCGCACAGGCCGGCACGAGCCCTTCGGGCGGCGGTTCGGGGAAGAGGTCGGTGTAACGTGGATAGGGAATACCGTCAGGCCCGCTCTCATAGGGTTTGAGAACGGTCACGGTGCCGTCAAAGCGCCCGACAGCCCCCGTCACCAACGGCACCTTCGCGCGCTCTGCGGCATCTGCCGCCGCATAGCGGGTGGAAAAATTGTCGGAGCCATCGATCAGCAGCGTGTAGCGCGGCAGGTAATCCCGGGCGAATTCGGCGGTAAAGCGCTCTTCGTAGCGCACCGTGCGGCAATTCGGGTTGAGCCGGGCAATGGCGAGCGCGGCACTCTCCGTCTTCTTCTCGGAAAGCGTGCCGGTGTCATGGATCACCTGCCGCTGGAGATTGGAAAGCGATACGCCGTCGTCATCCACGATCCCGAGCGTGCCGACGCCGGCTGCTGCCAGATATTGCAGCACCGGCGAGCCGAGCCCGCCCGCCCCGATCACCATCACGCGTGCGGCTTTGAGCAATTGCTGCCCATGGCCACCCACTTCGGGCAACAGGATATGGCGATGATAGCGGGAGAGTTCTTCAGGCGATAGCGGATCCATGGAGGTCACCTTGCCACCGGCATGGCTATAAGAAAAGCGGTGTCAGCCATCGATCTGGCCATCCCTGATGGTCACGAACTGAGCTCGATCCCCGAGCGCCGAGAACATCGCTCTGTCGGTCCCCGTCATGAAGGCCTGCCCGCCCAGTGCATCGACGCGGGCAAAGAGTGCTGCACGCCGTCCTTCGTCCAGGTGTGCGGCGATTTCATCGAGCAGCAGTATCGGCGCAAACCCGGTCATCGTCGCCACTAGCCGCGCATGGGCAAGGATCAGCCCGATCAGCAATGCCTTCTGCTCTCCAGTGGAGCAGCGCTCCGCATCCATGTCCTTCTCGATGTGCCGAACGATCAGATCGGCCCGATGAGGTCCGTCCAGCGTGCGCCCCGCTGCCGCATCCCGGTGCCGCGACTGGGCGAGGATCTCGATATACCGCTCTTCAAATTCGAAAGCCGGCAGGTCGGCGAGGTCATCGAGGAAACCGGAGAGGGCGAGAGATGCGGATGGAAATGCGGATGTTTCCCGATCCGCCTCGATCAATCCTGAAAGCAGCCCGAGCATCTCCCGCCGCGCTGCGGCCATCGCGACCCCGAGTGCTGCCATCTGCTGTTCGATGCCGGAGAGCCAGCTCGGATCGAAGCGTCCCTCCGAAAGGAGCTTGTTGCGGCTGCGCATTGCCCGCTCGAAGTCGTTCGCACGCCGCCCATGGGCGGGGTCGAGCGACAGCACCAGGCGGTCGAGAAAGCGGCGTCGATCCGCGGAGGGGCCGGTGAACAGCCCGTCCATCGCCGGCGTCAGCCAGAGCACGCGCAGGTGGTCGGTGAGTTCGTCGACAGATTTCGCGGGCGAGCCGTTGATCCTCAGCCTGCGGACCAGATTATCCTCTTCCGTCGTCTCCGTCCCCGTGCCGATATCGGCTTCGCCGGCCATGCCCTCGATGGCGGCAAAGACCGTGAAGCTTCCCGAGGCCCCAACCCGCGGAATGTCGGAGAGCACCGCTCGGCGAAGACCACGTCCCGGCGACAGAAAGGAGATCGCTTCCATGAAATTGGTCTTGCCCGCGCCATTGTCGCCGACCAGCACAACATGCCGCCCGTCCAGCGTCAGGCCGGCCTGCGTGTAGTTGCGGAAGTCGCTGAGTTTGAGCCGGTGGATCTGTGTCTTCTGGGTCATCGGTCGGAATCGTTGTCGCCTTGAGCTAGGCCGATTGGCGGGCGATGGCAAGGCGCAAGCGCCAATCTCTGGTCGATCACGACATGCGGCGCTTGGCGACATGGAACCATGCATCGAACGTGGTAGTTTGAGCAGATAGCCGAGCCCGGAGGCCGAGCCATGCCCCTGCATCCCGATGATCTGACCCCTGAAGAAGCCCGCCGCGACCATTGGGAGATGCTGGGCTTCCTGGCGCTCAATGCCAGCTTTGGAGCAGCCCTTGGTTTTCTGGTGGCCTTTGCCATCGTCTGGCTCGATTTTGGCGGCCTGGGCTCGTCGCTCTCTCGGTCAAGCCACCCGATCTTGCCGACCATCATGCTGGCCGTTCCCCTCGCATTGACCTTCGCGGCCGCCGTCACGGCATCGGCCGTCATGAGCATGCCCTATCGCAAGAAGAAGCAGCGCTGAAGCAAGGACGCCAGACGGCATTTGACCGCGCCCGCGTCTTGCGGCATCTAGGCCGTATCGAGACGATGGAGAGACCCATGGACACGCAGGACGAACGCATCACGCGTCTGGAAGAGACCGTTGCGCATCAGATGCGTGTCATCGAGGAGCTGTCTGACCAGCTGACGGAACAGTGGAAAGTGGTCGAACAGACGCGGGCGAAGCTTGATCGACTGACGGAGCGCTTCCTGTCCCTGGAAGAGCAGGGCCTCGAAGCCCCGGCCATCACCCGCCCGCCTCACTACTGAGCGTCACGATCCTGCGTGGCGAAGCCTGTCAGCACCGCGTCTACAAGGTGCGACAGCTGTTCGCGTGATGCATCCAGACGCCCGGTGAGCAATCGCTGCCAGCAGAAGCTGGAGTACAGCTCCATGACCAGCGGAATGTCGAGTTCGGCCCTGATCTCTCCGCGCGCCACGCCCCGCTCCAGGATGACCCCGCTTGCCCTGCAGCGCGTGACCGCATAGTCGCGCAGCGCTTCCAGAGCCGCGGGATCGCTCTGCGCCTCGGCAATGATCGACCGGAACACCTCTCCGCCGCTCTTCTTCCAGAACCCGAGCAGGGTCTCGAGGAAGGCGGTCAGATCCCCCCGCGTGTTCCCGGTGTCGGGATAGAAGGTCTCGCCCTTCTGCCGATGGTAGACGTCGAGCAGGAGCGCGGCCTTGGAGGGCCACCACCGATAGATCGTCGGCTTCCCGGCCTTGGCGCGTCGCGCCACCGCTTCGATGGAAAAGGCAGATAGCCCACCGTCGCTCAGGATCTCGGCCGCTGCCGTCAAAATGGCGTCCTCGCTGGCGGGGTTCCGTTGCGCGCCGATCGATGTGCGCTTTGTGATATCGGATGCGGTGCTCGTCACAGTCTGTGCTCCTTTGATCGAGCCTTAGCAGAAAAATCTATTGAACGAAACGGCCCGTTTCAATATAAACGAAACGTACCGTTCTTATGGAGCCTCCCATGACCCATATCTCTTCTTCCCGCCCGATCCCCTCGAAGCACAGGCTCGCCCTGTTGATGCTCCTGGTGATCTACCCCTTCGTCACCGCCATCCTCTACGTCCTGATGCCGCTCACCGAGGGTTGGCCGATCTGGGCCCGCACGGCGCTTCTGGCGCCGATCATGGTGCTGTCGATCGTCTACGGCATCGCGCCCGCGATCCAGAAGCACTTCGCCTGGTTTATTCTTCGGCAACCGCGCTTGGTCGCCTGAACCCATGCAAAAGGGGCGGCCCTGTGGGACCGCCCCTTGCAAATCGCGTCTTCGTTTTGTCCGGCTCAGTCGCTGAGCGTATCGAAGAAATCCTTCATCCGGGCGAAGAAGCCCGTCGATTCCGGATTGTTCTCCTTAGAAGACAGTTGCTCGAATTCCTGCAGCAGCTCGCGCTGGCGCTTCGTCAGCTTCTGTGGCGTCTCGATCTGGATCTGGATGTAGAGATCACCAACCTGCGTCGAGCGCAGAACCGGCATCCCCTTGCCCTTGAGGCGGAACTGCTTGCCGGGCTGTGTGCCCTCCGGAACCGTCACACGTGACTTCGTACCATCAAGCGTCACAACGTCGAACGTGCCGCCAAGGGCCGCCGTCGTCATCGAGATCGGCACGGAGCAATAGAGGTCCGCTCCATCACGCTGGAAGAACTCGTGCGGCTTGACCGACAGGAAGATGTAGAGATCGCCCGAAGGACCACCGCGCAACCCGGCTTCACCTTCGCCCTGCAGACGAATGCGCGTGCCGTCCTCGATACCCGAGGGAATGCTGACGGAGAGCGAGCGTTCTTCTGTGACGCGGCCCTGGCCATGGCACTTGCCGCAGGGATCGCTGATCGTCTGGCCGCGACCGTGACAGGTCGGGCAGGTCCGTTCGATCGAGAAGAAGCCCTGGGCCGCGCGAACGCGCCCCGAGCCCTGACAGGTCGTGCAGGTCTTCGGCTGCGTGCCAGGCTTGGCGCCGGAACCGGTGCAGACATCGCAGGTGATCGAGGTCGGAACCCGGATCTGCGCCGTCTTGCCGGTAAACGCCTCTTCGAGGCTGATTTCCATGTTGTAGCGCAGGTCCGCACCGCGTTCGCGGCCACCTGTCGACCGGGCACGACCGCCACGGCCGCCACCCATCATCTCGCCGAAAATGTCCTCGAAGATGTCGGAGAAGCCACCGCCGCCGGCAAAGCCGCCGCCGCCGAAACCGCCGCCGCCCATGCCGCCCTGTTCGAAGGCAGCATGGCCGAAGCGGTCATAGGCCGCGCGCTTCTGCGGATCCTTCAGGGTTTCATAGGCCTCGTTGAGTTCCTTGAACTTCTTCTCGGCTTCATCGTCACCCGGGTTTTTGTCCGGGTGGTATTTCATCGCCAGCTTGCGGAAGGCGCTTTTCAGCTCCTTCTCGTCTGCCGTACGGGCGACCCCAAGGGTCTCGTAGAAATCTGCCTTTGCCATCGTCTTACAAAGCCCTCAAAGCTTTCACAACGCTCGTGTGGCTGCCCGCTGCCTTGCCGGCCTGCTTGTCGCAAGCCTGCATGTCTTTCTGGAAGTCGGCCGCTGCCGACAGCGCATCCTGCATCAGCAGCTTGCGGGCATCGCCTTTGCTGATCAGCCCGTCAGCGGATGTCACTGCAGCGAATGCCAGCGAATGGGCGGCCATGTCGCAGGAAGAAACTTCGCCACCGCTCTCGCGCCGTTGAAGCGCGGTTTCGATAATCTTGCCGAGTTCATTGCCGATGCGGGAAAGGGAGTTGCTGTCTTTCGCGGAAATCGCCTTGGCCACTCTGGCCTCGGCGGCGCCCACCTGGCGGTGAACGGCGCTGACCTGCCCCCTGTCCTGTGCCATGGCACCGGTCGTCAGGATCAACGAAATGGCGGCTGGCCCGAGGGCCAGCCAGCACGTGGAACGGCGTCCGAAGCGACCCTGCATCAGGCCGACTTCTTCGCGTCTTCGTCCTTCACTTCTTCGTAGTCGGCGTCGACGACATTGTCATCCTGGCCGCCTTCAGCATTGCCATTGCCACCCTCGGCCTGCTGGGCCTCGTAGATGGCCTGACCGAGCTTCATGGACACTTCCATGAGGGTCTGGGTCTTGGCGGTGATGTCTTCAGCCGACGGCTCGGAGGCTTCGGTTGCGGCCTTCAGGGCAGCAATCGCATCCTCGATCGCCTTGCGGTCGGTTTCCGAAACCTTGTCGCCATATTCCTTCACCGACTTCTCGGTGGAATGAACAAGGCTTTCGGCCTGGTTCTTGGCTTCGACCACGGCGCGACGCTGCTTGTCGGCCTCGGCATTGGCTTCGGCGTCCTTCACCATCTTCTCGATGTCGGCGTCGGAGAGACCACCAGAGGCCTGGATGCGGATCTGCTGTTCCTTGCCGGTGCCCTTGTCCTTGGCCGAAACCTGGACGATGCCGTTCGCGTCGATGTCGAAGGTGACTTCGATCTGCGGAACGCCACGCGGCGACGGCGGCAGGCCGACGAGGTCGAACTGGCCGAGCAGCTTGTTGTCCTGGGCCATTTCACGTTCGCCCTGCGAAACGCGGATGGTCACGGCCTGCTGGTTGTCTTCGGCGGTCGAGAAGGTCTGGCTCTTCTTCGTCGGGATCGTCGTGTTGCGATCGATCAGGCGGGTGAAGACGCCACCGAGGGTCTCGATGCCGAGCGACAGCGGGGTCACGTCGAGCAGCAGCACGTCCTTGACGTCGCCCTGAAGAACGCCGGCCTGGATGGCGGCGCCGAGTGCGACGACTTCATCGGGGTTCACGCCCTTGTGCGGCTCCTTGCCGAACAGCTGCTTCACGACTTCCTGCACCTTCGGCATGCGGCTCATGCCGCCGACGAGAACGACTTCGTCGATATCGGCAGCGGTAACGCCGGCATCCTTGAGGGCTGCCTTGCAAGGCGCGATGGTGCGCTGGACGAGATCGTCGACAAGGCTTTCGAACTTCGCACGGGTCAGCTTCATCGTCAGGTGCTTCGGACCCGAAGCGTCAGCCGTGATGAAGGGCAGGTTGATTTCGGTCTGCTGCGAGGACGACAGCTCGATCTTGGCCTTTTCAGCGGCTTCCTTCAGGCGCTGCAGCGCAAGCTTGTCGCCCTTCAGGTCGATACCCTGGTCCTTCTTGAACTCGGCTGCCAGATATTCGACGAGACGCATGTCGAAGTCTTCACCGCCGAGGAAGGTGTCGCCGTTGGTCGACTTCACTTCGAAGACGCCGTCGCCGATTTCCAGAACCGAGATATCGAAAGTACCACCGCCAAGGTCGTAAACGGCGATCGTCTTGCCGTCCTTCTTGTCGAGGCCGTAAGCGAGAGCAGCAGCCGTCGGCTCGTTGATGATGCGCAGAACTTCAAGACCTGCGATGCGGCCGGCATCCTTGGTTGCCTGGCGCTGCGCGTCGTTGAAGTAGGCGGGAACGGTGATGACGGCCTTTTCGACCTTTTCGCCGAGATAGGCCTCAGCCGTTTCCTTCATCTTCTGGAGGATCATGGCCGAGATCTGCGAGGGCGAATAACCCTTGCCCTGGGCTTCGACCCAGGCGTCACCATTGTCACCCTTGATGATCGGGAAGGGAACGAGGCCCTTGTCCTTCTCAACGGTCGGATCTTCGTGACGGCGGCCGATCAGGCGCTTGACGGCGAAGAGCGTGTTGGTCGGGTTGGTGACCGCCTGGCGCTTGGCCGGCTGGCCGACGAGGCGTTCGCCGTCGTCCGAAAATGCCACCATCGAAGGCGTGGTGCGCGCACCTTCCGAATTTTCGATGACCTTCGCATCCTTGCCGTCCATGACGGCGACGCAGGAATTGGTCGTTCCAAGGTCGATACCGATTACTTTTGCCATGTCATTCTCTCCTTGAAGCAGGCCGTCGGAACCCCAATCAGGCATTCCTGACAACCCCTCGACGTGGATGTCTGGGATATACTGCAGCGCTGCTGCGGTTATGTCGCGTATATAAGAAGCGGATTTTCCGACTGCAAGGCTGGAAATCCGCCGAAAACCGGTAAAAAAGAACAGATTGGCGCTGCAGCTTCATGTGCTTTGCAGCGCCGGTCCGCCCTGATCGATCGGGCATGCTAGTCAGCCGGCCTTGCGTCAGGCCGACGGCGTCGTGCTGTCCACATGTGGGCTCTATTGTCCGAGGATCAAGTCGAGAAGTGTGGTCCGACGAGTCCCCTGTTCGCCGCCGACCTCGCCCGGGGGCACCGGCCCAGAAGACCCGGTCACTTCTCCGGCGGGAACGGGCCCTGCGGGATACTCTTCCGCATAGACCGGGTCGCCAGAATAGCGCTCCTCGCCGCCGCCCTGCAGCACGTCGGAGATGATCGTGCCGATCGTCGCCGGGTCCTCGGCGGGTACCGGTTCGAAGTAATCGCCACCCGGGAGCGGGGCGGGCGCAAGCCCCTGATGGGCAGCCGTCATGAAGTCATGCCAGGCCTTGGCGGGAAGCCCGCCGCCGGTCACCTTCTTCATCGACTGACCATCATCATTGCCGAACCAGATGCCGGTCGTCAGATTGCTCGTGTAACCCACGAACAGCGCATCACGGAATGACTGCGTCGTTCCCGTCTTGCCCGCAGCCTCCCAGCCGGAAAGCTGTGCCTTCTTGCCCGTGCCATGGTCGATGACATCGCGCATCATCGCATTCATCGCCGCAACCACGCCGTCGTTCAAAACCTTCGGCGGCTCGAGATAGTTGTTCTCGTAGAGCAGCGACCCATCGGCCTTCGAGATCCGGCGCACGATGTGTGGCGTTGCCTTGTAGCCGCCGTTCATGAAGGGCGCATAGGCGGCCGTCAGTTCGAGCAGCGAGACTTCCGAGGTCCCGAGCGCGATCGAGGCATTGTTCTGCAGCTCCGATTCGATGCCCATCCGATGCGCCACCTTGATCACCTGATCTGGGCCGACTTCCATGACCAGCTGGGCGGCAATCGTGTTCAGCGATTCGGCCAGCGCCTGTGTCGCTGTCACTTGTCCCCGATACTTCTGGTCGTAGTTCTCAGGCGTCCAGGAGCCGATTCGGATCGGCGCATCGTTGCGCACCGATGTCGGACGCAAGCCGTTTTCGACGGCCGCGGCATAGACGAAGGGCTTGAAGGCCGATCCCGGCTGGCGCTTCGCCTTGACCGCGCGGTTGAACTGGCTTTCCGCATAGTCGCGTCCACCCACCAGGGCACGGATCGCACCCGTACCGTCGATGGAGACAAGGGCTGCCTGCGAGGCGTTGACCTTTTCGCCCTCGGCCGAAAGCGATTCGGTCAGCGCCGCCTCGGCCTTCTTTTCGAGCGTCATGTCGATGGTCGTCTCGACCACGATATCCTCGGTCACCTTGCCGATCAGCATGGTGACTTCATCGCGCACGAGATCGGCGACATATTGGCCCGCACCACTCCAGTAGCGCTTCGCCTTGGTCGGTGGCTGCGACATGGCCGTCTTGATCTCATCGGCGGTGATGTAGCCCTCTTCCAGCATGGCCTGCAGCACGACCTGTGCCCGCGCCTCGGCCGCTTCCGGATCGCGCGCCGGTGACAGGCGCGAGGGCGCTTTCAGAAGCCCGGCCAGAAGCGCTGCCTCGCCAAGGTTCACGTCACGCGCCGACTTGTTGAAATAGCGCCGCGCTGCGGCCTCCACGCCATAGGCGTTGGAGCCGAAGAACACTCGGTTCAGATACATCGCCATGATCTGATCCTTGGTGTATTTCTGCTCCAGCCAGAAGGCGAGCAGCACTTCCTGCACTTTGCGCTCGATGGTGCGCTCGGGCGAGAGGAAGAGGTTCTTGGCCAGCTGCTGGGTGAGCGTCGAGCCGCCTTGCACCGCCCGCCCGCTCGTCACATTGGTCAGGATTGCGCGTGCAAGACCGAGCGGGTCGACGCCGAAATGCGAGTAGAAGCGCCGGTCCTCGATCGCCATCACCGCCTGCGGAATGAACGGCGACATCTCCTCGAGCGGCAGGGCTTCTCCGCCGGTTGCCCCGCGATTGGCAATGACTGTGCCCTCGACGGACACGATCTTCATGTTCGGTGGGCGCTCGGGGATCGACCAGCTGCTGGCACTCGGCATTTGCGAGCCGTAATAGGCGACCAGTCCGACGACGCCCATGCCGCACCAGATCGACAGCACGAAACCCCAATAGATCAGCCGCCCCAGGCCGAAGCCGCCGCCGCTACTGCTTTTGGCCTTGCGGCCTCTCTGATTGCTGGACTTGCCGCGTTTCGCGGTCGGTTTGGTCTTTTTAGCGCCCGAACGAACTTGCCGCCCGCCAATGACGCGGTCATCCGCGTCGAGCCGAAAATCCTCGTCTTCGCGCTCGTCGTCGAAGCTCGGCTCAATGCGGTCGCGGGATTTGCCTCGGCTCACCATTGCGGTGATCTTGCTCCAGATGTTCGCTGTGCGATGCTTGCAGCCCGCACGAAAATTGCTTCAAGAAATCTCGGTCGATCACGCCGGTACCCGGATGGATGATCGCGCAATTGCACAGTAAATGCGGCGATTTAAGGGGTGGTTAAAGCCCCGTAAACAAGCCTTGAGCGTGCCGTGAGTTTATTGGCAGAGATCAGCCCACTCGCCGTCGACCAAGGCGATCATTCGCTCCGGCGCGATCTTCACCGCAGCATTGGTCGCACCACCCGCCGGCACCACTTCGTCGAAGGCCTTGAGCGACAGGTCGCCATAGACCTTGAGCGGGGAGGGCATGCCGAAGGGGCAGACACCACCGACAGGATGGCTCGTCGCCTCGACCACGGCTTCGGCATCGAGCATGCGCGGCTTCACGCCGAAACGGTCCTTGAACTTGCGATTGTCGAGCCGCTTCGTGCCGGCCGTGACCACCAGCACCACGTCCTCGCCAATCCTCAGGCAGATCGTCTTCGCGATCTGGTCCGGCTCCACACCATGCGCTTCGGCTGCAAGCGCCACGGTGGCGGAGCTTGCCTCGGTGACGATGACGGAGATGTCGGGTGCGTTATCCCGGAAGAACTGTTGGACGGATTCGAGGCTCATGGGAGAAGTCTAACCGGAGCGCTCAAGGCTTTTCAAGCGCATGCATCTTGAAAGCCGGATCGAGCATCCCCATCTCTGGATCACCAGACGATAGAGCGTTTGCAGAAATCCTGTTTCAGGAACTTCAAAACGCTTAACCGGTTGTTAAGCATCCAGAGCGATCATCAAGATCCGGGATGCGGTTCACGAAGGTGGGCCAACATCCGAGACATCGAATGGCACGTTTCCGTCCCTGACCACGGATGTACTGGCAGGCAAGCGTAGAAGCGTAAAGGAAAGGCCGGTTTTTGACCGGCCTTTTTGCTTTTCTGGCCTCAGCCGTTTGCGAGTGCGTCGAGGATACGGATCCACGAGCGGATGCCCTTGTGGAACGAGTTGAGGTCATACTTCTCATTCGGCGAATGGATGCGGTCGTCGGTCAGGCCAAAGCCGACCAGCAGCGAATCCATGCCCAGCATCTTCTGGAAGTCGCCAACGATCGGGATCGAGCCGCCCATGCCGATGATCACGGCCGGCTTCGGCCATTCATCCGACAACGCGTTCTTTGCCTTGGTCAGTTCAGGCGAATCATAGGAGAGCTGGATGGCCGGCGAGCCGCCGTGCTCGTGGAATTCCACCTTGCAGTCTGCCGGAATGCGGGCCTGAACGAAGGCGCGGAAGCTCTCGCGTACCTTGGCCGGATCCTGCGTGCCGACGAGGCGGAAGGAGATCTTCGCCGAGGCCTTGGCCGCGATCACGGTCTTGAATCCCTCGCCGGTATAACCGCCGATGATGCCGTTCACTTCCGCCGTCGGCCGCGCCCAGGTGAGTTCCAGCACGGAGCGGCCCTTCTCGCCAGCGGGGACCGATAGGCCCACCTCGCCGAGGAAGCTCTCCGCCGTCCGCCCCAGGCTTTCCCAGGAGGCCTTGATGTTGGCGGGCGTCTCCTCGACACCGTCGTAGAAGCCGGGAAGGGTGACCGCGCCCGTCTCGTCATGCAGGTCGGCCAGGATCTTGGTCAGGATATGAACCGGATTGGCAGCCGCACCGCCGAAGAGACCCGAATGCAGGTCGCGGTCGGCCGCAATGATGGTGACTTCTTCACCGACCAGGCCACGCAGGGCAGCAGCAATTGCCGGCGTCTCGCGGTCCCACATGCTCGTGTCGCAGACCAGGGCAAAGTCTGCCTTCAACTCATCGGCATTAGCAGCGAGGAAGGGCTTCAGCGATGGCGACCCGGATTCTTCTTCGCCCTCGAACAGGATGGTGATCTTGACGGGGAGCGAACCCTTCACCGCCTTGTAGGCGCGGCAGGCTTCCACGAAGGTGAGGAGCTGGCCCTTGTCGTCGGACGTACCGCGACCGGTGATCACCTTACGACCATCCTTCTCCTTGATTGCAGGCGCAAAGGGGTCGTCTTCCCAGAGATCGAGCGGATCGACCGGCTGGACGTCGTAATGGCCGTAGAACAGCACATGCGGGGCGTCGGCCGCATCGGCTGCGTGATGGGCGACCACCATCGGATGGCCGGGCGTGTCTCGCAGCGAGGCCTCGAAGCCGAGCTCGTCGAGCGCCGAGACCAGCCACTCGCCGGCCTTGCGGCAATCGGCCTTATAGGCCGGATCAGTCGAGATCGACGGAATGCGCACGAGATCGAACAGGCGCTCGAGGCTCTGCGGCAGGGCCTCGTCGGCCTTGGCGAGGATGGGGGAAAGATCGGTCATGGTCATGTCCTGCAAATTTGAAAGTGCGGCGGACGATAGACCAAACCTCCTGATGTTTCGAGGCGTTGGGACCGCGAATTTTTCTCAATGCCGGATCGATTTCCGTTCACAGCTTGCGCGCATTGGCGATCGCCCAGCGGATATATTCTTTCAGCAATTCCTTCTCGAAACGCCGAAACCCTTGGAAGACCGCCTGTTCCGCCTCTTCGGCCGCGGCCAGCGCTTCCTCGCGCATGTCCCGCGCTTTGTCGGTCAGGAAGATCTGCTGCGCCCTTTTGTCTCTCGGGTGCGCACGACGCTCGATCAGCCCGTCGCGCTCCATGCGGGCAAGCGTATTGGCGATCGTCGCCTGCTCCACGTCGACCCGGTCGAGCAGCTGCCTTTGGGTCAGCCCCTCTTCCTCCCAGAGCTCGATCAGGATCGGAAACTGCCCGGGCGAGAAGCCGAGCTTTGCGGCGCGCGTCTGCAGCGCTCGCGTGAATCCACGCGCCAGCTGGCTCGCCAGCCAGGTGGCCGACTCGGAGCGGTCGGGGATCGTACGGTCATGGGCCATGGCACTCGACACGTCGTCGTGGTTCGTCGTTCCGGAATGATCGCATGCGATCCATTTCCGAGGCTGACTAATTTTGGGTTTTCAGATGAGGGGACGGAAGCCGTCGTGGCTAAGGGCGGGGACTGCCACGACGGCTCCGGAATATGGGGACAAAGGCCCGGAGAGGGGGATAAGGCCTTTGCCCGAGTCTGAAGCGGCGGGGGACGAGCCTCTTTCAGACTACGGCGTGATCAGGCGCCGATGACTGAGATTTGTGGCTTGGAATGTGGTTTTTCAAGGGAAAGCGAGATTACAAATCGGTAAGCTTTTCGTGATGATGAGGTGTGATCCGACGAACAGATCCCGTCGTCTGAGCCGCGTGATTTTGCATGCCGGACAGCAAACCGTCATGGACGTTTCAGCCGCCCCGCGCTATCCATGCCGACATGAAAAAAGGCGATCATCTCTTCCTCGTCGACGGCTCGGGTTTCATCTTCCGCGCCTTCCACGCCATCCCGGCCCTCAACCGCAAGTCGGACGGTCTGCCCGTCAATGCGGTCTCCGGTTTCTGCAACATGCTGTGGAAGCTCCTGCGCGACGCCCGCAACACCGATGTCGGGGTGACGCCGACCCATCTGGCGGTCATTTTCGACTATTCGTCGACGACCTTCCGCAAGGAAATCTACCCGCTCTACAAGGCGAACCGCTCCGCCCCGCCGGAAGACCTCATTCCGCAGTTTGGCCTGATCCGTCATGCCACGCGCGCCTTCAACCTGCCCTGCATCGAGACCGAAGGTTTCGAGGCCGACGACATCATCGCGACCTATGCCCGCCAGGCGGAAGCGACTGGCGCAGACGTCACGATCGTCTCCTCCGACAAGGACCTGATGCAGCTCGTCACGGCGAACGTGCACATGTACGACGCGATGAAGGACAAGCAGATCGGCATTCCCGACGTCATCGAGAAATGGGGTGTGCCGCCGGAAAAGATGATCGATCTCCAGGCGATGACCGGCGATTCGACTGACAACGTTCCCGGCATCCCTGGCATTGGCCCGAAGACCGCAGCCCAGCTGCTCGAAGAATTCGGCGATTTGGAAACGCTGCTCGCCCGCGCCGGTGAGATCAAGCAGGTCAAGCGCCGCGAAAACATTGTCGCCAATGCCGAACTCGCCCGGCTCTCCCGCCAGCTCGTCGAACTGCGCACCGACGCGCCGATCGACATGAAGCTCGAGGAACTGGTGCTCGAGCCCCAGAACGGCCCGAAACTTATCGGTTTCCTCAAGGCGATGGAATTCACCACCCTGACGCGGCGTGTCGCCGAGGTCTGCGACTGCGATGCCGCCGCCATCGAGCCGGCCGTCGTGCCGGTCGAATGGGGTGACGCCGCCCGCGGCCCCGATCTCGATGCCGGCGAAGTGCCCGCATCGTCTTCGGCGCCGACCTCGGCGCCCTCCGCCACGTCCTTTAATCCGGCCGCCAGCCCCGACGGCAAGACACCCGCCGATCTCGTCGCAAGCCGCGCCAACGCATTCGCCGGCAAGCCGATCGACACCAGCACTTACGTGATGATCCGCGACATCGAGACCCTCGAACTCTGGATCGCCGCGGCCCGCGAAACCGGCCTCGTCGCCTTCGACACCGAGACCACCTCGCTCGATCCCATGCAGGCCGAACTCGTCGGCGTCTCGCTCGCCATCCAGGACAATGTCCTGTCGCCCGGCTCAACCGATATACGCGCCGCCTATATTCCGCTGACCCACAAGACCGGCGTCGGCGATCTCCTCGGCGGCGGTCATGCCGATGGCCAGATCCCGATGAAGGATGCGCTCGCGGCATTGAAGGGTCTGCTTGAAGACCCCTCCGTGCTCAAGGTCGCGCAGAACCTGAAATACGACTACCTGGTGATGAAGCGCCACGGCGTCACGCTTCAGTCCTTCGACGATACCATGCTGATGTCCTACGTGCTCGACGCCGGCAAGGGCAATCACGGCATGGACGGCCTGTCGGAGAAGTGGCTCGGCCATACGCCGATCGCCTACAAGGATGTCGCCGGCTCCGGCAAATCCTCCATCACCTTTGACCTCGTCGATATCGACCGTGCCACGGCCTATGCCGCCGAAGATGCTGACGTGACGCTGCGTCTTTGGCTGGTGCTGAAACCCCGTCTCGCTGCCGAGGGGCTGACCCGCATCTATGAGCGCCTGGAGCGCCCGCTGGTGCCGGTACTCGCCCATATGGAAGAGCGCGGCATCACCGTCGACCGCCAGATCCTCTCGCGTCTCTCAGGCGAACTCGCCCAGAAGGCCGCCGCCACCGAGGACGAGGTCTATGAACTCGCCGGCGAGCGCTTCAACATCGGCTCGCCGAAACAGCTCGGCGATATCCTGTTCGGTCGCATGGGCCTGCCCGGTGGCTCCAAGACCAAGACCGGTCAGTGGTCGACCTCGGCCCAGGTCCTCGAAGACCTCGCCGCCGAAGGTGCACCGCTGCCGCGCAAAATCGTCGACTGGCGCCAGCTCACCAAGCTGAAGTCCACCTATACGGACGCGCTTCCCGGTTACGTCCACCCGCAGACGAAGCGCGTCCACACGGGATACTCGCTGGCCTCGACGACAACAGGACGCCTCTCGTCGTCAGAGCCGAACCTGCAGAATATCCCGGTCCGCACCGCCGAAGGCCGCAAGATCCGCACGGCCTTCATCTCGACGCCCGGCCACAAGCTCCTGTCGGCCGACTACAGCCAGATCGAACTGCGCGTGCTGGCCCATGTCGCCGACATCCCGCAGCTGCGCCAGGCCTTCGCCGATGGCATCGATATCCACGCCATGACCGCATCCGAAATGTTCGGCGTGCCAGTCGAAGGCATGCCGTCGGACGTCCGCCGCCGCGCCAAGGCGATCAACTTCGGCATCATCTACGGCATCTCGGCCTTCGGTCTTGCCAATCAGCTAAGCATCGAGCGCTCGGAAGCCGGCGACTACATCAAGAAGTATTTCGAGCGCTTCCCCGGCATCAAGGACTACATGGAGAGCACCAAGGCCTTCGCCCGCGAGCATGGCTATGTGGAAACCATCTTCGGTCGCCGCGCGCATTACCCGGAGATCAAGTCGTCCAACCCCTCGATGCGCGCCTTCAACGAACGCGCCGCCATCAACGCCCCGATCCAGGGCTCGGCCGCCGACGTCATCCGCCGCGCCATGATCCAGATAGAACCCGCACTCGTGGCGGCCGGTCTTGCCGAACGCTGCCGCATGCTGTTGCAGGTGCATGACGAACTGATCTTCGAGGTCGAGGACGAGGCGGTTGATGCCGCCATGCCCGTGATCGTCGACATCATGGAAAATGCCGCCATGCCCGCCGTCTCCATGCGCGTGCCGCTCAAGGTCGACGCCCGCGCCGCCCACAATTGGGACGAGGCGCACTGAGAATTCCCGGCCTGGCCGGAACCACAACAACGGGGCGCAAATGGCCCCACAGGAGTATGAGATTTGGCTTTCACCACAATCAACGGAAATGTCGTCCATTACGAACTGATCGGCGAGGCGAAAGCCAAGAACCTGATCGTTTTCTCCAATGGCCTCGGCACCGACTTCCGCATCTGGCTGCCGCTCTTCGATGAACTCGGCGACGACGTTTCTGTGCTGTTCTACGATAGCCGCGGCCACGGCCTCTCCGGCGGCGCCGACAAGCCCTTCGGCATGGCCGATCTCGTCTCGGATCTCGCGACCCTCTGCGACGAACTCGGCATTCGCAAGGCCACCTTCTGCGGCCTCTCGGTCGGTGGCCTCGTCTGCCAGGGTCTGTGGCAGGAGCGGCCGGACCTGTTCCGCAGGCTCATCCTCTGCGACACCGCGCCCCGGATCGGATCTGCCGAGATCTGGGCCGAGCGCATCGCCGGCATCGAGAAGGGCGGCCTGGACAGTGCTGCCGACAACGCCATGGCGCGCTGGTTCACGCCGGCCTTCCACGAAGACCGCGCGGATGAACTCGCCGGCTACCGCCTGATGATGACGCGCCAGTCTCTCTCCGGCTATCTCTCGACCTGCGCCGCCCTGCGCGACACGGATTTCTCAGATGTCCTTCTGACGGTGACCGTACCCACGCTCTTCGTTGTCGGCGACCAGGACGGCTCGACGCCGCCAGCCACCGTCGAAGCTGGCTCGCAACTCGTGCCCGGCGCCCGCTTCGAGGTGATCGACGATTGCGCCCATATCCCATCTGTGGAGCAGCCCGAGGCGCTTGCCGAACTGATCCAGGGCTTTATGCGCAAGCAGTAATCTCCACCTCCCCCTTGAGGGGGGAGGTCGCCGCAAAGCGGCGGGTGGGGGTGATATCAGGAACCCTCAGGTTTCACCCCACCCCGGGCCTGTGGCCCGACCCTCCCCCTCAAGGGGAGGGTGGTAGCGCTCAATGCGCGGCGGACATGTCGCCCAGCACTTCCTTCGAAGCCACCGTCGAATCTGCGTTCAACTTGTAGACCATGGGAACGCCGGTCGCGAGATTGACGCTGAGAATCTGCTCCTTGGTCAGCTTATCGAGCACCATCACCAGCGAGCGCAGCGAATTGCCGTGCGCTGCGACGAGTACCTTCTCGCCGCGCAGCACGCGGGGCAGGATTTCGGTCATGTAATAGGGCCAGACGCGCGCACCGGTGTCGCGCAGGCTTTCGCCGCCCGGCGGCGGGATGTCATAGGACCGGCGCCAGATATGCACCTGCTCCTCGCCCCACTTGGCGCGGGCGTCGTCCTTGTTGAGACCCGAGAGATCGCCGTAATCCCGCTCGTTCAGCGCCTCGTCCTTGATCGTCTCAAGACCGGTCTGGCCGACGTTTTCGAGGATGATGTTGCAGGTTTTTTGCGCACGGGTGAGGACGGACGTGAACGCGATGTCGAACTGGATGCCGTAATCGGCAAGCGCCTTGCCGCCGGCATTGGCTTCCGTCACGCCGAGTTCAGTCAGGTCCGGATCACGCCAGCCGGTAAACAGGTTCTTCAGGTTCCAGTCGCTCTGGCCATGGCGCACGAGCACGAGTGTACCGGTCATCGACAATTCCTCTCTTGACGATCAGGGGGTGGAGTTGAGCCCGAGCACGTCGAGCATGGTATAGCGGCCGGGCTTCTTGTCCCGGGCCCAGGTGGCGGCCTTCAGCGCACCACGAGCAAAGAGCGAACGGTCGGTCGCGCTGTGAGACAGGGTGACCATCTCGCCTTCGCTGGCAAACAGCACGGAGTGCTCGCCGATCACGGAGCCGCCGCGGAGCGTGGCAAAGCCGATCGAGCCTTCGTCGCGCGGTCCGGTATGGCCGTCGCGCACGCGTACGGAATTTTCCGCAAGTGAAATACCACGGCCTTCCGCCGCGGCTTCGCCAAGCAGCAGTGCCGTACCGGAGGGTGCGTCGACCTTGTGCTTGTGGTGCATTTCGAGCACTTCGATATCCCAGCCGGCGGCATCGAGCGCGCGCGCCGCCTGCTTGATCAAAACCGAGAGCAGGTTGACGCCGAGGCTCATGTTACCGGACTTCACGACCCGCGCATGCCTTGCTGCCGCGTCGATCTTCTCCTCATGCTCCTGCAGGCAGCCGGTGGTGCCGATCACATGCACGATGCGCGCCTGTGCTGCGAGGGATGCGAATTCGACGGTCGAAGCCGGCGTGGTAAAATCGATCACGCCATCCGCATGCACGAAAGCCGCCAGCGGATCGTCGGTGACGGCAACGCCAAGCTTCGGCACGCCTGCCAGTTCGCCGGCATCCTGTCTGACAACGGCAGATCCTGCCCGTTCGACCGCCGCATGCAGCACAACGCCCTCTGTCTCGCTGATCAGTTTGATCAGCGTCTTGCCCATGCGACCGGCGGCACCGACGACGACGAGCTTCATGGGCGTATCCATGCGGGTCTATTCCTGAATGCTGAGCGGGCCGTTGGGCGCGGCCTGCAGGTTGTTGAGTCGAGCGTAAAGACCGCCCGGCTGCTGTGCAAGGCTCTGATGCGTGCCTTCCTCGGCCACTTCGCCCGCCTGCATGACGATGATCTTGTCGGCATTGACGACGGTCGACAGGCGGTGCGCGATGACGATGACGGTGCGTCCTGCCATGGCAGCGTCCAGCGCCTGCTGCACAGCCGCTTCCGATTCCGTGTCGAGCGCTGACGTCGCTTCGTCGAGCAGCAGGATCGGCGCATTGCGCACCAGAGCGCGTGCAATCGACAGCCGCTGCCGCTGACCACCGGAGAGCGTCACGCCGTTTTCGCCGACGGGGGTGTCATAGCCCTGCGGCTGCGCGAGAATGAAGTCATGCGCATTCGCCAGCCGCGCTGCGTCCTCGATCTCGGCATCAGTCGCCTCGGGGCGGCCATAGCGGATGTTGTCGCGGATCGAGCCTTCGAAGAGATAAGGCTGCTGCGAGACATAGGCGAGATGCTGGCGGAGCGACGACTTCGTCACGTCGGCAATATTCTGCCCGTCGATCAGGATTTCGCCGCTGGCCGGATCATAGAAGCGCGGAACGAGCGTGATGACGGTCGACTTGCCGGCGCCGGAAGGACCCACCAGAGCCGTCGTCTTGCCACCCTCGGCCGTGAAGTTCAGCTTGCGCAGCACAGGCGGGTTGGCGCCATAGGCAAAGGTCACGTCGCGGAATTCGATCCGGGCATCCGTCACCGAAAGTGCTGCCGCACCCGGCTTGTCGCGCTGGTGCGGCTGGGTGTCGAGGATTTCGTAGATCATGCGCGCGTTGACGGCAGCACGCTCCATCTGCACCTGCAGGCGCGCGAGCCGCTTGGCCGGCTCATAGGCGAGCAGAAGCGCCGTGACGAAGGAGAAGAAGGCGCCGGGAAGCACGCCGCCATAAATCGCCTGATAAGCGGCATAGGCCATGACGCCGGCAATCGAGAAACCGGCCACGGTTTCCGTCATCGGACCGTTGCGTTCGCTCAGCTGGGCAATCTTGTTGGCACGCCATTCGGCCTGGTCGATCGTCGACTGGATCCGCTCCTGCAGCTGGGCCTCCATGGTGAAGGCCTTGACGATGGCGATACCCTGGACGGTTTCCTGGACTGCGCCAAGAACGTGGGAATTGAGGATGATGCTCTCTTTGGTCGCGCTGCGCAGTCGCCTTGAAAGATAGCGCAGCCCGATCAAAAGTGGCGGCGCCACCGTAAACACGATCAGCGTCAGGACCAGATCCTGGAACAGCATGACCCCGATCAGGGCAACAAGCGTCACCAGATCGCGCGCCAGAGAGGTCACGGTGAGGTTCAGGACATCTCGAACGCCGTTGATATTCTCATTGATCTGAGCGGCCAGCCTCGCGGAGCGCGCTTCGCTGAAATAGCCGACGGAGAGCGACATCAGATGGCCAAACAGTCGGCGCTGATAGCGCGCAACGATGTTGTTGCCGATCTTCGACAGCGTCACGGCCTGTCCGTAGCCGGCAAAGCCGCGGATGACGAAAGCCGCGAAGATCGATCCGCAGATGATCCAGACGAGGTCGGCCCGCCGATTGGCAAACGCCTCGTTGATCACGGCCTCCATGATCCAGGCGGTAAAAGCCGTGGTCGCCGCGACCGTCAGCAAGCAGACGATGGCAAAGGCATAGCCCTTGACGTGTTCGCGTCCGTTTTCCGCGATCACGCGCTTGAGGATGGCGGAGACGCTGTCGATATCCGTCTTGCGGCTTTCGGTGTTCCTGGCGTCCAAGAAGAAATGTCCTGTGCGATTGCTCTTTCACGCCCGCGCAGGCGCCGCCGCTCTATAGCCAGTCGCGGCGCCTTTGGCCATAGGCGGGCGGTTTCGACGCTTAGCGCCAGTGGCGCCCCTCGGTCGCCAGACCGAAGTCAGCCGGTGAGGTTGCAAACGCGGCAAGCCCATGCAGGGCGGCCTGCGGATGCGTGACGACGAAGGTCGGGATGCCGTGCATCAGGGCCTGATGCGGCGCCTTGTCCTCGAAGGCGGCGCGGAATTCGCCGCTCTGCAGCGCCGGCAGGATTTTTGGTGAAATGCCGCCTGCCAGGAACACGCCACCCTTGGCCATGAAGATCAGCGCGAGATCGCCGGCTACCCGGCCGAGATAGGTGGCAAACAGGCTGAGCGCTTCGCCAGCCCTTGCATCTGCGCCAGAGATACCCGCAGCCGACACTTCGGCGGGCTCGTCATAGCGCGGGGTCAGATTGCCATCCGCCTTGCAGAGCGCACGGTAGATGTTCATCAACCCGCGTCCCGAGAGAAGCTCCTCGGCGGAAATGCGCCCGAGCGCTGCATTCGGGTCGCGCACCGGCGTCAGGTGCGGCCAGATCTGATGATCGCGGGCAGTCCGTGGACCAACATCCACGTGCCCGCCTTCGCCCGGAACCGGAAACCACATGTCCCTCGCTCTGACGAGGCCGGCAACGCCTAGACCGGTACCCGGACCAAGCACGACGCGCGAACCAAGCGGCGCCTCGCTGATCGAGCCAAGGTTCTGCCGGTCGCTCGCTTCCAGCGTCGCGGCCGCAAGCGCCTGGGCCTCGAAATCATTGAGCAGCAGCACTTCGGCAAAGCCGAGATCCGCCATCAGGACCTTCGGCTTAACCACCCAGGGACAATTGGTGAGCGGCACCTCGTCGCCCTTGATCGGCCCGGCCAGCGCCAGGATCAGCGAGCGCGGCTTGTGGCTCGTCGTCTCCAGAACGCAGGTGCGGATCGCATCGTCGATCGTGGCAAAATCCTTGTTGACCACATTGGGGAAGCTGATCCGCTCGCCGCTTTCGTCGATCAGGATCGAGAAGCGGGCATTGGTGCCGCCGATGTCGCCGATCAGGATCGGGAAGGGGAGTTGGTCGTCGCGATGTGTCTGGGCCATGGTCTGTCCGGTCTTGGGCCCCGCTGCCTTTAGGCAGTCAGGGTCTGCATCAGGATGTCGGCGGTTGCGAGGTTCAGCGCCATCGGAATGTCGTACACGGTCGCAAGCCGCATCAATGCCTTGACATCCACATCATGGGGCATGGGAGTCAAGGGGTCGACGAAGAAGACAAGCATGTCCACTTCGCCGGTCGAGATCAGTGCGCCGATCTGCTGGTCGCCGCCGAGCGGCCCGCTCTTGAGCCGTGTGACGTCGAGTTCAGGAACCGCATCCTTGATCCGCCCACCCGTCGTACCGGTCGCCACGATCCGCCAGTTCATGAGCTTGGCCTGATAACGACTGGCAAATTCCGCCATGTCGTCCTTCTTCTGGTCATGCGCGATCAGGGCGATGCAACGGGTGCGGCTCACGACAGGTCCCCAGCTGATTTAAATCGATTTGATCAACCCATCTAGCGCAGCATGCCGGACTTGAAAAGACGTCAAGCCGTCGATGGTTCACCAGCCCGAGGGACGCGCGGCGGGCACGGGAACGACTGCTGGCAATTCGAAGGCCTCGCCCGCTGCCGCTTGCGGCGCGACAAAGGCCGAGGCGGTGCTGCTCGGCATTGAACCGCCACCCGCCTGATAGGTCGCTTCCATCTCACTCGACGGACCCCGAGCGTCCAGGACCATGGCGCAAGCCTTCGGCAGATCGGAAACCTGGATGGCTCTCGGCTTCGGCGCCGGCTTGGCGTTCGGATCCTTCTTCGGCGCCGCCCAGGGCTCCTGGGTGAACCACCAGGCGAGCGACTTGTCGCAGCCGTCGCCGGGCGGCACCGCCGCCTGCGGCTTGCAGCCGCTAGCACCATCAGGGCAGCGCATGCGGATATGGAAATGCGCGTCGTGGCCATAGATCGGCCGGATCTTGCCGAGCACCGAGCGGTCGCCCGTCCAGGTCTCGCAGAGTTTCTTCTTGATCGCCGGATTGACGAAAATGCGCTCCACCTGCGGATAGCTCGCAGCCTGCACGACGACCTGCGCATGGGTGTTCGTCCAGAGACGCCGATCGACGGTCAGGAACTTGTCCTTCTGCAGCATGGAGGTGAAGGGCATATCCTCGCGCTGCTGCGGTGACAGCGGGTTCGCCGGCTTCGGCGTGAACCAGATGTCGGCATCCAGCCCGATCTGGTGCGAAGCATGGCCCGACAGCATCGGTCCACCGCGCGGTTGCGAAATGTCGCCGATCAAAATGCCGGATCCCCAGCCGAGCTGTACGGCATCCCTAGAGAAGCGCTCGAGCAGCGCGATCATTTGCGGATGGCCCCAGCGACGGTTGCGCGAAAGCCGCATCGCCTGCCATGTCGGGCCATCGGTCGGAATGGCGACCGCACCGGCGATACAGCCCTTGGCATAGGATCCATAGGGCGAGGGCGCGGCCTTCGCCGGCAAAGCCATACCGCCGAAAAGCTCCTTCGCCGGCCGCCCCTCGGCCAGCGCCGTATCGCTGATGACGCTCGCAAAAGCCGCCGCAAGCATCAAGGCAGTGGCGATCGGGCGGGTGCCCCAGGTCTTTTTCATCGTCTGTTTGTCCCCGGTCTGTCCGGATTCCCCTCGGCTGGGTGCCGGGTGAATCACCTGTCAGTCTAGCCTGAAACGGAAATGGGGTGAATCTGCGGAGGCACTCACGCTCACTTCTCTGTCAGTCGTCTGTATTTTGCCTCCATTTGTCCTATTCTGCTTCGCAACCACGGAAAAGAATAAGGGGATCGCGGGTGATGAATCTGAGGAACAAGCGCGTCGCAATTTGGGGTGTCATTGCCAGTCTGGGGCTGGCCCCCATGATTGCCTCCACTGTCGCCCAAGCGCAGGAACCCGCGGAGCCATTCCGCCACGGCGTTTCAATTCTCGGCGACGTCAAATATCCGCCCGGCTTTGCCCGGTTCGATTACGTGAACCCCGAGGCGCCCAAGGGCGGCACCTTGCGCATGTCCTCGACCGGAACCTTCGATACGTTGAATCCCGTGCTCGACAGGGGAGAGGCAGCCCCTGGCCTTGCCACCGTCTTCGATACGCTCCTGAAGGACACCAGCGACGAGATCTCGACCGGTTACGGACTTCTCGCAGAAGGCGTCTCCTTCCCGGCAGATATCTCCAGCGCCACGTTCAGGCTCCGGGCCGAAGCGCGCTTCGCCGATGGCGAACCGGTCAAGCCCGAGGATGTTATCTTCAGCTTCGAAAAGCTCAAGGAGCTGAACCCGCTCTATATGAGCTACTACAGCCATGTGATCTCCGCCGAAAAGACCGGCGACCGCGATGTGACTTTCCGCTTCGATCAGAAGAACAACCGTGAACTGCCGATGATCCTCGGCCAGTTCCCGGTCGTCGCCAAACACTGGTGGGAAGCAAACGGCGCCGATGGTAAGCCCCGAGATATCGGACGTACAACGCTTGAGCCGGTTATGGGCTCCGGACCCTACAAGATTGCTGAGTTCAAGGCCGGCGCCACGATCCGCTACGAGCTGCGCGACGACTATTGGGGCAAGGATCTCAACGTCAACGTCGGCTACAACAACTTCCGCAATGTCACCTACACGATGTTTGGTGACCGCGACGTGGAGTTCGAGGCCTTCCGCTCCGGCAACACCGATTTCTGGCAGGAGACACGTGCCGCCCGCTGGGCAACCGGCTTCGACTTCCCCGCTGCCCAGGATGGCCGCGTGAAGAAAGAGGAATACGAAAACCCATTCCGCGCAACGGGCGTCATGCAGGCACTGGTGCCCAATATGCGCCGCGATATGTTCAAAGACCAGCGCGTCCGCAAGGCGCTGAATTATGCCCTCGACTTCGAGGAGCTGAATCGGACCGTCTTTTATAACGCCTATGAGCGCGTCGACAGCTTCTTCAATGGAACGGAGCTTGAGTCCTCCGGATTGCCGGAGGGCAAGGAACTGGAACTGCTGACTGCCCTGAAGGACAAGGTTCCCGCCTCTGTCTTCGATACGCCCTACAAAAATCCGGTCGGCGGATCCCCCCAAGCCTCCCGTGACAATCTGCGCAAGGCCGTCGAGCTCTTCAAGGAGGCAGGCTATGAGCTCCGTGGCAATGCCATGGTCAATTCACAGACCGGCCAGCCCTTCCGCTTCGAACTCCTGCTGTCCAACCCCCAGCTGGAGGTCGTGGCGGTTCCCTATCAGCAGCAATTGCGCAAGATCGGTGTGGAAATGGCCGTGCGCACGGTCGATCCCTCCCAATACACCAATCGAACCCGCACCTTCGACTACGATATGACCTGGACCGTCTGGGCCCAGACGCTCAACCCCGGCAACGAGCAGCGCGACTATTGGGGTTCGACATCGGTGAACCGCGAAGGCTCGCAGAACTACGCCGGCATTTCCGATCCGGCCGTCGACGCCCTTATTGAAAAGATCATCTTCCCCGCCGATCGGATTGAGCAGATCGCGGCCACCAAGGCCATGGATCGCGTGCTTCTGTCGCACGATTACGTCATCCCGCTCTACTACGGAGGCACGGCCCGGTATGCCTTCTGGGACAAGTTCGAGCACCCGGCCGAACTGCCGACCTACAGCACCGGCTTCCCCTCGATCTGGTGGGCGAAAAGCCCGTAACCCCGCCTCGGGGCTTGCGCCGGGAGCGTGAGACTCTAGGAATGTAGGGGGCGAATCGCTGGACAACGGAGCGGCTGATATTGGCGGACGAAACGAGCTTGGACATCATGGTGAGACCCGACCCTGAAGCGGGACGTCGCGCATGACCGCCTATATTCTCCGGCGTCTGCTGCTGATGATACCGACCATGATCGGCATCATGGGCATCTCCTTCATCGTCATCCAGTTCGCCCCCGGTGGCCCGGTCGAACAGGTCATCGCGCAGCTCAGCGGCCAGGGCGACAGCGCGGATGCGCGCCTGTCCGGCGGCGGTGATATGCTCAACCAGTCGGTCGGTACGGAGGAGGGCGGTTCCCGCTATCGCGGCGCCCAGGGCCTCGATCCGGAACTGATCGCCAAACTCGAAAAGCAGTTCGGCTTCGACAAGCCGCCGCTCGAGCGCTTTCTCGAAATGATGTGGAATTACATTCGCTTCGATTTCGGCGAGAGCTTCTTCCGCAACACGTCCGTCATTGATCTCATCATTGAAAAGATGCCGGTGTCGATCTCGCTCGGCCTTTGGGTGCTCTTGATCTCCTATGCCATCTCGATCCCTCTCGGCATCAGGAAGGCAGTCTCCGACGGATCCCGTTTCGATGTCTGGACATCAGGCGTCATCGTCATCGGTTATGCCGTCCCGGGCTTCCTCTTTGGCATCCTGCTGATCGTGCTTTTCGCCGGGGGATCTTTCTTCGACTGGTTCCCGCTTCGCGGTCTCACCTCCGACAATTTCGCCGAACTCTCCTGGTGGGAGAAGATCATCGACTACTTCTGGCATCTCGCCTTGCCGCTGACCGCACTCCTGCTCTCGGCCTTCGCCACGACGACGCTGCTGACCAAGAACTCCTTCATCGACGAGATCAAGAAACAGTATGTGGTGACCGCCCGCGCCAAGGGTCTCGGCGAACGCCAGGTGCTCTACGGCCATGTCTTCCGCAACGCCATGCTGATCGTGATTGCCGGCATTCCTGCAGCCTTCATCTCCGCCTTCTTCACCGGCTCGCTTTTGATCGAGAACATCTTCTCGCTCGATGGCCTTGGTCGCCTCGGCTATCTCGCCGTCGTCAACCGCGACTACCCGATCGTCTTCGCCACCCTCTACATCTTCTCGCTGATGGGCTTGGTGGTCGGCCTGATCTCCGACCTGATCTACACGTGGATCGATCCGCGCATCGATTTCGACCGGAGGGATGTCTGATGTCCACCGTCGAAACCGCCTCCATCACGCCGCCGAAAAAGACCTGGCTCAAGCCTACCAACGCTCGCCGCCTTGAAAACTTCAAGGCGAACCGGCGCGGCTTCTGGTCCTTCTGGATCTTCATGGTCCTGTTCGTCTTGAGCATGTTCGCCGAGTTCATTGCCAATGACCGTCCGATCATCGCCTCCTACAAGGGCGAGATCCTCTTCCCCGTGGTCGTCGATTATCCGGAAGAAAAATTCGGCGGCTTCCTTGCCGTCACCGATTATCGCTCGCCATTCATCTCAGACGAGATCAATGCCAACGGCTGGATGGTCTGGCCGCCGATCCGCTATTCCTACCGCACGGTCAATTCCGAGGTGCCGCATTCGGCACCAACAGCGCCCTTCTGGCTGATGGACAAGGAAACCCGTTGTGCCGCCTATCCGCTGAAGGCGGAAGACCCGAACTGCGTGCTCGGCAACATGAACTGGCTCGGCACCGACGACCAGGCGCGCGACGTCATGGCGCGCATGATCTACGGCTTCCGCATCTCGATCCTCTTCGGTCTGGCGCTGACGCTCGCCTCCGCCGCAATCGGGGTGACGGCCGGTGCCGTGCAGGGCTATTTCGGCGGCTGGACCGATCTCCTGATGCAGCGCTTCATCGAGATCTGGTCGTCCATGCCGGTCCTCTACATTCTGCTGATCATCGCAGCCATCCTGCCGCCCGGCTTCTTCGTCCTGCTCGGCATCATGCTGCTCTTCTCCTGGGTCGGCTTCGTCGGCATCGTTCGCGCCGAGTTCCTGCGCGCGCGAAATTTCGAATATGTGAATGCGGCCCGCGCCCTTGGTGTCGGCAACTGGACGATCATGTTCCGCCACCTGCTGCCGAACGCCATGGTCGCGACTTTGACCTTCCTGCCCTTCATCCTCTCGGGCTCGATCACAACGCTCACCTCGCTCGACTTCCTCGGCTTCGGCATGCCGCCCGGCTCGCCCTCGCTCGGCGAATTGATTGCCCAGGGCAAGCGCAACCTCCAGGCCCCCTGGCTCGGCCTCACTGCCTTCTTCACCATGTCGATCATGCTGTCGCTGCTGATCTTCGTCGGCGAAGCCGTGCGCGATGCGTTTGATCCTAGGAAGACCTTCCGATGAGCGAACATATGAAGCCCCTGCTCTCCGTGCGCGATCTCTCCGTCTCCTTCCACCAGGGCGGTCGCGAGAGCCTGGCGGTCGACCGCGTTTCTTTCGACATTGGCCGTGGTGAGATCGTCGCTTTGGTTGGCGAGTCCGGCTCGGGCAAGTCCGTCTCCGCCGCCTCGATCCTGAAGCTCCTGCCTTATCCCGCCGCCAGCCACCCCTCCGGCGAGATCCTCTTTGACGGTCGTGACCTGATGACAGCCAGCGAGCCAGAGCTCCGCTCGGTGCGCGGCAACGACATCACGATGATCTTCCAGGAGCCGATGACCTCGCTCAATCCGCTGCACACGATCGAGCGACAGATCGGCGAGATCCTGGCATTGCATCAGGGTCTTGAAGGCGATGGCGCGCGTGCCCGGGTGTTGGAACTTCTGCATCAGGTCGGCATCCGCGAGCCGGAGAAGCGGCTGACGGCTTTTCCGCACGAGCTCTCCGGCGGCCAGCGCCAGCGCGTGATGATCGCGATGGCACTTGCCAATCGCCCCAAGCTCCTGATCGCCGACGAGCCGACCACCGCGCTCGACGTCACGGTTCAGGCGCAGATCCTGGAACTCCTCGGCCGCCTGAAGACCGAGCACGGTATGTCCATGCTCTTCATCACCCACGATCTCGGCATCGTCCGCAAGTTCGCCGATCGCGTCTGCGTCATGACCAAGGGTGAGATCGTCGAGGCGGGCGCGGTCGAAGAGATCTTCGAGCGCCCACAGCATCCCTATACGAAGAAGCTGCTCGCCTCCGAGCCGCGCGGCGAACCGCCGTTGCTGGATGAGACAAAGCCCATTGTCATGCAGGGCGAGGACATCCGGGTCTGGTTTCCGATCAGGGCAGGCTTCCTCCGTCGCACCGTCGATCACGTGAAAGCGGTCGACGGAGTGGACCTCACGCTCAGAGCCGGCCAGACGCTCGGCGTCGTCGGAGAATCCGGCTCCGGCAAGACGACACTTGGCCTCGCCCTTTCGCGGCTCATCTCGTCAAAGGGCCGCATCAGCTTCATCGGCAAGGACATCCACGCCTTCTCCTACAGCGAAATGCGCCCCTTGCGCGATCGGCTGCAGATCGTCTTCCAGGATCCCTTCGGTTCGCTCAGCCCCCGCATGTCGGTGGGCGAGATCATCGCCGAGGGCCTCAAGGTCCACGAAAAGCGGCTCACGGCGGAAGAGCGCGACGGCCGCGTCGCCTGGGCGCTCGAAGAAGTCGGCCTCGATCCCGCTACCCGCTGGCGCTACCCGCATGAATTCTCCGGCGGCCAGCGCCAGCGCATCGCAATCGCCCGCGCCATGGTCCTGAAACCCCGTTTCGTCATGCTCGACGAGCCGACGTCCGCCCTCGACATGACCGTCCAGGCCCAGGTGGTCGATCTCCTGCGCGATCTGCAGGCAAAACACGATCTTGCTTATCTCTTCATCAGCCACGACCTGAAGGTGGTGAAGGCGCTCGCCAACGAGCTGATCGTCATGCGCGGCGGCAAGGTCGTCGAAAAGGGTCCGGCAGCAGAAGTCTTCGCGGCCCCCAAGGCCGATTACACCCGCGCCCTGCTGGCCGCCGCCTTCAATCTCGAAGCTGTCGAGGCCGGCGGCATCCGCCAATAATGTGAGTTCCCCATGTCCGACAAACGCCCTGTTGTCATCGACCTTCGTTTCGCGCGCGAAAGCGTGGTCTCCGCCCTCCACTCCGCCTTCAAGGATCGACCTGTCATCGATATGGGCGATCCGACAAATGCTGACCGGGATCTCTCGGACGCCGAATTCGCTGTCGTCTGGAAGCCGGACCCGGCATTGTTCCAGCGGGCGTCTGGCTTGCAGGCCATCTTCTCCGGCGGCGCAGGCGTCGATCATATCCTCTCCGCCTACGAACTGCCCGACCTTCCCATCGTCCGCTTCGTCGACCGCAGCCTGACGGATCGCATGAGCGAATGGGTCGTCTGGCAATGCCTTCACCACCTGCGCAACGGCTCCGCCTATGCCGGACAGCAGCGGGATCGCATCTGGCACGAGATCGCTGATCAGCCCGAAGCTCGTGACGTGACCGTCGGTGTCATGGGCCTCGGCGTCCTGGGTGCAGATGCGGTCCGCAAACTCAAGGTTATGGGTTTCGATGTCATCGGCTGGTCGCGTCGGCCGAAGACAATCGACGGTGTCGAAACCTTCGATGCCACGAGCCTCGACGCCTTCCTCGGTCGTGCCGACATCCTCGTCGGCCTCCTACCCCTGACGGACGATACCCGTGGCATCTATGATCGCGCGCTCTTCTCCAAGCTCCGCCCCAGCGGCGCCTTGGGTGGTCCGATCTTTCTCAATGCAGGCCGTGGCGGCAGCCAGAAGGAAGTCGAACTGATCGAGTGCCTCACCGACGGAACGCTGAAGGCCGCATCCCTCGACGTCTTCGAAAAGGAGCCGCTCGCCGCTGATAGTCCACTCTGGTCGATGCCCAATGTGATCGTCACGCCCCACGCGGCAGCGGCGTCCGATGTCCGCGCCCTTTTCCGCCATGTGGAAGCGCAGATCGCCCGCCTGGAGGCTGGCAATCCGATGGAATTCGTTGTCGACCGCACATCCGGCTACTGAGCAACTGCCAAATTCGCGGAACAAACCGCGATAGCCCCCGTTTGTCCTGATGAAAGGCGCCTCGAGCGCCTCGGAACAATGGGAGCATCACCATGAGCAACAGAACCGATATGCCCGACACGACCGATCGTCGGACCCGTGGCCTGAAGCCCGAGCCCATGACCCCAGTCGAGGCCCGCCAGGGCTTCCGCGGCAAGCCCGTCCTGATCGTCCTTCTCGGCGGTCTGATCCTCGCCATGCTGGTCTGGATCCCCGCTGAATGGTGGGGCAATTCGATTGCGCCTGATAACCCGGCTAACGAATCACAGCAGACCGCTCCGGCACCATCTCCGGGCGGCACGGCCAGCGAAGGCCAGAACATGCCGCAGTCTAACCCGACCCCGGGCCAGTAATCGCAACCTGTCCGATGAGTGCACCTCGCTCACTGGACAATCCGAAATCGATTGCCGATAACTGCTGCGGAAGCGACCGAAGATTCCGGTCGCTCGCCGCAGCGACTGCTGCGGGTGGGAAGGCAGTGGATTATGACCAAGACAGATATCGCGACCAGGGTCTACAATCACACCTGGAAGCTCGATCCGATCATCCGCAGCCTCATCGACACTGACTTCTACAAGCTCTTGATGCTCCAGATGATCTGGAAGCTCTATCCCGAAGTCAATGCAACCTTCACGCTGATCAACCGCACCACCTCGGTCCGTCTCGCCGATGAGATCGACGAGCAGGAGCTGCGCGATCAGCTGGATCACGTTCGTTCGCTGCGTCTGACCAAGAAGGAAATGATCTGGCTCGCCGGCAACACCTTTTATGGCCGGGCCCAGATCTTCGAACCGGAATTCCTCGCATGGCTCGGCAATCTCCAGCTTCCGGAATATGAGCTCGCCAAGCGCGATGGCCAATATGAGCTGACCTTCCACGGCAGCTGGATGGAGACGACGCTCTGGGAAATCCCGGCGCTCGCCATCATCAACGAGCTGCGCTCGCGCGCTGCCATGCGCACCCTCGGCTATTTCACACTCGACGTGCTCTATGCGCGCGCCAAGGCCAAGATGTGGTCCAAGGTCGAGCGCCTGCGTGAACTTCCTGGCCTGCGCATTTCCGATTTCGGCACCCGCCGCCGTCACAGCTTCCTCTGGCAGCGCTGGTGCGTCGATGCCCTGAAGGAAGGGATCGGTCCGGCCTTCACCGGAACGAGCAATGTCCTGCTGGCCATGGATTCCGATCTTGAAGCGGTCGGTACCAACGCTCACGAACTTCCGATGGTCGTCGCAGCACTTGCCAAAAATGACGAAGAATTGGCGGCAGCCCCCTACCAGGTCCTGAAGGACTGGAACCGCCTCTATGGCGGCAATCTTCTGATCGTTCTTCCCGATGCTTATGGCACCACATCCTTCCTGGAGCACGCCCCGGAATGGGTGGCAGACTGGACCGGCTTCCGCCCGGACAGCGCGCCGCCGATCGAGGGTGGTGAGAAGATCATCGACTGGTGGAAGAAGATGGGCCGCGATCCGCGCAAGAAGCTGCTGATCTTCTCCGACGGCCTCGATGTCGATGCGATCATCGACACCTACCGCCATTTCGCCGGTCGCGTGCGCATGTCCTTTGGCTGGGGCACCAATCTCACCAATGATTTCGCCGGCTGCGCGCCCTTGGAAATCGCCGGCCTGAAGCCGATTTCGATCGTCTGCAAGGTTTCGGAAGCCAACGGCCGTCCAGCCGTGAAGCTCTCGGACAATCCGCGCAAGGCAACAGGAGATCCGGCAGAGGTAGAGCGTTATCTGCGCTTCTTCGGGTCCAAGGACCGCGTGGAACAAGCCGTCCTCGTCTGACCGTTTCCCTCTGATGCTTTAGCAGTCTTGCATCCGCCGCCTTCGCCATGCAGTCTGATCGCTGCGGGAGGGAGCCCGCGATGCAAGGGAGGAATGCCGGATGGACATGCAAGGCAGCGAGCGTATCGAGGCGCCGGTCGAGACCGTATGGCAGGCGCTCAACGATCCCGATATCCTGCGTCGGTCTATACCCGGCTGCGAGAGCCTGGAAAAAACCTCGGACACCCACATGACTGCCAAGGTCGTCCTTAAGATCGGACCGATCAAGGCAAAGTTCGAGGGTGCCGTCGAACTCCAGAACCTCAATCCGCCGCATTCCTACACCATCGCCGGTGAGGGCAAGGGTGGCCTTGCAGGCTTCGCCAAAGGCGGTGCAGACGTCACGCTGGCGTCCGGAGAGGACGGTGCCACTCTGCTGACCTATACGGTAAGAGCCGAGGTCGGCGGCAAAATCGCTCAGCTCGGAAGCCGCCTGATTGAATCGACCTCGAAGAAACTGGCCGGCGAATTCTTCTCGAACTTCAGCGCCGCTGTCACGGCCGGTGACGTGAAGGCCGAGGCTTGACCGCACGTCGGCAATACGGTGAAAGCCCTGCGCAAGGAAAGATCATCATCGTGGAACCAGCCGAGATGATTCGGCCTTAAGGGGACATGACGATGAACGAAGGACCTGATCAGTATTTCGAGCAGCAGGACATGGCAGTCAAGCTGATGCTTCTCGAGAACAAATCCGACGAACTGACGGATATCCTGGTGGAAGCGCTGCAGGATGCGCTGAAGCTCCTCGAAGAAGAACTCGCGACGGTTCACTGACCCCCTTCGACCGGTGATCAGAACCGGTCGGAAACCTGAATTCCGGCAGGGCCGAGAATGACGGCGATCAGTACGGGCAGGAAGAACAGGATCATTGGAACGGTGAGCTTCGGAGGCAGGGCTGCGGCCTTCTTCTCCGCCTCGTTCATGCGCTCGTCGCGACCCTCCTGAGCCAGAACACGAAGTGCCTGGGCAACCGGGGTGCCGTATCGATCGGCCTGGATGAGGGCCTGAACCACGTTCCGGACGCCGTCGAGCTGCGTGCGTGTCCCGAGATTTTCCAGTGCCTGCCGCCGATCGGGCAAGAACGAAAGCTCTGCCGTCGTCAGCACCATTTCTTCTGCCAGCTCCGGCGACTGCTCGCCGATCTCCTCCGACACGCGTCGCATGGAGGCCTCCAGCGAAATGCCCGATTCAACGCAAATCAGCATCAGGTCCAGCGCATCTGGCCAGGCCCGTTTGATCGACTGCTGTCGCTTGCTGATGCGGTTCGAAATATAGATGTTCGGCAGATAAAAGCCGATATAGCCGCCGACGATGGTGGCAAAAAGTCGGATCGGCAGAGGCTTTTCCGCCAGATTTCCCATCACGAAGATCCAGAACGCCGTGAGCGCCAGCGTCGCGAAGGGCAAAAGGAAGCGCGCGACCAGAAACACGTTCAGTGCATTCTGCGATCTGAGGCCGGCTGCCTTCAACTTGTCGACGGTCGTGTCGTCGACAAGCGCTTTACGCAGATTGAAGCGCTCGACGATACTCAGCGCGGACTTGTTGTTGGTCGTACGCAACGACGCGCGGCTCTGCGCGGTTTCCGCATTCAGTTTCGCCCGTTCCCGGGCCCGGATCAGGTCGCGCTCGGTCGAGACGGCGCGCATGCGCTTGTTCAGGTCGCCGCGCTCCAGATAGGGCATCGCGATGGTGTAAAACGTCCCGAAAACCGCTAGCGCCACGAGCACGGCAATCAGCAGGGCGGGATCGGTGACTTGTGCGGCCCAGTCTTCCGTCATCTCACCCGCTCCTCAGATCTCGAAGTTGATCATGTTGCGCATCACAAGTAGCCCGATGCTCATCCAGACCGCCGAGAAGCCGAGGATCAGATGTCCGCGGGAATCGGTGAAGAGGATCATGATGTAGGCTGGCGACGTCAGGTAGACGAGAAGCGCGACGATAAAGGGCAGGGCGCCGATGATTGCAGCCGAAGCCTTCGCTTCCATCGAAAGCGCATTGACCTTGGCCTTCATCTTCTTGCGATCGCGCAGCACGCGGGAGAGGTTCGACAGGGCTTCCGAAAGGTTGCCGCCCGCCTGACCCTGGATGGCGATGACGATGGAAAAGAAGCTGACTTCGTTCAGCGGCATGGTCTGGTGCATGCGGGCGACTGAATCGGGCACGCTGAGACCAAGCTGTTGCGACTCCACCATACGGCGAAATTCGGCCTTGACCGGCTCCTGACCATCCGAAGCGATCATCCGGATAGCGTCGTTCAAGGGAAGGCCTGACCGTATCGAGCGCACCATGACGTCGAGCGAGTTCGGGAATTCCTCGAGAAATTTCTTCTGCCGCCGTTTGACGAGGAAACCGACGATCCAGCGCGGCAAACCGAGGCCTGCAACGAAGGAGGCGCCGGCCATCACGAGCGGCGGCATGCCGGAAAGGAAGGTCATTGCGAGCACGACAAGACCGAGGACCGCACTCATCAGATAGAACTGTGTCAGCGTCACTGACAGGCCGGACTGCGCCAGCTTGGCTTTCAGGCTCGTGGCATTGGCCTTCTTGGTTTTCTCCTGCTGCTGCTTCTTTTCCAGCTCTTTCAGAGAATCCTGGACCGACTTGCGGCGCTTGGAGACTTCCTGCACGCGGTCGCGTGCTGCCTTCACCTGATTGGTGTCCGTCTCAGCGGACCTCACGCGGTTGATGCGGCTTGACGTCTTCTTGTCGGTTTCGATCCGCGAAAAAAGCACACCATAGGCCACAGCACCGGTCGAGACGGCGACCAGGAGCACAATGGCGAGAATGGTGGGATCGATGCCGAACATGCTGGTCAGATCCCCTTCGACTTCTGTTCCATCGTATCCAGAGCGGCCGCCAGACGCCGATCCTCGTTGTAGTAACGGGCGCGATCCCAGAAATGCGGCTTGCCGATGCCCGTCGACATGTGCCGACCGATGATCTTGCCGCCGGCGTCTTCGCCGTCGATCTCGTAGCGCATCAGGTCCTGGGTGATGATCACGTCGCCTTCCATCCCGATCACCTCGGTGATGTGGGTGATGCGGCGCGAACCGTCGCGCAGGCGGGCCGCCTGGATGATGACGTCGATCGAGCCGGAGATGATTTCGCGCACTGTCTTGGCCGGCAGCGAGAAACCGCCCATGGCAATCATCGATTCCATACGACTCAGGCATTCGCGTGGCGTGTTGGCGTGGATCGTTCCCATCGAGCCGTCGTGGCCGGTGTTCATCGCCTGAAGAAGGTCGAAAACTTCAGGTCCGCGCACTTCACCGACGATGATGCGTTCAGGGCGCATACGCAGGCAGTTCTTGACGAGGTCACGCATGGTGATCTCGCCTTCGCCTTCGATGTTCGGCGGGCGCGTTTCAAGCCGCACGACATGCGGCTGCTGCAGCTGCAGTTCGGCCGTGTCTTCGCAGGTAATAATGCGCTCGTCCTGGTCGATGAAACCCGTCAGGCAGTTGAGAAGCGTGGTTTTACCCGAGCCGGTACCGCCTGATATGACGACGTTGCAGCGAACGCGGCCGATGATCTGCAGAACTTCTGCACCTTCCGGCGTGATCGCGCCGAACTTGACGAGCTGCGCGAGATTGAGCTTGTCCTTCTTGAACTTACGAATGGTGAGTGCCGGCCCGTCGATTGCAAGCGGCGGAGCGATGACGTTGACGCGCGAACCGTCGGGCAGACGCGCGTCGCAGATCGGGCTGGATTCATCGACGCGGCGGCCCACCTGGCTGACGATACGCTGGCAGATCGACAGAAGCTGCGAGTTGTCGCGGAATCGGATTTCCGACTCGATCGTCTTGCCGCCGACTTCGATGAAGGTCTGGCCAGCCCCGTTGACCATGATATCGGCGATATCATCGCGCGCCAGCAGCGGCTCAAGCGGACCATAGCCCAGAACGTCGTTGCAGATGTCCTCGAGCAACTCTTCCTGCTCGGAGATCGACATCGCGAAATTCTTGATCGTGATGATGTCGTTGACGATATCGCGGATTTCTTCGCGCGCGCTTTCGCCGTCGAGCTTGGCCAGCTGCGACAGGTCGATCGTGTCGATCAGCGCCGAAAAGACCTGGCTCTTGGTGTCGTAATAATCTTCCGTCCGCGGTGGCTTCTTGCGGCTCGGGGTCTGCATCGAAGGCGGTGTCACCTGCTGCCGGTTGCTGACCTCAGGGCTGCCGGGCTCGATCAGCGTGCTGGAGCGTGCCGCAGGCGCGGCAGCAGCCGGCTGTGCCGGGATCGTGCCGATGCCCGCCCCGCCTTTGCCGAAACCGTCGTTTCCGCGTTTGCCAAACATGAGCTCTACCTGTTCCTGTTACCGGTCTACTTCTTGCGCAGTTTCTCGATGAACGAGCCGAGGCTCGCCTTCTTGGGTTTCTTGATCGTCGCGCGGCCCGTCACGAGATGCGCAAGCTGCGAGAAGGTCTCCGCCGTCGGCGACTTTGCATCCATTTCGCTGATCATCCGGCCACTATTGGCAGCCGTGCCGAAAAGCTGAGCATCGAAGGGAATGATCGCGACCGGCTCGAGCTCGAGCGGCTCGAAGAAATCAGACGGCGCGATCTCAGGCCGCTTGGGCATGCCTACCTGGTTGAGGATCAGATGCGGCGGCTTGTCCTGCGGCCTCAGCTTCTTCAGCGCGTCGATCATGTTCTTCATGTTGCGCAGGTTTGCGAGGTCGGGCGCGCAGGTGATGACGATCTCGTCGACATCGGCCAGTACTGCCCGCGTCCAGTCCGCCCAGGTATGCGGCAGATCGAGCACGGTCACCGGCGCGCTACGCTGGAGAACATCAAGGATCGGTTGGAAGGCCCCACGCTCATAGTCATAGCCGCGGTCGAGCATCGAGGGTGCCGCGAGCAGCGAAAGGTTCTGACCGCATTTCGTCAGCAGACGGTCGAGGAACACCTCGTCCAATCGCTCCGGCGAAAACACGGCTTCCGCCATGCCCTGGGCTGGATCCTGGTCGAAGTCGATGTTCGCGGTGCCAAAGGGAAGATCGAGATCGGCAAGAACGGTCTCGGTCGAAAACAGCGAGGAGATGCCGAAAGCGCAGTTATGCGCGATAGTCGAGGAACCCACGCCGCCCTTGGCGCCAATGAACGCAATGCTGCGACCGAGCGGTTCAGCCTCGGGATCGACGAAGATCGAGGCAATCGCGCCCATCATGTCGGCCATGCTGAAGGGTGCTACAATATATTCCGAAATGCCGCTGCGGATCAGCTCGCGGTAGAGCGCGATATCGTTGTGGCGACCGACCACGATGACGCGAGAACTCGGGTCGCAGACCTCGGCTAGAGGTGCGAGTTCGCTCAAGAGATCGCGTGGCGCCGCGTCCGTTTCCAGAATGATCAGGTTCGGCGTCGGCGTGGACGAGAACATGTTCGCCGCAGCAGAGATGTTGCCGTGGGTAACGCGCATGCTGACGCGCGCCATGCGCCGATCGCCTGCGCATTGCTCCATCGTCCGATGCACCGTCTCGCTGATGCAGAAGGCATGGATGGAAATGCGTGGCAGTGGCCGCAGGTTCTCGACGTCTCCAGCCGTAACGGTCGCAGAAGCTCCGTGATATCCGTCATTGGTATCGCCGATGTCATAATCGATCGCGTTCATGCTCTCATCCCGTCCTCTTGGACCGCTGCCGCATCAGTTCGTGGAGGTGTCGCTTCCGTCGCGATAAAGACCGATGACGGTCGACCGCCGGGTCGCGTCGATCGGTGCCATGTCACGGGGGGTAACGAGATCCATCGGATTGGCAATCTGAGCGGCGAGGTTGCTCTGCGTCGCGCAGCCGAAATTGTGGTAGTTCTTGTTGCTGAAGGTGTTGTTCTGCAGGTCCTCGGGCCACTCGCCGCAAGGGTTGGTCATCGCCGTGATCGCCACATAGCTGATCCGCACCGGTGCGGCATTGCTGTTCGCCTCAGCCTGATACGATGTCTCGATGATCCGGTTCGAAGGCACGCCGCGCGTGGTCAGAACCTGACGGATCTGTTTGCGCATGGCCGAGGCCGCACCGGAATTCGGCGAACCGTGCGGAACCATGACCTGGATCGTGCCTGTGGAGGCCGAGAGATAGTCTGCGGCAAATCCCGCAATCGAGTCTTGCACGCTCACCGTCAGCCTGCGGTCGCCGGAAGCGATCGGAACGTCGAGCGTGTGTTCGACTTCGCTCAGCATGATCGGATGGCGCGTACGATAGTCGTCCGGAACCGCCGAGGTCGACATCTGATCCTTCATGCTACCGCAGCCGGAAAGCACGGCGGCCGAGCCGATGATCAGGCTGGAAAGAACGAGACGCTGGAATGACTGACGTGCGGATGCCATAGCTGGCCGACTTTCCCTGACTTGACGTGCCGAGTGTTTCATCACGATCCTCGCGCCGTTCACTTGTAGATGAAGCCTACCGCGCCATGGTATTGGCCGGTCGGTTCGCTGTTCTCGCGGCGGCCATAGACCTTGTTCACCTTGTTCAGGAAGAAGGTCGCACCGTCGTTCTCGGGGTTGAAATTGTCATCCGGCCGCGACAGGGCGCCACGCGCCACAGGCCGCACCAGATAGGGCGTCGCAATGATGACGAGTTCTGTCTCGTTGCGCTGGAAGTCCTTGCTGCGGAACAGCGTGCCCAGCACCGGAACCTTGGAAAGGCCCGGCAGGCCCGACATTGCCTGGCGAATATTGTCCTGCACGAGACCGGCAATCACGATCGAACCACCGGACGGCAGCTCTACCGTTGTCGACGCTTCGCGCTTGCGGATCGACAGATAGGTCGAACCGGGGACCTGGTTCAGAATGTTGCCGGTCACCTGCGAGCCTTCCCATGTCGGTTCTGACACGTTGGTTTCGATCTGCAGGCTGATGCGGCCGGGGGCGAGCACCACAGGGCGGAAATTCAGCTCGATGCCGTAGTCGACGCTTTGGGTCGTGCGCTCAATGGAGATGCCCTCTTCGTCGCTGCTCACTTCCTGCTGCCCGGCGAGACGGTATTCACCGCCGACATAGAACTTCGCTGGTTCGCCCGAAATCGCGGTGAGGCTCGGTTCTGCGAGCGTCCGCATGACGCCGGCCTGTTCCATGGCATTGATGTAGGTATTGATTCCGAGGCCGCCGATGCCTGCAGTAATCGTGGCCGTTCCGGTCGGATCGATCGCATTGCCGAGGTTCGAAGGGTTGGCGTAGCTGATGCCGGTCGAGCCGTCCGAAATGCTGCCCGAGAAGCCGAGCTGCTTCAGCACCTGGCGGCTCACTTCCGCCACGGTGACCTTGAGCGTCACCTGATCCTCGCCCTCGATTGTCAGGAGGTTGACGATCTGTGACGTCTGTCTCTGTTCGGCATAGATCGCCACGGCGCCGTCGCCGCTGCTCTCGCTTGTTGCGGTCGTGTTGCGGGTGGTCGCTTCACCGCCCTTGAGGAAGGCTTCGGCGAGGCTGGCTGCACGAGATGCATCCTGCGGCGTGCGCACGGTGCCTGTCAGCACGATGTTGTCAGAGACAATCTCGACTTTGATGTCGGATTCGGGAATGAAGCGGCGCAGATTGGCTTCGAGGCCGGAGATGTCGCGCTCGATCTGGATATCGAGGCTGACGATCTCTTCGCCATTTGCGCCGAAAATGAAGATATTGGTTTGGCCTACCATCTTGCCGAAGAGGTAAATGCGGCGCGAAGAGCGTGTCACCGCATCCGCCATTACCGGATCTGCGACCAGGATGTCGTGTGCGTCCGCCGGCAGATCGACGACCAGAGCCTTGTTCAGTCCAAGCTTGACGGCTCGGCGTGCGCCCGGACCGGCATTGGTGATCCTGAGCAGAGTTTCCTGCGCAGCTTCCGCCGTTGGAAACGGCGATCCGTGTTTGGAAAACGAGGTCGGCACGCCGCTGATTGCCATGGCGAAGGCAATGCTGGCGGTCAGGGAAACTCGAAGTTTGTGCGTCAGGCTGGCCACGATGCGTCCCCACTCACTGCATGGAATTGGCGGTCGAGGAGGTCGATTTGACGACCTCGCCGGACTTGATGACCTGGATGGTCGTCTGGCCATCTCCGCCGCTCAGCAGATGCTCGGCGGCGGAAGTGTCTTCCTCCTGGGCATCTGCGACGGAACGAAGTGCCAGCGACAGGCGGTCGGCCATCTGCTGGGCAACGGTAATCACTTTGGTCTGGTCCGGTGTCAGCTCCAGCGTCGCGGTCGTGCCGATAACGGATTTGGATCCATCGGGCGCTTCCTCGATTTGTTGGTCGATTGCGAGAACCCGCACGTTGGACAGCACGGTTTCCGTCAGGAAGTTGTCCTCGTCGCCCTTGCGCACCATGATCACGTCGACCCGGTCATTCGGCAGGATGAAGCCGCCGGCGCCGGTCGCAACCGAGATTTCGGTCGAGACGGCGCGCTTGCCGGAAGGCAGCAGCGCAGACAGGATGCGAGACGAGGAATCGGCGATCTTTTCCCGACGCAAGGGTTCGCCCTCGAAGACCGGCAGGCGGACGACGACGCCCGTCAGTTCCGTGAGCGCGTCAGGCCTGGTGGACGAGGTGATGAAACCGTCGACGAGGCTTCCCTCCGGCCAGGGCATCCAGCGCATGGACGTTTCATCGAGCCGGGCACCGACTGGTAAGTTCTTGGCCGAGACCAGAACATCGATCGTCGGTTCCTTCTCGACGACAGAGTCTTGAACGATGACGGTTTGATTGCCGCTCAGCCGCATGGCGAGGAGACCGGCCATACCGGCGGCCACGACGGCGACAGCGAGTATGATGAGGCGGGCGGGTTTCATGATCGATCCTCGGGCGACGCAATAGGTTCTGCCGGCAAGATTGATCAGGAATTGGTGTACTTATAGTTAATAAGCCGCTTACAATCGTAGTTAATAGAAGGTTTCTTGTAGGGCCTCAGCGAATGTTCTGGATCGCTGACAAGACCAGCGGAGAGCTGGGATACGCGATCAGCCCGGCCGCGCCGATGGCGATTGCATAGGGAATTTTCTTGGCGTCCATCAATGTCTGTGGAAGTCTCATCCCGACCGTTGCAAGCTTGTCCCAGTTTGCCCTGAGCAGGATCACGGCAATGGTCAAGAAGCCGCCGAGGTAACCGGTAAACACCAGAAACTCGAAGAGCGAAGTGTTAAATCCGAACCACAGAGACGCAGCGGTGAGGATCTTCGCATCCCCGCCGCCCATCACGTTCAACGCAAAAAGAGCGAAGCACGCGGAGAAGACCACCAATGCGGCTGCCAGATGCCAGGCGATCTCGACAAGGCCAAGACCGCTGAACGGGACAACGAGCAAGAAGCAGGCGGCTAGGAAGAGGGGGATCCGGTTTGGGATCTTCATCTCAAGGAAGTCGGTAAGCGCTGCGGTCGCGAGACACATCGGCGGTACGAGCAAGACTATCCACGCATACATCACAGGCCCTCCAGGCGGGGAGATTTTGCCGGGAATACGTGAATATTTCGCAAACCCCGGCCTAAACAAAAAAAGGACTGCTTCGCGAGGCGAAGCAGTCCTTTTGGCATGCGAGGATCGGATTACTTGCTCTTGAAATCCAGTTCCTTCGAAACCTGGTCGAACTGGTTGTTCAAGGCGTTGCCGAGGGTCGTCGCGCCGGTGATGAGGGCGACGGAAATCAGGGCGGCGATCAGGCCGTATTCGATGGCGGTTGCGCCGGACTCGTCCTTGACGAAACGTGCGAAAAGCTTGGTCATGTTATTTCTCCTACTCCGCGAGGTTGATCAGCACTGCCGGCAACTGTTTGCCGTTGCTCGGATGTCGCCAACCTAAACGCCGCCGTGTTGCCATCGACTTAAGAAAAACGGTTAGCAGATCGTGAAACGCCGCTAGCAGTCGCCGTGGTAAATGAAAGCTGGAAATGACCGCTAAGATGTTGCCGAACAGCCTGCATTTCCGCGCTTTTGCCGCCCATGTCGCTATCTCCCGCGCTGCACGATCCCGGTCGACGATCGACGGAATGGGTCGGGTTAACATTTCCTACCGCTTTTTCGTATCGGGATGGCACAGGTTGCGCGTTCTGAGCCCTTGCTGGCGGTGAAAAAGAACTATCCGGACGGCGTGACGGACCCCGAAGTCGGCCTTCTCACTGGTTTAACGCTTCATTCACCTAAAGCCTGCATCCTCACGGCACCTCTTCACGCGCGTATTCCAAAGGCACGTCCATGTCCGATCGTCGTTTCGCCGCTGCCGCAGCCATGATCCTGGCCATTGCCATGGTCGCGCCCGCGCCTACAGCGCATGCGGAGGATGAAGGCATCCTGCGTGTCTATATGAATAGCGCGCGGGTCCTGAAGCTGGATCGCCCCGTGAGCAAGGTTATCGTCGGGAATGCGGAGGTGGCGGATGCCACGGTCGCCGATTCAAAGACGATCGTCTTGACCGGCCGCTCTTATGGAACCACCAACCTCGTCCTGCTCGATGCCGATGGCAATGCGATTGTCGACGAGCGGATCCTCGTGTCCATCGACGAAGCGAGCACCGTTCGCGTGTTCAAGTCGACGGCACGCACCGTCCTTTCCTGCACGCCGAACTGTGAGGAACACGCCCAGACCGGCGCTACTCCGTGACGTTTGCGAGTTTTCGGTTCAACCGGCTCTGCAAAGTGTAAATATTCGGGAAACGGAAAATCAACATTTGGCTCGTAGCTTCTCCTCATCTTTGAGGATGACCAGGGCTATGACCAGCCAGTATATCGATCGACATCAAGGGATTGAGCGCATCCGCAAGCCACGCTTCCGTCTCTGGCGGAAACTGGCGCGGTCGAGAGACGGCGCGGCTGCCATCGAATTCGCGATCCTGGCGGTTCCCTATTTCATCATCATCTTCGCGATCATCGAGACCTTTGTTGCCTTTGCCGCCGAGCAACTGGTGACGAATGCGGTCAACACCCTTGGACGACAGCTTCGGACGGGGCAGATCACCTATCAGATGAGCCGCGTCGACACGGATATGGACATGACAGACTTCCGCAGGGCCTTCTGCGACGAGGTGGACATCATGATCCAATGTTCGGAGAGCGAAATCACCACGCCGAGCAAGCTCTACATAGATGCACGAACCTTCACCAGTTTTGCTGCTATCCCCAAGAGCATTCCGCGCAAATCGACCGCCGCCTTCTCCGATATCGATCCGACCAGCTTCAAGTTCACGCCCGGCGGCCCCTCCACGATCAATATGCTGCGCGCCTACTACCGCTGGCAGGTGATCACGGATCTCGTCCGCCCCTACATCACGACCATTCGCCCCGCCGATGGCTCCATGCCGTCAGACTTCCTGATCGTCGCGACCACAGCCTTCCAGAACGAGAACTATCCATGAGCACCAGAGGCCGAGATATGTCCTTGCTGATACGAAGCGTGGCCTCTGTGCAGCGCGGCGTGGCGGGTGCTCGAAGCACGCTCAAGCGCTTCCTGCATGACCGGCAGGGTGTCGGAGGCGTGGAATTCGCCATCGTCGCCCCCATGCTCATCGTGCTCTATCTCATGGCTTTCGAACTCACCATGGGTCTCAGCGTCGCCAAGAAGACGTCGATGGCGAGCAGCACCGTGGCCGATCTCGTCGCCCGCCAGGAAAAGGTCAACAAGACCTTCCTCGCCACCATGGCGGATGTCTCCGGAGCTGTCTTCGTTCCCTATCCCTCAAACAATCTCGTCATCAAGGTGAGCGCGATCAAGATCGACTCCACCAAGGCCCCCAAGGTGGCCTGGTCCTGGTCGACAACCGGAGTGGCGCCCTATGCCGTGGGAACAACCGCTCCCGTGCCCGCCGACATGCTGGTGGCCGATACCTTTCTCATCCGCAGCGAACTCAGCGTCACGCATGAATTGATGATGTACCTGCCTGGTCTGTCCGGCACGCAGGCCAAAAGCCTGACGATCGGCCGCGAGTTCTATTTCCGCCAGCGCCTCGGCACCGAAGTCACCTGCAGCGACTGCTGAGCAGGTTTGCCAAGGCCTTGGACAGGCGCTAAGGATGCTGGCGAAGGCCGGCAAACACAACAAACCAGACCCGGCCGTGAGTTGCACATGGCACGCGCTTTCCTCTTCGTTCTCGATTCCTTCGGCATCGGTGGTGCACCCGATGCACCCGCTTATGGTGACGACGGCTCCGACACGCTCGGCCATATCGCCGAATTCTGCGCGGCTGGCGCCGGTGACCGGAAGGGCCTGCGTCAGGGGCCATTGGTGCTCCCCAATATGTCGGCGCTTGGCCTGCTTGCCGCAGCCAGGCTCTCCTCGGGCAGCACGCCGCATGGCATGCCGATCCCAGAGCGGGTCTTTGGGTTGCATGGCGCGGCCAGCGAAGTGTCGAAAGGCAAGGATACCCCCTCCGGCCACTGGGAAATCGCCGGTACCCCCGTCATGTTCGACTGGGGCTATTTTCCCGAAGGCGAGGAAGCCTTTCCGGCTGATCTCGTCGAAGCGATCTGTCGTGAGGCAAACCTCTCTGGCATCCTCGGCAATTGCCACGTCTCGGGCACTGAGGTCATTGATCGTTTCGGCGAAGAGCATGTCCGCACCGGCAAACCGATCTGCTACACCTCGAGCGATTCCGTCTTCCAGATCGCAGCCCATGAAACCCATTTCGGTCTCGAACGTCTGCTCGAACTCTGCCAGATCGTGCGCAAACTGCTCGATCCCTTGAACATCGGCCGCGTCATCGCCCGTCCCTTCATCGGCGAGACGGTCCACACCTTCGAGCGCACCGGCAATCGCCGCGACTATTCCGTCCTGCCACCCGAACCGACGCTGCTCGACCGCCTGATAGACGCCGGCCGCAAGGTACATGCCGTTGGCAAGATCGGCGATATCTTCGCCCATCAGGGCGTCTCCCGTGTCATCAAGGCCAATGGCAACATGGCGCTGATGGACGCGACCTTGAAGGTCATGGACGAGGCGGAAGACGGCGATCTCGTCTTCACCAATTTCGTCGATTTCGACATGCTCTTCGGTCATCGCCGGGATGTGCCGGGTTATGCCGCGGCACTCGAAGCCTTCGATCGCCGCCTGCCTGAAGTCCATCGCAAGCTGAAGCCCGGGGACATGGTTCTCATGACTGCGGACCACGGCTGCGATCCCACCTGGCGTGGCACCGACCACACCCGCGAGCGGGTACCGATCATGTGCTTCGGACCCGGTGTGCGCTCGCGCAACATCGGTGTCCGCAACACCTATGCCGATATCGGCGAAACGATCGCGGCGCATCTGGGGATCGCCCCCGGTCGCTATGGACGGAGCTTCCTGTGACGAACCGACTGAAGAAGGCCGAACTGCACTGTCATATCGAGGGTGCGGCGCCGCCGGCGCTGGCGCTGTCCCAGGCGCAAAGATACGGCGTGGACCCTGAGACCTTCATGCGCGACGGCACCTACGCCTGGACCGATTTCGCCGAGTTTATCAAGGCTTACGACCGGGTCGCCGCACTCTTCCGCACGGAGGAGGACTACGCACTCTTGACCGAGACCTATCTGCGCGAGCTTGCAGCCGCCGATACGATCTACAGCGAGATCATCGTCTCTCCGGATCATGGCGACCGGATTGGTCTCGGCGCCGATACCTACCTCGCCGGCATCACCGCGGGCATCGAGGCCGCTAAGGCCGCGACCGGCATCGAAGCCCGCATCATCGTCACTGGCGAGCGCCATTTTGGCCCGGAAAGCGTGATCGCCGCCGCCGAATATGCAGCCCGCAGCAACAACCCGCTCATCACCGGTTTCAACATGGCCGGCGAAGAGCGCATGGGCCGCGTGGCGGATTACGCCCGTGCCTTCGACATCGCCCGTGACGCCGGCCTCGGCCTCACCATCCATGCCGGTGAAGTCTGCGGCGCCTTCAGCGTCACCGACGCCCTCGACCTCGTCAAACCCGCCCGCATCGGTCATGGCGTCCGCGCCATCGAGGATCCCGAGCTCGTCCGCCGCCTCGTCGATCTCGGAACCGTGCTCGAAGTCTGCCCGGGTTCCAACATCGCGCTCAAGGTCTTCCCCGATTTCGCCAGCCATCCGCTCAGGAAATTCCACGAGGCCGGCGTTAGGGTCTGCATCAATTCCGATGATCCACCCTTTTTCGGCACGTCACTCGCCCAGGAATACGACTGGGCTTCGAGCGAATTCGGCTTCACCTCTGCCGAGATCGACGGCATGACGCGCATCGCCATCGAGGCCGCCTTCGTCGACGAGGAGACGCGCGCGCGGCTTCTCGCCCGGTTGTGACACCGCAACTGTTGAAGACCGCCCAAAAAGCGGCATCGCTCTTGCGGCCTCTTCAGAGAACGTGAAAATAGAAGCACCTCAGAAAACAAGAAAAGAAGGCTCGACCATGGACGGCGTAACAGTCATCAATCACCCCCTCGTGCAGCACAAGCTGACGATTATGCGCCGCAAGGAAACGTCGACCTCAAGCTTCCGTCGCCTCCTGCGCGAAATCTCGACGCTCCTCTGCTACGAGGTCACCCGCGATCTCGAACTCACCATGGAGACGATCGAGACGCCGCTGACCGAGATGCAGTCGCCGATCCTCGAAGGCAAGAAGCTGGTCTTCGCCTCGATCCTGCGCGCCGGCAATGGCCTCCTGGAAGGCATGCTGGAGCTGGTTCCTGCCGCCCGCGTCGCCCATGTCGGCGTCTACCGCGATCACGAGACGCTGCAGGCCGTCGAATACTACTTCAAGGCGCCGGAAGCCCTGTCGGAGCGTCTGATCATTGTCGTCGACCCCATGCTCGCCACCGGCAACTCCTCGATCGCCGCCATCGAAAAGCTGAAAGAGCGCGGCGCGAAGAACATTCGCTTCCTCTGCCTGCTGGCCGCACCCGAAGGCATCAAGAACTTCCACGCCGCCCATCCGGACGTGCCGATCTTCACCGCATCGATCGACAGCCACTTGAACGAGAAGGGCTACATCATGCCCGGCCTCGGCGATGCCGGCGACCGTATGTACGGAACGAAGTGATTTCTTAACCAGATCGCAAGGTTTGACGGCCCGAAACCCCGGTTTCGGGCCGTTTTGCGTGGTGCCTTATCCAATTTCTGATCAGCGACTGCTACCATCCGGCATCGATCCACGGGGATTTCAGATGTTCGCTCGCACGCTGTTCACAGTCCTGATGCTCGCTTTGTCCGCCAGCCAGTGGCCGACCATCGTGGAGAAGGTCCAGGCCATGCTGGATGAACGCGAAGCGAACGCTCCCGAAGAGGTTGCGGCCAAGCCCTCAGTGGGACATGCCGGTCAGATGGTTCTCCCCATGGGACCTGGCGGCCATTACACGGGCACGTTCAAGATGAATGGAAAGCCCGTTGACGCCATGGTCGACACGGGCGCTTCCACGGTGGCGATCAATGTTTCCACCGCCCGCCGGCTTGGCTTCAGCCCAGCAGCGCTTGATTTCCGTCACAACGTCAACACCGCCAATGGCTCGATCAAGGCCGCCCATGTCGTGCTCGACCGTGTCGAGATCGGCAGCATCCGGGTGAAGGAAGTCGATGCCTTCGTCCTGAGCGACGAGGCGCTTACGTCGACACTCGTTGGCATGAGCTTCATGAGCAAGCTCAAGTCCTATACCGCCGAGAAGCGCGTCCTGCGGATGATCCAGTAATACCAAATCTCTGTGATAGGAACCTATAGGATGGCTTTTGGCGGGTCGCTGGCTAGGCGCGACGCGCCGGGCGATGCTGTCGCATCGACCAAGCGGCGCAACAACGCCAGAGGCCCGGCATAAGCCACCTTCGGTCGGCTTCTCGTCCCTTCTGGCGTCGTCGAGTTCCTTGACCGATGCGCAAGCATCGCTCTTCGAACCTCTCCTAGCCAGCAGGGGCGATCGAGCCGATCCTATAGGTTCCTATCATCGAGACTTAGTATAAGGCCTCTGGCCTTCACTCTGCGGCGATGCGCAGCCCGATGACCGGCGTTGCAGCCGGCTTCGTTTCCGAGATCCGATAGCATTCCGCCACTGTCTTCGCCGCTTCAGCCGCGGCAGCCTCGTCATTGGCCTGGACGAAGGCGATCGGCTCACCCTTCGCGACCTTCGTTCCCAGCGGCTTGAAGCCGGAGAGACCTACGCCGTGATCGATCTTATCGCTCGGACGCTGGCGACCACCACCAAGCGCGACAACGGCAAGCCCGAGCCCACGTGTGTCACAGGCGCTCAGATAACCGTCCTGCTCCGCAAGAACGGCCACTTCGACCTTGGCGCGCGGCAGATAGCCTTCCGTCTTCTCCATGAAGTCCTTGGGTCCGCCAAGTTCACTGACCATTTTCCCGAAGATCTCTGCCGCCTGGCCGGAGGCGAGCACCTTCGCGCAGCGAGCAAGTGCCGCCGCCTGGTCCGTCTCCACGCCGGCATTGACCAGCATCTCGGCACCAAGAGCCAGCGTCACCTCTTCGAGCCGCGTACAGCTCTTCTGACCTTTGAGGAAATCCACCGCATTCTGCACTTCGATCGCATTGCCGGCACAGTCGGCGAGCGGCTCGTTCATGTCGGTCAAAAGCGCCGTGGTCTTCACGCCGGCCCCATTGGCGACCCGAACCAGCGAACGCGCCAAGGCCTCTGCATCCTCAGTCTTCGCCATGAATGCGCCGTTGCCGACCTTCACGTCGAGAACCAGGCTCTCGAGCCCGGCCGCCAGCTTCTTCGACAGGATGGAGGCGGTAATCAGCGGAATGGATTCGACCGTCGCCGTCACGTCGCGGATCGAATAGAGCCGCTTGTCGGCCGGTGCCAGATCGCCCGTCTGTCCGATGATCGCGCAGCCGGCCCGGTCCACCGTCCGGCGGAAGGTGACATTGTCGGGCATCACATCGTAACCGGGGATCGACTGCAGCTTGTCGAGCGTACCACCGGTATGCCCCAGTCCGCGCCCTGAAATCATGGGGACAGCAAGTCCGCAGGCCGCCACGATCGGCGCCAGCATCAGCGAAACATTGTCGCCGACGCCGCCAGTCGAATGCTTGTCCGCGACCGGCTTGCCGACGCCAGCCCAGGAGAGCACGTCGCCGGAATCGCGCATGGCAAGCGTCAGCGCCACGATTTCATCCGGCGTCATGCCCTTGAAGAAGACGGCCATGGCGAAGGCTGCAACCTGCCCCTCGGAAATCGTTTCCTTGGAAAGCCCCTCGATGAAGCCGGCAATCTCTTGCCCGCTCAGGGTCCCGCCATCACGCTTGCGCCGGATGATCTCCTGGGGAAGCATGGCTTAATATCCCGATGCCACAGCCGTCGAGCGCTCGCCCGAGAGCACGGCGATGATATCGTCGAGCAGGCCGGATGCACCGAAGCGGAAAGTCGAAGGCATCACCCAGTCCTCACCCATGATCGTATCGGCAAGGCTGAGATAGAGCGCCGCATCCGCCACCGTCGAAATACCGCCGGCCGGCTTGAAGCCCACCTTCTTGCGGCTGTCGCGGATCGCCTGCAGCATGATATCGGCCGCCTCAAGCGTCGCATTGACGCCGACCTTGCCGGTCGACGTCTTGATGAAATCCGCACCGGCCGCGATCGACAGGTCTGATGCGCGGCGGATCAGCGAGATATCCTTGAGCTCACCCGTTTCCAGGATCGTCTTCAGGATCGCCGGGCCACAGGCAGCTTTCACCGCCGAAACCATGTCCGTCACCGCCTTCTCGTCGCCCTTGGCGAGCGCCCGGTAAGGGATCACGAGGTCGATATCGTCGGCACCGTCTGCTACGGCATCCCGCGTCTCGGCCAGCACGTCCTCGGTCTTCATCTCGCCCGAGGGGAAGTTGACGACGGTCGCAATGCGGATCGGGCTGTCGGGGCCGAGCAGGGTGCGCGCCTGCATGACGAAACGCGGCCAGATGCAGATCGCAGCCGTCGGACCAAAGGCGCTCTGGGCGCGCCCGCATAGCGTCACGATCTGTTCAGGCGTGCAGTCGTCCTTCAGGTTGGTGAGGTCGAGCAGCGAAAGCGCCCGCGAAGCGACAGCGCGCAGTTCTTGATTATCCAATGTCATTTCCTCCGCCGATCATCCGTTTCAGGATGGTGGCCAGACGTTTGCCGCCGATCGGCGCCATGTCCTTGGTTTCTTCGTGGCTGAGTTCGCCACCGGTCATGCCTGCCCCATAATTGGTGATCACGGAGGCAGCTGCAACCCTCAGCCCATAGAAACGGGCCAGAATGACCTCCGGCACGGTCGACATGCCGACGGCGTCAGCGCCCAGGACACGCGCCATGCGGATCTCCGCGGGCGTCTCGAAGCTCGGGCCCGAGAACCACATATAGACGCCCTGCGAGAGCGGCACATCTTCTGCCTCAGCGGCTGCCCGCATGGCTGCCTGCAACTCGGCATCATAGGCCGAGGTCATGCCGACGAAGCGCCCGTCGCTCGGCTCGCCGATCAGCGGGTTCTTGCCGGAGAAGTTGATGTGATCGGTGATCTGCATGACCGATCCGGGCGGCATGTCTTCACGCAGCGATCCCGCCGCATTGGTGAGGATCAGCGACTTCACGCCAAGCCCCATCAGCACTTCTATCGGCTTGCGCATCGCATTCGCATCGCCATGCTCGTAGTAATGCATGCGTCCGGCGAGCATGATGACGGGCGTGCGTCCCAGGTAACCGGCAACGATCTCGCCCGCATGGCCCGACACGCCGCTCAACGGAAATCCGGGAAGCTCGGCATAGGGAACGCGCACCGCATCGCGAACCTCGTTGACCAGCGATCCCAAGCCCGAGCCGAGCACGATCGCATGGCGCGGAACGAGCCCGTTGAGCCGCTCGACGAGCAGATCGACCGCGGCCTTCATCCGAGGATGTCCGTCTTGAAGCTAAGCGGTAGAAGCTCGTCCATGGTCATGGTCTTCTGCACACCCACTTCGTCGCAGAGAAAGATCTTGGTGTCGGCGGATGCGAATTCCGAGATCTTCTGCCGGCAGCCGCCACAGGGCGGGCAAAGAGCCAGCTTCTCGGCAATCACCGCCATCTCGATGATCTTCTTGCCGCCGCCCATGATCATGCAGCCGATCGCCGTCGGCTCGGCACACCAGCCCTGGGGGAAGGAGAGGTTCTCGATATTGGCACCGGTATAGATGCGCCCGTCATCGGCACGGATCGCGGCCCCCACAGGGAACTTCGAATAGGGCGCATGCGCGAATTTCATCGCGTCACGCGCGGCTTCGAAAAGATCGTGCGCCATGATCAACGCTCCTTGGAGTATGCGACGCCACCGGCCTTCGGCGGATTGGCAGAGCCGATGAAGCCCGCAAGCAGAATGCAGGTGAGGATATAGGGCAAGGCCTGGAAAAGCTGCACCGGCACTTCGCCGATGACGGGGATCTCCTTGCCCTGCATGAAGTTTGCCAGCGCATCGAGGAAACCGAACAACAGGCAGGCGAACATCACCGGTACTGGCTTCCATTTGGCGAAGATGAGGGCTGCAAGCGCGATGAAGCCCTTGCCCGCCGACATGTCCTTGATAAAGGCCGCCGACTGGGCGATCGCGAGATAGGTCCCGGCGATGCCGCAGAGCAGGCCCGCCACCAGCACGGCGCGGTAGCGCAGGAAGGTCACCGAAATACCGGCCGTATCGACCGCACCCGGATTTTCACCGACAGCGCGGAGCCGCAGACCAAAGCGCGTGCGATAAAGCACCCACCAGGAGATCGGCACCGCCAGGAAGGCGATATAGGTCAGGATGTTGTTGCCCGAGATGACGTTCGAATAGAGCGGCCCGATGATCGGCACCTCACGCATCATGTCGGCACCCGGCAGGATTATCGGCGAAAAACGTCCGTCGCCCGAAACCTGTGGCGTCCGTCCGCCCTGGCCGAACCAGGCCTGGCCAAGCACGACGGTCAGGCCGGCCGCCACGAAGTTCAACGCCACGCCGGAGACGATCTGGTTGCCGCGATTGGTAATCGAGGCAAAGCCGTGGATCAGCGAGAAGACGAGCGAAACGGCGATACCGGAGAAGAGCCCCAGCCAGGCCGAACCGGTGAGATAGGCAACGCAGGCTGCCGCGAAGGCGGCTGCCAGCATTTTGCCTTCAAGCCCGATGTCGAAGACACCGGCGCGTTCCGAATAGAGGCCGGCAAGGGCCGCCAGGATCAGGGGGATCGACAGACGGATCGTCGAGCCGAGGATGCTGATGAGCATGTCAAATGATTCCATGGTCGCGTCCTCAGGCCTTTGTCAGTGACTGGTAGATGCGCACGATCATCGGCCGGCACATGAATTCGAGCGCGCCGGCAAACAGGATCACCAGACCCTGGATGACCACGATCATCTCGCGGGTGATGTTCGGCATATCAAAGGAAAGCCACGCACCGCCTTGATAGAGAATGCCGAACAGGATGGCGGCAAGCAGGATGCCGAGCGGATGGTTGCGCCCCATCAGCGAGACCGCAATACCGACGAAGCCGGCGCCGGCCACGAATTCCACCTGCAGGCGGGCGGAGGCCCCGAGCACCGGGTTCAGCGCCATCATGCCGGCGAGACCACCCGAAATCAGCATGGTGATCATGACGATCTTCACATAGGGAATGCCGGCATAGGCGGCCGCCGAGCGGCTGATCCCGAGCGTGCGCATCTCATAGCCGAGCTTGGTGCGCCAGATTAGCACCCAGACGACAACGCACATGACGAGCGCGATCAGGAAGGACACGTTGAACGGGGCAGGTCCGAGCGTGCCGCCGAACATGGCAATCAGCCAGTCGAGCTTCGGCAACTGACCACCTTCGAGGAAGGTGCGGGTCTCAGGCGCCATCTTGCCGGGAACGATCAGCACGTTGACCAGAAGATAGACCATCAGCGCTGCGCCGATGAAGTTAAACATGATCGTGGTGATGACGATGTGGCTGCCGCGCTTGGCCTGCAGCCAGGCCGGGATCAGCGCCCAGGCCGCACCGAAGAGCGCAGCCGCCATGATCGCGAACGGCATGGTGACATACCAAGGCACGTAGTGATCGAGCGCAAGTGCTGCGAGTGCGGCACCCAGGCCGCCCAGATAGGCCTGGCCTTCGGAGCCGATATTGAACAGGCCGGCATGATAGGCAACCGCGACAGAAAGCCCGGTGAAGATGAAGTTCGTCGCATAAAACAGGGTGAAGCCAATGCCTTCGCCGCTGCCGAGCGCGCCTTCCAGCATCAGCTTCAGCGCCTCCCACGGGTTCTCCCCGATGATCCAGACCACGAGGCCCGACACCAGAAAGGCGAGCGTGAGGTTGATCAGCGGCAGCAGCGCATAATTGATCCAGTTTGGAAGTGGTACGGATGCAGTGCTCATCAAATCCTCAAGCGGCAATGCCGGCCATCATCAGGCCGAGTGTCTGTTCGCCTGTATCAGGCGTCTTCTCGCCGACGACCTTGCCGGCAAACATTACCAGGATACGGTCGGAGAGTGAGCGGATCTCGTCGAGTTCGACGGAGACGAGCAGCACGGCCTTGCCGGCGTCGCGCGTCTCGACGATCCGCTTGTGAATGAATTCGATCGCCCCGATATCGACGCCGCGGGTCGGCTGGCCGACGATCAAGAGCTTAGGATCGCGCTCGATCTCGCGGGCGACGACGATCTTCTGCTGGTTGCCGCCGGAGAAGTTGGCGGTCTTCAGCCGCGGGTTCGGCGGCCGGATGTCGTATTTCTCGATCTCTTCAACCGCAGCCTTTCGAATGAGGTCCGGGTTCAGGAACATGCCCTTCCCATAGCGCTCGTCGCGGTGATAGCCAAGGATCGCGTTCTGGCTTTCCTCGAAGGGAAGCACGAGGCCCATGTGGTGGCGGTCTTCCGGGATATGCGCCACACCGATGCCGCGCAGTTCCGCCGGGTCGAGGCCGGCGACATTATGGCCGTTGATCCAGATTTCGCCCGAAGTCGGTTTGCGAATGCCCGTAATGGCTTCCAGCAGTTCACTCTGGCCGTTGCCGGCCACGCCGGCGATCCCGACGATCTCGCCGGAGCGTACGTCGAAGGAGACGTTGTCGACCATGACGACGCCGCGGTTGTCCTTGACGGTCAGGTTGCGCACGGACAGGAAAATCTCGCCCGCATTGGCCGGCTTCTTCTCGACATGCAGCAGAACGCGGCGACCGACCATCAGCTCGGCCAGTTCTTCCACCGTCGTTTCCGCCGTCTTGCGGGTCGCGACCATTTCGCCGCGGCGCATGACCGACACCGTATCGGTGATCGCCATGATCTCGCGCAGCTTGTGGGTGATGAGGATAACCGTCTTGCCCTGGTCGCGCAGCACGCCGAGGATCTTGAACAGGTGATCGGCTTCCGCCGGCGTCAAAACGCCCGTGGGTTCATCGAGGATCAGGATCTCGGCGCCGCGATAGAGCGCTTTCAGGATTTCGACGCGCTGCTGCAGACCAACAGGCAGTTCCTCGATGATGGCATCGGGGTCCACTTCCAGCTCGTAGTCTTCTTCAAGCTTCTTCAGCGCTGCGCGCGCCGCATCCGTGCCCTTGCCGAGCAGGGCGCCGCCTTCGGCGCCGAGCATCAGGTTTTCGAGCACGGAAAAATTCTCGACCAGCATGAAGTGCTGGTGCACCATTCCGATCCCGGAATTGATGGCAGCCTGGCTATCCTTGATCGTGATCGGCTTGCCGTCGATCTGGATGGATCCCTGATCGGCCTGATAGAAGCCGTAGAGGATCGACATCAGCGTCGACTTGCCGGCGCCGTTTTCACCGATGATGCCGTGGATGGAGCCCTTGGCGACCGTCAGATTGATGTTCTTGTTGGCATGCACCGCACCGAACTTCTTGTCGATGCCGATCAATTCGATCGCGGGTGCCTGGTTCGTTGCACTCATTCCGGTCCCCCAGACATACAAAAAGGGCGCAGGACGACGAGGCCGCCGTCCTGCGCCCGGCTTTTAGATCACTTCGGGCAGGAATTGTCCGACATGTAGTCATGGACCTTGATGGTGCCGGCAGCGATGTCGGCCTTGGCCTTCTCGACAGCAGCCTTCATCTCTTCGGTGATCAGCTTGGCGTTGTTGTCGTCGAGGGCGTAAGCGACACCTTCCTGTGCGACGCCGAGAACCTGCAGACCGGGGGTGAACTTGTCGCCCTTGGAATCGGCATAGGCGTTGTAGACGGCGAGGTCGACGCGCTTGACCATCGAGGTCAGAACCGAACCCGGATGCAGGTGGTTCTGGTTGGAATCGACGCCGATCGACAGCTTGCCGTTGTCGGCAGCGGTCTGCAGAACGCCGAGACCGGTTGCACCGGCTGCCGCGTAAACGACGTCCGCACCCTGGTCGATCTGGTTCTTGGTCAGTTCACCGCCGCGAACCGGGTCGTTCCAGGCAGCGCCGGTCGTGCCGGTCATGTTCTGGAAGACCTGGATGTCAGCCTTGGCAGCGCGTGCACCCTGCTCGTAGCCGCAGGCGAACTTGCGGATCAGCGGAATGTCCATGCCGCCGACGAAGCCGACCTTGCCGGTGGTGGAAGCCATGCCGGCCAGAAGGCCAACGAGGTAAGAACCTTCCTCTTCCTTGTAGACAACCGAACGGACATTCGGCTTGTCGACGACGGAATCGACGATCACGAACTGGGTATCCGGGAATTCAGCGGCAACCTTTTCGACGGCCGAGGTCCAGGCGAAGGAAACGGCAACAACCGGGTTGAAGCCGCGCGAGGCGAAGTTGCGGATAGCCTGTTCGCCCTGCGTGTCGCTGGTCGGCTCGAAGTCGCGGTAGTCGATGCCGGTTTCGGCCTTGAACTTCTCGGCGCCACCGTAAGCGGCTTCGTTGAAGGATTTGTCGAACTTGCCGCCCGTGCCGTAGACCAGCGCCGGCTTGACGTCGGCCGCAAGCGCGGTCGCCGACATCGCGGCCAAGGCAAAGAGACTGAGGAGGGTTTTCTTCATGGTGCAGCCCTGTTGTTGCTATTGATCTTGTTGGGTCCTCCCGCAAGCCTTCCTCATGAGAAAGACATGTCTGCGGAACCGCCGCCCCCTTTTCCGGAGGTCCTGGCTGGCTTTCATCCTTGCATGGCTCGTTTCAAAATTCACCAGATTTTTTTCATCTGGTAAAGATTCACAAGCCTGCTGATTTTTCAGCGCCGCGCGCTGAAAAATCAGTCAGATCAATGGGATTTATGCTGCACCTTTGGGCATTCGCCCTTAAGCGGCGGGCGAGATCGGGCAGGCGACGCCCGTGCCGCGCAGGCCGCAGTAACCATTCGGATTCTTCGCCAGATACTGCTGGTGATAATCCTCGGCATAGTAGAATGGTCCGGCATGGGCGATTTCCGTCGTCACCCGGCTGTTGCGTCCGGCCTTCACCAGTGCCTCCTGGAACCGGTCGCGGACCGCAAGGGCAAGCGCCATGTCGCCCTCGTCTTCGACATAAATGGCCGATCGATAGGTGGTGCCGATATCATTGCCCTGACGCATGCCCTGGGTCGGGTCATGCGCCTCGAAGAAGATCTTCAGCAGACCTTCCAGCGAGATTTTCGCAGGATCATAGACCACCTTCACCACTTCCGTATGACCGGTCAGGCCCGTGACGGTTTCCTGATAGGTCGGATTGGGCGTGATGCCGCCCTGGTAGCCGGAGACGGTGAGATAGACGCCCGGCGTCTGCCAGAGCAACCGCTCCGCACCCCAGAAGCAACCCATACCGAGATAGATGGTCTTCATGCCGTCAGGCGCCGGTCCCTTGAGGGGCAGGCCTGACACGAAATGGGTGGCAGCCGTCGGGATCGGCTCGGCCCGGCCGGGAAGGGCGTTCTCCGCCGTGGGCATCACAGTCTTCTTGTTGAACATGTCGATCAGGAACATCTTTTACCTCCTGAGGCCGGGACGTGGCCTGCTGGTTCGTCTGAAGCTCCGCCAAAGGCGGGATCATTGGAAGCTGCTGCGTCCTGCAGCTCTTGTTTCTATGTTCTTAGTCGCGGGGCCCGCTCGAAACTTACAACCGGCAAGATGGGACGGCTTGTCCCGCGCGCCAAGGAAGTCTCGGCTCAGGCCGCAAAGCGCCCGGCAGGCGAGGGCCGCTTGTAGCCGATCATCCAGAATAAAAGCGACAGCACGAGAAAGGCGGCAGAGGCCGGCTGCGGCAACACCACGTCGCGCAAGGCAAGCCATGCGCCGGCGCCCAGCCGCGTCTCGACCAGTCCTTCAAGCGTCATGAGCGAACCCGGATTTGCATCGATCCAGGCCTCCGAAATCGGCGTCAGGATGACCTGCGACGCCGAAACCGACGCAATCGAATCCACCACGCCGAACACGACACCGACGCAAAGCGCAAGCAAACTCAAGATCCTGAAGAGGAAACGCACGACCAAAGTCTCCGGCTGAAGCCCGTCACGGCCTGCAATCCGCCGCGCTCGGCCTTATAGATAGGGAATTGTCGGCCGATGTCAAAATTCTGATAGATTTCGGTTGATCCGCCGAAATTCATCGGTATATATCCCGCCCGACCAACCGCGGTGGTTTTTCCCCGCGATCCCCCTGGACAGGTGGCCGAGTGGTTTAAGGCGCACGCCTGGAACGCGTGTGTGCGTGAAAGCGTACCGTGGGTTCGAATCCCACCCTGTCCGCCATCTATCCCCATCAAGACATCTCCACCCTACCCAAGCCCCGAGTTGCCGCTTGGAACCTCGTACCCTGTCTGTCGTTCTCCAGAATGACGGAAATGCGCCGCTGCGCATCGACAAGGACAAGGGGGAGCCGGACGTGGCGAAGGATCTGCACAAGGGCGACAAGGTCGAGTGGCAAACCAGCCAGGGGACCACCCGAGGCAAGGTCGTCAAGAAGCAGACGACGCCCACCACCATCAAGGACCATCCGGTCAAGGCTTCCAGGTCCGATCCGCAATACATTGTCGAAAGCACAAAGACGGGCAAACGGGCAGCCCATAAACCGCAGGCTCTCGACAAGGCTTGATGCCGCGTCCTCGAAGTCCGCGCAGAGCACCCTGCGCCCATGAGGGGACAACAGCGCCGTCAGAAACCTGCCGCAACCGCAACAAGGCTTCCATGCAGACACCGATCAATATTGACCCGGATTATCTGAGGGCTCGGCTGAAGGCATTGCTGGCCATCCCGAGCCCGACCGGCTTCACGGACGAAGCCGTCCGCTACACGGCGCGCGAACTCGAGCGTCTCGGTCTCGAAGTCAAGCTGACCCGCCGTGGCGCGATCCGCGCGAGGCGGCCGGGCGCTGCCGAACGACCAGCCCGCGCGATTGTCTCCCATCTCGATACGCTCGGTGCACAGGTGAAGGCGCTCAAGGACAATGGTCGGCTCGAACTCGTGTCGATCGGCCACTGGTCGGCGCGCTTTGCCGAGGGCGCCCGGGCCTCGATCTTTTCGACCAAAGGCATCTACCGCGGATCCATCCTGCCGCTGAAAGCCTCCGGCCACACCTTCAATGAGGAAGTCGACACGCAACCCACCGGTTGGCGCCATGTCGAGTTGCGTATCGATGCACTGTCGCGCGACAGAAACGACATCGTCCAGCTCGGCATCGATATCGGCGATATCGTCGCCATCGACCCCCTGCCGGAATTCCTCGACAACGGCTTCATCGTATCGAGGCACCTGGACGACAAGGCGGGCGTGGCGATCATGCTGGCTGCAATCGAGGCGATGCAGCGCGAAGAGATCGAAACCCCTGTCGATACCTACTGGCTCTTCACCATCGGCGAGGAAGTCGGCGTCGGCGCCTCTGCCGCCCTTGTGCCGGAGATCGCCTCGCTGGTCGCCATCGACAATGGCACGACGGCGCCCGGCCAGAATTCCGACGAGTTCGGCGTGACGCTTGCCATGGCCGATCAGACTGGCCCTTTCGACTATCATCTGTCGAAGAAGCTCTACGATCTCTGCGCAGAAAACGGCATCAGGGTCCAGAAAGACGTCTTCCGCTATTACCGCTCCGATGCGGCCTCGGCGGTGGAAGCCGGGCATGACGTACGCACGGCCCTCCTGGCCTTCGGCGTCGATGCCTCCCACGGCTATGAGCGCATCCACCTCCACGCTCTGATGTCGGTGGCAAAGCTCGTGGTCTACTATACGGCGAGCGAGGTGCAGATCGAGCGTGATTCCGAAGAGGTCTCGGGGCTGCGCGGCTTCACCCGGCAGAAGGTCGAGCCTGCACGGCAGAGCCTGAAAGCAGACGAACCCGACGAGTCGTGATTGCAGCGACATCCGCCCGCTGCTAGCGTTTATCTCGGCGATATCGCCGGAATTCGGAGAATCAGGCAATGGCGGGTGACGAGGCGACAAAAAGGCCGCGGCTGAAGATCGGCTTCGTGCTGTCGCGGTCGTTCACGCTGTCAGCCTTTGCGCTTTTCATCGATACCATCCGGCTTGCAAGCGACGAATATGATCGCTCCGGCCGCGTTCTCGCCGATTGGCAGGTGATCGGCAGCACACGCCATCTGATCACCTCGAGCTGCGGCGTGCAGGTGGCGCCCACCAGCGATTTCGTCGATCCCAGCCGCTTCGACTATATCGTCGTGGTCGGCGGCCTGCTCGGCCGCCAGCCGGCGGTGGACGACCAGACCATCGCCTTCCTGAAGAAGGCCGATGCGCAGAAGGTGCCTTTGATCGGGCTTTGCACCGGCACCTTCATCCTCGCCGAAGCCGGCCTGATGAAAAACCACCAGACTTGTGTCAGCTGGCTGCATTACCAGGAGTTTCGCGACCGTTTCCCCGATCACGAGGTCCGCTCCGATCGCCTGTTCAATCTCGATCGCCGCCGTGGCTCCTGTGCCGGCGGCAGCAGCTCGGCCGATCTCGCAGCCTTTATCGTGCGCCAGTATCTCGGCCATGACGCCGAGCGCAACGCGCTTGAAGTCCTGCAGATCGAAAAGGCCCGCACAAACAAGGATATCCAGGTCCGAAGGCCGCTGACGATCGAATGCGACGATCCCCGGGTGAAGGCCGTCCTGATCCTGATGGAACAGAGCCTGGAAAACGAGCTGACCATTGATCAGCTCGCCCGCTCCGTCGGCCTGTCGCGCCGCCAGCTGGAGCGTCTCTTCGCCCAGAAGATCGATGTATCGCCCGCCCGGATCTACACGAAGCTCAGGATGGAGCGCGCCAAGATGCTGGTCACGCAGACCAATGCCTCGCTGATCGATATCGCCCTGCAGGTCGGTTTCCAGAACACTTCGCATTTCACCCGCGTCTTCAAGGGCACCTATGGCCGCACACCCGGCCAGATGCGCAGCCATCCCGCCGCCTGACCTCCAGTGCTTCAGTTGCCGCTGTTTTAGCGGTGCTCGCTGCGACGACATGCGGCGAGATCACCGTCTTGTGAGCAGCGCTGTCCGATGCTATCCACGGAAAATCTGTCGGGGGATAGAATGACTGAAACGGCCGTCCGGATGAGCTTTGAGCGAGCGATACGCATGATCTGCGTCATCGCGCTCGTTCTGCTCGGCCTCGCGCATCAACCGGTCGCCGCACCTGCGACGCAATTCTCCCCGGAAGAAATCGCTGCCCTGATGCTGCCGGACGGCAGTCTGCCGGAGCTCTGCCTGCCGTCGGATGACGGTAAGGCGAAGCCCCATGCCGGTGCCTCCGATTGCGAGGCCTGCCGTATCTCGGCCGCCGTCCTCCTGCCGGCGCCTGCCGATGCCGTCGGCACGCGTTTGGCCATGGTCACCTCCGTCGCCCTGCCGCCGCGGGCAGAGGCGCATTACCGCCAGCTTTTCCCGCCCGACACCCATCCCCGCGCACCACCCGTCACCGCCTGATCGAAGGTCACGGCCGGCGCGTCCTCGCGTCCGGTCACCAGTGTCGTCAGGCCGGTGAGTTTGCACGCTTTGCAGCTCCGGTCGAAATCGGATGTCTGTCATGCTGCAAATCCTTGCCGATCGTGGGCCGTCGCCTGCGTTTCCACCCGCGTCTTCCGCAATACCCAGGCCAACAAGATCTACCCTGGCCGGCCCGCTTCTGCCGCCGAGAACCGTGGTTTTCCTCGAAGGCCTCGCCGGCTCGCCGCAATACCGCGTGGTCGACGGCTGTGTCGCCACAGCACAGACCCTCTCGGATGGGCGGCGCCAGATCATCGACCTTGTCGGACCCGGCCGGCTGATCGGCCTCGGGCTCGGTGAACACACCAGATACTCGGCCGAAACCCTCGGCTTCACCCGCCTGGAAGCCGTGTCTGACACCATCAGCCAGAGCGAACGGGACCTGGCGCTCAGCGAAATGCTCGCCCGCTCTCAAGGCCTGGTCATGTTGCTTGGCCGCAAGACGGCGCCCGAACGCGTGGCCTTTGCCGTGCTTGATCTCGCCCGGCAATTCGGTCGCCCGGCGCGCGACAAGCGACGCGGCGCCATCACCTTCCATCTTTATCCCACCCGCGGCGACCTCGCCGATTGGCTCGGCCTCACCGTCGAGACCGTAAGCCGGTGTTTCACCCGCCTCAAGAAGGCAGGCCTCATCGACATCGAGCGCGGCGATCTCGTCACCGTGCTCGACCCGCAACAGCTCTCGGGCCTCGCCGCCGGCGATCGCTCGCTTTCCCACTGAACCTCTCTCCAACCAGTCGAGACCCAGGATGACCATCGTTTCCGACCTCTCCCCCACCAAGGCGAACAGCAAGGATCTGTCGCGCCGCTTCTACATCACGGCCTGGCGCTGGCATTTCTATGCCGGCCTCTACGTGGCTCCCTTCCTGATCATGCTCGCCGTCACCGGCCTGATCATGCTCTGGACGGCCACGCTCTTCGGCCGTGATGGCGAGAAGATCTATTCGGTCGAACCCCAGGCGACCCTTGCCTCCGTTTCCGCCCAGGCGGGAGCCGCGACCCTGGAGATCCCCGGCCAGATCATCCAGTACATCGCACCGCGCACGCCGGAGCAGGCCGCACTCTTTCGCATCAACCAGGGCGACGCCTCCTTCATGGTGGCCGTTGATCCCTACAAGGCCGAGGTCCTTGGCAACTGGGAACGTCGCAATGGTCTCTATGATCTCGCCGACACCATCCACGGCACGCTCCTGATCGGCGATCTCGGAGACCGCCTGATCGAGATTGCCGCCGGCTTCGCCATCATGCTCGTCGTCACCGGCCTTTATCTGTGGTGGCCGCGTGACGGTCGCGGCTTCGGCTCGGTGCTTGTCCCGCAGCTCTCTGCCAAGGGTCGCCAGCTTTGGAAGTCGCTGCATCTGAGCATCGGCTTTTATGCCTCGCTCTTTCTCGTTGTCTTCCTGCTGTCGGGCCTCACCTGGGCCGGCATCTGGGGCGAGAAGTTCACCCAGGCCTGGAGCACCTTCCCGGCGGAGAAGTGGGACAATGTGCCCCTGTCGGACAAGACCCATGCCAGCATGAACCATGGCGGCATCAAGCAGGTCCCGTGGACGCTGGAGCAGACCCCGATGCCGGCATCCGGCTCGGATGCCGGTGTCACTGGCACGCCGGATGGCGAGCCCGTCAATCTCGATGCCATCGTTACGCTTGCCCGCACGCTCGGTTTCGACCAGCGCTTCCAGCTGGCTTTCCCCGGAGATGACACGGCCGTCTGGACCATCTCCCGCGACACAATGAGCAATGACAGCGCCAATCCGCTTGATGATCGGACCGTCCATATCGACCAATATACCGGCCGCATCCTTGCCGATGTCGGTTTTGGTGACTACGGCCCAGCCGGCAAGGCCATGGCCGCCGGTGTCGCCTTTCACGAGGGCGACATGGGCCTCTGGAACCTGGTCTTCGTCAACGTCTTCTGTCTGTCGATCATCTTCCTCTCGGTCAGCGGCTTCGTCATGTGGTGGAAACGCCGTCCGAAGGGTGCAGCCCGCCTGGTGGCCCCTTCAGTCGGCGAGCCCGGCCCCCTCTGGAAGACCGGCGCCTTGGTCATGCTCGCAACAGCGCTCCTCTTCCCGCTCTCCGGCGCTGTTCTCCTGGCGGTCCTCCTTCTCGACCTCCTGGTTTTCCGCCACGTTGCTCCGCTGAAGAAGGCCTTAAGCTGATCCGAATTCGACGCCCCGGGCCGCCCGGGACGTCGCCTCGCTTCCAGCCATGTTCCGCAAAAAAAATTGGAACAATGGAACCGCTCCGTCATTTGCAAACCATGTGACCGGTACGCCGACGATCGTTGATCGGCGCGCCGGCACGTTTGCGTTTGATTTTTCAACGGAGGTTTCAGCCCAGTTCATGTGTGGCATTTGTGGAGAAGTGAGATTCGATGGCGCGTCGCCATCGGTAGCGGCAGTTTCGATCATGGCGGACGTCTTGGCCCCACGAGGGCCGGATTCGGCCGGCGTGATGGTCAGGGGCAATGTCGGGCTCGGCCATCGACGATTGCGCATCCTCGACCTCTCCGACAAATCGCAGCAGCCCATGGTCGATCCCGATCTCGGCCTCTCGCTTGTCTTCAACGGCTGCATCTACAATTTCCGTGAGCTGCGCAGCGAACTGGAAGCGAAGGGCTACCGCTTCTTCTCCGATGGCGACACGGAAGTCATCCTCAAGGCCTGGCATGCCTGGGGCACGGACTGCGTATCCCGCTTCCACGGCATGTTCGCCTTTGCCATCCACGAACGCGACACCGGTCGCGTCGTCCTGGCGCGCGACCGGTTCGGCATCAAGCCGCTTTACCTCGCCGAGGTCTCCGGCGGCCTGCGCTTCGCCTCTTCGCTGCCGGCCCTGGTCAAGGCGGGTGGCGTCGATACGGCGATCGATGTGACAGCCCTTCATCACTACATGGCTTTCCACGCCGTCGTGCCGCCGCCGCGCACGATCTACAAGGGCGTGCGCAAGCTTCCCCCGGCGACGATCAGGGTCTACCAGCCCGATGGCAGCTTCGAGGACAAGCGCTATTGGGATCCAGCCTACACGCGCCGCGCCGAAGACGCCCGTATGAGCCGCGAGGACTGGCAGGAGCAATTGCTCGATGCGCTGCGTCTCGCCGTCAAGCGCCGGATGATTGCCGACGTGCCCGTGGGCGTCCTCCTTTCCGGCGGTGTCGATTCCAGCCTCATCGTTGGCCTTCTGGCCGAAGCCGGCCAGACCGGCCTGATGAGCTTCTCCGTCGGTTTCGAGGAAGCCAATGGCGAAAAGGGCGACGAATTCGTCTATTCCGATCTGATCGCCAAGCGCTTCGGCACCGACCACCACAAGATCTTCGTGCCCTCGGCCGATCTGATGGGCGCACTGCCCGGCACCATCGCCGCCATGTCCGAGCCCATGGTCTCCTATGACAATGTCGGCTTCTACCTGCTCTCGAAGGAAGTCTCCAAACACATCAAGGTCGTGCAATCGGGCCAGGGCGCCGACGAGGTCTTCGGTGGTTATCACTGGTATCCGCCGCTGGTCGGCTCCACGGACGTCGTCGGAGATTACGGACGCGCCTTCCGCGATCGCTCGCATGAAACGCTCGCAACCCAGTTGCAGGACCGCTGGATTGCCGATCGAGACGTCAGCGGCGACCTGCTGCGCGAACATCTGCTGCGCTCCGGTGCCGATACCCCGGTCGATCAGGCGCTCCGGCTCGACAGCAACGTCATGCTGGTCGACGATCCGGTCAAGCGCGTCGACAACATGACCATGGCCTGGGGCCTTGAGGCCCGCGTGCCCTTCCTCGATCACGAACTGGTCGAACTCGCCGCCCGCATTCCGCCTGAGGAAAAGCTCCGCGACGGCGGCAAGGGCATCGTCAAGGACGTCGCCCGCAAGGTGATCCCCTCCGAGGTCATCGACCGCAAGAAGGGCTATTTCCCCGTGCCTCAGCTGAAATACATTGCCGGCCCCTATCTCGACATGCTCCGCGACGCCCTGTCGTCCAAGGCTGCCCGCGAACGTGGGCTCTTCCGCCAAGATTACATCGATCGTCTGGTGGCCGATCCCGCCTCGCATATCACGCCGCTGCAGGGCTCCGAGCTCTGGCAGATCGGTCTTCTCGAATTGTGGTTGCAGGCGCAGGAGAACTGACGTGAGCAAGACAGAGAAGAAGCCCGCCAACCAGCCGCGCAAGGCGCGTCGCGGCAATGCTTTGTCCCATCGTCTGACGCGCCTGCGCACACCTGGCAGCGGCAGCCACGGCACGACCAGCCGGCCCTCTGAAACGGAGGGCCGGAACCGCAACATCGCCCTCGATTGCGGCTGGGGCCGTTTGCTTTTCACCCCAACCTTCGACCGATATCAGGACCTGCTTGATGCGCTCCGCGAGGAAGCCCCCGATACCCGCGACATCGCCTTCCACGTCGGCGATCCGCATGTCCTGCTGGCCCAGGCCCCGCAGGAAATCTTTCTCGATCCGTCCCACACCTTCCGCCTCGATCTCTCTACCTATCGCGCCGGAGGCCGCCGTCCGAAGGGCGTCACCTTCAGGCGCTTCTCCTCCGAGAGCGATGCGGCGGGCATCAACGCGGTCTATGCCAGCTGCGGCATGGTCCAGGTGCGCGAAGACTTCTTTACCGGCGAGCGCGACAACCGCCCCGTCACCTATTTCGTCGCGCAGGACGATCTGACCGGCGAGATCGTGGGAACGGTCACCGGCATCGACCATCACCGCCTCTTCGACGACCCGGAGCGCGGCGCCTCGCTCTGGTGCCTCGCGGTTCACCCGCAAGCCCGTCAACCGGGCATCGGCGAAGGCCTAGTGCGCATCCTCGCCGAACATTTCCAGGCGCGGGGTCTCGCCTATCTCGACCTCTCCGTCCTGCACGACAATGACAAGGCGATCGGTCTCTACGAAAAGCTCGGCTTCCGCCGCGTGCCGCTCTTTGCCGTGAAGCGCAAGAACGCCATCAACGAGAAATTCTTCGCCCAGCCGGTCGAGGGCTACGAGGCGCTCAATCCCTATGCCCGCCTGATCGTCGACGAAGCGCTTCGCCGTGGCATCCATGTCGAGGTGACAGATCCCGAGGGCGGCTTCTTCCGTCTCAGCCATGGCGGACGCAGCATTCATTGCCGCGAAAGCCTTTCGGATCTCACCTCTTCGGTCGCCATGTCGATCTGCGACGACAAGGCCGTCACCCGCCGCTTCGCCCAGTCGGCGGGCCTCAGCGTCCCCGCACAGCTCTCCGCTGACTCCCCCGATGCCGACAAGCAGGCGTTTCTCGAAAAGCACGGCAAGCTGGTCGTGAAACCCGCGCGCGGCGAACAGGGTAGGGGCATCTCGGTCGGCGTCTCCTCAATGGATGCCCTGCACGCAGCCATCCGTATGGCCCGCCAGGTCTGCGACCGCGTGCTTCTGGAAGCCTGTTTCGAAGGCGAGGACCTGCGCCTCGTGGTCATCGACTACAAGCTTGTCGCCGCCGCCGTCCGCCGTCCGCCCCGCGTCGTCGGCGATGGCCGCTCGTCCATCCGCAAGCTGATCGAACAACAGTCCCGCCGCCGCTCTGCCGCAACCGGCGGTGAAAGCCGCATCCCCGTTGATGCCGAGACGAAGCGTTGCCTCGCCGAACAGGACCTCGATCTCGACAGCGTGTTGGAAGAGGGCCGCGAGATCACCGTGCGCAAGGCCGCCAATCTCCACACCGGCGGCACGATCCACGACGTCACCGCGACCGTCCACCCCGACCTCGTCGATGCCGCCTGCCGGATCGCGAAAGCTATCAAGATCCCGGTCGTCGGCATCGACTTCATGGTCCATGATCCCGCAAAGCCCGACTACGTCTTCATCGAGGCCAATGAACGCCCGGGGCTTGCCAATCACGAGCCACAGCCGACGGCCGAGAGCTTCATCCAGCTCCTATTCCCCGGCAGTCGCGCCCAGGAGCGCCGCAGCGCCTGAAGCTCGCGGCAACGAAAGAGTTCGGAAAAAGGGCGGCATCCAGTGCCGCCCTTTTTCATTGGGACCTGCTGCCGACGACTACTGCGACTCGCCGATCGTGTCCGCCATATACGCGCCCCGATAGCCCATCGGCTGTGTCGGCCCCGTTGTCGTATCCACCGCCGTCTGATGTTCGAGTTCCGCGTTCAGCATCGCCCCGACGATGAGGATCACCACCGACAACCAGGTCCAGAACATGAAGCCGATAAAGGTACCGAGGGCGCCATAGGTCGCGTTGAAGTCGGCGAAATGCTCCAGATAGAAGGAGAAACCGAGCGACATGATCAGCCAGACGAGTGAACTGAGCAGCGTGCCCCAGGTCAGCCATCGAAGCTTGGCATCCTCCCGGCTCGGCCCGTATCGATAGACCATGACCGTTCCAAGCCAGACGACGCAGATCAGGATCGGCCAGCGGATCAATCCGACCATCATCTCGGCCCGCTCCGAGATGAAGACGAGAGAGATGACGATCGGCAGGATCGCGAGCGCCGTGACAATGACGGCGAGAATGGCCATGGCGCCAAGTGTAAAGGCGATGGCCAGAAGCGTGGTCTGGAGGAAGCCGCGCTTCTCCGGTTCCTGATAGGCAATGTTCATCGCCTCGAAAAGGGCGACCATGCCGTTGCGCGCGCTGAACAGCGACACACCGAGACCGACCAGAAAACCGATGCTCAAGGTGCTGTCGTTTTCGTCGGCCAGCGACTGCAACTGACCGAGGATCATCGCCACGCCATCGGCAGGCAGAAGTTCGGTCAGAAAACCGAGCCGCCCCGCAATCGTGGTCGGGTCGGCGATCAGGCCGTAGAGCGATACAAGCGCCGCGAGCCCGGGAAACAGCGACAGCATCACGTAAAACGAAACCCCCGCCGCGGCCAGCATCACCCGGTCGGAGGTCAGCCGCGACAGTAGCCTCAGCGAGACGTCCCAAAGGCCGCGCGCCGGGATTTCCCCCGGGCTCTGCGCATCCCGCCCCCGTTCGTCCTGCATAGGACGGGCTTCAAACGGAGAGTGTGCGGGCGTCTTAGGCGGCATGTCGGGCTCCTTGTTCTCGGAGAAACTGGTCCGCCCCGTCGCATGTTCCATGACGACCGGTCGGTAGCTGGACGGAACCCTTGGTCACCCCGGCCGGTTGGAGAGGCAGACATTCCAGAGGGAGATAAACATGCCTGACACGACCGAACACGCAGCTTCGTTCAACCAGACTCAGGACGAGATCGACCCGCGCCTGACAGACCCCGTACAGGCCGCGGCGATGCGTGCGGATGCCTCTGCCGTAGGGCAGGGCCTGCCGAAGGGGGATGAACGGCTCAATCTCTACCGCCTGGTGCCGATTGCAGAAGCCGACGATCCGCGCTGGGACAATTCACCCTTCCAAGGGGAAGTGACCGTTGCGGCACGCTCCACCGGCGATGCCCGCCTCGTCGCCTCCTCCCGTGAGCTCGACTATATGGAAATCGACGCCAAGCCAGCCGAGGATGTGACCACCAGCATGGCCAGCGCCTTCCGCTCTGAAAAGCTCTACACGGTCATCGAGATCGACCGTGACCGCATGGATCTCAGCCGCGGCATCGTCGACGGCGAGATCGCCATCGACGTGATCCGGCCGGTTCAGGACTGATCTCAGAAAGGCTTGGAGGGATGCGGGCTGTCCTCATAGGCACCCCAGACCGACTGGTCGAAATTGATCGTAGCACCCGTCATCAGCCCGGATTCGGGTGAGGATAGATAGGCGCAGGCGCGTGCCACTTCGGCCGGATCGACCAGTCGGCCGAACGGCTGCTTTGCGGCCGCCTCTGCCAGCCAGTTGTCGGCTGCGCCGTGAAACTCTCGCTGGATCCGATCTTCGCCGTCGCTCGCCATCCAGCCGATATTGAGCCCATTCACCCGGATGCGGTTCTTGAGAAGCCCGAAGGCGGTGTTGCGGGTCAGCGTGTCGAGCGCCCCCTTGGACGCGCAATAGGCCGCGATGAAGGGCTGGCCTGCCATGGCAGACATCGAGGAGATGTTGACGATCGTGCCTTCCGTCTTCGTCTCCAGCATCAGCTTGATTGCTTCCTGCATCAGGAAGAAAGGCGCCCGCGTGTTGATCGCAAACATCCGGTCGAAGAGCTCTGGATCCGTGTCGAGAATTGTCCCGCGATCCGTGATGGCCGCCACATTGACCAGCGCATCGATCCGCCCGAAATGCGAGCGCGCCGCCGCGATCACCTTGCGGCAATCCTCCACCTGCGCCAGATCGGCCGCAACAAAGTGTACTTGGGTGCCATATCGAGCGCCGATCTCTACAGCCTTGGCCTCGCCCTTGGCGACGCTGCGGCCGCAGATGACCAGGCCCGCCGCACCCCGCTCGGCAAACAGTCGGGCAACCTCGGCGCCCAGCCCCTGCGTTCCCCCCGTCACAACCGCGATTTTGCCATCCAGACGACTCATGCTCTTCCTCCTGCCAGACGCCGCAGCCTGCGACGCATGGCTCCATTTGGCCTGGAGTGAGCCTGAGTCACAAGCCCTGACGAAGGGCCTCATAAAATGAGTTTCAAGGTGGCAAGCGGGTGATGAAGGAGGTCAGGGACGGTCTCTGTCCCTGACCTGTTGCGAGCAAGCTCAGCCTTCGAAGTCACCCTCGGCATTCACCTCGCGGCCACCGACGATGATAGCCCGCTTGCCGACATGGTTGGCAGCACCGACGATGCCTTCCTGCTCCATGCGCTCCACCAGCGAGGCGGCCTTGTTGTAGCCGATCGAAAGACGGCGCTGGATATACGAGGTCGAGCACTTCTTGTCGCGCAGCACAACCTTGACCGCCTTGTCGTAGAGGTCGTTGCCGTCCTCTTCCGCCATCGCGCTCTTGTCGAAGACGGCGGTGTCCTCTTCCGGTTCTTCTTCGACCTCGTCGGCATCCTCGGTGACGGTGCCCAGATATTCCGGACGGCCCTGCAGCTTCAGATGCGCAACGACCTTCTCGACTTCTTCGTCGGAAACGAAGGGACCGTGCACGCGGGCAATGCGTCCGCCGCCGACCATGTGCAGCATGTCGCCCTGGCCGAGCAGGTGTTCGGCGCCCGGTTCACCGAGAATGGTGCGGCTGTCGATCTTCGAGGTCACCTGGAAGGAGACACGCGTCGGGAAGTTCGCCTTGATCGTGCCGGTGATGACGTCGACCGAGGGACGCTGCGTCGCCATGATCAGGTGGATACCGGCCGCACGCGCCATCTGCGCCAGCCGCTGGATCGCACCTTCGATCTCCTTGCCGGCGACCATCATCAGGTCGGCCATCTCGTCGACCACGACGACGATGTAAGGCATCGGCGAGAGGTCCAGTTCCTGCTCCTCGTAGACGATCTCGCCGCTCTGCCGGTCGAAGCCGGTCTGAACGCTGACGGTGATCGTCTCGCCCTTCTCGCGCGCCTGGGCCGCCCGGGCATTGTAGCCGTCGATATTGCGCACGCCGAGGCGGCTCATCTTGCGATAGCGGTCTTCCATCTCGCGCACCGCCCATTTCAGCGCCATCACGGCCTTCTTCGGATCGGTGACGACGGGGGTGAGCAGATGCGGGATACCGTCATAGACGGAAAGCTCCAGCATCTTCGGGTCGACCATGATCAACCGGCACTCGTCCGGACGGAACCGGTAGAGCAGCGAGAGGATCATCGTGTTGATCGCCACAGACTTCCCCGAACCCGTGGTACCGGCTACGAGCAGGTGTGGCATCTTCGCGAGTTCGGCAATCACGGGCTCGCCACCGATGGTCTTGCCGAGGCAGACCGGCAGCTTGTAGCGCGTCTCGGCATAATCGGGCGTCTCGATCAACTCGCGCAGATAGACAGTCTCGCGCACCGGGTTCGGCAGCTCGATGCCGATCACGTTGCGGCCGGGCACAACGGCGACGCGCGCCGAGAGCGCCGACATCGAACGGGCGATATCGTCGGAGAGACCGATGACGCGCGAGGACTTGACCCCCGGTGCCGGCTCGAATTCGTAGAGCGTGACAACAGGGCCGGGGCGCACGTCGATCACTTCGCCCTTGATGCCGAAATCTTCGAGCACGCTTTCCAGAAGCCCGGCGCTCTGCTCCAGCGCCTCCGCCGTCATCGTGACGCCCGTCTGGACCGGCGGCATCTGCAGGAAGTCGAGATAGGGCAGCTCGTATTCGCCTTCGCCGAGCGCTTCCTGCGCCTTGAACAGCGGCTGACGCGGCAGTGCGGCGGACATCGGAGCAATCGACGAATTGGCCGTCTGGAGTGGTGCAGGAACAGCGACCTCAAGGGGTGCGACGGTCTCCGTCATTGGCGTTTGTGCCTGCGTCGCCTCAAAGTATGCAGCCGACACCTCGCGGCGCGCAACTTCGCGATAGAGCGCAACGACCGATCCGGGTGTTGCCTCGAAAGCGGGCTTGCGCGGCAGAGCCGTCACAGGCTGCACCGATGTCATCAGGGCATCTGGGCGATACCGAACCACCTCGGCCCTGATAGCAGCCGGAGCCTGCGGCGCCATGGTGCGGACCGCCGGTGGTGCGACCTGACGGACAGGTTGGGGCGCCGTGCGCACGGGTGTCATCCGCGCCTGCGGCATGCTCGGGCGCACCATCTCGATGTCCTGAGGTGCCTCGACAGGCGCAATCATCGCCTCGAAGAAGATGTGGTCCGACAGCAGTGAGGCGATCGGAGGCCGCATGCCTTGCGCCGCGTTGTCGACGATGGGGGCTGCCACTTCAGCCTGCGAGGCGGACGGATTGGTCATCTGCGCCCAGGCGGCAAAGCCCGATCCCTGGGGCTGGCTGGCTGCTGCGGCGGCAGGAACCTGTTGCACGGGCGCCGGTGCCGGCTCCGGATTGGCCTGCACGGGCGGTGTCCGCAGGAAGGCGTTGCGCACCATCGGCGGGCGGGCCGGAGGCGCTGCCTGTTGTGCGGCAAGGCGTGCAGCTTCCGCCTGCTGCGCGATAGACCGCTGCAGGTGTGGCGGAACATGGGCCGAGGTCGTCGGCTGCACGGTGGCGCCGACGCTGGCGGCCTGGGTGCTCGCGAGAACAGTCCGCATGCCTTGCACCAGTGGTGCCGGCTGTGGTGATTGTGGCGCGGGTCCGATCTGGCCAACGCCGCCGTCTGCCATGGATGCCTCCCAGGCAGCCTGCTCGGCCTGCTGGCGCGCCAGTTCCCGGCGAAGCTTGTATGTGAGTGCCCGTGCGCCGATCGCATCCGGCGGCTGCGGCAGCGTCACAGAAGCCGGCATACGCGGCGCTTCCGGCTTAGGCGCGGGCGCTGGAGCCGGTGCGCCCGTGCGCGGTAAGCCCGCATAAGGTACGCTCGTTGACGGTGCAGACGTATGGCGAGGCTGGCTCGCCTGCGTGACCGGCTGTCTTGGCGGCTGCTGCGCCATCTGCTGCTGCGGAGGTGTCGTCCGCGCAATCGGCGCACTCGGCTGAGGTGCAGGGTTAGGGGCTGTCTCCGGCTTGGCCGGTGTGCGATCGGGCGTGCGCGTGAAGCGCACATTCGGCCCCAGCACGAAGGCCTTCTGCCAGACAGGCGTTTCCTCGCGTCCCTCGATCTGGTTGGCCGCCGACTGATCGGCACCTTCACCCTGGTTGTCCCCTAACTGATTGGCCTGATACGCGGAATTTGAACGGGGAGGGTGCATCGAAAACCTGAACTCTGACGGGATACGGGGACGCGAAAACTGAGCTATCTGAGTAGAAAATAAAGGTTAACGACCGCTTTCCGTCCGGCAGAAAAAGCTAATGCACGAGAGGTCTGTCCAGGCCCTTTGCAGCCCCGATGCCGCTGTTGCCAAAGCCGAATTTTGCCCGGCACTGGAAGAAGCGGAAGCTCAAGTTTTTTTCTCGCACCGGCTCCCCGCTCGGGCTATGGACGGACACCAACAGAAAGCCGGTCATGTCGAAGAAAGAGAAGCCCAGCCCGCTGAAGAAGCTCCTCAAGGCCTGGACATCAGCAGATCCCGAGGAGCGTCAGGCCTTCCTCGATCTGGTCTCGGCCGGCGCACGCGCGGCAGGCTCCAGTGCTGAGAAGCCTTCAGGCGCCGAGCCTGTCCCGGAGGATGCCGCAGCCCTCATCGCCAATGGCCGCTATCTCCTGCCCTCGACCATCGAGCGGATCGAAACGGTGATGCGCGCCCGAAAGCTATCCCCATCAGGTGTGATGGCCGAGCTCGGCTTTTCCAGCCGCGATGCCTCGCTCACCCGCGCACTCGCCATGAAGGCGTCCTTGCGGCTTTCGGTGATCGCAGCGCTCGCCGAATGGCTCGCGGCCCACGAGAAGCACGGCTGAGCCGGCCATGCCCCACACGCTCGTCACTTCCGTCGAATTCGTCCAGGACATCAAGAAGAGCCGTTTCATCGGCAAGGCGACACCGATTGCCAGCGAAGACGAAGCCAAGGCTTTTCTCGCAAGCGTCTCGGATCCCGCCGCCAATCACAATTGCTGGGCCTGGCGCATCGGGCAGGCCTATCGCTTCTCCGATGACGGTGAACCCTCAGGCACGGCCGGTAAGCCGATCCTCCAGGCGATCGATGGTCAGGATCTCGATGGCGTCGTGGTGGTGGTCACCCGCTTCTTTGGCGGCATCCTGCTCGGCAGCGGCGGTCTTGTCCGCGCCTATGGCGGAACCGCAGCCCAGATGCTCCGCGCAGCGGAAAAGCGCGAGATCATCCCGCTGGTCTCGGGCCTTTGCGCAGTCGGCTTTTCCGATCTCGCTCTGGTCAAGTCGCGACTGACCGCGATTCCGCATCTGGTCCTTGCCGAGAGTTTCACGGCTGAGGGCGTGGACCTGACGGTCACCCTGCGAGAGGGCGACGAGGATCAGGCGATCCGGCTGGTGCGCGATCTCACCAGCGGCCGGTCGAACCTCATCTTTCCGGATTGAAGCCTCTCAGCTCTTCTTCTTCGGCATGTCCTGGCTTGAAAGCTGCTTCCAGGAGTTCTGCTGGGCGAGCATGCCGCGCAGATATTGCAGGTTGGCGGCTGCCTGCTGCGGATCAAGCTCCTGCGCCGCCAGTTGCTCGGCCTCCTGGAACCGGCCCTGCAGGCCGACTACCAGTGCCAGGTTCTGGCGCACGCGGCTGTCCGCACCCGGCTGCTGGCTGGCCTGGCGCAGATAGTCTTCCGCCGTCTTCAGGTCGCCCGAGAGCACGAAGGACATGCCCATGTTGGAAATCACGCTCGGATCATTCGGCTGGATCTGCAGCGCCATGCGGTAACGCGAGCGCGCTTCGCTGGAGCGGCCAAGCTGGTCGAGCACAGCACCTTCGGCCGAGTAGAGACGCCAGTCGGGCCGGTCGGGTGTCTGTGCCCGCTGGATGGTGCCAAGCGCCTTTTCGAGCTGCCCCGCTGCGGCCTGCGCCTTGCCGAGGGCTGCCAGCACTTCGCGGTCGCTCGGATGGGCAATCGCCACCTGCTGCATGACGGCCAGCGCCTGGGTGTTTCGCCCGGTCATCATCAGGCCGTTGGCGTAGGAAAGTCCGGTATTGCGGTCGCGTGGATTGCGTTCATAGGCCTGACCGATACCGTCAACAGCGCGGGAAAGCTGCGGTCCGCTCAGCGCATCGAGCTGGCGATTCGCCTTCGGGATCGAGCCGGTCGTCAGCTCCTTCTTGGACGATGCGCAGCCGGTCAGCGCAAGCGCGGCGAGTACGAGACCAGCCGTGGCCATGATCTGCAAACGGTTTGCGGAGCCTGGGTTTTGCATGCGCATGGTGATCGTCCTGAGTTGAATAGTCCCCACCGCCGCCCTTGTCCCGGACGGCGCAATCTCCGCTCAAGCAATAATCCGTTAACCCTAATGGAGTGTTAATCGAGCATCCCTGCGATTCTCAAGGCGACTCCCAGAAAGCGTCCATCATGGCCCCGTTCCAGTACATCGAAAGACCGTCCCCCTTCAGCACCAAGGGCGGAAAGACGCTGCCGGTCTTCGCCGTCACCCCGGCCCATGTCGAAACCGGCACGCTTGAGCCGCTCGCGCTCGATTGGGCGAAGAAGGCCGGCTTCAAGGCCGAGCCCGGTTCGGTCCTCTTGATCCCGACGGCCGATGCCCATGTCGGTGGAGCACTCTTCGGCCTCGGCGCCAACCCCTCGGAAAACCCCTATCTGACCGGCAAGCTCGCCCGCGCCCTGCCGGCCGGTGAATGGCATGTCGAGACCGCGCCGCTCACCGCCAACCGCCTTCTGCTGGGCTATGGCCTCGGCGCCTACAGCTTCGACCGCTATCGCTCCGAACGCGTCACGGAACCGCGCCTGCTCATTCCCCAGGATGCCGATGCCGCCGACATCAAGCGCCAGATTGCCGGCGTCTTTCTCGCCCGCGATCTGATCAACACGCCCGCCAACGACATGAGCCCGGCCGATCTCGAAGCCGCGGTCCGCCGCCTGGCCGAACACTACAAGGCCGAAGTCTCCGTCATCACCGGCGACGAGTTGATCGAAAAGAACTTCCCCCTCATCCATGCGGTCGGCCGCGCCTCCACGGTCGCACCTCGCCTCATCGAGATGCGCTGGGGCAAGAAGGGTCACCGCAAGGTCACGCTCGTCGGCAAGGGCGTGAGCTTCGACACCGGCGGCCTCGACATCAAGCCGGCCTCCTCCATGCTGCTGATGAAGAAGGATATGGGCGGTGCCGCCAATGTTCTCGGCCTCGCCCTGATGATCATGGACGCCAAGCTGAAGGTCGACCTGCACGTCGTCATCCCCGCCGTCGAAAACGCCATCGCCGGCAATGCCTTCCGCCCCGGTGACGTTTACAAGAGCCGCAAGGGCCTCACCGTCCAGATCGACAACACCGATGCCGAAGGCCGGCTGATCCTCGCGGATGCGCTGAGCTATGCCGATGCCGAGGAGCCAGAACTCTTGATCGACATGGCGACCCTGACCGGCGCCGCACGCGTCGCTCTCGGCCCCGACCTGCCGCCCTTCTTCACCGACGACGAGGACCTGGCCCACGCGCTGGCCGAAGCAAGCCTTGAGGTCGACGATCCCCTGTGGCGCCTGCCGCTTCACAAGGGTTACGAGCGCATGCTCAAAGCCCAGATCGCCGACCTCACCAATGCCCCCTCCGGCGGCATGGCAGGCGCAATCACCGCCGCGCTTTTCCTCAAGCGCTTCGTCTCGCCCGGTCGCCGCTGGGCACATTTCGATATCTTCGGCTGGTCGCAGACCGAGCGCGCCCATTCGCCCGTCGGCGGCGAGGCCCAGGCGATCCGTGCCCTCTACCGCTACCTGCAGTCAGGCACCGACTGAGCCTGCCACACAGCGCCCCTTGCCAGATCGTTCCTTTGCCGGAATGATATGGGTGAGGGGCAGATGCCCCACGCGGTGAAGAGGGGGGAGGGGCCATGGGCCTCGAGATGACGGCAACCCAGGCGCTCGGCCTCTGGCATAGGGTGACGCTGGATCAGGTCCAGAGCCAAGGCCCTGATCTCACCATGCGCCAGCTCGCCGTGCTGCTCGAGATCTATCTCGTGCCTCCGCCACACACGGTGCGCGGCCTTGCCGCGACCCTCAACGTCACCAAGCCGGTCATCACCCGCGCGCTGGATATGCTGGGAGAGATGGGTCTCGTGGACCGCGTCCGCGACGAGCTCGACCGGCGCAGCGTCATCGTCAAGCGCACCGTCTCAGGGGCGCTCTTCCTCGAAAAATTCGGCGATATCATCATCGCCCGGGGCCGCGCGCTCCGCTGACGGAGACTACCATGCTCGATCGGCGCCTGAACGCCTTCCGCCCTGATCTCGCTGACATCGCCCTCAAGGGCCAGGTGGAAGCAGAACGCTTCGTCGCCCCTGAACCTGCCATGGTCAGCGAGCCGGTCGTGGCGCTGCGGCCCAAGCCTGATCTCTCCATCGGCATCGATACCGAAGTCCTGATGGGCGAGGAGGTCCGCGTCTTCGAGCGAAACGGCGGCTGGGCCTGGGTCCAGGCCGTGGATGACGGCTATGTCGGTTACCTCCCGGAAGATGCCCTCGGCCCTCTCGTCGCTCCGACCCACATCGTTACCGCCCCGCGCACCTTCGTCTATTCCGGTGCCGACCTGCGTTTCCCGACCCGCACCGCCCTGTCGATGGGCAGCCGGCTCACGATATCGGGCGAAGCCGAAACGCGTGGCACGCGATACCTTCTCCTCGCCGATGGTGGCGCCCTCGTTGCCCGCCACCTCCGGCCCCTGTCGGATCCGCCGGCGCCGGACTACGTCTCGGTCGGGGCCCTCTTCCTCGAAACCCCCTATCTCTGGGGCGGCAAATCCGCCTTCGGCATCGATTGCTCCGGCCTCGTGCAGCTTGCCATGCGCATGGCCGGCCATGGAGCTGCGCGCGACAGCGACATGCAGGCCTTAGGCCTCGGAACGCCGATCGACCGCCACGAGCTCAGGCGCGGCGATCTCGTCTTCTGGAAAGGGCATGTGGCGATCATGGAAGACGAGATGACCATGATCCATGCCAACGGCAACACCATGAGCGTCGCGCGCGAAACGCTTGCAGCGGCCATCGAACGCATCGGATGGCTCTACGGCGAACCCACAGGCTACCGCCGCCCCGTCGCCGAAACGTGATGCAGTCGGGGTTGGTCCGTGCGGCTCAAGTGCTTATATCGACCGCATCCAAGCTTACGAGAAGATTGCCCATGCAGCCGGTCCGCGAAAAGAAGCCCATGCCCCGCAAGATCAGCCGGAGAATTGCACAGGCGTCTCTGCTCGTTTGCCTCGCGGCATTTGCTGCGCCCGCTTCCGCCGCCGAAGGCATCGCCTGGGGCAATGCCGGACAGGAAAGCTTCAAGGATCTGCCCGGCGTAAAGCCGCAGGACCCAGCCAATCAGTTCGGTGAAGGCGTCACCTGCGAAACCCGCACCGTGTCCCCCCGACCCGGCTTTGGAGGCCGGCGCGAGCTGCGCGATGTCCTGCCTTACACAGTCTACCGCTGCGAAAAGAATGGCATCGTCTATCAGGGGACCCAGCCGCCACGCACCGGTCGCCAATGGTATCCGGGCGTCAATCCGCGCGTCATTGACTGACGAACTGGTACGAAAACGCCAGATTGGTCCAGAAAAGGCCGGCGCAACCCCCTATTGCGATCGCTTTGTCTAAGATTTTAACGAGGGAACAAACCTCAAAGTAGCATCTTGCCCGGATGCTCCCTCAAACGCTGTGTCCGCTCGATCGAGGTTGGACCCGCACCCGTTGTTTGAGACGAAAGAGGGATGGGCATGTTTCTGGAAAAGCTTCGTCAGGGTTGGCTGGATCGCTCTGGCAATTTTGGCATCATCTCCGCGCTGCTCGCGCCGGTTCTGCTCGTGTCCGCCGGCGGTGCGCTCGATGTCGCCTCCGCTTACAACACCCGCGTCGACATGCAGGCGCAACTCGATGCCGCCATGCTGGCAGCCGCCCGCAAGAGTGGCAAAAGCGCTCAGGAACTGGAGGCGCGCAATTTCCTCGGCCTCAGCGCCGAGGAGGATAAGCTCAGCGAAACGACGGGCTTCGTTCTGACGATCAACAGCGATGGTTCGATCACCGGTGGTTACCAGCAGGCGGTCGACAACCGCTTCCTCGGCATCATCGGGCTGTCGAACTTCAACGTCGGCGTCAACACCACGGTGGCGGCCAGCGCCGCAAAGGCGACCGGTGGCAATGGCTGCATCTATGCGCTTGGCAATCAGAACCAGGCGGTGCTGATCAACTCGGGTGCCAATGTCAAATCGACCAAATGCGAGGTCCATGTCCATTCGACCAGCAACCCTGCCTTCATCATGAATGCGGGCGCGACGATCAATACGGCGAAGTTCTGCGTCAAGGGCGCCAATTACATCAAGAATGGTGGCACACTCACCAATCTTGAGACCAAATGTGCTGCCGAAGCCGATCCATTTGCCGGCAAGATGCCGGAGCCCCAGATCCCGGCAAACTGCACCACATCGGGCACGATGGACGGCCAGTCCATCACGCTCCAGCCGGGCAAGCACTGCGGAACGACCTTCAACGGTTCGCCGACCATCACCTTCAAGCCGGGCCTGCACATCATTTCCGGCCGCATGATCATCAACTCGGGCGCGACCGTAAAGGCCGAGGGCGTGACCTTCTACTTCCCCGACGTCAACAGCGAGATTCGCGCCAATGGCGGCCTGACCTTTACGGCGACCGCCCCGACTTCGGGCGACTACAAAAACATCCTGATGTTCGAGAAGACGAGCGATGCGAGCAACAACCGCTATCCGCAGCAATACATCTTCAACGGCAGCAAGGGTGAGATCCTCAAGGGCATCATTCATCTGCCCAATCGCGACGTGACCTACAATTCGACGACAAACCAGACGAACAACATCACGTTGGTGGTCAACACGATCATCATGAATTCGTCGAACTGGAAGATCGAGCCGCTGGAGGCGGGTGGAACGACGTCCACCAGTGGCCTCGCCAATCCCCGCATCCTGCGTTGAGCCAGGCGGGGTGAAAATTGCAGTCCGGAAGGGATGGGGCGTCGGCTGGACGCCCCCATCTGGCGTCAGCCCTGTTCGAGCTCGCCGAGCAGGCCGTCGAACACTTCGAGCAGCACTTCGCTGATCGCGCCGCCGAGCTTCTGGCCGGCCTCACGCAGACCTTCTTCGTCCATGTCGCGTGCCGCGAGCGCCAGCGCCGTGCCTTCCTGCGCGACGATTTCCTTGGCCCGCTCGATGGCCCAGAGGGCGAATTCGCTGCGGCTTTCGATGGCGACGGTCTCGTCCATGGTCTGTCCTTTTCGGCTATGCGCGGGCGTTCGGGAAAGGGCTGCGGAATGCGGTCGAAAATGGCTTTGCAAAGGCGTCAAAAGCCTATCGGCAGACAAGAAAAAAGCCCGGCAAGCCGGGCTTTTTTCAACTGTTTGACGATCGCATAAACTGCTGATCTCAAATCGGAATTTGGTGCCCAGAAGAGGACTCGAACCTCCACACCCTTTCGAGTACCAGCACCTGAAGCTGGCGCGTCTACCAATTCCGCCATCTGGGCGACGAGGAGCCGTGTAAAGGGACTGCTTCGGCCTGTCAACCGCCATTTTGAAGTTTTCGTGTCAGCATGTCGAAAGCGCTTCGAAAGAGCCTCGTGCGCTCACGCTCAACGCCCCGGTGGATAGGGCTTGTGGCCGTTTGAAGCTTCTGGTGATGCCGATGACGCCGTCGTGAAAAAGCCGTGATCAATCCGCTCTATCTCGCAGTCGGCGAAGCGCCTCTTGCACTTTGCCGGGACCAGAACAGGATGACGAGATGAAGTTACGCTCCGCTTTTGTGGCTCTGGCATTGGCCGGCACCCAGATTTTCACCCCTGTGGCGGAAGCCGCCATGCCGAAACCGGTCCAGCCGGTCCTGGGCCAGCACACGGATGCTGAACAGGTCGATCTCGTCTGCGACTTCTCAGGTTGCTACGAGACCTGGGACCGTCCGCCGCCGCGCCGCCCGCGCCCTCTGCCGCCGGAATATTATCCGCCATCCGTTTATGACGAGCCGCCGGTCTATCGTCCCCGCCCGCGTCCGCCCGTCTATGTGGAGCCCGGTTACCGTCCGCGGCCTCGCCCGCCGGTTTATGCCGATCCTGGTTATCGCCCGCCCGGTCGCGGCTGGGAGCGCCATGTCGATTGGTGCCTGAACCGCTACAGGTCCTACAATCCGCGCACCAACCAGTTCCTCTCGTCGAGCGGCTACTACAAGGTCTGCCAGTCGCCCTTCTATTGAGAGCGACGATACGCAAAGGCGGCCACTCGGCCGCCTTTCTTCTATCTCAACTATCCAGCCCTTCGTTGCGGCTCGCCCGGTCGACATGGCCGAGATCCCGCTCCGGATCGATGGCATCCCGCACCTTCTGCTTCAGCTCCTTCGGCCCGGGAAAACCGCCGTCTCGCTTGCGCTCCCAGATCAGCTCCTCATTCAGCCGGATCTCGAAGATCCCGCCGGTGCCGGGTATCAGCGCCACCTCTCCTAGATCGTCGACAAACGTGTGCAGCAGTTCCTGCGCCATCCAGCCGGAGCGCAAGAGCCAGTTGCACTGGGTGCAGTAGGTGATCGAGATCCGGGGTTTGGCCATCATCATCGTCCTTGCTTCACGCATAAGTTAACTGAACAATTCAACTTTCCGTCTCCCCGCAATTGCCATGCCCTCGGCCTTCCGCCAAGAGGCCGGGATCATTGTTTGTCGAGGAATTTCCCATGTCCACTGAACCGAACCGTCTTTTCATCCCGGCACTTGCCCCCGTCTATCGATCCGGCCATGATCTGGCCGAGACTTTGCTGCGTCTTGTCGCCGGCGGCTTTCTCGTGATCCACGGTGCCGGCAAGATCGTTGATCCCTTCGGCGCCGTCCAGATGGTGGAAGGTCTCGGCTTCTATCCCGGCGTCTTCTGGTCGCCGCTGCTCGCCGCCACAGAATTCTTCGGCGGCATCCTGCTCGCAATCGGCCTCCTCACCCGCCCGGCGGCATTCGCCGCCACCATCGTCCTGCTCGTCACCGTCTATTTCCATTGGGTGCAGCTCGATCAGGGCTTCTCAGGCGCTGAAAAGTCTCTGCTCTGGGCAGCGATGACCTTCTTCTTCGTCATTCGTGGCGGCAACAGCCAGTCGGTTGATGCGCGCCTGAAGAAAACCTTCTGAAGCCTGGGGGAGGGGGCTTCAAGCGGCGCCCTCCCGTCTTGCCGTGATCGCGGGCGCATGCTTTCTCTGAGGCAACCGCCCACGAGATCCGATTCCCCATGCGCGTTGCCATTGTCGAGAATACCAAAGTCACCGAAGCCGGTCAGGTCGGCATCGCCCTGGCCGAAGCCGGAGCAGAGATTGTCACGATCCGCGCCTATGCGGGTGAACCTCTCCCGGAGTTTGACGCGCATGACGCCCTCGTTGTCTTCGGCGGTGAGCAGAATGCCCGGGACGACGACAAGCATCCCTATCTGCCGGCGCTCGCAAGTCTGATGCGCCGCTTCGGCGACAGCGACAAGGCTGTGCTTGGCATCTGCCTTGGCAGCCAGCTGCTCGCCCGCGCCTATGGCGGCGATAACCTGATCGGTGCCGCCCCGGAATTCGGTTGGCGCAGCATCGGCCGCACCGATGCCGGCAAGGCCGATCCAGTGCTCGCGGTCCTGCCCGATAGCTTTCTCTCCTTCCAATGGCACGACGACACCTTCACCTTGCCTGAAGGCGCTGCCCATCTCGCGGAAAACGAAGCCGCCCGCCATCAGGCCTTCCGCGTGGGACGCGCCGCCTATGGCTTCCAGTTCCATTTCGAGGCCAATCGCGAGGTCGTGCGCAACTGGATGACGCATTTCCCTGAGGTGATCGAGCGCAAGGAGCCCGGCTGGCTTGCCCGCCATCCCGAGATCGAGCCGACGGACGGGCACCTCTCCGACGAAGCTGGCCTGACCCTCGCCCGCGCCTGGGTCCGCCAGATCCGGCCTGCCTGAGCGACCGGCCGGAACTTACAGCATCGAGCGACGGGGTTGACCGAAATCAAGCAGCTGTTTTGGCCAACCTGTTATCTCCGGCACGAAAGTTACGGAGTGCCCCGATGTCCCTGTCCGCCTTTGCCCTTGCCGTTCTCCTCCTTCTCCTGACGCCGGGGCCGACGAATACACTGCTTGCAGTCTCGGGCGCAGCGCGCGGCCTCAAGGCATCCCTGCCGCTGATCGGCGCCGAACTGGCCGGCTATCTCACCACCATCGCGCCGCTGGTCTTCCTGGCTGCCCCGTTGCTCGCCGAACAACCCGTCGCCTCCCTGGTCATCAAGCTCGCCTCGACGCTCTGGGTCCTGCTGCTTGCCGCCCGGCTCTGGATCCGCCCGCCCTCGGCCACCGAGCCCGGTGCAATTACCGCGGCGACCGTCTACGGCACCACGGTGCTGAACCCCAAGGCCCTGATCATCGGCCTCGCGCTCATTCCACCCGCCTCCTTCGCAGCACCTGAAACGCTGGTCGTACCGCTTCCCTACCTGGCGCTCTTCGCGCTCTTGGTGACGGTCGTTGCCACCTGCTGGTTGAGTGCCGGGGCCGCCATCCTACGGCGTGTCGCCACCACCAATCCACTGCTCTTCGGTCGCGTCGCCGCAAGCTTCCTCGTCGTCTTCGCCATCAGCCTCGCCGGCCGCGCCATCGGCTGGATTTGATCGCCCGTCATCCGTCGCCCTCTTGCGAGCCGCCCGCCCCCGTGCTTAATCGACATTCAATCGATTGAGATCGCTTCTGAAACCTGTGGGAGGGGGACATGAAGGCAGTGGGGACGCGCCTCCTGGCGCTCTGCTTCATTATTGTGGCGCTGGCCGTGCAGCCAGCCCAGGCAGGCTCTGCCGGAGCCGACAAGGTCATGCGTGACTGGTACCGCCTCGTGCTCGAACTGGTGCGGCACACGCCGACTTATTCGCCACCGGTTGCAAGCCGCGCCTTCGCCTATCTCGGCGTCGCCGCCTACGAGGGTCTCGCTTCCGGGGATCGGACACTGACCTCGTTGTCGGGCCAGCTGAATGGCCTCACGCCCGTGCCGCAGCGCGAAGCGGGTCTCGCCTATGACGAAGCCGTCGTCATGCAGGCCGCTCTCTCCTCCGCCGCTCGCCAGCTCTTCGGCAATACCGGCCCGACCGGCCAACGCGCCATGAAGCGCATGACGGAAAAGCTTGCCAAGGAGGTCTCTGTCGGTCTCGCCCCTGATCTCGTCGCCCGCAGCCAAGCCTATGGCGAAAGCGTCACCGCCCATATCCTGAGCTGGTCTGAGGGCGATGGCGGCGCCAAGGTCGAGAACATGGGCTTCCCGCTGGAGTTCACGCTGAACAAGGGGCCATCGAACTGGGTTCCAACAAGCCTGATCAACCAGCAGCAGCTGCCGCTTCTGCCGAAATGGGGCGAGAACCGTCCCTTCGCGATGGAAACGGGCAATGGTTGCCCCCTTCCGGCACCGCCCGCCTATAGCGAGGAAAAGGGCTCGGATTTCTATCAAGAAGCGCTCGAAGTCTACGAGACCGTCAAGAACCTGACGCCGGAACAGCGTGCCGTCGCACGCTTCTGGTCGGATGATCCGATGCTCTCGCCGACCCCGCCGGGCCACTGGATGGTGATCGGCCTGAAGATCCTCGACGAACGCAAGGCGAGTGCCGCCGAACATGCCGACCTGCTTGCCCGCCTCGGTGTCACGCTCGCCGACGCCTTCATCGGCTGCTGGCATTCGAAATTCGAATACGACCTGCTTCGCCCCGTCACGTACATCAAGCGGGTGATCGACCCGAAATGGGAGCCGATCCTGATCACGCCGCCCTTCCCGGAATATCCGAGCGGTCATTCCACCCAGTCGGGTGCGGCTGCCACTGTTCTCACAGCCTTCTTCGGCGAGAACTTCGCCTTTACCGACAACACGCATGAAAAGGACAAGCTGCCGAACCGGAGCTTCAAGAGCTTCTGGGAAGCCGCCGAGGAAGCCGGCGTCTCCCGCCTCTATGGCGGCATCCATTTCCGCGCGGCCATCGAGCGCGGCCTCGACCAGGGGCGCTGTATCGGCGAAAAGACGGTCGCCTTGAGGACACGCGGATGACCGGGCGCAAGAACGTTCGTCTACCGGCTCGGCTCGCGGGTCTTGCCCTGCTGCTGTCGCTGCCTCAGGCCGCGCCAGCACTCGCCAATGGCGGCCCGCTCGTTCCCCGCTTCACCGACGAAACCGCCTCCAGCGGCATCACCAGCACCTATCGCGGCGACTGGGAATACATGGTCGGCGGCGGCGCCGGCAGCTTCGAATGCAATGCCGACGGCTTTCCCGATCTCGTGCTTGCAGGTGGCGAGGACAAGGCGAAATTCTACCTCAACCGCAGCACACAGGGCGGGGGGCTGATATTCGAGGAAAAACCTTCTGGCCTCGAACTCGACAAGGTGATCGGCGCCTATCCGCTGGATATCGATGGCGACGGGCTACAGGACGTCGTGCTGCTGCGCTCCGGCGAGAATGTCGTAATGCGCGGCCTCGGCGAATGCCGCTTCGAGCGCGCCAACGAGGCCTGGGCCTTCGACGGTGGCGACGCCTGGTCGACCGCCTTCTCCGCCACCTGGGAGCGCGGCAATACCTGGCCGACACTCGCCATCGGCAACTACATCGACCGCTTCGAGGACTTCGAGCCCTGGGGCTCCTGCACCGACAACTGGCTGCATCGACCGGCCTCAGCGGATGAACGCCGCTTCGCTCCGCCGCTCGCGCTGAACCCCTCCTTTTGCCCGCTGTCGATCCTGTTCACCGACTGGAACCGCTCCGGCACGCCCTCGCTGCGCGTCTCTAACGACCGCGAATATTACAAGGGCGGCCAGGAGCAGATGTGGAAACTGGAGCCGGGCACGGCGCCGGCGCTCTACACCCAGCAAGAAGGCTGGAAATACCTCCGCATCTGGGGCATGGGCATCGCCAGCCACGACCTCGATTTCGACGGTTATCCCGAATATTTCCTGACCAGCATGGCCGACAACAAGCTGCAGAAGCTTGGCGAAATCCCCGCCGATGGTAAGCCAAAGCCGTCCTACAACGACGTTGCGTTTGCCAAGGGTGCCACCGCTCACCGGCCCTATACCGGCGGCGAGATCCGCCCCTCGACCGCCTGGCACACGGAGTTCGAGGACGTCAACAATGACGGCCGCACCGACCTTTTCGTCGCCAAGGGCAATGTCGCCGAGATGCCCGATTTCGCCGAAAAGGACCCGAATAACTTGCTGGTCCAGGGCGAGGACGGCAAGTTCACCGAAATGGGCGACAAGGCCGGCGTCGCCTCAATGGCCAAGGGCCGGGGCGGGGCGCTTGCCGATTTCAATCTCGATGGATTGGTCGATCTCCTGGTCGTCAACCAGGGGTCTCCGGTTGAGATCTGGCGCAACACGACCGAAGGCGCGGGCCGCTTCCTGCAGATTGCGCTTCGCCAGGAGGGAGCCAACCGGGATGCGGTCGGTGCCTGGATCGAGGTGAAGACCGGCGACGTAATCCAGCGCCGCGAGGTGACCATCGGCGGCGGCCATGCGGGCGGCAAAACTGGTTGGCATCATGTCGGCTTGGCGGAACTGGGTGAAACCGAGATCCGGGTGCTTTGGCCGGACGGCGAGGCCGGTGCGTGGCAGACGGTGGCGGTCGATGGGTTTTATGTGGTCGAACGCGGTGTGGCGCCGAGAGCGTGGAAGCCGGGCGACGGGATGTGAAGGGGCACACCCCCATCTCCCCCCTTGGTGGGGGACTTCGGAGCGGTGGCCGAAGGCCAGAAATCGATCCAGTGAATCGATTTCAGCGAACGGAGGCCTGAGCGCGACGCCGCGCGAGGGCGATGAGATGAAAATGGGCGAGCGCAAGCCGCCTAAGCATCAGAAATCGCAAGTGAGGGGGTCGGTTCATCGTGCCACCATCACCGATCCCCTCACCAACAAAATCTGAGGTTTAGCCCTGATCGGGCTAAGCCCTCGATTTTGTAACCTCTCCCACAAGGGGGAGAGGGGGAACCCGCTGGGCCCTCGGTTTGACAGATAATGTCGACGCCTCATTCCGCCTCTTCGACGACCGCCTCTGCCGCACGCTTCTGGATCGACGCGATGCAGTTCTTCGCGCTGGACTTCGACTTATACGTTTCCGAGCGCACCATGATTTCGCCATTGGCGGCGCGGAAGCGGACGAAGGTCTCGCCATTCTTGGCTTTGTCGATCTCGAAGCGATAGCCGCTGCCGGTCTCTTCCTTAGTAAGGTCGACGACGGGCGCTGCGGGCGCGTTTTTCTTCATCGACTCGACGCAGTTCTTCGCGCTCGCCTTGGAGGCGTAGTTCTCCGACCACACCATGACCTCGGAATTGTAGACAAACTGGACGCGGAACTCGCCCTTTTCGGTCTTCAGGATCTTGAACTTGTGCATGCCCGTCTCCCTCTTTGCCTGTTCATCGGCTTATGATTGCATGCGAATGCTAGCGCGACGGCGGCGGGCGGGCAAGAAGGGCTCAAAAGCCCTGGAAAAGGAAATCCGTGGCAGCGGTGATCTCGTCGGCGCGGGCGGAGAGATCGGCGAGCGAGGGGCCGACGGCGGAGATGGGGACCGTCGTGATGAACTGGGTAAGCATCACAAAGGTCTCGCCATCGATGGCCAGGCGCGGATTGAGCCGCGGAACAAGGGTCGCGACATCACCGACCGGTGCGAGCGGCACGACCACGCGGGTCGTCAGGGCATCCAACAGATTGGATTGCACGTCGAGGGCCAAGCTTCCGTCGTTCCCGATGCGGTGAACGTGGAAGCGGGTCATGGTTAGAACATCCGGTATTTTGCGAGTGGAAGGCCATGCTTGGCGACATAGTCGTTGGATGCCTTGATCGCCTCGGCGTTTTCGATCTTCCAGCGCCGTTCCTTCTCGGCCTTGATGGCAAGAGCGATGCCTTTCTCGGCAGCACCCGTGATGTCGACGCCGAGCGCTTCAGCCTCGGCAACGAGTGCTTCACTGACGGTGAGGTCATGCGGTTTGCGGGCTTCGATCGACATGGCGCAACTCCGAGGATGATGCATCCTAGCGCAAAACGAGCAAGGCGGGTAGATCCGCCCTCCTCGCCAAACCAAAGCTCTTGCGGCATCAATTCTGTAGCCATCATCCTTCGGTACGCGTCCAGGCGACGTCTGTCGGGGCGTAGTGGCGCATCTCGGCGATCTCGCCGATGAAGGGCCGGATGGCAGCCAGGAACAGTGGGAAATGTGGGCCTTTGCGAAAGCCTTGCAGATGGTCTTCCGTCGAGGTCCACAGGATGCGAAGCGTCAGGCTCGAAGGCTCCTCGACGCAGTGGGAGAGTTCATAGCCGAGGCATTGCGGTGCCGACTCGAGGTGCGGCGCGCCCAGCCGATAGGCTTCGACGAGCTCGCCCGGCTGATGGGTCTTGAGTTCGTAGCGGATATATTCGACGATCATGTTCAGCGTCCTCCGGTTGTGAAAATGCATGCTGGCCAAAAACTGCGAGCATGCAAGGGCTTACCTGGAGGTTAGGGTTTGCCGTCGCGAGCAGGGCCAGGAGGGTTATCCGGTGGACATAGACAAGATGCGCGACTGTCCGGTCATGGCGACGATCGAGGTGATCGGCGGCAAGTGGAAGCCGAGGATCCTCTGGCGGCTGCGCGATGGGCCCGCCACCTTCGGTGACCTGCGCCGCTATGTCGGCGTGTCCGAAAAGGTTCTGTCGGAAAATCTGGCCGCCCTGCAGCGGGACGGCATCGTGTCACGCCGGCCCCTGAAAGAGGGCGACATGGTCTATGTCGAATATGGCTATACAGGTTACGGCCGCTCGCTGGTGCCCGTGCTTGACGCCATGGGCGGCTGGGGCCTTGGGCATGATGCGAGAAAATCTGAGCGGTCGGACACGGACCTTGATGACGTTCGTCGTGTGAGCTGAGACGCCAAATAGAAAACGCCGGCTTTCGCCGGCGTTAATTCTGTCCTTATTCGTCGCTCATCTTCAGCGCGGCAATAAACGCTTCCTGCGGGATCTCGACCTTGCCGAACTGGCGCATGCGCTTCTTGCCGGCCTTCTGCTTGTCGAGCAGCTTGCGCTTACGCGACGCGTCGCCGCCGTAGCACTTGGCGGTCACGTCCTTGCGGAGCGCCGAGATGGTTTCGCGGGCGATCACGTTGCCGCCGATGGCGGCCTGGATCGGGATCTTGAACATGTGCTTGGGGATCAGGTCCTTGAGCTTTTCGCACATGTCGCGGCCGCGCTTTTCGGCTGCCATGCGGTGCACCATCATCGAGAGTGCATCGACCGGCTCGCCATTGACGAGGATCGACATCTTGACGAGGTTGCCCTCGCGATGGCCATCGAGATGGTAGTCGAAGGAGGCATAGCCCTTCGAGATCGACTTCAGGCGGTCGTAGAAATCGAAGACCACTTCGTTGAGCGGCAGCTCATAGGTGATCATCGCGCGCTTGCCGACGTAAGTGAGTTCGGTCTGCACGCCGCGACGGTCCTGGCAGAGCTTCAGGATGCCGCCCAGATAGTCGTCGGGCGTCAGGATCGTCGCCTTGATCCACGGCTCGTGGATTTCGGAGATCTTGACCACGTCGGGCATGTCGGCCGGGTTGTGCAGCTCGCGCTCGGTGCCGTCGGTCATGAACAGCTTGTAGACGACGGAAGGGGCGGTCGCGATCAGGTCGAGATCGAATTCGCGCTCGAGACGCTCCTGGATAATCTCGAGATGCAGCAGGCCGAGGAAGCCGCAGCGGAAGCCGAAGCCGAGGGCGGCAGACGATTCCATTTCGAAGGAGAAGGAAGCGTCGTTGAGGCGCAGCTTGCCCATGGCAGCGCGCAGGTCTTCGAAGTCGGCGGCATCGACCGGGAAGAGACCACAGAACACGACCGGCTGGGCCGGCTTGAAGCCCGGCAGCATGTTGGCGGTCGGGCGCTTGTCTTCAGTGATGGTATCGCCGACGCGGGTGTCGGCCACTTCCTTGATCGAACCGGTGAAGAAGCCGATTTCGCCGGGGCCGAGGCTATCCACGGCCACCATCTTGGGTGTCAACACGCCGACGCGTTCGACCGCATACTTTGCGTCCGTTCCCATCATCCGGATCGTCTGGCCCTTGGTCAGCACGCCATCGAGCACGCGCACGAGAACCATGACGCCGAGATAGGTGTCATACCAGCTGTCGACGAGCAGGGCCTTTAACGGGGCCTTCTCGCCGCCTTCGCTCTTCGGCGCCGGCAGCTTGTGCACGATGGCTTCGAGAACGTCGGGAATGCCGAGGCCGGTCTTGGCCGAAATCAGCACGGCCTCGGAGGCATCGATGCCGATGACTTCCTCGATCTGTTCCTTGATGCGCTCGGGCTCGGCGGCCGGCAGGTCGACCTTGTTGAGGACCGTCACCAGCTCGTGATTGTTATCGATCGCCTGGTAGACGTTTGCCAGCGTCTGGGCTTCGACGCCCTGGGAGGCGTCGACGACGAGCAGCGAGCCTTCGCAAGCCGAGAGCGAACGCGAGACTTCATAGGCGAAGTCGACGTGTCCGGGCGTGTCGATCAGGTTCAGCACATAGATCTCGCCATTGTTGGCCTTGTAGTGCAACCGCACCGTCTGGGCCTTGATGGTGATGCCGCGTTCCTTCTCGATCTCCATATTGTCGAGGACCTGCTCCGACATCTCGCGGTCGGCGAGGCCGCCGGTCGATTGGATCAGGCGGTCAGCCAGCGTCGATTTGCCATGGTCGATATGGGCGACGATGGAGAAGTTGCGGATATGGCTCAGGGGCGTGCGATCGGTGCTCATGGCTCGCGCATATAGCAGCGAGCCCTTGTATCGCAAAGCGGAAAGATCGGGTTTTGCAGGCGATCACGGCGGTTTTGACGTCGCAGGTAGGCCGCTTGCCGCCTGATACTGGCCGTTGTCAGAGGCGGGCCTGTCGTCGATAGTGGGTGGGGCCCGAAAAAATCTTTTGGTCGTTGTCGAATCCGATGTCCGAGCCGCGTCTCTTCATCGACGGGATCGATCGACGATGCCGCAAGGGCCCGAAGGAGGGGCAAAACCGATGCAATACCTGCTGCTGATCTACGAAAACGAAGAAATCTTTGGCGGGCCGGACAAGATGGGCTCGATCATGGCCGATCTTGGGCCGCGCCATTTCGCCTTCAGCCACGAGCTGGGCGAGAAAATGCACGCGGGCGCCGGACTGAAGGGCACGGAGGCGGCTACCACCGTGCGCACCACGGGTGGCAAGCAGACCATTCATGACGGTCCCTTTGCCGAAACGCGCGAACAGCTGGGCGGCTTCTATCTCGTGGAAGCCGAGGATCTGGATGCGGCGATTGCGATCGCCAGAAAGGTGCCGCTCGGCAAGGATGGCGCAATCGAGGTCCGGCCGCTCTTGCCGATGCCGCCGGGCCTGGCGACGAAGCGCTGAGCTGATGCGGGCAGGGGTCCTCGACGAGACCTTCCGGGCGGCGGGCGGGCGCATTCGCGCAGCACTCGCCGCCCGTTACCGCGATCTGGATCTCGCGGAAGAAGCCTTTGCCGAGAGCTGCCTCAAGGCGGTGAAGGCCTGGGGGCAGGAGGGACACGACCTGCCGCGCGATCCGGCGGCCTGGCTCTACCGGGTCGCCGAGCGCGCCGCTATCGATATCCTGAGGCGAAGGCGGACACGGGCAGAAAACCGGCCGGACGAGCCGGAGCGCGAGCCGACCGCCGAAGATCGGCTCGTGAGCGACGACGCCGTCATTCCGGACGAGCGGCTAAAGCTTATTTTCGTCTGCTGTCATCCGGCAGTGGCCGCAGACAGCCGGGCGGCACTGACGCTGAAACTGGTCTGCGGCCTCTCGACCGAGGAGGTGGCGCGGGCTTTTCTCGTTTCCGAAACGACACTTGCGCAGCGGCTGGTGCGCGCCAAGCGCAAGATCGCCGAGGCCGGCGTCAGTTTCGAGGTGCCGGGGCCCGAGCACTGGGCCGAGCGGCTGGCGGCAGTGCTCTCAACGCTGGAAGTCGCCTATGCCAAGGCGCATGAGGATGCGGCGGGCTCTGGCCGGCATGCGGGTTTTGCCCGCGAGATGCTGGAGGTGACGGCGCTCTCGACAGAGATGTTGCCACAAGAAGCCGAAGTGCTGGCACTCGCTGCAACGATCCGCTTTGCGGAAGCGAGACGGCCGGCCAGGATGGATGCGGAGGGCGTGATGGTGCCGCTTGCCGAGCAGGACCCGATGCTCTGGTCGAGGCCGCTGATCGAAGAAGCCCGACGATACTGCGGTCGGGCACTCGGGATATCCGGACCCGGTCCGCGCATTCTGCAGATGATGATCCATGCGCTTTGGTGCGGGCGAAAGACACTCGCTGATCCGCCGCCCTGGAAGGCGGTCCTTGCGGCCTATGACATTCTCGTCGAACTGCGTGACGACGCGATTATCCGGATCAACCGGGCAGTGGCACTGGCGGAGGTAAAGGGGGCGGAGGAGGCGCTCGCCGAGCTGGATGGACTGGATGCCGAAGCGCTGTCGGAATTTCTGCCGCTTCATGCAGCCCGCGCGGATCTGTTGGTCCGGATCGGGAGGGTTGCCGAGGCCCTACAGGCCTATGACCGCGCCTTGGTCCTCTCGCCCGGGGAGGCGGAGCGGCGGTTTCTGGAGCGGCGGCGGGACGCGTTGGTCCGGTCGTAAGCGATTACACCCCGAACTGCTCCGGCCAATCCCGGCGGGTGGCGACCTGGCCTTCCGTGCGCAGCCGTCGGACCGTGTCGAGATCGATCTCGGTAATCAGCCAGTGGCTTTCTTCGACCGCGTCACTCTCGCTTTCGGCATAGATGCCATTGGGTGGCATGCCGTAGTCGGAGGGCACGTAAAGGGCGGCGCGGCCGCGGTTTTCGTCGAGCGCGGGCGACCAGGGGGCGGTGCCAGCGGTGGGTGACGAGAGGACGGCGATCTGGTTTTCGAGTGCTCTGGCCTGGGCGCCGATGCGCACGCGATAGGAGCCGGCGAGTGTGTCGGTGCAGGAGGGAGCGAGGATGAGGTCGACATCCTGTTCGGCGAGGCTGTGGGCCAGCATCGGGAATTCGTTGTCGTAGCAGATGAGTATGCCGAGCTTGCCGAGCGGCGTGTCGAAGGCTGTCAGCCCGTCGCGTCCGGCGGCGATGCCCCATTGCTCGCGCTCGAAGCGGGTCATGATGATCTTGTCCTGATGACCGATCAGGCCATCCGGGCCGAAGAGGAAGGCGCGATTGCGGTACTGGCCGTCAGGATCGAGGACCGGTGCCGAGCCGGGCTGGAAGACGATTTCGTGGGTGCGGGCAATTTCCTCGCAAAGCTCGACCCAGGCCGGAATCAGCGGTTGGATGCCGGCGATCGAGCCGTCCAGGTCGGAGCGGGTGTCCGGATCGAGCTGGCCGGCGAGTACCAGACCGGCATATTCCGGCAGGAGCACGAGTTTCGCGCCGCGCTCAACGGCCTGATGCACCAGACCCGTCAGGTGGAGGACGTAATCTTCCCAGCTCTCGATCAACTCGATTTTGTACTGGCACGCGGCAAGGGTGAGGGCTGTCATGCTTTGAGATCCCGGATCCAGAAGGAGAGCGGCTTCGGGCTCTCGACGGTGTCGTCGAGGTCGCGCCAGGTGAAGGTCGTGCGAAGCTCGGGGTGATGGGTATAGCCGCGCTTGGCCCAGAAGGCGTCGAGCGGCAGGTAATCGACCGGCCGGCGTGGATGGTCGGCGGGGCGCTCGACGGCGCAGAAGGTGGCGTAGCGCAGGCCGAGTTTCTTCGCCTGCGCCTCACGGCCCTCGAAGAATTTCACGCCGATGCCCTGGCCACGATATTCGGGCAGGAGCACGCTTTCGCCAAAATAGAAGAACTCTTGCGGGTCGAGCCCGGCCTCCAGGAAGGGGCGTTTCACCTCTTCCGTCTCGCCGGCCATCGGGGTTCCCGTGGCAACCCCCACCACCTGGTCATCATCAATCGCCAGCACGAAGACCGAGCCTTCCGACTTCGCATAGGTCGACAGATAGGTCTGCTCGTAGTCAGGATTTCCCTCGTATAGATAGGGAAAGGCGCGGAAGACGGTGGATCTGAGTCGCGCGAGGTCGCCGAAGAAGGGCGTCGCGTCGCTGCCGGAAAAGGATTGGATCGTGAGGGTCATAGAGTGTTTTCAGTCCGTTGCGGAGTGGTTATACCCATCTCCCACGACCCGAGAAAGCAATTCCACGACGAGGAGTGATCGATGACCGCCGCAGCCACCATCCGTGCCTATTACGATGCCTTCAATGCCGGCGACATGGATCGTTTTCTGGCACTCCTGACCGATGATGTGGCGCACGACATCAACCAGGGCGCCCGCCAGACGGGGAAGGAAGCCTTCGCGAAGTTCATGGACCACATGAACCGCTGCTACAAGGAAGAGCTGACCGAGATGGTGGTGATGGTGAACGAGGACGGCACGCGCGGTGCGGCCGAATTCATCGTCAACGGCACTTATCTCGCAACCGACGAGGGCCTGCCGGAAGCAAACGGCCAGACCTACCGCCTGCCGGCCGGCGCCTTCTTCGAGATCCGCGACGGCAAGGTCGCCCGCATTTCCAACTATTACAGCCTGCCCGACTGGATCGCCCAGGTCGGCGGCTGAACGGCCGATCCGGCTGCGCAGTCAGGGCTGAACTGAGGCACCGGCCGTACACAGACGCCGGGCATCGAGCAACCCCCAGCCAAAGACCTGGTCTTTGCCGGGGCTGCCGATATCCTGCGCCAGTCCAGAGAGCGCCTCGGCCATTTGGACCGGTGTGAGGTCCGGCCGCTCTGCGAGAAGGACGGCGGCTGCGGCACTGACGAAGGGGGCGGCAAAGGAGGTGCCGCTCTTCGGACGGGCGCCGCTGATTGATGCGGCCGTCCAGACATTGACGCCGGGGGCAGCAATATCGACATGGGCGCCCTGATTCGCGCGGCGATAGGCGTTGCGGCCCTTGTCGACGGCCGTCACGGCGATCACCCCGTCATAGCCGGCGGGATAGAGTGGTTTTGCCCGGGGTCCGGAATTGCCGACCGCGGCGACCAGGATCACGCGGCGCTCGATCATGGCCTCCACGGTTTTCTTCAGCAGCGCATTGTCCGGACCGGCAAGGCTGAGATTGATCACCCGCACATTGCGACCCGCCAGCGCATCGAGCGCCCTGACCAGATCGAAGGTCGAGGCGACATCGGCCGATCCGCCGATCCGGCGAAAGGCATCGACGGCGATCACCTCGGATGACGGAAGCAGGCCCGGTGCCCGGCTGCCTGCGGCGCCCACGAGAAGGGCCGCGACCGCCGTTCCATGCTGGCGCCCGGATTGCGGCAGGGCATCGTCGGAGATGCGGATGACCTCAAGTCGCGCATCGCCGAGTGACGGGTGATCCGGGTTGATGGCGGTGTCGATCAGGCCGATCTTCGGCAGGCTTCCGCAGCGCTGCAGAAGTCCTGCGGGATCGATGGGCCAGCCGATGATCTCGCGCACGAGGGCGCAAGCCTGGCCGCCGCAATCAGGTGCGGTTTCCGTCTGCTCGGGCCGGTAATAGTGATTGAAATCGACCTGAGCGACCGGGGCAAGGGATGTGACCCTCTCGCGCGCCGCCTCCAGCCCGGTGCCGCGCGGCACGACGAGACGCACGATCTCGTTCGCCTGCCCGGCGGTCACCAGGGCGAGGCTCTGGCGCTCGGCGACGGCATAGCCTTCTTCGGTCAACTGGGTGATGGCGGCCTCGGGCAGGCCGGCCGCGATGATTTCGTTCGGCACACGGTCGGGAACGGCTGGGGCTGCGCGACGAACGGGTGCCGGACGTTGTGGCTGCAGGAAAGGAAACAGCGTGAAGCCGGATTGCCTCGAAGGGGTGCGATCCCCTGATCGACCGGAGCCGCCCTCACTGCGCCCACCGCCGCCATCATCATCATCGTCGTCCCCACCATCGTCGTCGTCGTCAGCATGGGCGACTGCGAGGAGCTGGTATGTCGGGTCGAAGGGGAGAGAGACGGGTGGTGGCAGGACCACAGCGAGCCCCAGCAATCCACCGAGCAACCTTGCAAAGACCCGATCCATGTTCCATCTCTCCCTGGTCGGCGCTGGGCCTTCGAGACCCGTCGACGAATGTGATGTCAGGTTATACGTGCGAGCCGCTGGTTTATTCCGGAGAGACGGAAAGTTTTTATGGTTGAGCCTGTCGATATCGTCGGAGAGCGCCTCGTCTCCTTCCTGCCGAACCTCAGGCGCTTTGCGATTTCGCTCTGCCGTGCACGCGATGTTGCCGATGATCTGGTTCAGCAGACCTGCGAGCGTGCCCTGGCGGCAGCCGCAAGCTTCGACCCGGACACCCGCTTCGACGCCTGGGTGTTTCGCATCCTGCGCAATCTCTGGCTCGACCAGTTACGCCGGCAAAAGACGGCCGGCCCCGCGGTTGATATAGACGATATGCACGACCTCTCCGTGGCGTCAGGCGAAGCGCAGAGTGAGGCGCGGCTGGCGCTCGAAAGGGTTGAAGTCGCCCTGCAGCAATTACCCCCCGAGCAGCGCGAAGTCCTGGTCCTGGTCTGCATCGAGGAACTGAGCTACCGCGATGCCGCAGATGTGCTGGAAATCCCGGTGGGCACGGTGATGAGCAGGCTTGCTCGCGCCCGAAAGGCACTTTCTGAATTGACGGGAATAAATCCCGAAGCCAGACGTTCTTCGCCATGAGAAAGGCGGATACTCCATGACACGCGCGATTTCCGACGAAATGCTGATGGCCTTTGCCGATGGTGAACTGGCTCCCGCCGAACAGGGAGAGATCGAGGCGGCCCTCGCTGAAGATGAGGCTCTTGCCGAGCGCCTCGCCGTGTTCATGGACACGAGACATGAGCTCGCGGCGACAATGACGCCGCTGATCGATGAACCGGTTCCGGCAGCACTTCAGGCCTCCCTCGCCGCTGCGATCGCAACCGCCCGGCAGACGCAGGGCGTCACGTCGCAAGCGGCCCAGCCGCAAATGACCGAGACAGTGGTGCCGCTCAGGCCGCGTGCGTCGTCAACGTCTGCCGCTCGGTCCACGGGATCGGTGATCACGTCGCCCTGGGGCATGGCACTTGCCGCGTCCTTCGTCGGGGTCGTGGTCGGTCTCGGCGGTTTCCTGCTCGGCCAATCGACCGCCGTCGCGCCTGATGGCGCGAACCTGGCACTGAACCAGGCGTTGGAAAACCTTCCCTCGGGCGGGGACCGCGCGCTCTCTGACGCCGAGAGCCTGCACATGATCGCGAGCTTTCGCGATGCCGAAGGGCATCTCTGCCGCGAATACGAGCGCAAGGCGGCAGATGCCGTGACCACGGCGGTGGCCTGCCATGGACCGGCGGGCTGGCAGACGCGGTTTGCTCTGACCAACCCGGTGGCGGAAGGCTACGTGCCGGCCTCCACTACGGATACGCTGGATGCCTTCCTTTCCGGCATCGGCGCAGGTGCGCCATTGTCGCCTCAGGAAGAAATCGCCGATATCGAGGCACTTCGCAGCCGCTGAAACGAAAAAAATGATGCGGACCGGGAATAACCTCCCGCCGCATCCGTTCTCCAGAGCAGACAAGGATCTGGAGAAAGTCGATGAAGCTCTCGCTGCTGAAACGTCCCACACCCCGCATCACCTTCACCTGCCGCCCCGAAGACGAAGGCGTCATCACGCCGCCGGTCCGCGCGAAAACCGTGCTGCCCGAGTGGTTCCGCAAACTGCCGGCGGTGACGGAAGACAAGGTCTCGCCGACTGATAGCGGATTGACCGTGAAGCGCTGCATGCCTTTTCTCGATGCAATGATGGCCGGCTGGGTAATCGGTCTGCCGGCGACGGTCCGCATGGAGATCGCCGATGGCGGGCGTACGGTAAATTGCGGCTGGGATTTCGACCGGACCCTGGTGAGCAACCATGCCACCCATCAAGTGGCCGGCAATCCGCGTGATCCGATGCCACCCTGCAAGTTTCACAACTACTGGACCATTCGCACGCCGCCCGGCTGGAGCTGTCTTTTCGTGTCGCCGCTCAACCGGCCAAACGGCCTTTTCGAGGTCGTCGCGGGTGTCGTCGATACCGATACCTATCAGTCGGAAATCCACTTTCCCTTTTTCGCAACAGGGCCGGATGGTTTGCAGGTGCTGGAGCGCGGCACGCCGATCGTCCAGATCATCCCCTTCCGGCGCGAGACCTCGGATCTCGAAGGCGACATTCGTAGCGAGACGGATGAGGAGCAGACGACACGCAAGACGATCTTCCGCAAGACGATCGCCTCCGAAGGCTGGTACCGGAAGTTCGCCCGCGCCCAGCGCTGAAAAACCCGCATCATCCCGTCGCTGACCACCCGGAACGCCGTTTCGGGTGGCGTTTCCGATTCTGCCGGAATTCAGAATTAAAGATCTGAAAATAAATGATTTTTTTCGGAATAAACATCGGGGCTTTCCGTTCTTCCCATGCAGCCGACGTGCTGCCGTGAAAGAAACCAAGGAGACTGACCATGAAGAAATTCATCGCCATCCTGAGCTCGGTGCTCGCCATCGGCACCACCGCCCCGGCCCCTGCTCTGGCCGACGATCCGCTGACCCGCTTCCTCGACAGAAGCACCGGCGAGGGGCGCTCTTATGCGCGCTCCGGCACTCGCAATGACGATCGCGGCGGCTGGAGTTCGAACAGCAACTCCAACAGTAATTCCAACAGCTCGTCGAACTCCTCGAGCAATTCGAGCTCGAACTCCTCCTCGAACAGCAGCTCGAATTCCTCGTCGAACTCGTCTTCCAACTCTTCGTCGAACTCTTCCTCGAATTCGTCGTCCAACTCGTCCGACGATGACGATTGATCCTCGCATCTGATCAAAACGAAAAAAGGCCGCGGCATTGCCGCGGCCTCCTTCTTTGTCCGGTGAACGGATGGGGATCAGTTGACCGCCCAGTTGCTCTTCACGTCGTCGGCGTTCTTCGACAGATGCACGTGCTGGTCGACATGATCGACCCAGTCGAGCGGAATGTAGTGGTGCTGGCCATCCGAGGAATCGCTCTTGGTCAGCTTGATGCGGCTGGCGCCGTCCATGTGGTCGACGGTGCCGACATGGGCGCCGTCCTGGGCCAGAACTTCCATGTGTTCGCGGATCTCGTCTGCAGAAATCATTGGTCATGCTCCTCTGGGTGTTGCGATGGTCGGAAAAGGCGCGAGCCGCGGAATTTGTTCCGGGAAAGTCATTTTGGCGCAGGTGGCAAAAGCGGCGGAACAACCTTGCCTCACGCGCATTGAACGGAACCGCGCGAGATCCCTCGCCGAACAGCGAGCTCATCCATGCTTCCGAGAATTGCGATCATCGGTACCGGCCCGACCGGCCTTTACACATTCAAGCAAGTGATTGCCTCGACCGTCCCGCTGTCGATCACGCTATATGAGGCGGAAGGCGAGCCTGGAAAAGGCACGCCCTATCACCCCGACATGAACGACCCGGCCATGCTCTCCAACATTCCGAGCATCGAGCTTCCAGCCTTTACCGAAACGCTGGCCGATTGGCTGCGGCGGCAGAATGACGACACCCTGATGCGCCACGGCATCCGCCGCGAAGCGATCGACGAGCGCGAATTCTACCCGCGCCTGGTGCTTGGCGACTATATGCAGGCGCAGTTCGAGCGCATGCTTGCCGTGGCCGCCGAGCGTGGTCATGAGGTGACGGTGCTTGCCCACCACAAGGTGGTCGATATCGAGATTCAGGACGATGCGATCCGCCTGCGGGTGTCCAATCCCGATGGGGAGAGCGACGCGAATTTCGGCCACGTGGTGATGGCGACCGGCCACAACTGGCCGGACAGCACGGAAATCCGCCCCGGCTACTTCGTTTCGCCCTGGCCGGCGACTGTTCTGAAGTCTATCCGCAATGAACCCGTTGGCATTCTCGGCACGTCGCTGAGCGGCATCGATGCGCTCATGACCGTCGCCACTGCGCATGGCATGTTCTACAGCGATGCAGCGGGCGACCTGCAATATCAGCCGGCTGCCGGTACCGAGGATTTTCGCGCGACGCTGATGTCCCGCAAGGGCATCCTGCCGGAGGCCGATTTCTATTGTCCGCTGCCCTACATGGAGCCGCAGGTCTGCACCGAGCAGGCGATTGACGCCCTGATCGCAACGGGCCGGCATGATCTCCTGGACGAGGTCTTTGATCTCTTCCGCCGCGAAATCGTTGCCGCCGACCCCGATTATGCTGCCCGCATCGGCCTGTCGCAGCTGACCGTCGAGACCTTCGCTGCCGCCTACTACGCCGACCGAACCGAAAGCGATCCGTTCGTCTGGGCGGCCAAGAATCTGGCCGAAGCCGAGGAGAACCGGCAGAAGCGCTACACGGTCCCGTGGCGCTATGCGATCCTGATCACCCACGAGATTGTCGCCCGGGTCATTCCGCACTTGGACGAGAACGACCTCAAGCGCTTCCACCGTCACTTCAAGGGAATATTCATCGACGACTATGCAACGGTGCCGTTGATGTCGATCCGCCGGCTCCTCGCGCTTTCGCGCGCGGCTAAGCTGTCGATCCTGCGGCTTGGCGAGGACTACACGATCCGCACGGCCGAGGACGGCCTGGAGCGCGGCGCCGAAGTCGAGGTATCAGGCACGGTGCATCGCTTCGGAGCCTTCATCGATGCGACCGGCCAGGAAACGTTGTCGGCGACGGATCTCCCCTTTCCGACGCTTGTCGATCAGGGAGGCGTGCGCGAAGCCGCGACGCCCAAGGTCGAGGCGATCCTATCGCTCGACAGGGATCCCGATATGGTGCGCACCGGCGGCATCGATGTCGATGAGTTCTATCGCCCGCGTCTCGGCCTGATGTCGGAAGGCCGGCTCTATTGCGCAGCGATCGCCTTCCTGCTGCACAAGGAGCCCTTCGTGCAGGGTATCACGAGTGCCCGGGATATCGGCGAGACTGTCGGTCGGGCAATCCTCAAGGATATCTCGGAGGCGGAAACGCCGCTCTTTCAGATCTCGGCATAAACGGCATCACCGACGCTGATGGTCACGCCCTCGATGGGCGTGGCATAGACGCCGAGATTGCGCTTGTTGTGGCGCATGATCCCGCGCAACACATCGGGCTCTTCCGCCATGCCGGGCTGCGCCACCAGCGTCATGCCACAGCGGCGCGATGCTTCCGTGACGCGGATATCCGCGTCCCCGATGCGTAACGAATCATCCACCCAGTCGTTTTCGATGAAACCTTCGCCTTCTTCCGTTTCGATCAGCACGGAGGGGCGGAACCGTCGTGCGTCGAGTGGCGGAAGGCCTGTTATCGCGGCGAGCGCCGCTGTCGAAGCCGTCGTCACGAGGTGAAGCGGCGCTGGCTTGTAACGGTTGGAGACGACGGGGAAGCGGTAATCGCCCGACCCGACGAGCCCGACTGCGACCGGGAAGCCAAAATGCTCTGCCAGCCGGTCCGGCAATGCGCCGTCATCGAGCGCATGTTCGGCGCCGTCAGCGAAGCGCAGCACCGGCAATCCGGAAGGCGGTTGCGAGGCGGTGATGAAGAGGGCGGGACGCCAGCGTGTTTCCTTCTCGGGCGCGGCGGCAAGGCCCGTTTCCGGATCAAACAGCGCAAAACGCCGGTCGCCTGCGATGCCCTCGGGCGAAACGGTGATCGAGGCGAGCGTCTCCCCGCCAAGAGAACTCACCGGATAGCGCCAGACTTCCCGCACTCGACCGATTTTTCGCATGGTTGTTCCTCGTTTCAAACGATCACCATACGCGGGATAGTCGCTCTATGTTCCAGAAATTCTGCGTGAGCGCGCCTCTGCCCATGCGCGACCGTCAGGTCCAGTCGAGCACGATCTTGCTCGCCTTGCCGGCTGAGGCCAGTTCGAAGGCTTCCGCGTAGTCGTCCACCTTCATCCGGTGGGTGATGACCTTGCGGATGTCGAGGCCGCTTTCGAGCATGGCGAGCATCTTGTGCCAGGTGTCGAACATCTCCCGGCCATAGATTCCCTTGAGTGTCACCATCCGGAAGACGACCTTGGAGAGGTCGAAATGGAAGGGCCGAGCCGGCACGCCCAAGAGTGCGATGCGACCGCCCATGACGAGATGGTCGATCATCTGGTCGAGTGCTGCCGGCGAGCCGCTCATCTCGAGGCCGACATCGAAGCCTTCCTTCATCTTCAGCTTCGCCATCACATCGCGCAGGTCTTCATTGGCAACATTGACCGGATGCACATCGGCGACTTCAGCCGCAAGCGCCAGGCGTTCGGGATTGACGTCGGTGATGACAACGTGGCGCGCGCCGACATGGCGGGCGATCGCGGCCCCCATGATGCCGATCGGGCCGGCGCCGGTAATGATGACGTCCTCGCCGACGAGATCGAAGGCGAGCGCCGTGTGCACGGCATTCCCCAGCGGATCGAGGATCGCGCCGATCTCGTCGTCGATCGTGTCCGGGAGCGGGATGATGTTGAAGGCCGGGATCTTGGCAAATTCGGCAAACGTTCCCTGCACGTTGACGCCGATGCCCCTTGTCTCGGGGTCGAGATGATACTTGCCCGCCCGCGAGGCACGACTGTTCATGCCGACAAGATGGCCCTCGCCCGAGACGCGCTGGCCGATCGAGAGGTTGCGGACATTGGCGCCGACGGCGACGATCTCGCCGGCATATTCATGGCCCGTGATCATCGGCACGGGGATCGTCTTCTGCGCCCACTCGTCCCATTTGTAGATGTGGACGTCGGTGCCACAGATGCCTGTTTTGTTGATCTTGACCAGCACGTCGTCGGGCCCGATGTCCGGGACCGGCGCGTCGATCATCCAGATGCCGACTTCGGATTTCTGTTTGGAAAGCGCCTTCATGATCAGATCATCCCGATGGTCTTGCCGGCATCGATGAATGCGGCGATGGCGGTGTCGATATCGGCCTCGGAGAGCGCTGCCGACATCTGGGTGCGGATGCGGGCCTGGCCCTTGGGCACGACGGGGAAGAAGAAGCCGGCTACATAGACTCCGCGCGCATCGAGTTCGGCAGCGAGCTTCTGGGCGAGTACGGCGTCGTGGGTCATGACCGGGATGATCGGCGTTTCGCCGGGCAGAAGCTCGAAGCCGGCCTCGGTCAGGCCCTGGCGGAAGCGCGTGGTGTGGCTTGAAAGGCGGGCACGCAGCTCGTCGGCCGCTTCTGCGATCTCGATCGCCTTCAGCGAGCCGGCGGCGACGGCAGGCGCCAGGCTGTTGGAGAAGAGATAAGGCCGCGCCCGCTGGCGAAGCAGGTCGATTGCGGCCTTCGGGCCGGCGATGAAGCCGCCCATGGCGCCGCCGAGCGTCTTGCCGAATGTGCCGGTGATGATGTCGACGCGGGTTCCCACACCGGTCAGTGTCGGCGTGCCCTTGCCTTTGGTCCCGAGATGGCCGGTGGCGTGGCATTCGTCGATCATCACCATGGCGCCGTATTTTTCGGCGAGCGCGCAGATCTCCGGAAGCTTGGCGACATAGCCGTCCATCGAGAAGACGCCGTCGGTGACGATCAGCCGGAAGCGCGTGCCGTCGGCAACTGCCTTCTTAAGCTCGTCTTCCAGTCCGTCCATGTCCGAATTGGCATAGCGATAGCGCTTCGCCTTGGAGAGGCGCACGCCGTCGATGATCGACGCATGGTTGAGGCTGTCGGAAATGATCGCGTCCTCAGGCCCGAGCAGCGTCTCGAAGACCCCGCCATTGGCGTCGAAGCAGGCGGCAAACAGGATCGCATCGTCCTTGTCGAGATAGCGGGCGATCGCCTGCTCGAGCTCCCGGTGAATGTCCTGCGCGCCGCAGATGAACCGCACCGAAGCCATGCCGAAGCCGTGGCTGTCGATCGCGGCCTTGGCGGCCTTTTCGATCTCGGGATGGTTGGCAAGCCCGAGATAATTGTTGGCGCAGAGATTGATCATCTCGCGCGTGCCCCTGGCGTCGCGTACCTGGATGCGGCCCGATTGCGGGCTGACGATTTCGCGCTCGCGCTTCAAAAGCCCGTCGGCTTCGATGCCCTGGAGGATGTCGGAGATGTGGTCGAGAAAGCCGGTCTGCATGGGAAATCCCTCGATGCTGAATAATTCCAGCATATCGGAATTTTGCCCTTCGGCAATCGATATTTTGGAATAGCCTTTTCGCCTATCTGTGTAGCACGACCAGCAGGCCTTTGCCGATATCCGTTCCGCCATTGCGGATCGCATGCGGAACATCGGCACGGTAACGGGCGGTTTCGCCGGCCCTGATGACCGTCTTGCTGCCGCCGCTCGAAATCTCGAAACCATCGGTAAAGGCGGTGAAATGCTCGAAGGCGCCGATCGAATGTGGCTGGCTGACAAGCGCGCCGCCGGGATCCATTTCGAGCTCGTACCATTCCGTCTGGCCGGCAAGCCGGGGTGAGCTCAGGATCTTCAGCCGGCAGGAGCCATCGGCGCTGCGGATGACGGGTGTGTGCATGACCGAGGTCACCTCGATCTCCTCGCGTCCCGCGACGGAAGTGCCGTTGCCGATCAGGTCCGAAAGCTCGATTTCCATCGCCTGGGTGAGGCTCCAGAGCACCGCAAAGGTGGGATTGGCCTCGCCACGCTCGATCTGGCTCAGCATCGACTTGGAAACACCCGACAGCGTGCCGAGCTGTTCAAGCGTCAGCTTGCGCGCCTTGCGCTCGCGCTTGATGGCCGGGCCGATCTCGGGAGTGTGTTGCATAGGCTCTGTCCTGCGGTCTCGCCGGCGGATGCCGACCGCCCCTTTTACGCCGACCATGCCGTGATGCGGAAGAGGGCCGCGAGCAAAGCTTGACTCCAATATCTGCGCGTGAAATTCTCAGATAATGGAATCGGAAGATCAGTTCGAGAAACATGTCGCCGAACGGCTGAAGCGCCTGCGCGTCGAGCGGGGGCTGACGCTTGATCAACTGGCCGACCTATCAGGCGTCAGCCGGGCGATGATCTCTCGCATCGAACGCTCTGAGGCAAGCCCGACGGCGGCGCTTCTGGCACGCCTGTGCTCGGCGCTCGGGGTGTCCTTGTCCGTCTTCTTTGCCAGCGCTGAAGCGGAGCCTTCGCCGCTCGCGCAACGCGTCGATCAGCCGGTCTGGCGCGATCCGGAAAGCGGTTATCTGCGTCGCGCCGTCTCTCCGCAGGACACGGGCAGCGGGACAGATATCGTCGAGGTCGAGTTTCCGGCCGGTGCCGAGGTCCGCTTTCCCGGACGCCCGACCGGCCGCAGCCAGACCCAGCATGTCTGGGTCTTCGAGGGCGCAATCGAACTCATCGTCGGCGAGACAGTGCACAGGCTGGAAGCCGGCGACTGTCTCTTCATGAATGTCGGCGATGTGCACGGCTACCGCAACCCGACCGATAAACCCGCCCGCTATGCCGTCGTGATCTCTCTCGGCCCCTGACTTTTTCCCACCACAGGACCTGAACCATGCCTGCCACCAAGCCCGATATCCGCCTTCTGTCCAAAGCCGATGCCCTCGCTCACTTGCCCCGCCTTTGCGAGGCCCTGTCCGATTGTGTGGAAGACGGGGCATCGCTCGGCTTCATGTCGCCCTTTGCGCCTAAGGATGGCGAGGCCTTCTGGACAGGCGTGGCCGAGGCGGTGGGGCGCGGTGAGGTCCTTCTCTACGGCGCCTTTGTCGGAGATAGACTGGTCGGCACCGTGCAGGTCGGCTTTGCGTCCAAACCGAACCAGCCGCATCGGGGTGACCTGATGAAGCTGCTCGTGCATCGCGATGCCCGTGGCCTGGGCTTGTCGAAGGCGCTGATGGCGGCGGCGGAAGCCGGTGCAGCAGAGGCCGGGCGCACGCTGCTGGTGCTCGACACGGCAGCCGGCGAGCTCGCCGAGACGCTCTACGAGAAGCTCGGCTGGCAGCGTTCGGGCGTCATTCCGAACTACGCGCTGTTCCCCGATGGTCGCTATTGCGACACCGTCATATTCTGGAAGACTGTGGCTTGAACGCATCGCTGCCAAGCGATTGAGATGTCGCCCAAAAAACGTCCGGCGCCCACTCTTCACTTTCCTGTGAGCATAGGCTTATCGTCCCGCAATTCGGCAGCCAGGGAGGCGCTTATGGTCAGAAACGGAATTTTGAAATGGGTGGCCTTGGGGTTGGCCATGGCAGTGGCGGCGCCGGCATTTTCGGCAGACGTCACCTTCGTCATGCGCAACGACCATCCGAACGCCGTCGAGGTCGAACTCTACAGCCAGGACCGCGAATATGTCTGGCCCGGCAATGGTGATGTCTTCTACCTCGACGACGGCGAAACCAAGCAGATCCCGCTGTCCTGCGAGGAAGGCGAGACGATCTGCTACGGCGCCTGGATTTCCGGCGACAAGCAGAGCTACTGGGGCACGGGTCCCGACAACGCCGAGACTTGCGAAAACTGCTGCTATACCTGCACCGGTGGCGAGACCGAGCAGATCAATCTGACCGAGTAAGACCAGATCGGCGGGGGCCGAGGGGCGGGGGGCGATTTTCTGGTCGACTGACCAAGAAAATCGCCCCCTTTGCACTTGTGGCTGAGGCGTGGACGGCGCTAGTTTTCCTCCAAAACGACCAGAGGGAAAACACCACGACATGCGCGTATTCTATTCCGAAAAGCACAAGCTCCGAGACGCCAAGACCGAGCTGCATGGCGGTCTTTTGGTAAAGCCGTTCGAGGGGCCGTTCCGCGCCGAATGGGTGCTCGCGGGCGTCAAGGAGGCAGGTTTCACCGATGTGCGGGCACCGGCCGAGCACGGGCTCGAAACGGCGCTCAAGGTCCATGACGCCGGTTATCTCGAATTCCTGCGCACCTGCTGGGATCGCTGGCAGGCGCATGGCTTCGAGGGCGAGGCAATCGCGACCTCCTTCCCCTGCCGCCGCAGCCAGACGGGCCGCGTGCCGAAGAACATCGACGGCGCCGTCGGCTACTATACCAATTCGGCCGAGACCTCGATTTCCAAGGGCACCTATGAGGCGGCGATTGCCTCGATGGATGTGGCGCTGTCCGGTGCCGACTGGCTGAACGAGGGCAACCGCTTCGCCTTCTCGCTCTGCCGCCCGCCGGGTCACCATGCCGGCATCGATCTCTTCGGCGGCTATTGCTTCATCAACAACGCCGCCGTCGCCGCCCAGCGGCTCATCGATCACGGTGCGAAGAAAGTCGCGATCCTCGACGTCGACTTCCATCATGGCAATGGCACGCAGGACATCACCTATCGCCGCGGCGACATCTTCTTCGCCTCGCTGCATGGCGAGCCGGAAGACGCCTTCCCCTTCTTCCTCGGCTATGCCGACGAGACCGGCGAGGGCGATGGCGAAGGCCTGAATGCCAACTATCCGATGCCCTCAGGCACGCCCTTCGACATCTGGTCCGCAGCGCTCGAAGACAGCCTGAAGAAGATCAAGGCCTATGGCGCGGAAGCAATCGTCGTCTCGCTCGGCGTCGACACCTTCGAGAAGGACCCGATCAGCTTCTTTAAGCTGAAGAGCCCTGATTATATCCGCATGGGCGAAATGATCGCGGCCAGTGGCGTGCCGGTGCTGACACTTATGGAAGGCGGCTACGGCGTGCCGGAAATCGGGCTCAACGTCGCCAACGTGCTGAAGGGTCTGGAGGGCTGATGGCTGCGGCCGGCCGGTGGGTTAGCCCTGCCGCCGGCTCCAGCCTTTCTGGGCTCGCCAGAAGACGGTCGAATCCGCATAGCCCAGCACCTCGGCGATGCGGGCCTTTTGCACATGGGCCTCGAGCTGCGTGGCTGCGATGGCTTCCCGGGTTTCGCGCACGAGGTGGCGCAGCGAGGTCCCCTCTTCGGCAAGACGACGCTGCAGCGTGCGGACCGAAATCCTGAGTTCTGCGGCGACGGACGGCAGCGTGATCGGCTTGTGCCCGAGATAGATGCCGATCAGGGCCCGCACCCGCTCGCTGATGCTGTCGGGCGTGATGGCCTTGCCCACCAGTTCCGCCACATGCCGTTCGAGCACGGCAGACAGCGCCGGGTCCTCCTGGCGGTAGAGACGGGCGGCATCTCGACCGTCCACGATGATGCGGTTGGCGGATTCGCCGAACTTCAGCGGGCAGCGGAAGATGCGCTCCAGTACCGAACGATCCCGGGGTGCCAGATGCTCGAAATGCACTTCCAGCGGCTTCCAGCTCTTGGCAAAACACGAGCGAACCAGCTGGCAGGAGGCGACGACGGAAAATTCGCTGTCCTGCCGCCTCGGCCACATCCGCGCATCCTCCAGCCGGTAACTCCAGACAAGATTGCCATCCTCCTCGAAGACGCCAGAACTCGTCGCACTCTGTACCGTGTTGACGTATTTCGCCAGCCGCTCGAAGCCGGCGCGGATTGTGCCGGAGATCGAGAACAACACGCCGATTGGGCCGATATCGCTTGGCTTGAACAGTGTGCCGAGCCGGGCGCCGAGCGAGGGCTCGCTGGTGATCAGCGCCGCCTCTTCGAAGATCGCGACATACCGCGCCATGGGGATCATGGCGTAGGGATCGTCGAGCTGGCTCCGCAGAATGCCGTGTGAGGCGAGCAAAAGGTCGGTCTTTCCGCTGCGTCGGTCGATTTGTTCGACGAGCGGGGCAAGCACCGAGGCCCGAATGGATGCAATTGCGGGCATTGGCCTGTTCATTTGCGGTGCAACTGCCATTTTCACCATCCTGAAACGGCCACGTGGCGCGGTTTATCGATTCAATGGCATGAAGTGCAATTTCGGGGCCAAAGTGTCGCGCCTACCCTCTTGATGAAAATCAAGCACAAGAGGGGTTCCCATGACATTACAATCCATTGCGGATGGTCCCACGGATCGGCTGGCGAAGAATTCCGTCGGCCTCGCACATATCGTCTTCTTCGTCGTCGCGGCTGCAGCACCGCTCACCGCCGTGGTCGGCGCAACACCGGCCGCCTTCGCCTTCGGCAATGGCGCGGGCGTCCCCGGTGCATTCGTGCTCGCCGGCATCCTCTATCTGCTGTTCTCGGTCGGCTTCACCGCCATGAGCCGCCATGTCGGCGGGGCAGGCGCCTTCTACACCTACATCACCCACGGGATCGGCAAGCCGGCCGGCGTCGGCGGCGCTCTGATGGCACTCGTCACCTATTCGGCAGTCCAGATCGCCGTCTACGGCCTCTTCGGCGTCTTCATGGCGGGGGCCATGGCGCCGATCGCGGATCTGCCCTGGTGGGTCTGGTCTTTTGCAGCGCTCGTGATCGTGCATGTCTGCGGCCAGCGCAACATCGCCTTTTCCGGCGCCATCCTCGGCGTCTGCATGATCGCCGAGATCGCTATTCTCCTGCTGCTCGACATCGGTATCGTGATGGCCGGTGGCGGACCTGAAGGCTTCGGCTTCACTTCGTTCTCGCCCGCCACCGTCTTTGCGCCGGGCCTCGGTGTGGCGCTGGTCTTCGTCGTCGGTTCCTATATCGGCTTCGAGGCCACCGCGATCTTCGGTGAAGAGGCGGAAAACCCGGAAAAGACCATTCCACGCGCAACTTACGTCGCGGTGCTCTTGATCACCGTTTTCTATGCATTCTCCACCTGGGCAATCGTCCAGTTCTACGGTCCGGCAGCCGTTCAGCCGACGGCCGCGGCGGGTCTCGAGGGCTTCTATTTCGCCGCAACCGACACCATTCTCGGTCCCTGGGCCTCGCAGGTGATGAACATCCTGCTGATCACCAGCCTGTTTGCCTGCGTTCTCTCCTTCCACAACACGCTGAACCGCTACTTCTTCGCCCTTGGCCGGGAAGGTCTCGCCTTCAAGCTGCTCGGCAAGGTGCATCCGATGCATGGTTCGCCTTATGTCGCCGGCATGCTGCAGAGCGCGATCGCCGCCGTTGTGCTGGTACTCTTCATCTTGGCGGGTGCCGATCCCTATACGGTCGTCTTCTCTTGGATGTCGGCGCTTGCGGTCATCGGCATCCTCACAGTCCAGGCCTTGGTCTCCGTCGCCATCATCCTTTTCTTCCGCAAGGTGAAGACGGGTCACGGGGTCTGGACGACGACGATTGCCCCGGCGCTCGGTCTTGCCGGTCTGCTGGGCGCTCTGGTTCTGGTCATCGCCAATCTTTCGCTGCTCTCAGGCTCCGAAAGCCTCATCGTCAAGTCCTTCCCCTATCTGATCGTGCTGATCGGTCTCATCGGGGCAGCCTTTGCCATGCAGATCAGGAAGGCCAAGCCGGAACTCTACGCTTCGCTCGGAAAGGCCTTCGAATGACTGCCCTGAAGACTTTCCCCGCGACCGACCGCCTGCTCGGCATCACGCTGATCGCCCTGAGCGCCGCGACGATCCTGCTCGCCACCGAGGCACATGCCTTCTGCAATCTCTTCTGCATCCATGGCATGCCGGCCATCGAGGCCGAGATCTGCGCAGAGCGCGGCTGACACGATACGGGCGGCGCCCGGTTCCGGCGCCACCCGAACTCTACCAACCCTTGTTACCTGAAGGACGCTCGCATGGACGCCGTCGTCGACACCATCATCCACCCGCTCGATCCCTTGAGCCTGTCCGAAATCGCGGAAGCCGTTGCCATCCTCAAAGATGAGAAGGCGCTGGCGGAAACCATTCGCTTCCCCATCATCCGGCTTGAAGAGCCTGCCAAGGCCGACCTTGCCGCCTTTCGGGCCGGCAAGCCACTGCCGCGTCTCGCCTTCATCCTTTCGCTCGATATATCCAGCGGCGCGACGTTTGAGAGCATTGTTGACCTCTCGGCAAAGACCGTCGCCGACCACAAGCGACTGGCCCATGACGAACTGCCCTATGGCCAACCGCCGGTCATGCTCTGCGAATTCGAGACGGTCGAGGCAACCGTCAAGTCCGATCCGCGCTGGATCGCGGCGGTCAAGAAACGCGGCATCACCGACGACGACATTCCACTCGTCCAGATCGACCCGTTTTCGTCAGGCTATTTCGGCCTGGAATTCGAAAAGGGCCAGCGCATCGTGCGCGCCGTCTCCTACTGGCGTGAGGACGTCAGGGACAACGGCTATTCCCATCCGATCGAAGGGGTGGTGGCCGTGGTCGATCTGGTGAAGAACCAGGTGGTTGATCTAGTCGACGACGGCCGCATCATTCCGGTGCCGAAGAAGAAGCGCAATTACGGCCAGGAGGCTTTTCCCGAGACGCGCCAGGGGTTGAAACCCCTCGATATCGTCCAGCCGGAGGGGCCGAGCTTCACCGTCGATGGCTGGAAGGTGGAGTGGCAGAACTGGTCCTTCCGCGTCGGCTTCACCCCGCGCGAAGGCCTCGTGCTGCATGAACTCGGCATCAAGGATGGCGGCAAGATCCGCCCGATCGTCTTCCGCGCCTCGGTGACGGAAATGGTCGTCCCCTATGCCGATCCGACCGCCAACCACTTCTGGAAGAGCGCCTTCGACGCCGGCGAATATGGGCTGGGGCGTCTCGCCAACTGCCTGGAGCTTGGCTGCGACTGCCTGGGGCATATCCACTATTTCGACGTGCCCTCGGCCGATGATTTCGGCCAGCCGATGGTGATGAAGAATGCCATCTGCATGCATGAGGAGGATTACGGCATCCTCTGGAAGCACTATGAATTCCGCAACGGCATCTTCGAAGTCCGCCGCTCGCGCCGCCTGGTCATCTCCTTCTTCGCCACCGTCGGCAATTACGACTACGGCTTCTATTGGTATCTTTACCAGGACGGCACGATCCAGCTGGAGGCCAAACTGACCGGCATCATCCAGACGGCAGCCGTGGCGCCGGGGGAAACCTATCAATGGGGCGGCATGGTCGACGACAATCTCGGCGGCCCGACGCACCAGCACTTCTTCAACGCCCGTCTGCACATGGATGTCGATGGCGGCGGCAATACCGTCACCGAGCATGAATTCGTTCCCCGTCCCTGGGGCGACGATAACCCTTACGGCAATGTCTTCGACACCAAGACCAAGGTATTGAAGCGCGAGCTGGATTCACCCGCTGTCGCCAATGGCGAGACCGGGCGCTACTGGAAGGTACAGAACCCCAACGTCAAGAATTCCGTCGGCAAGGCGCCGGGCTACAAGATGGTGGTGATGCCGAGCCCGCTGATGCTGGCGCAGGAGGGCTCCACCGTTGCCCAGCGCGGTGGGTTTGCCAAGAAGCACATCTGGGTGACGGCCTTCGATCCGGCGGAGAAATATGCCTCCGGCGATTATCCGAACGTCCATGCCGGCGGTGACGGTCTGCCGAAATATGTCGCCCAGAACCGCGACATCGAAAACGCCGACGTGGTTCTCTGGCACTCCTTTGGCCATACGCACGTCTGCAAACCGGAAGACTTTCCGATTATGCCGGTCGAATATGCCGGCTTCACGCTGAAGCCGAATGGTTTCTTCGACGCCAATATCGCGATGGACCTGCCCGCAGACAAGAACGGCCACAGCCGCGACAACCGCGAGGCGGATTGCTGTGCGCCGAAGGCCGAGACGAAGAGCGGCTGCTGCCACTGAGGTCGACGCCTGAAAAACGAAGAGGCCCGGGTTTGATGCCCGGGCCTCTTGTCGTTTGGGGTGATCGAAAGCCTCAGAGCGTGCCCTGGCGCTGCTGGATCATCTGGTAGGTGTCGAAGCTGTATTCGGCGATCTGCGCCCAGAGATAGGCGTCCTGCTTGAACGTCTGCTGGCTGTCATAGAGCTTCTTGAACCACTCGTTCTTGGCCGAGAGGTCCGCATAGGTTTCCTTGGCAGCCTTGTGGCAGGTGTCGAGGATGTCGGACGAGAAGGCGCGCAGCTGCGCGCCGCCGGCAACGAGCTCGCGCAGCGCCTGGGCGTTGGACGCGTCGTAACGGGCGAGCATGCGGGCGTTGGCGGCCGCACACGCGTCGGTCAGGATGCGCTTGTAGTTTTCCGGCAGCGCATTGAACTTGTCGAGGTTGAAGAAGGCATGGACCGTCGGGCCACCTTCCCACCAGGCCGGGTAGTAGTAGTAGGGTGCTACCTTGTAGAAGCCGAGCTTCAGGTCGTCGTACGGACCGACAAATTCAGTCGCGTCGATCGTGCCCTTTTCCAGCGCCGGATAGACGTCTGAGCCGGCAATCTGCTGCGGCGTGACGCCGACCTTGGCCATGATCTCGCCAGCGAGGCCGGCGATGCGCATCTTCAGACCTTTGAGGTCATCGATGGTCTTGATTTCCTTGCGGTACCAGCCGCCCATCTGGGCACCGGTATTGCCGGCCGGAAGCGCGTAGAGCTTGTGGCTGGCCAGAAACTCGTTGAGCAGCTCGTTGCCGCCGCCGGCCGTGAACCAGGAATTGGTCATGCGGGCATTGAGGCCGAAGGGGATGGCTGTACCGAGCGCGAAGGCCGGGTCCTTGCCGATATAATAGTAGCAGCAGGTATGGCCCATCTCGACGGTATCGGCGGTGACGGCATCTGCCACCTGCAGCGGCGGCACGATTTCACCCGCGGCAAACACCTGAATTTCGAACTGGCCGTCGGTCGCCTTTGACACGCTTTCTGCGATGTCGGTCGCGGCACCGAAGATAATGTCGAGGCTCTTCGGGAAGGACGATGCGAGGCGCCAGGTAACCTTGGGGTTTTCCTGGGCGATGGCGGGCGCTGCAAGTGCGGCTGCCCCGACGCCGGCAACGCCGGCCTGCTTGAAGAATTGACGGCGGTTCATGATCTCTTGCCTCTGATTGTACGCACTCCTCCAGCTCCCGCGGCGGGTCTAGTCGGGCAGGGCAGGGAGTGCAAGGTCAAATGCTCACGAAATTGTCCGGCAACCGGACCAAAATTGCGTTTTGTTTCGCCGGACCGTTGTTCCACGCAAGGAACTGTCAGGTCGGGCTGCTCGGGCTGCGCAGGCGGGGATCGTCGAGAGCGGGATTGTAGAAGAGCGACAGCACGAGGCTTTTGGCAATGCGCTCGGCGCTCGCCATGAACCAGCGATGCGCGTCTTCAGTCGCGCCGATCTGGATCAGCGTGTCGGAGAAGAGCTGCAGCCATTGCAGGAAGAGGCCTTCCGCCATGCCGTCGACGCCCTGATGCGCCATGACCGGCTTGCCGCCGTAGGCGCCGGTCTTGAAGGCGACGGAGCCCCAGAAGGCCTTCATCTTGATCATGTGGTCGGGCCAGCGCCCGGCAAGCCGCCCCTCGAAAACAGGTCCGAGATCCGGGTGCTGGCGGATATTGCCATAGAAGGTCTCCACCATCCGATCGATGAAGGCGGCATCCACGCCCATGGCGGCCATCTCGGCTTCGGCGCGGGCGGTGATTTCGGCGCGGTGGGCGGCGCGGCCCGTGAGATCGGTGGTCATGGTATGTCTCGTCACTGATGTCTGTCTGAGGGGTGATGAACCTCATGATGCAAATGGTCTATGCGGCATCTTGATACAAGCCTCCATCTGCCCTAAGTTTAGAATTATTCTAATTTGATCGGTGGTTGCCATGTTCAGCATTTCATTCCGGGGCAGCAAGCGCGCCTTCGAGACGCTCTCCGAACAGGAGATTTTGGCACTCGCCATCTCCTCCGAGGAGGACGACGCCCGCATCTACCTCGCCTATGCCGATCAGCTGCGCGGCGAATTTCCACAATCGGCCAAGGTCTTCGAGGACATGGCCGAGGTCGAGCATACCCATCGCAACATGCTGATCGAGATGCATCGTGACCGCTTCGGCGATCGCATCCCGCTGATCCGGCGCGAGCATGTCCGCGGCTTCTATGATCGCAAGCCCGACTGGCTGCGCAAGAACCAGACGCTTGACCAGATCCGCGAAGAGGCGATGCGGATGGAAGACGGCGCCTATCGCTTCTACCACGAAGCCGCCCAGCACACGTCCGATGCCGGCATCCGCAAGCTGCTCGGTGACCTTGCCATGGCCGAACAGGGGCATGAAGAGGTCGCGACCATGCTCGGCGAGCGGCATCTGCCGGAGGATGCCCGGGCGACGGAGGACGAGACGAAGAAGCGCCAGTTCGTGCTCACCTATGTCCAGCCGGGTCTGGCCGGGCTGATGGACGGTTCCGTCTCGACGCTCGCCCCGATCTTTGCGGCGGCTTTCGCGACGGGTGACACCTGGTCGACCTTCCTGATCGGTCTGTCGGCCTCTGTGGGTGCGGGTATCTCGATGGGCTTCACCGAGGCAGCCCATGACGACGGCAAGCTCTCGGGCCGCGGCTCACCGCTGAAGCGTGGCCTTGCCTCCGGCATCATGACCACGGTCGGCGGCCTCGGCCATGCGCTGCCTTATCTCATCCCGCATTTCTGGACCGCGACGATCACCGCGATCATCGTCGTCTTCTTCGAACTCTGGGCAATCGCCTTCATCCAGAACCGCTACATGGAGACGCCCTTCTGGCGCGCCGCCATGCAGGTGGTGCTCGGCGGCTCGCTGGTACTGGCCGCCGGCGTCCTGATCGGGCAGGGGTAGAGGGCAAAAGCGAGGCTTGACGGAGCCTCGTCCAGGACTGTCATCTGGCGATCATCGAAACGCATTATGGCGCATCCATGAAAGCCTCTCCCGCGACCATCGGTCTGGGCGTCACCATGACCATCGGTTACGGGACGCTCTACTATTCCTTCTCCGTGCTTGCCCCCGAGATCGCCCGCGAATTCGGTTGGGGGCAGGCTTATGTCTTCGGTGTCTTCTCCTTCGGGCTGCTCGCGGGTGCTGTGGCAGCCCCGGTCCTGGGTCGTCTCGTCGATCGCTTCGGGGCGCGATTGATCCTCTGCCTAGGCTCGATCGCGGCCACTGTCTCGCTCGCCCTGTTTGCCGTCATGCAGAATGCCTGGCAGTTTGCCGCAATCACGCTGGTGGCCGAGTTTGTTGCCTTGGCGGTCCAGTATGATGCGGGCTTTGCGGCCCTTGCCCAGAGCCACGGACGCGAGGCCCGCGCCCATATAACGCTGGTGACGCTGATCGCGGGCTTTGCCTCCACGGTCTTCTGGCCGCTCCTGCAGTGGTTGCTCACCTGGATGGACTGGCGCGATGTCTATCTCGTCCTCGCGGCCATGAACCTTCTGATTGCTCTGCCCATCCATCTCGCTTTGCCGCGGGCTCGGATCAATGAGCCGGAGGCTGCCCGTGTCGAAGAGCCGAGCGCAGAAGTGACACCCGACAGAGAGCGCAGGCGTCGGATGGTGCTGATGGCGACGGCCTTCGCGGCCGGCGGGTTTGTCATGTCTGCGGTCGGTGCCACGCTTCTCGTCCTGATGCGCGATCTCGGCTACGCGACTGCGATGGCGACACTGGCCGGCAGCCTCATCGGCCCGAGCCAGGTGACGGCACGCCTGGTTGAATATGCGCGGCGCAACCTTTTTGCTCCGCCGCTGACGGCGATCATCGCAGCCTGCGCCATGGCACTCGGCATGGTTTTGCTGGCCGGTGCGCTCTGGGCACCGCTCGCCGGCTTCGCCATCGCCTTTGCGGTCTTCTACGGTGCGGGGCAGGGATTGACGTCTATCGTCCGTGGCGTGCTGCCGCTGCATTATTTCGGCACGGCAGGTTATGGGCGGACCATGGGTTCGCTCGCATCCGCGAGGATCATTGCCTCGGCGATCGCGCCTGTCTCGGTGATCTGGCTGAACGAAGCGCTGGGACCGTCTGCCGCGCTTGGCGCGCTCATTGCGGTATCCGGCGTCGCTGTTGTCGCGACGCTGGCGCTCACCCGACGGTGAAAGCTTGGATTACTGCAGCGCGCCGACGAGCACGTCGGACGTGCCGTTCTCGATGGTGACCCAGCGGCCGCTGTCGGTCGACGACTGGCGCTTGAGGAAGGCGTAGCGCGTCTCGGTCCAGAGCTTGACCTCGTCATTGAGGTTGTCGAGCACGAAGTCGCCGGACTGGGTGCGAACTGTCAGCACCGCATGCCCCTCGCCATCCGGCTTGCGGACGACGGTGATCAGGAGGTCAGCGGCCGAAAAACCGGCTTCCATCAGCTTCTTGCGCTTGAGCAGGACAAAATCTTCGCAATCGCCGAGATCGACGGGATAGGCCCAGACTTCCTCGTGGCCGTAGATCTCCGCATCCGTCATCGGCACGATGGCATGGTTGACGCTGGCATTGATGTCTTGCACCACGCCCCAGCCATGATCGGTGACCTTCGGCGGCGTCGAGGGGCGGTTGCGCAGGGCGCATTCCTGCGGAAGGGCCTTGCAGAATTCGTAGTGGCCGATGGGCTGGGAGGTGACGTTGCCGGTGATCATCGATCGCAGCGACTGCGGCGCCGAGAAGCCCGCATGAGCAGGCGCAAGAACCGCAACTGCGATGATGAGCGCCTTGATGGCGCGCGAGCCGTTCGTCATGAACACGTCCCCTGTATCCTTAACAAAACGTTAAGATTGCAGGAGGACATGAGTCAACGCCGTGGGCGGTGCTCACCCACGCAATTCATCCGCTATGGTTAAAATGCGACAGTTCGAACCCTCGGAAAGAGAATCGGTTCCCAAGGAAGGGCAAGATATCGAAAACCCGTGATATTCAGAGCATCGAGAGGATGGCCGCTTTCATGCGGGCGACATCCTCCGGGCGCGACAGGCGGTGGTCTCCATCGCGAATCAGGGTCAGCACGACATCGTCCAGCGGCAGGAATTCCATAAGCTTCAAGGCGTGCTGATGCGGCACATCCGGGTCTTTCATGCCCTGCAGGATATGCACAGGGCAGCCCGTCTCGATCAGCCCCGTCAGCACCCGGTTGTCATTCCCGTCTTCCATGAGTGCGCGGGTGAAGATGTTCGGCTCCGGGCTATACTCGGACGGTTCCTCGAAATAGCCGCGTTCGGCAAGCGACTGCCGTTCAGCCTCCGTCAGGCTGGGTTCGATGAGTTCGGACGTGAAGTCCGGCGCCGGTGCGATCAGCACTAGGCCGTCGACCTTAAAGGGTAGATTGAGGCGGCGCGCCTCCTGAATGACGCGCAGCGCAATCCAGCCACCCATGGACGAGCCGATCAGGACGACTTTGTTGACGCCTGTTGCCGCGATGACGGCGAGCGCCTCCTCGGTCCAGCGCGAAATGGTGCCTTTGGCGAAATCCCCGCCCGACACGCCGTGGCCGGAATAGTCGAAGCGAATGGCCGATAGGCCCTGTTCTGCGGCCAGCGCATCCATCTCGATCGCCTTGGTGCCCGACATGTCGGAGCGATAGCCGCCGAGCCAGACGAGAGCCGGACGATCAGCATCCGTGCCGAGACGGGTGATCACTGCGATGTCGCGCACCATCTCGGCGGCTCCGACGGTGATCGTGGTCTGTCTGAGGATGTTGGCCCTGTCGGTCATTGCGTGCTCCTTTTGTCGACGGTTGTAAAACACATTCAGGAACTCACCGACAACAGGTGATTTTCTTTCGGAAGCATGCTATTGACACTGCCGTCGCAGATATCACATAGCCCTTTGACGCGGATGCGCGCGGGGAAACGCTGCGACATTCCGAAATTGTTTGAGGAGAATACGACCATTCGCAGACCGTTCAAGACCGATGCCCCCGTGAAGGACGGGCCGCGCTCCAACCGTGAAATCCGCATTCCGAAAGTCCAGCTGATCAATGAAGAGGGCGTGAACCTCGGTGTCATCGCGACGGATCAGGCGTTGCGCATGGCGGAAGAAGCCGGGCTCGATCTGGTCGAGATTTCGCCGAATGCCGAGCCTCCGGTCTGCAAGATCCTCGACCTTGGCAAGCTGAAATACGCCAACCAGAAGAAGGCGGCTGAAGCGCGCAAGAAGCAGAAGATCGTCGAGGTCAAGGAAATCAAGATGCGCCCCAACATCGACACCCATGATTATGAGGTGAAGATGAAGGCGATGAACCGCTTCTTCGAAGAGGGCGACAAGGTCAAGGTGACCCTGAAGTTCCGTGGCCGCGAAATGGCCCACCAGGAACTCGGTATGAAGCTTCTGCTTCAGGTCAAGGAAGACACACTCGGCATCGCCAAGGTCGAAGCCGAGCCGAAGCTCGAAGGCCGTCAGATGATGATGGTTCTCGCTCCGAAGTGAGCTGAAGACGAGCGTGACGTTCAAAGGGCCGCCCTTCGGGGCGGCTTTTTTCGTTTTGTAGCTTTATCCCGCCTCCGATACCCACCCCCACGAGGGGCCTCTTAGCTGACAGATTCCTGACAACGGCGCGGGCCGCTTTGTCAGCGGGCTTGGTGCATGATCCTCCCATCGAAACACATCGAGACCCTTCTGGAGGAAATCTGATGACCAAGCTCCTTCGCCGCGCACTGCTGGTATCCAGCACCGCATTGATCGCAATCACCTTCGTTCCGACGCTGGGCGCCATGCTCCCCGGTTCTCTCGCAGCGCTCGTTTCCGATGAGGCTCAGGCCCGCGGTGGCGACGACGATGGTGATGACGACAGCGGCAGCGAAAGCGACGACAGCGGTCGCGACAGTGACAGCGATCGTGACGACAGCGACGACGACAGCTCGGGCCGGGATCGCAGCAGCAGCAGCGACGACGACGATGATGACGATGACGACAGCCGTGGTCGCGGTCGGGGTCGTGGTGGCGATGATGATGACGATGATTCCGTCGACGACGACGATGATGACAACGGCCGAGGCCGTGGCGGTGACCGCGATGAAATTCGCCTGATCGTCAACGAAAACCAGCTGTCCGGACTGCTCAGCGGCTCGATGGTCCCGGTCGACCAGAATGGCAAGCGCCTTGGCTTTGAGGTCGAGCAGGAGCATGGCCAGACAGAAATCAAGCTTCGGGCGCCGAAGGGAACGTTGACGGGCGTCACCGTCATCCCCGCACCGTAATCGAACCGGAACGGCGAAGCCCGAGCCGCCGCGGGTAATTTCGATCCGTTTCGCCCCGTCCGGCCCCCACCGGACGGGGATAGCTTTTCTTCTGTTGGCTGCGGCGGCCGGCCACGCTACTCTCACTTGAACATTGATCGAGCCACCATGGACCGTCGTCTTTTCTTGATTGCACTCTTGGGCATTCTGAGCCCCGGCATTTTGCCGGTGGGCAGCGCTTTGGCCAAGGATGGCGGCGACCGCGATAGCGACAGTGGTGGGGACGACGACGGTGGTGACGACAACAGCGGGAGCGGCGGCGGTGGCTCTGACCGCGACGACGATGATGATGATGACGATGACGACGGCGGTGGCCGCGACAGAGACGATGATGACGACGACGATGATAAGGATGACGACGACGACGATTCCGGCAAATCCGGAAGTCGCCGGGATCACCAGAAAGCCCGTGATGCGGTGGATGAGGGACGCATCCTGCCGCTGCGCGAAATTCTGAAGCGCGTCGATGATCACGGCGGCGGAAGGGTGATATCCGTCGATCTCAACCTGAAGGCCCGTGCTCCCTACTATACTTTGAAGGTCCAGAGCGGTTCCCGCGTCCGGACAATCAAGCTTGAAGCCGCGACCGGGCGTAAGCTCAATCTCTTCGGATGGTGAAACATGCGCATTCTGCTCGCTGAGGACGATCAGACCATTGCGGACCATACCCGCACCAAGCTCGAGCTTGAGGGGTTCATCGTCGATCACCGGACAACGGGACCGGATGTCTGGGCGGAAGGGGAGACAGGCGATTACGGCGCCATCATCCTCGATCTGGGCCTGCCGGGCATGGATGGCCTGTCGATCCTGAAGCGCTGGCGGGCAACGGGGGTTGAAACACCGATCCTGGTCCTGACGGCACGCGGTTCCTGGATGGAGCGTGTCGATGGCTTCGATGCGGGTGCCGACGACTATCTGCCCAAGCCTTTCCGCAGCGAAGAGCTGATTGCGCGCCTGAAGGCGCTGCTTCGGCGCGCAGGCGGCAAATCCCGGACATCGGCCGCAGCAGGCGGCGGCTTCGTACTGGACGAGAGCACGCGGCGTGTCACCTATGATGAGCGACCAATCGAGCTGACGCCGCTGGAATTTCGTCTTCTCACCATGCTGATTGCCGAACCGAACCGCGTCTTCGATCCGCTGGAGATTGCCAGGCAGGTTCAGGGCCGCGACGACGATGCCGGCAAGAATGCGGTGGAGGCCATGGTCGCCCGCATTCGCCGCAAGACCCACCCGTCGGCGATCGCGACCCGTCGTGGCTTTGGCTACACGCTGGCCGGCGAGGGGGCATGACACAGTCTCTGCGCCTGCGTCTCTTTATTGGAGCCGTTCTGGCGATTGCTTTCATCCTGCTCCTGGTTGCATCCGGCCTCAGTCGAATCTTCTCCAATTACGTCGCCGACCGCTACCGGGCGGACATGTCGGCTATCATCGACCAGCTTGCGGCGGGCGTTGAGTTTCAGGGTGCAAAGGCCCTGATGAAAAACGAGCCTGGAGATCCGAGGTTCGAACTGCCGGGAAGCGGGCTATACTGGGAGATCGTGGCCGAGGATGGCGTGGTCTTCCGCTCGCGCTCGCTCTGGGACATCGAGCTTGAGCCGGAGGGTCTCCTGGATGGACCCTATGGCTTTCGCGAGGGGGTCGGCCCCGATGGCGAGCCATTGCTGGTCCAGCTGCGGCAGATCGAAATCGAAAATCCCGATGCCACGCGGCCTTTGACGCTGCTTGCCGCTTTCGACCGCAGGGTCATCGACGACGCGATCTCGCAATATCATGGTGCGATGACGATCATGCTCGTCCTGACGGCGGCAGTGCTTCTCGCCGCCGCCTTCATGCAGATCGGCATCGGGCTTGCGCCACTCTCCAGGCTGCAGAATGGCCTGGCGCTGGTGCGATCCGGCCGGACCGACCAGCTGCCCAGCGCCGGGCCGACGGAGCTGCGCCCGCTCGTCAGCGAGTTGAATGGTTTGCTGAAGGAGCGCGAAACGGCGGTCGAGCGGGCCCGTGCGCGGGCGAGTGATCTGGCGCACGGGCTAAAAACCCCGCTGACGGTTCTGCTGCAGCTCTCCGACAACTTGCCGCCGCGCGAGCAAACGCTCATCCGCCAGCAGGTCGACCTCATCAGGCAGCGTGCCGATCGGCAGCTGCAATCGGCACGCCTCGGCGTCGAGCAGATGGCGCAGACCGGGCTTGCCTCGCTCACTGGCAAGCTGATTTCGGTTCTGGCACCCGTCACCGCGGCACGCGACGTGTTATGGCATGTCGACCTGGACGAGCAGCTGACCGTCGACATGGACCCGGCCGATCTTGCGGAGGCGCTGGGCAATGTGCTCGACAATGCCACCCGCTTTGCAAGATCGGAAATCAGGGTGACGGCCGAGCGCGAGAAAGACTGTGTCAGGCTCGACGTCGAAGACGATGGGGCAGGGGTCGCTGAGGAGGCGCTGTCGGAGATTGCCACACGCGGGGTCCATATCGGCGAGGATGAGGGCACGGGTCTCGGGCTTGCGATCACGGCCGATATTCTCAACGCCTATGGCGGCTCGATCGCCTTTTCACGCGCGGCATCGGATGGTTTGAAGGTGAGCCTTCGCCTGCCCGTGACAGCCTAGTCGAAGATTCACCTCGGCCACCCGTTGCGCTTTCTTGGGTCTGCGGTTATAAGCGCCCGTCCGAACGGTCCGGCAGGGCATGCCGTGGCCGTTCTTTATGCTTGAAAACGGGCATTCGTCTGCCTGTTTCGATACAAGAACAATGGAGTAGCAAAATGCCCAAGATGAAGACGAAATCCTCCGCGAAAAAGCGGTTCAAGATCACGGCTTCCGGCAAGGTCCTCGCGGCCGCTGCTGGCAAGCGTCACGGCATGATCAAGCGGTCCAACAAGTTCATTCGCGATGCCCGCGGCACGATGGTTCTGGCTGAACCTGACGGCAAGAAGGTCATCAAGAACTACCTGCCGAACGGTCTCTGAGACCCGATCGCTGTTGGATAATTAAGGAGATCATGACATGGCACGCGTAAAACGTGGCGTAACTTCCCGCGCCAAGCACAACAAGGTATTCAAGCAGGCCAAGGGCTTCTACGGCCGCCGCAAGAACACGATCCGCGCAGCAAAGGCTGCCGTCGATCGTTCGAAGCAGTTTGCTTACCGCGACCGCAAGAACAACAAGCGCAACTTCCGCGCTCTGTGGATCCAGCGTATCAACGCTGCTGTCCGCGAACACGGCCTGACCTACGGCCGCTTCATCGACGGCCTGAACAAGGCTGGCATCGAAGTCGACCGCAAGGTTCTGTCCGACATGGCCATCCATGAGACGGCAACGTTTGCAAAGCTGGTCGAAGCTTCCAAGAAGGCACTTGCCTATCTCAAGGACGCCGGCACGGCCAACGAGTTTGAAAGCGCGGTCAAGTAAGCCAGCGCTTCCCGACTGAAATTCAAGTATTGGGAAACCCGCGCTGGTACGGCTGGCGCGGGTTTTTCTTTGACCGTTAGGCTGTGACGGTATCACGGCGCGACACAAAGGGCAGGAAACGGAAATATGTCCGATCTCGACAGTTTGAAGACGCAGCTTCTCGCCGATATCGCCGCCGCCGCGGACGAACAGGCGATCGAGGCGGTACGCGTGGCGGCCATGGGCAAGAAGGGTTCGGTCTCGGAACTCCTGAAGACGCTCGGCACGATGAGCCCGGAAGAGCGCCAGACGCGCGGCGCCGCGATCAACGCGCTGAAGAATGAGATCACCGAGGAGATCACGACCCGCAAGGCAGCGCTCAAGGATGCGGCGATCAACGCCCGCCTGAAGGCAGAGACGCTCGATGTCTCGCTGCCGGTTCGCTCCTCGCCGGCCGAGCGCGGTCGCATCCATCCGATCAGCCAGATCGTCGACGAGATCACCGCGATCTTCGCCGACATGGGCTTCTCGATCGCCGAAGGTCCTGACATCGAGACCGACTATTATAACTTCACGGCGCTGAACTTCCCCGAAGGCCACCCGGCCCGCGAGATGCACGACACGTTCTTCTTAGCCCCGGATGAAAACGGCGACCGCAAGGTGCTGCGCACGCACACCTCGCCGGTGCAGATCCGCACCATGGAGGCCCAGAAGCCGCCGATCCGCATCGTCATTCCCGGCAAGACCTATCGCCAGGATTCGGATGCGACCCATTCGCCGATGTTCCATCAGGTCGAAGGCCTCGTCATCGACAAGACGGCGAATGTCGCCAACATGCGCTGGATCCTGGAAGAATTCTGCAAGGCCTTCTTCGAGGTCGACAGCGTCACCATGCGCTTCCGCCCGTCCTTCTTCCCGTTCACCGAGCCGAGCTTCGAGGTCGACATCCAATGCGACCGCTCAAGCGGCCCGATCGTCAAGTTCGGCGAAGGCAAGGACTGGATGGAAATCCTCGGTTGCGGCATGGTTCACCCGAACGTGCTGCGCGCCGGCGGTCTCGATCCGGACGAATACCAGGGCTTTGCCTGGGGCATGGGCCTCGACCGCATCGCCATGCTGAAATACGGAATGCCGGACCTGCGCGACTTCTTCAACGCCGATGTCCGCTGGATGAGCCATTACGGCTTCCGCCCGCTCGACGTGCCGACGCTGTTCGGCGGTCTGAGCAGCTGATTGGCACAATGCGTGGCTGCCCCGATGAATGAGGGGCGGCCAGACGGAGGGGCGGATGAAGCCCGCTTCTCCGAGTGAATGAAGGCAAATGTGACGTGATTGAACATCTCGACAACATGCGGCCGGTCGATCTGCTTTGCGATGACGACCTGCTGCATGTGGAACTGACGGACGGTCGTATCGTCAGCGTCCCGGTCTGGTGGTACCCGCCCCTTCAGGAGGCGATGCCGGTGGAGCGGAACAACGTGGAATTCATGCCGTCGAGCATTCATTGGCCCGACATCGATCTCGATGTGACGGTGGTCAGCATGCTCCTCGGAAGGCAGGCGTCAGGCGCGCGACCGCTGGACGCTTCGGGCAAGATGCAGATGGGAACGAGACAATGAAATTCACACTCTCCTGGCTGAAGGATCACCTGGAAACCGAGGCCTCGCTTGACGAGATCTGCGAGCGCCTGACCGCAATCGGCCTCGAGGTCGAGGATGTCGATGACAAGGCGGCCTACAAGCCCTTCGTCATCGCCAAGATCCTGACGGCGGAAAAGCACCCCGAGGCAGATCGTCTGAAGGTTCTCTCGGTCGATGCCGGCGACGGCAAGCCGGTGCAGATCGTCTGCGGCGCGCCGAATGCCCGCGCCGGCATGATCGGCGCACTTGCGCGGCCCGGCACCTATGTGCCCGGCATCGATGTGACGCTCGCCGTCGGCAAGATCCGTGGCGTCGAAAGCCATGGCATGATGTGCTCCGAAAAGGAGCTCAACATTTCCGAGGATCACAACGGCATCATCGATCTGCCCGATGATGCGCCTGTTGGCACCTCCTTCGCATCCTACGCTGGCCTCGACGATCCGGTCATCGAGATCAACCTGACGCCGAACCGTCCGGACTGCACGTCGGTCTACGGCATCGCCCGTGATCTTGCTGCTTCCGGTCTGGGCAAGCTCAAGGCCCCGAAGGCACCGGCCTTCAAGGTCGAGGGCGAGACGCCGCATCAGGTCAAGCTTGAGCTGGAAGACCATCTCTGCCCCGGCTTTGCCTATCGCCTCGTGCGCGGCGTGAAGAATGGCCCGAGCCCCAAGTGGATGCAGCAGCGTCTGCTCGCGATCGGCCTGCGTCCGATATCGGCGCTCGTCGACGTCACCAACTACATGACCTTCGATCAGGGCCGTCCGATGCATGTCTTCGACGCCGACAAGGTCAAGGGCGCGCTTACCGTGCGCCGGGCCAAGGACGGCGAGGAAATCCTCGCGCTCGACACCCGCACCTACAAGCTGAACCCGAACAATGTCGTCATCGCTGACGACAACGGTCCGGAATCCATCGGCGGCATCATGGGCGGCGAGCATTCGGGCTGTGACGAGAACACCGTCAACGTGCTGATCGAATCCGCGCTCTGGGATCCGATCAACATCGCCAAGACCGGCCGCGCCCATGGCATCATCACCGATGCGCGCTACCGCTTCGAACGGGGCGTCGATCCGGAATATATGGTCCCGGGTCTGGAGCGCACCACTGAGCTGGTGCTCGAAATGTGCGGCGGCACAGCAGCAGCAGCCAAGGTCGAAGGCTACAAGGGCCATGAGAAGAAGGTTGTCGACTTCCCCTACTCGGAAGTGAAGCGCCTGACCGGTCTCACCGTCTCCAACGACGAGTCGCGCCAGATCCTGGCAGCTCTCGGCTTCGAGATCCTTTCGGGCGACGATAAGGCCGCCAAGGTCTCCGTGCCATCCTGGCGTCCTGACGTCGATGGCAAGGCGGATCTGGTCGAAGAGGTCATGCGCATGCATGGCGTCGATAACATCAAGCCGGAGCCTCTGCCGCCAACCGGTTCGGTCAATGCCAAGATCCTGACCACGCTGCAGATCCGCACGCGCTCGGCCCGCCGGGCGCTCGCCTCGCGCGGCATGCTCGAAGCCGTGACCTGGTCCTTCATTTCGGCCGAGCATGCCAAGCTCTTCGGCGGCGGCAGCGACAAGCTGAAGCTGGTTAATCCGATCGCAGCTGACATGTCGGACATGCGTCCTTCGCTTCTGCCGGGCCTGCTGACGGCTGCCCAGCGCAATGCCGACCGTGGCTTCGGCGACGTGGCGATCTTCGAAGTCTCCGGCACCTATGAGGGTGATACGCCTGACACCCAGCGTCGCGTCGCCGGTGGCGTGCGCCGTGGCACGGCGTCGATTGCCGGTTCCGGCCGCATGTGGTCGAACCAGGCCAAGGGCGGCGGCAAGCCGGTTGATGTGTTTGATGCCAAGGCCGATGCACTCGCCGTGCTCGAAGCCTGCGGTATCCCAATGAGCAATGTCCAGATCGAGCAGGGTGGCCCCGAGTGGTATCACCCGGGCCGTTCCGGCACGATCAAGGCAGGCCCCAAGGTCATCCTCGGCACCTTCGGTGAATTCCATCCGAAGACGCTGGAAGCGCTTGATGTCTCCGGCACGCTCTGCGGCTTCGAGATCTATGTCGACGCTCTGCCGGAGCCGAAGAAGAAGGCGACCCGCACTAAGCCAGCGCTTGAGCTTTCGGCCTTCCAGATGGTGAAGCGTGACTTCGCCTTCGTGGTCGAAAAGGCGGTTGAAGCCGGCGCGATCATCAAGGCGGCGACAAGCGCCGATCGCAAGCTGATCTCGGGCGTCAATGTCTTCGATATCTTCGAGGGTGCATCCGTCGGCGAGGGCAAGAAGTCGGTGGCGATCGAGGTTCTGATCCAGCCGGCCGACAAGACGCTGACCGACGAGGATTTCGATGCGCTGACGAAGAAGATCGTCGGCAATGTCGAAAAGTCGACGGGCGGCACGCTGCGCGCCTGAGCTTCTGATGGCGAGCGGACCTGGGCCGCATGCCGTGAGACAAAGAAAAAGCCCTTTCCCTGCATGTCAGGGAAAGGGCTTTTTGATTTGCACCCGATGGTCATGGACCGTCAGAAGGTCGGGCTTCGTCATCATGCCTCAGAGGCTGACGCGACGGCCTTCCTTGTCGGCGGACTTGCGGTCGTCGCCGTGCTTGGCAAGGATCGCCTTGGCGTCTTCGACCGAGATGCGATGCTTCTTGGCAAAGGGTATGGCCTCATAGCCCTTGGTGTTGTCGTCTGCCATGCTGGTCTCCAATTCTGGAAATGCGCCGGCAGGATGCCGGAGCCTTAGATGTCGCGGTAAACGGGGAAGAAAAGCTCGCATGTGGCGAGCGGATGCGACGCGTGCGAAGGGCGTCGCTGATAGCTCTTATGTAGGGATAAGAGACCGAAAGCTCAATACTTCTTCTTGCGCAGCGTCTTGTTGCCCTTCGGTCCGGAATAGACGGGCGTCCGGTCGCGGTTTTCCGCTTGTAGCTGCCGCCAACGATCGAGGCGGGCAGGCTCAAGCGTGCCAGCCTTGATTGCCGCTTGCACGGCGCAACCCTTTTCGTGCGAATGGCTGCAATCGCGGAACTTGCAATGCGGCACAAGCTCGGTGATCTCGGCAAACAGCGTGTCGATGCCATCGGTGATGTCACTGACATAGAGCGTGCGAATGCCGGGTGTATCGATCACCCAGCCGCCGCTGGCCATGGCATGCAGGGAACGTGCCGTCGTCGTGTGCCGACCCTTGGCATCATGCTCGCGGATCGCGCCAGTTTTCTGCGCCGTCTCTGCACCGTGACCGGCGAGCGTATTCACCAGCGTCGACTTGCCCACACCAGAAGAGCCGACCAGCGCCACCGTCTGGCCGGGACCGCACCATGGCATCAAGGGGTCGATAGCTTCCGGCGAGCGCGCATTGACGATGACGACGGGCAGATCGCGCTGCAGTCCCTTGGCTTCATCGGCAAACGGGGATGCGTCATCGACCGTATCGGCCTTGGTGAGAACGATGACAGGCCGCGTGCCCGCTTCATTGGCCATCACCAAATAGCGTTCCAGCCGGGCAGCGTTGAAATCGGCATTGCAGGAGGTGACGATGAACAGCGTGTCGACATTGGCAGCAGCGAGTTGCTGGCCGAAGGCGCCTTCGGTCCGCCTTTGCAGCACGGTCTGGCGATCTAGGCGGCGCACGAGCAAACCGGTATAGGGTGCGGCAAGAACCCAGTCGCCCACGGCAAAATCCGCCGTATTGCTGTTGGGCGGAAGCTCGATCTCTACCGGCCCCGTCGCATCGATCGCCTCCAGGCGGTCGCGATGCACCGAGGAGATGCGGCGCACCAGGAGATCGGCCTCATCAGCTGTCACCTGCTCGACGAAGAAGGCGCTGAAGCCGAGCCGCGCGAGCGCGGCGGTATCGTTAAGGCCGGTCAAGGGCGGATCACCGGGACAAGACGTTGGACCATGGACACTTTCAAGCGTTGGGATCAGACGGTGACGCTTCTCATAGCGCAGAAACTCTCCGCTGACGCGGGAAATCGTCCGCGCCATCCGTCGCAGGTGCCGGAATGCGATCAGGCCTTCAGTTCCGCCGGCTCGACGGCGGTGACGGGCTGTCGGCGCGGCAGCCGCGCAAACATGACCGCATTGCCGGCAAGCGTCAGTGCGAGACCCACCATCGCGAGCGGCGTGAAGTGATAGTCCTCGTAAAGGCTCGACAGCGTTAGCGCGACGACCGGAAAGAGCACAGTGGCATAGGCGGCCTTCTGCGAGCCGATACGCGAGACCAGCATTAGATAGGTGGTGAAGCCGACGACCGAGCCGATGACGGAGAGATATACGAGGGCGGCGAGATAGGTTTGGTCCGGCGGCAGCACGATGGGCGTGCCGGTGATGCCGATCAGGGCGAGAAGCGCGATCGAACCATAGCTCATGCCCCAGGCATTGGCAGTGACGGGCGGGATGCCTTCAGCGCTGTTGCGGCGAGACGCCATGTTGCCGAAGGAAAAGAACAGCGTGCCGAGCGCCGAAAGGCCGATGCCCTTCCAGCTGTCCGGATTGACGGCGATGAAGATCTCAGGCCCGAAGAGCAGCGCAAGCCCGGCGGCACCCAAGCCGGCTGCGACCAGCGTGCGCGGCTTGATCACATCCCCGAAGAAGATGCGGGCATTGACGGCGTTGTAGACCGTGGCGAGCGAGAAGACGACGGAGATGAGGCCCGAGGGCACATAGCTTGCCGCGTGATAGAAGCAGAGGAAGTTGCAGCAGAAGAGCGACAGCGCCTGAACGAGGATGAAGGGTTGCTGCTTCAGCGTCGGCACCTTCAGGCGCCCTGTGAGCGCCAGCACGCCGACGAGCACGAGCGCTGCAAGCGCGAAGCGATAGAAGACCGAGACCAGCACCGGCACCGGCCCGATCTGCAGCGCGATCGCACTCCAGGTGGTGCCCCAGATCAGCACGGTCGACGAGAAGAGAAGGAGATTGGTCATGGGATGCGCCTCGCTTTCGAAAGGCAGGTAACGCCGCTGACGCTGTCCGTTCTTGCACGATCTTGCGGTGTTCTTCGCTAAGGCGGCTACGCCTATCCGATTGGTGATGGCGCGGCGCATCAAGCGCGCTAGAATGCAGACGATCTTTCAAGGGCCATCCATGCTGCACACCGCCACCGTTTTCGGCTCCCTGTCCGCCTCGTCCCGTGCCGAGCGTGGGGAAACGCTTGACCTCGGCGAGGGCCGGGCAAGTGCGATCTGGCGCAACAGCCATGATCGCATGCGCTATGAGCGGACCGACGGGCATACCTTCAGCTGTTACCTGCGCGGCGGCGACGGCACACGGCGGATCGATGCCGGCAGCATTGCCGGCTGGCCGGGTGCCCTCTGCATCATGCCGCAGGGGGCCTCGTCCGAATGGGAGATCACCGACAACTTCGAATTCGTGCATCTTTACGTCGCCGACCACGAGCTGCGCCGATTATTCTCGGAGACCTTCGACCGCGATGCCCGGCTGATGCTTCTGCCGGAAGCGACCTTCGACGAGGCGCCGAGACTGGCGGAGGCGCTGGTGCATCTGGCCACGGCCACCCAGAGCGGCAACCGGCTGCTCGCCGAACAGGCGATTGTCTCGGCCGTCGGGCAGCTCTTTGCTGACCCGCGTTATGGCGGCGAGCGGCGCCCGGTCCTGCGCGGCGGTCTGGCGCCCGTCCTGCGGCGGCGGCTGGTGGAACACATCGAGGCAAGCCTCGACCAGACGATCACGCTAAAGGATCTGGCGAAGCTGGCGGACTTGAGCGAATTCCATCTGCAGCGGATGTTTCGGGCAAGCTGCGGCGTCTCCCCGCATGACTTCATCCTCAACCGCCGGATCGACCGCGCGCGGCGCATGCTTGACGGCGCCGAGCCGATTGCCCAGATCGCCTCAGCCTGCGGTTTCAGCAGCCAGAGCCATCTGACGCGGATGTTCAAGGCGGTGACCGGCACGACGCCGTCAGTCTATCGCCGGGCGGTCAGCGGCTGATTATCCCATCGCCTTCAATGCCCGCTCCAACACCCTAAACGGGCGCGCATCACCCATATGCGCCACGTTGAAGCGCATGAAGCCGTCTGCCGAGAGTGAGGGGCTGAAGACATTGCCGGGCGCCAGCACCACGCCCTGGGGCAGGGCGGCCTGGGCGAGCGCGGTCGAGCTGATCCCCTCGGGCATGCGGCACCAGAGATAGGGGCCGCCACGCGGCGTGAGAACCGGTGTGATGCCAAGGTCGCCGAGCCGGGTTACGGTCGCACGCCGTTCCGTGTCCAGGCGCCGTTGCAACTGGTCGAGGTGCTTACGATAGCCGCCGCTTGAAAGCACGCCGTGGATCGCCTCGGTCGCTACCTGGCTTGGGCCACCGAACTGGATGGCGACCTGCAGGTCGGTCAAGAGCCGGATCCGTTCGGGATCGGTGGCGATGAAGCCTGTGCGCAGTGAAGCTGAAATAGTCTTCGAAAAACTGCCGATGCGGATGACGCGGGAAAGGCCGTCTAGTGTGGCGAGCGTGATCGCAGGCTCCGGCTCGAAATCGGAAAAAATGTCGTCCTCGACGACGAGCATGTCCGAACGGGCGATGATGCCGAGCAGCTGGAAGGCGACCTGCGGCGAGAGCGTCGCGCCGGTCGGATTGTGCAGGCCGGAATTGGTGAGATAGAGGCGCGGTGCCTCGCGCGTCACAGCGGCCTCGAAGGCAGCAATGTCAGGGCCGTTTTCCGTATAGGGCACCGGGATCGCGACTGCCTGATGGGCGCGGAGCAGCGTCTGGAAATTGAAATAGCAGGGATCGTCGACGATGACGCGATCGCCGGGGCGCAAGAGCAGCCGGCAGACGAGATCGAGCGCCTGGGTGGCAGAGCCCGCAAGCAGGACCTGATTGTCGGAAAGCGTAATCGACTGCTGACGCAGCCGCGTCTCGACGAAACGCCTGAGCGCGGCGCTTCCGCGTGAGGGGCCGTAATCGGTCGTGAGGCTGGTCGCCTGGCGCAGCACGTTGCGCATCCCGGTATGCAAAAGCGCGGTCGGCATCCAGTCTGGCGGCAGCCAGCCGCAGCCGGGTTTCGACGTGCCGGGATCGGCATCCAGCGCCTGGCGCGCCACCCAGAAGGGGTCGACTTCCATCGCGCGGGGCGGCTCCAGCCGGACAAGTGGTGCGGGCGTGCGGCCGGCCTCGGTCACAAAGAAGCCGGAGCCCGGGCGGGGGCGGATCAGCCCCTCGGCGGACAGCCGGTCATAGGCCTCGACGACGGTGGAGGGCGAGACCGAGAGCTCTATGGCCAGCCGGCGGATCGATGGCAGCCGGTCGTTGGGGACAAGTTTGCCTGAGCCGACGCGCCCGCGAATATCGGCCATGACCTGCGCCGTCCGCGAGGCTGGCAGCTCCGGTGGTTGAACGCGCTCATTCATCTGTATGGCCTTTGTCATCAATACAGTTCGGCTGAATTGTATCGCTCCGTCTCTGGATGCGCTAGCCCCTCCGCGCGACAAGGGCGGAAAGACAAATGGAGACGAGAATGACGACTTCGTGGAAGGCCTGGGCCAGCGGCTTCATCGGCGTGCTGATCTTCAGCGGCTCGCTGCCGGCAACGCGGGTGGGGCTTGCCGACTTTGCCCCGCTGTTCCTGACATCGGCGCGCGCCGTGATCGCCGCATTTCTGGGGGCTGCCCTGCTGATTGCGATGCGGGAGAAGCGCCCCCTGCGCAGCGATCTGTTGCCGCTGGCGGTCGTCGCACTCGGCGTCGTGGTCGGCTTTCCCCTGCTGACGGCGCTGGCGCTGCAGAGCATCAACTCGGCCCAGTCGATCGTCTTCGTCGGCTTGCTGCCGCTCTGCACCGCTCTCTTCGGCGTATTGCGGGCCGGCGAACGCCCCTCTGCGATATTCTGGATGTTCTCCGTGACGGGCGCGGCGCTGGTTGCCGGTTTTGCGCTGTCGACGACGGCGGATATGGCGATCGCGGGTGCCGGGCTGATGATCGCAGCAGTCCTTGCCTGTGGTCTGGGTTATGCCGAAGGTGCGCGCCTGTCGCGTCGGCTTGGCGGCTGGCAGGTGATCAGCTGGGCGCTGGTACTGTCGCTACCAACAATGCTACCGCTCGCGCTCTGGACCATGCCGGAGGATCTTGGCGCCGTTTCGACATCCGGCTGGTTGGCGCTCGCTTACGTCTCGCTGTTCAGCATGATGATCGGCTTCATCTTCTGGTATCGCGGCCTGGCCTTGGGCGGCATTGCCTCGGTCGGGCAGTTGCAGTTGCTGCAGCCGTTTCTCGGCTTCGTGCTGGCCGCAGGGCTGTTGCATGAAAAGGTAAGCCTTCCCATGCTGGCGACAGCCCTGCTGGTCGTTCTCTGCGTGGCGGCAAGTCGGCGCTTTGCTTGACAGAGCATGTCCAGCAAAAGTGCGTCAGCGGTTTTGCGTCCGGACTGCGTCAAAACAAGGCAGATCGAGTACTTCCGGCTCCTGGCGGAAGTACTCGATCGACTCAACGCCCCGCCATTTTGGACATGGCCTCGTTGTAGCGCGCGCCGGACACCTTGTCGGGTGAAACGGCATTCGCCAGCGCAGCGAGATCGTCGGCCGAGAGCGTGATCCCGGTCGCATCGATATTGCTGTCGAGATTGGCGATCTTCGTCGTGCCCGGGATCGGTACGATGAAATCGCCCTGTGCAAGAACCCATGCGAGCGCCAGCTGGCCGGGCGAGACACCCTTCTCCGCCGCCATGGTTTCCAGCGCCGTGACCAGCGCAAGGTTGGCGTCGAAGTTCTCCTGGTCGAAGCGCGGCAACCCGCGGCGGAAGTCGTTCTCGCCAAGCTTGGAGAGGTCCTTCAGGGCGCCTGTCAGCATGCCGCGACCGAGCGGAGAGAAGGGCACGAAGCCGATGCCGAGTTCGCGGCAGGTATCGAGCACGCCGTTTGTCTCGGGGTCGCGGGTCCAGAGCGAATATTCGCTCTGGATGGCCGAGATCGGATGTACGGCATGGGCGCGTCGCAGCGTTGCGGCACTTGCTTCCGAGAGACCCAGCGCCTTGACCTTGCCCTCTTTCACGAGGTCCGCCATGGCGCCGACCGTCTCCTCGATCGCAACATCGGGGTCGACGCGGTGCTGGTAGAAAAGGTCGATGACCTCGACGCCGAGCCGCTTCAGCGACGCCTCGGCGACCGCGCGCACATGCTCCGGCCGGCTGTCGAGACCGGAGGGACGGGCGGCTTTCGCCTCGTCGCCGATGGTGAAGCCGAATTTGGTGGCGATCACCACGTGGTCGCGATGGCGCTTCAGGCCCTTGCCGACCAGCTCTTCATTGGTGAAGGGGCCGTAGACCTCGGCCGTGTCGAAGAAGGTGACACCGCGTTCGACAGCATGGTCGAATAGAATCTGCGCCGCCGCGTCGTCGATATTGGTGCCATAGCCGTGGCTCATGCCCATGCAGCCGAGACCGATGGTCGAAGTGGTAAGTGAGCCGAGTGTGCGGGTCTTCATGATGGCCTCCTGTGATATGGGCAAGCGCAGTCTTGCTGCGCCGGTGATGGCAAACTAGAGCACGCGCTCTCTTCAGAAAATGCATGCAGACCCGATCACCTTGTTCTATCATTTGGAACAATGAACCGGACCCAGCTTTCGCAACTCGCCGTCCTCGCCACCGTCGCCCATCACGGCAGCTTCCGCAAGGCAGCCGCCGAGCTTGGCATTGCGCCCTCGGCGGTGAGCCACGCGATTTCGTCTCTGGAGGAGAGCCTGAAGCTCCGCCTGATGGCGCGCACAACACGCAGTGCCGCGCCGACAGCGGAGGGACGCCAGCTTCTGGAGACCCTGCAGCCGGCTCTTGCCGACATCGCTTCTGCCATCGAGGCGCTTTCAGACAACAGCGGTCGGCCGGCGGGCGTGCTGCGCATCACCATGCCGATGCTGGCGGCGCAAAGCCTGATCGCGCCGCGTCTCGGCGCCTTTGCCGCCGCTTATCCAGAGATCGAGCTGGAGATCGTCACCGACGATCGCTTCGAGGACATCGTCGAGAAGGGCTATGACGCCGGTTTGCGTTTGGGGGAACATCTCGATGCCGACATGATTGCCGTCAGGATGAGTGGTCCATGGCGTGGTTCCGTCGTCGGTTCGCCGGAGTATTTCGCAAGGTATCCCGTGCCCCGCGGGCCGCGCGACGTGACCGAACACGCCTGCATCCGTCGGCGGTTCCAGAGCGGCACAATCTATCGCTGGGAGTTCGAGAAGGATGGTCGCGTGCTCTCGATCAGTGTCCGGGGACCGTTGATCCTCTCCGATCAGGGCCTGATGCGGCAGGCAGCCCTCGATGGCGCAGGCCTCGCCTATCTCTTCGACACCGGTGTCGAGACCGATGTCCGCGAGGGGCGGCTGATCCGCGTGCTCGACGACTGGTGCCCGCCCTTCGATGGCTTCTCGCTCTACTATTCCAGTCGCCGCCAGATGCGCCCGGCGCTACGCGCCTTCATCGATTTCTTCCGCTGGCGGGGCTGACAGCTATCAGCCGAGCTTCAACCGGTAGCGCACATGGCCGTCTTCCGGCGCGTAAGTGTCATAGAGCTTGCGCGCCGTGGCGTTGTCCCGGTCGGTATGCCAGTAGAGCCGCGACCAGCCCTTGGCCTTCGTGATCGCGATGAGATCGTCGATCAGCGCCCGGCCAATGCCTTGGCCGCGATAGGTCGCGTCGAGAAACAGGTCTTCCAGATAGCAGTCGGGTGTCTTCACCCAGGTTGAATCGTGGAAATGGTGGATGGCAAAACCGGCAAAAGCGCCGTCCACCTCCGCCACGCGCATGGCGACCCGCGACGAAGGGTCGAGAATGCGCGCCCAGGTATGGGCCGTGACATCCTCGGCGAGGTCTACCTTGTAGAAGGCGAGATATTGATTCCAGAGGCCCCGCCAGGCGGCTTCGTCAGCCGCCGTGGCGTCCCGAATGACGAGAGGGTGGCTCATGCGCTCGCCGCATTAAGGGCTTCGATCTGCGCCTTCGTCAGTTCAAGCTTACCGGCGGCAATCAGGCTGTCGAGCTGGCTGAGGCTGGTGGCTGAGGCGATCGGTGCGGTGATCCCCGGCTGGGCAGCAACCCAGGCGATGGCGACGGTAGCAGGGCTGGTCTCTGTTTCGGCAGCCACCTGGTCGAGCGCTCCGAGAATATGGAAGCCACGCGTGTTGAGATAGGGCTCCATATCCTCGCCGCGTGCCTTGCCTTCGGTATCGGCAGCGCTGCGATACTTACCGGTGAGGAAGCCGGAGGCCAGCGCGTAATAGGTGATGACCCCGATCTCTTCCCGCTGGCAGAGGTCAGCAAGATCGTTTTCGAACTTTGCGCGCGTGTAGAGGTTGTATTCCGGCTGGATGACATCGTAGCGCCCGACGCCCGCCTTGCTTGCCGCGTCGAAGGTCGCCTGAAGCTGCTCGGCATCGAGGTTGGAGCAGCCAATCGCGCGCACCTTGCCCTCGTCCTTGAGCTTTGCGAAGGCGGCAAGGCTTTCCTCGTCGTCCGTTTCCGCATCCGGCCAATGGGCGAGGTAGAGATCGATATAGTCGGTCTGCAGACGGCGGAGCGAATCCTCGACGGCCTCCGCAATGCGGCGGGCGCTGAGGCCTCGGCGCTTGCCCCCGAGATCGGCGCCGACCTTGGTGACGATGACGGCATCCTCCCGCTTCACGCCACCGCGCTTCAGCCAGTTTCCGATGATCGTCTCGCTTTCCCCGCCGACATTGCCGTCGGCCCAGAGCGAATACATGTCGGCCGTGTCGATCGTGTTGAAGCCGGCATCAAAGAAGCGGTCGAGAACCTCGAATGAGGTCTTCTCGTCGGCGGTCCAGCCGAAAACATTGCCGCCGAGCACGACGGGGGCGATCGAAAGGCCGGTGCGGCCGAGAGCACGTTTCTGCATGGGAAGCCTCGGATAGATGGGGAAAGGAAGCATTGGAGCGACGCTATCAAGCGTAAGTCGGCGGCACCATTGAAAAGCATTGATGGGTTCTGAAGCGGGTTTGTCCTATCGCCCGCGCATGGCCTCGATATGGGTCTCGCATTACGGCTTTCCAGTGTCGCACGGGCTTTCAGTCTCCAGTCTTGCGAAACGCGCTGGGTGACAGGCCGTGATGCTGGGCAAAGACCCGCCGCATATGCCTTGAGGAGGCGAAGCCCGCGCGATGCGCCAGGCTTTCCATGTCGAGCCTCGATTGCTTGAGAAGCTCCTGGGCGAGCGTCACCCGCATGAGGTTGACGTAATCGACGACCGACAGACCGACATATTCGCGGAAGAGGCGAGACAGATGCCGTTCGCTCAAATGCGCGATGTCAGCGAGTCCTGGCAGGGACCAGTCCCGCGCCGGATCCGCCATGATCGCATCCTGTGCCCGATGGATGGCGGGATGGATGTGGTTGCGCCCCGAAAGCCAAGGCGACATCTGCGGATCCTGGCCGCTGCGGCGCAGATAGATGACCATCTTGCGGGCAGCAGCAAGGGCTGCCTGCGGCGAGGCAAAGCGGCTGACGAGATGCAGCATCAGGTCGATGCCGGTCGAGATCCCTGCACTCGAGAAGCGGTTGCCATCTTCGACATAAAGCCGGTTTTCCAGCACGGTGGCCGTCGGGGCGAGCGAGCGCAGTTCGTCCAGACACTCGGCATGCGTGGTGCACTGATGCCCCTCCATCAGCCCGGCGGCGGCCGCCAGCAGCGCGCCGGAGCAGATGGTGACGAGACGTGTGTCGGGGCGCACCGTGCGGCTAAGCCAGCGCGTGAGTGTCTTCAATTCGGGGTCCCGTGCAATCTCCTCGATGCCGACGGTGAGACTTCCTGAAATCATCAGGATCGCATTGTCCGGCAGGCTGTCGGACAGGGGCTCCAGTCCGTCCAGCATCAGCCCGATCGAGGTCTGCTGCCGGGGCGCGGCCGAGATGTAGCGATAGTCGAAACGGACCCGGTCCTGTTCCTGGTTCGCATAACGCAAGACTTCCAGCGGACCGGCGATGTCGATCAGCAGGGTGTCAGGCGGAACGAGGATGAAGACCGGGATCACGTCCATCGTGGCCAATCTCAGGCGGCGGCGGAAAGGGGCGCGAGCGCCTGTTCGACCGTCGCGATCCTGGCAAAGCGGCCTGATAGCACCAGTTCTGTCCTGATGCGGATGTCCTCGGCGGAGAAGACTGTGCCCGAGGCATGCGTCATCGGAAAGGTCAGCGTCGCCTCGGTCACGAAGTCAACTTCGAAGCCGAGATCGGATGCGTGGCGCGACGTGGTCTCGCAGCACTGCTCGGTGCGGATGCCCGAGACGATGACGCGGCGAATGCCGTTTGCGCGCAGCCAGGCGTCAAGCCCGGTATCGACCAGGGCCGAATGCACACCCTTGTGGAAGGTCACGTCGGGCATAATCGTGATCTCGTCGAGCGTGCGGACAAGTCCGCTTTCCAGCGTGAAGGTGGCGTCGGTGTCGACGTGGAAGATCTGCACGATCGGCATGCCGGCAGCCTTGGCACCATCGATCAGCGCCTGCTGGCGGGACAGATAGGTGGGCAGTTCAGACGCGTCCCAATAGGGTGCCTGGCGAAAGCTCTCCTGAACGTCGACCACGATGAGGGCAGTGTCTTGAGCGGACATGTTCGTCTCCTGTCTTTGCGATGAAGACTAGCATAGATCCTTGGTTTGTAGTCACCATGCGCCTGCCGGACGAAGAGCGGACATTTTCGGCCAAGCATCTCTTTCTCGGCGCAAGCTGATTGTCTGACAACCCGTTGCGCCCTGCCGGAGCTTCGCCTAATGTCCGCCCCGACATTTTGAGGAGGACTAAAGATGCTGCGTTTCGGAATTCTGTCGACGGCCAAGATCGGTCGCGAGCTTGTGGTGCCGGCGATCCAGGATGCCGAAAACGCCGTTGTGACGGCGGTTGCGAGCCGCGATCTGGCCCGGGCCCGCGAGATGGCCGACCGCTTCTCGGTTCCCTATGCCTTCGGCTCCTACGAGGAAATGCTCGCCTCCGACCTCATCGACGCCGTATACATTCCGCTGCCGACTTCGCAGCATGTCGAATGGGCGATCAAGGCGGCGGATGCCGGCAAGCATGTGCTCTGTGAGAAGCCGATCGCGCTGAAGGCCGAAGAGATCGACGGGATCATCGCGGCGCGCGAGCGTAACAAGGTGCTGATCACGGAAGCCTATATGGTGACTTATGCTCCGGTGTGGCTGAAGGTCCGCGAATTGCTCGCCGAAGGCGCCATCGGCACGCTGAAGATGGTCCAGGGCTCGTTCACCTACTTCAACCGCGACCCCGGCAATATGCGCAACATCCCCGAACTCGGCGGCGGCGCTCTTCCGGATATCGGCGTCTATCCAACGATCACCACCCGCTTCGTCACGGGCAAGGAGCCGGTGCGCGTGCAGTCGACCATCGAGCGCGACCCGGACTTCGGCACGGATATCTATGCGAGCGTGAAGGCGGACTTCGCCGATTTCGAACTGAACTTCTACGTCTCGACCCAGATGGCCAATCGCCAGCTGATGGTCTTCCACGGCACGGATGGTTTCATCGAGGTGAAGTCGCCGTTCAATGCCGATCGCTGGGGCGCCGAAGAAGTCGAACTCACCAATCGCGGCCATAATGTTTCGCAGATTTTCCGCTTCCCCGACAGCCGCCAGTACAAGCTGGAAGCTGAAGCCTTCGCGCGTGCCGTGGCCGGCACCAAGGGCGAGGTCGTCACGCTGGAAAGCTCGAAGGCGAACCAGAAGCTGATCGACGCGATCTATCGCGCAGCGGGCAAGGACGGCTGGGAAGCGGTGTGAGCCGCTTCTCGTCCCTTAGCGGCGAAAGACGTAGCGCGAATAGCCAAAGAAGCTGAACAGCATGGCCGCGATGGAGGCGAACACCAGCGCGGCATAGGGGCTGAGCAGCGGCGCGCCGATCAGAAGCAGGGCATAAACCCCGTAATTGATCAGCGACGTCACGGCGCCGATGAAGCCATAGCGAAAGCCTTCGCTGACAACAGAGCGATTCGAAGCGCCAAAGGTGAAATGGCGGTTGAGCAGCCAGGTCGTGGTCATGGCAACCGCGATTGCCACGATGCGGGCGGCGAGCGGTCCGACCGGGGTGAAGGTCAGGAACAGCCAGAGCACACCGGCATCGACGAGAAAGCCGGTGGCGCCGACGACGACGAATCGCAGGAACTTCTTCATGCCGCGCGGGACGAGCCGCCCTTGGCCGCAGTCTTGGCCGAACGCTCACGCTTCGGCTTTTCGTCCGCCGATACGGGCTCAGCCTGGAGCTTGGCCGTGCTGAGGGCCGGCAGCGTCAGATAGTGGATCCTGAGCTGCTCGGCGCGCGAGCGCGCGACGGAATCGAGGATGAGCGCTGCCGTAAACGACAGGAAGGACATCATCGTCAGCGCCATGGCCGCAATCCAGGTCGGCATGCGCGAGACGAGGCCGGTGGTGAAGAACTCGTAGAGCACGGGTGCCATGAAGGCGAGACTGACGCCCATCAGGCCAGCCGCGATCAGGCCGAAGAAGGCGAAGGGCCGCGTTTCCTTCATCAGCATGGCGAACATCCAGAGGATCTTGAAGCCGTCCTTGAAAGTCGAGAGCTTCGAATGCGAACCCTCAGGCCTGCGACCGTAATCGAGCTCGATCTCGCAGACCGGCAGCTTTAGCCGTGAGGCGTGCACCGACATTTCCGTCTCGATCTCGAAGCCTGCGGAAACGGCAGGGAAGCTCTTCACATAGCGGCGCGAGAACGCGCGGTAGCCCGAGAGGATATCCGTGAAGTCGTTGCCGAACAGCACGCGATAAAGCAGGTTGAACAGCCGGTTGCCGAAGGCATGGCCGTTGCGGCCGGCATCATCATGAACGCCGCGCCGTGTGCCGACCACCATGTCGGCGCGCTCGGTGATCAGCGTGCGGATCAGTTCCTCGGCGTCCGCAGGGCCATAGGTCCCGTCGCCATCGGCCATGATGTAGATGTCGGCATCGATGTCGCAGAACATGCGGCGCACCACGTGGCCCTTGCCCTGCCGGCGCTCGCGTACGACAGTCGCACCCGCCAGCATGGCTTTCAGCGCCGTGCCGTCGGTCGAGTTGTTGTCGTAAACATAGATCTTCGCCTCCGGCAGCGCCGTGCGGAAATCGGTCACGACCTGCCCGATCGTGGCTGCCTCGTTGTAGCATGGCAGGAGAACGGCGATGTCGAGGGAAGAGGTGGCCGCGCGGCTCATGGGGACCTGCTCAAAACGCTGGGGTTCGGGCAGCCCTAAGGCCACCATTGATTTTACTATTTCTTGAGAAGGTTAAGGCTAAGTTTCGGAGAAGATCAGTCTTTGAAATATGGTCTGCCGCTGTATTCCCGGAGGGGATATTGCCTGGCGGGCCTGGAGGTTTGACCAAGCATGGCCGACATCACCCTGCCGAGCGCGTCGAGGCCCTCCACCGCGCGTCCGCTCCTTCTCTGGACGCTGGTTTACGGCCTCGTCACCATGGCTGTGATTGCTCTGCTTAATCTCCCGGCCGCGAGCGACTATGTCGGCAGCGACAATGACGATGTCATGCGCCTGGTGCAGGTGCGCGATCTCTTGGCCGGCCAGTCCTGGTTCGACCTGACGCAGTATCGGCTGGGGCTCGACGGTGGCACGCTGATGCACTGGTCGCGCCTGATCGACTGGCCCATCGCGCTCTTGATCCGCGTCTTCGCCCAGATCGTGCCCATGGAACAGGCTGAGGCCCTGGCCTTGCTCGTTTGGCCGCTCATGCTGATCCTGCCGCTGATGGCAGCCATCGCAATCGCTGCGCGTCGGATCGGCGACGATGTCACCATGCATCTCGCGCTGCTGCTGACCTCCGTCTTCGTCATCACCGGCAATCGCTTTCTGCCGGGCTCGATCGACCATCATAATGTCCAGCTTGTCCTGGTCGCCACCATCGCAGCCGGCCTCATCGATCCCGCGCGCGGCTTGGTCGGGCATGCCCTTGCCGGCATCGCGGCCGCTGCCGCCATCGCGATCGGTGCCGAAACAACGCCTTTCGTGGCAGCGGCCTGCGCCATAGTCGGAGTTCTCTGGGCCGTAGAAGGCGAGGACTATGGGAGAGCCGCCCGCGCCTTCTCGCTCACCCTTCTGGTCAGCCTCTCGGCCTTTTTCTTTGCGACCGTTCCACCGTCACAATATGCCGATGTCACCTGCGACAGCCTGTCGGTCGGCTTCTACGCCGTGGTCGGCATCGGAGCCGCCTCGCTCTTCATCGCAACCCAGCTGCCGGGCATGCGCAATCTGCGCCTACGCATCGCAGCGATTGGCGTCACCGGCGTGCTCGTTGGCCTCGGTGCGGTGACGATCGCGCCGCAATGCCTGCAGAACCCGCTGAGCGAACTCGACCCGCTTCTGCAGTCCATGTGGCTTGCCGGTGTCATCGAAGCGCAGTCGTTCCTCGATCAGTTCGCCAAGGAGCCGGCTGCCTTTGGTGGTTTTTATGCCGTCGGCTTCTTCGCGATCTGTGTCTGCCTTTTCCGCATCCTGAATGGTGACCGGGTGCGCCCCCACGCGATCGTCCTGGCACTGGTCGCGGTTTGCTGGCTGATCGCGCTCATCCAGGTGCGCGGCGCTATCTTCGCCAATCTGCTCGCCATTCCGCCCTTGGCCCTACTGATCGGAGAACTGCGTCGCAAGGCGCGCGAAGAACCCGATCAGCTGGGGACGGGCCTGCTCTTCGCACTGGCCGCCTTTCTTTCGGTTCCGAGCGCCTGGGCGCTGTTCGGCGTGCTGTTCGTCGAGGGCACGGCGGGTGTCACCAACCGGGTGAAGGGCTTGTCCCAGACCCCTGCGGCAACAACCGAGCAGACCGCTGCCTGCGACGCGCCATCCGGGTTTGCCGCACTCAACGATCTGCCGACCGGCGTGGTGGTTGCCGCCGCCGATATGGGGCCGGAGATCCTGCGCTTCACCCGCCATCGGGCACTTTCCGGTCCCTATCACCGTAACCAGGGCGGCATGCTGACGGAGCTGCATGTCGGCCTTTCCAAGCCCGAGGAGGCGGCAGCCTTCCTGCGTGGCGCGGGCGCGACGATCCTCGTGTTCTGCCCGGATTTCCCGCAGACGGAGAAGATCGCCTTGACCAAGGCCGACGGTCTCTATGCCGGCATGATGAAGGGCGAGGTCCCGGCCTATCTCCGACGGTTGCCGGTCGATCCTTCCTCCAGCATGCAGATCTACAGCGTCGAACTGCCCTGACGGAAAGCGCGGGATCACCTGCGTAGGCGGGCTGATCTCGCTCTCATTTTCCGCTAGGAAATGGCCATGAGCAATTTCTTCGACAGCGATTCGCCGACGAACCTCACCGAGTTCTCCGTTTCGGAACTCTCGGGCTCGATCAAGCGCACCATCGAAACCTCTTTCGATCATGTCCGCGTGCGCGGCGAAATCTCCGGCTATCGCGGGCCGCATTCCTCCGGCCATGCCTATTTCAGCCTGAAAGACGACAAGGCCCGTATCGATGCGGTGATCTGGAAAGGCTCCTTCTCGAAGCTGAAATATCGCCCGGAAGAGGGCATGGAAGTGATCGCGACCGGCAAGGTCACGACCTTCCCCGGCTCGTCGAAGTATCAGATCGTCATCGAGCAGATGGAGCCGGCCGGCGCCGGCGCCCTGATGGCGCTGATCGAGGAGCGCAAGCGCCGCTTCACGGCTGAAGGTCTGTTCGACCCGGCGCGCAAGCAGCTCCTGCCCTTCCTGCCGAAGGTCATCGGGGTCGTGACCTCGCCGACCGGAGCCGTCATCCGCGATATCCTGCACCGCATCTCTGACCGTTTCCCGGTTCATGTGCTGGTCTGGCCGGTCAAGGTGCAGGGCGAAGGCTCCGGCGACGAGGTGGCAAATGCCATCCACGGCTTCAATGCGTTCGAGTCTGGCGGGTCGATCCCGCGACCGGACGTGCTGATCGTCGCCCGCGGAGGCGGTAGCCTTGAGGATCTCTGGAGCTTCAACGACGAGGCGGTGGTGCGTGCTGCGGCTGCCAGCACCATTCCGCTGATCTCCGCCGTCGGCCACGAGACCGACTGGACGCTGATCGACTACGCCGCCGATGTCCGCGCACCGACGCCGACGGGGGCTGCCGAAATGGCGGTTCCGGTCAGAGCCGATCTTGAGGCGCAGGTCGCGACACTTGCCGCGCGGCTGTCCGGTGCCATGAACCGCCAGATGGACAACCGCCGCCAGAACCTGCGCAGCCTCGTTCGGGCGCTGCCCTCGCTCGACCAGTTGCTGGCTTTGCCGCGCCGCCGCTTCGACGAGGCGGCCGCCGGTCTTGGCCGCAGTCTCGAGCTCAATACCATGAACAAGCGTCGCAGCTTCGAGCGTGCGGCGGCCAAGCTCTCGCCGGATATGCTGGCGCGGCAGTTGGTGGAGCGTAGGCAGAAACTATCTGAAAACGCGGTTCGCGCCGAACGGGTCATCGAGCGCCTGATCGACCGCAACAAGGCGCGTCTCGGCCGCTTCGACGCCACGTTGACGGCGGTGCCGGGGCGGCTGAAGGCAATGACGGAGCGGTCGAAGGACAGGCTTGAAAGCCTCGGTCGTCGCGCCGACAGTGCCGTGATGAACGACCTTCGCCGCGCGCGTCAGGCCCTGGTCTCGCAGGATCGCGTCCTGCAGTCACTCTCTTACAAGAACGTGCTCGCTCGCGGTTATGCCGTGATCCGCGACGAAAACGATCGCCCGCTGTCCCGTGCGGAAGCGCTGTCGCACGGTCAGACGATCGCGATCGAATTTGCGGATGGCCGCGTTGCGGCCGTCGCCGGCGAAGGTGTAGCACCGCCGGAACCGTCGGTAGCACAGCCGGCCCGCGCCGCAGCCGTGTCCAAGCCGGTGCGCAAGAGCGAGCCGCCTGCCGGGCAGGGCAGTCTGTTCTGATGGTCGCCCGACGCTTCCTCGTCGTGCTCGCCCATCCCCTGCCGGAAAGCTTCGCCGCGTCTGCGGCAAGGGCCGTGGTCGAAACGCTGGAAGCGAAGGGCCACACGGTCGACCTGCTCGATCTCTATGCCGAGGATTTCGACCCGCGCCTCTCGGCAGCCGAACGCGCCGCCTATATGGAGCCCGGTTATCAACCGACGGAAGTCTCCGGCATCGTCGAGCGGCTGAAGGCGGCCGATGGTCTCGTGCTTGTCTTTCCGCAATGGTGGTTCAATCTGCCAGCGATCATGAAGGGCTTCATCGACCGCATCTTCGTGCCGGGCGTCGCCTTCGGCCACGACAAGGCCGGGGGGCGGATCGTGCCGCTGATGATAAACATCCGCAGCTTCTGGGTCGTGACCTCGACGGGTTCACCCTGGTGGGTGGTGCATCTCTACATGGGCAATCCGGTCAAGCGCATCCTGAAGCGCGGCGTCGCCGCCTTCTGTGCCAAGGGCGTGGATTTCCGCATGCTCGCCATTCACGACATGGACCGCGCGACGGATGAGAAGCGCCGGAACTTCCTGACAAGGATCAAGGCCGCTTTTGCAAGCCTTTAGGGCGTTTCGAAAGCCGTCAGATACTTCTTCAGCAGCCCGTCCAGAACCGTTCGCTCCTCCAGCGTCAGGGGCTCGACCAGGTGATGCTGATTTTCGACATGCTCGGTGACGGCAGAGTCGATCACCACGCGTCCCTTCTCCGTCAGTGCGACCAGCAGGGCCCGCCGGTCCTCGGGATGCGGCAGCCGCTCCACTAGTCCCTGCTTCTCCAACTGATCGATCCGGTTCGTCATCGTCCCGGATGTGATCATCATCGTTTCCAGAAGATCCGAAGGCGTCAGCTGAAAGGGCGGGCCGGAGCGGCGCAGCGTCGCGAGCAGGTCGAAGCTCGCGCTGTTCAACCCGTGGCGCTGGAAGACCGTGTCATGCGCTCGCGAGATATGGGCGCGAAGCCGTCCGAGCCGTCCGATCAGCCCCATGGGTGTCACATCGAGATCCGGGCGCTCCCGGCTCCATTGTTGGAGGATCTGATCGACGGCGTCTTGATCGCTTTTGGTCATGAAGGTAGTTAGCGGCGAATGTATCTTGACGTCAAGATAAAACCTTCTATCTTCCAAGTGCCTTGACATCGAGATACTTGACATGAAGACGAATTCGAAACGCTTGATCCTCGCGACAACCGCCCTCGCACCGGCCATCTGGGGGACGACTTATGTCGCCACAACTGAGCTGCTTCCTGCCGGCTATCCACTGCATGTGGCGATGCTGCGCGCCCTGCCGGCAGGGCTTCTGCTTCTCCTTGTCTTCCGCACGCTGCCGCGTGGGCATTGGTGGTGGCGTGTCACGATCCTCGGTGCGCTGAACTTCACCTTCTTTTGGGCCATGCTCTTTATCTCCGCCTACCGCTTGCCGGGTGGCGTGGCAGCGACCGTCGGCGCCGTCCAGCCGTTGATCGTTATCGGCCTTGCGCGCCTGGTCATGGGGCGAAGGATCCGACCGGCTGCCGTGCTCGCCGCACTGGCCGGACTGGGCGGTGTCGGGCTGCTGGTGCTGACGCCGAGTGCCACTCTCGATCCGATCGGCATTGTCGCCGGGCTGGCCGGAGCGCTTTCCATGGCGGCCGGAACGGTGCTGACGCGTCACTGGCAGCCGGATGTGCCGGCACTGACCTTTACGGCATGGCAGCTGACGGCGGGCGGCCTTCTGCTCGTCCCGCTCGCCCTTCTGCTCGAACCGCCACTACCGCCGCTGACAGGCCCCAACATTCTGGGCTTCCTCTGGCTGGGCGTGGTTGGCGGCGCGCTCACCTACATCATCTGGTTCCGGGGGATCGCGCGGCTCGAACCCGCAGCCGTCGCGTCTCTCGGGTTCCTGAGCCCTCTCGTCGCCACTTTGCTGGGCTGGTTGCTTCTCGGCCAGAGCCTCAGCCTGCCGCAGATGCTCGGCTTCGTCACGGTGCTTGCAAGCGTATGGATGGCGCAACGGGCAAGTGGCGGATGAGGGTTTGGTTGTAGGGCTGCGATTTACACTTTTGATTGAGATTTCGGACCGAATGAAAACCGATGGTTGACTTTCATTAGGATTGCCTCTATCTATTGCTCATCGATTGTTGCTTGCTAAGCTTTGGTTATCGCGCGGAACAGCCCGCGCCCTGTCGAACCTTCCTTTCAAAAATCGTTACCTCCACAGCGCATCCGCGCTGCGGCACTCTATACGCTATGAAAGGGTTCATCATGACCACTGGCACAGTAAAATGGTTTAATTCCACCAAGGGCTTCGGCTTCATTCAGCCTGACAACGGCGGCCCGGACGCATTCGTTCACATCTCGGCAGTTGAACGCTCCGGCATGCGCGAAATCGTTGAAGGCCAGAAGCTGGCTTACGACATGGAGCGCGACAACAAGTCGGGCAAGATGTCGGCCTGCAACCTGCAGGCAGCCTGATAGATCCGGGATCCGCTTTCCTTTGACCACGGATGTACTGGCACTGTCGAAGGCACGATCCCACGGAAGGTCAGGCGGTTCGCCTGGCCTTTTTTTATTGCTCGCGAGGGCAGTGCTCCTGAAAGGAGACGACATGACCGAACAACTCACCAAGTCGCGCCAGACCGCCGAAATCGCTTTTGCGAAGACGCAGTCTCAGTTTCTCGCGCGTGGTCGCGCGATTGACGAGCAGGACGCGATCACCTCGGCGCGCGATGAGAAGACCATCCGCCTGCGCGAGGCTCGGCTCACCCGCGAACGCGAAGCGCGCGAAAGCGCCACGGCGGCTCTTGTCGCCAAGCGCGCACGCACCTGACCCCTATTGTCCAAGAGATCGGAGCACCGATGAAATTCAGCAGAGACCATGGCCTGGCCGAACGCCGCACCACAGCAACAGACGCCAAGGCGGCATTGCTTCAGGCCTATAAGGCGGCCCATGCCGCAGCCGATCCCGAACGCGAAGCCCGCATGGCAGAGCGTGTCGCCCGCGCCGAAGAGCGTGAGCAGCGTCATGCCGAGCGCACGCGCCTGAAGGCCGAAGAAAAGGCTCGTGCCGAACAGGAAGCCCGCGAACGCGAGGAAGCCCTGATTGCCGAGGCCAACGCCGAAAAGGATGCTCGCGAACACGCTGAAGCTTCGCGCATCAGCCGCGTTGTCGAAGACGAAGCAGCCCGCAAGGCCGAGCGCGACCGTCGTTATGCCGCCCGCAAGGCGCGCCAGAGCTGATCGCCAGCTGTCGGATGAGCGATCGAGCCCATCCGTGAAGACAGGCCATCGCGACAGTCGGTGGCCCCCGCGATGTAAAGATCGATGATGTGAAGATCGATTGCGCGCAATCGATCAATCTCATGTGATTATACTAGACAACTATCTTCATCATTGCCACATCTGCGCCTGAAGCCGGATGTGCTCCCAAGCATCCGGTCAAACGGAGCATGACTATGAAGAAGAAACTTGTTCTCGCCGCAGCTTTGGCTGTGGCCACTGTCGGTGGCGTTTCAGCCCAGGCCGCGACCTATGTCGAAGCCGGCGGCTGGACACCCCGCGAAATCCTGTTCGGCAAGCAGTACAACGGCAATGTCACCGCCATTCGCGTTGATCGCGGCGGCTTTGATCGCCACACCTACCCGCAGCAGGCCATCTACCCGACCGGTAACAGCATGCGTCTGGCACAGGCTATGGTGACGGAAGACCCGAGCCTGTCGGCCGCCCTCGAAGTTCGCGGCATTGCCCCGCACAATGTGCTCTGGGTGCAGACCGCGTTCAACGGCGGCAAGGTCGTCTACTACCGCTGATCGACCCGAAGCGATGAAAACAAAACCCCGCCCTGGCGACAGGACGGGGTTTTTTGTTGTCCGTGGTTGAGGCGGGGGCCTTAGGCCCACTCACCCTTGCGCATGACCGGCACTTTCGAGCCATCCGCACGAATGCCGTCGATATCCACCTTGTCCGAGCCGATCATCCAGTCGATGTGGATCAGCGAGGAATTGCCGCCCTGCGCCTTGATCTGGTCCTGGCTGAGCGAGGCGCCATCCAGGAAGCACTTCGAATAGCACTGGCCGAGCGCGATATGGCAGGAGGCGTTCTCGTCGAACAGCGTGTTGTAGAAGAGTACGCCGGAGGCCGAGATCGGCGAGGAATGCGGCACGAGCGCCACTTCGCCGAGCCGGCGTGCGCCCTCGTCGGTATCGAGCACCTTGTTGAGCACGGCCTCGCCCTTCGAAGCCTTGGCCTCGACGATCCTGCCGCCTTCGAAACGCACTTGGATGTCGTCGATCAGCGTGCCCTGATGGGAAAGCGGCTTGGTCGAGGAGACATGGCCCTCCACTTTCAGCGCATGCGGCGTGGTGAAGACTTCCTCGGTCGGAATGTTCGGATTGCAGGTCACGCCGTTCTTCGCCGTCGAGGCGCCGCCATGCCATTCGTGACCATCCGCGAGGCCAACCTTCAGGTCCGTGCCCGGGCCGGTGAAATGCAGCGCTGAGAAGCGCTCGCCGTTCAGCCAGGTCGACCGCTTCCTCAGCTCCGCATTGTGGTCCGCCCAGGCGCTGATCGGATCGTCGCGGTCGACGCGCGAGGCGGCGAAGATGGCATCGGCCAGCTTGCGCACGGCCTCTTCGGTCGGCAGATCCGGGAAGACGAGCTTCGCCCAGGACGGGTTCGGATAGGAGCAGATATTCCAGTTGATATCGAAGTTGGAGATGTGCTCCAGCGCCGGCTTGTAGGCGATCGAGGTCGCCTTATTGGCGCGGCCCACCTTGGCAGGATCTTCCTGCGACAGCAGCAGCGGATTGTCGCCGGCGATCGCCAGACGGGCGGCCCCGTTCTCATAGGCCTTGGCCATGCCGTCATAGAGCCAGTTCGGCGCCCGATCGAAACTCGCGTCGTGACCATGGCGATAACGCGCAAGCGTCGTTTCCTCGTCCGAATAGAAGGTCGTGACAGTAGATGCGCCCGCCTTATAGGCATGGGCCGTGATCAGCCGCACCAGCGGCACGGCGACGAGCGGGGCCGTCAGCACCAGGTCCTGGCCCTTTTGCAACTGCAACCCAACCTTGATCGCCACCTCGGCGAGTTTGTCGAGTTTTTGAGGATCGATGGAGGCGGAGAGATCGGGGAGGGTCATGGGGTATTCCTGTTTTGACTGTCACGCCAGACTTAAGGGGAAAGATGGCGAAGTCCAGACCATGGCGCCAAACCATGGATCAGGTCAGGCCGTGAGCGGTGCGGCAATGGCGCCAAGCGCCTCAAGCGCATCCTGCGGCGAAAGCCGCACCTGCAACCCGCGCTGGCCGCCATTCATGTAGACGAGCGCCTCATCCATAGCTGAGATCTCGATGGCCGTCGGCACATGCTTCTTCTGGCCGAAGGGGCTGATGCCGCCAACGACAAAGCCGGTGAGCTTCTCGGCATTGGCAGGCTTCATCATGGCCGCCGACTTGCCGCCAAAGGCGCTCGCCAGCTTCTTCATCGAGACCTCCTTGTCGGAGGGCACGACCACGCAGACCGGCTTGCCGTCGAGTTCCGCCATCAGCGTCTTCAACACCCGCGAGGGATGCTCGCCGATCGCCTCTGCCGCCTGCAGCCCGATGCGCTCGGCATTCGGGTCATAGTCGTAAGTCGCGGTGGTATAGGCGACGCCGGCCTTGTCGAGAAACTGCGTGGCGCGGGTGGTCTTCGCCATGGGATCAGGCCTTGAAGGTCTGCTGATAGATCTCCGGCTTGAAGCCGACCGTGAGCTTTCCGTCCACATCGAGCACCGGCCGCTTGATCATCGAGGGTTGCTCCAGCATCAGCGCCTTGGCTTTTGCCGCGTCGAGGTTCTCTTTCTGCGCGTCCTCAAGCTTCTTGAACGTCGTGCCGGCCTTGTTGAGCAACACTTCCCAGCCGACTTTGTCGATCCAGCCGTCGAGTGTCGACGCATCGATGCCTTTGGCCTTGTAGTCGTGGAAGTTATGCGCCACGGCTTGGCTCTCAAGCCAGGTGCGCGCCTTTTTCATCGTGTCGCAGTTCTTGATGCCGTAGATGGTGGTCATGCCGCATGTCTCCTGTTCGTGACCGACGGATAGCAAGACGATCGCACGGCTGGCAAGCCGACCACTTGGTCTCGCTGCACACCCGTTGGAAAGTCTTTGCAGGCCCGGCATAAAACGGTTGATCGATCGCGTAGAGCGGGCCAACCTGTAACGTCAGGAGAGGATGCTTGATCATGGCGACCAAACACGCCTTTGCGGTGTTCGAGACAAAGAGTGGCACCTGTGCGATTGCCTGGACCGATGCAGGCATTTGCGGCTTTCACCTGCCGGGTGACGAGCCGGAGCAGGCAGAGCGCGCCATTCGTCGGCGATTTACGGGTGCGGAGCGCGCGTCTCCGACTGCGGACATCGCAGTCGTCATCGATCGTGCGCGCAGCTACTTTGAAGGTGAACGCAGCGACTTCTCCGACCTGCCTCTCGACCTCTCAGCACAGACCGATCTGTACCGGCAGATCTATCTCGCCACCCGCCGTCTCGGCTGGGGGAGCACCACGACCTATGGCGGGCTCGCTGGGGCGCTGGAACTTGGTCCGGCCGGCGCCTGGACGATCGGCCAGGCCATGGCCAAGAACCCCATCCCGCTCATCATTCCGTGTCACCGGGTTCTGGCCGCGGGGCGAAAGATCGGTGGCTTTTCCGCCCCCGGCGGATCGGACTCAAAGCAGCGTATGCTGGAGCTGGAAGGTGTCGAATTGCCCGACACGACCCCGGCCCAGCAGTCCTTCGGCTTATGAGAAGGGGCCAAGAAAAAACGGAGGGCGATGGCCCTCCGTTCTATTGGCATTGTCAGAGTCGAGGCGTGCGCCTCATTCCCACTCGATCGTGCCCGGCGGCTTCGACGTCACATCGTAGACGACGCGGTTGATGCCGCGGACCTCGTTGATGATGCGGGTGGCAGCCCGTCCGAGGAATTCCATGTCGTAGTGGTAGAAGTCGGCGGTCATGCCGTCGACCGAGGTGACGGCGCGCAGTGCACAGACGAATTCGTAAGTGCGGCCATCGCCCATGACGCCGACGGTCTGGACCGGCAGGAGGACGGCAAAGGCCTGCCAGATCGCGTCATAGAGGCCCGCCTTGCGGATCTCGTCGAGATAGATGGCATCGGCTTCGCGCAGGATGTCGAGCTTTTCGCGGGTGACACCGCCCGGGCAGCGGATGGCAAGGCCCGGACCCGGGAAGGGGTGGCGGCCGATGAAGCTATCGGGCAGGCCGAGCTCCTTGCCGAGCACGCGCACTTCATCCTTGAACAGTTCGCGCAGCGGCTCGACGAGCTGCATCTTCATGCGCTCGGGCAGGCCGCCGACATTGTGGTGGCTCTTGATCGTCACGGAAGGGCCGCCGGTGAAGGAGACGCTTTCGATGACGTCGGGATAGAGCGTGCCCTGGCCGAGGAAGTCAGCGCCGCCGAGCTTCTTGGCTTCATCCTCGAAGGTCTCGATGAACAGGCGGCCGATAATCTTGCGCTTGGTTTCCGGGTCGGAAACACCTTCCAGCTCGCCGACGAACTTGTCCACGGCATCCACATGGATGAGGTGCAGGTTGTAGTGTTCCTTGAACATGGCAACGACATCGGCTGCCTCGTTCTTGCGCATCAGGCCGTGGTCGACGAGGATGCAGGTCAACTGATCGCCAACGGCCTCGTGGATCAGCAGTGCTGCGACCGACGAGTCGACGCCGCCTGAGAGCGCGCAGATGACGCGCTTGTCGCCAACCTGGGCACGGATCTGCTCGACCGCCTTCTGGCGATAGGCATGCATGGTCCAGTCGCCCTTCACGCCGGCGATGTTATGCACGAAGTTCTGGATGAGCTTCGCACCATCGGGGGTGTGCACGACCTCCGGGTGGAACTGCACGGCGTAATACTTGCGCGCCTCGTCGGCGATGAAGGCAAACGGCGCGTTGGCCGAGGTGGCGAGCACCTTGAAGCCTGGCGGGATCGCGGTGACGCGGTCGCCATGGGACATCCAGACCTGGTGGCGCGAGCCGACCGACCAGAGGCCGCTGAACAGGTCGCAATCCTGTTCGACCTCGAGGAAGGCGCGGCCGAATTCGCGGTGATGGCCACCTTCGACCTTGCCGCCGAGCTGGGCGCACATGGTCTGCTGGCCATAGCAGATGCCGAAGATCGGAAGACCGCTGTCGAACAGCACCTGCGGCGCGCGGGGGCTTCCCTCATCGAGTGTGGAAGCTGGGCTTCCCGACAGGATGATCGCCTTGGGCTTCAACCGGTGGAAGCCTTCTTCGGCGGACTGGAAGGGGACGATTTCGCAATAGACGCCGGATTCACGAACGCGGCGGGCGATCAGCTGCGTTACCTGGCTGCCGAAATCGACGATGAGAACACTGTCGGGATGTGCTGTCTGGGTCATGGCGAGCCTTTAAAGAAAACGGGCCCATCTTTCAATGGCAGAATGCCCAGAGAATCTCGATTTTTTGTGCGCCTGCTCAGAACCAGAAGACGCCGTCTTCGAGTGCCGTCTGCAAGCCGTCGACGGCAAGCGCAAGTTTCTTGTCGATGACATGCAGATATTGCGTCCAGTCATCGATGTGGTTGACGTCATGGAGGCCATCCGAGATGCCGCGCAGCCCGATCAAGGGAATCCCGAAGCTCTGGCAGGCGCGCATGATGGCGAAGGTCTCCATGTCGACCATCTGGGCGTCGATCGACTGGTAGGCTGCACCTGAGACGACGTTCGCACCGGTCGAAAGCGTGGCCGCCGGGATGCCGGGGATCCGGAGTGGCATTTCAACGGATACCGGCAGGTCGAGAAACGGCGTCTTGCCCTTCTCGAAACCGAAGGCGGAGGCATCCATGTCGCGATAGGAGACGGCCGATACCTGATAGATCTCCGCCTGTCCGAGCGTCGCGGATCCCGCTGAGCCGAGCGATACGACGAGATCCGGCAGGTCGTCATGGCTGGAGAGGCGCGCCAGTTCCTTCGTCAGCACGACGGCTGCCTCGACGGGTCCGACGCCGGTCATCAGCGGTGAGATGCGGGTGCGCAGGAAGACGCCGTATTCGGCATCCGCCGCCATCACGAACAGCACGTTTTTGCCGGCGATCGGCTTCATCTCGTAGCTCATCCGGAAATCCCCTCCCGCCCGCGGATCACCATCATCGTGCTGGTCATCGAGGCAATCAGCTTGGCCGGACCGTCGGTCAGCGCATAACCGCGACCATCGGCAACGATGATGTTGGAGCCGGGCTTGGTGATCTCGCCGCGAAACAGGAAGCGCTCACCGCGCCCCGGGGACATCAGGTTGACCTTGAATTCGATGGTGAGCAGCGAGACCTCAGGGGTGGTCACCGTATAGGCCGCATAACTGCAGGCGGTGTCGAGTGCGGCGGAGATCACGCCGGCATGCAGAAAGCCGTGCTGTTGGGTCAGCTTGCGGTCGTATTCGAGCTCGATCTCGACGACGCCGGGGCTGACGCGTGACAGCGAAGCGCCCAAAGTCTCCATCGCCCCCTGACGCGCGAAACTCTGCCGAATCCGCGCTTCGACGGTCTCCTGATCGTAGTCCACCATGCCTTGTCCCCTTCGGCGGCGAAATTGGCATGGTCGTTCGGGGCAGGCAAGCCGCCGAACGGCAAATTCAGTTCAGCCAGGCGATGGAAAGATTGAGAATGCCGGCGAAGGTGACCCAGGCAAGATAGGGCACGAAGAGCAGCGTCGAGATGCGGTCGATGGGCCGGGCCTTTACCATGAAGGCAATGATCGTCACCAGCATGCCCACGATGACGGCAAGCGCCAGTTCCGGGTTCTGCAGGCCGAAAAAGGAGGGCGACCACATCAGGTTGAAGGCCATCTGGGCGAACCAGAGCTGCATGGCCGCCGACTTGGGCGCGCGCTGCCAGATCCGGGCGCCAGCTATGCCGATCAGCACGTAGAGCGTGGTCCAGACCGGACCGAAGAGCCAGGGTGGCGGATTGAAGAAGGGCTTTTCGAGGGACTGGTACCAGTCGCCCGGCATATTGGTGAGGCCTGCGAAAAGGCCCGCGCCGACGACCAAACCGATGAAGAGGATGTAGCTCAGGATCTTGGACATGGAAGTCATCTAGTGTTCCACGGCGGGTTCTGCCAGCCTTCAGAGGCGGATGATATGCTGGTCCCAGGCGACGGAGCTCCGCCGGTCGAGGAAATTGCCGCGATAGGAGGAGACGGCGAAGCTCTTCGGCGAGGGGGCAATGCCGGCCGCATTCGCCAGCACCGTCTCCGAAATCAGCCGCCCGTCCTTGCCATCAAGTACGGCCCAGAGCCCGTTTTTCGGCGAGGCGATGCCGACGAGGCCTTCGGTGCGGTTAACGGCGATGGCGCCGACATAATTGCCGAGCAGGTCCGTCGTTTCATGCGGCAACTGGACATAGGAAACCGGCTCACCCTTTGCGAAATACCCGACCAGCGGCGGCCGATCAGTGCGCGAACCCTCATACTGGCAGGCGAACCAGATCCGGCCATCGGCGGCGACATCGAGATGCCGGGTGGAGAGCTGGCGGAGTTCCGGAGGCAGTGTGTGCTTCTCGATCATCGCACCGGTCTTGGCATCGGCCAGAACCAGCGAGGGCTCCATATGGTCGAGATTGAGCTTGGTGCGGCCGAAATCCGGATGCGTCTCGATCCCGCCATTGGCGATGACCAGGAGACCGTCTGCCGTGACGGTGATGTCATGCGTGCCGATGCCATGAGCCGGTACCTCGCCCACGCGCTCGAAGCCGGAGATGCAGTCATAGATCCCGATCACGCCGGCATTCGCGTCGAAGTCGTTTTCGCTCGCATAAAAGAGCCGGCCATCCGGCGAAAAGGCGCCGTGGCCAAAATAGTGGCGGCCTTCCACAGCGGCGATGATGCGCGGCTCAACAGCTTTCTTGGCATCGAAGATGACGGCAAAGGTCCCGGGGCGCCGGGCAAAGGCAACCGAAAGCCCATTTGCTGCACTGTGGCAGAGCCCGTGAACCCGGCCCGGTAGCGCGATCTCGTCGATCAGGCTGCCGGTCTCGCTGACCAGTCCGATGGCGAACCTACCGTCGGGACGCTTGAGGCCGCTCGCATAGACCGCATCCGTGCGCTCGAGCGCAAAGGCCGACCGGGCACCAAGCCCCGCGACGAAAGCGAGGCCTGCGGAGCGCAGGAAGACACGGCGATCAATCAGCGGCGTTGATATCATCTCAGTCGCCGTCGGAGAACGAGAAGCCAGCGGCAAGGCCGATGCCGCCACCGAGATCGTTGTTAAGCCGGAGGATCAGGTCGCGGCTGTTGAGCAGCAGGAAGTTGAGCTTGGCGATCTGGGCCGGATCCTCGAAGACCTTCGCCACATCCCGCTTGATATCGCCCGAGACACGCGACAGCGAGCGGGCGACGAAATCGGTCGAGGAGACGACCGAGCGATTGCCATCGGCCAGGAGCTCGACCATGCCCGATGTGTCGAGCAGCGCGCGCACCCCTTCGATATTGGCGGTGATCGAGCGGAAGGTATTGCCGGAGCGCCAGTAGATCGCCTGGCGCGGGAGGGCCTTTTTCGGGTCGCCCTTGTAGAATTGCTCAATGCGCTGGTCGCGGATCGTCTCGGCCGCATGCACGAGCACGCCGAGCAGTTCCTTGGCGGCTTCCGCCTCGTCGCGGTAGAGCGGATTGTTAGGTCCCGGTGCCTTCCAGGCGGCAGCGACGCCATCGGGCGCATCCCAGGCGGCGGAGAGTTCCGCGCCAAGGCGCTGCAGGTTGGCTGCGATCGCTGTGCCATACTGGCAGCGGTAATTGCCTTCGGTGGCCGTCAGCGTTTCCGAACCGGTTCCGAAGAGCACGAATTCCAGCGCGCCGAGCCCCTGCATGGCAACGCTCTTGCCCTTCAGCGTTTCGACCGAGGTGACGCTTGGATCGGGCTTGGCAAGGGCTGCCTGAACCTGCTTCAGCCCGGTGCCCTTGCGGTCGGGGAAGAACAGAATGCGCTCGAAGCGATTGCCTTCAAGAACAGGGCCGACACGCACGATCTCGACGCGCGACCATGCTTCGACGAGGTCGCCGAAGGTCGATTGCGCATTCAGAAGGCTTTCAGAGGAGGGGGCCTCGCACAGCATGGCCATGGATTCCTCCATGGTCGCTGCCTCTTCGGTGAAATGGCGGTAGCCGGGACGGATGAAACCGTCGACGGCCCGCGCCATCACGGCTGGCACCTTGGCTGCGTCGAGCACCCCAACGGTCGAGTTCGATTCCTGCGCCAGGGCGGGCAGGGGCAGCAACATCGTGGAGAGAAGGACAAGGCGCGTGAAAAACCGCATCAGAGAGACTCCAGAAACGTGATCAGGGCCTTGCGGTCCTCGAGGTTGGCGGCGGCAAAGGCATCACGGGCGGCCTCAGCCTCGCCGCCATGCCAGAGAATGGCCTCCGTCAGGTTTCGCGCCCGGCCGTCATGCAGGAAGAAGCTGTGGCCGCTGACCACCTGCGTGAGACCGATACCCCAGAGCGGTGGCGTGCGCCACTCCCGGCCCGTGGCATCGCCCACGGCCTGGCCGTCGGCCAAACCTTCGCCCATGTCGTGCAGCAGAAAATCGGAATAGGGCCAGATCAGCTGAAAGGCCTGAGCCTTGTTTTCAGCCTTCCGGCTGGTGACGAATTTCGGTCGGTGGCAGGCGGTGCAGCCGCTGGCATAGAAGATCTCCTTGCCGCGCAGTACTTCGGCGTCGTCCACGTCACGCCGCTTCGGCACGGCAAGGTTCTTCGCGTAGAAGGTCACGAGTTCGAGCACCGGATCAGGTCCTTCGGTATCGCCCAGTCGGGGCTGTACCCCGGTGGCGGCTTCGAAGCACGCGGTCTGCTTCTCGGTGCAATCGCCGAAATGCCTGGGATCGTCAGGCGTCGAAATGCCGATATCGCCGGCAAAAGCGCTGGAGCTCTGGTCGCGCACCGAGGCGTTCTGCGCCTTCCAGCCGAAACGGCCGAGCTTGATCTCACCCGTGCGGTGATCGCGGGCGCGGGCGGCACGTCCGGAAATGCCGTCGCCATCCAGGTCGTCGGGATCGGCGAGTGCCCGGATGTCTTCCTCGGGGATCGCTTCGATCAGGCCGAGCCCGATCATCGGATTGGCGATGCGCGGCGACAGCACCGTGCCCGGATCGAGTGGCCCGTAATTCAGGTCGCGGACGGCATAGCGGGGGCGGCGCAGCATGACCGTCTCGCCGCCGGAGAGCGTCACTGGCTCCTCGGTGTAGGTGATCACCATGCGCCCTTCGGCTGCCATGCCGGGGATCGCCTGATCCTGCAGCTGGCCGCCATAGACGGGGTCGGGCAGCGAGGCGATGTCGAGCCGATCGAGCCTTGCCTTCTCGTCTGCCGTGGCCGCCGGCCGGGCCAGGCGGAAGAACATCGAGGTATGGTCGCGATCGCCTTCCGGCGGATGGCCGCGTCCGTCCTTCAGGTGACAGCTCTGACAGGCCCGCGCGTTGAACAGGGGGCCAAGACCGTCGGACGCCTGGGTGGAAGAGGGCGAGGAAACCCAGAGCTTGCGGAAGAGCGCATTGCCGAGCTTGAACTCCTGCTCCTCGGCGAAGGTGATATTGGCGGAAAAATCGGAAAAGGAGTCCGCGCTCACGCCGCGTGGTGACGTGCCAGCCCCGCCTTGCATCAGTTCGAAACTCTCGGCCTTGCTGAAGTCGCCAGTCGGACGGGTCACGGCGATGACGCGGGACTTGTCCTTCGGAGTCAGGTCGGTTCGCCCGGCAGCCTCTCCGGCGGCAACGGGCGAGATCGTGACGCCCGTCGTCAAAAGCATGCCGAGGCCGGCGAGGATGGCCTTGCGAGTTCTCATGATGGGGATCGGGCCGCTCCCTTGGAAGGGGCGGCCCGCCTTTGCTGCTTACTGGAAGACCGCGCCAGGATTATCAAGGCTGTCGGAGCCTTCAAGCTCGATCGTGCCGAGGTCCAGCGACGCAATGACGCGCTGGATGGTCTGGGTCTGGTCGATCAGGCCGTCGATGGCGGCCTGCACGGTTGCATTGCCCTCGGCATTGCCTTCGCCGATCATCTGGTCATAGGCTTCCTTGGTCTGAGCGCGCTCGGCCATGGCGTTCATGGCATTGAGCGTCTTCTCAAGCTTGCCCTTCATTTCCGCATCGAGCGCCTGGTCCTTGGCGGCAACCAGTTCGGAGAGCGACGGGCCGGTGAGCTTGGTGCCGTCGACGCGGGTGTATTCGCCGGTATAGGCAGAGGCGATGCCGATGGCGTCGTTCAGATGCGAGGCATGCGTGTTGTCGGAGAAGCAGTCATGCTCTTCTTCCGGATCATGCAGCAGCACGCCGAGCTTCATGCGCTCGCCGGCGAGTTCGCCGTAGGAGAGCGAGCCCATGCCGGTGAGGATCGCGGAAATGCCCTTCTGCTCGTCGGCGAGAACAGCCTTCGTCGCTTCGCCCTCGGGCGCCCAGGCAGCGACCATCTCTTCGAGGTCCTGGACCAGCAGCGTGGAAGCGGCCTTCAGGTAGGCGGCGCGGCGGTCGCAATTGCCATTGGTGCAATTGGCCGTGTCGTAATCGGTATAGGGACGGTTGCCGGCACCCGGACCGGTGCCGTTCAGATCCTGGCCCCAGAGCAGGAATTCGATGGCATGATAGCCGGTTGCGACATTGGCTTCGACTTCGCCGGCTTCATGCAGCGTCTCGGCGAGAAACTCCGGCGTGATCTGGGAGGCATCGACCTCATCGCCGTTGATCTTGACCTTCGGGCTGGCGATGACGTTGGCCACGTAAAGCGCATTGCCGTCGCTTTCGGTGCCGTAAGCAGCATCGACGTAATCGATCAGGCCTTCATCCAGCGGCCAGGCATTCACCTTGCCTTCCCAATCGTCAACGATCGGGTTGCCGAAGCGATAGACCTCGGTCTGCTGATAGGGCACGCGGGCGGCGATCCAGGCCGCGCGCGCGGCTTTCAGCGTTTCGTCGCTCGGCTTGGCAATCAGCGCGTCGATGGCGGCATCCAGTGCCTTGGCGGTCGAAAGCGCATCCTGGAACTTGGCTTCAGCCAGCGCGCTGTAGTGGGTCAGCACGTCCTTTGGTGCCGGCGCGGCGAGCGCCGGACCAGCGAAGATGGCAGCCGATGTGACCAGCAGCGCGATCGATGCGCCGATGACGGATTTCCGGATCATGGTGTCTCCCTGCGGCGCCGATGGCGCCTCGTATTGAACGGACGGCCATGTCTTCGCGCAAAAAGAAACTGGTGTCAAACAGTCGACTATAAGAAACAGCCGTTGGACTTGACGATGGTCAAATCACGTCGGGCGACGGCGCATGCGACAGAAGAAGAAGCCGTCGGTGTCCATGCTGGCAGGGCTGAGCGTCACGGTCTTGCCATCGGCCGAGCGTGGCTTCGGCGCTGACGTCCCGAACAGACGCGTCCAGTCTTCAACCACGGAGACGATCTCGAAGCTCGGATTGGCCTCGCAGAAGGCCTGGACCTGGCGGTCATTTTCTTCCGGCAGCACAGAGCAGGTGACATAAAGCAGGGAGCCATTCGGCTTGACGAAGGTCGAGGCCTCGGTGAGGGCCTCCTGCTGCTGCGCCACGCGCTCCTGCAGGTTTCGGTCGGTCAGGCGCCACTTGGTGTCGGGACGACGGCGCCATGTGCCTGTGCCGGTGCAGGGCGCATCGACCAGCACCTGGTCGCAGCGTTCCTTGAGGCTTGAAAGCCCCTTGGTGCTGTCATGGACCTGGACATTGTGGGTGCCAGCGCGCTTCAGCCGCTCGATGATCGGCGCCAGCCGCTTGCGGTCGGCGTCATAGGCGTGGACCTGGCCCTTGTTGTTCATGGCAGCCGCCATGGCGAGCGTCTTGCCGCCACCACCGGCGCAGAAGTCGAGCACCTGGTCGCCTTCGCGCGGTGTCACGAGATCGGCGACGATCTGCGAACCCTCGTCCTGCACTTCGAACCAGCCCTTCTGGAAGCTGAGTTCGGCCGTGACGTTCGGCAGCCGTGACGGGCCTTCGCCGGCCGGTACGCGCATGCCGAAGCGCGCGATCGGCGAGGCCTGGGCGCCGGAACGGTCGAGCGCCTTCAGGACTTTGTCGCGGTTGGCCTTCAGCGTGTTGACGCGCAGATCAAGCGTCGGGCGTGTGGCCAGCGCCTGTGCCTCGGCCAGCCAGTCGTCACCGAAGGCCTGCTCGAAGGATGGCTGCACCCAGTCGGGAATGTCGGCCTGGACATGCAAGGGGGCGTCGGCGAGATCGCGGCTCGAAAAGGCCTGGATCTGGCTTTCGGTCAGGGCCGTGGGCGCGAAATTGTCGCCTTCGAAATCGGCCTGCAAAGCCTCAAGGCTCATGCCCCATTGGCGCAGGAGTACGGCCCAGCCGAGCGAACCGGCACTGTCGTCATCCATCAGCCAGGCATGGGAGAGCTTCATGCGCAGTGCGTCGTAGACAATATTGCCGATTGCCGCACGATCACCGGAACCGGCAAAGCGATGCGAAAGGCCCCAATCCTTGAGGGCATCGGCAACGGGACGGCGACGGGTCTCGATATCGCTCAAGACTTCGATCGCACCGGCTAGACGGCCGCCCAAGCGCATGGTCATTCTCCTCTGAAAGAAGAGAGCGTGGTAGCGGCGATCACGGGCAAGAGCAAGCGCCTAAAGCCCGACTGATCGATCGCCGCTCCCGGAGATCGGGGCACTTATACCAAGTGTCGATGATAGGAACCGATAGGATGGCTTATTGCAGGTCTCTGGCTCGGCGCGGCGCGCCGGGCGATGCTGTCGCATCGTCCAAGCGGCGCAACAACGCCAGGGGCCTGCAATAAGCCACCTTTGGTCGGCTTCCCGCCCATTCTGGCGTCGTCGAGCTCCTTGACCGATGCGAGAGCATCGCTCTTCGGACCTCTCCTAGCCAGAAAGGGCGGTCGAGCCGATCCTATAGGTTCCTATCATCGACACTTGGTATTAGCCCAGGATTTCGTAGCAGACCTTGGCGTGGCCAGAGCGGATCATGCCGATGTTCTGCGCGGCTGCCTTGGAGAGATCGAGCACACGGCCACGGATAAAGGGGCCACGATCATTGATGCGAACGACGACGCTCTTGCCGCTGCGCGCATTGGTGACCTTCACCTTGGTGCCGAAGGGCAGGCTCTTGTGGGCTGCCGTCAGCTTGGCCGGGTTCATACGTTCGCCCGAAGCGGTCTTCGAATGCAGTGCGTACCAGGAGGCACCACCACAGGAAGACTTGGCGTTTGCACTGTGAGGCGCGAAAGCACAGAGTGCAGCAATAGTTGCAGCGGCGAAAATAGAGCGTCGGTTGATCGTCAAGTTTTACGTCCCTAGTCGTTGACACGAGCGGTTTTTTGCGTGGCACCGGCTAGGCAGGGTCAAAAATGGCAAAAACGTGCCCATGTTCGATCACGAAACGTTACATAGTGTAACATTCGTGATGAGCGTGAGTTGGATCTTTACCTTAACGAAATATGAATTTTACGGAAAAATCGTTTGATTCCATGACTCTTCGCGGAATTAAAAACTCACGATTCCACCGTTTGCGGCATTCACGGAATCGGCGAAGAAAAATTTTGCTCATTCGTCATATTTGCTGCCCAAATTGTGGTGCGGACGGGGCCGGACGCTCGTCTGCGCAGGCTTTCTGGCGCTCTGAGCGCAAAGTTTGACCCCGTGAAACGCGGTTTTAGCCCCTTTGGTTCCATGTGCCGGAGCCAAGTAGATCGGCCAGAGACATCATGTAATTCGGGTACTGGAAGTTGAATCCGAGCGACTTGATCTTGGCGTTCGAAACCCGCTTGTTCTCGCCGTAGAAGGAGCGCGCCATGGGGGTCAGCTCTGCCGTCTCAAACGGCTGTTCGGCGGGTGCATCCATCTCCATCAGCCGGGCTGCTTCGGTCACCACGTCCTGCGGCGGGGAGGGCATGTCGTCGGTGACATTGAAGATCCCGCCGGTCTTCGGGCCGGCGAGAAAGGCGGTCGCCGATGCGATATCCTCGACGCGGATACGGTTGAACACCTGGTCCTTTTTCACCAGTCGGCGGGCAGTCCCGTTGGCCAGGTTCATGAAGGTGTTGCGACCAGGGCCATAAATGCCGGAGAGCCGCAGGATCGAAAGCGGCAGTCCGGCACGCGCCGCCACCACCTGCCAGGCCTGCTCGGCATCGACGCGTTCTACCGAGCGCACCGAGACGGGCTTGAGCTCGCTCTCTTCGTTGACCCAGGCGCCCTGATGATCGCCATAGACCCCGACGGTGGAGAGATAGACGATCCATTCGAGCTTCGGCATCAAAGCCTTGATGCCCGGCTGTCCGCAGAGGCGGATGAGCGGATCGCCTTCGCTGCCGGGGGCGATAGACTGAACGAGATGCGTGGTCTCCAAGAGCTCGGCGCGAAGTGGCTCCGACAGGCTCGCACCGTCGAAGACGAAGGGCCGGATGCCCATGTCCTCAAGCGCCTTGCCCTTCTCGACACTCCGTGTGGTCCCAGCGACTGAGGCACCCTGGCTGCCGAGGAGCTTGCCGATGGCCTTGCCCGAATATCCCGCTCCGAAAATCATCAAACGCATGCGTCAGCTCCCCCTCATCCATTCCTGTCGGACTGTCTCGTCCGTTTCTTGTCCCAGATGCCCCATCCGGAGCCTCTGGAAACCCTCGTCAGTCAAAAGCCGCGATAGCGCCCAGACCGCCATGCCGCGCACATCCGCCGAGATATCGTCGAGCAGCGTTTCGCAGGCCGGCGCCAGATCGGCAGAGCCGGAATTGCCGGCGGCAATCAGCACATTGCGCACGAAACGATCCCGCCCGATCCGTTTGACCGGCGAGCCGCTGAAATAGGTGCGGAATTGAGTATCGTCCAGCGTCAGGAAGAAGGCGATGTCGGGCGCCTTCAAGTCGTCGCGCGCGATGAGCTTCATCTCGCGGGCGGCGGCTGCAAACTTGTTCCAGGGACAGGCGGCAAGACAGTCGTCGCAGCCATAGATGCGATTGCCGAAGGCCGGACGAAGCGCCCTGTCGATCGGCCCCTTGTGCTCGATCGTGAGGTAGGAAATGCAGCGCCGCGCATCGATCTGGTAGGGTGCCGGAAAGGCGTCTGTCGGACAGGCGTCGAGACAGGCCCGGCAGGAGCCGCAATGGTCGCGCTCGGCATCGTCGATTTCGAGCTCAGCCGTGGTGAACAGGCTGCCCAGGAAGAGCCAGGAGCCAAAGTCGCGGCTGACGAGATTGGTGTGCTTGCCCTGCCAGCCGAGGCCGGCTGACGCCGCGAGCGGCTTTTCCATCACCGGTGCCGTGTCGACGAAGACCTTGACGTCGGCGCCTGCACGAGCGGCAAAGCGTGTCGCCACTTCCTTGAGGCGCCCCTTGATGACGTCGTGATAGTCGCGGTTGCGCGCATAGACGGAAATCGCCGCCTTCTCAGGCTGCGCCTGAAGCAGGCGCGGATCCTCGTCCGGGCCGTAATTCATGCCGAACATGACGATGGAGCGGACATCCGACCAGAGCACGCGCGGATCGGCGCGGCGCTCCCTGGTCTCTTCCATCCAGGCCATGGTGCCGTGCCGGCCGGCCTCGAGGAAGCTCTCAAGCCGGGCGGGTGCTTCGGGAATGGCATCCGGCAGAGTGATGCGACAGAGATCGAAGCCTTGTGCTTCAGCCTCCTCGCGCAGAAACCGCGTGAGATCTGCCCGCCGCTTCCGGATCTTGGGATCGATCTGCGGCTCGTCCATGACAGTAACCGTTAGAAATCGAGGTCGGCGTAGTGCGACACCGGCGTGATGCCGCGCACGCGCTCGGTGAGCAGTGGCCGGAAGGACGGCCGCGACTTGATGCGCTGATACCACTCCTTGGCCACCGGGAATTCGTTCCAGTCGATCTCGCCGAGATAGTCGAGCACGGAAACGGCAGCGGCGGCCGAAAGATCCGCATAGCTTAACCGCTCACCGGCGATCCACTGGCGCGAGCCCGACAGCCAGGTGAGGTATTTCATGTGGTGTCGGATGTTGGACCGCGCCGTGCGCAGCACCTTCGAATCGGGCGCGCCGCCACCGAGGCCGTTCGGAATGATCAGCTTGTGGACGCGTTCGCGCACCAGCGGCTTCGTCACGTCCTGCTCCATCTTCTGCAGGAACCATTCCGTCAGCCGGCGGATCTCGGCGCGCTGGAACGGGTCTTCCGCAAACAGCCGCCGGTCGCGCTTCAAGACGCCATGCGTCTCGTCGATGAATTCGGAGATAATGATGGGGCCGCAAAGCGCCCGCATATTGTCGTCGACATAGACAGGCAGCGTGCCGGCGGGATTGAAGGCGAGGAACTCCTTGCGCTTCTCCCAGGTCTGCTCTTCCACCAGATCCGTCTGGAAGCCGTATTCGGACAAAACCAGGCGAATGAAACGGGACGCGGTGGACATCGTGTGATGATACAGGGTCGGCATCGGAACTCGGATTCTCGGAATTTTCAGTGGCCGCAGCGCAGGCTGTCGAAGCGGCTGGTCATCAGCGCGGCTTCCAAGCTATAGGGTTTCGGCTCCCGCAATACAAGCAAATCACTTTGCCTTCCCCTAGAAGGAGACCTCATGGAAGATCAATCGATTATCAGCGCGCTGGTCCTTGGCCTGATTGAAGGCCTGACCGAGTTCGTGCCGGTATCCTCCACCGCCCATGTCCTGCTGGCCGGCCATTTCCTCGGCTTTGAATCGCCCGGCAACACCTTTGCGGTGCTCATCCAGCTAGGCGCGATCCTGGCGATCCTGAGCGTCTACTTTGCCAAGCTCTTAGGCATTGCGCTGTCGCTGCCGACAAGTGCTGAGAGCCGTCGCTTCGTCGGTGCGGTCCTTCTGGGTTTCCTGCCCGCTGCCGTGATCGGTGTCATCGCGCATGATTTCATCAAGACTGTGCTCTTCGAGACGCCGATGCTCATCTGCGTCGTGCTGATCCTGGGCGGCTTCGTGCTGCTCTGGATCGACCGTCTGCCGCTCACGCCCCGATATCACGATGTCACCGAATATCCGCTGTCGCTCGCGCTCAAGATCGGCTTTTGCCAGTGCGTCGCGATGATCCCTGGCACTTCGCGTTCGGGCGCCACGATCGTCGGCGCGCTGCTGCTGGGTGCCGACAAGCGCTCGGCGGCGGAGTTTTCCTTCTTCCTCGCCATGCCGACCATGCTCGGCGCCTTCACGCTGGATCTCTACAAGAACCGGAATGCGCTGACGGTCGACGACGCCATGATCATCGGGATCGGCTTCGTGGCCGCCTTTGTCTCGGCGCTCTTCGTGGTGCGGGGGCTTTTGAATTTCGTCTCGAAACGGGGCTACGCGCCCTTCGCCTGGTGGCGTATCGCCGTCGGCCTGGCCGGTATCGTCGGACTTCTCGTCTTCGGCTGAAGTCGGAATATCCAAGACAAGCAAAAAGGCCGTCCAATTGGGCGGCCTTTTGATTTTGTCGGATCAGTTGGTCGACGGGATGGACGCCGTCGAGCAGGGGTCGATGCCATAGGCAGGCGAGCAATTGTCCTTGCGGGCCGCAACCGTGGTTGGCGCGACGAAGGAGCCAGCGATGATAACCAGCGCCGCACATGCGAAGAACAGTGCGATGGACTTGCCCATGAAATGCCTCTTGAGACTGTCTGAAATAAGGGGCCGGCAACCGCTGCCGGCCGGCCGTTGGGGGCCAGTCTTTACGCATTGCCACGATCGCCATCAATAGGCGAACTTGCTTTATCCTGAGTTAACGCAGGTCTTTGTTTAGCTGCGTCTTTTGTGCAACGCTGGTGCAGGTTGCAGCCGACGGAAGCGCCGGAAAAGGCGGCTCACGCCGCCTTGCCGGACCCCGTATACTGGCCATGCACGCGGTATTGCACGAGGTAGGTCGGCAGGATTGCCGCCATCGTCACCGGCTGGATCCCGAGGCCTTCGAGCGTGCGCCCTTCGGCCTTGGCGGCGGCGGACACGACATTGTCCTTCTTCAGGAGCTTGACCTGGTCGCTGGTGAGCGGCGGTGTGATCAGCGGCACGGCAGAGGCGATGCTGCCCATGAGCGAGGCGATGCCGAAGGGCAGCGTGACGAGGGCGCGCTTGCGGCCGATGATCTCAAGCATCATCTCGAGACACTGCTTGAAGGTCGCGACGTCACGGCCGCCGAGTTCGTAGATCTTGCCGCGTGCGATGGAGCCATCAACGGCGCGTGCCACGACTTCGGCGACATCTTCAACATAGACCGGCTGGAACTTCGTTTTGCCGCCGCCGACCAGCGGGAGCGCCGGCGCGATGCGGGCCATGGCAGCGAACTTGTTGAAGAAGCCGTCCTCGGGGCCGAAAACGATTGAAGGGCGCAGGATGGTGGCATCAGGCAGGATGGACTGCACGGATGCTTCTGCGCGACCCTTTGTGGCCGCGTAAACCGAGTCCGACTTGGCGTCGGCACCGATCGCCGAGATATGCGTCAGCGTTGCGCCAACCGAGCGGGCGGCTTCCGCGACAGCGCGGGCGCCAAAATCCTGCACGGCATCAAAGCCGTTGCGGCCGCTTTCGAACAGAATGCCGACGCAGTTTACGACATGGTCTGCGCCCTGGACGGCGGCATCGACCGAAGAGCGGTAGCGCAGATTGGCCTGAACGAAGGAGATCTGGCCGACATTGCCGAGCGGCTGCAGGAAGCCGGCGAGATCAGGGCGACGAACAGCAACGCGAATGCGATAGCCGCGCTTGGCGAGCGTGCGCACCACATGCCGACCGACGAAGCCCGAGCCCCCGAAAACGGTGACGAGCGGCGGAAGGTTGGACAAGGTCATGGACGGCTCCCCTGAACTGTATGGGCGCATACGATATGCGCGATCTGGCCTCTCTTAGCCGAATCGTCTGACCGGGGAAAGGCCCGTCAAAGCCGCACCCTGGGGACATTCCGCTGCAGGCGAGGAAGGGCTCAGACGCCCTCGACAACCACCATCTCGGCATCCGCCACTTCCTGGCGGATCTTCGCGGCAATCTGGTATTCCGGCGAGTTGTAGCAATCGACGGCCGCCTGGTGCGAGGGGAACTCGATCACCACGTTGCGGGTCCGGGCCTGGCCTTCGAGCTCGGTGAATGCACCGCCGCGCGCGAGGAAGTTCGCGCCAAACTTTTCGAAGGCGGGTTTCGCAGCCGCGACATAGTCCTTGTAGCGCTCTGCGTCCCGGATATCCACGCGTGCGATCCAATAGCCCTTGGCCATGTCTTCCTCCCGGTTTGTCTTCAATTACGCCTGTTTGGCGAGTGCTTCGTCCATCTCGGCGAGGATCGCAAGGGCGGCTGCCTTCGGATCCTCGGCCTTGACGATCGGGCGCGCCACGACGAGATGGCTGGAGCCGGCCGCAATCGCGTCCGATGGCGTCATGACACGCTTCTGGTCGCCCTTGTCGGCGCCGGCCGGCCGGATGCCCGGGGTGACGATCGCCATCTTCGGCCCGACAATACCACGTACCGCAGATGCCTCTTCGGCCGAGCAGACAATCCCACCCATGCCGGCGGCGCGCGCCTGTTCGGCCCGCCGAAGTACAAGAGTGTGTGGATCGTATTCGTAGCCAGCATCGGTCAGATCCTGCTCGTCCATCGACGTAAGCACGGTGACGCCGAGCAGGCAGAGGCCGGATCCCTCAGCCGCTTTTACGGCGGCTGCCATCGCCTTTGGATAGGCATGCAGCGTCAGCATGGTCATGCCCATGCGCGCGATGTTCTCGACGGCGGACGCGACAGTGTTGTCGATGTCGAGCAGCTTCATGTCGAGGAAGACTTGCTTGCCCTCTCGTGCGAGGTCGCGGGCGAATTCTAGGCCGCCGGCAAAGGCCAGCTGGTAGCCGATTTTGTAGAAGGAAATGCTGTCGCCGAGCGTCGAGACGACGCGCTCCGCTTCCTGGACTGTCGGAACATCCAGTCCGACGATGAGACGGTGACGTGCGCTCAAGACAAAGACTCCTGCCAGATCTCCATGCCCCGTCCACTCGCATGCCGCGCGCGGAATCGCAAGCATGACCGGGGCAGGGGGATCGACGATCCCCCGTTCTCCGCAAAAGTGGTCGGTCATACCAAGCGTCGATGATAGGAACCCATAGGATGCCTTATTGCGGGTCGCTGGCTAGGCGCGGCGCGCCGGGCGATGCTGGAGCATCGGCCAAGCGGCGCAACAACGCCAGAGGCCTGCAATAAGCCACCTCCGGTCGGCTTCCCGCCCATTCTGCCGTCGTCGAGTTCCTTGACCGATGCGAGAGCATCGCTCTTCGGATCTCTCCTAGCCAGAAAGGACGGTCGAGCCGATCCTATAGGTCCCTATCATCGACACTTGGTATCAAGCCTTGCGGTAGATCCAGAGCTGGGCTGGCGGGATGTTGCGCACGACGAAATCGAAATGCTGGATGTGGTAGCGGTCCGGCTTGGCGATGATCGGCGAGACAGGTCCATAGGTGATCTGAACCACGGGGCGCCCCTCCGGGATGCGCGACAGAAGGTCTTCGAGCAGTTGGATGCGCGCTTCCATCGGGAAACTCAGCATCGGTACTGCGGAGATCACGCAGTCGAAGGTCTGGTCGGCGAAGCTGCCAAGGATGTTCTCGAGGTCGAAAGCGTCGCCGTGGATGAAGTTGACGCCGGCATAGTCCTCCACCAAGCGCCGGTAGAAGTCCTCCGAATACTCAACGGAAACGATCTTGTCGGCAGGAACGCCGCGCGCCAGGATCTGCTTGGTGATCACGCCCGTGCCGGGCCCGAGCTCAAGCACCGCAAGGCCCGACTTGACGTCGATGACGCTCGCCATGCGCTTGGCGGTCACGGAAGACGTGGGAACGATGGCGCCGACGGTCTTGGGACCCTGCATCATGCCCTTGAAGAAACGGATCTCCTCGTCGAATTTCTTTTCGAACCGTTCCTTCAGTCGAATGGCCATGATCGTCCCTCTTCTTTTTGCTGCTCGATTGCTGCGAGCCGATTGCGACAATTTTGGGCCAGTTTGTCGCAAACGCAAGAGAGAATGACGCTGGCGGGCAAAATGCCCGCCAGAAACCTTGAAGCGTTAAACGCGCATCGGCATCAGGACATAGAGCGCATCGGCGCCCGCCGTGTCGCGAATGAGCGTCGGGGAGCCGGCATCCGCCAGCAGGAAGATTGCATCCTCGCCCGAAAGCTGAGCGGTAATGTCGAGGAGATATTTGGCATTGAAGCCGATCTCCATCGCGTCGCTTTCATAGCCGACGGCGACTTCTTCGGTAGCACTTCCCGAATCCGGATTGTTGACCGTCAACATCAACTGGCCGTCGGCGAGCGCGAGCTTCACGGCGCGGCCACGCTCAGACGAAATGGTCGAGACGCGGTCGACGGCGCGCGCGAAGGTCTGGCAGTCGACGCGCATTTCCTTGTCGTTCGCCTGCGGAATGACGCGCTGGTAGTCCGGGAAGGTGCCGTCGATCAGCTTCGAGGTCAAAACGACCGAGCCGATGGACAGGCGGATCTTGGAATCGGAGATCTCGATGCCGATGATGAGTTCCGGATTATCGATGAGCTTCTGCAGCTCGCCGACTGTCTTGCGCGGAATGATGATGCCCGGCATGCCTTCCGAGCCCGAGGGCGCATCAACGTCGGCGCGCGCCAGACGGTGACCGTCGGTGGCTACCGCACGCAGCTTCAGCGCGCCACCGGCTTCGATCGTGTGCAGGAAAATGCCGTTCAGATAATAGCGGGTTTCTTCGGTGGAGATCGCAAACTGGGTGCGATCGATCAGCATCTTGAAGTCCGATGCCTTCATCTTGAAGGAATGGCTGAATGTGCCGGCCGTCAGGTCCGGGAAATCAGACTGCGGCAGGCACTGCAACGAGAACTTCGAGCGGCCGGAAGCGACCGTCATCGTGCCGCCATCCGGATTGGTGGCGAGCAGAACCTCGGAGCCGTCGGGCAGCTTGCGGACGATTTCGTAAAGCAGGTGCGCCGGAACCGTCGTGGCACCGGCCTGCTCGACCATGGCGGCCGTGCTTTCGGTGATCTCAAGGTCGAGGTCCGTCGCCTTCATGTCCAGTGCCGCACCTTCGGCCTTGAGCAGCACGTTCGACAGGATCGGGATCGTGTTGCGACGCTCGACCACGCGGTGCACGTGGTTCAGAGACTTGAGGAGATTGGACCGTTCAAGAGTTATACGCATGGGATGCTACCGCTTTCGACGTGTCGTCTTCCGGAGTTCCGGATCGGAAAAAGGGGCCGGGCAGTCCCCGGGCCGGACGATGTGGACGGGCAAAATGGCAGTAAAAGAGCGGGAAAAGCAAGAGGCTCCAAGGTTTTCCACGCCAGTCCCCAGCAGAGCTTGCCGGAATGGTTTATGGCGGCGGCACCCTTGCCGCGAGCATGGGGGTGGAGGATAAAGGCCGCATGACAACTGAAGACAAAAATGCGCCGGTCGCGGCCACTTCGAAGCGCTATCGCCTCAACGACACGCTGATTGCTGCCCGGCCGCTGGAGCCTGCGCTCTATCTGGTGGCGACGCCGATCGGCAATCTCGGCGACATCACCATCCGCGCGCTGGAAACGCTCGCCGGTGCCGATGTGCTCGCCTGTGAGGACACGCGCGTCACCCGCGTGCTTCTCGACCGCTACGGCATCGAGAACCGGCCTTACGCCTATCACGAATACAATGCAGACGAGGCAGGCGCCCGGCTGTTCGCCGCCCTCGAAGCCGGAAAGTCCGTGGCGCTTGTCTCGGATGCCGGAACGCCGCTCGTCTCCGACCCCGGCTATCGCCTCGGCCAGCTCGCCATCGAGGCCGGCCACCGCGTGGTGCCGATCCCCGGCGCCTCTGCTCCGCTCGCAGCCCTGGTCGGCTCGGGCCTGCCGAACGACGCTTTCCTCTTTGCCGGCTTCCTGCCGACCAAGGACAAGGCGAAGCGCGACCGGCTGCGCGAGCTCGCCAAGGTGCCGGCAACGCTGATCTTCTTCGAGTCCCCGCATCGCATCGGAGATACGCTGGTCGCGGCAGCCGAGGAGCTCGGCAATGATCGACCGGCCTCCGTCTGCCGGGAACTGACCAAGACTTTCGAGGAATTCCGCCGGGGCCCGCTCGGCGACCTCGCCGCGGCCTATGCCGACAAGACGGTCAAGGGCGAGATCGTCCTCGTCATCGGCCCTCCGGCGCCGGACTCAGCACCCGATGCCGCAGACGTCGACAGTCTGCTCGCCGAACTCTCCGCCACCATGCCGACGGCGAAGGCCGCGACCGAGGCTGCAAAGCTGACAGGCCTGCCGCGCAAGGACCTCTACCAGCGCCTTCTGAAACTCAAGGGGGCCGCATGACGCCCAAGGGCGCGGATCGAAAACGCATCCGCGCCGAGAGGCTGGGCCGCTGGTCGGAATACCGGGCGGCGCTCGCGCTGCTTCTCAAAGGCTACCGTATCGTGGCGCTGCGCTACAAGACGAAAGCAGGCGAAGTGGATATCATCGCCCGCCGCGGCGACCTCGTCATTTTCGTCGAAGTGAAAGCCCGAAAAGACCTGCGCGCCGGTGTCGATGCCGTCGGCTACGCAGCCGAGCGGCGCATCGCGAATGCCGCAGATCATTGGCTTCGCAGGCAATCTGATGCAACACGGCTGTCACTTCGCCATGATATCATCGTGGTGCGGCCCTGGCGCTGGCCGACCCATTTTGAGAGTGCATTTTAGCTTCGTTTCACTTTCGACCTGGCGAGAGTGAAACCTTCGTTTTGTGACAGCCGTGACATAAAACTTTCAAGTCGCTGTCACGGAGCACGCCTAATGGAGCCCTCACCGCAACAACCGGTGGAGAGGATCTATCCCATGATCAAGAAGATTTCCCTGGCCGCTCTGGCCCTGACCATGACCGCATCGACGACGCTTGCCGCGACCAACATCACCTGGTGGCACGGTATGGGCGGCCGCAATGGCGAAGTGATCAACGAGATCGCCCAGAAGTTCAACGCTGCCCAGGCCGAATGCGTCCTGACGCCCGTCTCGAAGGGCTCTTACGAAGAAGCTCTGTCGGCCGGCATCGCCGCCTTCCGTTCGGGCGAGCAGCCGAACATCCTGCAGGTCTTCGACGCCGGTGCCGCCACCATCATCAACGCCAAGGGCGCGACGATCGCTGCCGAAGACCTCCTGAAGGACAACGGTTTCGAGTTCAACCGCGAAGCCTTCATCGAAGGCGTCCGCTACTTCTACGCTGACTCGGACGGCAAGTTCGTCGGCATGCCGTTCAACTCTTCGGCGCCGATCATGTACATCAACGACGAAGCCCTGAAGAAGGCCGGCGTCGAAGCCCCGAAGACCTGGGAAGATTTCGAAGCCATCGCTCCGAAGCTCAAGGAAGCCGGCTTCATCCCGCTCGTCCAGTCGCAGCTGACCTGGCAGTTCACCGAGAACTTCTTCTCGCGCAACAACCTCCAGTTCGCTTCGAACAACAACGGCTATGACAGCATCGTCGACACGACGATCAACGTCACCGACGAAAACCACGTCATGATGTATGACAAGCTGAAGGCCTGGTACGATCAGGGCCTGTTCGGCTACTACGGCGCTGCCTGGAACGACAACCAGAAGGTCTTCGAAGAAGGCAAGGCTGCTCTCTGGATCGGCTCTTCCGGCTCCTTCGGTGGCCTGCAGAAGACCGCTACCATGCCCTTCTCGGCAACCTTCCTGCCTTACTGGAACTCGATCGAAGGCGCTGGCGTCCACTCCTTCATCGGTGGCGCTGCCCTCTTCGCAATGGCTGGCAAGTCGGCTGAAGAAAACAAGTGCTCGGCCTCCTTCTTCAACTTCCTGACCTCGACCGAAGTCCAGAAGTTCTACCACCAGGCCACCGGCTACGTCGCCATCACCAACGCCGCTTACGAACTGTCGAAGTCGGAAGGCTACTACAACGAAAAGCCGGCTGCCGAAGTTGGTATCCAGCAGCTGCAGCTGCCGACCGCCGAGTGGAACAAAGGCTATCGCCTTGGCTTCTACCCGCAGATCCGCGCCGTGATGGAGCGCGAATACAACCGCCTCTTCGCCGGGGAGACCACGGCCAAGGACGCCATGGAAACGATCAAGAAGGAAGCCGACGAGCTTCTCGCCCGCTTCGCCAAGACGGCTGGCTGATCATTTCTGAAACTTGATTGGGACCCGGGGGCGACAAGCCCCCGGGACTTGCATTGAGAGGGCTCCATGAAGCGCGTCCAGTTCAACTCGCGATACCTGCCATATCTGTTCCTGCTGCCGCAGTTCGCGATCATTTCGATCTTCTTCTACTGGCCCTCGATGCAGGCGATCACCTCGTCCTTCTATATCGAGGATCCCTTCGGCTTCGGCTCGAGCTTTGTCGGCGCCGACAATTACACGGATGCGCTTACCTCGCCGGAATATCAGCGGATCGCCCGCTTCACGATCGGCTACAGCCTGATCGTAACCTTTCTCGCTTTGTCGATCGGCATGCTGCTCGCCTTGAAGGCGGATGCGGTGATCCGCGGCAAGTCGGCCTACAAGACGCTGCTGATCGTAGTCTATGCCATCGCCCCGCCGGTGGCCGGCCTCATCGGCATGATGCTGTTCGACCAGCATATCGGCCCCTTCGTGAAATTCGCCGCTTTCTTCGGCTGGGAGATGAAGGTCGGCCTCAACTATTTCGACACGGCCTTCGCCATGGTTGCGGTCGCGGTCTGGAACCAGATCCCGTATAATTTCATCTTCTTCCTCTCAGGGCTCCAGGGCATCCCGGCCTCGATCCGCGAGGCCGCTGCCATCGACTGCAAGTCGGGCACACGCCGCTTCTGGACGGTCATCCTGCCGCTGCTCACCCCGACCGCCTTCTTCCTGCTGGTCATCAACATGACCTATTCGCTCTTCGACACCTTCGGCGTCATCGACGTCATCGTGAAGGACAAGGCGGCCAACAACCCGATCACGCTGGTCTACAAGGTCTATCTCGACGGCTTCCGCGGCAACGACCTCGGCTCGTCCTCGGCCCAGTCGGTCATCCTGATGCTGGTCGTCCTGGTCCTGACCATGATCCAGTTCCGCTTCATCGAACGCCGCGTCCATTACGGTTGAGGAGAGCGCCATGTACCGCACCAAATTCTTCGACCATCTGATCCTGATCGCGGGCGTGATCTTCATGCTGGGGCCGTTGGTCGTCGCCTTCACGACGTCGACGCATTCCGCTGCCGAAATTCACACCCATGGCCTGATGCTCTCGGTCGGCGACGACTTCGCCACGACCTATGACAAGGTCCTGTTCAAATCAGGCGGCTTCACTGGCCAGGTGACCGGCCTAACCATGGCGATGAACTCGCTGATCCTGGGGCTTGGGTTCGCCGTGGGCAAGATCGTGCTGTCGATGCTGGCCGCCTATGCCATCGTCTATTTCCGCTTCCGCTTTGCAACGCTCGCCTTCTGGCTGATCTTCACCACGCTGCTCCTGCCGCTCGAAGTGCGCATCATGCCGACCTACAAGGTGATGAGCGATCTCTCGCTCCTCAACAGCTATCAGGGCCTGATCCTGCCGCTCCTGGCATCGGCGACCGGCACCTTCTTCTTCCGCCAGTTCTTCAAGTCTGTGCCCGACGAGCTGCTGGAGGCCGCCCGTATCGATGGTGCCGGCCCCTTCAAGTTCTTCATTGATATCCTGCTGCCGCTCTCGCGCACCATGATCGCCGCCGTCTTCATCATCATGTTCGTCTATGGCTGGAACCAGTATCTCTGGCCCATGCTGATGACGACGGACGAGGGCTTCTACACCCTGATGCGCGGTATCAAGCAGATCCTGCAGGTCTGGGTCGGCTCGCAGATCCCCGATTACAACGAAGCCTTTGCCATGGCCGTGCTCGCACTCCTGCCCCCCGTTATCGTGGTGGTGGTGTTCCAGAGCTGGTTCATCAAGGGCCTCACCGAAACCGACAAGTAAAGGGAGTGCCGGCCATGGCGTCCATCGACATCACCGAGGTCTCCAAGATCTACGACAAGGGCGGCGCCAAGGCCGTCGATACCGTCGACATCCAGATCGATGACGGCGAGTTCATCGTGCTCGTCGGCCCCTCCGGCTGCGGCAAGTCCACGCTCCTGCGCATGGTCGCCGGGCTTGAGGAAATCTCGCAAGGAACGATCTCGATCGGCGACCGCGTGGTCAACGAGGTCGAGCCTGCCGATCGTGATATCGCCATGGTCTTCCAGAACTATGCGCTCTATCCGCATATGACCGTCTACGACAATCTGGCCTATGGCCTGAAGAACCGCGGCACGCCGAAGACGGAAATCGCAGCCCGCGTGGCGGAAGCCGCCAAAATGCTGGAAATCGAGAAATATCTCGACCGCAAGCCGCGCGCCCTTTCGGGCGGCCAGCGCCAGCGCGTCGCCATGGGCCGCGCGATTGTGCGCAAGCCGGCCGTCTTCCTCTTCGACGAGCCGCTCTCCAACCTCGACGCCAAGCTGCGTGTCACCATGCGCGGCGAAATCCGCAAGCTGCAGAAGCGGCTGAAGACCACCGCGATCTACGTCACCCACGACCAGCTGGAAGCGATGACGCTGGCCGATCGCCTTGTGGTCCTGAACGGCGGTCGCATCGAGCAGATCGGCACGCCGCTTGAAGTCTACAACCGTCCGGCCTCCACGTTTGTCGCAAGTTTCATCGGCTCGCCGGCCATGAACCTCGTTGAAGGCCACATCGATGGAGCCGAGCTCGCAATCGGCGACGCACGCATTCCCTTGAGCGGTGCCTGGCCTCAGGGCGAGGTCCGAGTCGGTATCAGGGCGGAAGATCTGGTAGTCGCCAGCGAAAGCGAAACGATGTTCGACCTCGCGATCGACTATGTCGAAGAGCTGGGTGCCCAGCGTCTTGTCCATGGACTGGTCGGCAATCAGCCTCTGACCGCCGTTCTCGGCTCCAACGTCCCGCTCGGCGATCGTCTGCCCCTGCGCATTGCGCCGGAGCGTCTGCACTTCTTCGCGCTCGACACTGGTCGGCGCCTTGAAGCCGTTGCACGCGATCGCGCTGCCGAGACCGCAGTGGCCGAGCGAAGCCCGGTCCTGGCCTGATCAGATCCGAAGCATTTTAGCGATCGGGAACACGCGTCCTTAGAAGCTTGCTGCTAACGTCCGCAGCGACTTTTAAGGGGGAAATGATGGCTCTGAAGCTTCTTCTGGCGGGAATGGCGAGCGTGGCGCTGGCGGCGCCGAACCGCCGTGCCGACGCCCAGCCACCCGTGATCGCTGCCAACGGCGATCACCTGGCACTCAAGGCTGCACCGATCAACCCGGACTGGATTATCCGCGGCACGCCGCTCGCCCGCATCGGCGAGCATTCCCAAAGCGGCGACGAGGCGAGCCTGACGGCCGTCTGGGACTGTACCGCAGGCGAGTTCCGCTGGTTCTTCGGCTGGGACGAGACCGTGGTCATCCAGGAGGGCGAGGTGAACGTCACCGCCGAGGACGGCGTTCAGCGACTGCTGAAGGCCGGCGACATCGCCTATTTCCGCCAGGGCACCTGGTCCACCTGGCGGGTGGACACTTACGTCCGCAAGGTTGCCTTCCTGCGCAAACCCTTCCCCGAGCCGCTTGCAACGCTTTACCGCATCCGCAACGCGCTGCGGCGCGGCAAATATTCGGCACTCTGATCTGAAGGCTCCTTCAGCAAAATTGAGGCCGCGCGGCGTTGCTATCGCCCGCCGCACGGCCTAAATCTCCGAGACTTCCGAACGGAGACAGACCACATGGCGAAGATTACCAATGTCGCGGTCCAGATGGACCATGTATCCACGATCAACATCGCGGGCGACTCGACCTTCGCCATGAGCCTGGAGGCTCAGGCGCGCGGCTACAAGCTCTTCCACTACACGCCGGACCGGCTCTCGATGCGCGATGGCAAGGTCTTTGCCACCGTCGAGCCGATGGAACTGCGTGATGTGAAGGGCGACCACTTCACCCTCGGTGCGCCCGAGCGGGTCGATCTCTCGACCATGGACGTCATCCTGCTGCGCCAGGATCCGCCGTTCGACATGGCCTATATCACCTCGACCCATCTGCTGGAGCGCATTCACCCGAAGACGCTCGTCGTCAACGATCCGGCCTGGGTGCGCAATTCGCCGGAGAAGATCTTCGTCACCGAATTCGCCGACCTGATGCCTCCGACCCTGATCACCAGGGATCCGGGCGAGATCGCGCGCTTCCGGGAGGAGCAGGGCGACATCATCCTGAAGCCGCTCTACGGCAATGGCGGCGCCGGCGTCTTCCACTCGACGCGCGACGATCGCAACTTCTCCTCGCTGATGGAAATGTTCGGCCAGATGTTCCGCGAGCCGTTCATCGTTCAAGGCTACCTGCCGGCGGTGCGCAAGGGTGACAAGCGCATCATTCTCGTCGACGGCGAGCCGGTCGGCGCGATCAACCGCGTGCCTGCCGAACACGACGCCCGCTCGAACATGCATGCTGGCGGAAGGCCCGAGCCGACAGAACTGACGGCACGCGAGCGGGAGATCTGCGCCCGCATTGGTCCAGCGCTGCGCGAACGCGGCTTCCTGCTCGTCGGCATCGACGTCATCGGCGACTACATGACCGAGATCAACGTGACCTCGCCGACCGGATTGCGGGAAGTAAAGAAGTTCGGCGGCGCCGACATCGCAGCCCTTCTCTGGGATGCGATCGAGCGCAAGCGCGCCTAACGCTCTGAATCCTCTTTAGAAGTTCAGCGGTTGCATCCGGTTGCTCAACCAGATGCAACCGCACGCCTATCTGAAGATGCGGATGTTCCGCAAATGTTCTTGCGCTCGAATGCCTCTTATGCGAGATTGTTCCAGTCGCCACACGCAATATGAAGTTGCATTGGCGACTATAGGTCGATCGGCGAGGGCGGGCGATGGTAGCGCGTATCAGTACGGTTGCATTCCAGGGCATCGAGGGCGTGCCCGTCGAGGTTCAGGTCATGGTCGCGCCCGGCAAGACCGGCATGCAGATCGTCGGCCTGCCCGACAAGGCGGTGGCGGAAAGCCGCGAGCGGGTTCAGGCGGCGCTGCACGCCTCGGGCCTTGCCCTGCCGGCAAAACGCGTGACGGTGAATCTGGCACCAGCAGACCTCCCAAAAGAGGGAGTCTATTTCGATTTGCCCATCGCGCTTGGCCTCATGGCCGCCCTTGGCGCGATCCCCGGAGACGCGCTCTCCGGCTTCCTCGTCATCGGCGAGCTCAATTTGGATGGCACCATCGCGCCGATCGCCGGCGCCCTGCCAGCGGCCATCAGCGCCAATGCCGTGGATAAGGGGCTGATCTGCCCGGCCGACAGCGGCGCGGAAGCCGCCTGGGCTGGCAGCGAGATCGATATCCTCGCCCCTCGTAGCCTGATCGCACTGGCCAACCATTTTCGTGGAACCCAGGTGCTGTCCCGACCCGAACCCTCGATCCGGGCACTTCCTGCCAATCTGCCTGATCTTGCCGATATCAAAGGCCAGGAAAGCGCCAAGCGCGCTCTGGAGGTCGCAGCCGCCGGTGGGCACAACCTGCTTTTCGTTGGCCCCCCGGGGTCAGGCAAGTCGATGCTGGCCGCGCGTCTGCCCTCAATCCTGCCGCCGCTGTCGGCGCCCGAACTGCTCGAAGTATCGATGATCCATTCGATTGCTGGCCAGCTCTCCGGCGGCAAGCTATCTGACCGCCGTCCCTTCCGCACGCCACATCACTCCGCCACCATGGCGGCCCTGGTCGGCGGCGGGCTCAGGGCCAAGCCCGGGGAAGCCTCGCTTGCCCATCACGGCATCCTGTTCCTCGATGAACTGCCGGAATTCGCGCCGCCCGTGCTGGATGCTCTCCGCCAGCCGCTCGAAACCGGCGAGTGCATTATCGCCCGGGCAAATCACCGTGTGTCCTACCCCTCCGATTTCCAGCTGGTCGCCGCCATGAATCCCTGCCGCTGCGGCATGGCGGGGGAGCCCGGACACGTCTGCGCTCGCGGCCTGCGCTGCCAGACCGAGTATCAGGGCCGTATTTCCGGGCCGCTGATGGACCGCATCGACATCAGGATCGACGTTCCGGCGGTCTCGGCGACGGACCTGATCAAGCCGCGCGCAGCCGAAAGCAGCGCCGATGTGGCGAAACGCGTGGCGGCTGCCCGAGCCCGCCAGCGGGATCGGTTCGAGCGGCTCGGTCTCACCTTTAGCACCAATGCCCGGTGCTCGACGGCGCTGATCGAGACGCTGGCCGAGCCGGATGCCTCAGGGCTCCAGCTGCTGCGCGATGCGGCCGAGAAATTCCGCTTCTCGGCGCGCGGCTATCACCGGGTGCTGAAGGTTGCGCGCACTTTGGCGGATCTCGATGGCGTCGAGACGTTGGGGCGCATTCACCTGGCCGAGGCCATCTCTTATCGCATCGCCTCCGAACGCCTCGCGGCGGCGGCATGACGGCGGCGATGTGAAGGCTATGAGGCGCAGGGCGGCGGCGGTTGTCAGTGATGGTCGGAAGGCGGCTCGGCAGTCGGGCGCAACATGTCGACCGGCAGCATCAGGCGGATCACGGCGCCGGTTTCGGGATAGCTGATCTCGGTCTGTCCACGCACGCCGGCGATCACGCGCTTCATCAAGGTGGAGCCGAACCCGCCCGCACCGGCGAGCGGCGGGGTGGGAACTGGACCGCCGCTTTCGCGCCAGGTGATCACGAGTTGCTCGTCGGCATCCGGGCGAGCGTCGATCGACCAGGCGAGATTGACATGACCGCCGGCGACGCTAAGGGCGCCGTATTTGGCAGCATTGGTTCCGAGCTCGTGCAGGATGAGGCTCAAGACGACCACGGTCTGTCCGCCGATCGGAACACGCGGGCCGCTCGCGTCGAACCGGGCGGTGCCGACGATGGCGAAGGGTTCGAGCGCCTGGAAGACGACGCTCTGCAGCGAGGCGTCTTCGCCTTCGCGTAGGCCCCGCAGCAGAAGGTTCGAGCGGCCGAGTGCGGCCAGCCGGTCACGCAGCCGGGCGGCGAGTTCATCGGCGCTTGAGGCATTCTTTAGGGAGAGGCTGATGATCGCATTGATCGTGGCGAAGATATTCTTGAGCCGGTGGTCAAGCTCCTGCGCCATGACCTCCTGCTGCTCGGCCAACCGCTGGATTTCCTCGCGTGTGGCGATTTCCTGCCGATAGGCCCGGGTCACGAGATAGATCATCGTCAGTTCGGTGGTGACGACGAAAAGATAGAGACCCATGGCAAGCAGCGTGCCCATGGAAAAATCGAACCGCCCTGGGCTGATGAAGAAATACCAGGCGGATAGACCCGACAGGATGGCAACGAGCACTCCCTGGCGCAGCCCAAAGATGAAGCCGCAGATGATAACCGCAGGGAAGAAGGTGAGGAAGGGAAAGCCGGCCGGCAGGACGGGATCGAACCACGCGCGGACCGCAAGCGCCACCGCAAAGACGATCAGGCTTGCCACATAGGTGGCAATCAGGCCGCCGGCCGACAGTTGCTCCTTGACGGAAGCGAAGGCAGGCAGCCGGTGAAGAAGTGCGCGCATGGACCCCCGGAGAGAACTTGAAAAACTAAATCAATTTTTTGTGAGGCAATCTAACCGGGGAAAGAGACGCCCGCAATAGAGGAAGCGCCGACCGACCGCCGCCGGCGCTTCTCTTCATGGCTTACTCGCCGAGGCCTGCAAACAGGGCGGTCGAGAGATACCGTTCAGCGAAAGACGGGATGATCACGACGATCGTCTTGCCGGCGTTTTCCTCGCGTTGACCGACCTTGATCGCGGCGGTCAGGGCTGCGCCGGAGGAGATGCCGACCGGCACGCCTTCGAGCCGCGCGACCAGCCGTGCATTCTCAAAAGCCTCGTCATTGGTCACGGTGACCACTTCGTCATAGACATGCGTGTCGAGGATGGCAGGCGCAAAGCCCGCGCCGATCCCCTGGATCTTGTGCGGGCCGGGATTGCCGCCTGACAGAACCGGGCTGTCGGCCGGCTCGACCGCGATGATCTTGATCTCCGGCTTGCGGCCTTTGAGAACCTGGCCCGTGCCGGTGATCGTCCCGCCCGTGCCGATGCCGGAGACGAGGAAGTCGATCGTGCCCTCGGTATCGTTCCAGATTTCCTCGGCCGTTGTCTTGCGGTGGATTTCCGGATTGGCCGGGTTCTCGAACTGCTGCGGGATGACAGCATCCGGCGTCGTCTCGGCCAATTCCTGGGCCTTGGCGATCGCGCCCTTCATGCCCTTGGCACCTTCGGTCAGAACCAGTTCTGCCCCGAGCAATGCCAGCATCTTGCGGCGCTCGATCGACATGGTCTCGGGCATGGTGAGGATCAGGCGATAGCCCTTGGCGGCGGCGGCAAAGGCGAGCGCAATGCCGGTATTGCCCGAGGTGGGCTCGATCAGCACCGTCTTGCCGGGCACGATCTTGCCCTGGGCTTCCAGGCTTTCGATCATCGCCACGCCGATGCGATCCTTGACCGAGGCGATCGGATTGAAGAATTCGAGCTTCGCCAGCAGATGCGCCTTCACGCCCTTTTCCTTGGCAAGTTTGTCGAGGCGCACGATCGGGGTGTCGCCGATCGTCTCGGTGATCGAGCCATAGACGCGTCCGCGACCGGGTTTCTTCTGCTCAGTCATGTGTCTCTCCCTGATGATTTGGTTGGCGTGAGCTTACGCCCGGTGCCCCATGCATTCCAGCATAGCCATGCCGCGGCGAGCGGCATCCTTGGAAAAATCTGCTCCGCCGCCGGCCCGTTCTTGACCCTGGAGAAGAAAAGCGCCCGCGGCCGGTTTGTTGCATTCATGGAAACTCAGGCGGCGCGCGCCGCGATATAGGCCGCCGTGCCGGCCAGAATGCCCGCTGCGCTCCGGTTCAGAACCTTCAGCGCCTCAGGGCGCTTGAGCAGTCCACGCGCCTGGGCCGCCAGCAGGATGTAAGGCAGGAGCACCGCCATCAACACGATGAAGGTCAGCCCGACGAGCAGGATGTAATCGGCAAGCCCGATGGCTTCCAGCGGAATGAGTGTCGGTACCAGCGCGACATAGAAGAGCATGGTCTTCGGATTGCCAAGCGTCACCAGCAGGCCGGACAGGAAGGAAAGCGCCGGGCGCATCGCCGTCTGGGCCTTGATGTCCTGGGGAACGAGACCCGCAGTCCAGAGCTTCCAGGCGACATAGACGAGATAGGCCGCGCCGAGGAACTTCAGAATGATGAAGGGCGTGACGAATGTCTTTGCCAGCACCGAGAGCCCGAGGATGACGGCGGTGAGATAGACGAGATCGCCGAGGATCAGCCCGAGCCCCATGAAGAAAGTCGGGCGGAAACCGGAGCCCAGCGCCCGCGCCACGATCGCCGTCATGCCGGGGCCAGGAATGGCAGCCGCGATGAAGAGGGCGCCGCAATAGGCGATGATGGTCGTCAGTGTCATGGGGGCTCCTCCTTGCCCATTCCTAATCTCGGGCGGAAAGACTTGCAACGGTGACACGATCGCGATTGCGGCCCTCAGCCGGTTGCCGTTAGGAGGCATCAATCGCCGTGAGGAAACGATGTCATGCCAAGCCTGCCCGCATTCCTTGCCTTCAGCCTGATCTGCCTCGGCATGGTGCTCACGCCCGGGCCGAACATGATCTATCTGGTGTCGCGGTCTATCTGCCAGGGCCCCATGGCAGGCCTCATTTCGCTGGGCGGCGTGGCTCTCGGCTTTGTCGTCTACATGCTTCTCACAGCCTTTGGCATCACCGTCCTGCTGCTCGCCGTTCCCTTCGCCTTCGAGGTTCTGAAATTCTGTGGCGCGCTTTATCTCGGCTGGCTCGCCTGGCAAGCGCTGAGGCCTGGTGGCCGCTCGCCCTTTCAGGTGCGTGATCTGCCTGCCGACAGTCCCCGCAAGCTCTTTGTCATGGGGCTTGTCACCAACCTGCTGAACCCCAAAGTCGCGATACTCTACATGTCGCTTCTGCCGCAGTTCATCGATCCGACCCGCGGCAGCGTGCTGCTCCAGTCGCTGGTTTTGGGTTTTACGCAGATCATCATCGGCGTGACGGGCAATGGCCTCATTGCCCTCTCAGCCGGCACCATCGCGCTCTTCCTCGCCGGCCGCCCGTTCTGGATGGTGATGCAACGCTGGCTCATGGGCACCGTACTGGCGGCTCTCGCGATCCGCATGGTGACGGAAGCGCAGCGCTGAACATCCGGAAAAGGCCGCTCTTTAGAAATCTGCCAGCGGCGAGAGCATGAAGGGCCGAGCCAGAGACGCGGGCTCAAGGCCTTTTACCATGAGCACGCAGTCGCCTTGATGCGGTGTTGCCACACCATCCCAACCGAGCCGATCTACGGGGAAGAATACCTCTGCCCGCTCGAAATGCGCCCCGAGGCTCGCCGCGATATGGCCGAGCGGCGGGATCTGACGTGCCGCGACATCCAGGATCTGCAGCGACGTTTCCCCCTGGGGCTTCCAGGCAATAACCGCATCGTCTTCTTCCAGCAGGCTCAACCGGATGTCCGGATCGAAGTGGGCATTGAGCAGGAACATCTCCTTTTGCCGCACGACGGAGAAGATCTCCGAAACGGGTTGCCGAGCCCCGAGTGCCTTCTGAGCGATGTGGAGATCCGCCTCTTGCTTCAGGTCGAGGGCTCGCGCCCTGAGCACGGGCAAGTCTGTTTGTGGAACGGCACCATGAAATCGGAACTGCGGCACGGTCCGGAAGCCGTAGGGTTCATAGAGCCCCGGCTTGTCCGTCAGCAGTATCCCGGCTTCGAACCCTTCGCGTTCCGCCCAGTCGAAGGCCCGCTTCATCAGTGTCCGGTATAGCCCTTGTCCGCGATAGTCCGGCCGCACGGCGCCTGACTGGTAGCCCGCAGCCCGAACCACCCGTCCATTGACGATAAGCGGCATGGAGAAGGCGGAGAAATTCGCAACGCATCGCCCTGACGGATCGAAATAGCCAAACGGCATGGATGAGGGATCAGGTCCGCCCAGGGCCATCTGGAGAGAGATGTCGATGCCGAAGATATCCTGGAGCAGATCCGCGAGCGCCTGAAACGCCGCCGGATCTCCGAAATAGCCTTCCCGTAGCGCGAGCGTTTCCGGCATGGGCGCCCTCACACCCCCGTCGAGCCAAACCCGCCGGCGCCCCGCGCCGTATCCGTCGTCTCCGTAACTTCCGCCACCCTGACCTGGGTCACCGGCGCAATCACCATCTGCGCGATACGCATGCCGCGGGTGATGACGAAATCCTCCTGGCCTAGATTGATCAGCAGCACCTTCACCTCGCCGCGATAGTCGCTGTCGATGGTGCCGGGTGTGTTGAGGCAGGTCACGCCGTTTTTGAAGGCAAGGCCGGAGCGCGGCCGGATCTGCGCCTCGAAACCTTGAGGGATTTCCATGACGAAGCCCGTCGGCACCAGCGCTCGCGCACCCGGTGCAAGCGTCATCGGTTCATCGTCTCCGACGGCCGCGCGCAGATCCATACCGGCAGCCCCCGCCGTCTCGTAAGCTGGCAAGTCGAGGCCCGCGCCATGCGACAGGCGCTTCAGGTTCAGGACGGGGCCGAGGTTTTCGGGGCTGATGGAGGACATGGCAAGATTCCTTTGTTGCCCGCGCTCAATTGCATATTGGCCCTCGAAACGCTAGATAACCGCCCGACCACAAGGAATTCCTGAGATATGGCTGAAACGCTCGCCGAGGCGGTCTCCCGCCGCCGCACCTTTGCTATTATCGCGCACCCGGACGCGGGTAAGACGACGCTGACCGAAAAGCTGCTGCTGTTCGGCGGCGCCATCCAGCTCGCCGGTGAAGTGAAAGCCAAGAAGGATCGCATCCAGACCCGTTCGGACTGGATGAAGATCGAGCGCGAGCGTGGCATCTCGGTTGTCACCTCGGTCATGACCTTCGAATACGAAGGCAATGTCTTCAACATCCTCGACACACCCGGTCACGAAGACTTCGCCGACGACACCTATCGCACGCTGACCGCCGTCGACGCCGCCGTCATGGTCATCGACGCCGCCAAGGGTATCGAGCCGCGGACCTTGAAGCTGTTCGAAGTCTGCCGCATGCGCGACATTCCGATCATCACCTTCGTCAATAAGATGGACCGCGAAAGCCGCGATATCTTCGAGATCCTCGACGAGGTCGAAGAGAAGCTGGCGCTTGATACGGCCCCGATCACCTGGCCGGTTGGCCGGTCGAAAAGCTTCTGCGGTTCCTACAATCTGGTCGAAAACACCTTCCGCGGCTCCGACAAGCAGGTCGAGGCGCTGGCCGTCAACAGCCCGAAAAACGTCGCCGAAAACCTGCCGGAAAACGAACGCGCCACCTTCATCGACGAGCTGGAACTGGCGCAGGAAGCCTGCCGGCCCTTCGATCACAAGGCCTTCCTCGAAGGCCACATGACGCCGGTCTTCTTCGGCTCCGCCTTGCGCAATTTCGGCGTGCGCGATCTGATCAATGCGCTGGGTGCCTATGCGCCCCCGCCGCGCGACCAGGTGGCGGATACGCGCACCGTGCATGCAGCGGAAGACAAGATGACGGCCTTCGTCTTCAAGATCCAGGCCAACATGGATCCGAACCACCGCGACCGCATCGCCTTTGCGCGCATCTGCTCAGGGAAACTAGAGCGCGGCATGAAGGCCCGTCTGGCCCGCACCGGCAAGCAGATGGGTCTGACGGCACCGCAGTTCTTCTTCGCCTCCCAGCGCCAGCTGGCCGACACCGCCTTTGCCGGTGATGTTGTCGGCATTCCGAACCACGGGACGCTGCGCATCGGCGACACGCTGACCGAAGGCGAGAATCTCGTCTTCCAGGGCGTGCCGAACTTCTCGCCGGAAATTCTCCGCCGCGTGCGGCTGGAAGATGCGATGAAGGCCAAGAAGCTGAAGGAAGCCCTACAGCAGATGGCCGAAGAAGGCGTCGTGCAGCTCTTCTCGCCGGAAGACGGCTCGCCCGCCATCGTCGGCGTCGTCGGCGCCCTGCAGCTCGACGTGTTGAAGGAGCGCCTCCAGGGCGAATACGGCCTGCCGGTCTCCTTCGAAATGTCGCGCTTCTCTGTCTGCCGCTGGATTTCGGCCGAGAACAAGGACGATCTGGAAAAGTTCATGACCCAGCGCCGCGGCGACATCTGCCGGGATCTCGACGGCGACCCGGTCTTCATGGCGCAGGACCAGTTCTCGCTGCGCTACGAGTCCGAGCGTTACCCGGCAATCAAGATGGTCGCCATCAAGGAATATCACGTCGCCAAGGCGGCGTGACCAAGCCAGTTTCTGCCCAGAAGTGGTCCAAATCCCTGCGGATTTTGGCCGAATACTGACCTTTGCTGTTCGCCCCGGCGTGATACTGTTCATACAACTTCAAATCTTGTGTGGGCGGTCGTTGCGACCGGGGCGTTTTGTTCAAGACATTTTCTCGTAAGGCCCGCCTGCGGGCGCTTTTGACATCGGCAAGCATCCTGCCTCTCCTGACAGGTGCAGCACAGGCCGGCTCGGTCAGCTGGACCGGCGCGACTTCGACTGACTGGTTCACGGGCAGCAACTGGGAATGGGGCACCGGCGCACCGGTGGCCGGCGATGATGCGCGCATCGGCCAGATGGGCGTCGTGATCAATGGTCAGGATGCGGCGGCAGAAAACCTCTTCGTCGGTATCGTGTCTGCCGGTGGCCTCACCGTTCAGCAAGGGCTCAACACCACCAACACGACCCTCGGCTACAACAGCGGCTCGTCTGGCACGATCACGGTCAGCGGCAACCTCGGGGAATGGGCCAATACGGGTTCCACCTATATCGGCAACAATGGGACCGGCACCGTCAACGTGCTGACCCAGGGCGAATTTCTCGGCGGCGTCGTCTATCTCGGCGCAGGCTCCACAGGAGAGGGCACGGTCAACGTCTCGAACCAGAGCCGTTTCGAAGCGACGAGTTTCTATATCGGCTATGCAGGAGACGGCACGTTCACCCTGGAGCAGGCCGCCACGGCGACGACGGGGCGCACAGTCATCGCGGACGGCATCGGCTCCTCGGGCAGTGCCACGGTCGCGACCTTGTCGCAGTGGACGCTCTCAAATGCTCTGACGATTGGTGGCGGTGGTGTCGGCACCCTGCTGATCAAGGAAGGCGCCGATGTATCCGGAACGGCGGCCTATATCGGCACTGGGGCGGATACCGACGGCAGCAGCGTCACGGTGACGGGTGCAGGGACCACCTGGGTCAACACCGGAGAGCTCTTTGTCGGCTCCTTCGGTGACGCCACACTGGACATTCTCGCTGGCGCCACTGTGTCGAATGGCGGGGCTGTCATCGGCCGCCACTCAACATCATCGGTCACCGTCAGCGGCACTGGCTCCAGCTGGACCACTGGTGCCCTCCTTGTCGGTGGTGATCGCTCCGACACGTCCAGCTCGGTCGCAGGCAACGGAACCTTGGATGTCCTCGCCGGCGCGACAGTCAGCGGCACCTCTGCGGTCCTGGGCGACAGCACAGACTCGGAAGGCACGGTCAACGTCGACGGAACGGGCTCGCTCTGGAGCCTCTCCAACAGCGTCAGCGTCGGTGGGCTGGGCGAAGGCACCGTCAACATCACCAATGGCGGCAAGATCACCTCGACCGGTGGCCTCATCGGCCACGAGGCCTCCGGATCCGGCCTCGTCACGATCTCCGGCGACGGCAGTCTCTGGCAAAACACCGGTGTCTTCTTCGTCGGCAATGTCGGCGATGGCACGCTCCAGCTTCTGACCGGCGGTGACCTGACCAGCACAGACGGTTATGTCGGCACGGAGAATGGCTCCGACAGCGAAGCCACAGTGAATGGTACGGGTTCGAGCTGGATCATGAGCGGCGACCTTATCGTCAGTCATAACAACCTTTCAGAAGGCTCGGTGACGATCTCGGCAGGTGGCCTGATTGAAAACCTGCAGGGCATCCTCGGCAATCTGGCACACTCCAATGGCGAGATGCTCGTCACCGGCAACGGCTCACGCTGGAACGTGTCGAGCGACCTGAATGTTGGCCTTTTCGGAGATGGTGCGATGACCATCGCCCTGGGCGGCGACGTGACTTCGCTGCGCAGTCTCATCGGCAATGAAGCCGGATCGATAGGCACCGCCACGGTTTCCGGCAATGGCTCGACCTGGGACACCACCGGGGACCTCTTGATCGGCAACGCGGGCACTGGCACGCTGATTGTCACAGGCGGCGGCTTCGTGTCCGCAGACGAGATCAAGATTGCCCGGCAGGCTGGTTCCACAGGCACGTTCATCATCGGCGCAGCCCTTGGGCAGACGGCGGGCGGCAGTGCCAGTTTCGATGTCAACGAAATTGATTTTGGCGACGGTACGGGCAAGCTCGTTTTCAATTTCGGCGGTGATGATGTTTCCTTCGACGCGCGCATCGAAGGAACCGGCGAGATCGCTGTGGCCAATGGCACGGTCATCTACGCAGGCAATGGCAGCGCTTTCACCGGCGATACGAATATCACCGGCGGCACGCTAGACCTCGTCAACGCCACGCTTGGCGGCACACTTTCTGTCTCCGGCTGGGGAACGCTGAGCGGGACGGGCACGGTGGGGGAGACCACGGTCTCCAGTGGTGCCACGGTGACGCCCGGGGGCTCCGGCGTGGGAACCCTGACGGTCGACGGCAATTTGATCTTCGACGCGGGCGCGACCTATGAGGTCGACGTCAACACCTCGACCGGCGCCAGCGACCTCTTGCATGCCACAGGCGCGGCACACCTCACCGGAGGCTCCGTCCTCCATGTTGGGCCTTCCAGCGGTTATGCGGCCAACCAGTCCTATGTCATCCTCTCGGCCGATGGCGGCCTGACCGGAACCTTCGACACGGTCGATACGGACTACAGCTTCCTTGATGCCGCGCTCGGCTACGATGCGAATGATGTGACGCTGACACTGACCCGCAATGCGACCGACTTCGCCGATATCGCGCAATCGACGAACCAGTCTGCGACGGCAGGCGCAATCGAAAGCCTGGGCTCGGGCAATGCGGTCTACGATGCGGTTGTTGTCCTGGACGATGACGCGGCCGCGACGGCCTTCCAGCAGCTTTCCGGCGAAGTTCATGGCCAGAGCGTCAGTGCGAGCTTGGATAATAGCGGCCTGATCCGCAGCTTGGGCGGCAATCGTATGCGCTCCGCCTTCGGCTCCGTTGGTGCTGGCCAAACCAATGTCGTCTCCCTCGGCAGCACCACGGGCGGCAATACCGCTGCGCTGGCCTATGGTGAAGAAAAGGCGAAGACACCTGCAGAACTGGCGGCCGAGTCGATCCTGGTGACACCGGAAAAGGCCGGCCCCGTTGCCTGGGCGGAAGCCTATGGCGGCTGGGGCAAGAGCTTCGGCGAGAACGGCGATGCCGATCTTTCCAATTCGATCGGCGGCATAGCCTTCGGCATCGACACAGTGCTGGCCGACACCACCTGGCGCCTCGGCATTCTCGGCGGTTATGGCGCGGCATCCTTCGAGCTGAGCGACGGTCTGTCGAGCGGCGACAGCGATGATTTCGATATCGGGATCTATGGCGGCAACCAGTGGGGTCCGCTCGCATTTCGCTTCGGTGCGCTCTACAAGCACCAGGAGGTCTCGACAGAACGCACCGTCGATTTTGGCGGCTTCACCGACCAGCTCTCGGCGGACTACGGGACGAATACCGCACAGGCCTTTGCGGAGCTGGGCTATGAGATCAAGGTCCAGGACGTGCGTCTAGAGCCCTTCGTGAACCTCGCCCAGGTCCACATGCACACGCCCGCCTTCACCGAAGAGGGCGGTGCAGCCTCCCTGTCGCGTGAGGCGAATGACATGAACCTGACCTTCACCAATATCGGTCTGCGGGCCGCGACCGAGGTGGCGCTGGCCGGCGTGAATGCAACAGTCCGGGGGGCTGCCGGATGGCAGCATGCTTTCGGCGATACGGAAACGGCCTCGACCCTGTCCTTTTCCGGTGGCAGCGATTTTGTCACCTCCAGCAAGACGGTCGCCGAAAACAGCCTCGTCCTGCAGGCCGGCATCGATATGCCCATCGCCCCGATGACGACGGTCGGTCTCGATTTCGACGGCAGCTACAGCAACCGTGGCAATGCGCAATCCGTCAAACTGAGCTTCCAGAAGCAGTTTTGACGAGAGTTCAACCAGTGCGGGGCGGCTGAGCGCCCCGCGTTTCCATTCAGCGCGCAGGCCCGATCCGCAGCCCTTGCGAAGGGTGGAAATCGACGCGCAGTTGCTCGTAGCTTGCGATGGTCGGATGGGTCGTGTCGAGCGGATGGGTGTGCGTTGCCGTGATGACGGCGACATCGGCGCCCGCGGCCTCTCCAGCCCTGACGCCGGCCAGCACATCCTCGAACACCAGGCAGCGGGAAGGATCGAAACCGAGCCGCTCTGCCCCAAGGCGATAGCCAGCGGGATCGGGTTTGCCGATCTTGACGTCTTCCGCTGTCACGATCTGCAGCGGCTGCGGCAGGCCGGCAGCGCCGATGCGCGCGCGGGCGAGGGCTGAGGGTGCCGAGGTCACGATGGCCCAGCGCTCGGCCGGCAGGCTCTGAAGGAAGGCGATGGCGCCCGGGATGGGAACGATGCCCTCGAGATCCTCGATCTCGCCGCGCTCCACTTCAAGGGCCTCCTGCACCACGTCGATGCCGGGCAGGTTCAGCGCGCTGATCGTGTCGACCCCGCGCTTGCCATGCATGCTCGGCAGGAAGGTTTGGAGATCAAGCCCATGCTTGAGCGCCCAACGGCTCCAGACGCGCTCGGCCGCGGCGATGGAGTTGAGTAGCGTGCCGTCCATATCGAAGAGGAAGGCGTCGTAGAAGCGGTCGAAAAGCCGGTCGGGGGAATGATGCAAGGCCTGGATCCTTTGGTCGAACGCAAGATGAGGCTCCCGTACCGGCTCTGAACCCGGCCTGCAAACACTTAATCGGGATAGGCCGGGATGACAGGTGACAGGGCCTTCTCTCTGCCCTAGTCTTTGACACGAGAGACAGGGGCGTCTGGCGCAAGCCGGGCTGAGAAGCACCCTTTGAACCTGAACCAGATCATGCTGGCGGAGGGAGTCGCTCGGGTGCCGCGGGCTCTCCGCGTCCTGCCCGTCGCTTCTTCGCCGTCTGAGGAGAAGCAGACATGACAGCCTACCCAATCCGCAATGTCCTTTCCATCGCCGGCTCCGATCCCTCCGGTGGTGCCGGCATTCAGGCCGATCTCAAGGCCTTCTCCGCCCGTGGCTGCTATGGCATGGCGGCCATCACCGCGCTCACGGCGCAAAACACGCAAGGCGTCTCTGCCGTTGTGCCGCTCGATCCCGAATTCGTTTCCGAGCAGATCCGCATGGTCTTTACCGATATCAGGGTCGATGCCGTGAAGATCGGGATGATCGCCAATGCCGGGATCGCAAGGGCCGTCGCCGAGGCGCTGAAGCCCCATCGCGGCATTCCCATCGTGCTCGACCCCGTGATGATCGCCAAGGGTGGGGCAAGCCTGCTCGATCCGGATGCCGTCGAGGCGCTGAAGACTGAACTCCTGCCGCTTGCAACCTTGCTCACGCCGAATCTGCCTGAGGCTGCAGCCCTGCTCGGCGATCCCGAAGCCTGCGACCGGCGCATCATGGAATCCCAGGCGATCAGGCTGACGACGCTCGGCCCCCGCGGCGTCTTGATCAAGGGTGGCCATCTTGCCGGTGGCGAAAGCCCTGATGTGCTGGTGGCGGACGGACAGGTGACCTGGTTCGAGGCCGACCGTATCGAGACCCGCAATACCCATGGCACCGGCTGCTCTCTGTCGAGTGCGCTGGCGGCTGAACTGGCGAAGGGGAGAAATGTCGAGGAGGCCGTACGCACCGCCAAGACCTGGCTTAAGGAGGCCGTTCGGACATCGGACAACCTCTCTGTTGGCTCAGGCCATGGTCCGGTCCATCATTTTCATGCCTTGTGGCCGGCCTCGACGCCGGCTTGAACTCAGAGACGGTAAATGTAGGCAAAAGAAAACCCGGCGCTGGAGACGCCGGGTTGAAGTGAACTTGACTGCGTGGGGTTAATGATCGGCCTTGATAAAGGTTCCGTTCTGCAACTCTTTCATCGCCTGCATCAGTTCCTCGCGGGTGTTCATCACGATCGGCCCGTGCCAGGCGACAGGCTCCTTGATCGGCTTGCCGGTCACCAGCAGGAAGCGGATGCCCTGTTCGCCGGCCTGCACGGTGATCTCGTCTCCGGTGTCGAAAACGACGAGCGTGCGGTTGCCGGAGAGGTCGCGGATGTTCAACTCCTCGCCCATATATTCCTTCTCGACCTTGACGCCGAAGGGTTTGGAGGCGTCGCGGAACGAGCCGGAGCCGGCGAAGATATAGGCGAAGGCCGAGCGATAGGTGTCGACCGGGAATGTCTTGCGCTTGCCGGGCGGCACCGAGATGTCGAGATAGACTGGCTCGGCAGCGATGCCGTCGACAGGGCCGCTCTTGCCCCAGAAGTCGCCACAGATAACCCGCACAGACGTGCCGTCATCATCGATGACAACGGGGATCTCGGGCGACTTGATGTCCTGATAGCGCGGCTTCGTCATCTTCAGCGAAGACGGCAGATTGGCCCAGAGCTGGAAGCCATGCATGCGGCCAGCAAAGTCGCCCTTCGGCATTTCCTGATGCAGGATGCCGCTGCCGGCAGTCATCCATTGCAGGTCGCCGGCGCCCAGCATGCCCTGGTTGCCCAGGCTGTCGCCATGCTCGACAGTGCCGGCTAGCACATAGGTGATCGTCTCGATGCCGCGATGCGGATGCCAGGGAAAGCCGCGGAGGTAATCCATCGGCTCGTCATTGCGGAAATCGTCCATCATCAGGAAGGGGTCGGTCATCGACGGGTCGCCGAAGCCGAAGACGCGGTGCAGCTTCACGCCCGCACCCTCCATGGTCGGCGTGGCACGGCTCTCATGCTTGACGGGGCGGATGGACATTCGGTGACCTCCTCGGGGAACGGGCTCTCTTCTTGGCAAGCAATATAGGCGAGGGGGCCGGTGCACGCAGGCCCGCTGAACAGAACGCAGTGTTCACTTTTGTGCCAGTCGACGGCAGGAAGAATGTTGCACTGCCCGACAAAATTTTGTCATGAAGGATGCCATGTTTGCAAATCATTAGTCTATCGGGCGAAGACTGTTGAAAACGAGCAGTCGGTTCGATGGAACTGGGGCAAAAAGCATATGTGTCGTTGGGCAGCTTACCGTGGCGTTCCGATCTTCCTCGAGGAGCTTGTCACCTCGCCTGCGCATTCCCTGATCGAGCAATCCCATTGTGCGACCCGCGCCAAGACGGCGACCAATGGCGATGGCTTCGGCCTCGCCTGGTATGGTGACCGTCCTGAGCCAGGCCGCTTCCGGGATGTGCTTCCGGCTTGGTCCGACTGCAATCTGAAGAGCCTTGCAAGCCAGATCCGCTCCCCGCTCTTCCTCGCCCATGTGCGCGCCGCGACCCATGGCGCGACCCGCCGCGACAACTGCCATCCCTTCGTCCAGGGCAACTGGTCCTTTATGCATAACGGCCAGATCGACAATTTCGATCGCATTCGCCGGCCGATGGAAGGCATGCTGGATGACGAGCATTTCCACGCACGCGTCGGCACGACCGACAGCGAGCTGCTTTTCCTGCTTGCCCTCCAGTTCGGCCTGAGGGAACGCCCGATCGCTGCGATGAGCGAGGCCGTGGGCTTCGTCGAGCAGATCAGCCTGCATCTGACGGGCACGGCCCGCATCCGCCTGACAGCGGCCTTCTCTGATGGCAAGACGCTCTATGCCGTGCGCTACTCGACGGATGAATATGCGCCGACGCTGTTTGCAGCACCCATGGGGCCGAAGGGCAGCTTCTGTCTCGTGTCGGAGCCTCTGAACGACGAGACGGATACCTGGGTGGAAATTCCCGCCGGCAGTGCCGTGATCCTCAGCGAAAACGGCCTGGATGCCGCCGAGTTCAAGCCAGAAGTCGAGCGCACCCGGGTGGACCAGATCCGTCAACCGGCCATGGCCGCAGGCTGAGGCCTGGGTTTTACTCGACGATGCCGAGTTCCGCGCGCAGCTTGCGTGTCAGCGAGGCGCTGACCGTGCGATAGGAGCGCGTGAGATATTCTCGCACATCGGCTTCGCTGAGTTCCGTATCCGGGTTCACCGTCACCCACTTGCGCTTGGCGAAATAGGGCGCCTGCGAAACGCCCTGAAGTGATGTCAGGATCTCGAAGCTTTCCTCGCTGACCTTGAAGCAGATGCGCCGTTCGGCGTCCGTTAGCAGTGCAAAGACCTTGTCTCCGACCTTGGCGATACGGCTATCCCACTGATCGATGAGTGTGGTTCCGGCAAAGCCTTTAGCGAAGGCATCGAAATCGGGGCGGGTAAACAGGCTCATGCGCCGGTTCCCCCGATCTGGGTTGCGATCCAGAGCGCCAGCCGTTCGGCCACCTCTTCCTTGGACAGATCCGGCCAACCTTCCACGCCGTCGCGGGTGATCAGTTTCACCCGGTTGCGGTCTCCGCCCATGATCCCGGTTTCCGGGGACACATCGTTGGCGACGATCAGGTCGGCGCCCTTGCGCTCAAGTTTGCCCTTGCCGTTCTCCTCGACATTCTCAGTCTCGGCGGCAAAGCCGACGACGAGACGAGGACGCTGAGCATGATGGCCAACGGTCTTGAGGATATCAGGGTTTTCCGTGAGCTCGAGCGGCGGCGGCGCCTCGCCCGGCTGCTTCTTGATCTTCTGTTCCGCTGAGGTTGCCACCCGCCAGTCGGCGACGGCGGCGACCATGACAGCGATATCGGCAGGAAGGGCCGAAAGAACAGCGTCGCGCATCTCGTCTGCGCGCTCGACATGAAGGGTTTTCACGCCCATGGGATCCGCGATCGTGACCGGCCCGGAAACCAGCGTCACGTCCGCGCCGAGACGTGCCAGGGCCGCCGCGATCGCATGCCCCTGCTTGCCCGAGGAGCGATTGGCGATATAGCGCACGGGATCGATCGGCTCATGGGTCGGCCCGGAGGTGACGATCGCCTTCATGCCGCTAAGTGGCTTCGGGCCGGAGAGCAGGTCTTCGACCCGGGCAACGATGTCGAGTGGCTCGGCCATGCGACCGCGCCCGCGCTCGCCGCTTTCGGCCATCTCGCCCTCCATCGGTCCGATCGCCTGGATGCCATCGCGCTGGAGCACCGCAAAGTTTCTCTGCGTGGCCGGATGTGCCCACATCTTCGGGTTCATGGCAGGCGCAATCAGCACGGGACGGTCGGTCGCGAGCAGCACGGTGGACGCAAGGTCATCAGCCAGCCCGTTCGCCATCTTCGCCATCAGGTCGGCAGTGGCGGGGGCAACGAGCACGAGGTCACATTCGCGCGCCAGCCGGATATGGCCGACATCCTGCTCGTCCTCGCGGGAGAAGAGCTCGGTATAGACATGGGAGGCCGAGAGAGCGCCGACGGCGAGCGGCGTGACGAATTCCTGGGCGCCACGGGTCATGATCGGGCGCACGCTTGCACCGCGCTCCCGGAGCCTCCTGATGAGGTCGAGGCTCTTGTAGGCGGCGATACCACCCGCGATAACCAGCAAAATGCGCTTTCCGGCCAAGCTCATGAAGAACAACCCTTAATGTCTGCGGCGCGACCCTAACGCAAATCGGGTCGCTGGCAAATCACCGGACGCTAGACTGGTAAACGCGCCTCAGCCCGCGCCGTCGAGCTTCAGGGGAACCTCGGCCACGGTGCCATTCATGCCTTCGAGATAATGCAGACCGTCCCCCAGCGTCGCCGCCATGGATTTGACGATACGGCTGCCAAGGCCGGTACCCTTGGGCGCACTCTCAGGATCGATGCCGATGCCGTCGTCTTCGACGCGCAGCATGGCTGCACCGTCGGGGAGCATCTTCAGGTGCACGCGGATATCGCCGGGCTGCCCGGGGGCATAGGCATATTTGAAGGCATTGGTGACGAGTTCGGTCACGATCATGCCGACCGAAACCGCCTTGTCCGCGCTCATCGAAATCTGATCGGCATCAAGCAGCAGGCGGATCGGCTTTTCCGCGCTGTGCAGCGAGCTGTAGAGTTCTGCGGTGAGGCGGCTGAGATACCGGTCGAGTTCGACCCGGCTGACATCGTCCGAGGTGTAGAGGCTGCGATGCATGCCGGCGATGGCGGTAATGCGCGCCTGGGTCTCTGCAAGCTCCGCCTTCACCTCTTCGCTCCTGGCGCTGGAGATCTGCAACCTGAGAAGGCTTGCGACCAGCGCCAGCGAATTGGCGACACGGTGGTTCACCTCGGCGAGAAGCGCTTCTGCCCGCTCCTTGCCCAGACGGATCTCCTCGTCAGCCCGGACCTTTGCCGCCCGCAGCTGTGCGTTTGCCACCGTCTGCTCGATGGCGCTGGACAGCAGCGAGAGAAAGTCGTCGCTGACGGTCTTGATCACATAGTCGGCAGCACCCGCCTTGATCGCTTCGATCGCAACCTGCGCCTCGTTGGAACCCGTGACATAAACCACGGGCACATCGATCTCGGCCTCCCGCATGCGGGCCAGCACATCATGGCCGGTCGTCTGGCGCAGATAGTGGTCAAGCACGACGACATCGAAGACGTCGGTCTGCAGGAGGTGGAGGGCCTCGTCGGGGTTCTCGGCATGTGCCACCTCGTGTCCGAGGCGGCCCATATGCTTTTGCACCAGCCGGGCGATGGCTGCATCGTCGTCAATGTATAGGACGCTGAAGCGCATCGCCGGGCCGCCGTCAGGGAATTTGCATGACGGAGAAGAACAATCCGAGCTGGCGAATGGCATTGGCGAAATTGTCGTAATCGACAGGCTTGGTGATATAGACATTGGCCCCAAGATCGTAGCACCGCTGTATTTCGCGCTCGTCATCCGTCGTCGTGAGGATGACGACCGGGAGCCGTCGCGTATGCGGATTGGATTTGATTTTTTCGAGAATATCGGTGCCCGACATGTCGGGGAGATTGAGATCGAGCAGGATCAGCAAATAGCGATCTTCCGACACCTTGCCGCTGCGATCCTTACCGAGAACATAGTCGAGCGCTTCGGTCCCGTTGGTAAACGGGATGATGTCGTTGTGGACGCCGGCGCGACGCACGTTCTTTTCGATGAGACGGGCGTGCCCCTCGTCGTCCTCGACCATGATGATGGTGACTTCTTTACCCACGGCTTTCATGTTCAACTCCGTACCAAGCGTGACAGGTCAGATGGCAGTCGCAGGACGAACGTCGATCCCTGTCCGAATTGGGAGCGAACGGTGATTTCTCCCCCGAGATTCCGCGCGAGCGAGCGGACATGGGCAAGGCCGATGCCTTCGCCGGACTGGTCCTGCTGACCGGAGCGGCGGAAGAGTTCGAAGATGCGTTCGTGGTCCTGTTCTGCAATGCCACGGCCGTTGTCCTCCACTTCGATCCGAACCATGTGACGCCCTTCGGGCGTGGTTCGGACGGCGAGGGTCAAGGGCCGATCCGGATGCTTGTATTTGATAGCATTGTCGAAAAGGTTACCGAGAATCTGTTCGACCGAGAGCCGGTCGGTATTGAGACGAGGGGCCTTGATGTCGAGATCGATCTTGCCATCGCTCTCGCTGATCTGGTGATACACGCTGTTGGTGATCGTTTCCAGCAATGGCTGCAGCTCCACGATTTCGGGCTTCAACTGACGCCGTCCGTCGCGAGAAATCTTCAGAATGGCATTGATCAAGCCGTCCATCTTCTTGGTCGACGAACGAATGAAGCCGATGGCCTCCGGCAGGTCCTCGGAGGCCGCCAGTCGCGCCTCCCGGATCTGGTCTTCCGACACCGGCTTGCCGTCATTCAGCACATAGGCCTGCAGGGCCTTCAGCGAGGCATCCAGTTCGGCGGTGAAGCCCATGATGTTGACGAGCGGCGCCCGCAGGTCATGCGTGACGATATAGGCGAAACGCTGGATTTCCTGGTTCGCCTGCATGAGGTCTTCGGTTCGCTCGGCGACGCGTGCTTCCAGGCCCTGGTTGAGCACTTCGACTTCGCGTCTCGAAGACGCCAATGCACGCACATGCTGGGCAACCACGAGAATTGCTCCGCCCATCACGGCGATGATCGCGATACCCCCGCCGATCGTGATCCACTGCAATTGCTGCGTGGCCGAGAGCTGGGCTTCCGTCCCGCTGTCGACATTGGCGTCGGACAGCTGCTTGAACTCATCCAGCATCTGGCGAATGTCGTTCATCAATTCGCGGCCGACATCGCTCTGGACCAGTTCGATCGCCTGATCCTGCTCGCCGCTGCGGACGAGATTGATCGCCTGCCCCATCTCCGCGAGTTTGCCCCGTACCTTGTCGCGCAGAGCGTCCATCTGCTGCGCCTTGATCGGGCGATCTTTCACAGCGAGCGCCAGTGCTTCCACGTCGTCACGAATTTCGCTTGCAGCGCCTTCATAGGGTTGCAGGAACAATTCGTCGCGGGTGATGACAAAGCCGCGCTGCCCCGTCTCGGCATCCGTCAACTTCTGCATCAGATTGGCCGCCATGCGGCGGATGTTACGTTCCTGCAGAATATAGTCGAAGGTCGAGCGCGTACGCTCGACGAGACCTAAGGTCGCGACGATGATCCCGATGAGAATTCCGGTGCCGATCAGGAGGAAAAGCAGCGTGGACCGGACGAAGCCGGTTTGGGTGACGGACATGGAACTCCTGAAGGAACAAGAAAAGCGTAACGCCGTTCCAACGCGGCATTCACGACTTTGTTCCATCGAAAGATCAAGAAAATTTGGTTTACCTGCTGCCGATGAGGCGGCTCAGGACACCTGCACCGCAATGACAACCGCAGCCACGGCGATGACCCAGAGCGCCACACGCCCGAGCCTGGTATGCCGCGCCTCGGCCCGCCCGATCCGCTCCGCAGTATCGGCATCAAAACGCAGGCCTTCTTCGCTCATCCGCACGATCTCGCCATGCAGCTTCTCGGTCTTGGCGGCAATCTCCGGCAGAGCTTCGGCAAGCCGGAGCGCCGCCTTGGCGCCGTCCTTGAGGTCGGTGGCAATGCGCTTCGGCCCGAGATTGTCGCGGATCCAGTGCGAAACGACCGGCTCGGCGGCCTTCCACATGTTGAAGCGGGGATTGAGGATGCGGGAAACACCTTCGACAACGACCATTGTCTTTTGCAGCATCACCAGTTCGGGACGCGTTTCCATGTCGAAGATTTCTGTGACCTCGAACAGGAGCGTCAGCAGCTTGCCCATCGAGATGGTTTCTGCCGGCTGCCCATGGATCGGCTCGCCAATTGCCCGGATCGCCTGGGCGAAGCTCGCGACATTATGGTGCGAAGGCACATAGCCCGCCTCGAAATGCACCTCAGCGACGCGCATGTAGTCGCGCGTGATGAAGCCATAGAGGATCTCGGCGAGGAAGCGCCGTTCCTTCTTTCCAAGCCGCCCAGCAATACCCATGTCGACCGCGACGATCATGCCGGTGGGATCGACGAACAGGTTGCCCGGATGCATGTCGGCATGGAAGAAGCCATCCCGCAGCGTATGGCGCAGGAAGGACTGGATCAGCGTGTCGGCCAGCGCATTGAGGTCGTGGCCGGCGGCCCTCAACCCCTCGACGTCGGACATTTTCACGCCGTCGATCCATTCCATCGTGACGACGTCACGCCCGGTGCGTTCCCAGTCGACCTCAGGCACCCGGAAGCCCGGATCCGCCTTGGTGTTTTCGGCGATTTCGGAAAGCGCTGCCGCCTCGAGCCGCAGGTCCATCTCGACCTTGGTGGTCTGCTCAAGCGTCTTCGTCACCTCGACCGGGCGCAGGCGCCGCGAATTGGGAATGAAGCGCTCCTGCAGATGGGAGACGAGATACATGGCCTCAAGATCAGCGGCGAAACGCTTGCGCACGCCCGGGCGGATGACTTTGACCGCAACCTTGCGGGGGCCATCGGGCGTTGCGACCTCGGCCGGATGCACCTGCGCGATCGAGGCTGCAGCGATCGGTTCGCCGAAATGCGTATAGAGCTCGGTGACGGGACGACCGAGTGATTCCTGGATTGTCGACCTGGAAGCCTCGGTGGGGAAAAAGGCCATTCGATCCTGAAGGCCTGCGAGATCTTCGGCGAAATCAGCCCCGACGACATCGGGGCGCGTCGCGAGGAACTGGCCAATCTTCACATAGGAGGGACCGAGCCGCGCCACCGCACTCGCAAGCCTGTCAGAACGCTCCGCCGACTTCGCCCGGCTGCGCGCAAGCGGTGCAACAGCGGCCTTGGCGATGCCGACGAGCGGCGGCAGACCCTCGGAGGGCAGCGCCGCGACAACACCTTCCCGCACCAGCACCCAGCCGACCCGCGCCAGGCGGAAATATGCCCCGATCGTGCTCATGCGGCTTAGATCTTCCAGCCGGAATGCAGTGCCGCGATGCCGCCGGTATAGTTGGTGAAGCGGACATTGGAGAAGCCCGCGCGCTCGATCATCCGCGCAAAATCGGGCTGATTGGGGAATTTGCGGATCGATTCCACCAGATACTGGTAGGGCTCGGCGTCACCGGTGATCATCTTGCCGAAGCGCGGGATCGCATTGAACGACCAGGCATCATAGACCTTGTCGAGCAGTGGAAGTTCGACTTCCGAGAATTCCAGCACCAGAAGCCGTCCGCCCCGCTTCAGGACCCGGAAGGCTTCCGACAGCGCTACATCGATATGCGGCACATTGCGAATTCCGAAAGCGATCGTATAGGCGTCGAATGTATTGTCCTCAAAAGGCAGGCTTTCGGCATTGGCCTCGACGAAGGTGAGATTGGGGGAGAGCCCCTTCTTCTCTGCGCGTTCAGCACCGACCCCGAGCATCGAGCCATTGATGTCGAGTACGGTCGCATGGGCCAGCCGATTGGAGGCTTCCACAATGCGGAACGCGATGTCACCCGTGCCGCCCGCGACGTCGAGCACCTTATAGTTGGCATCCTTGCGGGGATTGAGCGAGGCGACCAGCGCATCCTTCCAGACGCGGTGCAGGCCGGCCGACATCACATCGTTCATGATGTCGTAGCGCTTGGCCACCTTGTGGAAGACATCATTGACCAGGCCCTGCTTTTCCTGCTCGTCGACCTGGCGGAACCCGTAGGAGGTTTCCATGCCGCCTTCGGCGGAAATGCGGCTTGCAGTCATCGGTTCACTCCACGTAACGGAACGGTCGGCAGACCATAGCGAAAAGGCTTCCGACGCGCTATCTGCGCTGAAGAAGCCGAAGGCTGGCTGGTCTATAGACCTTTAAAGAAGCGGTTCAAACAGAAAGATGGGCTGAAATGCCGGAATTGCCAGAGGTAGAGACGGTACGTCGCGGCTTGGCGCCGACAATGGAAGGCGCGCGGCTCAGGCGCCTGGAGTTGCGCCGCCCTGATCTGCGCTTCCCGCTGCCGCGCGATTTTGCCGCAAGGGTCGAGGGGCGCCGGATCGAAGCCCTGTCGCGCCGTGCGAAATACCTGCTGATCGACCTTGAGGATGATCTGACCGTGATTGCCCATCTCGGAATGTCCGGCTCGTTTCGTATCGAGGCAGGAGCCGCGGTGGAGGCGCCCGGCGTCTTCCACCACGAGCGCAGCAAGGACGAGAAGCACGATCATGTCGTCTTCCATCTGGACGGGGCAGAGGGCCCGGTCCGCGTCATCTATAATGACCCGCGCCGTTTCGGCTTCATGGAGCTGATGGCCCGATCCGAACTCGACACCTATCCCGCCTTCCGCGATCTCGGCCCTGAGCCTGTCGGCAATATGCTCTCCGCCGATTATCTGGCCACGCGGTTTGCCGGACGCAGCCAGCCTCTGAAGGGCGCGCTGCTCGATCAGAAGGTGATCGCCGGTCTCGGCAATATCTATGTCTGCGAGGCGCTTTGGCGCTCGCATTTGTCGCCCACCCGCAAGGTGGCGACCCTGGTGACGGCAAAGGGCAAGCCCAAGGCGGAGCTTGCGCTGCTGACCCAGTCTATCCGTGACGTCATCGTCGATGCGATCCAGGCGGGCGGCTCGTCGCTGCGCGACCACATCCAGGCGGATGGCACGCTCGGTTACTTCCAGCATTCCTTCCGCGCCTATGACCGCGAGGGCGAGCCCTGCCTGACAGATGGTTGTGGGGGTACCGTCGAAAGGATAGTTCAATCCGGCCGCTCGACATTCTATTGTAGCCGCTGCCAGAAATAAGGCCTCTGAGGCCGCACAAGGGAGGACGCCATGTCATTCGAAACCCTGCTGATGGAACGCCGTGACCGCGTGGCGCTTGTCACGCTCAACCGGCCCCAGGCGCTGAACGCCTTGAACTCGACCGTGATGCGCGAGCTTCGCCAGCTTCTGGCCGAGCTGCAGGCGGATGCGACCGTGGGTGCCGTCGTGATCACCGGGTCGGAGAAGGCGTTTGCCGCTGGCGCCGATATCAAGGAAATGCAGTCGCTGGAATTCGTCGACGCCTATACAGGCGGCTTCATCGGTGGCTGGGACGAGATCGCCGGCTTCCGCAAGCCGCTCATTGCCGCCGTCTCCGGCTTTGCGCTGGGCGGTGGCTGCGAACTCGCCATGATGTGCGATTTCATCATCGCCTCGAAAACCGCAAAGTTCGGCCAGCCCGAGATCACACTGGGCATCATCCCCGGCATGGGGGGCTCTCAGCGGCTCACGCATGCGGTCGGCAAGGCCAAGGCCATGGATCTGTGCCTGACCGGCCGTATTATGGATGCGACCGAAGCCGAGAGTGCCGGCCTCGTCGCCCGCGTCGTCGAACCCGAGCGTCTTCTCGATGAGGCGCTGGAAGCAGCCGCCAAGATCGCGTCTTTCTCCCTGCCGTCAGTCATGATGGCCAAGGAGGCGGTCAACCGCGCCTTCGAGCAGACCTTGGCCGAAGGGCTGCGTTCCGAGCGCAGGCTTTTCCATTCGCTCTTCGCCACCGAAGACCAGAAGGAAGGCATGGCGGCCTTCGTCGAGAAGCGGAAGCCGGCCTTCAAGAACAGGTAAGCGTGTTGCCAAAGTCACGGATCTGGTCGCATCGCTTCCAATCCGTGACTTTGGTACAGGGACGGCGCGTTATCTGCAGAATCCGCGTTGACGCATTCCCGCTTTCCCGCTATATGCCCGCCCACGGTTGGGAAAGCCGATGCGCTTTTCCCATGAAACAGCTCCCCATGTGCTGGTATGGCAGGTCGCAACGACCCGACGCGGCGATGGTGGGCTTTGGTTTGAATTCGAGAGAGGCATCTATGGCCAATACAGCTTCGGCGAAGAAGGCGACCCGCAAGATCGCTGCCCGTACTGCAGTCAACAAGGCTCGTCGTTCGCGGGTCCGTGGTTTCATCCGGAAGGTCGAGGAAGCCATCGCTTCCGGCGACGCAGCGGTTGCCAAGGACGCCCTCCAGGCTGCTCAGCCGGAGATCCAGCGCGCCGCCACCAAGGGCGTGGTTCACGCCAACACGGCATCGCGCAAGATCTCGCGTCTGGCCGCTCGTGTGAAGGCCCTGGCTGTCTAATTTAAGACACCTTTTCGACAAAATCTGAAGAGCCTGGCGTCGCGCCGGGCTTTTTGTCGTTTCCGCTGCGCCTTACCGGAAATTGATGTTTTAGGGCTTCCTGCTGCACTGCATCTTGTCAGTCCGGTGACATAAAAAATCCTGATAATTCAATAGGTTCAGGGAGGTGCCTTGTTCCATCGCCACTTCACCCTGGGGGAAGTTGGCCCCCTCGTGAGTCAAGAGAAATTTTATTTTTTCGCTTTGCGAGAGGCCCATTTTGTGCCCGTTTGGGAATCTCCTTGATTCAAAAGCGATTCTTTTTCGGCCGAATGTGACGCAAAAATGAAGTACGAAGAGTCAATGGTCCAAGCGCCCGATAGCCTAAAAATCGGTGTTGATCTTCACATTTGATCCTGCCTTAATGTGTCTCAGCAAAGGGCGAGGGACTAGCCCGAAACGACGGTCTGAACGGCAGCAATGCCCACAAGACAAGTCGCCTTTGCCGGAGCGGAGTGTTTCCATTCCGTTTTCTCATAAAGTAATCGGCGTTGCATCGGAGACGTAGCCGTTTCCGCGCGATGACGATTTGTGTCTTGTCTGCAGTGTTGCAGACCGGGCCGGTAAATGTCGAGCCGCATGTCGAGGATGTGGTTTGTGCATATGGAGCGACCAGCGCCGTGAGGGAGGCGAGGGGCAAGTCATGCAGGCGCTTTTGGCTGAAGCGCTGACGTGACGCGTTCGGGGACCGTCGATCCGTTCGGATCGACTTGAGATGAAGCGGCTGTCGGACGGCGATAGAAACGCCCGGCACCTGGAATGAATTTGGAAGGCGGCAACATGCATATGAACTCTATGACGGCCGGTGCATTGGCGAACGGGGACAATGCACATTCGGCGCTCGGCGCCACGTGCTCCGAAGGAGCAGGAGAGAACGCCGATATGAAGCATAACGATCTCTTTGACCGCTTCAGCAAGCGACTGAAGGCCCAGGTCGGGGTCGACGTCTACCAGAGCTGGTTTGGACGCTTGAAGCTCCATTCCGCATCGAAGAGCGTGGTGCGCCTGACGGTACCCACCACCTTTCTGAAGTCGTGGATCAACAACCGTTACCTCGATCTCATCACATCGATCTTCCAGGCCGAGGATCCGTCGATCCTCAAGGTCGAGATCATGGTGCGCAGCGCAAGCCGCAGCACCCGTGGCCCGCAGGCGGAAGATCGTCCCGTCGGCGCCGAGGCGGCACAGCCCGCAGCCGTCCGCAAGTCCGGCCCCCAGTCGATCGGCCAGATCGCAACCCCGCAGGCCTCCTCCTCCGGCACCACTGCGCGCAGCCAGAGCGGCCCGCTCTTCGGCTCGCCGCTCGATAGCCGCTATACCTTTGACGGCTTCGTCGAAGGCGCCTCCAACCGCGTGGCACTCGCGGCCGCAAAGACGATTGCGGAAGCAGGCGCCGGCGCTGTGCGCTTCAACCCGCTCTTCATCCATTCCTCAGTTGGTCTCGGCAAGACCCACCTTCTGCAGGCGATCGCCAATGCTGCGGTTCACAGCCCGCGCCAGCCGCGCGTCGTCTATCTGACCGCCGAATACTTCATGTGGCGTTTCGCAACCGCGATCCGTGACAATGATGCCCTGACGCTGAAGGACTCGCTGCGCAACATCGACCTCCTGATCATCGACGACATGCAGTTCCTGCAGGGGAAGATGATCCAGCACGAATTCTGCCATCTGCTCAATATGCTGCTCGACAGCGCCAAGCAGGTCGTCGTTGCCGCCGACCGCGCGCCCTGGGAGCTGGAATCGCTCGATCCGCGCGTTCGTTCGCGTCTCCAGGGTGGCGTTGCCATCGAAATGGAAGCGCCCGACTACGACATGCGCCTCGACATGATGAAGTCGCGCCTGGATGTTGTCCGCAAGGACGATCCGTCGATCGATATCCCTGCTGACATCCTGGAACACGTTGCGCGCAACATCACCAGCAGCGGCCGTGATCTGGAAGGCGCCTTCAACCAACTCCTCTTCCGTCGCTCCTTCGAGCCGAACCTGTCGATCGAACGCGTCGATGAACTGCTCGCCCACCTCGTTGGTGCCGGTGACCAGAAGCGCGTGCGCATTGAAGACATCCAGCGCGTCGTGGCCCGTCATTACAACGTGTCGCGTCAGGAACTGGTGTCGAACCGCCGCACCCGCGTCATCGTCAAGCCGCGCCAGATCGCCATGTATCTGTCGAAGACGCTGACCCCGCGCTCCTTCCCGGAGATCGGCCGCCGCTTCGGTGGACGTGACCACACGACCGTACTGCATGCCGTGCGCAAGATCGAAGAACTGATCTCGGCCGACCAGAAGCTGTCGCAGGAAATCGAGCTGCTGCGCCGCCTGATCAACGAGTAAGCGACCAGTCGCAGAGATATAGGCCACCGCGATCCCTGAATATGGGTTCGCGGTGGCCTTTTCGTATCCGGATATGGGTTCAGGCGCGGGCGATCGCGATGATCTCGGGGCTGGTTGCCGAATAGGGCGTGCCATCCCACCAGCCGAGAAGCTCGACCTCGCCAAATCCCGCTGCGGAGAGCAGGCGCTGGATGGTTTCTACCGGCGCAAAACGTAGTCGGCTCTCGCTGGCCAGGGTCTCGCCGGTGTCCAGGATCGTGAAGACCGCATCGAAGGTCACCTGTTCACCCTCGACATGCTTGATCTGGTAATAGACGTCGACCGGCCAGATGCCGTCGATGACCCGCTGTTCGCGTGTCTTCTCCCGCGTCCAGTCTTCCCAGGCTTTGCCTTGCGCATTGCGGCTTTCGAGGATCAGGCTGCCACCCCGCACCATGTGCCGATGAATGTTGCTCAAGGCAGCCAGGGTTTCGCCATCGTCGAGAAAGACCTGGAAGACATGTCCCGTCATGATGGCAAGGTCGAAACGATCGGGAAGCGTAAACTCGGCAGCGGGTGCCTGAACCCACTCGACCTTGCTTTCCCTATCCTTCATCCGCGCAACCCGCAGCATGCCGTCTGCCGGATCGACGCCGGTCACCGTGTGACCGCGTTTTGCCAGACGCAGCGTCACAGATCCCGTGCCGCATCCGATATCGAGCACGCGGCAGGGAGTCTGGGTGAAATTCTCATAGAAATCGCCATCTGCGCCATGATGGTTGAAGGCGTCATAGAGGCGGGCCATGTCGAAACGGGCAAAGGCTGGATCGACCGGCATCGTCTCCAACTCCCTCAGCAGGCGAGATCGGCGACGACGGCGTCGAGGATCAGCATGCCCGGCGGCGTGCAGCGCAGCCGGGAATTGCCTAGCCGCTCGATGAAGCCCTGTTCGAGCAGGAACTGCTCCTTGTCCGGATCGGGATCGCGGCCGGAAAGCTGCTGCCAGCGGGCGAGGTCGACCCCTTCGCGCAGCCGAAGTCCCATCAACAGAAGCTCGTCGGCCTGGGCCTCATGATCGAGCTCTTCGCGCTCGATGATGCCATGACCATTCTGCTCGACGGCAGAAAGCCAGGTCTCCGGATGCCGCTCGGCAACGGTTGCAATCTTCGTCCGCCCCTGGGTCAGCCGTCCATGCGCGCCGGGTCCGATACCGGCATAGTCGCCGTAGCGCCAATAGGTGAGGTTATGCCGGCTCTCCGCACCCGGGCGGGCGTGGTTGGAAACCTCGTAGGCCGGAAGCCCCTCGCGGGCCGTAATCTCTTGCGTCGCCTCGTAGAGCGTCGCCGCATGCTCATCGTCGGGCACGATCAGTTTGCCCGCCTTGTGCAGGCCGTAAAAGGCCGTGCCTTCCTCGATCGTCAGCTGGTAGAGCGACAGATGATCGACCGCATAGGACATAGCTTCCTTCAGCTCACGCTCCCAGGCCTCGACCGTCTGGTTCGGGCGGGCGTAGATCAGGTCGAAGGACATGCGCGGAAAGATCTCGCGCGCCAGCTTGATGGCTTTCAATGCATCCGCGACGTCATGCAGACGTCCAAGGAAGCGCAGGTCCGGATCGTTCAGCGCCTGCACGCCGAGCGACACGCGGTTAACGCCAGCTGCCCGGTAACCGTGGAAGCGGGTCGCCTCGACGCTGGATGGGTTCGCCTCCATGGTGATCTCGATACCATCGGGCATGTGCCAGTTGGCCGCGATCCCGTCGAGGATCGCCCCAACCGTTGAAGGGTCCATCAGCGAAGGCGTGCCGCCGCCCATGAAGACGCTGGTGACCGTCTTCGGGCCCGACAGCGCGCGCACGGCCTTGAGCTCGGCAAGGAAGGCCGCAACGAAACGCGCCTGATCCACCGGCTGGTGCCGCACATGGCTGTTGAAGTCACAGTAAGGACACTTGGCCGCGCAGAAGGGCCAATGCACATAAACGCCGAAGCCGGGTTCTCCCGTGTCGGGCAGCAGCGTGAAGGACCGATCGGTCAAAGCCTCAGGCCTCCAGGCAGGTTTCGACGAAGAGCTTGAAGGCCCGTGCACGATGCGAAAGGGCAGCCGCATCGCCGGGCTTCCAGCCATGCTTCTCGTCCGCCGACATCTCGCCAAACGTGCGCTCATGCCCCTCCGGCTGGAAGATAGGGTCGTAGCCGAAACCGGCAGACCCACGCGGCGGCCAGGCAACGGTGCCCTCGACCTCGCCCCGGAAGAATTCCGTATGGCCGTCAGGCCAGGCGAGACAGAGCACGCTGACGAAGCGGCAGGTCCGCTGGGTCGCTTCCGTCGCACCGCGCTCTGCAAGCGCCTTCTCGACCTTCTCCATCGCCATGGCGAAGTCACGGCTGCCATCCTCGCGCTCGGCCCAGTTCGCCGTGTAGACGCCAGGCGCACCGTCGAGCGCGTCGATGACAAGGCCGCTATCGTCGGAGAGGGCAGGCAGGCCTGACGCCTTGGCCGAAGCCAGGGCCTTGATCGCCGCATTCTCCTCGAAGGTCGTGCCGGTTTCATCCGGCTCGACGAAGTTGAGGTCCTTGGCCGACTTCGCCGAAAAGCCGAAAGGGCCGATCAGATCGGCGATCTCTGCGATCTTGCCGGCATTGTGGCTGGCAACGATGATCGTGCGGGTGTCGAGTTTACGCATGGATGCCTCTCCGGACTTTCGTCTCAGCCGATCGCCTGCTTCTGCAGCGCGACCAGTTCGTCGATGCCGTTTCTTGCCAGGCCGAGCAAGATCAGGAATTCGTCCTGGCTGAACGGCTTGCCTTCGGCTGTGCCCTGGATTTCGACGATGCCGCCGGAACCGGTCATGACGAAGTTGGCATCGGTCTCAGCCGCCGAGTCTTCCAGGTAATCGAGGTCGATCACCGGCTGGCTGGCGAAGATCCCGCAGGAAACGGCCGCGATATGGTCCTTCAGGACCTTCTCGACCTTGATCATGCTGCGGGTTTCCATCCACTTCAGGCAATCATGCAGGGCAATGAATGCACCCGTGATCGCCGCCGTGCGCGTGCCGCCATCCGCCTGGATGACGTCGCAGTCGATCGAGATCTGCCGCTCGCCGAGCGCTTCCAGGTCGACGATGGCCCGCAGCGAGCGACCGATCAGCCGCTGGATTTCCTGCGTGCGACCGCTCTGCTTGCCGGACGATGCCTCGCGGCGCATGCGCTCGCCGGTGGCGCGCGGCAGCATGCCGTATTCGGCCGTGACCCAGCCCTTGCCGGAATTGCGCAGCCATGGCGGCGTCTTTTCTTCAAGGCTCGCGGTGCACAGCACATGCGTATCGCCGAACTTCACCAGGCAGGAGCCTTCCGCATGCTTGGAAAAATTGCGCTCGAACGAAACCTTGCGCATTTGGTCGGTTTTTCTGCCGGATGGCCGCATCGTAATCTCCTGGGTTGTCTGTTGCCTTCTAAGGAGGGAGCCTGCCATTTGCAAAGAAAAACCATCCCGCAGCGCCGAGAGGCACGAAGACCCGGAATTACCGCTTGGTCATCCATCGCGCAGTGACTATATTTCCAGCATGAAACATCTGAGATCCTGTCCGCTGCGCCAATGGCATCACTGAAGACAACCGTCGCAGACGTTGCCGCGTCCCTCGACGATCGCTCCAGAGAGGTGTTTCGCCGTATTGTCGAGACCTATCTCGACTCCGGTGATCCCCTTGGCTCGCGCAATCTGTCGCGCCTCCTCCCGATGTCGCTTTCTCCTGCCTCAGTGCGCAATGTGATGAGCGACCTCGAAGACCTCGGGCTCATCTACGCCCCGCATGTCAGTGCCGGCCGCTTGCCGACGCAAGCCGGGCTGCGCTTCTTCGTCGATGCCTTCATGCAGATCGGTGACCTCTCGGATGGCGAGCGCGATGAGATCGAGCGCCAGATCCGACCGACCAGCGCCGATCAGCCGATGGAAGCCATGCTCACTGAAGCGAGCCGCATGCTCTCCGGGCTTTCCCGCGGTGCCGGCCTCGTCATTTCGTCGAAGAATGATCCGATCCTCAAGCATGTCGAGTTCATACGGCTGGAGCCGACCAAGGCGCTCGCCGTTCTGGTCGGCGAGCATAACCAGATCGAAAACCGCATTATCGATCTGCCGGCCGGTGTCACCGCCTCCCAGCTGACGGAAGCGGCCAATTTCCTGAACGCCAATCTCGCCGGTCAGACTATGCGGGAGTTGCGGAGCCAGATCGAGAAGCTCAAGACGCAGGTCGCAAGTGAGCTGGATACCCTGTCGCAGGATCTCGTCGAGCGCGGGCTCGCGGTCTGGTCGGGCGAAGTGGCGGAAAAGCAGCCGGCACGGCTCATCGTTCGCGGTCGCGCCAATCTGCTAGAAGGCCTGGCAGGTTCCGATGACATCGATCGTCTTCGTCTGCTCTTCGACGACCTGGAACGCAAGGAAAGCCTGATCGAGATCCTCGACCTCGCCGAAAGCGGACCCGGTGTGCGCATCTTCATCGGGTCGGAAAACAAGCTCTTCTCGCTTTCCGGCTCGTCCCTGATCGTCGCACCTTATAGAGACGGCGAAGACCGGATCGTCGGCGCAGTCGGCGTCATCGGCCCCACTCGGCTCAACTATTCGCGCATCGTGCCCATGGTCGACTACACCGCACAGCTCATGGCCAGGCTCTCGCGCGGCAGTCGTTAGGCGGATTTGCCGCCAACCCTTGATTTTTTCACACCAAACCCTGATATCGGGCACGAATTCGACACCGAGAGTTCGAACACCTAAAACCATTCGGAGAACGTCATGACCGAAGAAACCAACAAGAACGGACCTGACGCGGCCGCCCACGAGGCGCACGCAACCGAAGCGGCTGAACAGCAGGCTGCAGGCGAGGAAGAGGGCGCGTCGGAACGACAGGTCGATCCCGTCGAAGCTTTGAAGGCCGAGAATGCCGACCTGCGCGATCGCTTCCTGCGTCTCGCTGCTGAGATGGACAATCTGCGCCGCCGCACGGATCGTGAAGTCAAGGATGCCAAGTCCTATGCCGTGACCGGCTTTGCCCGCGACATGCTGTCGGTTTCCGACAATCTACGCCGCGCCATCGAGACCCTGCCGGACGAAGCCCGCGCATCTGCCGATGCCACGATGACGGCATTGATCGAAGGCGTGGAAATGACCGAGCGCGGCATGCTGGCAACGCTTGAGCGTCATGGTGTGCGCAAGATCGAGGCCGAAGGCCAGAAGTTCGATCCCAACTTCCACCAGGCCATGTTCGAGGTTCCAAACCCGAATGTAGCCAACAACACGGTCGTCCAGGTCGTGCAGGCAGGCTACGCCATCGGCGACCGCGTACTGCGTCCGGCCATGGTCGGCGTCGCCAAGGGTGGCCCGAAGACGGATGCCGCCTCAGACGATGCCACCAAGGCGTGATCGGCCGTGATCATGGTTGAATAAAAAAAGCGCCTCACGAGGCGCTTTTTTCTTGGGCTGATTGGGAGGCGCAAGGCCTTCAGGCGGCGTTCGAAGCCTGTTCCTCGTTGAGGAATGTGTAGATCGCCGATGCCGATTCTGTCGCGCGCAGCTTGGCCACCAGATCGTGGTCGCGCAGCACGCGTGCTATCCGCGACAGAGCCTTCAGATGGTCCGCACCTGCACCTTCCGGCGCCAGCAGCAGGAAGACGAGATCAACCGGCTGGTCGTCCAGGGCCTCGAAGTCCACGGGCGTTTCCAGGCGGGCGAAAATGCCGGTGATCTTGCTGATCTTGTTGAGTTTTCCATGCGGGATGGCGATGCCGTTACCCACGCCGGTCGAGCCAAGACGCTCGCGCTGCAGGATCACGTCGAAAATTTCCCGTTCCGGAATGTCGGTAAGCTTTGAGGCTTTGGCCGCAAGTTCCTGAAGCAGCTGCTTCTTGGAGTTCACCCGGAGGGCCGGTACGACAGCATCCTGCTGCAGCAAATCTGCCAATGCCATATCAATGTCCTTCATGCCTCGGATCGAGGAGCGGGCGACTGCAGTGCGCAGTCGCCCAAGCCGATCTTCAGCCTTTGATGTTGGCGGAATCGATCCACCCGATATTACCGTCATTCCGACGATAAACGATATTCAATTGTTCACTTCCCGGGCTTCTGAACAGAAGAACCGGGTCATCCGTCATGTCGAGTGCCATAACCGCCGAGGCTACGGACATGGTCCGAAGCTTTTTGGTGCTTTCGGCCACGATTGTCGGCGCGTAGTCGTCCGGCAGTTCCTCGTGATCGTCGTCCATGGAATCCATGACCGTGTAGGCCACCTCGATCGACGCGTTCTGAGCTTCGCCCGCGTGATGATCCTTCAGCTTGCGCTTGTAGCGGCGCAGGCGCTTCTCGACGCGCTCGAAGGCGGTGTCGAAGGCCACTTGCGGATCATTGGCCTCGCCTGCGGCATGCAGGTTTGCGCCGGTATCGAGATGCACCAGGCAATCGGCCGCGAAGCGCGACTGCGACTTCGTGACGACCACTTGCCCGGAATACCCTCCGTCGAAGTATTTGGTAACCGCATCCTGGATCCGATCCTCGATCCGCTGCCGGAACGTTTCACCGATTTCCATCTGCTTGCCGGATACACGCACACTCATGGAGTTTCCCTTCTTATGATTGGTTGCGTCTCCATTTTACGCCAAGCGACGCCCGCGTCCAAGCTTTTCGAGCGGTTCGGTCAGTCTGTGCCTTCGTTTGTCGGGCGTAGTCGAGGGTTCTTGCCCTCGGGCAACAGTGTGCGCTGTCGATTGCGGCGCGCTTCTAGCCGCCATCTGAGGAAGAGTCAATGTCCTGTTAATCTTTGCGTCCGGAAGGTGACCGTCAGACGGCCGAAACCTTGGCCATTGCCCGCTTTTCCCGGCGCCTCTGGACGGAGGAGGGGATGTTCATCGCCTCCCGATATTTGGCGACCGTGCGGCGTGCGAGATCGACACCACCGGACTTCAGCTGATCGACAATATCGTCGTCGGAAAGCACGGCATCGGGGCTTTCCTGGGCAATCAGGGCACGGATGCGATGCCGGACAGATTCTGCCGAATGGCTGTCACCGCCCTCTGCCGAGGCGATGGAAACGCTGAAGAAATATTTGAGCTCGAACAGCCCGCGCGGCGTCATCATGTATTTGTTGGTGGTGACGCGGCTTACCGTCGATTCGTGCATCTTGATGGCGTCTGCGATCGTCTTGAGATTGAGCGGACGCAGGTGATCGACCCCGTGATCGAGAAAAGCCGACTGCTGGCGCACGATTTCGGCCGCGACCTTGGTAATTGTCTTCGCACGCTGGTCGAGGCTGCGGGTTAGCCAGTTGGCATTCTGCAGGCATTCCGACATGAAGGCCTGATCCGGCGCATCCTTCGCCGTCCCGGGACGAACCGCTGCCATGTAGCTGTGGTTCACCAGAACCCGGGGCAGGGCGTCCGGGTTCAGTTCCACCCGCCAGCCGCCAATCCCGTCGGCGCGCACCACGATGTCGGGCGTAACGGATTCACTCGCCTCATGTTCGAAGCAGCTGCCCGGCTTCGGATTGAGTTTGCGGATCTCCGACAGCATGTCGATCAGGTCTTCCTCGTCGACACCGCAGATCTTTTTAAGCGTCGCAAAATCGCGCTTCGCCAGAAGCTCAAGATTGTCGACAAGCACCGCCATCGCCGGATCATAGCGGTCCCTCTGGCGTAACTGGATCGCCAGGCATTCGCTGAGCGAGCGCGCAAAGACACCGGCAGGTTCAAGCGTCTGCAGGGTGGTGAGCACGCCCTCGACCGCCGCGAGCGAAAGCCCGAGCCTCTCAGCGATATCCTGGAGATCAGCCCGCAGATAGCCGGCTTCGTCGAGATGATCGACAAGCACGGAGGCGAGCAATTGGTCTGGGGCTGCATTGAGCGCGAAAGGAATCTGCTGGTTCAGATGGTCGCGCAGGCTCACCTGACCCGCGACGAAATCATCGAGGTCGAAGCTCTCGCTGCCATCGCCGGATTGCCCCGGCATCGACTTCCATTGTCCCAGCAGCTCGGGCGCGTCGGGCCGCTGGGCAGAGCCCTCGTCGGCAAAGGCGGTATCGTAATTGGTGTCGAGGCGATCGTTCAGCCGATCGCTGGCGTCGTTCTCATACCAGTCGCTGTCGAGTGAGGGAGGAGCCGCAAACTCATCGACCGTGGTCTGGCTGTCCTGCTGCGCACTTGCGCTGTGGCGATCGGCATTGTCGGGAAGCTCGCCGCCCAAATCTCCGTCATCTGCTGCCATTTCGAGCAGCGGATTGCGCTCCACTTCCTGCGCGATGAACTGCATCAGTTCCAGGTGAGTCATCTGCAACAGCTGAATGGATTGCATCAGCTGCGGAGTCATTACCAGAGACTGGCTTTGTCGCAGGAATAGGTTGGCGGATAAGGCCATGGCGGACGTTCGACTCCCCTACATTCCCCCGAAATCCCGCCATTAATGGCGGGAAAATCCACTTGGCCCAAAAATTGCTTTTTATTTTACTTTGGTCAAGCCGCAGGAGGGGCTGGGGTGGCGTTTTCTTCGTCCAGCCCTCAGAGGCTGAACTGTTCGCCAAGATAGAGGCGGCGGACATCGGCATTGTTGACGATGTCGTTGGCGCGGCCGTGGGTCAGAACTTCGCCGGCGTGAATGATATAGGCCCGGTCGATCAGGCCGAGCGTCTCGCGCACATTGTGGTCGGTGATAAGAACGCCGATGCCGCGCGCCGTCAGGTGCCGCACCAGGTTCTGGATATCGGAAACCGAGATCGGATCGACGCCGGCAAACGGTTCGTCGAGTAGCATGAAGGTCGGATCCGTCGCCAGCGCGCGGGCGATTTCAAGGCGACGGCGTTCACCACCAGACAGCGCCACTGCTGGGGATTTGCGCAGTTTCTCGATATGGAACTCAGCGAGAAGTTCGTCGAGCTTGGCTTCGCGCTGACGCTTGTCGGTGACATGCACCTCAAGCACGGCGCGGATATTCTCTTCCACGGTCAGGCCGCGAAAGATCGACGCTTCCTGCGGCAGATAGCCGACGCCAAGGCGCGCGCGGCGATACATAGGCATCGATGTCACATCATTGCCGTTGATCGAGATCGTTCCGGCATCCACCGGCACGAGACCGGTGATCATGTAGAAACAGGTCGTCTTGCCGGCGCCGTTCGGCCCCAGCAGGCCGACGGCCTCACCACGGCGCACCACGAGCGAGGCGCCATTCACCACGCGACGGGAATTATAGGTCTTGGTCAGCCCGTGGGCGATCAGCGTGCCTTCATAGCGCGACTTGTCGCCCGGCAGGATTGCCGGGGCAGCCGGCTTCTTGGCCTGCTTGGACTTGGTAAGGAAGGGAATGTGCACGCTCACGCTGACCCGTCAGTTGCTCTTCTGGGATTTGGGGTCGAGCTGAATCTGGACGCGCCGGCCGCAGCTGTCGAGCTTGGCCTGGCCAGAATTCATCTGGACGGTGAGCTTGCAGCCGACGAAGACATTCTGCCCCTCGGACAGAACGACCCGCTCGCCTTCGAGCACGAAGACCTGCTTGGTCATGTCGAAATAGCCTTTGTCGGCCGTCGCCTGCTGCGTCTCCGACTGCAGGAAGACCTTGTCCATCACATCGATCTTTTCGATGTCGGCATTGCCCTGCGTAACCGTTGTGCCTTCGCCGCGATAGAGAACCGTCATGGAGCCGGCCTGCAGGGTCGTCGTGCCCTGAACCACCTTCACATTGCCGGTGAAGAAAGCCTTCTTTTCCGCCTCGCGGATCTCGAGCGCATCGCTTTCGATCTGGATCGGCTGGTCATTAGATAGCTTGAGCCCATCCATCTGGCTGCTGGTTGTCTGAGCCGAGACAAGCGCGGTGAAACCGCTTGCGGAAAGCAGGAGGAAGCCAGCGACGGAAATCTTGGCGAAGGAGCGGTGAATCATGGCTGGGCGGCTTCCATTGACCGATTGCTGCGAAGGGCGGACGGCTCGATGTTCAACTTGACGGCGCCCGTAAATATCATGGTTCGCCCCTTATCCTTCATCTCGAGCGAGTTCGCAACAATCGACGCGCCTTTGGTCTGGATAGCCACCGGGTCTTCGGTCTTCATTGTGCCGCCGCCGATGTCGAGATTGGCAGAGCCGAACTGGGCATCGATGCCGCTGCTCAAATTCAGCGTGAACGGTTTATCGAGATTGAGAAGGTTGGCGCCCCGATCGAAGATGCCGCTCGTCGCGACGACGCGGGCCAGGACCTTGTCATTGACAGGCACGGCCGCGGCGATCGACTCGAGTGTGATCATGTTGGGGTTCTTGATATCCTGCAGGGCGCGTTCTGCCCGCAGCGAATAGCGAACACCTTCGGAATTACGGCCCGCGATCGCCGGCTTCTCCATGACGACCTTGCCATCTTCGATCTTGGCGGATTCGATCTGCAGCTCGTCCGGCATGAGCCCGCGCACGAGGGACACCGCGACGAAGGCAAGCGTGATCCCGAGTGCCACGACCGGCAGGAGAATGCGCAGACGCCGCACACGCCGCGAATGGCTCATCGCCCTGCGATAGGTGTCCGCACCGGAGCCGTGTCCAGTGGCCGGCGCGCCATCATGTGTTGATTGCAGCATTAACAGGAACCCGTTTTCATGGCGGCCAGCCGAAGCCCGCTCGCCCATTCTCGTCGTTTCGCATGTCTATGGGATGTTGCCAATATGGATTGTGGCAGGCCCATTACAAGAAGCATGCCAGATCGACGATGCAGCGGTCCCGCGGAGAAAGTGAGGCAGTGTCGTTCACGAATCCGCGTGTGATGGGCGTCATAGCACTCGCAAAGCCGGCACTTTATGGTTAAGTTGTTCCTTGACTGAGCTTTTTTGCTTTGGCACCTTTGTCAGCGCTCACGTCACATTAGAAAATTCAGGGGGTCCGCGTGATAAAGTCGGAATTGGTGCAGATCGTCGCGGCCCGTAATCCGCATCTCTATCACCGGGATGTCGAAAATATCGTAAATGCAGTCCTGGACGAGATCACCGACGCGCTCGCAGCCGGCAATCGCGTGGAACTGCGTGGCTTCGGCGCCTTTTCGGTCAAGAATCGCCCCTCCCGCTCTGGACGCAACCCGCGCACCGGCGAGACTGTTTTCGTCGAGGAAAAGTGGGTCCCCTTCTTCAAGACCGGCAAGGAGCTGCGCGAGCGTCTGAACCCCGGCATGGGCGACGAAGACGACGAATAAGCGCTTTTCGCGTTGAAAATTCCGCCTCTGTCCTTAACTTGAACCTCTGAGAGGTCCCGGCAGGGGGCTGGAAGAGATGAAGGAGTTGTCGAGATGGTCCGGAAAATCGTGAGCCTCGTGGTATTCCTTCCGCTCGGAGTGCTGCTGGTCGTTCTGGCCGTTGCCAACCGTGCCTCGGTCAATCTCGCCCTCAACCCGTTCAATCCGGCTGATCAGGCGCTGTCCGTTTCCGCGCCCCTCTTCGTCTTCCTGATCGTCGCCGTCATGCTCGGCGTCCTTCTCGGCGCCACGGTGACCTGGTTCACTCAAGGCAAGCACCGCAAGAAGGCCCGCAACCAGTCGCGCATGGCCCAGCAGTGGCAGGCCGAAGCCGATCGGCAGAAGACGCGGGCCGAAGAGATTGCCGGCTCGACCCTTCCCCAGTTGGGCGCCCGCTAGGCCTCGGCAAACCTGAGCTCCGGTCGCTCGCGGCAAATTTCCTTTCCGCGCCGGGCCGGCAATGCTAAGGGCTGGCCGAGACGAACACGACCCACGGATCATTGACGTGAAGAACAAGGAACGTCGCCCCGGCGCCAAGCCATTCCCGGGAGCGAAGGCCAAAGGCAGTGGCGAGACACGGCCGGCAACGGCAAAGCCTTACGCATCGAAGGGCAGGGACGAGCGCCAAGCCCGCCCGCCGCGCCGTGATGCCGAGGCACCGAAGCCGAAGCCCCAACCGCAATCGCCCGATACGACGGCTGAACCCGCCCGTGCTCTGACGGTCCGCAACGGTGACCGCCCGACCGAGCGCGTGCCGCTGATCCTGGAATCGACAGCCGCTGGCGACTTCCACCTGATCGACAGCGGCGACGGCTTGAAGCTCGAGCAATACGGCCCTTATCGGATCGTGCGGCCGGAAGCGCAGGCCCTGTGGCCGAAGGCGCTGCCCACCCATGTCTGGGACAAGGCCGACGCCGTGTTTACCGGCGATACTGACGAAGACGGCATGGGCCGCTGGCGCTTCCAGCGCGAGGCGCTCGGCGAAACCTGGCCGCTCTCTCTTCTGGGTGTGGATTTCCACGGCCGCTTCACCTCCTTCCGCCATGTGGGCGTGTTTCCCGAGCAGATCGCCCACTGGAACTGGATGAAGCAGAAGGTCGAGGCTGCCGACCGGCCGCTGAAAGTCCTGAACCTCTTCGGCTATACCGGCGTTGCCTCGCTGGTCGCAGCTGCTGCCGGTGCCGAAGTCACCCATGTCGATGCCTCCAAGAAGGCAATTGGCTGGGCGCGCGAGAACCAGTCGTTGAGCCGCCTCGACAAGGCGCCGATCCGCTGGATCTGCGAAGATGCGATGAAGTTCATCCTGCGCGAGGAGCGTCGCGGCCACCGCTACGACATCATCCTCACAGACCCGCCGAAATTCGGCCGTGGCCCGAACGGTGAAGTCTGGCAGCTCTTCGATCACCTGCCGTTGATGCTTGATATCTGCCGCGAACTGCTGGCGCCAAAGGCCGTCGGCCTGGTGCTCACAGCCTATTCGATCCGTGCGAGCTTCTATTCCATCCACGAGCTGATGCGCGAGACCATGCGCGGCAAGGGCGGCCTGGTCGAGTCGGGCGAGCTCGTCATCCGCGAGGCCGGCCTCGACGGCAAGACACCGGGGCGTGCGCTCTCCACCTCTCTCTTCAGCCGCTGGGTGCCGAAATGACCGACGACTATCGAAACGAGGGCCCGCGCCGCGTCGGCCAGGTCAAGGAAGTCACCAGCCTCGCCAATCCCATCATCAAGGACATCAAGGCGCTTTCCCAGAAGAAGAGCCGCGACGAAAGCCGCACCTTCCTCGCCGAGGGTCTGAAGCTGGTCATCGATGCGCTTGATCGCGGTTGGACCATCCGCACCCTCGTCTATGCCAAGGCCGGCAAGGGCAAGCCACTGGTCGAGAAGGTCGCCGCCCGCACCGTCGCCGCCGGCGGCTTGGTGCTGGAGGTCAGCGAAAAGGTGATGTCCTCGATCACGAGGCGCGACAATCCGCAAATGGTCGCCGCCGTCTTCGAACAGCGCTGGACTCCCCTCAAGGACATCCAGCCGAAGGGCTCGGAAACTTGGATCGCGCTCGACCGCGTCCGCGATCCCGGCAATCTCGGCACCATCATCCGCACGGCCGACGCCGTAGGCGCGTCCGGCGTCATTCTCGTTGGCGACTGTACGGATCCTTTCTCGATGGAAACCGTGCGCGCCACCATGGGCTCGATGTTCGCCCTGCCGCTGGTGAAGACCACGCCCGCCGATTTCCTGAAATGGAAGAAATCAGTGGATGCCCGCCTCGTCGCCACGCATCTCGCCGGCGCCGTCGATTACCGCACCATCGACTACCGCTCCAAGCCGGTCATCCTGATGATGGGCAACGAACAATCAGGCCTGCCGGATGAACTGGCTGAGGCCGCTGACAAGCTCGCACGCATTCCCCAGGTCGGCATGGCCGATAGCCTGAACCTCGCAGTCGCCACCGGCGTCATGCTGTTCGAGGTCCGCCGCCACCTGCTCGCCCTCGACGGAGCCAAGTGACCATGCTTGCCGCCTTCAACCGGCCCGGTCCGGTCCTGACCTTCATCGCCATCGCCCTGATCCTCGATCAGGCCATCAAATATGCGGTGGAGATCTATCTGCCGATGCATGAACTGATCCCGGTCATGCCTTTCTGGGCGCTCTACCGGACCCATAATCTCGGCGTCGCCTTCTCCATGCTGTCGCATCTCGATAGCTGGTTTATCGTCGGCTTGCGCCTCGTGATCGTGGCTTTTGTCCTGTGGCTCTGGCGCAAGACCGGCCCTGAGCAGCATTTCGCCCATCTCGGCTTTGCGATGATCATCGCAGGCGCGCTCGGCAATATCATCGACCGCCTCACCTATGGCTATGTGGTGGATTATATCCTGTTCTACACCCAGACATGGTCCTTCGCGGTCTTCAACCTGGCGGATAGTTTCATCACAATCGGCGCGATCTTCATCGTCATCGACGAGATCATCCAGCACCGTAAGCCGAAGCCACCGGAGGCTTGACGGAGGCGGAAGCCTCCGAAGTTTTGTCACTTTCCTGTAGCAGTCTCGTGTTTAAAGGCGCGTGACTTCAACGCTGGATAGATCCGATGAGCGTGGAACTGATCGAACGAGACCTTCTTCTGGAAAACCCGGCCGTTAGGCCGCTAGGGCTTCCCGCTTCGCGCGATATCCTGGGCCGAATTGGTAGCCTGGAAACGCGCATTGCCCGCACCGAACACGAGATCGACGCGGCCCAAGCCGTGCGTTACCGCGTCTTCGTCGAGGAGATGAAGGCGCAGGTCTGCGTCGAAGATGCCCGCCGTGGTCGTGAGGTCGATAGCTGGGATAGCCTCTGCGATCATCTCCTGGTTCTCGACCGCTCGATCGACGGCGATGCCGAAGACCAGATCGTTGGCACCTACCGTTTGCTGCGCCACGAAGTGGCGATCGCCCATGGCGGCTTCTATTCTGGCTCGGAATTCGGCGTCGACGCGCTCGTCGCCCGCCATCCGGAAAAGCGTTTCATGGAGCTCGGCCGCTCCTGCGTTCTGCCGCAGTATCGCACCAAGCGCACGGTCGAGCTGCTATGGCAGGGTTGCTGGGCCTATGCCCTGCATCACCGTATCGATGCCATGTTCGGCTGCGGTTCCTTCCCCGGTGTGCAGCCGGAAGAGCATGCGCTGGCCCTTTCTTTCCTTCACCAGAACGCCGTTGCCAAGGGCGAATGGGCGGTCGATGCGCTGCCCCATCTCTACCGTGAGATGGACTTGATGCCATCAGAAGCCGTCAATGCCCGCCGCGCGCTCTTCGCCATGCCGCCGCTGATCAAGGGTTACCTGCGTCTCGGTGCCATGGTCGGCAATGGCGCGGTGGTCGACCAGGCCTTCAACACGACAGACGTCCTGATCATCCTGCCCATCGCCAGCATTTCCGGCCGCTACGTGAACTACTACGGAGCCGACGCCGGCCGCTTCGCCAGCGCCAGCTGACGATCGTCTCATCTCCCCGTCGGGGAGACGATCCCGGCAGGGAGATGAATGGGTGGCGAAGCCGAACCACAAAGTCATCAGTGCTTGGCGATCATCGCGAAACAGCGCACCCGCCTGATTGCACCCGGCTGACACGCCGCTGGCAATCTTCCGTGGCCTCGACCCTTGCCACCCGCATCGGCATTTCCGCCACCATAGGCAGGTCCGCAAGCTCCCGAAGGCTCATCTCCCGCAAGGCAGGATGCCCCATGGGATCATGCCGCCAGTCCGGCACCAGCGGTGCCATAGGCTCGCGCCGTCTCCAGAGAAACTTGAACATGGCTTCGCCTCGATATGCTGGGAGGAAGACGTAAGCCTTCCAAAGAGGCTTCAGCATCGACCTCCCGCCTGCGAAATTCAATTGAGTTTTGCCCCTGCTGACTATAGCTTTTCTATATGAAGAATCTCAGCCAGGTGCATCTGAACGGCCTGCGCGCCGTCGAAGCCGTTGGCCGCCTGGGCTCGCTCCAGGCCGCAGCCGAAGAGCTCGGCGTCTCCATCGGAGCCGTCAGTCAGCAGGTGATCAAGACCGAGCAGCAACTCGGGCGCCCGCTCTTCGAACGAACCAGCAGGGGTATGGTCCCGGTCGAAACGGCGACCGATGTGCTGGCACGTCTCTCGGATGGCTTCCGCCACCTCTCGGGCGCCTTGGCCCTTGCCAGACGCAGCGACGAGAGCGTGCTCACAATCTCCGTCGCCCCGGTCTTTGCCGCCCGCTGGCTCGTCCACCGCATTCCCGCCTTTTCCGAGCGCTTCCCGGAAATCGGACTGCGCATCGACGCGAACGATCGCCTGACCGATGCAAGCCAGACGGATGTCGATCTCAGGATTCGTGTCGGACGTGGCCACTGGCCGGGTTTCAAGGCCGAACTCATCCTAGAGCAACGGGTCGCTCCGCTTTGCACCCCGGCCATGGCCGAAAAGCTGCGCGAGCCCGCCGACATCCTCGATCTGCCGAAGGTCATCGATGGCAGGGCCATGTTCACCTGGGATGTCTGGCTATCGGAGGTCGGTCTTGAGGGCGTCGAGATCAAGGCGCGCCACACCTTCAGCGAGGCTTCGCTCTGCCTCGACGCGACCATCGCGGGGCAGGGGGTGATGCTCGCCTGGCAGACGATCGCCTCGCATCAGCTGCAGCACGGCCAGCTCGTCGCGCCCTTTGGTCCTGCGGTCAAAACAGGCTTCGGCCACTACTTCGTGACCGCTGAAAATGCGAGGCGCTCAGACAAAGTGGAGAAATTCAAGCGCTGGCTGAAGCGCGAGATCGAGGACGACATGGAGCGGCTCGCAAAAGCCGCTCCGGTCTTCGCTTAACCCGCTGCGTTGTAGGCCGCGATCGCCGCCATGTTGACGATATCGCTATCCTTGGCGCCCATCTGCGCGATCTGGACGGACTTATCGAGCCCGATCAGAAGCGGCCCCATGACGGTCAGCCCGCCCAGTTCCTGCAACATCTTGGTCGAGATCGCCGCAGAATGGATCGCCGGCATGACCAGCACATTGGCAGTGCCCGACAGGCGGCAGAATGGATATTGCTCCATCCGGTGCTGGTTGAGCGCAATGTCGGCGCCCATCTCGCCGTCATATTCGAAGGAGACGCCGCGACGGTCGAGGATCTTCACGGCTTCGCGCACGCGTTCGGAGCGTTCGCCAGTCGGATGCCCGAAGGTCGAATAGGCAAGGAGTGCCACGCGTGGCTCAAGCCCGAGGCGATGGGCAACGCCTGCTGCCTCTTCCGCGATATCGGCCAGTTCCTCGGCTGTCGGCATGTCGTGCACGGCGGTATCCGCCACCACGATCGTGCGCCCACGGGCGAGCGCCAGCGACACCCCGATCACCCGGTGGCCGGGTGCAGTGTCGATGCAGCGGCGGACGTCCTCAAGCGCCGTCGAATAATTGCGCGTCGTACCCGTCACCATGGCATCCGCATCACCCAGCGCCACCATGCAGGCGGCAAAGTGGTTGCGGTCGGTGTTGATCAGCCGCTGCGCATCACGGTGCAGGTATCCCTTCCGCTGCAGGCGGGCATAGAGATATTCGGTATAGGCATCGACGCGGGTCGACATGCGCGCGTTGACCACCTCGATGCCAGGGCGGTCGAGATCGATCCCGGCCCGCTCGGCGGTCGCCTTCAACGGCTCGTCGCGGCCGAGCAGGATGGCGGTGCCGAGCCCCTGGTTGACGAAGGAGATGGCCGCGCGCATCACCTGCTCCTCTTCGCCCTCGGCAAAGACGACGCGCTTGGGATGGCTGCGGACATGCTCGTAGATCCGCTGTGTGGCGGCCGCAATCGGGTCGCGGCGGGCGGAGAGTTCGTGCGCATAGGCGCCGAGATCCTCGATTTCCTTGCGCGCCACGCCGCTTTCCATCGCAGCCCGGGCGACGGCAACCGGGATCGCCGAGATCAGCCGCGGATCGAAGGGCACGGGGATGATGTATTGCGGCCCGAAGCGCGGCCGCTCGCCCTGATAGGCCGCGGCCACATCGTCGGGCACATCCTCGCGGGCGAGATCGGCAAGCGCCCGAACGGCGGCAATCTTCATCGCGTCGTTGATCTGGCTTGCCCGCACATCGAGCGCACCGCGGAAGATGTAGGGAAAGCCCAGAACATTGTTCACCTGGTTCGGATAGTCCGAACGCCCGGTCGCCATGATCGCATCGTCGCGGATGGAGGCCACTTCCTCAGGCGTGATTTCCGGGTCCGGATTGGCCATGGCGAAAATGATCGGGTTCGGCGCCATCGAGGCCACCATCTCGGAAGACAGCGCACCCTTCTGCGACAGCCCGAACACCACGTCGGCGCCGACCATCGCTTCCGTCAGCGACCGCCGGTCGGTCTTGACCGCATGCGCCGATTTCCACTGGTTCATGCCCTCGGTGCGGCCCTGATAAATGACGCCCTTGGTGTCGCAGAGAATGATGTTCTCACCATTGAAGCCCATCGCCTTGATCAGCTCGATACAGGCGATGGCCGCAGCCCCGGCGCCATTGCACACAAGCTTCGTCGTCTTGAAGTCGCGCCCCGTCAGCTCCAGCGCATTGATCAGGCCGGCAGCCGCAATGATGGCCGTGCCGTGCTGATCGTCGTGAAAGACCGGAATGTCCATCAGCTCGCGCAGCCGGCTTTCGATGATGAAGCAGTCGGGGGCCTTGATGTCTTCGAGATTGATGCCGCCGAAGGAGGGGCCGAGGTAACGCACGCAGTTGATGAATTCGTCGACATTTTCGGTGTCGACTTCCAGATCGATCGAATCGACATCGGCAAAGCGCTTGAAGAGAACCGACTTGCCTTCCATGACGGGCTTGGAGGCCAGCGCCCCGAGATTGCCGAGGCCAAGGATTGCGGTGCCGTTCGAGATGACGGCGACCATGTTGCCACGGGTCGTATAGTCATAGGCCGTCGCCGGATCGGCGGCGATCGCCTTCACTGGAACAGCAACGCCGGGAGAATAGGCGAGCGACAGATCGCGCTGGGTTGCCATCGCCTTGGTCGGCGTGATCTCCAGCTTGCCCGGGCGGCCCTGGGAGTGAAAGTCCAGCGCTTCCTGTTCCGTCACCGAGACTTTCGTCCGGCCGGTCGTCTTCTCGTTTGCCATGCTTCCCCTCACCTTGTTGTGGGCAGCGGGCGATCGCCGGCCCATCCTGGTTGTTTTTCCTCGCCTTAAGTCGTTAGTGTTGCACGACTTCCTTTTCAAGAAAACATTGAGCCCGTGACGCTATATCAAGCCACCCCGAGTGATGTCCTGAACGTCGCCGAGCTGACCTCGGAGGAGAGCCGCGCAACGGCCACTCCGATGATGGAGCAATTCATCGAGATCAAGGCCGCCAATCCCGGCAGCCTTCTTTTCTATCGCATGGGCGATTTCTACGAGCTCTTCTTCGAGGATGCGGTGGATGCATCACGCGCGCTCGGCATCACGCTGACCCGGCGTGGCCAGCACCTCGGCCAGGATATCCCCATGTGCGGCGTGCCCGTTCATGCGGCAGACGATTACCTGCAGAAACTCATCTCGCTCGGCTTCCGCGTTGCAGTCTGCGAGCAGATCGAGGATCCGGCAGAGGCGAAGAAGCGCGGCTCCAAGTCGGTCGTCAAGCGCGACGTCGTGCGCCTCGTGACACCAGGCACGATCACCGAGGACAAGCTCCTCTCGCCCTTCGAATCCAATTACCTGATGGCGCTCGCACGCATCCGTGGTGGCGCCGCCCCGCAGCTGGCGCTCGCCTGGATCGATATTTCCACTGGCATCTTCCGTCTCGCGGAGACAACCGAGACGCGCCTGCTCGCCGACATCCTGCGCATCGAGCCGCGCGAACTGATCGTGCCCGATACGCTTTTCCACGACGAGGAGCTGAAGCCAGCCTTCGACGTGCTCGGCCGTGTCGTCGTGCCGCAGCCGGGCGTGCTCTTCGACAGCGCCAGCGCCGAAGGGCGTATCGCGCGTTACTTCGGTGTCGGAACGCTGGATGGCTTCGGCGCCTTTTCCCGTGCCGAGATTGCCGCCGCTGCCGCTGCCGTCGCCTATGTCGAAAAGACCCAGATCTCCGAGCGCCCGCCGCTCGGCCTGCCCGAACGCCAGAATGCGGCCTCCACCCTCTTCATTGATCCCGCCACCCGCGCCAATCTCGAACTGGTCAAGACGCTCTCGGGCGACCGCAACGGCTCGCTGCTGAAGGCCATCGACCGCACAGTCACCGGCGGCGGCGCACGCCTCCTGGCAGAGCGCCTGATGTCGCCGCTGACCGATCCGGAAGCGATTGCCGATCGCCAGGATTCGATCGCCCATCTACTGGCCGACGGCCTGCTCGTCGACCGCCTGCGTGACGCCCTGAAGCACGTGCCCGATATGCCCCGCGCGCTTTCCCGTCTGGCGCTCGATCGTGGTGGCCCGCGTGACCTTGGTGCCATCGTCGCCGGTCTCGCAGCCTCCGCCGAGGTTGGTCGTCTGCTCGATCCGTCCAACCTGCCGACGGAACTGTCCGAGGCTCTTGCTGATCTCGCCGCCTTGCCCGCAGATCTCGGCTCCAGCTTGGCCGCCATGCTCGGCGACGAACTGCCGCTCCTGAAGCGCGACGGCGGTTTCCTGCGCGATGGTGCAATCCCGGAACTCGACGAACTCAGAGCACTGCGCGACCAGTCGCGCCGAGTCATCGCCGGCCTGCAGCTGCAATATGCCGAGGAAACCGGCATCAAGTCGCTGAAGATAAAGCACAACAATGTGCTCGGTTATTTCATCGAAGTCACAGCCGGCAATGCCGGCCCGATGACCGAGGGCGACGAGGCGAAAGCCCGCTTCATCCATCGCCAGACCATGGCCAATGCCATGCGCTTCACCACGACCGAACTTGCCGACCTCGAAAGCCGGATAGCCAATGCCGCAGGCCAAGCGCTGTCGCTGGAACTCGCAGCCTTCGACCAGATGGTGAGCCAGGTCGTCTCTGCCGCAGAACCCATCAAGGCCGCGGCCCGGGCACTTGCGGTCATCGACGTCGCCGCCGGACTTGCAGCCTTGGCGGAAGAGCAGGGGTATTGCCGCCCGCTGGTTGATGACTCGAGGATGTTCGCCATCACCGCCGGCCGCCATCCGGTTGTCGAGCAGGCGCTCCGCCGCCAGGCCGCCAGCCCCTTCATTGCCAATGATTGCGATCTCTCGCCCAATGATACCAAAGGCCCCGGCGCCATCTGGCTGCTGACAGGTCCCAACATGGGCGGTAAATCGACCTTCCTGCGCCAGAATGCGCTGATCGCCATCCTCGCCCAGATGGGCTCCTTCGTGCCCGCCGGTGCCGCCCATATCGGGATCGTTGACCGGCTCTTCTCCCGCGTCGGCGCGTCCGATGATCTGGCGCGTGGCCGTTCCACCTTCATGGTCGAGATGGTCGAGACCGCCGCCATTCTCAACCAGGCGACCGACCGCTCGCTGGTCATCTTGGACGAAATCGGCCGTGGTACCGCGACCTTCGACGGCCTCTCCATCGCTTGGGCCGCTGTCGAGCATCTGCATGAGGCAAACCGCTGCCGCTCGCTCTTTGCTACCCATTTCCACGAGCTGACCGCGCTGTCGGAAAAGCTCGCCCGCATGTCCAACGTCACCATGCGCGTCAAGGAATGGGATGGCGACGTCATCTTCCTGCATGAGGTCGGCCCCGGTTCCGCCGATCGCTCCTATGGCATCCAGGTCGCCCGTCTGGCCGGCCTGCCGGCTGCCGTAGTGTCTCGCGCCCGGGAAGTTCTGACCCGTCTGGAAGACAGCGACCGCAAGAACCCGGCCGCCCAGCTGATCGACGACCTGCCGCTTTTCCAGGTCGCCGTGCGCCGCGAAGAGATTCAGAAATCCGGCCCGTCGAAGGTCGAGGAGGCCCTGCGCTCACTCGATCTTGACGACCTCACGCCTCGCCAGGCGCTCGATGCGCTCTATGATCTCAAGAAACAACTTGGCAAGCCTTGACCGGTAGAGTGCCTGTCAATCGCGCCCGAAAAGCGCTATAGCGCCACCAATCCCGGCTGATTCCCGGGTCCCAAGAGATGATGCCGCCCCCATGGCCAAAGCAGACCTCGCCTTCGACGATCTCCTCGATATCGACGCGCTTCGTGCGTCCTGCAAGACCATCGCGGAGGCCGGATGCGGCAATATGCTGGAGACCCGCTCGAAGCTCTTGCCGATCCTGAAGAAGGCCTCGGCCGACGCCCGCGAACAGGCGCGCCTGAAGCTCTTCGAGGATGGCAGCGGCATGAACTGCGCCAACCGCATCTCCTGGATCCAGGACCAGCTGATCTCGGTGATCTTCGATTTCGCCCGCATCCATGTCTATCCGAAAGACACCGACGGTCTCTCGGTCGCGGCCGTCGGCGGCTACGGTCGCGGCACTCTCGCCCCCGGCTCGGATATCGACCTGCTCTTCTTGCTGCCGGCCAAGGCCGGCCCCGCCATGCATAAGGCGGTCGAGTTCGTGCTCTATCTCCTCTGGGATGTCGGCTTCAAGGTTGGCCATGCCACCCGCACGGTCGAGGAATGCATCCGCCTGTCGAAGTCGGACATGACGATCCGGACCGCAATCCTCGAAACCCGCCACATCTGCGGCGACGAGGCCCTGATCACGGAGCTGCAGCACCGTTTCGACCAGGAAGTCACGACCGGCACCGCGCCCGAGTTCATTGCCGCGAAACTCGCCGAACGCGACGAGCGCCACCGCAAGGCCGGCGACAGCCGCTATCTCGTCGAGCCGAACGTCAAGGAAGGCAAGGGCGGCCTGCGCGACCTGCAGACCCTCTTCTGGATCGCCAAATACAATTACCACGTCCGCGATACCGACGAACTGGTCCGCTTGGGCGTGCTTTCCCGCCACGAGTGGCGCCTCTTTCAGAAGGCCGACGACTTCCTCTGGGCGGTTCGTTGCCACATGCATTACCTGACCGGCAAGCCGGAAGAACGCCTCTATTTCGACATCCAGCCGGAGATCGCGAAAAGCCTCGGTTATCAGGCTCGCCCCGGCCTCTCCGCCGTCGAACGCTTCATGAAACACTACTTCCTGGTGGCAAAGGACGTCGGTGACCTCACCCGCATCTTTGCGGCAGCGTTGGAAGATCAGCAGGCCAAGGCTGCCCCCGGTATCGGCGGCATGCTTGGCCGCTTCGCCAATCGCCCGCGCAAGATCCCCGGTGCCAGCGAATTCATCGATGATCGTGGCCGTATCGGGCTTGCCGATCCCGGCGTCTTCAAGAACGATCCGATGTCGATCATGCGCCTCTTCCATGTGGCGGATCTGAACGGGCTCGAATTCCATCCGGACGCCCTCAAGGCCGTTACCCGCTCGCTCTCGCTGATCGACAATGATTTCCGCGAAAGCGAGGAGGCGAACCGCCTCTTCCTGTCAATCCTCACCTCGCGCAAGGATCCGGGCTTCATCCTGCGCCGCATGAACGAAGCCGGCGTGCTCGGCCGCTTCATGCCGGAATTCGGCAAGATCGTCTCGATGATGCAGTTCAACATGTATCATCACTACACCGTCGACGAGCATCTCATCCGCACCGTCGAAGTTCTCTCGGAGATCGACAACGGCAAGGCGGAGGAAGTCCACCCGCTCGCCAACAAGATCATGCCGGAGATCGAGGATCGTCAGGCACTCTATGTGGCGATCCTCCTGCATGACATCGCCAAGGGTCGCCAGGAGGACCACTCCATCGCCGGCGCCAAGGTCGCCCGCAAGCTCTGCCCGCGTCTCGGCCTCTCGCCGAAGCAGACCGAAATGGTCGCCTGGCTCATCGACCAGCATCTCCTGATGTCCATGGTCGCCCAGACCCGCGACCTGCACGACCGCAAGACGATCACCGACTTCGCTGAAAAGGTGCAGTCGCTCGACCGCCTGAAGATGCTGCTTGTGCTGACGGTCTGCGATATCCGCGCCGTCGGCCCGGGTGTCTGGAACGGCTGGAAGGGCCAGCTGCTGCGCACGCTCTACTACGAGACCGAACTGCTGCTGTCCGGCGGCTTCTCCCAGGTCTCCCGCAAGGAGCGCGCCAAACATGCCGCCGAGCAGCTGTCGAAAGCGCTCGAAGGCTGGAGCCAGAAGGACCAGCGCACCTATACCAAGCTCCATTACGAGCCCTACCTGCTGTCAGTCGATCTCGAAGACCAGGTGCGCCACGCCCATTTCATCCGCCAGACCGACAAATCAGGCCAGGCGCTCGCCACCATGGTGCGCACCCACCAGTTCCACGCGATCACTGAGATTACGGTCCTCTCGCCCGACCATCCGCGCCTGCTGTCGATCATCGCCGGCGCCTGTGCCGCGGCCGGCGCCAACATCGCCGACGCGCAGATCTTCACGACCTCTGATGGCCGCGCGCTCGATACGATCCTGATCAACCGCGAATTCCCGATCGACGAGGACGAGACCCGCCGCGCCGCCACGATCGGCAAGATGATCGAGGACGTGCTCTCGGGCCGCAAGCGCCTGCCAGAAGTCATCGCCACGCGCTCCAAGGGCAAGAAGAAGAACAAGACCTTCCCGGTCCAGCCGGATGTGCGCATCTCCAATGCGCTTTCCAACAAGTTCACCGTCATCGAGGTGGAATGCCTCGACCGCATCGGCCTTCTTGCTGAAATCACCGCGGTCCTGTCCGACCTCTCGCTTGACATCCATTCTGCCCGCATCACCACCTTCGGCGAAAAGGTCATCGACACCTTCTACGTCACCGATCTTGTTGGCCAGAAGGTCACCAACGAGAACCGCCAGGCCAATATCGCCAATCGCCTTAAACCGGTGATGACCGAGCAGCCCGACGAATTGAAGGACAACATGCCCTCGGGCATCATCGCCCAGCCACACCGCGCAGCACCAGCGCCGAAAAAGGCACGGGCCTGAGGAATGAGCCTCGTCAAGAAATTCATGACGGTCGGTGGGGCGACGCTCGGCAGCCGCATCTTCGGTTTTGCCCGCGAAACCCTGATGGCCGCGGCGCTGGGCACCGGCCCGGTCGCTGACGTCTTCTATGCCGCCTTCCGCTTCCCCAATCTCTTCCGCCGTCTGTTTGCCGAAGGGGCCTTCAATGCCGCCTTCGTGCCGCTCTTTGCCAAGGAGATCGAGGCCAACGGCATTGATGGCGCCAAGCGTTTTTCCGAGGAAGTCTTCGGGGTCCTCTTCTCGGTCCTGTTGATCCTGACCATCGGCATGCAGCTTTCCATGCCGCTTCTGGTGCAGTGGATCATTGCGCCCGGCTTTGCCGACGACCCGGAAAAGTTCAACCTGACGGTCCGCCTGGCGATCGTCATGTTCCCCTATCTCATGTGCATGTCGCTGACGGCCATGCTGAGCGGCATGCTGAATTCGCTGCACCACTTCTTCGCAGCCGCCATTGCCCCCGTCTTCCTCAATGTGCTGATGATCGGTGCACTCGGCTGGGCGCTATGGACCGGGGCTGATCCCGCTGCCACCGCCTGGGCCTTGTCCTGGTCCGTGCTAGGGGCAGGCCTCTTGCAGATGGCCGTCGTCTATCTCGGTGTGCGCCATGCCGGCATCCGCATCGGCTTCAAGCGTCCGCGCTTCACGCCCAATGTAAAGCGCCTGCTGGTGCTAGCTGTCCCTGCTGCCGTCACCGGCGGCATCACCCAGATCAACCAGCTGATCGGCCAGGCCATCGCCTCGACCAAGGAGGGCGCGATTGCGGCTCTTCAATATGCCGATCGCATCTATCAGCTGCCCCTCGGCGTGGTCGGTGTCGCGGTCGGCGTGGTGCTGCTGCCGGAGCTGGCCCGCGCCCTCAAGGGCGGGCACATGAAGGAGGCTGGCACGCTGCAGAACCGCTCGATCGAGTTCGTTCTTTTCCTGACGCTCCCCGCTGCTGCCGCCATCTGGGTGCTGTCAGACGAAATCATCCGCGTGCTTTACGAGCGCGGCGCCTTCTCCGAGCAAAACACCGCCGTCGTCGCCTCGATCCTGGCAATTTATGGCATCGGTCTGCCCGGCTTCGTGCTGATCAAGGCCCTGCAGCCAGGCTATTATGCCCGCGAAGACACCAAGACACCCATGCGCTTCACCATGGTCTCGGTCGCGCTCAACACGGGTCTCGCCATCACGCTTTTCCCGATGTTCGAGGAAAGTGGCATCGCGATTGCTGAAGCTGCTGCCGGCTGGATCAACACGATCCTCTTGTTCTCTGTCCTGCTCTGGCGTGGCCATCTCGTTTTCGAATGGTCGCTCGTGACCCGCACGGCCCGCCTGATGATCGCGTCGGCGATCATGGCCGGCCTGCTCGTCTACCTCTCCGACCGCTGGTCCGCCTGGCTCGCGCCTTCAAGCCCGCTCTTCGACCAGGTGCTGGCGCTTGGCGGTCTGGTGGTGATCGCCATGCCGGTCTATTTCGGCATCGCCTTCCTGATCGGCGGTGCCGATATCGGCATCATCCGCCGCAGCCTGAAGCGCAGGAAGAAGACAGCCGACGAGGCCGCAACGACCTCAACCGATCCGGATCAGCAGTAGGTCCAGGTCCGCTTCGGCCCGATATCGACATGCACGATGCCGTTGCAATAGCGGCCGATGCCGCCAATGCCAGGCGCCGTGCGGGCCGCCGCGACGATCTTCTTTTCGGATACGCCGGGGACCCGAATATCGGCTGCAAAACAGTGGCTGTGCTGGGAACGGCCCGAACGCGGGCGATGGCCGGAGGTCACGACCGGCTTCTTGCCGGTCTTCTTGGCGATATGGGCAAGGATGCCCTTGAGTTCGTCGGGAAAGCAGTTGGCTTTGACGCTGACGCGCTGCAGCGTGTAGGCGACAGCTGTGTCGTGCTTCATAAAAAAGTGTTGCTTCTTCTTCTCGACGGCCTCCACGGGGGAGAGGAGACAGACCGAAAGAACGCAGCCGAGCGCGACGCGAAACAAAGTGCGCATGAGTGACCTTCTGGAATGGGATTGTTGTTTTGAGCGATCCAGATCGCTTGAGGCGGTTTTTTATTCCCGCAAATGTGTCAAATTTGGTGCGCTTTGCTCATTTCTGCTTTTCGAGGCCTCGCAAGGCCGCGAATCACTGCTCCGGCGCGTCGCGAATTCATTCCCTAAACCCCTCGATTCTGGGAGGAAATTTCCCTATGCGTGACATCGGAGACGTCTTCGTCACACATCGAACCGAAAGTGCGATTTCATGAGCCGAAACAGCCTCTTTCTCGTCAGCCTGGTCGTCGACACCTATGATCGGGCGAAGGGCTTCTATTGCGATGGCCTCGGCTTCGGGTGCCTGGAAGACACCGCAATGCCGGACGGCAAGCGCTGGCTGGTAGTCCGCCCGAGGGGTGGCGAAGGCGCAGCGCTCCTGCTCGCCGAGGCCTCGGACGAGGCCCAGCGCGCGGCTATCGGCAACCAGACCGGCGGTCGCGTCGGCTTCTTCCTCGAAACCGATGATTTCGCTCGCGACCACCGCCGCTTCACGGAAGCCGGCGTCATCTTCCAGGAGGAGCCGCGCTACGAGCCCTATGGCACTGTCGCCGTCTTTGCCGATCTCTACGGAAACCTCTGGGACCTGATCGAGCGGGCGAAGCCTCGGACGCAAAAGTGAGCGCTTGATTGCGCCCCGCCCGCCGTGCATAAGCCCTGACCGACGCGATCAGATGATCGGGCCCTCCACCAGCCTGTTGAGGACAAAAATGACTGAGTTCAAGCCGCTGGTATTCTCCGGCGTTCAGCCCACCGGCAACCTCCATCTCGGCAATTATCTCGGTGCGATCAGAAAGTTCGTCGCACTCCAGGAAAACAACGATTGCATCTACTGCGTCGTCGACCTGCACGCGCTGACAGCCCAGTTGGTCCACGAGGACATGGCGACCCAGATCCGTTCGATCACGGCCGCCTTCCTCGCCGCCGGCATCGACCCGAAGAAGCACATCGTCTTCAACCAGTCCCAGGTCCCGCAGCATGCGGAACTCGCCTGGATCTTCAACTGCGTTGCCCGCATCGGCTGGATGAACCGGATGACCCAGTTCAAGGACAAGGCAGGCAAGGATCGCGAGCAGGCCTCGCTCGGTCTCTATGCCTATCCGAGCCTTATGGCCGCCGACATCCTCGTCTACCGCGCCACCCATGTGCCGGTTGGCGAAGACCAGAAGCAGCATCTGGAGCTCGCCCGCGACATCGCCATGAAGTTCAACATGGACTTCAACGAGAAGATCCGCCCGACCGGCCTCGGCATCGACATCAAGGTCGGCGAAGAGCCGGTGCATGCCTATTTCCCGATGGTCGAGCCGTTGATCGATGGTCCGGCCCCGCGCGTCATGAGCCTCAAGGACGGCACCAAGAAGATGTCGAAGTCGGATCCGTCCGATCTGTCGCGCATCAACCTGATGGACGACCAGGACGCGATCTCGAAGAAGATCCGCAAGGCCAAGACCGATCCGGACGCATTGCCGGGCGAAGTTGACGGCCTCAAGGGTCGCCCGGAAGCCGACAACCTCGTCGGCATCTTTGCAGCCCTTGCCGACAAGTCGAAGGCCGACGTGCTGTCCGAGTTTGGCGGGCAGCAGTTCTCGGTCTTCAAGCCGGCGCTGATCGATCTCGCGGTCGAGGTTCTGGCCCCGATCAATGCCGAGATGCGCCGCCTCATGGAAGACCCCGGTCACATCGATGCGGTCCTTCGGGACGGCGGCGAGCGTGCCCGCACCCGCGCCGAAAAGACCATGAACGAAGTCCGCGACATCATCGGATTCGTGCGATAAGGTCGGCAGGCAGGCGGGTCCGCCCGGAGCCCGCCTTCGCCACATGATATCTGTCCGGCGGCGGGGTTCTCAATGGTTTCAACGCGTCTGTCACGTCTTGAAGGTCACCGCCGCAAGTTCATGGCGGTGATCGACAACACCCCGGAATGCTCGCGCGCGGTCCACTATGCCGGCCGTCGCGCCAAGAATTCCAACGGCGGACTGGTGCTGATCTACGTGATCCCGGAAGGCGATTTCCAGCAATGGCTGGGCGTCGAGGAAATCATGCGCGCCGAGGCCCGCGAAGAGGCGGAAGCCATCATGGCCAAGGCCGCCCAGACAGTGCGTGACACGATCGGCATCGAGCCGGAGCTCGTCATTCGCGAGGGAGGCTCCTTCGCCGAGATCAACGGCCTGATCGACGAAGACCGTGACATCGCCATCCTGGTTCTGGCCGCTGGCTCCACCAAGGAGGGGCCGGGTCCGCTGGTTTCGATGATCGCCGGCCGTGGCGCCGCCTTCCCGATCCCGGTCACAGTCCTGCCGGATACGCTGACCAATGAGGAAATCGACGCACTCTGCTAATTTCAACATCCTGTCGATCGCGTCTTGAAGATGCGACCCGCAGGGTCTATTTTTGAAACATTCTAATCTTTAGCGGCGTCTTCGCCGCCCGGAGGCCTAAATGTTCATCCAGACCGAAGCCACGCCGAACCCGGCGACCCTGAAATTCCTCCCCGGCAAGGTGGTCATGGAAACCGGCACCGCCGAATTCCGCGACGAAGCAAGCGCCAGCGCTTCGCCGCTCGCCGCTCGCATCTTCGCCATCCCCGGCGTCACCGGCGTCTTCTTCGGCTACGATTTCGTCACTGTCTCCAAGGACGGCCCGGAATGGCAGCACCTGAAGCCCGCTATCCTCGGCACGATCATGGAGCATTTCATGAGCGGCGCCCCGGTCATGGGCTCGGCCTCCACCTCGGCGCAGGTCGATGGTGACGAAGAATTCTTCGATGCCGGCGACGAAACGATCGTGGCCACCATCAAGGAACTGCTCGAAACCCGCGTCCGCCCGGCCGTTGCCCAGGATGGCGGCGACATTACCTTCCGCGGCTTCAAGGACGGCAAGGTGTTCCTCAACATGAAGGGCTCTTGCGCCGGCTGCCCGTCTTCGACGGCAACCCTGAAGCACGGCGTGCAGAACCTGCTTCGCCACTTCGTTCCGGAAGTGCAGGAAGTCGAAGCGGTCTGATTGGACCGGACTGGAGACGACATGATCGTTCTTGCGATCGACACGGCGGGTGTGGACTGCGCAGCCGCCGTTTTTGATTCCGACAGTGGCAAGCTGCTCGGCCGCGTCAGCGAAACCATCGGCCGCGGCCATGCCGAACGCCTGATGGCGATGATCGACGAGGCGCTGGTTGAGGCCAACCTCTCGCTCACCGGTATCGGCCGCATCGGCGTCACCGTCGGCCCCGGCTCTTTCACCGGCATCCGCGTCGGCGTCGCCGCAGCACGTGGCTTGGCTCTTGCGCTCGGCGTGGAATGCGTCGGCGTCTCGACACTGGAAGTGCTGGCGCAGACTGCATCCGAAACTGATAAACCGGTTCTCGCCGCCATCAACGCCCATCGCGACGAAGTCTATGCCCAGGGCTTCGAGGCCGGCGTTCCCGTTGGTGAGCCGCTGCTGCTCGAACTCGACGACTACCTCGATCGTGCCGCCGTGCCGGGCATCGTCCTCGTCGGCTCCGCCTCGGCCCTCGCCGCAGACCGGAATGCCGAAACCGGCCCCGATCACTATCCGATCGAGATCGTTGCCCGCATTTCAGCAACGGCGAAAGCTCAGGGCAAGCCGAAGCCGCTTTATCTGCGCGGACCGGATGCGAAACCGCAGACCGGGTTTGCCGTATCGAGAGCCTGACATGCGCGACAGCCTGTTCTACCGCCAGCCCGAATTCGAAATCGTCCCCATGACCTCGGACCATTGCCGTGCAGTCGCCGAACTGCATGGCCAGCGCTTCCCGCGCGCTTGGGGCGATGGCGAGTTCCTCAGCCTGCTGCTCCAGCCCAACAGCTTCGGTTTTGCCGCCTGGCAGACCAATACGCTGATCTTCAAGGCGCCGCTCGCGGGTTTCGTGCTGTCCCGCGAAGTGGCCGGCGAGGCCGAGATCCTGACGATCGCCGTTGGTGAGAAGGTTGCCCGCTTCGGTCTCGGCTGGCGCCTCATGCAGGCGGCCCTGCGCGAGGCAAAGGGCAGGGGTGGCGAATCCATGTTCCTAGAGGTCGATGACGGCAACCACGCAGCCCTCGGCCTCTACCGCAAGCTCGGCTTTGAAAAGGCAGGCGAGCGTCCAGCCTATTACACCGATGAAAACGGCCGCCGGTCCTCCGCGCTTGTCATGCGTCGCGATCTTCGCTAACCGGTCCGTTGGACGAACCGACCATCTGCGGATATGCTGAGCCTATGAATGACGCCCTGAAATCGCTGGAAACGCTGTGCGCCGAACGGGGCATGCGCATGACCGAGCAGCGCCGCGTCATTGCTCGCATCCTGGAAGACTCCGACGATCACCCCGATGTCGAGGAGCTCTACCGCCGCTCCTCCAAGATCGACGCCAAGATTTCGATCTCCACCGTCTACCGCACCGTCAAGCTCTTCGAAGATGCCGGCATCATCGAGCGCCACGATTTCCGCGACGGCCGCTCGCGCTACGAGACCGTGCCGGAAGAACACCACGACCACCTGATCGACCTGAAGACCGGCACCGTCGTTGAATTCCATTCGCCGGAAATCGAGGCGCTGCAGGAGCGCATCGCCCGCGAACACGGCTTCCGACTTGTCGGCCATCGCCTCGAGCTCTATGGCATCCCGCTGTCGAAAGACGAGAAGTGAGCCAATGCCCGCCACGCCTGTGAGGCCCGCGTGATCAACTGGCTGAGGGTCGGCTTTTTCCTTCTGGTGCTGCTGGTTGTTTCTGGCCTGATGATTCCCGTTCAGCTTCTCGCACTGCGTTTCGATTGGCCACTCCGCCGCCGCCTGCCACGCTACTGGCATCGCTTGGCGCTCTGGTTCCTCGGCATCCGCGTTCATGTCCACGGCACGCTCGAAACGAACCGCCCCCTGATGATCGCCGCCAACCACGCCTCTTGGAAGGATATCCTCGTCCTCGGCTCGCTCGCCGATGTCGCCTTCATCGCCAAGACTGAAGTCGCCTCTTGGCCGGTCTTCGGTTTCCTTGCCAGGCTGCAGAAGACGATCTTCGTGGTGCGCGAGGAAAAGCGCCGCACCGGCGAGCAGGTGAACGAGATCGCCGCCCGCATGGCCGATGGCGAAATCGTCGTGCTCTTCCCGGAAGGCACGACATCAGACGGCAACCGCATTCTCGGCATCAAGTCTTCGCTCTTCGGAGCCGCTGCCGCTGCTTTGCCGAACGATGAGGATGGTGTCGTCCACGTCCAGCCTGTCGCCATCGCCTATACCCGTGTCCAGGGCATGCCGATGGGCCGCTACTATCGTCCAATCGCCGGCTGGCCAGGCGATACGGGCCTCATGGAGCACCTGATCGGCGTGTTGCGCGCCGGCGCGCTCGATGTCGATGTCACCTTTGGCGAGACGGTGGAGTTCAAAAAGGGCGACAGCCGCAAGGCGCTCGCCATCCGCACAGAGGAACAGTTGCGCGCCATGCTGTTGGCCCATCTGCGCGGCCGCCATCGTCGCTAGAAGCCTCCGGCAATTTTTCAGTTTAATCGCGGGCTGAAAACCACTAAATAGCGCGCCATGACCCAGGAAACCGCGAGCATCACCGATACCCCGGCGCCGGGCGCCAATACGCGCAAGGTCTTCATCAAGACCTATGGCTGCCAGATGAACGTCTACGACAGCGGCCGCATGGCTGATGCCCTGGCGGCAGATGGTTATGCCCCGACCGAGGTCATGGAAGAGGCCGATCTCGTCCTGCTCAATACCTGCCATATCCGCGAAAAGGCCGCCGAAAAGGTCTATTCAGCGCTGGGCCGTCTGCGCGAGCACAAGAAGGTGCGTGCGGCTGAAGGCAAGGAATTCATGATCGGCGTCGCCGGTTGCGTCGCCCAGGCCGAAGGCGAGGAGATCTCCCGCCGTGAGCCTGCCGTTGACGTGGTCATTGGCCCGCAGACCTATCACCGCCTGCCGCAGGCGCTGCACAAGGCCCGCGCCGGTGAGCGCGTGGTCGATACCGAATATGCGCTGGAAGACAAGTTCGAGCACCTGCCGGATCCGACAAAGGTCATCGGCAAGCCGCGCTCGGTCACCGCCTTCCTCACGGTCCAGGAAGGCTGCGACAAGTTCTGCACCTTCTGCGTCGTGCCTTATACCCGTGGCTCCGAAGTCTCCCGCCCGCTCAGCCAGTTGCTGACGGAAGCCCGTCGCCTCGTTTTATCAGGCGTGCGCGAGCTGACCTTACTCGGCCAGAACGTCAACGCCTGGCATGGCGAAGACGAGACAGGCAGGGCGATCGGCCTTGGCGACCTCCTTTACAAGCTTGCCGAGATCCCGGGCCTCGCCCGGCTGCGCTATACGACGAGCCACCCGCGCGACATGGATGACCGCCTGATCGAGGCCCATCGCGATCTCCGGATGCTGATGCCCTATCTGCATCTGCCGGTGCAGGCTGGCTCCGACCGGATCCTGAAGGCGATGAACCGCCGCCACAAGGCGTCCGAATATGTCGCCCTCATCGAGCGCATTCGCTCCGTTCGTCCCGATATCGCCCTTTCGGGCGATTTCATCGTCGGGTTCCCCGGCGAGACGGATCAGGATTTCGAAGACACGATGGCCCTCGTGCGCGAAGTGAACTACGCGCAGGCTTATTCGTTTAAGTATTCGACACGTCCCGGAACACCCGGTGCCGATCTGCCAGACCACGTGGCCGAGGATGTGAAGACGGAACGCCTGGCACGGCTCCAGGCGCTGTTGCTGGAACAGCAGCAGGCCTTCATGCAGTCGATGGTCGGCAAGACCATGGATCTGCTCCTGGAGAAGCCGGGCCGCATGCCGGGGCAGCTGATTGGACGCTCGCCTTGGCTGCAGTCTGTGAATGTTGATGCAATGTCATCGCAAATCGGTGACATTATACAGGTACGAATCACCGCAGCCGGCCCAAACAGCTTGTTTGCCGAGGTGGCAGAGGGTTAGAGTGAGGGCCTGAACCTGATCGCAACAGGAGCCTGATCGCTTGAACGCAACAGAAGTGGTTTCTTCACCCTCGCGCAATGTCCGCAACCCTGCGACCGACGCCAATCACTTCATCTTGACGTTCGAGAATAACAGGCTTGCGAGCGAGCTTTTCGGCCAGTTCGACCAACATCTGAAATTGCTCGAGCAGCGCCTCCAGATCGAGGCCCATGCCCGCGGCAACTCGGTTGCAATTACGGGCGAACTCCAGGCGACCAACCAGGCCCGCCGTGCACTCGATTTCCTCTACGCCCGTCTGCAGAGTGGCGGCTCGGTCGAAGCCTCCGATGTCGAAGGTGCAATCCGCATGGCAGTGGCCGCTGACGACCAGCTCACGCTGCCGACGCTGGAACGCAAGGCCAAGCTCTCCATGGCGCAGATCTCCACCCGCAAAAAGACCATCGCTGCCCGCACGCCCACCCAGGACGCCTATATGCGGGCGCTGGAACGGTCGGAAATGGTCTTCGGCGTCGGCCCGGCCGGTACCGGCAAGACCTATCTCGCTGTTGCCCATGCGGCCCAGTTGCTGGAACGCGGTATTGTCGACCGCATCGTGCTGACCCGTCCGGCCGTTGAAGCCGGTGAGCGCCTTGGCTTCCTGCCGGGCGACATGAAGGAAAAGGTCGATCCGTATCTCCGCCCACTCTATGACGCGCTCTACGACATGATCCCCGGCGACAAGGTCGAACGTGCGATCACCGCCGGCGTCATCGAAATCGCACCGCTCGCCTTCATGCGCGGCCGCACGCTTGCGAATGCCGCCATCATCCTCGACGAAGCACAGAACACCACATCGATGCAGATGAAGATGTTCCTCACCCGTCTTGGCGAAAACGGCCGCATGATCATCACCGGCGACCCGAGCCAGGTCGACCTGCCGCGCGGTGTAACCTCCGGCCTCGTCGAGGCCTTGCAGGTGCTGAAGGGCGTGGAAGGCGTGTCTGTCGTGCGCTTCAAGGATACGGATGTGGTGCGCCACCCGCTTGTTGGCCGCATCGTGCAGGCCTATGACGCCAAGTACAAGGTACAGGACGAGAGCGAGCAGAGCGAGCACTGAGCCCGCTCTGCGATCAAACGATGAGCCAGTTGGACATACAGATCGCCGTCGAGGCAGACGGTTGGGCAGACGAGACCGCGCTGGAGGCTTTGGCCCTTCGCGTGCTCGGCACGGCCGAAACCTATATGGCGGCCAAGGAAAGCCAGCCCTTCCCGAAGCAGCCGACGGAGGTCTCGCTCGTCTTCGGCGATGACGACATGATCCGCGAGATCAATGCCGAATGGCGCAACAAGGACAAGCCGACCAACGTCCTGTCCTTCCCCGCCTTCCCGGTGACACCGGGAAAGATGCCCGGTCCGATGCTGGGCGATATCATCATCGCGCGAGAGACAGTCGAGCGCGAGGCAGTCGAACTCGACAAGAGTTTCGAGGACCATCTGACCCATTTGATGGTCCACGGATTCCTGCATCTCTTCGGCTATGATCACATCGAAATTGACGATGCAGAGAAAATGGAATCGCTGGAGACTCGCATTCTGGCGGAACTTGGCCTATCTGACCCCTATGCGGGACAAGACCCGATCTGATAGTTTGGAACAATGACCGATTTTGCGACGAGAACGGCCCCCGAGGCCAAAGAGGGTAACGAGGGAGCGTCTTCCGAAGAGGGCAGTAGTCCTTCCCGAGCGGAAAGCTCGGCCCGACAACACCCTTCCTTCTGGGCCCGCCTGGGCCGTATCCTGAAACCTTCCTCCTCCACCAGCCTGCGCGAGGACTTAACCGTCGCGCTGAAAGCTGATGCGAGCTTGGGCGAGGCCTTCACGCCCGAAGAGCGGGCGATGCTTCACAACATCCTGCGCTTCCGGGAAGTGCGCGTTGAGGACATAATGGTCCCGCGCGTCGATATCGAGGCGGTCGATCAGAGCGTCACCATTGGCGAACTCATGACCATCTTCGATGTCTCCGGCCGCTCGCGTATGCCGGTATACGCCGAGACGCTGGATGACCCGCGCGGCATGGTCCACATCCGCGACCTCCTGTCCTATGTCACCAAGCAGGCCCGCAGCCGTAAGCGGGTCGCAAAGTCCGCGGCAGCCCCAAATGGTGCCGAGAAGACGGAAAAGGTCGAGAAGTCGCCGGCGAAGCCCAAGATGGACTTCGATCTCGCCCGCATCGATCTCAGCAAGACGGTCGCCGAAGCTGGCATTATCCGCTCCATCCTCTTCGTGCCCCCTTCGATGCTCGCCTCTGACCTGATGACCCGCATGCAGGCCGCCCGCACCCAGATGGCTTTGGTCATCGACGAGTATGGCGGCACCGATGGTCTCGTCAGCCACGAGGACATCGTCGAGATGGTCATCGGCGATATCGATGATGAACACGACGATGAAGAAGTCATGTTCAGCCGCGTCTCCGACGACGTGATCGTCGCCGACGCACGCGTCGAACTGGAAGAGATCGCCGAGGCGATTGGCCCGGATTTCGATATCAAGGATCGCTTGGAAGACGTCGACACGCTGGGCGGCCTGATCTTCTCCGCGCTCGGCCGCATCCCGGCCCGTGGCGAGGTCGTTCAGGCGCTTGCCGGCTTCGAGTTCCACATCCTCGATGCCGATCCACGCCGCATCAAGCGCGTTCGCGTTGCCCGCAAGCGCGCAGGCGCCCGTCGCCGCTCGGCCACGAAGGGCGAGGTTGATACCCGCGCCGATGGCGACGTCGATACCAAGACGGCCAAGGCGGAGGCTCCCGCGCAGGCAGAGACCGCACCCAAGGCCCGGGCCAAGGCACCGGCGAAGCCTCGTGCCACCAAGGCCGGGGTAAAGTCCTCAGAGCCATCGGACGAACCGGTCGCCGAGAGCGTCGAGACCCCGCTGGAAAGCACCGACCGGCCGTCAATCTGACGGTCGGGCTGCACCCACGCGAAGACCGCGACACAGCTCCCGTTTTTTGGGAGACTGCCTGCGGTTGATTCGCGGTCATAAGGGGTGGATATGCAGGCTTTGGCAGCGAGGATCCTGCTGTTGTGGGGCGTGAGGCGAGCAGGCCTCGCCATTCTCGCAGGAGCGATCGGGGCGCTGGCGCTTCCGCCATTCAACATCTTCGCTGCGATGTTCGTGTCGTTCACGCTGCTTGTCTGGCTGCTCGACGGCGCGACAGGCAATGCCGAGACCGGGCGTGCGGGTTTTTCGTCTTCCTTCTGGATCGGCTGGCTCTTCGGCCTGGGCTATTTTGTCTGCGGCCTCTGGTGGCTCGGCAATGCCCTTCTCTTGGAGGCGGAGGAATTCGCCTGGGCGATCCCGCTCGCGGTTCTCGGTCTGCCGGCGGTCCTTGCCATCTTCTACGGCCTGGCAACCTTGCTCGCCCGCCTTGTCTGGTCCGACGGCATGGGGCGGATTGCAGCGCTTGCCGCAGCGTTTGGCCTGCTGGAATGGCTTCGTAGCTTTGTTGCGACCGGCTTTCCCTGGAATGCCATCGGCTACGCCGCGATGCCCGTACCCTTGATGATGCAGTCGAGCCATGTGCTCGGCATTCTCGCCATCACGCCGCTTGCCGTTTTTGTCTTCGCAAGCCCGGCGCTGCTGGGCACGCGCCGGGGTGCCTGGCCCGGTCTGCTGCTGGCCGGCACGCTTCTGTTCGCTCATCTGGGATACGGCGCTTTCCGCCTCTACGTCGACCCGCCAAAGGAAGGGGACACCACTGTCACTGTCCGCCTTGTCCAGCCGTCGATCGATCAATCGCAGAAGATGGAAAACACCGATCGCATCGGTATCTTCGAGAAACATCTGGCGCTCACTGCCGCGGCGCCGGAAGAGGGCAGCAAGCGGCCGGACGTGATCGTCTGGCCAGAAACCTCCGTGCCCTTCATCCTGACCGAGAACCCCGATGCCCTGGTGCGCATCGGCGATGTTCTGCAGGATGGCCAGATACTGCTCACGGGAGCGGTCCGTGCCGAGGAGCGTGGGGCAGGTCAGCCGCCGCTCTATTACAATTCGGTCTACATGATCGATGACAAGGGGCAGATCCTTGGCGCCAGCGACAAGGTTCACCTGACGCCGTTCGGCGAATACGTCCCCTTCGAAGACCTGCTCCGGCAGGTTGGCATCGAGGAAGTGATCAGCCTTCCGGGTGGCTTCACCGCAGCCTCGAGCCGCACCCCCTTGAAGCTTCCCTCCGGCATCGGGTTCTATCCGCTGATCTGCTATGAGGCGATTTTTCCGGGTGAGGTTGCATCGGATCTTGCCGGTGCGAGTGCCATTTTGAACGTCACGAACGACGCCTGGTTCGGGACGACCCCGGGTCCTTACCAGCACTTCCTGCAGTCCCGGCTCAGGGCCGTTGAAACAGGCGTGCCGCTGATTCGGGTGGCGAACAACGGTATTTCGGCAGTTATCGATCCGCTCGGGCGTATCGTTCAGGGACTTTCTTTGAACACCGTTGGAGCTGTTGATGCAACTCTCAGTGTCAATTCTGTTCCAATTCGAGCCGGCTATAATCACGCTTTAAACCTTTGGTTGGTCGTCGGCGCGATGATTCTGATGGCCGGCTTTTCTAGTCTGGGTTTTATTAGGCGCACGAATTGACCAAAAACCCCTAAAATTGCATAGTGGCTTAGACCGGTAATCTGCAAGTATGCTGAAAGATCATCTACGGCGAGCACAACGTCTCGTTATCGTTAGGCGGGCATCGGGTTAGGGTCGCAACGCCAACAATTTGTCAGGACGACATTAATGATCGAGAACAAGAAGAAGCCGAACCCGATTGACATCCACGTCGGGAGCCGGATTCGCCTTCGTCGTACGATGCTTGGCATGAGCCAGGAAAAGCTTGGTGAAAGCCTCGGGATCACCTTCCAGCAGATCCAGAAATACGAAAAGGGTACCAACCGTGTCGGCGCCAGCCGCCTTCAGAACATCTCCAACATTCTGACTGTACCGGTTTCCTTCTTCTTCGAGGATGCGCCTGGCGACCAGCCGTCCAACGCGACCGGCATGGCAGAAGCATCGAGCTCCAACTACGTGGTCGACTTCCTGTCCTCCTCGGAAGGGCTCCAGCTCAACCGCGCTTTCGTCAAGATTGGCGACGCCAAGGTTCGCCGCAAGATCGTCGATCTGGTCAAGGCATTGGCGGCCGAAGCCGACAGCGAGTGAGCTTAATTATCCCTGACAAAGAGAGCGGCCGCAGGGCCGCTTTTTTTATGCGCATGGAAGGAAATGTTTACTCACATAAAGATATATTTATGTGGTTGTGTCCTTGTCATCGTCGCTTGAACTGAGTAACGATGCCGAAATCCATACTTTGAGGGGAATCCCGATGCGCGCAAACTACCTCTTCACCAGCGAATCCGTTTCCGAAGGTCACCCGGACAAGGTTTGTGACCGAATTTCCGACGAAATCGTCGATCTCGTTTATCGTGAAGCGGCCAAGACCGGGGTGGATCCCTGGACCGTGCGCATCGCCTGCGAAACCCTCGCCACCACCAATCGCGTCGTCATCGCCGGTGAAGTCCGTCTTCCCCCGAGCCTGATGAAGACCGACAAGAACGGCAATGAGGTCATCAACCCGGCCAAGTTCAAGTCCGCCGCCCGCAAGGCGATCCGTGATATCGGCTACGAGCAGGACGGCTTCCACTGGAAGACGGCCAAGATCGACGTGCTCCTGCACTTCCAGTCCGCCCACATTGCTCAGGGCGTCGACAAGGCTGCCGATAGCACGAACAGCGAAGGCGCTGGCGACCAGGGCATCATGTTCGGTTACGCCTGCAAGGAAACGCCGGACCTGATGCCGGCTCCGATCTACTATTCGCACAAGATCCTGCAGACGCTGTCGACCGCCCGTAAGAAGGGTGAAGGCGATGTCGGCAAGCTCGGCCCGGACGCCAAGAGCCAGGTCACCGTCCGTTACGTCGACGGCAAGCCGGCTGAAGCTACCTCGATCGTTCTCTCCACCCAGCATCTCGACGAGAGCTGGGATTCCAAGAAGGTCCGCCAGGTCGTTGAGCCCTATATCCGCGAAGCGCTGGGCGAACTGAAGATCGCCGACGACTGCGCCTGGTACATCAACCCTACCGGCAAGTTCGTCATCGGCGGTCCGGATGGTGACGCAGGCCTCACGGGCCGCAAGATCATCGTCGACACCTACGGCGGCGCAGCACCCCATGGTGGCGGCGCCTTCTCCGGCAAGGACACGACCAAGGTCGACCGTTCGGCAGCCTACGCTGCCCGTTACCTCGCCAAGAACGTTGTTGCCGCTGGTCTCGCAGACCGTTGCACGATCCAGATCTCCTACGCCATTGGCATTGCCCAGCCGCTGTCGATCTATGTCGACCTGCATGGCACCGGCAAGGTGACCGAGGACGAGGTCGAAGCCGGCATCCGCAAGGTCATGGACTTGTCCCCATCGGGCATCCGCCGCCATCTTGACCTGAACAAGCCGATCTATGCTAAGACGTCGGCCTACGGCCATTTCGGCCGTAAGGCTGGCCGCGACGGTTCCTTCTCCTGGGAGAAGCTGGACCTGGTCAAGCCGCTCAAGGATGCGATCAAGGCTTGATCTGAATGACGGAACAGGAACGCAGGACGAGGTCGACCGAAGCCTTCTTCGGTCGACGCAAGGGAAAGCCATTGCGCGACCAGCAGGTCGGGCGGATGGAAACCATCCTGCCGGAGCTGAAGGTCGACCTGGCATCACCGGTGCCGGCAGACCTCAAGTCGCTGTTTCCTCTGCACGTCGACAAGATCCGCCTCGAAATCGGCTTTGGGGGCGGGGAGCATCTCGTTCACCGCGCCCGCACCAATCCGACCACCGGCTTCATCGGCGTCGAACCCTTCATCAATTCCATGGCAAAGCTGCTCGCGGTCGTCGAGGCCGAGGGATTGCAGAACATTCGCGTCTATGATGACGACGCGACGCAATTGCTCGATTGGTTGCCGGAAGGCCAGATTGACCAGATCGATCTCCTATATGCCGATCCCTGGCCGAAAAAGCGCCACTGGAAGCGCCGCTTCGTCTCGCAGGTCAACCTCGATCGCTTCCACAAGGTCCTGAAGCCGGAAGGCATCTTCTGCTTCGCCTCCGACATCGACACCTATGTCAACTGGACGCTGCAGCACTGCCGCGATCATGGTGGGTTCGAATGGACGGCCCGCAATGCGGCCGACTGGCTCACGCCCTATGAAGGCTGGCCGGGTACGCGCTACGAGGCCAAGGCCCGTCGTGAAGGCCGCTCCTCGGCCTATCTGACATTCCGCAAGCGCTGATTCGCCACCGCCTTCGGCGGCGAGGGATCAGCTGCACTCTTCAGTGCAGCGATACGGTCTTCAGGTCGTCTTCCGCTGCCTTGAAGAAGGTGCTGGAGCGATTGTCCGTGAGCAGAATGGGTGTGCCATCGGCCGCAAACAGCGCCCAGAGGTCCAACGTCGGATCGATTTCCGGTGCTTCCGGGAAGCAGCGGGACACTTCGTCCGACTTCATTTTCCGGATATAGCCCACTTCGCCGGCACCGAGATGCGCAAGCTCTGATTTGGTCAGGCGGGACGAGGCTTCTTTCAGTAACATTCCGATCCTCCGCGAATGAGGGAGAGGCGGCCGAACATCGCCGCAAGTCTCATTCTGCGGTGGAGATGTTAATTTTCCTTACCAGATGAACGGGATCGTGCCGGATGATCTCGATTGCGAGCAGCCCGTTTCTGAGCGAGGCCCCCATCACCTCCATGCCATCCTCGATCGCAAAGACCCGCTGGAACTGCCGCGAGGCAATGCCGCGAAACAGATAGTCCGCCTCTTCCCGCTCGGCCTGCTTGCCCCGGATCACCAACTGGTTGGCCTCGACGCTGACATCCAGCTCGTTTTCATCGAAGCCCGCGACCGCAAGCGTCACGCGCAGCCGTTCCACCCCCTTCTGCGGGGGCAGGCGCTCGATATCATAGGGCGGATAACCGTCGCTGCCTCGTGGTCGCCTGAGCGCACTGCCGTCTCCGGTATCGAATGTGATGAGAAAGGCTTCGGTCGGTAGTCTGGTGCGCGTCATTGCAGTCCCTTGTTCGGCCCGCCATGGGCTGTCCCTCAGTCATCAGGAATATGGGAAATCCCACGGCACCCGACAAGCACTCTCTTGCTTGACAAACGTGAACTCGCGTTCCAAGCCTCATGCCCTCAGACTTTAGGATGCCCCATGACAGAACCCCGCAAGATCATCATCGACACCGACCCCGGTCAGGACGATGCCGCCGCCCTTATGCTCGCCTTTGCAAGCCCCGATGAATTTAACCTTCTCGGCATCACGACGGTGGCTGGCAATGTGCCTCTCTCCTACACGAGCCGCAACGCGCGCATCGTCTGCGAACTCTGCGGTGAAACCGGTCGGCGCATTTTCGAGGGCGCGGATCGCCCCATGGTGCGCCCACTGGTAACTGCCGAACACGTACACGGCAAGACCGGCCTCGACGGCGCTGTCCTTCCCGAACCGACGATGACGGTCGAGGGCCAGCATGCGGTCGATTTCATCATCGAGACCCTGCGCAACGAGCCCGCCGGCACGGTGACGCTCTGCACGCTTGGCCCGCTCACCAATATTGGCCTTGCGCTGCAAAAGGCCCCTGATATTGCCCCGCGCGTCAAGGAACTGGTGATGATGGGCGGCGGCTTCTTCGAGGGTGGCAACATCACGCCGGCCGCCGAATTCAACATCTACGTCGACCCGCATGCTGCGGCCGCCGTGTTTGCCTCCGGCATTCCGGTCACCGTGATGCCGCTCGATGTCACGCATCAGCTGATGACCACCAAGGCCCGCGTCGCCCGCATCGCCGCCATTGGCACCAAGCCCGCAAAAACCATGGTGGAATGGCTCGAATTCTTCGAACGCTTCGACGAGGAGAAATACGGTTCCGACGGCGGCCCGCTGCATGATCCGACTGTCGTCGCTTACCTCCTGAAGCCGGAGCTGTTCAGCGGCCGTCATTGCAATGTCGAGATCGAACTCCAGTCTGAGCTGACGGTCGGCATGACCGTCGTTGATTGGTGGGGCGTCTCGGGCCGCACACCGAACGCCACCGTCATGCGCAACGTCGATGCCGACGGCTTCTTCGATCTGCTGATCGAGCGCTTCGCCCGCATCTGAGCGGAACAAAAAAGGGGCGCCGCATCGGCAGCGCCCCTTTTTCATTTTCAAGCTTCACAAGCTCAGAACTCTTCCCAATTGTCAGCGCTGGCGGAGGCGCCGCCTGCTGCCGCCACCTTGCGCGGTGCGGGGCTGGAGGAAGGCGCCTTGGGGCTCGCGCTCGGTTGGGCCGCAGCCGTCCGCATGGTTGCCGCAGCCGCCCGCAGCGCCGATCCCGGCGCGGACGAACCGCTCACCTGGAACTTCGCGACCAGCCCACGCAGCGTGTCGGATTCGCTGCGCAGTGCCATGCTGGCTGCCGTCGTCTCTTCGACCATCGCTGCGTTCTGCTGCGTTACCTGGTCCATCTGGTTGACGGCGGCATTGACCTCCTTGAGGCCGGATGCCTGTTCGCTGGCCGATGCCGAGATCTGACGGATCAGACCGTTGATCTGCATGACCTGCTGGGAAATCTTCTCCAGCGTCTGCCCTGCTTCGCCGACGAGTTCCACCCCGTCCTTGACCTGGGCTGCCGAGGCGTTGATCAGCGCCTTGATCTCCTTCGCAGCCGTGGCGGAACGCTGGGCAAGCTCGCGCACCTCCTGTGCAACGACTGCAAAGCCCTTGCCGGCTTCCCCGGCACGGGCAGCTTCTACACCAGCATTAAGGGCCAGGAGGTTGGTCTGGAAGGCGATCTCGTCAATGACCCCGATGATGCGCGAGATCTCCTGCGACGACTGCTCGATGCCATGCATCGAGGCGACCGCCTTCTGCACGACCTCACCGGACTTCTCGGCATCCTTCACGGCAACCGATACGGTATTGGCCGCGGTGCCGGCATTGTCGGCGCTCGAATTGACCTGCTCGGTCAGTTCGTTGAGTGCGGCCGCCGTCTCCTCCAGGCTCGCTGCCTGCTGCTCGGTGCGCTTGGAAAGATCAGCCGCACTTTCCGAGATCTCGCTCGTGCCGGCGGCGATGTTGACGACGCTTCCGTTCACCGAGGCGATCGCCTGTTCGAGGCTTGTCACGGCATCGTTGAAGTCACGCTTCAGCGCGCCGTATTCGCCCGGGAAATCATCCGCGATGCGATAGGTGAGGTTGCCCTGCGACAGTTGCGAAAGTCCGCTACCGAGCGCCGTCACCACATGCTGCTGCACGGAGGCTGAGGCATTGCGCTCTTCCTCGTTGCGACGGCGTTCGCCTTCGGCTGACTTGCGCTGGGCGTCAGCCTCTGCCGCCAGCGTGCGGCTCTCGGCCAGCTTGTGCCGGAAACCGTCAAGCGCCTTGGCGACAAGGCCGATTTCGTCCTCGCGATGCTGGTTCGAAACGTCGCTTGCATAGTCGCCCTTCGTCATGCGCTCGACGTCGCCGACGAGACCATGCAACGGGCGCTGAGCAATCGAACGAACCGCAAGGAACAGCGCCAGCATGACCGCACCGAGCACGATCAGGCCGCCGACGATCATCATCATCGTCTGCGCCTCGACCGGCGCGTTGATTGCCGCGTGCGGGATGTCGATGATGACGGCCCAGGTGGTGTTTACGCCCGGTACGGCAAAGGGATAGAGCAGGCGGTCGAAACCTTCGCCTTCTGCGTTCGCCAGTCCTGCCACAACGCTGCCGGTGCCACTTGAAAGGGCGGTCTTCAGCGCGTCTGTGCCGGCTTCCTCATACGGCTTCATCAAGAGTTCGTCCGTCGGAGCCACCAGCCATTGCTGCCCCTGTGCTACCAGAAGGACGCGGCCAGTCTCGAACGGCTTGAGAGCCTTAAGCTTATCCGACAGAGATAGCAGCGAGATGTCGACGCCGCTGACGCCGATCAGTTTGCCACCGGAGACAACCGGATAGGCGATCGAGCTCATCGTTGTTGGCACATCGGTGCCTTCGGCGAGATAGGGAGCCGTGATCGCGCCCTTGCCGCTCTTGGCGGCCAGCGCATACCATTCTGCATCGTATTTGGCTGCGAAGGTCGAGAACTGTATCGCGCCGTTGCGGTCCTTGGACCAGTAGGGGGTATAGATCCCGTCGTCATTGGCGCCGAGATCGGCCTTCCCCTTGACGTCATCCTTCCGTCCATCAATGGCGCCCGGCGCTTCCGCCATCCAGCTACCGAAAGCGAACGGGTTCTGCTCCAGGTTTGCCCTTAGAATATTGGTGATGCCTTGCCGGTCGAAGGACTTGCCTTCGTGGCCGCGGCCAATGACGCCGGACATGGTGCGCGCGGCACTTGCCAGTTCGCCGATGTCGCCGGCGATTTCACGGGCGATGGATTTGGCCTCGGCGTCGGCCTGTTCCATGGTCAGGGAGTGAACCCGATCACGGGTCTGCGAAATCAGGACAAGATTGGAAAGGAAGAGCACCAGGCCGATGGCGATGCCGGTCACGACGAGGAGCTTGGCTGCGATCGAACGGCTAAAGAAGGCGAACATGGGAGCCTCGAAAACTGAGGATCAGGACGCAGGGACATTCGTTCCACACCCTCATGGCGTGGCCGGGCGCGCTTTCGCGCACCCCGATCACGTCAGATGCTATGTTCCATTGCTTAACGGGCAATAAATCAGACTTGTGCCCGGCTCTACGTTAGAGAGCGGCAGCAACCTCGCCCGCGTCAGGGATCGACGGTTGGGCGCCCGCCTTGAGGCAGGCCAGCGATCCGGCGACGGCCGCGCGGCGAAGTGCTTCGCCAAGCGCAAGTCCCGCGTCGAGGCTCGCGGCCAGATAGCCGCAGAACGTATCGCCGGCACCCACGGTATCGACAGGTTCGATCTTCAGCCCCTTGGTGCGGTGCAAGCTGCCACCTTCGGCCGCCACGACACCTTCGGCTCCGAGCGTGATGATCAGGATCTGCCCGGTGTCCCTGTGCATCTGGAGGAGCATCTCTTCGCGCTCTTCGGATGTCAGCGCCTCACGCCCCACCAGCAGTTCGAATTCCGTCTCGTTGGCGATGACGATGTCTGCAAGCTTCGCAAGCTCAGCGGCCTCGGCAATCAGCGGCGCCGTGTTGAGCACAGTGCGCACGCCGCGCACCTTGGCCGCATCCAGTGCAGCTTTCACGGATGCGGCGGGAACTTCGAGCTGCAGCATCAGGATGTCGCCCGGCTGGCTGCTCGAAACCGCCGCAGCCGCTTGGTTGGGGCTGATGGTCCCATTGGCGCCCGGCACAACGGCGATCATGTTTTCCCCGTCGCCGCCCACCAGAATGAGCGCCGTCCCGGTTGGTCCATCCACGCGCGCGACGCCGGAAAGATCAGTGCCCGCCCTGTCGAGAAGGTCGAGGGCAGGGGCGGCAAACTCGTCGCGTCCCACGGCGCCCACCATGCGCACGGATGCGCCGGCGCGCCTTGCGGCCAGCGCCTGGTTCGCGCCCTTGCCACCGGCTGCCGTCGCAAAGCCGGTTCCCGGAACCGTCTCACCTGGTTTCGGCAGGCGCGGCGTGGTGGCAACGAGGTCCATGTTGATGGAGCCGAAGACGGTGATCATGAGCGAGAGGCCTCCCTGGGTTCTTCGCTCTTTTGGACCAGCGCCTTAGTCCTCGTCAACAACCCTGAGCTTGAGCATGCCGGTCCGGCTCTCCACCGCGCGCGACGGGATCTCCTCGCCATCCTCGCGCCCGCCCGGGGTCTCGAACTCCATGGCTTCGATCTTGGCGCCGCGCTTGGCCAGCTTGTCCGAGGAGGTGATGATCATCTCGACATCCTTCTGCGCCGCGATGAAATGGCTCTGCAATTTCCGTGTGCGATCGTCGAGGCGGCTCAAGTCTTCCATCAGGCGGATCACCTCACCCTGGATCAGATGCGCCTGCTCGCGCATCCGCTGGTCCTTCAGCACGGCCTGAATCACCTGGATGGAGAGCATGAGAAGGGAAGGCGAGACGATCACCACCTTCTGCCGGTGCGCCTTTTGCACGACGCCCTCGAAGTTCTCGTGGATCTCGGCGAAGATGGATTCCGACGGCACGAACAGGAAGGCCATGTCCTGCGTCTCGCCCGCGATCAGGTATTTCTCCGAGATGTCGCGGATATGCACCTCCATGTCCCGCTTGAACTGCTGGGAGGCCATCTTCTTCTGCTCGGGGTTTTCCGTCTCCCGGATCACATTCCACGCTTCGAGCGGGAACTTCGCATCCACCACCAGCGGCGGCGAATTGTTCGGCATCCGGATGGTGCAGTCGGGACGCGACCCATTCGACAGCGTTGTCTGGAACGCATAGGCCCCCATCGGCAACCCGTCGGCGACGATCGTCTCCATTCGCGATTGCCCGAAGGCCCCGCGCGTCTGCTTGTTGGACAGGATCGCCTGAAGGCCGACGACATCCTTCGCCAGCGACTGGATGTTGTTCTGTGCCGCATCGATCACCGCCAGCCGCTCCTGCAGCGTGCGCAGGTTGTCATGCGTCGACTTCGTCTGCTCGGTGATGGTGGTCCCCAGCCGGTGCGTCATGCCGTCGAGCCTCTGGCTGATCGACTGGTTGAGCTCCGCCTGCCGGCTGCCGAAGACTTCGGCCATGGTGGCGAGCCGCCCCTGCATCTCGGCCTGAGCCTTGAGGAGTTCCGCGAGCCTTGCTTCCGCAGCCTCGTCGCGCCGCAGAGCGTCTTCCCGCATCTCGGCGCGCGCGCGTGCCGCCCTCAGCGCCACGATCACGACGATGAGGATAGGGAGCAGCAGAACCGCCGCCGCAAGCCCAAGCAGGAACGCGGGTGAAAGAGTGACTGAGCCGATGGTCACCGCCGGAATGTCGAGAATTGTCATGGATCGATGATAGCTGATTCGGACACCGAGAACAGATCAAAGAGTGAACGCCGCCCGCCTCCGATCCCCTCAGGTTGCGCCGTCATATTTCTTTCGCCACACCGCGAGATGACAAACGTCAAAAGCGATGCCCGAAACGGTAATGATTTTCGTCCGCGCTGCTTGGCCCCGTCTCAGGACGCTAAAAGGTGCTCTCGGCAGGCAACACAACTTTTACCATTTTAGAATTTCCTCATTCGTATTTATCAGCAATCGCTGATGTTTTAGTCCAGGAAAGTGAGTGCCGGTCATGGTGTCGCAAAACGAGAACTCCGATCTGAAAAACCGTCTGCGTTTTCTGGGGCTTGATGACCGAGGCCGAGGAACCCTGCGTCGTCTTGGGCCCCTGATCCACAACAACATCGGCGATGCGCTCGCAATCTTCTACGACAAGATCCGCAAGGTCCCCGAGACGGCTGCCTTCTTCCGCAACGACGATCACATGAAGAGCGCCAAGAAGCGCCAGGAAGAGCATTGGGGCATCGTCGGAACGGCCGAATACAATGAAAGCTACGTCGAGGGTGTAACCAAGGTCGGCAAGGCCCATGCCCGCATCGGTCTCGAACCGCGCTGGTATATCGGCGGCTACGCGCTCGTGCTTGAGCAACTGGTGCATGCGGTCACCCGCGAGCGGTGGCCAAGCCGCTTTGGCCGGCAGAAGTCGGAACGCCTTGCCGAGGAAATCTCGGTGGTGGTCAAGGCTGCCCTGCTCGACATGGACTATTCCATCTCCGTCTATCTCGCGATCCTCGCGGAGCAGCGCCAGGCGGCCGAGGATGCGAGGCTGAAGGCCGAGCAGGAACAGGCAACCGCACTTGCCGCCTTGCGCGCCGTGCTCGCCAAGCTCTCCGCCGGCGATCTCGATGCCCGTCTGCCGGATGATTTGCCCGCCAATTTCGTGCAGATGGCAAGCGACTACAACGCCTCTGTCGAAGCGCTCCGCGCGACCATTGTCACCGTGCGTCACTCTGCCGACGAGATCTTCAAGTCGACGGCCGCCATCTCCGATGCCACCGACGATCTCGCCCAGCGCACCGAACAGCAGGCGGCGGGTCTTGAGGAAAGCACGGCAGCCCTGCATGAGCTCACCCAGAACGTCACGCTGACGGCCGATGGTGCCAAGGAAGCCTCGGTGGTCGTCGGCGTCGCCCTTACCGAGGCCCGCGTTTCCGAAGAAGTCGTCTCTCGCGCCGTCGATGCCATGGGCGCGATCGAGAAGTCGTCTGACGAGATTTCCAAGATTATTGGCGTCATCGACGAGATCGCTTTCCAGACCAACCTTCTGGCCCTCAACGCCGGGGTCGAGGCGGCCCGTGCGGGTGAAGCCGGCCGTGGTTTTGCTGTCGTCGCCCAGGAGGTCCGCGAGCTCGCCCAGCGCTGCGCCAATGCTGCCCGTGAGATCAAGAACCTGATCTCCCAGAGCTCCACTCAGGTCGAAGCCGGGGTCGGCCTTGTCAACAATGCCGGCGACGCGCTCGGCAAAATCATCGTCCGCATCGGCGAGATCAACGACATCGTTGGCAAGATCGCGCTTGCCGCAGCCGACCAGTCCGGCGGCCTGCGCGAGGTCAACACCTCGGTGGCTTCCATGGATCAGATCACCCAGCGCAACGCCGCCATGGTCGAGGAAAGTTCGGCCCAGACGGCGACGCTTCGCGAAGAAGCCGGTCGGCTGGTCCACGCCCTGCAGGGCTTCAAGACTTCCGGCAGCAGATCGCAAAGCACGAGCCAGAACGCCTACCGCATGGCGGGTTGATACCCGATCACGGCCACGCATGGCGGCATGATTTGTCGCCATGCGTTTAGAATCTGTTCAGCAAACCGTGACAGTTCTTCTTGATACCTGTTAACCCCCGAGAGTTCGCATCGCATGATGAGTACCAAAGCCCAGAACGACCTGTCCGAACGCCTGGAATTCCTGGAGATCGATCAGAAGACGCGCAGCACGCTGGCCGAGCTTCGCCCGTCGATCAAGGAGGTTCTGGGTGGTGCGCTCGACAAGTTCTACGCCAAGGTGACGAAGACCGGAAAGATCGCCGGCCACTTCCGCGACGGTGCCCACATGAACGGTGCGAAAAGTGCCCAGATCGGTCACTGGGACAAGGTCGCCGGTGGCAATTTCGACGAGAACTACGTCAAGGGCGTCACCGCTGTCGGCAAGGCCCATGCCCGGATCGGTCTTGAGCCGCGCTGGTATATCGGCGGCTATTCGATGCTGGTCGGCGAGCTCCTCTCTGGCGTCCTCGTCAAGCATTGGCCTTTCCCCTTCGGCAAGCAGCACGCGATTTCGCTCGGCGAGAAGCTTCGAGCGGTCGTGAAGGCGGCCATGCTCGATATGGACTATTCGATCTCCGTCTATCTCGAAGAACTGGAGAGCAAGCGCCAGGCCCTTGAGGAAGAACGCGCCCGCTTCGCCGCCGACCAGGCGATTGCAATGGAGCATCTGCGTCGCGGTCTGGAAGCGCTGGCCCAGGGCGATTTCGAGGCCCGCATGACGACGGACCTGCCCGACAATTTCAAGGAAATGGCATGCCACTACAACGAAACTGTCGATCGCCTGAACACCTCCTTCGCCGCGATCCGCCGGGCTTCGGAAGGCATCCTGACCGGCACTGACGCGATTGCCCATGCCTCCGGTGAACTCGCCAGCCGCACCACCCGCCAGGCAAGCGGTGTGCAGGAGAGCTCGACCGCTCTGCAGCAGCTCTCCGTCAGCGTCAGCCAGACGGCCGCCAATGCCGAGCGCGCCTCGCAGGAGGTGCGCGACACGCAGCTTCAGGCAAAGACCTCGGGCACCGTCGTCTCCCAGGCCGTCTCCGCCATGGGCGCGATCGAAAAATCCTCTACCGAGATCTCCAAGATTATCGGCGTTATCGACGAGATCGCCTTCCAGACGAACCTTCTGGCCCTCAATGCAGGCGTCGAAGCCGCGCGCGCCGGGGATGCCGGCAAGGGCTTCGCCGTCGTCGCCCAGGAAGTCCGCCAGCTTGCCCAGCGCTCAGCCGATGCCGCCAAGGAAATCAAGCAGCTGATTTCCCAGAGCTCGACGCAGGTAAAGGAAGGCGTCAGCCTCGTCACCGGCACCGGCGAGGCGCTGAACGACATCATCACCCGCATCGATGCCATCGACACATTCGTCTCGGATATCGCAGCCGCCGCCAAGGATCAGGCGATCGGCCTCAACGAGGTCAATCAGTCCACCCGCAACATGGATCTCCTGACCCATGAGAACAGCGACATGGTGGAGCGCACCTCAGACGAGACGCGCCGTCTGCGGGCGGAGGTTGCCGGTCTCGTCGAGCAACTGTCGCAGATCCGCACCCGTGCCGACGCCGCCCCGCAGGTGCGCCGCATCATGGAACGTCGGGTCGCCTGATCCGGCTCAGAATCGGAGAAACGGAAGCGTTTTTTCCGTTTCCTCCGCCGGGAACTTGCGCTAAGGGGAGGCCATGACCATCAAGCCTCTCATCATCCTGCCCGATCCCCTGCTGCGTCAGGTATCCGCGCCCATCGAGCGCGTCGATGCCGAGCTTGAGCAGTTCATCGATGACATGCTCGAAACCATGTACGAGGCCCCCGGCATCGGGCTGGCCGCGATCCAGGTCGGCGTGCCGCGCCGTCTCCTCGTGATCGACCTTGCCAAGGAAGGCGAAGAGCCCGCGCCGCTGGTCTTCATCAATCCGGAGATCCTGACGAGCTCCGACGAGCGCTCGGTCTATGAAGAGGGCTGCCTCTCGATCCCGGACTATTACGCCGAGGTTGAACGCCCTGCCTCGATCACGGTCAAGTCGATCGGCCGCGACGGCAAGGAGACAGTGACGGAGGCCGATGGCCTTCTCGCCACTTGCCTTCAGCACGAGATCGACCATTTGAACGGCGTGCTCTTCATCGATCATATCTCCCGTCTGAAGCGCGAGATGGTGATCAAAAGGTTTACCAAGGCCGCCCGTCAGAAGATCTGATATCGAGCAAATCCAGCAAAAGTGCGAAGCGGTTTTGCGTCCGGAATTGCTTAAGAACAAAATGATAGAGCAGTGACGGCGACTCCGTTTCGCCGGAAATGCTCTGGGCGTCGTTCAACCCGCGCTTGAAGGCAGACACGATGGCACTTCGCATCATCTTCATGGGCACGCCGGACTTCTCCGTCGCGACCCTGAAAGCGCTGCATGCGGCGGGTCATCAGATCGTCATGGCCTATTCGCAGCCGCCCCGTCCCGGCGGCCGCCGTGGCCTCGACCTGCAGAAATCTCCCGTTCATCAGGCGGCCGAAAACCTCGGCATCGAGGTCCGCCATCCTCTGAACTTCCGTGATCCCGCCGATCGCGAATCCTTCGTCGCACTTCAGGCCGATGTCGCCGTCGTCGTGGCCTATGGCCTGCTGCTGCCCGAAGCGATCCTGAACGGCACACGTCTTGGCGCCTATAACGGCCATGCCTCGCTCCTGCCGCGCTGGCGGGGAGCCGCCCCCATCCAGCGGGCCATCATGGCCGGCGATGCCGAAACCGGCATGATGGTGATGAAGATGGACAAGGGCCTCGACACCGGTCCCGTCGCACTCACCCGCAAGGTGACGATCGGCCCCGATATGACCGCCGGTGAGCTACACGATGCCCTGAGCCTCGTTGGCGCCGAAGCCATGGTCGAGGCGATGGCGAGGCTTGAAGCCGGTACGCTGGAAACGGTCACACAGGCAGAAGAGGGCGTGCTCTATGCGGCCAAGATCGACAAGGCCGAAACCCGCATCGACTTCACCCGCCCGGCGACCGAGGTGCACAATCACATCCGCGGCCTCTCGCCTTTCCCCGGCGCCTGGACCGAGATGCACGTCAATGGCAAGCCCGAGCGCGTCAAGCTCATTGCCTCGAGCCTGGCGCAAGCAGAGGGAGCGCTGGCTGCCCCCGGCACAGCCATCGACGATCGCCTGACGATCGCCTGCGGCACGGGCGCCGTGAGCCTCGTGCGTCTGCAGAAGGCCGGCGGCAAGGCATTGAGCGCGGAGGACTTCCTGCGTGGCACGCCGCTCCTCAAGGGCACGGTGATCGCCTGATGCCCCGCTTTCGGATGACCGTCGAATATGATGGCTCGGCCTATGTTGGCTGGCAGCGCCAGGAGAACGGCCATTCCATCCAGGCCGCTCTCGAACAGGCGATCCTGTCGCTGACCAGCGAGACCGTCGTCATCCGGGGTGCCGGCCGCACCGATTCCGGCGTCCACGCTATGGGCCAGGTGATCCATGCCGACCTCGCGCGCGCCTGGGTGCCGCACAAGCTGCGCAATGCCCTGAACGCCCATCTGGCGATGGCGTCCGAACAAGTCGCCGTGCTCGATGTGCAGGCTGTGCCGGATGAATTCGACGCCCGCTTCTCGGCGCTCCGCCGCCATTATCTCTACCGCATCATCACCCGACCGGCACGTCTGGCGCTGGAGGACAAGCGTGCCTGGTGGGTGCCGAAGCCGCTCGATCCCGAGGCCATGCACGAAGCTGCCCAGCAGCTCGTCGGTCACCACGACTTCACCACCTTCCGCTCCGCCCATTGTCAGGCGAAAAGCCCGGTGCGGACGCTCGATCGCCTGGATGTCACTTGCTCTGGTGAACTCATCGAGATCCGCGCCACCGCCCAGAGCTTCCTGCATAACCAGATCCGCTCTTTCGCCGGCACGCTGAAGCTCGCGGGCGAGGGCAAGATGACACCTTCAGATGTGCGCGCAGCGCTCGACGCCCGCAATCGTGCAGCCTGCGGGCCGGTCGCGCCACCGGAAGGACTTTTCTTCATGAGGGTGGATTATCCCGGCGACGAGGCCGGGATCTGAGCCGGGTTCAGCCCGGATAAACGCCGAGATAGCGTTCCAGCACTTCCGCGATGATCATCGACGGCACGAGCAGCACCATGATGATGGTCGAGACCATCAGCAACTGGTCGCCCACGATCATCCTGACGATGCGGAAGAGAGCCGCGATCAGCGTGATCATGAGGAGTAGCCACAGGAATGCCACGACGCCGGCAAGAGCCGGCAAGAACATCATCAACAGCACCAGCAAACCGTAGGAATAGGATACCGGCACGGCGAGCCAGTTGATCGCCACGACCATCGATGCGTATTTCTCGCCGATCCCGACCATCCAGCAGAGAATGCCCAGCAATATCAGCGGGAAAAGCCAGTTGGACGCCTCGACCAGCGCCAGGCGGAAGAAGAACAGGCCGCCTGTCTCGGTGCCCTCCGGCAGGCCCTGGAGATAGAGCAGGCGCCACCAGGCAAAGGAGATCAGGATTGCGGGCAGCGCCCAGAGGATCGCCCAGAAGGAGCGCATCGCGCCCCGGTCGGTAAGGTCCAGATAGGCAAAGCCTGATGGATCCTGCTTGAACAGCAGCCAGAGGCCCTTGAGATAGAACTCGACCTCCTTAAGCGTCGGCATGGGCAAACCACTGCTCGATGAAGGTCTGGTAGATCACAGTGAGCGTTTCCAGATCCGAAACGGCGACCCGCTCGTCCACCATGTGCATGGTCTGCCCCACGAGGCCGAATTCGACGACCGGGCAGTAATCCTTGATGAACCGTGCATCCGACGTGCCGCCGGTCGTCGAGAGCTTCGGCACCTTGCCTGTCACCGTCTCGATCGCACCCGACAGCGAGGCAATCAGCGCGTTATTGCGCGTCAGGAAAACATGGCTTGGACGTTCCGACCAGGTGATGTCGTAGCCGATCGCTGCACGATCCGGCCGTAGCTCGGGATCAACCGCGGCCGCATCGAGACGGCGAATGATCTCGGCCTTGACGCTATCGGCGGTCCAGACGTCGTTGAAGCGGATGTTGAACTTGAAGCGCGCCGAAGCCGGAATGACATTCGTCGCCGCATTGCCGACATCGATGGTGGTGACTTCAAGGTTCGACGGCTGGAAGTTCTCCGTGCCGGTGTCGAAGGCCGGGAACATCAGGCTTTTCGCCAGCGACAGCGCACCGCGCACCGGATTGTCGGCGAGATGCGGATAGGCCGCGTGACCCTGCACGCCCTTGATCGTTACGGTGCCCGAAACCGAGCCGCGCCGGCCGATCTTGATCATGTCGCCGAGTGCATCGGGATTGGTCGGCTCGCCGACCAGGCAGGCATCCCAGCGCTCGCCACGTTCCGCCGCCCATTCGAGCAGTTTCACTGTGCCGTTGACGGCAGGGCCTTCCTCGTCGCCAGTGATCAGCAGCGAGACCGAGCCCTTCGGCACCTTGCCGGCTTCGACCTGTCGCGCATAGGCGGCGATGAAGCAGGCGATCCCGCCCTTCATGTCGACCGCGCCACGGCCATAAAGCATGCCGTCTCTGATGTCGCCGGAGAACGGGCCAGCGCTCCAGTCTGTCTCGGCACCAACCGGCACGACATCGCTGTGGCCGGCAAACATCAGATGCGGGCCATCCGTCCCGGCGCGTGCATAGAGGTTTTCGATATCGGGCGTGCCCTCGTCCTTTGCGATCATGCGATCGACGCGGAAACCGAGAGGCGAGAGCAGGTTTTCGAGCACACTGAGCGCACCGCCTTCAGCAGGCGTGACGGAAGGGCAGCGAATGAGGGCCTGGAGAACATCGACGGGATTGGTAGCGGTCATGAACACTTTTACGGGATTGACCGAGGTCCGGTTCAGCCCGGCCGTCGGTGCCTTGAGAAGATGAGCCAGACTTAGCTGATCCGCCCGAACCTGTCACCCACCGCTCAGGACGAACGCATGTCCGATCCCGGCCCGTAACGGTTGTCGTCCCGCACCGGTGGCCAGACGCAGAGCACGAAGAAAAGGATCAGCGAAAAGGCAGGCAGCAGCAAGAGAACGGACGCCATGCCCGGCATGCCGATATCATGCAGCCGCTTCGTGCCCAGCATCAGCAGCGAGACGAGCGAGAGGCTCGCAGTCGTCAGGAAAAGCGAAAACGAGCCGGGCGAAATGTCGTCCGATCCCGTCACGAACGCGATCACGGCCGCGTTCGCCATCATCCAGAACAGCGTGCCGAGGATGAAGACGCGCCTGCCGATGCGCCCGTCCCATTGGAAGAGCGCCCAGCCGACCGTTGTCTCCCGCCCCGGCAAGGCCATGAGGGGCTTAGTCGCGCAGCAGTTCGTTGATGCCCGTCTTCGAGCGGGTCTTCTCGTCGACGCGCTTGACGATGACGGCGCAGTAGAGATGCGGTGCCGGCAGACCGTTTGCCATCACGGCATTGCCCGAGGGCATCGAGCCGGCAACGACGACGGAATAAGGCGGCACTTCGCCATACATCACTTCGCCGGTGGCGCGATCAACGATCTTGGTCGACTTGCCGATGTAGACGCCCATGCCGAGCACCGAGCCTTCGCGGATGATGCAGCCCTCGACGACTTCAGAGCGCGCGCCGATGAAGCAGTTGTCCTCGATGATCGTCGGGCCGGCCTGCAGAGGCTCGAGCACGCCGCCGATACCGACGCCGCCGGAGAGATGCACGTTTGCACCGATCTGGGCGCAGGAGCCGACGGTCGCCCAGGTGTCTACCATGGAGTTTTCACCGACATAGGCGCCGAGATTGACGAAGGACGGCATCAGGACGACGCCCTTGGAGATGTAGGCCGAGCGGCGGACGACGGCGTTCGGTACGGCGCGGAAGCCGGCCGAGCGGAACTGGTTTTCGCCCCAGCCTTCGAACTTCGACGGCACCTTGTCCCACCAGGTGGAAGCGCCCGGGCCGCCCTTGACGACTTCCATGTCGTTCAGGCGGAAGGAAAGGAGCACGGCCTTCTTCAGCCACTGATGCACGGTCCAGGTCCCGTCTTCGCCGCGGGCTGCGACGCGAACCTTGCCGCTGTCCAGGAGGTTGAGCGCCGTCTCGACGGCATCGCGGATCTCGCCCGTGGTGGTGGTCGAAACCGTATCGCGGTTGTCGAATGCCGCTTCGATGACGTGTTCGAGCTGGGTGAGATCGGAGGCGCTCATCTGAATTCCTTAAACTTCGTTGTCTACCGTGGGGATGGAAACGATCAGGATCTGATCGAAAATTCGCGCAAAGCTCTAGCGCATAAAGGGCTGGAAGAAAACAGCCGCAGGAGCTCTGCGTTTTGGAAAGGAAGAGGCATGGCACGGTGGAAGAACGGCAAGCACAGGCGCAAGGATGGATCCTGGGATCCGCTAAAGGATAGCTCGACCGACAAGCAGACGGCGCAGGTCATTCCGCGCACCCCGCAGTCCGCGTCTTCGTCCTATACGCTCGCCTATGTTGACGATGAATTCCTCTGCCGCGAGGAGCTTCGCCCCGTCCGCCTGCAGCTCGAACTCCTGAAAACGGAGATGATCCTCACCGAGCGTAGCATCAAGTCGACGGTTGTCATGTTCGGCGGTGCCCGCATCCCGGCCCCCGGCGAGGCGGCCTGGGCGGCGAAGAACGACATCCAGAAGAAGAACCTGGAAAACGCCTCGATCTACTACGAAGAGGCCCGCAAGTTCGCGCAGCTCTGCTCCGCCCAGGCAAAGAAGATGGACTACCACGAATATGTCGTGGTGACTGGTGGTGGTCCAGGCGTCATGGAAGCGGGCAATCGCGGCGCGTCAGAGGTCGGCGCCCCCTCGGTCGGCCTCAACATCGTCCTGCCACACGAGCAGGCGCCCAACCCCTATGTCACGCCGGAGCTCAGCTTCAACTTCCACTACTTCGCCATCCGCAAGATGCATTTCCTGATGCGCGCCAAGGCGATCACCATCTTCCCCGGCGGCTTCGGCACGCTGGACGAACTCTTCGAGACCGTGACGCTGATCCAGACCAAGCGCATGGCGCCGATCCCACTCATCCTGTTCTCGCGTGCCTTCTGGGAGGACATCATCAATTTCGAGGCGCTCGCAGCCTTTGGCACGATCGCGCCCGAGGATCTTGATCTCTTCCAGTTTGCCGAGACTGCGGAAGAAGCCTGGAAGATCATCGCCGACTTCTATGACCTGAACGACGAAACGGCCCCATAAGGGGCCGCCCGTTTCTTCCAGTGCTGTGCTGATCTTCCGATCAGCGCATCATGATCGGCCGCTTCGGCATGTCGTCGGCGCTGATGACGCCATCCTTGTTGCGGTCCATCCGGGTGAACATCTTGTCGGCCATGGCGGTTGCTTCCGCCTGGCTGATCTGACCGTTCTCGTCGGTATCCGCGACCCGCATCATTCGGCCCTGGCCACGCATGCCGTCCCGACCACCGCGATCCTCGCCGCGCTCGGCACTTTCATTGTGCCAGCCGTGGCGTTTGCCGTGCGGGCCCTTGCCCTCGCCACGCGGACCATCGTCATTCATGGCCTGTTCCTGGGGTGCATCACCCGGGGGCGGGGTTGGCGCATCGGCCTTGGCTGCTTCGCGTGCCGCCTGGCGCTCGGCCCGCATGGCCTCGCGGGCTGCCTTGTTTTCTTCACGCATGGCTTCGCGGTGCTGCCGCATCTCGCCAGGGGTCAGCACGCCGTCCTTGTCGGCATCGATGGCCGTGAACATCGCAGTGCCGGCGGCCGTCGCTTCTTCCTTGCTGATCTTGCCGTCCTTGTTCGTGTCATGCTGCTGCAGCATCTGCACGAACATCACTTCCGGACCGCCACGGCCAGGGCCGCCACGGCGCTCGCCGCGGTCCTGCGCAAAGGCGCCGCCGGCGGTGGTGCCGATGAGGAGAGAGGCTGCCACGGCGGCCAGCGTCAGGGTCTTGCCGTTCATTGGGATATCCTTTCGAGTGTCTGCTTCGATGGGATGACCGTAGCGGCGGCAAGGCTCAGGCCCTACTTAACTCTCTGTAAGCTGCATGAAACTTTCGTAAGCTTCCGCTCACGCCTCGTCCGCCAGCAGCGCCTGCAGGAAGCTGGTGAGATCGTCGGTCAGGTAATCGACGGTTTCTGCATCGACATTCTCGACGCGCTCCCAGGTCTCCAGGATCGCCGTTCCCAGGTTGCGCGGCACGAGCAGCACCGTCTTCATGCCGAGCGCCTTCGGCACCATCAGATTGCGCGGCAGATCCTCGAACATCGCGGCATGTTTCGTGTCGATGCGGTTGAGGCTCGCGAACTTGTCATAAGTGGCACCCGCCGGCTTCGGCACGTAATCGGCAGCGACAATGTCGAAGATGTCGTCGAAATGGTCGAGAATGCCGAGCGCCCGGGCAGCCGCCTCCGCATGCGCCACCGTGCCGTTGGTGAAGATGAACTTCCGCCCCGGCAGCCGCTTGATCGCCGAGCCAAGAGCCTCGTCCGGGATCAGGGCTGAATAGTCAATCGCATGCGCCCTCTCGAGAAAGGCGTTCGGATCGACCTTGTGATGCAGCATCAGCCCGGCAAGCGTCGTGCCGTGCTCATGGTAGTACTGCTTCTGCAGAAGCTTCGCCTCGGCCGGCTCCATCTGCAGGATCTCCGCCACGAAGGCGGTCATGTTCGTGTCGATCTGTGCAAAGAGATTGATGTGATGTGGATAAAGCGTGTTGTCGAGGTCGAAGACCCAGTCGCGCACATGAGCGAAATCGGCGGGCGAGGGGATCTTGGCTGGGGTGTTCATCGGGTCCTCTTGGGGCAGTGCGGATGGCCTGATGACACCAGGCGCGTTGCCTTTAATTAGCATTGGTCGCCGCTTCGGGAAGTGCTATCTCGGAAAGATGGGAAAGAAGATGGCGATTTCGGCGATGGAACGGGTCGTGGTCCTGCAGGACCGCAAGCGCCTTCCCGCGCGCTTCCATCCGGTGAGCTCAGGCACGATTCGCCAGCGTCAGGCGTGAGACGCAGGACCTGAGGCGTAAGCTCCGGTCAAACCGCCACCTTTTCGATTTCTTGCCGCAAGCCGACATCCCTACGCTGCGGCCTTTCTGGACGCTCTCCCATGGAACTCTGGGCCCTCATCACGGTTGGCAGCGCCTTCCTGCAAAATCTGCGCTCGACGCTGCAAAAACACCTCAAGGGCCGGATGGGCACGACAGGGGCAACCTTCGTCCGCTTCGGCTTCGGCCTGCCCTTCGCCTTCCTCTATCTCGCCATCCTGCATCTCGGCCTCGGCCGCCCGCTGCCGGTGCCCGGAGCGACCTTCGCAATCTGGGCGGTCATCGGGGCACTCGCCCAGATCACGGCGACCTTCCTGCTGGTCCACCTCTTCTCTTTCCGGAACTTCGCCGTCGGCACGGCCTATTCGCGCACTGAACCGGCCCAGGCAGCATTGCTGGCGCTGATCCTCTTCGGCGAGACGATCGGTCTTGGCACCGCAGCGGCAATCCTAGTCTCCATACTCGGCGTCATGCTGATCTCGGTAGCCCGCACGACCTTCACGCCCTTGAGCCTCGTCACCTCGGTCAGCAGTCGCACCGCCCTGATCGGCCTCGCCTCCGGTTTCTTCTTTGGCATCTCCGCGATCGCCTACCGCACCGCCTCACTGTCGCTGGCGCCGAGCCTGCCGACACCCGATGCAATGGTGCAGGCGGGCTACACGCTCTGTGTCGTCATCACCATCCAGACGCTGTCTATGCTTTGCTGGATGGCATGGCGCGATCGGCCAGAACTCACCCGCGTCCGGGCCGCCTGGAAAGTCAGCGCCCTCGTCGGTTTCGTCGGCGCCACGGCCTCCTTCGGCTGGTTCACCGCCATGACGCTGCAGCAGGTGGCGGTGGTGAAAGCCTTGGCCCAGGTCGAGATGCTCTTCACCTTTGCGTCGTCGGTGATCTTCTTCAAGGAAAGCATCAACAGGCTGGAGATCGCGGGATGTGTGCTGATCGTCTTCGGGGTGCTGTTGCTGGTTCTGGTGTGAGCGAGGGGCAGCTCCCCCCTTGCGGCGGAGATGGGACCCCACACCCACCTCACCATGACGGACACTCTTGCCCCGTTGCGACCCATCACACCGCGCGATACACCGGACGGTACAAGCGCGCCGAGGGCGGGGAGACAAAAGTGCACACCAAGACACCCGCGACACCAACGATCAGCGCCGACGCCTCGCATCCATACCCGAAGCGCTGGACGGCGCTGGCCGTGATGATGCTGGCAAACTTCATGAACCTGCTTGATGTCACGATCGTCAATGTCGCGCTGCCGAGCCTGCAGTCGGAACTTGGGGCAACATCGAGCCAGATCGAATGGGTCGTGGCCGGTTACGTGCTGGTCTTTGCGCTCGGGCTCCTGCCCTTTGGACGTCTCGGCGACGTCAGGGGCAAGAAGCAGGTGTTTCTGGTTGGAGTGGCGGCCTTCACCTTTGCTTCGCTTCTGTGCGGACTGGCACCCGATATCGGCTGGCTCGTTGCCGCACGTCTCCTGCAGGGGGCGGGGGCCGCGGTGATGACCCCGCAGGTGCTGGCGATTGCCCAGATGATGTTTCCGCCGAAGGAGAGGGCGGCGGCCTTTTCGCTGTTTGGCTTAAGCGCCGGGCTCGCTTCGGTATCAGGCCCGATCCTCGGCGGCTGGCTCATCAGCCTCGATGTCCTGGGCCTTGGATGGCGACCAATCTTCCTCATCAATATCCCGGTCGGCATCATGACCATTCTGCTCGGCTGGCGGCTGATCCCGGCACTGGCACCCAAGCCGGGGCTCAAGAACGATTTCGGCGGCATCGCGCTCGCGGCTCTCACGATCTTCTGCGTCATTTTCCCGCTGATCGAGGGGCGTGGCTTCGGCTGGCCCGTCTGGTGCTTCGTCATGCTCGCCATGGCCATTCCCTTCGGGGTCGCCTTCGGCCTCTGGGAGCGGCGCCAGCATCAGCAGAAGGCGCCCGAACTCCTGCCCGTCGCGCTGATGAAGAACCGCAACTACGTGATCGGCTCGCTGATGACGGCGACCTTCTTCTCGACCCTGCCGGGCTTCTTCCTGATCTTTGCGATGTTCCTGCAGCAGGGTTACGGCCTCACCCCGCTTCAGTCGGGCATGACAACCGTGCCGTTCTCCGTCGGCATCTTCATCGCTTCGCTGATCTCGGGGCGCCTCGGCAACATCACCCCGCGCGTCCGCGTCGTGGTTGGCGTGGTGATGGTCATCGTCGGCATGGGCCTGTTGCGCATGGAGATCCAGACGGTGGGAGAGAGCATCGACCGTATGGCGCTCTTGCCTTGGTTCCTGCTGAGCGGCCTTGGCATGGGGATCGCGATCGCGCCGATGTTCCAGCTCGTGCTGGCGGGTGTCCCGCCGCAGGATGCGGGTGGAGGGTCTGGCGCGCTTCAGGCGATCCAGCAGGTCGGAAGTGCGCTCGGAATTGCCATCGTCAGCGAGATCTTCTTCTCGGATCTGGCGCGCAATGCGGCAGAAGGCCTAAGCGGCAAGGCCGTCTATGCCGAGGGTCTGAGCCTCGGCCTCATCTACAACTTCGTCGCCTATGCGATCGTCCTGATCGCTGTCCTGTCCATGCGCACCGTGACGCCGGGAAGCGAGAAGCTGGAGCGTCCGCTGCCGATCGAGTGACCTGCAGCGGACGAAATCATCGGCTCAGGGAACGAGCAGCGTGCCCGCACCCGTCTCGGTGAAGAGCTCGAGCAGCACAGAATGGGCGGTCTTGCCGTTGAGGATGACGACACCCTGCACGCCGGCCTGGATCGCCTCGATGCAGGTCTCGACCTTCGGGATCATGCCGCCCGAGATCGTGCCGTCCTTGATCAGCGCATGGGCTTCGGCGACCGACAGTTCCTTGATCAGCTTGCCTTGCCTGTCGAGCACGCCGGGAACGTCGGTGAGGAAGAGCAGGCGCGAGGCATTGAGGGCACCGGCAATCGCACCGGCAAAGGTATCGGCATTGATGTTGTAAGTCGCGCCATCGCGGCCAGGCGCAACAGGTGCGATCACCGGGATCATCTCGGAGCGGGCGAGCAGATCGAGCAGCGTCCGGTCGACTTCAACGACATCACCGACGAAGCCGAGATCGAGCACACGCTCGATATTGCTGTCGGGATCGCGAACCTTCTTCTGCGCCTTTTCGGCAAAGACCATGTTGCCGTCCTTGCCACAGAGCCCGATCGCCCATTCGCCGGTCTGGTTGATGAGCGCGACGATCTCCTTGTTGATGGAGCCGGCGAGCACCATCTCGACGATCTCGACCGTCTTGTGGTCGGTGACGCGAAGGCCGTTCTCGAAGCGTGATTCGATGCCCATGCGGGCAAGCATCGCGCCGATCTGCGGGCCGCCGCCATGCACGACGATCGGGTTGACGCCGGACTGCTTTAGAAGCGCGATATCGGCGGCAAACGCCTTGCCGAGCTCGGGATTCCCCATGGCATGGCCGCCATATTTAACCACGATGGTCTTGTTCTCGTACCGCTGCATGAAGGGCAGCGCCTGGACGAGAAGGCGGGCCTGGATTTCGCTTTCGGAAGCTGACATGGAAAACCTCGCTGTGGATCGCGGCCTTTTAGCGCATGTGTCGCCGTGATGGAATAATCGCGCCGCAATATAAGCGGCAGGTGACATGCTTCTTCTTATCGTCGCATTGTCCACCGAATATGCCGTGCTATATCAAGGCCACTGGGTGAGGGGGCTCTATGGAACGCGACGACATCGGCGGATTGCTGGCCCGGGTAGCCCTGCGGGACCGAAGCGCCTTTTCCTTGCTCTATGGTCGTATTTCGGCGAAACTTTTCGCCATCTGCATCCGTATGCTCAAAGACAGGGGAGAGGCCGAAGAGGCGCTCCAGGATGTGTTCGTCAAGATCTGGCATAAGGCCGGGAGCTATACGGGCGACGGCGACAATGCATATCCATGGCTCTGCGCCATCGTCCGCTACCACTGCATCGATCGCCTGAGAGCGCGTCGACCGCAGGGGGAAGACATCGAGGCGGCGATCGACCTGGCGGATCTCGCGCCGGATCCGGAGCAGCATGCGATGCTTCGATCCGAGGGTGGCCGCATTGACACATGCCTGGAGGCATTGGATCCTGACAGGGCGCTCGCCGTTCGCCAGGCCTATGTGGAAGGACTGTCCTATCAGGAGCTGGCGGATCATTTCGCCGTTCCGCTGAACACGATGCGTACATGGCTGCGGCGCAGCCTTCTGAAACTGAGAGAGTGCATGGATGAGCACGCCTGACCAAAGCAAGGGAGACCGGTCGCGAGACGAAGTTCTCGCGGGCGAATATGTCCTCGGTGTCCTGAGCGGAACTGAGCGTCAGAAGGTGGACGCGCGTCTGCGCCACGACCGGCAGTTCGCCGCCATGGTCAAGCGCTGGGAAGAGAACCTCACCCAGTTCAACGACGATTACGCCGAGGCCTCACCGCCGGATCAGCTGTTTTCGAAGATCGAGGATCGTCTGTTTGCATCGCCGGCCACCGTGGCAGCGGTGAAGGGTAGCCTGTGGAATTCGCTGGTGCTCTGGCGCGGCCTGAGCTTTGCATCGATTGCAGCGCTCGGCCTCATCATCGGGTTCGACTACGCCGAACGCATGCGCCCGAAACCTCAAGTCGCGCTGACTGCGGACTTGGCAGGCGAGAACCAGGCGATTGCGCTGCATGCGCGCTATGACGGGAACTCGGGCCGCCTCGCCGTCACCCCCGTCGCAAGTGGCGGTGCAGATGAGAAATCGCTCGAGCTCTGGCTCGTCGAAGGTGAGGAGGCGCCGATCTCGCTCGGCGTGCTGCCGCAGACCGGGCAAGGGGAGCTTGATGTTCCCGAGGATCTGCGTGCCCGCCTGACGGAAGGCGTCGTTCTGGCCGTCAGCCTCGAACCTTTCGGCGGATCGCCCACCGGAAAAGCCACCGGGCCTGTCGTCGCGCTCGGCGAAGTTCGTCCCTGACGAAGAAAATCTCTCATAAAATCAATGACGTTTTTTCAGGCGGCCGATTTTCTCGAGCCGCCTGAAACTTGTTCGGACGACGCACCGTCTTTGGTCATGTTCCCGCTGAGGAACGCCCCCGATGTCCCGCCCGAACCCGCAGGGACACGATCGAGAACACCAAGGATAAGAGGAAACCGTAATGTTCAAGACCGCTCTTCGCCCGCTCGCATTCTCCGCAGCCATCCTGGCAGGCGCTGCCGCAGCCTATGCCGCCAATCCGATGGTCGGCGGTGGTGAAATGCTCGAAACCAAGAACATCGTCGAAAACGCCGTCAACTCGAAGGATCACACGACGCTTGTTGCCGCCGTCCAGGCAGCCGGTCTCGTTGAAACCCTGTCGGGCGCCGGTCCGTTCACCGTCTTCGCACCGACCAACGACGCCTTCGCCAAGCTGCCGGCCGGCACGGTCGACACTCTGCTGAAGCCGGAAAACAAGGCGCAGCTCACCAAGGTGCTGACCTGCCACGTGGTGGCAGCCGACGTGATGGCCGAAGCACTCGTCAAGATGATCTCCGATGATGGCGGCGAACACGACGTCACCACCGTTGGCGGTTGCGTGCTGAAGGCGAAGGCCGCTGACGGCAAGGTCACCCTGACCGACGAGAATGGCGGCGTATCGACCGTCACCATCGCCGACGTCAAGCAGTCGAACGGCGTCATCCACGTCGTCGACGCGGTCATCCTGCCGAAGATGTAAGGAAAGACGGTTCGGCCCGGCCTCCGCCGGCTAGGGCCGACCTGATCGGAGCCTGAGCGTCAAAGGCTCCGACCGATGGCCTCGCTGATTGCCCCGCGCAATTGGTCGAGGCCATCACCTTTTTCAGAGGATGTCGAGAGGACACCCGGGAAGGCTGCCGGCCGCTTCTTGATCTTTTCCTGTGTCTCCGCAATCAGCTTCGGCACGGCAGGCGCCTTGATCTTGTCGGTCTTGGTGAGCACGATCTGATAGGAGACGGCGGCCTTGTCGAGCAGCGACAGCACTTCGTCGTCGTTCTTCTTTATGCCGTGACGGCTGTCGATCAGCACATAGACGCGCTTCAGCGTCGCGCGCCCCCGAAGATAATCGAAAACCAGCTTCGTCCAGGCATCCACATGCTCCTTCGGCGCTTGGGCGTAGCCGTAGCCCGGCATGTCGACGAGCGCCATTGGCGGCAGGTCACCGGCGCCGCCGGAATAACCGTCTGGCACGAAGTAGTTCAGTTCCTGGGTGCGTCCGGGTGTGTTGGACGTGCGGGCGAGACCCTTCTGGCCGACCAGCGCATTGATCAGCGACGATTTGCCGACATTCGAGCGCCCGGCAAAGGCCACTTCTAGCGGTCCTTCCGGCGGCAGGAATTCCATCGACGGCACACCGCGGATGAAGATCCAGGGGCGGCCGAAGAGCGGCTGATCGGGCTTGTCGTGTGTTTCGGTCATAGATTAGGCCTTTCGTCAGGCGGACAGATCCGGGTTTTGGCCCGGAAAGTCAAGCAGCAGAGGTCGGAACGGGCCGCGACGCCTGCCGCGCGTGGCTGATGAGATAGGTGAAGAGGGCGGCCATCACGAGCGCTCCGCCAAGGATCGTCCGACCCGAGGGCACCTCGTTGTGGAAGATCACCATCCAGACCGGGGCGAGGATCATCTCGGCAGTCCCGATCAGGGCGGCAAGCGCCGAGGGTATCATGCGGGCCCCCGTGACATAGAGCGCCATGCCGAGGCCCAGATTGAGGGCGCCGAAGCAGAAGAGAAGCACAAGGTCCTGCCCGCCGACGGCAAAGGCGCCAGCCTGGCTCGCGGCAATCGCAGACGCGATGAAGGAGCCGCCACAGGCGGCCGGTGTCATCCGGATGCCGGGATAGCGCCGGGTTAGCACCGTCATGCAGGCGAAGATCGCGGGGATGGCGGCAGCCAGCGTCAGGCCAAGGATCGAGCCGCCGTCGCCGATCGAAGCCGAGACCATGATGCCGACACCGAGGATGACGGCACCGATCGCGCCCCAGGTGACCGTCGTGATCGGCTCGCCGAGCACGACGCGCGCGAGAAGGGCCGCGAACAGGGGGATCGAGGCCATGAACAGTACGACATTGGCAACCGGCGTCATGGTGACGGCGAGCACGAAGAAGGTCGAGACGAGCGCAAAGCCGACGGCGATGAAGAAGCCGGGCCAGCCCATGGCGCGAAAAAGACGGATCGTGCCGTCGATGCGGTCACGGACAAGCATGAAGGTGAGGAGGAAAAGACCGGCGAACAGACAGCGCCAGAACACGATCGTCCAGCCGTCTTCCACGCCGATGAAGCGCTGGATGGCGCCGCCATAGCTCCAGGCAAGCGCCGAGCCGCCGACAAGCGCGATCCCGAGCCAGGAGCGGGAAGGGGTAACGGAAGTGTCTGTCATCGGCGGATCTCGTCAAAAAGAGAAAGCCCCGGCTTGGCCGGGGCTTTTGATCGTCACTTGGTCTGGGCCGGCTTTCGCCTGAACATGTTGCCGATGTTCTTGAACAGTTCGATCTCGACGCCGTGGCGCTTCATGATCAGACCCTGCTGCAGGATCGACAGGGTGTTGTTCCAGGCCCAGTAGATCACCAGACCAGCCGGGAAGGTGCCGAGCATGAAGGTGAAGATGACCGGCATCCAGTTGAACAGCATCGCCTGGGTCGGGTCCGGCGGGGTCGGGTTCATGCGCATCTGGAGCCACATGGTGACACCCATGATGATCGGCCAGACGCCGAGATGCAGGAAGGTGGGTGCCTCGAACGGCAGGAGGCCGAACAGGTTGATGAAGGTCGTCGGATCCGGCGCGGAAAGGTCCTGGATCCAGCCGAAGAAAGGCGCATGGCGCATTTCGATGGTGACGTAGATGACCTTGTAGAGGGCGAAGAAGACCGGGATCTGGAGCAGCACCGGCCAGCAGCCGGCCACCGGATTGATCTTCTCTTCCTTGTAGAGCGCCATCATCGCCTGCTGCAGGCCCATGCGGTCGTCGGCATACTTGGTCTTCAGCTCTTCGAGCTTCGGCTGCACGCGCTTCATGTTGGCCATGGAGGCATACTGCTTGTTGGCAAGCGGGAAGAAGATCAGCTTGACGACGATGGTGGTGAGCAGGATGGCGACACCGAAATTGCCGACGAGATGGAAGAAGTAGTCCATCAGGTGGAACATCGGCTTGGTGATGAAGTAGAACCAGCCCCAGTCGATCATCAGGTCGAACTTCGGAATGCCGAGGCTTTCCTGATAGCTGTCGATGACCGGAACCTGCTTGGCACCGGCAAACAGCAGGGTCTTGACCGTGGTGCTCTGGCCGGCCGGGATGCTCACGGCATCGTTCTTGTAGTCGGCCTGGAAGCGAGCCTGGCCATCGGTGAAGTGCGAGAAGCGCGATTCGTAAGGCAGGGTCTGCTGCGGGATCAGCGATGCGGCCCAGTACTTGTCGGTGATGCCGAGCCAGCCGCCGGTCGCCTTCGCATTGGCGATCGCCTCTTCCTCGACATCCGTATAGTCGTGTTCGACCAGGCTGCCTTCGGCGCCGAGAACGCCGAGGAAGCCTTCGTGCAGGACGAAGATCGACGGTGTCGAGGGCTTGTTGTAGCGGGTGATGCGGCCGTAGGGCGCGAGGCTCGCTGCAGCCATACCATTATTCACGATCTGGTCTTCGATGGTGAACATGTAATGTTCGTCAACCGCGATCGTGCGGGTAAAGGTGAGGCCGGCTTCATTGGTGAAGGTCAGCGTAACCGGCGTCGTCTCGGTGAGCTTTGCGCCGGCGGTTGCTGTCCAGACAGTGTTCGGGCCCGGAACGGAGCCGGCATTCTCACCAGCGATGAAGCCGAGTTCGGCAAAATAGGCGTCGCGGGTTTCCGCCGGGTTGAACAGCGTAACGATCGGGCTCGTCGGATCGACGGTTTCGCGATAGGCGCGGAGCTTCAGGTCGTCGAGGCGACCGCCGGTCAGATTGATCGAACCGGCCAGGTCCTGGGTTTCGATGGCAACGCGCGCCGTGCGCGCAATGGCGGCTTCGCGGCTGGCTTCCGGATTGGCGGCTGCACTGGCCGGCAGGCTGCCATCGACGGTCGCGGCCGGGGTCGCTGCCTGCTGCTCGGCCTGGGCCTGCTGCTGGGCGATCTGGGCTTCCTGCGCCTGGCGCTGGGCCTCGATGCGCGGGTTCATGTAGAAGAACTGCCAGGCGAGGACGATCACCACCGATAAGGCAATCGCGATGAAATAGTTGCGGTTGTTCTGCATCACTCTTTCCTGGGAGCGGTCTTGTGAGACCGGGTGTTGTTCGTCTGGCGGTTTTCGATGCGGTGGATCAGCTGCCGGGACAATTGATCAAACGGGATGTCCAGCACCTCGCGCCGGGCGACAATGACATAGTCGTGTCCCGGCTGCATTGCAAACGCCGCATTCAGTCGCACAGCTTCTTTCAGCCTGCGCCGCATGCGGTTCCGCTCCACTGCATTGCCGTGTTTCTTGGTGACCGTAAAGCCCACGCGGGGCGGCGCATCATTCTTGTGATCAAGCACCTCCAGAAGGAAGGTGCGACCCTTGCGCGCTTCGCCGTGCCTGACGGCGAGGAACTGAGGCCGGCTCTTGAGCCGGCCAACAGATTTCTTGGAGTCCGTGGACGTCATGGGCCCGTCATCTCGTCGGGCTCGTCCGGCCCTTAGGCCGAGAGCTTGGCGCGACCGCGACCGCGGCGTGCGTTCAAGACAAGGCGGCCGCCCTTGGTGGCCATACGCGCACGGAAGCCGTGGCGGCGCTTGCGAACAAGCTTGGAAGGTTGGAAAGTACGCTTCGACATTTATTTAATACCGCGGTGTGCGGCCCTTCTTGGGATTTGCATTGCTGCAAAAGCGTTGGTTTTATCGCACGGATAAGCCCCGTCGGGGCACCTTTCCGAACGTGCGCGGCTTATACGGTCGCGGGTCCGAAGAGTCAATCGCAGCCAGGCGGAATAGCAAAGCAGGGCTCATGCAGGCTCGGCGCTCAGATCTGCACGCATCGGCAAGCATGCTGCACCCCCTAAATTTAGGGTGAAACGAGCCATTAAATTCTCGATCCTAACATCCGAATATTCGGGAAAGTGCGCAAGGTGCGCATGGGATTAGGGTGAATGACGTGAAGGTCAGCGGCAAGGTTTATTCATTGGTCGGCATTTTGGGGGCGGCGGCGATCGTCATCGGTGCCATGGGCATCTTCGTGACGGTCCAGTATGGCGCGAAGACGGCAGCCCTGCTGCAGATTTCCCAGCGTGCCTATCTCGGTGAGCAGGTAAACCGCATGGTGACGGCAGTCGTCATGGAAGCCCGCGGCATTTACGCGGCGGCCAACACGGAGAAGGCGCAGCCCTTCGCAGAAGGCATTCTGAAGAACCTCGACAAGATGGATGCCGCATTTGCCAAGTGGAACCCCATGGTGCCGGAGGCGCAGAAGGCGGCCTTCGATGCGATGACGGCAAAATCGGCCGAGTTCCGTACGTTCCGCGCCGAAACGGCGCGCATCGGCGTCGAAGTCGGTCCGAAGGACGCCAATGCCCAGGGCAATACCGACGCGAACCGCGCCAACCGCAAGGCTTTCCAGGCCGATATCGACGCCGTGGTCGAGGCCGACCGTGCCGAACTTGAATTGATGACCAACAGTCTGGCCTCGTTCCAGAGCACCATGCTGATGCTGATCTCCGGCGTGACCCTGCTCGCGGTCGCCGTTGGTGCCGGCCTCGGCATCCATATCGGCGTCAACCATCTGAGCCGGCCGATCCGCCGCGTGACCCACGCGATGAATGACATTGCCGGCGGCAACTTTGGCGCTGAAATCCCCTATAGCGGACGCCCGGATGAAATCGGTGAAATGGCCGCAGCCGTCGAGGTATTCAAGGAGAACGGTCTGTCCGTCCAGCGCCTGAACGCCCAGGAAAGCGCGATGCGCGCCAAGAGCGACGATCTGCAGTCCAGCATGGCGGCTGTCGTCGCCTCTGCGGCAGAAGGCGATTTCTCCCGCCGCATCGACAAGGACTATCAGGACGCCAACCTCAATCGCTTCTCCTCCAACATCAATGCGCTCCTCGCCTCGGTCGAAACGGGCGTATCGGAGACCAATCGGGTCATCGGTAGCCTCGCGGCCAATGATCTCTCGCATGAAATGAACGGACATTTCCGCGGTGTGTTCGCCGAGCTTCAGTCGAACGTCAACAAGTCGCTGCAGAGCCTGCGCCAGACCATGTCGGACATTCGCGGCCGCACCGATCTGATCAACGACAACACCTATCAGCTGACATCGGCCACCAACGATCTGTCGAAGCGCACCGAACAGCAGGC